>NZ_JBFAZP010000003.1:0-775232 GCF_040681875.1 Longispora sp. NPDC051575 | reverse complement strand
CGAGGGCAGCGTCTCCAAGGTGACCGGAACCTGGCTGGGCACCCTGCGCGCCGTGCGCGACATGAGCCGGGTGCTCGCCCGATGAGGATCACGGTCGTCGCCAAGGAGCCCGCGCCGGGACGCGTCAAGACCCGGCTGTGTCCGCCCTGCACCCCGGAGCAGGCCGCGGCCCTGGCCGCCGCCGCGCTCGCGGACACCCTCGCGGCCGTGCGCGCCGTGGCCGCCGACCGGACGCTGCTCCTCGACGGCGAGTACCCGGTCGACGGGTTCGACATCTGCCACCAGCGCGGCGACGGGCTCGGCGAGCGGCTCGCCAACGGCTTCGCCGACCGCCCCGGCCCGACCCTGCTCATCGGCATGGACACCCCGCAGGTCGAACCGGAACTGCTCGAAGCGGCGCTGGCCTGGCTCGGTCAGGCCGACGCCGTCCTGGGCGCGGCGGAAGACGGCGGCTGGTGGGCCCTCGGCCTCCGCGACCCCGCCCACGGCGCCGTGCTCCGCGACGTGCCCGTGTCCACCCCGGACACCGGTCGCCTCACCGCCGAGGCCCTCACCTCCGCCGGCCTCCGGGTACTGCCGCTGCCCGTGCTCCGCGACGTCGACACGTACGAGGACGCGCGCGCCGTCGCGGGCCTGGTCCCGGGCGGCCGGTTCGCCCGGACCCTCGCGGGAATCGCCCTGCCGGTGACGAGGTGAGCACGGCACTGGAGGTCTACGACACGGCCCTGACCACGGACAGCCGCCTGGACTACCTGTGCGCGGGGGTGAGCCGCCCCGCGGGCCTCGCGCGGTGGGTCAGCGCCCGGGCCCCCGGCGACGGCGGCCTCCTCGACCGGTGCGTCGGGCACACCCTCGACGTCGGCTGCGGCCCCGGCCGGCTCGTCGCCGCGCTCACCGCCCGGGGCGGCTCCGCGCTCGGGGTGGACGTCTCGGCCGCCGCCGTGCGCCTGACCCGGTCCAGGGGTGCCCGGGCCAGGCGCGCCGACGTGTTCGGCCGACTGCCCCGCGAGGGCGGGTGGGACACCGTGCTCCTCGCGGACGGCAACATCGGGATCGGCGGTGACCCCGTGCGGCTCCTCGCCCGGTGCGCGGCCCTGCTGGCCCCCGGTGGCACGCTGCTCGTCGAACTCGACCGGCCCCGCACGACCACCGCCGTCACCGAATTGCGGCTGCGGGTCGACGCGCTGGTCAGCAGCCCGTTCCCGTGGGCGTTCGTGTCCTTCGCGGACCTGCCCCGGGTCGCGGATCCGGCCCGCCTGGACGTCGCCGAGACGTGGACGCGGGCCGGCCGCTGGTTCGCCGCACTCACGCCCCGGTGCTCGACGGACCGGCCCGGATCGCGCTGACTACGACCCTGAATTTCCGCGAAAGAGGATGGAACCGCTCTCTCAATGAAGGTTGATTGGGGCGCCGGAGAATACGAATCCCGGTGCCTCAGTCCAGCCGACCGGATAAAAATTCCCGTAGGTATTCGTTGCCGGTCGGTCCACGGATGGGTACGATCGCAAAAGAATTTGAGACGGCCTCCGACCTGTGGTTCTGCAGGTCAATCGCATGCCATTCACACTATGGGCAACCTTAGTGGACCTAGTGCCGGAATACTATTCTCGCCGGACGGTTCCCCCGGATAAGCCGCGTTGTCCGCCACGCATTGTCGAGCTGTTGTCGGCGCACGGTACAGCTCCTTGCGTACCCCTCGGAATCTCTGTTATGCCTTTCCCGTAGTCGGCCCTGGGGGCCGTTCACTGGGGAGTCTGCATGAGCCCGCCGGGCCCGATCGTCGGATACGAGGAAGCGAACCACGACCGGGGACTGCCCGGGCCGGGGGCACTTCGTGGCGCCCCGATCGGGCCTCTGCCCCGCTGGGCGGCCCTCGCCGTCGAGATCCCCGCCTTCGCCCTGGCCGCCGTCGCCGCCCACGCGGCCACCCGGAGCACCCCGGTCACCGCCGCCGAGGCGGCCCGCGTCGCCGCCCTCGTCGAGTGGGGGCGCCCCGGGGCCCCGGTCACCGGCGGCGGCTGGTCGGCGCGCCTCCTCGACGGGCTCCTCGCCGGCTGGTTGTCCTCGACGGGCGGCCTGCTGCGCGACCTGCCCGCCGTGCTGGCCGTCCGGCAGGCCGTCCTGCTCGCCACGCTGCTGGCCCTCGCGGCGGTGTGGCTGTTGACCCGGCGCCTGGGCCTGTCCGTACCGGCCCGGGGCGCCGTCCTGGTGACCCTCGCCCTGCCCGGCCCCGCCGTGCTGTTCGCGGGCACCGTCACCCCCGGCCCGCTGGCCGCCGCGTTCCTGCTCCTCGGGGTCCTGCCCCTGGCCGCTCAGCGCCCGGGCACCTGGTCGGGGCTGTTCGGGCTGCTGGGCGTGGCCGTCGGCGCGCTGCTGGTGCCCGCCGCCCTGCCGGGGATCCTCGCCGGGCTCGCCGTGCTGCTCGCCGAGGGCGACCTGTCCGCGCGGCTCGGGGCCCGCTGGCGGTACGCCGCCGCCGGCCTCGTCGGAGCGCTCGCGGCGGCCGGCCTGTGGGCGGTGGCCGGCTCCGCGCCCCACCCGCCGCCGGTGGCCGCGTGGGAGCTCGCGCTCGGCGCGGTCGCGGTGGCGCTGGCCGGGCTGGGGCTGACCCGCCGCTGGTCGCGCGCGCCGGCGGTGGCCGTCCTCGTGCTGACGGCCACCGCGTTCGTCGCGCCCGCCGGCCTGTGGGCGGTGGCCGTGCCCGCCCTGGTGGTCGTCGCCGCGTCGGCCGCCGAGCAGGCGCTCCCGCGCCGGAACCCGGCGTGGTCGGTCCGCGTCGCGCTGGTGGCGACGGCCGCCGTGCTCCTCGCGGGCCTCTGCGTGACCCAGCTGCTCGCCGTCCCCGGGACCGCGTCGCCGGGCCCCGTGCGCGACGCCGCCGCGTGGGTGGGCGCCGAACTGCCGGCCACGGAGCGCGTCGCCGTCGAGGACGGGCTGCGCGCCGACCTGGTCCGGGCGGGACTGCCGGCGGGGCGGATCGACCCCGACAGCGGGTGGCGGCTCTCCCGGGGCGGCACCGCCGGGGTCGTCGCCACCTTCGGCCCCGTGACCGTCAGCCGGCGGGACGGCGGCGCCGCGCCCACCGGCGAGCAGCGGCGCACCCGGGCCCGGGCGGGGGCGGCGCTGGCCGGCAACCCCCGGCTCACCCTGACGCCCGCCGCCGCCGACCTGCTGCGCGCCGGGGACGTCGAACTGCGGCTCGTGCTGCTGCTCGGCACGGTCACCGGCCAGCACGCGCTGAAGATCCAGGACTTTCCGGGGGTACCGGGGGAGCGGGGCACCCCCGCCCGTCGGGTCCTCGTCACCGCCGTCGACGGCCGCCCCGCGACGACGGCGGAGTCCACGGCCCTGCTGCGGGCATGGCTGGACCTGCAACGCGACCCGTACCGGCCCCAGGGCACCACCACCACGGCCGAGGGGCTGCTGGTGCGCTACGCACTCTTCCCGGAGGAATCATGAGAGCCACCCGACTGGTCGTCGCCACCCTCGCGGTCGCGGCGGCAGCCCTGACCGGCGCGGCCCCCGCCCAGGCGGCGTCGGTCGGCTACGTCCGCCTCGCGCACCTGTCCCCGGACACCCCGGCGGTCGACGTGTACCTGTCCTCCGTCGGCGGCGGCATCACCCCCAAGGTGTTCCCCGCCGTCGGCTACGGGGTGCTGTCCACCTACATGCCGCTGCCCGCCGGCACCTACGCGGTGGCGATGCGCGGCGCGGGCTCCCCGGCCACCTCGACCCCCGTCCTGAGCACCTCGGTCGAGGTGGGCGGCGGTGCCGCGTACACGGTCGCCGGCGTCGGGCGGTACGCCGACCTGGGACTGCGGGTCATCACCGACGACCTCAGCCGCCCCGACGCGGGGGCCCGGATCCGGGTCATCCACGCCTCCGTCCGCGCCCCGCAGCTGACGGTGGCCACCACCGACGGGCAGAAGGTCGCCGACGCGGTGGCGTTCGCGTCGACCAGCCCGTACGCGCAGACGAGGCCCGGCCGGGCGACGCTGCGCCTCCAGGGCGCCGGCACGGCCCCCACCACCGTCGACGTCGACCTCGACGCCCGCTCCGTCTACTCGCTCGTCGTCCTCGACGGGGTCGGCGACGGGCTGTCCACCGTCCTGCGCCTCGACGCGCGCGGCGACGAGGCCACCCCGAACGGCGCGGTCGAGGCCGGCGGCGGCGGTTCGGCCGGCACCCCGTGGCGGACGTACGCGCTGCTGGCCGGCGGCGCGGCCCTCGTCGCGGCCGGACTGTTCGTCTGGATGCGGTCCCGCAGGCGCCCGGCCGCCGTGCCGCGATGACCGGGCGGGCGGCCCGGCACCCGGCCGATGACTGACCACCCTCCGGTCGCGCCGCCTGCTGTGCGGTCTGCCCGGACCACGGCCCGGAGCGCCCCGCGCGCTCGCGGCTCCCGGCGCGCGGGGGCCGGACGACACCGGGCCCCGCGCCGGGCCGGCCCGGCCGTGGCGGCGCTGCTCGTCGCGTGCGGCCTGCTGCTCGCGACCTTCGCGCTGCTGCCCCGGTCCACACCGGAACCGGCCGGCATCCCCGTCGGCCAGCACCTCGTCGCGGCGGGCCCGGACGCGCCGACGTCGATCAGGATCCCGCGGATCAGGGTCGACAGCGCCCTGGAGACGCTCGGCCTGGCCGCCGACCGCACCCTGACGCCGCCGGGGGACTACCGGCGGGCCGGCTGGTACACCGGCAGCGCCGCCCCCGGCGACACCGGCCCGGCGGTGATCGCGGGACACGTCGACTCCCGCACCGGCCCGGCCGTGTTCGCGCGCCTGGGTACCCTCGTGCCCGGCGACCGGATCGAGGTCCTCGGCGCGCGCGGGGTCGTGCGGTTCACCGTGACCCAGGTGCGCCGGTACGGCAAGGACGCGTTTCCGACCGCCGCCGTGTACGCGCCCACCCCCGATCCCCAACTGCGCCTGATCACCTGCGCCGGCTCGTTCGACCGGGCGGCGCGCAGCTACCGCGAGAACCTGGTCGTGTTCGCCGTCGCCGACCCGGTCTTCGCCTGACCCGACCGTGCGGAACGGCGCGGGTCTTTCGACGGGGACCCGCAGTACCCGTCTGCTTGGGTTGTGGGGTCCCGCGTGATCGGGGTCATGTCGTGGCGGCCCGCACCGGCTGGCGGAGGATGGTCCGCTGCCGCTCCGGTGCGGTCCGGCGCGGGTCGGTCAGGTAGATCTCGTGGTGCCGCCCGGAGTGCGCCAGCCCGCGCGCGGCCATGAACTCCTCCATCCGGGCCAGGGTCTCCGGCTCGGTCGCGAACGGCCCGGTGTGCAGCACCTGCACCGCCCGCCCCTCGGTGAGCCGCAGGAACCGGGCCCCGCCGGTCACCAGGTCGGGCGTGACGAACTCCGGCAGCCGGATCAGCAGGGTCCAGTGCCACTCCTCGCGCGGCACCTCCAGGGGCGGCCCGTCGGACTCCACCCACCACAGGCCCTCCAGTTTGGACACCGTGAAGTCCCGGCCGGCCGCCCTGGCCCGCTTCTTCGCGCCGTACGCCGCCGGGTAGAGGGCTTCCAGCGCCGCGACGTACTCGGGGCCGCCCGGTGCCCCCACGCCGTCGACTGCGGCATAGATGCAGGTGTCGAACTCACGCACCTCGGGCGAGGCGGTGGCGGTGAAGTACCCGCGGTCGGACCGGACCAGGTCGACCTTGGCGACGGCGGACGTCATGACGGCTCCTCCAACGGGACCATGAGATGGGTGACCAGGTGCTCCGGGGCGGTCGTCGCCGGGTCGGAGACGTAGACCTCCCGGAGCGGGCCGGTCGGCGGGTGGCCGCGCGCGGCGCACCAGGACAGCAGGGCGTGCCCGGTGAGGGTGATCTGGTCGTACGGGCCGACGTGGGTGGCGCACGCGAACGTGCCGCCGGGCAGCAGGTCCGCCCCGTCGGCGCGCACGGCGGCCACCGCCACCGGGATCCGGTCCTCCACGTCGAGCGGGAACAGGCCGATCAGGCGGGGCGGCCCGTCGAGGCCGGGCAGCAGGCGGGCCACGCACGACGAGGTCACCCGGGCGATGTCGTCGGGGCCGTCGGCGACGTCGCGGGCGAGCAGTACCCGGTGGGTGGGTTCGGTCACCACCGTCACCGCCGGGGTGGGCAGGCCGTCGGCGAGCACCCGCTCCAGGGTGGCCAGGCCGCGCCGCCGCCGGGCCAGCTCCGACTCCAGGTCGTCGCGGACCCGGCCCAGGGCCTCTGTGGCGGCGCCGGCCAGCACCTGGCCGATCGCTGCCAGCGGCACGTCCAGCGAGCGGAGCAGGCCGATCACGAGGGCGTCGCGGGCCTGGTCGGGGCGGTAGTAGCGGTACCCGGTGCCGGGGTCGACCAGGGCGGGGGAGAGCAGGCCCAGGCGGTCGTAGTGCCGCAGCTGCTTCACGCTCAGCCGGCAGAGCCGGGCGAAGCCTCCGATGGGTACGAGTTCGTCGGTCACGGGTTCCAGCCTGCACCCTCCCACGGCGGGAGGGTCAACAACGCCGACCGTGTCCTTGGCGCGCACCGGGAGGGTTGGCTACGGTGCGACGGGTCCCGGGCGGTAACGGTGGAGGAGGCGGCGGCGATGGTGGGGGAGGACGAGTTCGCTGACCTGGCGAAACGTGCCGCCGCTGGCGATTCGGTCGCAATGTCTGAACTGTTGACCCGGTTGCGGCCGATGGTCGTGCGCTACTGCCGGGCCCGGCTCGGACAGGTCGGCGGCGGATTCGTGACCGCCGACGACGTGGCTCAGGAGGTGTGCCTCGCGGTGATCGGTGCCCTGCCCCGCTACCGGGACCAGGGGCGCCCGTTCGCGGCGTTCGTGTTCGGGATCGCCGGGCACAAGGTGTCCGACGCGCACCGGGCGGCGCGGCGGGCCCGGGCGTTCGCGCCGGTGGAGACCCTCCCCGAGCGGCCGGACCCGGACGCCGGCCCGGAGAACCAGGCGATCGTGGCGGACCTGTCCCGGCAGTTGACGGGGCTGTTGGAGGAGTTGACGCCGCAGCAGCGCGAGATCGTGCTGCTGCGGGTGGCGGTGGGGCTGTCGGCGGAGGAGACCGGGGCGGTGCTGGGCATGACGGCGGGCGCGGTGCGGGTGGCCCAGCACCGGGCGCTGGCGAGGCTGCGGACGATGGTGGAGACGAGGTGGGGCAGTGAACGCGTTTGAGGACCTGAACTCCACCGACTCCACGCTGGACGCGATCGGGCGGGGCGAGCGGCCGGCGACGGACGACCTGTTGTTCCTGGCCCTGACGGAGTGGCGGGCCGACGCGGCCGAGCCGGGCCCGGCGGGGGGCACGCTGATCGCGCTGCGTCCCGCTCCACCCCGGCGTCGGCGGCTGCTGGTGGCCGTGGCGGCCGGGCTGGTGCTGGTGGCCGGCGCGGGCGGGGTCACCGCCGCCGCCGGGGACGCGCGGCCGGGCAGTGTGCTGTGGCCGGTGACCCGGTTGGCGTACGGGGACCGGGCCGAGTCCTTCCTCGCCGAACAGGCCGCCGACCGGTCGCTGACGACGGCGGACCGCGACCTGGCGGCCGGCCGGGTCGAGGACGCGCGCCGGCATCTCGCCGAGGCCGAGGCGGAACTCGGGAAGGTCGGCTCCGAGGAGGCGGCGCGCCGGCTGGCCGGTCGGCTCACGGCCCTGCGCGCGCGGCTCGGCGCGGACGAACCCTCGGCGGACCCGACGCTGCCGCTCGTCGTACCGTCCGGCGCGCCGCCGGGTGGCGGGGGCGCCGCGACGGACAAGCCCGGGGACAAGCGCAAGCCGACGCCCCCGCCCCAGCACGGTGGGGGCAAGAGCGAGCACAGCAAGCCCCCGGGTACCCCGCCGAGCACCCACCGGCAGGGCTGAATCCGGACCCACACCTACGGCTGGCCCGGCATCCGGCCACACCCGGGACCGGTCGAGTTCACCTGTGGCGGGCGCATCCGCCGGTGCCACGCACGGAGGGGCCCCGCCGCCGGAAGCCGGTGACGGGGCCCGATCGGGGTGCCCGGGAATCGTCCCGGGCACCCGTTCCGCTAGTCCGTCATGCCGGAGCCCGGGCGTCGGCGGCTCACCGTGCGCAGGGCCAGACCGGTGGCGATCAGCGCGGCGGCCACGGACACCATGGCGATGACGCCGGCACCGGTGACCGGGAGGCCGGACGGCGGCGGCGGGGGAGTCGACGCGTTCACGGACGGCACCGGGGCGGTCGGGGTGGCCGACGGGCCGGCGGACGGGGAGGCCGATGTGGACGCCGACGGGCTGGGGCTCGGGGACGCCGACCCGCTCGGGGAGGACGAAGGGCTCGGTGACGCACTCGGCGACGGCGAAAGGCTCGGCGATGGGCTCATCGACGGCGACGGGCTGGGCGACGAGCTCGGCGACGCCGACAGACTGGGCGACGGCGACTGACTCGGCGATGGCGATGCCGACATCGAAGGCGTCGGCGACGGGCTGGGCGTCGGCCCACCCGTCGTCGGGCACGTGTGCGTCAGGTTGAAGTTCCCGCTCGGCGGCGGGGAGTCGCCCGTGATCTGCGCGGTGCCGGCGGTCAGCGTCCACCCCGGATCGGTCTGGAGGTAGGCCTTGGAGGTGCCGGGCCCGCCGATGATGCCCCCGCCGTCGGTGGGGATGGTCAGGACCACCAGGGACAGGTCCGGCTTCTGGAACGTCAGGGTGAGCGAGACGAACTCCGAGTCGTTGCCCGGGAGGACGAACACCCAGCCGTCCTGGGTGGGGCTGGCCCCGCCGGGGATGTTGTCGCAGGAGTTCGGGTCGAAGTCCTCGGCCGTCGTGGGCACGTTCCCGGGGTTGATCGCGATGAGGATGTCCGCCTGCGCGGTGGTCGGCATCGCCACCAGGCCGATCAGTCCGGTCAGCAGCAGGGCCCCGAGGACCACGGCGACCTGGACCCTCCTCGTGTGTACTCGTCGCACGGACATCCCCCGGAGTGATCGAGCCGAAAGGCGCACTTTGGGGCCATGCTAACGACGAAACGTGTTCATGTATCCCGTTCCAGAAAACTATGCAAAAAGGATTTAGTGCACCATTCGCTGTCGGCGTGTCGTCCCGGATCCATGCACGGTGACCCATACCTTAAGCCGCATATGCGACAAGACTTTGGGGGTGCCATGGTTCACGTCAGGGCGAGAAACCGGGCCGTCGCGGGGGCCGTCGGCCTCGGGCTCGGCGCGCTGGTCGGCATGCTGGCCGCCGCGCCCGCGTGGGCGAACACCACCGCCGCGATCAACCCGGCACACCTCGGCACCCAGGCCGGCGGGTTCGAGCAGAACTGCGAGGACTTCCAGGGCGGCGCGAGCCCCACACTGGACGGTTGGGTGTTCGTGCTGACCGACCAGCCGCGCGACTTCGTCAGCCTGAGCCTGACGTTCAGCGGTGTCACTTACAACATCCCGCCCGACGGCACGATCTCGGCACCGTCCCCGGCGACCTCCAAGGCCTTCATCCAGGTACCGGCCGGCACCACCCTCGAGGCCGCCAGCGCCGTCGTCACCGGCGAGGGCGAGTCGATGAAGTTCAACGTGACCCACACCTGCAAGTCGACCGGCGGGCCCTCGCCGTCCCCGTCGCCCCGGCCGTCCACCTCCACGTCCGCCTCGGCAGGACCGTCCGCCTCCGCCGGGCCGTCCACCTCCGCCCGTCCCGTCCCGAGCGGCGCGGCCGGCACCGGCGGCGGGGGCAGCCTGGACTCGCCCGTGGTGACCGCCGCCGCCGTCACGCTGGGCCTGCTGGGGGTCGGCGCGGGGCTGCTCGTCGCCCGCCGCCGCGAGGGTGCCTGACCGGCGCACCGTCGGGCGGGCGATCGGGGCGGCGTCCCTGGGGCTGCTCGGCTGGGGCGCCTGGCGCCTGGCCGTGCCCGCCGGGCCGCCGACCCCGCCGCCGCTCGCGGTGCGCGAACCCGACCCGCCCGCCGCCGCCCGGATCGCGCAGCGACCGCCGGCGTGGACGGGGCCGGTGATGCGCCGCTCCCCGCCGGTGAAGCTGGCCATCCCGGCGATCCGGCTGGAGGCCTTCATCGACACCGTCGGCCTGACCCGCGACGGCCGGATCGAGACCCCGCCGTACGAGCGGGCCAACCGGGCCGCCTGGTACCGGCACGGCCCCACCCCGGGCGAGCCCGGCCCGGCGGTGATCCTCGGCCACGTGGACTCCAGGAGCAAGGTCGCCGTGTTCTTCTACCTCACCCGGCTCACCGCCGGCGCGCCGATCGAGATCAGCCGCGCGGACGGCAGCCGGGGCCGGTTCACGGTCGACTCGGTGGAACGGTTCGCCAAGGCGCGGTTCCCCACCGACCGGGTCTACGGCCCGTCGCCGGTCCCCGCGCTGCGCCTCGTCACCTGCGGGGGCCAGTTCGACCGCCGGCGCCAGGAGTACGTGGACAACGTGATCGTCTTCGCGCACCTGACCGACGCCCGCCCCTGACCCGGCGCGCGGGAACGCCGGCTCCGGGCCTGCCCTATCGTGACGGGCGGGGAACCGGATTCCCGTCCTGAGGGGAGGCCCGCGTGTCGCGGACGGAACGCACCATGACCGCCACCCCGGAACAGGTCTTCGCGGTACTGGCGGACGGCTGGTCCTACAGCGCCTGGGTCGTGGGCGCCGACCACATCCGCCAGGTGGACGAGGCCTGGCCGGCCGCCGGGAGCAGGCTGCACGTCACCGTGGGACCGTGGCCGGTGGCGGCGCCCGGCACGACGACGATGGTCTCCTGCGAGCCGCCGTACCGGGTGGTGATGTGCCCGCGGGTGTGGCCGCTGGGGGAGCTGACGGTCACGATCACCCTGGTACCCGAGCCGGACGGCCGGACCCGGGTGGTGCTGGAGGAGGAGTTCACCGGCGGCGCGCTCCTCGGGCTGCGCAACAGGATCAACGACGGGGCGCTGGAGGGCCGCAACCGCGAGGCGCTGCGCCGCCTGGCCCGCCTCGTCGAGCGGGGTCCCGGATCCTGATTGGGGGACCGCGTCGCCGGGTATGTGGCTGGGAGCCGCCCACCGTGCGGGCACCAGCACCCCAGCGCAGGAGGAACCTCCCATGTCCACGGCCCGAACCATCACGAGTCCGGCGGACCCGAGCGCGTCGGCCGCCGCCGCGTCCCTGGAAGAAGCGGGCGACCTCTCCACCGCCAGGGACCAGCTCTCCGACTCGTTCGCCGGACCCGGCGACGAGAACGCCGCCACCCGCCTCGCCGAGGCCGTCACCGGTCAGGTGCGCGCGTGGGCCCCGCACGTGCGGGCCGCCGCCGCCGACAACCGGGTCCGCGCCGCCGCCGGGGCGGTCCTCGCCCTGGTCGTGGTCGCGGCCGGCGTCCGGCGCAGGCGGACGAACCGGCGGCTGGACCAGCGGATCGCCGCCTACCTGAAGAAGATGCGATGACGAAGGGCACGCTGCTGTACAAGCCGGTCGGGCTCCTCGGCAGCCTCGCCGCGGGCGCGGTCGCCGGGCTGCTGTTCAAGCAGGTGTGGCGGCTGGTCTCGGGTTCCGACAGCGCCCCGGAGGCCACCGACCGCCGGCACGGCTGGACCGAGGTGCTGGTCGCCGCCGCCGTGCAGGGCGCGATCTTCGGCGTCGTGAAGGCGGCCGTCGACCGGGGCGGCGCGCAGGGCTTCGAGAAGGTCGCCGGCACCTGGCCCGGCGAGGAGTGACGCACCCGCCCGCGCCCGCCCCGCCGACCAGGCCGGGCGGGCGCGGCGCGTGGGCCGTGGAAGCCTTCTTCCGTCCAGCGGACTATGTGTTGTGTGGACCGTTCGCCGCGTGTTCACGTGGTTGTCGTCGGTGTGCCGGAGGCTGTCCCGGGGCGCGCCGCCCCTGCCCGTGACCCCGGAGAAGAGGACCGCTCCATGCGTACACATCAGCATAGATCTATGGGTTTGGCTGTTGTCGTCCTGTCCGTCGCCGCGCTCGGCCTGACCGGGACACCGGCGGCGGCGAAGGCGCAGGCCACGACGGTGCGGATCAACGAGGTCGAGTCCAACGGCGGCTCCCCGGGCGACTGGGTGGAGCTGGTCAACACGGGCGGCACGGCCGTCGACGTGTCCGGCTGGGTCCTCAGGGACAACGACAACAGCCACACCCTCACGATTCCGACGGGTACCACCATCGCGGCCGGCGGCTTCCGGGTCGTGGACGTCGAGGCGGTCTTCGGGCTCGGCAGCGCCGACTCCGCGCGGCTGTACCAGCCCGGCGGCAGCACCCTGGTGGACACCCACACGTGGACCGCGCACGCGACCACCACCTACGGCCGGTGCGCCGACGGCAGCGGGGCGTTCACCACCACGACGGCGTCGACCAGGGGCGCGGCCAACGCCTGTCCCGGCGGCACCGCGGTGGTGCGGATCAACGAGGTCGAGTCCAACGGCGGCTCGCCGGGCGACTGGGTGGAGCTGGTCAACACCGGCACCGCCGCGGCGAACCTCGCCGGCTGGGTGATCAAGGACAACGACAACAGCCACAGCTTCACGATCCCGACGGGTACGACGCTGCCGGTCGGCGGCTTCCTCGCGCTGGACGTGGAGGCGTCGTTCGGCCTGGGCAGCGCGGACTCCGCGCGGCTCTACAAGCCCGGCGGCAGCACCCTGGTGGACACCTACACCTGGACCGCGCACGCGGCCGCCACCTACGGCCGGTGCGTCGACGGGACCGGCGCGTTCACCAGCACGAGCCCGGCCACCAAGGGCGCGGCGAACTCCTGCGGCGGCGGCAACCCGGGCACGACCTGGCCGGGCGACGCGGCGGTCACCGTCGCCGACGGGTCGAACGTGTTCGGTACCAACCTCAGCGGGTTGTCCTTCCAGGACGCCGGCGTGCTCTGGGCGGTGAAGAACGGCCCCGGCACGATCTACCGGCTCGTCCCGGACGGCGCGAACTGGCGGCCCGACCCGGCCGGCGGCTGGGCCTCGGGCAAGTCCCTGCGGTACGCCAACGGCGGCGGCGACCCCGACGCCGAGGGGGTCGCGGTCACCCCCGACGGCACGTTCGTGGTCACCGAGCGCGACAACGCCAACAGCGACGTGAGCCTGGTGAAGGTCCTGCGCTACGACACCGCGTCCGGTGCGGGCACGCTCAACGCGGCCGCCGAGTGGAACCTCACCGCCGATCTGCCGTCGATGGCGCCCAACAGCGGACCCGAGGGCATCGCGTTCGTCCCGGACACGTACCTCACCGCGAACGGGTTCCTCGACGAGCGCACGGGCGCCGCGTACCAGCCCGGCTCGTACCCCGGTCACGGCACCGGCCTGTTCCTCGTCGGCGCCGAGGCCAACGGCACGGTCTACGCCTACGCCCTCCAGGCCGGCGGGACCTACGTCCGGGTCGCCACGATCACCAGCGGCTTCCCGGCCGTCATGGAGCTCGAGTTCGAGCCCGGCACCGGCCGCCTGTGGGCCAGCTGCGACGACACCTGCCAGGGCCGGTCCGCGACGCTGGCGGTCAACGCCCAGGGCAGGTTCGCCGTCACGGCCACCTACGACCGGCCCACCGGCCTGCCCGACTACAACAACGAGGGGTTCGCCATCTCCCCGGCGGCCTGCGTGAACGGCCGCCGGCCCGTGCTCTGGGCCGACGACTCCAACGACGGCGGCCACGCCCTGCGCGCCGGCACCCTCACCTGTAGCTGACCCGAGGACCACGGAGGACGGCACCGTCCTCCGTGGTCGTCTCAGGTGTCCTGGTCGGCCCTCGCCCGCCAGGACTCCGCCGCGCTCCGGTGCTGCGCGGCCTGGAACAGCAGCGCCGGCCCGACGCACAGGGCCGCGAAGCCCCCGAACACGCTGGTGGCGAACCACGGGTCGGTCGGCGCGTCCTCCTCGACCGTCTGGCCGGCCTTCGAGAAGAAGTAGTACGCCGCGACGAAGAACCCCACCACCAGCACCGTGCCGGCGACCGTGAAGATCCGGGCCCGCACGCTCTCGCGCCGGGCGCGGTCCGCCGGCGGCATGGCCGCGAGGCCGGTGCGGCGTTCGCGCTCCGCGGTGATGATCTCCTTCGCCTCGACGTTGGTGAGCCCGAGCTCCGCCAGCAGGCGGCGCTGCGGAATGAGCAGCACCAGACCGATGCACACCCCGATGACGCCGCCGAGCGGGATCGGGAACGAGGCGTCGGACACGATCAGGAGGACGAGTCCCGCGATGATCACCGCCAGGGTGACCAGCAGCGAGACCTTCAGGCGCCGGTGGGACCGGAGCAGGCGGTGAAGGTCGTGCTGGCTGAGTGTGCGCACGGGTATCGGGTGCCCTTTCGCTCGGGCACTCCATTTTTCCCGGTTCCGGCGCCGACCGGGAGTCGTGCGAATACCGGACACGCGTGCCGGCGCCGGGGTCAGCCGTAGAACCCCGCCACCGGAACCTCCGCCTCGCCGGGCAGGGCCGGGCCCTCGACGCGCAGGGTCGCCGGCGGTGCCGGCGGCTTGAGCGCGGTGAGCTGGTCGGTGGCCAGCGCGAACACCACCCGGCCGAGACCGGAACGCTCGATCGCGCCCTGGCACATGCCGCACGGCTGGCAGCTGGTATACATCGTGGTGCCGGCGGCGGTGTCGCGGTCGAGTTCGCGCGAGGCCCACAGCGCCAGCTTCAGTTCGGGGTGCGCGGTGATGTCGTTGTCGGCGTCCACGGTGTTGTGGTCCTCGATCAGCACCCGACCGTCCGGGCCCACCAGGAGCGACGCGAACGGCGCGTGGCCGGTGGCCCGCGCGGCGGCGGCGAGTTCGAGTGCCCTGCGGAGCAGGCGTTCGTCGTCGGGGGTCATGGCTGTTCCTTCGCGGTCGGTACGGGGCCGGGGGAGCGGTCGCCCCCACGGTGTTCGGTGCGGGCCGGTGCGCGGTGGGCGGCCACCGCCGCGAGCATCCGCCACGCGGCCTCGGGCCGGAGCGTCTCCGCCGGGTCACCCTGGTACGGGTCGAGCACGACGGTCCCGGCGCCGAGGTCCCGCAGCCGCGCCAGGTCGTCCAGCACCTGTTCGATCGTGCCCTCGCCGGCCGCCCGGTCGGGGCCGGTCACGGGCGCGTCGGTCAGCCGGAGCCGGATCCGGGGCGCCAGGGCCGGCACCGGCAGCCCCTCCTCGGCGGCCACGGCCCGCAACCTGTCCACGGCGGACCCGAACCAGTCGAGGGTGAACCGCAGCGGATGCCACGCGTCGCTGAGCCGGACCGTCCGGCGCAGGGCCGCGTCGCTGTTGCCGCCGACCCAGACCGGGATCCGCCCGGCCCCGTAGTCGGCCTCGTCCGCCCAGGCGGCCCGCAGCGCCCGCAGGTGCTCGTCGGTCAGCCGCCCCCGCCGGTCGAACCGGACCCCCAGCGCCTCGAACTCCTGCCGCGCCCAGCCGACCCCCACCCCGAGCACCAGCCGGCCGCCGCTGAGCTGGTGCAGGTTCGCGGCCATCCGGGCGACGAGCAGCGGATGCCGGTACGGCACGAGCAGCACCGTGGTGCCCAACCGGACCCGGTGGGTGATCCCGGCCAACCAGCTGAGGGTGGTGAACGGCTCGTAGAACGGCGCGGGGTACTGCGCCGCCACGTCCGGGGTGATCGCCACGTGGTCGGAGACCATCAACAGGTCGAAGCCCAGACCCTCCACGGTCTGCGCCCAGGCCCGCAGCACGCCGGGGTCGGTGCCGGGGCCGAAGTTGGGGACGTTCACACCAAGCTGCACGTGCACAGACTATCCCCGCTGATCAAGGCGCGGAACGGGATGCTCCCGCCATCGGCGGCGGCCGGCCGTGGATTCCCCGGTACTCTCCCGGTATGGCCGAGACTCTTGATCCGACCGACTGGGCGATCCTGGCCGAGGTGCAGGGCGACGGCCGGATCACCCTCACCGAACTGGCCCGCCGCGTGAACCTCAGCGCCTCCGCCACCACCGAGCGCCTGCGCCGGCTGGAGTCCACCGGCGTGGTCACCGGGTACCACGCGGCGGTGGACCTGACCCGCGCCGGCTACCCGGTGCTGGCCGTCGTCCGCCTCAAGTACCCCGGCAGCCGGCACCAGCCACTGCACCAGCTCCTCGCCGAACGCTCCGAGATCCTCGAGTGCCTGCGGACCACGGGGGACGACTGCTACACGCTGAAGGTGGCGGCCACCTCGATGGCCCACCTCGAACAGCTGATGGACGAGCTGGCCCGGTTCGGCAGCACCACCACCAGCGTCGTCTACAGCCAGACCCTGCCGTACCGGGGCCCCCGGCCGCCCGACCAGCCCGCGACCTGATCCCGGACTGGCCGGTCAGTCGCCGGGCCCGGGCGGCTGGACGCTCAACGTCACCCCGGCCGCGGTGACCGTCGCGTGGACCGGGCGCAGGTCCGGCACCCACGCGTCCAGCTCCGCGCGCTGCGCCCGGACCGCCGCGCCCAGGCCGATCCGGGCCATGCCGGCGCCGCGCGCGGCGGTCAGCCCCGCCGGGGCGTCCTCCACGACGACACACCGCTCGGGGGGTACGCCGAGGGCGGCCGCCGCCGCGAGGTACCCCTCAGGATCGGGTTTGCCGTTTCTCGTGTCCTCCGCCGCGAACAGCACCGTGGGCAGGGGCAGACCGACGGCCCGGAGCCGGCCGGTCGCGACGAGCCGGGTGCCGGACGTGACCACTGCCCAGCGGTGCGCGGGCAGCGCGGCGAGCAGGCCGGCGGCGCCCGGCACGGCCCGCAGCCCGGTGAGGTCGGCCTCCTCGGCGGCCACGATCCGCCGGGTCTCGGCGACCGCGTCGAGGTGCGGGGCCAGGAGGGTGACCAGATCGAGGTCGCGCCGGCCGTGGGAGAGGGCGACCGCCCGGTCGGCGTCCAGGCCCCGGCTGACCGCCCAGGCGCGCAGGATCCGCTCGATCAGCGCCAGGGAGTCGACCAGCACGCCGTCCAGGTCGAACAGCACGGCTTCGGCGGGGATGATCTTCATGACCCGAGCCTGCGTCACCGGATACCGGAAGTCCATAGCAAGATAGTGGCATGGACGACCTGGCCCGCACCCTCGCCGTCAACCTCCGGGCGGCCCGCGCGCACCGCGCCTGGACCCTGGACGAACTGGCCCGGCGGAGCGGGGTCAGCCGGGGCATGATCCAC
The DNA here is from genome assembly GCF_040681875.1 of Longispora sp. NPDC051575. Taxonomy (NCBI): domain Bacteria; kingdom Bacillati; phylum Actinomycetota; class Actinomycetes; order Micromonosporales; family Micromonosporaceae; genus Longispora; species Longispora sp. NPDC051575. The sequence goes on along the minus strand of NZ_JBFAZP010000003.1, from coordinate 758,210 downwards.
CAGATCGAGGCGGCCCGGACCAACCCGAGCGTGGCGACCCTCGCGCACCTGTGCGTCGCGCTCGACATCCCCGTCAGCGACCTCGTCGTACTGCCACCCCAGCTCGGCCACCTCGCCCGGCGGGCCGACGCGGTGGCCTACCCGCACGGCGCGGCCCTGCTGCTCGCGGACGGCCGGCACGAGATCTGGGAACACCGGCTCGCGGCCGGGGCGGAGATCCGGGACGCGAGCGGGCACCCGGCCGGTACCCGTGAGTTCCTGCACGGGATCTCCGGCGCGGTCACCGTGGAGATCGGACCGGCGGTGTTCGAGGTCGGGGCCGGCGACACGCTGTCCCTGCGGGCCGACCGGGCGCACACCTACCGCAACCCGCGCGCCGCACCGGCCCACTACCTGGTCGTCGTGGTCTACCACGGCGAACACGACAGCCGTTACCCCGTCACCGGGAGCGGACCCGCGGCGCCCTGAACACCTGTCGCCACACGCCGACGGCTACCGGCTCCGCCGCTGGCCGCCACCGGCTTCCCCTGCCTGCCGCCACCGGCTCGCCACGCTGGACAGCCCGTTTCCCCACGGCGGCCACCCGGCCCCGGCCGGCGCCCCCACCGCCACCTCCCCGGCCCCGCAGCCCCCCGGGCCCCGCCCACCACCCGTGGCACAATCACCCGGATGCGCATCGGGATGCTGGGACCGTTCGAGGCTCGCGCGGACGACGGCACCCCCGCCGACGTGCCGGGTGCCCGGCTCCGCGCGCTCCTGGTCGCCCTCGCGCTGCACCCGGGGCACGTGGTCCAGAAGGCGACCCTGATCGACTGGATCTGGGGTGAGCACCCGCCCACCGACGCGGCGAACGCCCTGCAACGCCTGGTCTCCCGGCTGCGGAAGACCCTCCCGGACGGCCTGGTCGAGGGCCAGACCGGCGGCTACCGGCTCACGGTGGCCCCCGACGCCGTCGACGCCGTGCGGTTCGAACGCCTCCTCGGCCGGGCCCGCGACGAGGAGGGCCCGGGGCGGGTCCGGATCCTGCGCGAGGCCCTCGCCCTGTGGCGCGGCGCGGCCATGCAGGACGTCGGACTCCAGGACAGCGCGGCCTTCGACGCGGCGACCGCCCGGTTGGAGGGGCTGCGCCTGGCCGCCCTGGAGGACCGGTTCGACCTGGAGGCCGGCCCCGGGCAGGTCGCGGAGCTGACCGACCTGGTGGACGCCCACCCGGTGCGCGAACGCCTGGTCGCCGCGCTGCTGCGGGCCCTCGCCGCGGCCGGTCGCGACAGCGAGGCCCTGCTCGTGTACGAGCGCACGAGAGCGGCCCTGGCCGACGCGCTGGGCGTCGACCCCTCGGCCGAGTTGTCCGCCGTGCACGTCGCGCTGCTGCGGGGCGAGCTCGGCCGGCGCGAGGAGAACCGGAAGACCAACCTGCGGGCCGAGCTGACCAGCTTCGTCGGCAAGGAGGCCGACGTCGCGGCGGTCCGCGCACTGATCGCCGGGCACCGGCTCACCACCCTGATCGGCCCGGGCGGCTCGGGCAAGACCCGGCTGGCCACCGAGACGGCGGGCACGCTGCTCGACGGGTTCCCCGACGGGGCCTGGCTGGTGGAACTGGCGGCCATCGGCACCGACGGCGACGTGGCGCAGGCGACCCTCGCCGGGCTCGGCCTCCGCGACACCCTGCTCGGCGCGGCCCCGAACGCGGACCCGGTCGACGGGCTGATCGCGGCGATCCGGGACCGGGAGGCGCTGCTGATCCTGGACAACTGCGAGCACGTGGTCGAGGCGGCGGCGCGGTTCGCCGACCGGGTGCTCGGCGAGTGCCGCCGGCTGCGGATCCTGGCGACGAGCCGGGAACCGCTCGGCATCACCGGTGAGGCGTTGTGGCAGGTCGAGCCGCTGGCCGTGCCCGCCGACGCCAGCCCCGCCGCGTTCGCGTCCTCGCCGGCGGTCCGGCTGCTGCGCGACCGGGCCGGCGTGGTGCGCAAGGACCTCGGGGTCGACGAACACACCCTGACGACGATGGTACGGATCTGCCGGGCGCTGGATGGCATGCCGCTGGCGATCGAACTGGCCGCCGCCCGGCTGCGCACCATGACCGTCGACCAGCTCGCCCACCGGCTCGACGACCGGTTCCGCCTGCTGACCAGCGGCAGCCGGATCGCGCTGCCCCGGCACCGGACTCTGCGCGCGGTGGTCGACTGGAGCTGGGAACTGCTCACCGACGCCGAGCGGACGGTCCTGCGCCGGCTGTCGGTGTTCTCCGGCGGGGCGGGGCTGGAGGCGGCCGAGCGGGTCTGCGCCGGCGAGGTCGTCGACCGCGACCAGGTGCTGGAGCTGCTCACCTCGCTGGCCGAGAAGTCCCTGCTGGTCACCGAGGGCGACGGCGTCCCGCGCTACCGGATGCTCAGCACCATCCGGGAGTACGCCGCGGACCGGCTCGCCGAGGCCGGGGAACCGGACCTGGCCCGCCGGGCGCACCTCGCGTACTTCACCGAGCTCACCGAGACCGCCGAGCCGGAGCTGCGCCGCGCCGGACAGCTGGACTGGCTCGCCACCCTGGAAGCCGACCACGACAACATCGGCGCCGCGCTGCGGGGCGCGGTCGCGGCCGGGGACGCCCAGGCGGCGATGCGGCTCGCGGCGGCCGCCGGCTGGTACTGGTGGCTGGGCGGCCGGCGGGCCGAGGGCATCGAGCTGCTGATCGCGGCCACCGCCGTACCCGGGGACGTGACCGACGAGGTCCGGGCCATGGCGTACGGGATCGTGGTGCTCTTCGTGACCTCCGGGCGGGGCGACGAACACCTGGGCGCGGAGTGGATCCGCAAGGCGTACCGGTTCAGCGAGCAGAGCCGGCACCACAACCCCCTGCTCGGACTGGTGGTCCCGCTCGAACGGATGCTCCGGGCACCGGAAGAGGCGGTGCCCGCGTTCACGGAGCTGCTGGACAGCGAGGATCCGTGGGTGCGGGCCCTGGCCCGGATGCAGGTCGGCAAGATGGCGTTCATGAACGGCCAGGGCGGCCCGGAGGCGGAGGAGCACCTGCGCGCGGCGCTCGCGGAGTTCCGGGCGCTCGGCGAACGGTTCGGGATCTCGCTGGCCCTGAACCAGCTGGCCGACCAGCTCGCGCTGCGCGGCGACCACGCCGGCGCGTGCGCGTACTACGAGCAGGCGGTCGTCGTCGTCTCCGAGGTCGGCGCCGTCGAGGACGTGATCCGGCTGCGCACCCAACAGGCCCTGATGTACTGGCTGCACGGCGACCGGGACGCGAGCGCCGCCGCCATCGCCGAGGCCGCCCGGTGCGCCGAAGGGGTCACCTGGCCGCACGCGCTGGTCGAACTGGCGCTCGCGAAGGGTGAACTCGCCCGGTGGGGCGGCGACGTCGCCGAGGCCCGCCGCCAGGTCGCCATCGCCACCACCCTGCTGGGTACCGACGCGGAGCAGGCGAACATCCGGGCCGGCATCCACGACGTGCTCGGCTACCTGGCCGAGGACCTCCAGGAGGCCCGTACCCAGCGGGCGGCCGCGTGGCGGGCGGCGTCCGAGGTGGGGTACGCGCCCACCATCGCCCTGGTACTCGTCGGGATCGCCGACCTCGCGCTCCGCGGGGGCGACTACGAGCGGGCGGCGCGGCTCCTCGCGGCCAGCGTCACCGTGCGGGGTCTGCCGGACCACGCCCACCCGGACGCGGCGCGGATCGAACGGGACGCACGCGCGCACCTCGGCGAGGAACGGTTCGCCGAGGTGACGCGGGAGGGTGCGGGGGACAGCTGGTCCGAACTGGTCGAGGTCACCCTCGCGCCGTGAGACCCGGCGCGGTACCTCAGGCGCGCTTGTCGAACGTGGACCGCGCCCACAGGTACCCGACGAGCGCGATCCCGACGCACCAGGCGAGGGCGGCGATCGCGTCACCCGTGTCCGGCGCCCCGTTGAGCAGCCCGCGGATGGTCTCGATGATCGGCGTGAAGGGCTGGTACTCCGCGAACTCCCGCAGCCCCGGCCCCATCTTCTCCGCCGGGACGATCGCGCTGCTGAAGAACGGCAGCATGACCAGCGGTATGGAGGACAGCCCCGCCGTCTCCGGGGACTTCGCCGCCAGGCCGAGCGCGACCGTGAGCCAGCCGGCGGCGAACCCGAGCAGCACGACGACGCCGACCACGCCGAGCCAGTCGAGGAGTCCCGCCGACGGGCTGAACCCGAGCAGGAAAGCGACCCCGACGAGTGCCGCGATGGCGATCAGGTTGGTCAGCACACTGGCGACGACGTGGCCGGTCAGTACCGCGCCCCGGGAGACGTCCATGACCTTGAACCGGTTGATGATGCCCTTGGTCATGTCGGAGTTCACCGAGGTCGCGGTGGCCCCCAGCCCGTAGCAGACGGCCAGCAGGATCAGCCCCGGCGTCGCGTAGTCGATGTAGTCGACGCCGACGTCGAAGGCGTCGCCCATCATGTACACGAACATCAGCATGATGACGATCGGCATCAGGACCGCGTTGAACACCGAGGTCGGGTTCCGGGCGATGTGCTTGACGTTGCGTCGCAGCATCACCAGCGACGGGGACTTGGCGCTCATGTCGTGGCCTCCGTGGTGTGGCCCGTCAGGGCGAGGAAGACGTCGTCGAGGTCGGGGGTGTGCACGGAGAACTCCTCGGCGCTGAGGGAGTGCTCGTCGAGCCGGTCCAGCAGGGCCCGGAGTGACCGGGTGCCGCCGTCGCTGGGAATCCGCAGGGTCAGCGCCTCGTCGTCGCGGGTGGCGCCGGGGAACAGCCGGGCGGCCGCGTCGAGTTCGGGGCCGGCGGTGAACAGCAGCCGGACGTGGGTCCCGGGGATCTGGCGCTTGAGCTCGGCGGGGGTGCCCTGGGCGACCAGCCGGCCCTGGTCGAGCACCGCGACCCGGTCGGCGAGCTGGTCGGCCTCCTCCAGGTACTGGGTGGTGAGGAAGATGGTCACCCCGTCGGCCACCAGCTCGCGGATGATCGACCACATCGTGCGCCGGCTGCGCGGGTCCAGCCCCGTCGTCGGCTCGTCCAGGAAGATGATCCGCGGGTCGCCGACGAGCGTCATCGCCAGGTCGAGCTTGCGGCGCATGCCCCCGGAGTACGTCGACGAGGGCTTCCCCGCCGACTCGGTCAGGTCGAAGCGTTCGAGCAGCTCCGTGACGATCCGCTTGCCCCGGGCGGCGGGGACCCCGTTGAGGTCCACCATGAGGCGCAGGTTCTCCCGCCCCGTCAGCAGCTCGTCCACCGCCGCGAACTGGCCGGTGACCCCGATCGCCGCGCGCACCGCCCGGGCCTCGGTGGCCACGTCGTGACCGGCGACGCGCACCGTCCCGCCGTCGGCCCTCATCAACGTGCTGAGCACGTTGACCGTCGTCGTCTTGCCCGCCCCGTTCGGGCCGAGCAGGGAGAAGATGGTGCCTGCGGGGACTTCCAGGTCGATGCCGTCGAGCACGACCTTGTCCCCGTAGACCTTCCGCAGTCCTGAGACCGCAATGGCTGGTGTTGGCATGCGGCCAACTATCGACAGCCGGCCTGACACCACCCTGTCGCGGCCCTGACACGCCCACTGACACCGCGTCCCCACCGGGCCGCCCCCGGCCCGCCCGGTCACGGCAGGGCGAGCACCGCGCACAACCCGGCGAGCGCGACCCCCTGCAGGACCACCCGGAGCACGATCACACTGTCCCAGCGGGTCTGCAGCGCGCGGGCGTCGACGGGTACCCGGTCCTCCCGGACCGCGGCGGTGAACTGGCGGTTGATCGGCTCGTTGACGAGCTTGTAGACCGCGAGCCAGGTCAGCAGGGCCACGGTCGCCACCGCGCCCGCCGCGAAGGCCGGCCACCGTCCCGCGAAGGCCGAGGCCGCGGTGGCCAGCACGGTGGCGACGATGCTGAGGATGCCGGGGACCGGGAACCGCCGGTCGCCGTAGTGGTGGGAGTGTCCGGCGACCGCGGTGAGGGTACGGTCGTCGACCTTCGCCCAGGTGGGGCGCATGACGAGGGCGCCGAGCATGTCGGTGCCGTAGATGGCGCCGGCGGACAGGACCGCGACGACGGCGATGAGCTGGCTGAGGACGTACACGTCAGATCTCCTTCGGGGTGGACTCGCGGAGCAGCAGGCCGGCGGTGACGGCCACCGCGACGGCGGTCAGGCCGTGGACGCCGAGGGCGACGGCGCGCGATCCGCCCTCGCTGAGCACGATCACCATGTCCCCGGCGGGGACGAACGTCAGCGCGAGCATCGCCCAGCCCAGCGCCCGGCGGTGCCCGGTGAGCAGCAGGGCGAGGATGACCAGCCCGCTGGCGATGTCGCGGACACCCTTGACGGCCAGGAACGCGGTGCCGTCGTGGGTCGGCCAGGTCGGCACCCCGAACCCGGTGGCGGTCCCGACCGGGTTGAGCAGGTAGCTGATGCCGATGTAGAGGATGAACAGGGCGCCGAGGACGGCGAGACCGGTGGCGAGACGCTTCATGACTGCTCCAAAATCTAGCGGCGCTAGGAACTGATGCGACGCTAGCACTAGTCATGCTCCGTTGGCTAGCGGTGCTAGGATGAATGTCATGACGACACCCGCCCAGCACCGCCGCGAGCGCGAGCGCGCCCAGCGCCACCAGCTGATCATCAGTTCGGCCCGGGAGCTGGCCGACGCCGAGGGGTGGGACGCCGTGACCACCCGCCGCCTGGCCGACCGGATCGAGTACAGCCAGCCCGTGCTCTACAGCCACTTCGCCGACAAGGGCGCCATCATCGACGCCGTCGCCCTCCAGGGCTTCACGGAACTCCTGGAGGTGCTGCGGTCGGCCCGCGCGGGCCGGGCGGACGCCGACCAGCTCGACGCCGTCGCCGGGGCCTACCTCACGTTCGCCGACGAGCAGCCGGCGCTCTACGACGCCATGTTCACCCTCGCGTCCGACCTGCCGTTCGGCACCCCCGAGGCGCCCAGCCCGCTGCGCGCGGCGTTCGGGGAACTGCTCGCGGCCTTCGCGGTGCACGCCGCCGGCCGGGACGTGCACGTGCTGACCGAGGTCGGCTGGAGCGCCCTGCACGGGCTCGCCACCCTCACCCGCGCCCACCGGCTCCGCCCGGACCTCCGCGACCAGCGCCTGCCCCTCCTCCTGGACCTCCTGCGCGCCTGACCGAAGATCCAACCCCACACCACAACCACCATCCGGGTACCGGGTTGCCACAGCCCACACCCCATAGGCCGTAACGCCCAGCCCACGGCTCACGGCTCACGGCCCACGGCCCACGGCCCACGGTGCTGGGTCTGGTTCTGGAGGCGAGGGTTCTGGAGTGCCCAGTGGCGGGGGCGCGCGGGCGGGCCTCTCCGCCGGAGTACCCGATGGATAGTCTTTCGTGTATGCATGGTCGACTGCTCGCGGAGATCACCCACGGTGCCCACCTGCTCCGGTCAGGACGGACCGTGGGGCGTTCCTCGGCGCGGGGGATCGTCCGCCGCGACGGCCGGCTGCTGATGGTGTGCTCCCGGAACGGGGACTACAAGTTCCCGGGCGGCGGGGTCGAGCCGGGCGAGTCGGTCCCGGACGCGGTGCGCCGGGAACTGGCGGAGGAGTGCGGCGCGCGGGTCCTGGCCGTCGGCGAGCCCTTCGGCCGGGTCGTGGAATACGCCGTGGCCAAGGAGGCCGGCTACGACCTGTTCGCCAACACGTCCTGGTACCTGCGGTGCGAGATCGCGGACGAGCTCGGCGCGCAACACCTGGAGGACGACGAGCGGGAACTCGGCCTGGTACCGACCTGGGTGGACCTCGACGAGGCGATCGGGGTGAACTCCGCGCTGCTGGCAGGGGGAGGGGCCGCGCCCCGTTGGCTCCGGCGCGAGACCACCGTCCTGCGCCTGCTCCGGGACGAGCCGCACTGATCCACCCCGGAGAGGTCCGCCAGGGGCGCCAACGGACCGGGGCCCGGCCACGCCGCCTCGACCCCTACCCGACGCAGGACGACTCCCGCACCGCGACCGGCTCCGGACGCGGCGGATCCCCCGCACACACCTACACGACGCAGAACTCGTTGCCCTCCGGGTCGGCCATCACGGTCCAGCCGTGCCCGCCCTGCTCGCCGTGCCCCGTCACGGATCCGCCCAGCTCCACCAGTCGGGCCACGGTCGCCGCCTGGTCGGGCACGTGCAGGTCCAGGTGCAGGCGGTTCTTCACGGACTTCGACTCCGGGACGGTCTGGAACAGCACCCGGCCGCCCTGCCCCACGGCGGGGGCGGCGACGGCCGGGTCCCGGATCGCGGCGGCCGCGCGGAAGGCCTGCCGGCCGTCGACCTCGATCACCTCGTCGGGGCCGACCGCGCCGGCGTCGAGGAGGTGGCGGATCAGGGGCGAGTGGTCCTCGATGTCGTAGCCGAGGGCGGCGGACCAGAACGCGGCGAGCAGGTGCGGGTCGGCGCAGTCCACGCAGATCTTGAACGAGGTGGTGATCGTCTCCATGCCGTCCATCTTGCCCGCCGGGTACGACAAGACGAGCCCGATCGACCCGACACCCCAGCTCAGCCGCCCCGGCCCCGGAGGGACGTTCCGACCCGGGCCCGTCTCCGTCTACCGCAGGAACGCGCCGATCCGGGTCCACGCGTCGGCGGCGGCCTCGGCGTGCCCGTCCCGCCCGAAGTGGTCCCACTCGATGAAGCCGTGCGGCTGCCCGTCGAAGACCGCGATCTCGTGGGGTACGGCGGCGGCCGTCAGGTCCCGTCCGAGGTTCTCGTGCACGGAACTGGGCACCTCGGTGTCGGCGCCCCCGAACAGGCCCAGCACCGGCACCCGGATCCCGGACCCGAAGTCCTCGGGGAGCGCCGCGGACGCGCCCATCGCCCCCACGTACGGGCAGATGCCGATCACGCCGGCCAGGCCGAGGTCCGCGGTGCCCGCGTACAGCGCGTTGGCGCCGCCGATGCAGAAGCCCGCCGCGTACACCGGTCCGTCGCCGGACGCGCGCAGATGGGCCACGGCCGCCGCGATGTCCTCCAGGACGAGTTCGCGGTCGAAGCCCTCGCTGACCTTCTTGTCGTACTCCTCGCCCCGGGCCGCCGGGCCCAGCGTCCGGCCGTAGTAGTCGATGACCAGCACGTCCGCTCCGGTGCGGGCGAACCGGCGGGCCAGCTCGCGGAACGGGGAGCGCATCCCGCCGACGTCCGGGAGCAGCACCAGCCGCGCGCCGGTCGGCTCGGACGCCGTGGCCAGGTAGGCACCGAACCGGGAGCCGTCGGCGGACGTGAGCTCGATCAGCGGCTCGGCGTCGGTGGGCACGGAGGCGTCATTGTCAATGCACATATCCGCACCCTAACCACGGGGTCAACGGAAAATCCCGCGCCCGACGTCGCGCCCGCCCCCGCTCACCGGTAGCCGAGGAGTCCGTCGTCGAGGTTCGCGGTGTCCCCGCTGCGCGCGGCCGGCAGCGCCTGCTGGAGGGCGAAGGTCGCCTGGACGGACCGGGCGTGCCGGAGTGTCCCGGCAGGGCAGCCGGCCCGTTCGGCGGCCTCGGTGGCGGTGGCCCAGCCGTAGGTCGCGGCGATGGACGCCACGTCGTCGGCGGGACTGCCGAGGCCCAGCCCGTCCCAGTCGACGACGCCGGTCAGCCCCAGCGGCGGCCCGGGGTCCCACAGCAGGTTGTCCCCGCCGAGGTCGCCGTGCACCAGGACCGGGTCCGGCGGTGCGGGCAGGGCCACGACGGCGTCGAGCTGCTGCCGGGCACGTCGGCGGCCGTCGGCGGACATGAGGCCGAACAGCTCCGTCTCGACGTCGGCGGCGAAGAGCGCCCACCGGTCGGGCCGGTGGGCGTCGACCGTGCCGGCCAGCCGCGGGGTGAGTCTGGTCAGCGCGGCGAGGACCCGCCCGAGTTCGGCGCCCGTCCGGTAGTGGCCGTAGCCGGAGCCCAGGGGCTGGCCCGGCACCCGGGTGGTCGCCAGGTAGCACCGGCCGACCGGCTCGTCGGCGTCGACGGGCGCCAACGGTACCGGCACGGCGAAGTCCGGACCGGCCCCGGCCAGGGCCGCCAGCACCCTGGAGTGGTGGGGGAGCAGGACTCTGGCCGCCTCGGTGCGCGGAAAGCGGTACACGGCGTCCGGGGTCAGCAGTACGTCGTGGAACTGTCCCTGTCGGAGACCGCATTCGCCGGGCGGGGGTAGTGCGTGCCGCTCGCTGACCACGGCCGCGTAGCTGGGCAGATCCATGGCGCCAGTGTGCCGGCCGGGACGGCGCACAGCCAGCGGAATTCACCCCGGCACCGGCTCACCCGGGAGCTCGACCCGGTGGAACCGAAGCCGTGGCCGTGACAGGACGGGAACGTCCTGGAAGCCGGCGCGGTGCCGGCTTCCAGGACGTCTACCGCAGGTGGGGCAGGATCAGATCGCCCAGGTGCCGACGACCTTCTCCCCGTCCAGGATCTGGATCTTGGCACCGGCGACCTTGGCCGGCTCGGAGCCGAACACGACGAGGCCGGAGACCTTCTTGCCCGCCTCCAGGGGGCCGTCCTCCAGCGCGCCGGCGAAGGCCAGGCTGCCGAGCAGTTCGGCCTTGACCTGCTGGCCGCCCGCCGCCACCTGGAACAGCGCGTTGGTGTCGATCTCGAGGGCCGGGCCGCTGACGTGCTCGATCTCGACCTTGGCGGTGGCGTACTTCTTGCCCTTGGACTTGAACGGCTCCTCGGTGGCCGGGTTCTCCGGCTTGACGTCACTGACGGTGACCTTCAGCTTCGTGGAGCCGACCGTGACCTCCACCGGGGAGCCGAGCTTGGCCGCCGAGCCGGCAGCCGGGGCGCCGGTGGTCGACGCCGCGCCCGGCGTACCCGTCGTGGAGGTCTTGACCTCGGGCTTGTCCGACTTGCTGTCCGAGCCTCCGCACCCGGACAGCAGGCCGAGCCCGACGAGGCCGGCCAGGGAGACGGCCGCGAGGCGACGGACGAGCGTAGGGGACTTGGGTGCATGCATGGATGTCGTCCTTCTTGGGGTGGGTGGCAGACGTGCGGACACGTCACGTGGCGTGACCGGCGGTCGCCGGCCACGCTAACGGCTGGTTCCCGAATCCTCAAACCCGGAGCCCGGGGATCGCCCGGGCCCCGGCCGGACTCAGTTGAGTTCCTCGATCAGGGTCGCCGTGGTGGCGCCCTCGTAGCCGCGCTGTTCGGTGTAGGTCAGCAGGATGCCCGAGAAGGTGAGCATCGCCAGCGGAAGCTCCAGCAGCAGGCCGAGGAGCGCGGAGATCGCCCCCGCCGTGACGATCGCCGACACGTCGTGGGTGGCGTCGGCGGCCGCCGCGCCGATCTGGTCGAAGACGTTGCCCGCGAAGCCGACCGCGACCGTGGCCACGAGGAGCAGGGCCAGCCGGCCCAGGATCCGGCCCAGGTTGTTGTTGAAGATGCTGAACGACCGGCCGATCGGGCTGCCGCCGCGCTCGAACAGGAAGATCGGGCCGACGAGGGCGGTCGCCGCGTAGACGTAGATGCCGGGCAGGACGCAGGCCAGGAGGCCGGCCGTCATGAGCAGTCCGACGACGACCTGCCAGCCGAACAGGCCGAGGCAGCGACGGAAACCGTAGGCCAGGGCCTCGCCGAGCCGCACCGGGATGCCGCCCGCCTGGCGGGTGGCCGCGTAGGTCGCCGCGGCGTACCCCGCCGACCGGAGCACGGTGAGGACGAGGACCACCACCAGGACGACGCCGAGCAGGGGCAGCAGGGTGGACAGGAACCGGTCGTCGTCGAACTCGCCGTCCACCGACCGCTCGCCGTTGAAGGGCGGGAGGTCCAGCAGCGCGACGGCGAACACGATCCCGACGCCGGCGGTCGCCAGGATGGGCAGGATCTGGGTGATCGCGAAGATGGCCAACAGGGACGACCAGCTGCGCTTGAACATCGCGGCGATCCGGCGGAACCAGCCGTCGATGCCGGTGTGCGGCGGGTTGATCAGGGGGTCCTCGGCGGGCACGGGGGCGAAGCCGGGGACCGTCCAGTGGCCGTCGGGCGCGGGCGGGGCGCCCTGCCACCCGGGGGTGCCGGAGCCGACCGGAGACCCGGGTGCGGAGGGATCTCCCTGCGACCAGGGGGTGCCGGAATCGCCTTGCGACTCGGGGGTTCCGGAGTCGACCGGTGACCCGAGGGTTCCGGAATCGGCCTGCGGCCCGGAATCGGCCTGTGACTCGGGGGCCCCGGAATCGTTGTGCGGCCCAGGGTTCCCGGCTGGGGCCGGAACCTCGGGCGTCGACTGCTCCTCGGGCTTGACGTGGTGCTCGGGCTGCGGCGAGGGGTCGGTCACGAAAGCTCCATGCTCGGGAAGGGGCTTTCATTATGAACGCGACCGGCCTACGCCACTGCCCCGTCCGAACTGGGGCATTTCATGGCGTTCATAGGCCTGTGTCCCCGTGTGCCTCCGAACAGGAGCAGGCTGACGGGGCCGGCCCGACGTGGGTCGGGCCGGCCCAGTGACCTACCGGAATTGGTGCAGGTTCTCGCCCAGGTACGCGGTCAACGACCGGGGCGGCCGGCCGAGGATCCGCGCGACCGTGTCGGTGGGCGTCTCCGGCCGGGTGACGGCGAGCTGCTGGATCTCGACGACGTGGGCGGCGAGCCAGTCGGGCATGCCGGCGTGTTCGACGAGGTTGCGGCGCATCGCGTCGGGCGGCAGGTCCACATAGCGGACGGGCCGGCCGAGCAGGGAGCTGAACACCTCGGCGAGCTGCGGGTACGTGTAGGTCCGGTCGCCCGTCAGCGTGTGGGACCCGCCCGCGAACTCGGAGCCGGTGAGGACCGCGGCGGCGACGTCGGCGATGTCGCGGCAGTCGATGTAGGTGCAGCCCGCGTCGCCCATCGCGCCGAGGATGACGTCCTGTGCGGTGATGGTGGGTGCGAGGTGCGGGAGTTTCTGCAGGAACGCGTACGGCCGCAGCACCGTGTGCGCGAGACCGGACGCCCGGAGGTGTTCCTCGATGGTGTGGTGCCAGCGGGAGAACCGCACCGGTGACTCGGGTCCGACCGCCGGGGCGGACAGTTTCACCACGTGTCCGATGCCTGATTCGGCGGCGATGTCGATGATCCGGGTTTCGAGCGCCACCTGCGCGGGACTGTTGGCCATGGTCAGGAACAGCTGCTCGGCGCCCTTGAACGCGACCCGCAGCGATGCGGGGTCCCCGGCGTCGGCGGCGCGGATCTCGACCGCCCCGTCCGGTAGGCCGTCGAGGCGGGCCCGCAGGGCCTCGGGGTCGCGGGTCACCGCCCGCGACGGGACGCCGAGGGTGGTGAGCCGGTTGAGGAGCGCGCTGCCGGTGGATCCGGACGCTCCCATGATGACGATCATCGTGTGCCCTTCGGGTTGTGCGGCGGTGGCGCCGCTGGGTGCGGCGTGGTGCCGCAGGGTTGGTGCCGGGGCCGGGTGGGTCCGGCCGGCGGTGGGACGGCGGGTCAGTCGCCGGGTGTCGGGTCCGCCTGTTCGGCGCGGCGGCGCGCCCCGCGCCACCGCCAGGGGATGACGGTCGCGGCGACCGCGGCGGACAACGGCAGGTCCCACTGGACGCGGGCCGGCAGCGGCCCGTCCAGGGGGCCGAACCCGTCGGGTAGCCAGGTCAGGGCCCCCCACGCGAGCAGGCCCGCGACGGTGGCGGCGACGGCGACGAACCAGACGACCAGTACGGGGCGGGGGGTCGTGGTGGTCCACGGGCGCCGGACGCCCCGGCGTTGCAGCCAGGCGCCGATCAGGGCCGCGACGACGGCCGAGGTGCCGGCGATCGAGGTGACCGCGGCGAGCAGCAGGTCGCCCTGCCCGGTGATCACGCCCCCGGCGCCGGCCATCACCGCCGGGGACAGGTAGGCGACGAGGACCTCGCGCCACAGGACGAACCTTCGCGGTCGGGTACGCGGGTGCCTGGCGGTGGCCGGTGACGCGGTGGTGGTGCTCAAGGTGACCCCCTGGAGATAATTAGCTGGCTAACTATATGGTCGCAGTGCGGGTACGGTCGGACGGTTGCGGGAAGAAGAACCCTGGCGGAACGGGCGGTACTAGTCCTCGGTCAGCGCCGCGACGCCCCGGGTGACCCTGCCGAGCAGGTCCAGGAACACCGTCCGCTCCCGCGCGCTGAGCCCCGAGACCATGGCCTCCAGGCGCCCGAAGTGCTCGCCGGCCAGGTCGCGGAGCTTCTGCGCGCCCCGGGCGGTGAGCACGACGACGGCGGAGCGCCCGTCCTCGGCCGAGGATCTCCGCAGCACCAGGCCGTCGCGCTCCAGGCGGTCCACCAGCCCCGTCACGGTCGCCCGGGACACGCCCATGCTCGCCGCGAGGTCCGAGGGGGACTTCTCGCCACCGTGGTCCTCGAGGTCGGCGAGCAGCCGGTAGCGGCCGGAGGACAGGTCGAACCGCGCGAAGTGCACCTCCGCGGCCTGGCCGAGCCTGGCGCCGGCCGCCATCAGTCGCACCGCGACCAGCACCGCCTGGGGGTCGACGTCGAGACCGTACCGGCGGATCTGGCGCGCGGCCTGGTCCAGGCTCGGGGTCTCGATTGCCGGATCCTCGTTCACCATGAACATAGTATGGCAGCTAATTAGTTTGGGTGCCACTCAGGGGCAGCCCGCCGAGTGCGGCGAGGATGACCGGCCACGCCTCGGCCCCCAGGGCGGCGTCGGCCTCTGGGGTGCCGCCGTAGACGAACCGGCCGGGCGGTCCCGCTGGTGCTTCGCCCGGTAGGCGGACGCGGTGCCCGGCGTCGGGGGAGAGGACCACCCTGGCCGGCCGCCCCGTCGACGCGCGCCGCGCGGCCAGTTCCCGTGCGAAGGCGACCGACGGCCACATCCGATCGTCCCTACCGGCGACCAGCACGACCTCGGCGGCCGACTCCTCGATCGGGATCGCGGCCCCGCGCGCCGCCTCCGGAAAGGCCCGGAGGCTCGCCTCGTAGTGCGCCCGGTAGGCGACCGGCGCGCCGGCCGAGACCCAGTCCTCGTCGTAGGGGACGAAGGGCACGGGCTCACCCCGCCAGGTCCAGGACGACCGATACGGGTACGTGACCCCGTCGGTTCCGGGCCCGACGTTCGCCCAGGCCACGGAGGTGGGGGACAGGGCGACCACCGCCTCGACGCGCGGATCCCGGACGGCCAGCAGCAGCACGGCCTCGGCGCCCTTGGACACGCCGAGCGCGCCGACCCGCTCGGCACCCGTGGCCCGCAGCAGGTCGACGGCGGACACGAAGGTCTCCAGGGGAAGCTCGCAGATCCCCGGGGGTTGGCCCGCGCCGCCGAACCAGCGGATCGACAGGGCGGTCAGCCCCGCGCGGGCGAGGACGCGGCACCGGTCGGCGTCGACGCGGCCACTCGAACCGGCCAGCACCAGGACGCCCACCGGGCTGCCGCCGACCGGCTCGACGAGGACGCCCTCGAAGGGCGTGCCGACCGCGTACTCGATGACGTCCATGGTCCTTCCCGGGTGCTCGGGCCGCCGTTCCCCGGGCGAGGTCCCCCGACACTAGCCGAGGACGGCGCGCCCCATGGCCCTGCTTCCGCCCGGCCTAGAGGCACCCTGGACCCGACGCCCGACGCCCGACGCCCGACGCCCGACGCCCGACGCCCGACGCCGCGCCCTCCGCACCCGCGCACCATCATCCGGACTTGGCGTGCAGCATCGCGAGATCCGCGACCTCGAAGGCCCGGGTCAGATCCGTGCGACTGTCGAGTTCGGCCAGTCCGATCGTCACCGTCACCGGCGTGCCCGGGACCACCCCCGCCCAGTCGTGCGCCGCGACCGCCCTGGCCAGCCGGTCGCACACCTCGTCGGCCTCGCCGAGCCGGGTGTCGGGCAGGACGAGCACGAACTCGTCGCCCCCGTACCGGGCGAGGAAGTCCCCACCCCGCAGCGTCCGGGTGAGGATGGCGGCGACCTGTTGGAGGACCACGTCGCCGGCGAGGTGCCCGTGCACCGTGTTGACGGCCTTGAACCCGTCGAGGTCGGCGACCCCGATCGTGCCGTAGGTGCCGTGCCCGGTCAGGTCGGCCACGTACCGCTCCAGGTGCCGGCGGTTCGGCAGGCCGGTGAGTGCGTCGGTGTGCGCCTCGTCGGCGTACCGGGTGACACTGCCGCGCAGCTCGTCGTGGTCGAGCCGGGCCGTGATGCCCTCCAGGAACATGTTGACCATCCGGCCGGTGCTCCGGGCGAGCTTGCAGGCCACGACCCGCTCGGCGGCCAGGGCGGCGGCGTGGTCCCCGCGCGCCGTGTGGGCGAGGGACCGCAGCCGGGGCACCTCGGCCCCGCCGAGCATGCAGTAGGCGTCGGTGGCGTCCTCCAGCAGCCGGAGCGCCGTGTCGGGTTCGCCCCGCCCGATGGCCAGGCACGCCTCGCCGAGTCGGCGCAGCTCGACGCACTCCTCGTACGGTTCCAGGTCCACGAGCAGGAGCGCGCGCGGGTCGGTGGCGGGCGGGTCGCCGAGGGCCGCGAGCCGGGCGGCCGCGTACCCCAGGTAGCGGGTTTCGAATGCCGACACGGTGTCGGGACCCAGGGTGCGCACCAGGTCGCGCAGGACCCGGGCGCAGCCGTCGGTGTCGCCCTGGTGGTCGAGGGACACCGCGTACCGGACCCGGATCTCGGGGTGCGCGAAGTCGACCGGGTCCAGGCCGGCGGCGAGGACCACCTCGTGGCAGCGTTGCTGGGTTTCGACGGCCAGCTGGGGGAAGCCGGCGCAGGAGTAGGTGACGGCCAGGTCGAGCCAGGCGACGGAGGCCTGGAAGTCGGGGACGCGGGCCTGTTCGAGGGCGCGGGTGCCTTGGGCGAGGTGGGTCATGCACCGGCCGAGGGAGCCCTGGTGCAGGGCGACGTTGGCGGCGAGGGCGTGGAACTCGCCCCGGAGCGCGGGTTCGTCGCATCCGGCGAGCGCGGCGTGCACCCGGTCCAGGACCGGCGGGCACTCGTCGATCCGGCCGAGGTTGATCAGGGCCGCGAGTTGGATCACGCTCATCCGGACCCGGTCGACCGGGTCGGTGGCCAGGGCGGCGCCCCGTCCGGCCAGCTCGGCGGCGGCGGTGGACCGGCCGTCGCGGATCAGCTTGCCGATCTCGGTGACCGTCGGCGGGCTCTCGATCTTCTCCATCACCTAACGTCACCTCCTCATTACTATCCGACATCAATTGTCGCTCGCGGTACAGCTCCGCCGCTCGGCGGTTCGGACAGCTCCGGTCACCCGACCGGGGGAAATCCGACGAACGGCGTTGTCCGCCGCCACCAGTCGCCCCGCCCGTCCTGGTGCGGCGGGACCACGCGCGGGGGCACTGCCGAGTTCTATGGTCAGGCGATGGACGACACCCAGCTCCTGCTCGACGACCTGGCCCGCCAGCACCAGGTCCCCGGCGCGGTCCTCGCGTTCCACGACGGGACGAGGACGCACGAGTACGCCACCGGGGTGCTGAACACCGCCACCGGCGTGCCGACCACCACCGACTCCCTCTTCCAGATCGGCTCGATCACCAAGGTGTGGACGGCCACCCTCGTGCTGCAGCTGGTCGAGGAGGGCCGGGTGCGCCTCGACCAGCCGGTGCGGGAGGTGCTGCCGGAGTTCCGGGTCGCCGACCCCGACGCGACGGCCGCCATCACGGTCCGCCAGCTGCTGACCCACACGTCCGGGATCGACGGGGACCACTTCGTGGACACCGGGCGCGGCGACGGGTGCGTCGAGCGGTACGTCGCCACCTGCGCCGACGTGACCCAGATCCACCCGCCGGGCGCGACCCTGTCCTACTGCAACTCCGGGTACGTCGTCCTGGGCCGGCTGGTCGAGCACCTGACCGGGCGGACCTGGGACGCGGCCCTCCGCGAGCGACTGATCGAGCCGCTCCGTCTCACCCACACCGTCACCCTGCCGGAGGAGGCGCTGCTGTTCCGGGCCGCCGTCGGGCACCTGGACGGCCGGCCGGCGCCCGTGTGGGCCCCGCCGCGCTCGGCCGGCCCCGCCGGGCTGATCTGCGCGCGGGCCGCCGACGTGGTGGCGTTCGGCCGGTGGCAGCTGGAGAAGGGGCCGGCCGCGATGCGGGTGCCGCAGGCGGAGATCCCCGAGCACGGCAACACCGGGTCCTGGGGCCTGGGCTGGATGCTGGACACCTGGGACGGGCGGGAGGTCATCGGCCACAGCGGCGCCACGATCGGCCAGTACGCCCGGCTGTACGCGGTCCCGGACGCCGGGGTCGTCGCCTGCCTGGTGACCAACGGCGGCCAGTCGGCGGCCTTCCAGCAGGCCGTGTTCACCGCCCTGTTCGCGGACGTGTGCGACCTGCGGGTCCGCCCGCGCCCCGAGCCGCCCACGGCACCCCCCACAGTGGACCTGGAAACCCACGTCGGGGTGTACGAACGGGCCGGCGCCCGCCTCACCTTCACGCTCGCCGACGGCACCCTGAGCCTGCTGTCGGAGACCACCGGCGCGCTGGCGGAGCTGTCCCCGAGCGTGCGGGTCGAGGAGATCGTGCCGGTCGGCGACGGGGCGTTCCTCGGCCGGTACCCGGGCGACCCGCTCTGGTTCGCCATCACGTTCTACCCGCTGCCCGACGGCACCCCGGCCGTGCACGCGGGCATGCGGGCCACCCCGAAGGTCCGCTGATGCGGGTCGAGGAACTCGCCGACCCGGCCGCCCAGCGCGCGGCGAGCCGGCTGCTCGGCGACATCTGGCGGGCCCCCGTCGTGGATCCGGCGCTGCTGCGGGCCGTCGGCTACTCCGGCGGTTACGTCGCCGGCGCCTACGAGGGCACCGAACTCGTCGGGGCGGCCATGGGCTTCCTCGGCGCGGGCGGCCACCTGCACGCGCACATCGCCGGGGTCGCCGCCGCCCGGCGCGGAGCCTCCGTCGGGTACGCGCTCAAGCAGCACCAGCGGTCCTGGGCCCTGGCCCGGGGCATCAGCCGGGTGTACTGGACCTTCGACCCGCTGATCCGCTCGAACGCGTCGTTCAACCTGCGCAAGCTCGGCGCGCTCCCGGTGCGGTACCTGCCGGAGTTCTACGGGCCGATGACCGACGGGGTGAACGCGGGCGACGCCTCCGACCGGCTGTACGTGGCCTGGGACCTCACCGTCCCGCGCGTCGTGCTCGCCGCCGCCGGCACCCCGGCCGAGGTGTCCGAGGAGGGGGCGGAGGCGCTGCTCGACGAGGAGGGCACCCTGATCCCGGGGGACGCGCCCCGGCTCACGGTGGCCGTACCCGCCGATGTCCTCGCTCTGCGGGCCACCGACCCGAGGGCCGCCCACCGCTGGCGGGGCGCCCTGCGCACGGCGCTGCTCGGCGCGCTCGACGGCGGTTACGTGATCACCGGCCTGACCCGACGGGGCCACTACCTCCTGGAGAAGTCGTGAAGATCGAGGGCGTCGAACTCCGCCGGATCCGGATGCCGCTGGTCGCGCCGTTCCGGACCTCGTTCGGGGTGTCCACCAGCCGCGAGGCCCTCCTGGTCCGGGTCGTCACCCCGGACGCCGAGGGCTGGGGCGAGTGCGTGGCCATGAGCGAGCCGCTGTACTCCTCCGAGCACGTCTCGGGCGCCGCCGAGGTGATCCGCCGCTTCCTCCTCCCCGCCCTGCACGCCGCCCCCGCGCTCGACGCGCACGCGGTCGGGCCGGCGTTCGCCCCGGTCAAGGGGCACCCGATGGCCAAGGCCGCCGTGGAGATGGCCGTCCTCGACGCGCAGCTGCGGGCGGCGGGGCTGTCCTTCGGCCGGTTCCTGGGCGCGGTCCGGCCGAGCGTGCCGGCGGGCGTCTCCGTCGGCATCATGGACTCGATCCCCGCCCTGCTCGACGCGGTCACCGGCTACGTGGAGGCCGGGTACCTCCGGATCAAACTCAAGATCCAGCCAGGCTGGGACGTCGAACCCGTCCGGGCCGTGCGCGAACGGTTCGGCGACGACCTCGCGTTGCAGGTCGACGCGAACACCGCCTACACGCTCGCCGACGCCCGGCACCTGGCCCGGCTCGACCCGTTCGGGCTGCTGCTGATCGAGCAGCCGCTGCCCGAGGACGACCTGCGCGGGCACGCGGCGCTGGCCCGGCTGATCAGTACCCCCGTGTGTCTGGACGAGTCGATCACGTCCGCGCGGGCCGCCGCCGACGCCATCGCGCTCGGCGCCTGCTCGGTGGTCAACATCAAACCCGGAAGAGTCGGCGGGTACCTGGAGGCGCGGCGCGTGCACGACGTGTGCGCCGCCCACGGGGTACCCGTCTGGTGCGGCGGGATGCTGGAGACCGGCCTCGGGCGCGCCGCGAACATCGCCCTGGCCGCCCTGCCCGGCTTCGTGCTGCCGGGGGACACCTCCGCCTCCGACCGGTACTACGCGCGGGACATCACCGCGCCGTTCACCCTCGACGCCGGCCACGTGCGGGTGCCCACCGGCCCCGGCCTCGGCGTCGTACCCGACCAGGAGGCCCTCGACGACGTCACCACCGGGACCGAATGGTTGTCCTGGGGCACGAACTGAACGGCCGGTTTTGGTGTCTGAGCACCAACGGAGCGCGCGTAAGGTGCGGAGATGAGCTGTAGTCTGCGCCGGATCCTGATCGACCTGGGATCGACCGTGCTGGACGTCGCCGCCCCGGCCGGCGACCTGGACGCCGAGGTCACCGGCGTGGTGATCCACGACGCGTACGACGAACCGGTCACCACCGCCGGCGGCCTGCTCCTCGGGGTCGGGGTGCGCGGCCCGGTGGCCGTGACGGCGCTGCTCGGCCAGCTCGGCCGGGCCCGCGCCGCCGCCCTCGTCGTGAAGGGCCCCGTCGAGGTCACCGACGGGGTCCGCGCCGCCGCCCGCGAGTCCGGGGTCACCCTGCTCAGCCTGACCGCCGGCGCCGCCTGGGCACAGGTCGCCGCCCTGCTGCGCGCCCTGCTCGACGAGGACGCTGCCGGCCCCGCCGACGACGCCGACGGGGACCTGTTCGCCGTCGCCAACGCGATCGGGGCGCTGCTGGACGCGCCGGTGACGATCGAGGACCGCTCCTCCCGGGTCCTGGCCTACTCCGCCCGCCAGGAGGAGGCCGACCCGCCCCGGGTGGAGACCGTCCTCGGCCGCCAGGTGCCCGAACGCTACCGTCGGCTCCTCGACGAGGGCGGCTACTTCCACCGCCTCTACGCCGCCCGCGGCCCCGTGCGCGTCGACCTCGGCGCCGACATCCTGCCCCGGGTCGCGATCGCGGTCCGGGCCGGCGACGAGCTCCTCGGCTCCGTGTGGATCACGGCGCGCGATCCGCTGTCCGAGTCCGCCGAGCGGGCGCTGCGGGACGCGGCCGGCGTGGTCGCCCTGCACCTGCTGCGCCGCCGGGCCGGGGCCGACGCCCGGCGCCGGGTCCGCACCGACCTGCTGAGCACCGTCCTGGCCGGCGGGGCCGACGCCGCCGACGCGGCCGGCCGGCTCGGCATCGCCACCGGCCCGCTCTGCGTCCTCGCCGCCGAGATGGCCGACGTCGACGGGGGAGACCCGCTCGCCGTCGAACTCCAGCGCCAACGCCTCTCCGACGCCCTGGGCCTGCACCTGGCCGCCGTGCACCCGCGCACCGCCGCCGCCGGGATCGGCCGCACCGCGTACGCGGTCCTGCCCCTGCCCGACGGGGCCGACGAGTCCCGGGCCGTGCGGGTCGCCGCCAACCTCCTCGAACGGACCGGCCCGCTGAGCACGGCCATCGTCGGCGTCGGCCGGGCGGTCACCGGCTTGCCCGACATCGCCCGGTCCCGGGCCGACGCCGACCGCGTCCTGCGCGTCCTGCGCTCCCGGGGCGCGACCGGCACCGTGGCGGGCCGCGCCGACACCCACTTCGCGTCCCAACTGCTGCACCTCGCCGACCTGACCGCCGCCGACCCGCCCCCGGACGGCCCCTACCAGCGCCTCCTCGCCTACGACGCCGCCCACGACGCGGACCTGGCCCGCACCCTGGCGGCGTACCTCGACGCGTTCGGGGACACCCGGGTCGCCGCCGACGCCGTGCACGTGCACCCGAACACGTTCCGGTACCGGCTGCGCCGGCTCGCCGAGGTCGCGCGGCTCGACCTGACCGACCCGGAGGCGCGCCTCGCCGTGGCCCTCCAGATCCGCCTGCACCGGGAGAACCGGTGACCGCCCGGGTCCGGCGTCGCGGCGGGGACCGAGGTCCGAGCATGCTCGGTGGAACGCCGGGACCCGCCCGGGGCAGGTGTCGCGGCGGGGACCGAGGTTCGACCGTGACCGGTGGAACGCCGGTGACCGCCCGGGTCCTGCGTCGCCGGGACTGCCGATGACCGTCCAGATCCCGTGGGAGAACCGATGATCGACCTGTTGTTGCGCGGTGGCACCGTCCACGACGGACTCGGCTCGCCCGCCGTCACCGCCGACGTCGCGGTCACCGGCGACACCGTCACCGCCGTCGGCACGGACCTGGGCCCGGCCCGCCGCACCGTCGACGTCACCGGACTCCTCGTCACCCCCGGCTTCCTCGACCCGCACGCCCACTCCGACATGGTGCCGCTGATGGCCGACCCGCAGCCGTTCAAACTGCGCCAGGGTGTGACCACCGAGATCGTCGGCAACTGCGGCTACTCCTTCGCGCCGCTGTCCGCCGACGCAGCCCGGGAGGCGTCGGTACTGTTCGCCGACATCAGCGCCGGTGTCCCGGTGCGGGCCCGGACGTTCGCGGAGTACCTCGTGGCCGTCGCCGACGCCGGCCCCACCAACCACGTCGCCGCCCTCGTCGGCCACAACACCCTGCGCCTCACAGCCAACGGCATGGTCCGCAACCTGCGCCCCGGCGCCGCCGGGCACATGGCGCGCCTGGCCGCCGAGGCGTTCGAGGCCGGCGCGATCGGCCTGTCCAGCGGGCTCATCTACCCGCCCGGCTGCTACGCCGACACCGCCGAACTGACCGCCCTGGCCCGGGTCGCGCACCGCTGGAACCTGCCGTACGCCACCCACCTGCGCAACGAGGACAACGAACTCCTCGCGGCCGTCGACGAGGCGGTCACGATCGCCCGGGACGCCCGGGTCCGGCTCCAGGTGTCGCACTGCAAGATCGCGGGCCGACCGAACCACGGCACGGCCGGCGCGCTCCTCGACCGGCTGCGCGCCGCCCGGGCCGCCGGTGTCGACGTGCGGGGCGACCTCTACCCGTACCGGGCGGGAGGGACCTTCCTCGGCGCGCTCCTGCCCGCCGCCGCGCACGAGGGCGGGACCGGGGCGCTGCGCTCGCGGCTCCTGGACCCGGCCACCCGGGCGGCGTTGCGCGCGGCCGGCGGCCTGTTCGACCTCACCGAACCCGGGGACGTGCTCCTCACCGGCGGCCCGCACACCGGCCGCACCCTGGCCGACGTCACCGGGACCGGCGACGCCTGGGAGACGCTCTGCGACCTGGTCCTGGCCGACCCGGGTACCGGCATGGTCGTCACCCTGATGGCCGAGCGGGACGTCCGCGCACTGATGGCCGACCCGCTGGTGGCGATCGGCTCCGACAACGGCGTACCCGTCGGGCTCCAGCATCCCCGGACCTGGGGCTGTTTCCCGCGCTTCCTCGGCACCTACGTCCGCGACCTGGGCGTCGTCGACTGGCCGGAGGCGGTCCGCAAGTGCACGTCGGCGACGGCGGACCAGTTCGGGCTGGTCGGGCGCGGCTTCCTCGGCCCCGGCGCGGTGGCAGACCTGGCGGTGTTCGACCCGGACGCGATCGGGCACGGCGGCAGTTACGCCCAGCCGGACGTGACCCCGGGCGGGATGCGGTTCGTGGTGCTCGCCGGCCACGTGGTCATCGACGACGGCACCTTCACCGCCGAACGCCGAGGCCGGGTCCTACGCCCCGCCTAGCCCGTCCGCCGCACGGCCGGGAATCCGCCCCGCCGGCCCGGATGTCGGTCATCCCGTGCGCCGCGCTTGCCGAAAGCCCCGCGCATACCCGCTCCCGGGG
Source organism: Longispora sp. NPDC051575 (assembly GCF_040681875.1). Lineage (NCBI taxonomy): Bacteria > Bacillati > Actinomycetota > Actinomycetes > Micromonosporales > Micromonosporaceae > Longispora > Longispora sp. NPDC051575. The sequence goes on along the minus strand of NZ_JBFAZP010000003.1, from coordinate 734,360 downwards.
CACACAGTGAAGGGGTGACCGCGCGACTGGACGCCTATGTCGCCGCCCTCGACCGGGCCGCCGCCCACGCCCGGGCCTGGCTGGCCTCGATGCCCGACCGCCCGGTCCCACCGAGGGCCACCGCCGACGAACTCCGCGAGGTACTCGGCGGCCCGCTGCCCGACGGCCCGACCGCCCCGGCCGAGGTCGTGGACCTGCTCGCCGAGCTCGCCGAACCGGGCCTGATGGCGATGCCCTCGGGCAGGTTCTTCGGCTGGGTGATCGGCGGGACGCTGCCGGCCGCCCTCGCCGCGGACTGGCTGGTCAGCGCCTGGGACCAGAACACCGGCATGCGGTACGCGACCCCGGGCACGGCGGCCCTGGAGGAGGTGGCCGCCGGGTGGATCCTGGAGGTACTCGGCCTGCCGGCCACCGCGGACGTCGGCTTCACCACGGGCGCGACGATGGCGCACTTCACGGCGCTCGCCGCCGCCCGCCAGCAGGTCCTGACGGCGGCCGGGTGGGACGTCGACCGGCTCGGGCTGACCGGGGCGCCCCGGGTGCGGGTACTCGTCGGGCGGGAGCGGCACGAGACGGTGGACCTGGCGCTGCGGTACCTGGGGCTCGGCGCCCCCGAGGTGGTGCCCTCCGACGGGCAGGGGCGGCTGCGGGTGGACGCGCTCGGGGACCTGCTCGGCGAGGGGCCGGCGATCGTGTGCCTGCAGGCGGGCAATGTCCACTCGGGAGCGTTCGATCCGGTGGGGGCGGCCACGGCGCTGGCCCACGAGCACGGCGCGTGGGTACACGTCGACGGGGCCTTCGGGTTGTGGGCCGCCGCCTCGCCGGGCCTGGCGCACCTGGTGGAGGGCCGGTCCGCCGTGGACTCGTGGACGACCGACGCGCACAAGACGCTCAACGTGCCCTACGACTGCGGCATCGCCGTCGTCGCCCGGCCCCGCGTCCTCCGCGACGCGATGGGCGTGCACGCCAGCTACCTGGTGCACGACGGCGGGGTGGGGGACCCCTTCGAACGGGTACCGGAGCTGTCCCGGCGGGCCCGGGGCGTCCCGGTGTGGGCGGCGCTGCGGTCCCTGGGCCGGTCGGGGGTCGCCGACCTGGTCGACGGGTTCGCCGGACACGCGCGGGCCATCGCGGCGGGGATCGCGGCCGTGCCCGGGGCGGAGATCCTCAACGACGTGGTGTTCACCCAGGTGTGCGCGGCGTTCGGGACCGACGGGCGGACCCGGGCGGTGACGGCGCGGCTGTTGGCGGACGGGGTCACGTGGATGTCGGGTTCGCGGTGGCACGACCGGGACGTGCTGCGGGTGTCGGTGAGCAACTGGTCGACGGACACCGCCGACGTGGCCGCGGCGGTGGACGCGGTCCGGCGCGCGGCAGGGGCCACGGGACCGTAGCGCGTCCGAGCGGCGGGCGGCTGGAAGGGTCGCTCGTGCGGCCAGGGCTCTCGAATCGTCCCGCGCAGGCGTCGTCGAGGACCTCGCACCTGCATCCGGGCAGGCCCTGGAACCCGGGCCGGGCCGTCGGACCTCAGGCGGTGTACCGGCGGAACAGGCGGATCGCCGGGTCGCCGCGCTCGCTGATCGCGGCGAGGCACCGCCCGGCCAGCTCCCGGCCCCGGGCCCCCACCCATGGCCGGGGCAGCAACTCGGGCGGCAGCAACGGATCGGGCTCCATCGCCCGGGTGTACGCGGCCGTCAGCTCCACGGCGGCCCCGAGCAGCTCCACCGGCGACCTCCCCCCGAGGCCGTCGAGCAGCCCCCCGGCGAGGTCGGCCAGTTCCGTGTACCGCCCGGCGATCTCCTCCAACGGCCACAGCCGGGCCGCCAACCGCCCGGGATCGCGCTCCCCGGCCACGCACAGGTCCGTACTCGTCAGCCGGGTGACCCCCGCCGCGACGCCCAACCGGTGCACCGTGGCGTCGACCAGGTCGTCCCAGTCGTGCGGGGACACGTACAGCCCGCCCTGGACCGCCGCGCCGCCCAGGTGGCCGAGGGCGTCGCGGAAGCTGTCGCGTGCGGCCCGGGACGTCTCCGGGATCGCGAACGCGACGAACCGCCAGCGCCCGTCCCACGGTTCCAGCCCCCGGTCCTGGCGGTGGGCGAACCGCACGAACCCGCTGTCGTCGCTGGTGGCGGCCGTGGCGCGCAGCAGGGCCCGGCGGCCCCGGCCCTCGTGGGTGTAGCGGCCCTCGGCGACGAGGCGCTTGACGCACAGCCGGACCTGCTGGTCGGTCATGCCGAGGGTGGCGGCCACCGCGTACAGCTCGCCGGCGTCGACCGTGTCGTCCTGTCGGACGAGCGCGTCGACGAGGGCCCGGGTCGCGATCACGGTCCGACCTTACGGCGCATCGTGGTCACGGCGCCGAATCCGAGGAGGCGGCGCAGGTAGGGGGTGTGTTCGGTGTGCCCGGCGACGAAGCCGTGCCGTTCGTAGAGGGCCCGGGCGCGGGGGTTGGCGTCGATCACGTCGAGGCGGATCCGGGTGTGGCCGAGGTCGCGGGCGACGGCGCCGATCTCGTCGAGCAGCAGGCCGCCGATGCCCTGGCCGCGCAGGGCGGGGTCCACGCAGATGCCGTCCATGACCAGCTCGCCGGGGGCGGCGTGGCGTTCGAGGACGGCGAGGAGCGCGACGCGGGGCAGGCCGCGCACCGGGCCGTACGCGCGGAGGACGTCCGGGGCGCCGCCGCCCAGCAGCGCCCGACCGCCGTGCTGGTAGCCGGCGACCGCGACGAGTGTCTCCCCGGCCATGACCGCCACCGCGCGGTCGGCGTGCAGGTGCGCGGCGAGGAACGCGGTGCCCCGGTCGGGCGGGGCGAGGGCGGGGCCGAGTTTGCGGCCGAACGCCTCCCAGTACAGCTCGGCGGCGCGGTGGCGGGTGTGGTCGGGCAGTACCCGGAGCAGCTCCATGCGTACAAGTCTAGTACGATCGTTTCCACAGCGATAGTTTTGGGGGCGCCATGTGGAAGAGAATCGTCCTCGGGGCGGTGGTCCTGGCGGTGCTCGTCGCGGGTGCCGTGGTCTACCGCAACACCTACGACCTGCGGGAGGAGAAGGTCACGATCGGCACCCTCGACGCTGTCCTCGCCCTGCCCACGAGCATCGACCGCCCCGTCGGCCTGGTGGTGTTCGTGCACGGCGACGGCCCGGTCGACGCCACCCACGACGGGTTCTACCGGCCGCTCTGGGAGGCCTTCGCCCGCGCCGGGTACGCCTCGCTGTCCTGGAACAAGCCCGGGGTCGCCGGCTCGGCGGGTGACTGGCTGGGGCAGACGATGGAGGACCGGGCCGCCGAGGTGGCCGGGGCGATCGCGTGGGCCCGGGCCCGCCCCGACATCGACGCCCACCGGATCGGCCTGTGGGGCGCGAGCCAGGCCGGCTGGGTCATGCCGAAGGTCGCCGCGCGTACCCCCGGGCTGGCGTTCGTGATCGCCGTGGCCCCGGCCGTCAACTGGCTCCAGCAGGGCAGGTTCAACCTGCTCGCCGAGCTGCGGGCCCGCGGCGCCTCCCCGGCCGAGGTCACGGCGGCCGTCGCGCGCAGCGACCGGGAACGCGCGCTCCTCGACGCGGGCGCCAGCTACGCCGACTACCGGCGCGAACCCGACGCCGACCCGGACCTCACGGCCGGCCGGTGGACGTTCATCACGCGCAACCACCGCTCCGACGCCACCGCCGACCTGACCGCCGCCGCGACGGTCCCGACCCTGCTCCTGCTCGGCGGCCACGACATCAACGTCGACGTCGCCGACACGGAGGCCGGATACCGCCGGACCCTGAAGAACCTTCAGGTCAGGCACTATCCGGACGCCACCCACGGCCTGGTCCCGAAGGCCCTGGAGGACTCCCCGGTCCGGCTGGTCCTCACCGGACTGTTCGCGCCCCGGTCGGTGTTCGCGACCGGCGTGCTGACAGACCAGACCCGATACCTCACAACCGTGACGGGTACCGGCTGAGCCGGGCCCGCACGCCGCGACCGGCCTCCGGACGGTGACCGGCCTCCGGACCGCGACCGGCCTCCGGACCGCGACCGGCCCTCGGCCGCGACGGCCCCCCTGACCGTGACCGCTCCTCGGCTCAGGTGTGGCCCTGCCGGAACCACGGCGGTCCCGGCGGGCTACGCGCGCACGAAGGCGCACAGCGGCGCGCGCACCCGCCAACCGAGCCTCAGGTACAGCGCGCGCCCGTCCCCGGTCGCGCCGAGCACGCCCCCGACGGCACCGCGTTCCATCGCGTGCCGGGCCAGGCTCGCCATCACGAGGCTGCCGAGGCCGCGCCGCTGGTGCGCCGGCTCGGTGACGATCTGGTCGAACACCACATTCCTCCGGGTACCGGCGACCTGCCCGCTCGCCGCCAGTTCCCCGGACGCGTCCAGCACCCGGGCGACGGTCACCGCCCCGGCCGGTTCGAGGTGCACCCGGTAGCCGGCCGGCGCGGGCGGCACGTCGGCGGTCAGCGTGGTACTCATCAGGTGGCACAGCTCGGCCTCCGCCCAGCGCGGCCCGAGGCTGGCCCGGACCTCGGCCGCCGGAGCGGACACCTTGACCCAGGTGCCGGGCTCGACGGGCGACGTGTCGATCGCCCGCAGCGCGGCCGGGTCGGCGGCGGGCAGCACGTAGCGCGCCACGTGGCCGGACAGGCCGACCTCGATCCGCTGGCCGCCGGGCACGGGCGTGACCGGCCCGACGCCACGGGAGGCAGCCCAGCCGTGCGCCCAGTCGCTCACCCAAGATTCGATCATGGCGCGATTGTAGGCACGGGTGGCCGTGCCGACCACGGCGGTGACCGACGCCCCGACCCGGCGGGCCGGCCGGTTCCGGGGCGGTGGGCGGGGGTCCACTCAGGGTCCGCGCCAGGGTTGTCCCGGATTTCCCGCAGCCCGGAACTCATAGACGATCTTGGCATGCGTTCACCACGAGCACTCTTCCTCGCCGCCCCGCTCCTCCTCGCCGGCTACGGCGTCGTCCGCCTGATCGGCCGCATGGACGACGCGTACGGCCCCGGCCCGGACTGGCAGGTCGCGCACGCCCTCGGACTGGCCGGGCTGCTGCTGTTCGCCCCGGTGGTCCTCGGCCTCGGCCGGATGCTGCCGGCCACCTGGTGGCGGACCGTCACCGTCGGCGTCACCCTGGCCGGGCTGGTCGCCATGGTCGTCCAGTTCGGGGTGGACATCGTGCAGGCGGCGCTGTCCGCCGACAAGGTGGAACTGACCGCGATGCAGCACGACTTCCAGGACCTCCCCGGCGTCGTGCCGGCCGTCTACTCCGTCGGTCCGCAGCTGTTCTTCCTCGGGCTGATCGCCCTGACCGTGCTGCTGGCCGTGGTCCGGCGCGCGCCCTGGTGGTGTCCGGTCCTGACGGTCGCCGGGGTCGCCCTGCCGCCGGTCAGCCTGGACCTGCTGCCGGTCTCGGGGCTGCTGTTCGCGGCCGCCCTGTTCGCGGTGGCCCACCGTAACCACCCGGCCGGCCACCGCGCCGGGCTCAGCACGTCGCGGCGGGCCTAGACCCCAGATGGTGGCGCGGTACGTGGGGACCGGTCAGCCGCCGACGTGGATCCCCGGCCGCCGCGCCTGGTCGGGTTCGCTGGACCGGATGATCTCGCGGACGACCGGGGCGGTGTCACCCCGGCCGAGGATGAGGTAGCGGAACAGGTGCCCGAGCGGGTTGCCCTCGGTCCACTCGAAGTAGGCGTGCGGCCGGACCCCGGTGGCGTCGCGGAGCGCGAGGAGGATCGCGGCGATGGCGTTGGGGGCGGCGGGGCTGTCGGCGCGCAGCACCCGGTACCCGTCGACGTCCACGCCACGGACCCGGAGCACGTCGCTGAACGTGGACGGGTCGATGACGTCGATCTCGAGGAACAGCACGTCGGCGGCGTGCGGCACGGGGTTCATGCCGCGTTGCGCGCCCTCCTTCTCGGAGTACTCGGCGACGTCGCCGGCCTGGCGCCGGTTCGCGATGACGTTGAGCTGGCCGTCGTGGGCGATGGAGTCGGTGACGAACTGCCGGGCGGCGTCGTCGAACTCGATCCGGTCGGCGCGCAGCTCGGTGGTGCGGGTGACCCGGGAGATCAGGGACACGACGATGATGCCGGCGATGAACACCGCCGAGATCGCGATCCCCGACGGCGCCTCGACGACGTTCTCCACCAGCGCGTACAGCAGGATCAGGGTCAGGGCGGTGAACGCGATCGCGGCCTTGACCTGGCGGCGCCGGGCGGCGGAGATGGTGACCGCGACAGCCCCGGAGACCATCATCGCGAGGATCCCGGTGGCGTAGGCGCCGGCCTGCGCGTCGACGTCGGCGCCGAACGCGATGGTGATCCCGACGCTGATCGCGGTGTAGACGATCACCACCGGCCGAACGGCCCGGCCCCATTCGGGGGCCATGCCGTAGGAGGGCAGGTAGCGGGGCACGATGTTGATCAGGCCGGCCATGGCCGACGCGCCGGCGAACCACAGGATCACGATGCTGCTGACGTCGTAGACGGTGCCCAGGCCCTCGCCGAGGAGTTCGTGCGCGAGGTAGGCCATGGCCCGGCCGTTGGCCTCGCCGCCCTTGGCGAACTCCTTGGCGGGGATGAGCACGGTGGTGAGGAAGCTGGTGGCGATCAGGTACACCGACATGATCAGCGCGGCGGTGGTCAGCAGCTTGCGGGTGTTGCGGATCCGCGCCTCCAGGCGCTCGGCGGCCGTCTCGCCGTCGGCGGCGACCAGGGGCATCATGCTCACCCCGGTCTCGAAGCCGGACAGGCCGAGGACCAGCAGCGGGAACGCGAGGATCGCCGGGCCGACGATGCCGCCGAACCCGCCGCCCGTGGAGGTGAGCGCGTCGGTCCACGCGGTCAGCGACGCCGGGTGCGCCACCAGGTGCACGACGCCGGCCACCACGACGACCGCGTTGAGGGCCAGGAAGACGGCGACCAGGGGGATCGCGACCCCGACGGCCTCGCTGAAGCCGAGCAGGAACACCCCGCCCAGGATCAACAGCAACACCACCGTGATGAGTACGGCGTGGCCGTGCAGGAACCCGGGCAGGTACGGGTTCTCCAGGGCGTGCACCGTGGCGTCGGCCGAGGACAGGGTGATCGTGATGATCCACGAGGTGGCGACGAAGCCGAGGAGTACCAGGACGAAGATCTTGCCGCGCCAGAACGGCAGCAGGTTCTCCAGCATCGACACCGAACCCTGCCCGTGCGGGCTCTCCCGGGCCACCCGCCGGTACATCGGCAGCATGCCGAACAGGGTCAGCGCCACGATCAGCAGGGTGGCCAGCGGCGAGAGGGCGCCGGCGGCGAGCGCGGCGATGCCGGGCAGGTAGGACAGGGTGGAGAAGTAGTCGACGCCGGTGAGGCACATGACCTTCCACCAGGCGTGCGGCTTGGCGTGGTCCTCGCTGGCCTCCGGGCCGACCGGCTGCACCCGGTGCTCCAGCAGCCACCGGCTCAACCGGCTCCCCGATCCGCCGTTGCGGTCCGGAAGATCCACCCGTGCCGGAATAGCGAACTCTGACCCGGTCTTCATGTGTCCCTCTCCCCAGCGTGCTCCGGCCGTAGACGGTAGCGCATACCGACCAGATCGGCGCCTGACCTGCACGGGTCGCGGGCGATCGGTGCGCCGTCGGGTGGTGGGAGTCGGCGCCGCCCGCCGCCGCGCGCCGGAGGACAGGTCCTGGCGCGGCGGCCGGCGCGGGTGTGGACGTCGCGGCGGAACACAATCGTGGTGGCCGCTCCCACCCGCTGTGCCCGGGTCACCCGCGGGGCGCGTACATGATGACGGCGACGCCGAGGAGGCAGATCGCCGCGCCGATCACGTCCCACCGGTCCGGCGCGAACCTGTCGACGACCATGCCCCAGGCGAGGGAGCCGGCGACGAAGATCCCGCCGTAGGCGGCCAGGATCCGGCCGAAGTGCGCGTCGGGCTGCAACGTGGCGACGAACCCGTACGCGCCGAGCGCCACGACCCCGGCGGCGATCCACAGCGCGCCCCTGTGTTCGCGCCACCCCTGCCAGACCAGCCACGCCCCGCCGATCTCGGCGAACGCGGCCAGGACGAACAGGAGCAGGGACCGGATGACCGTCACCCGTCCGACAGTATCCGCTGGCCCGGGCTCCGTCGGGTCAGCCGCGCAGGAGCCGGGCGAGGCGGTCCCAGGCCGGGGACGAGGCCTCCGGTTGGGCCGCCAGGCGGGCGATGGCCGGGTTGTGGACGGGCCGGGTCTCCGTCGCGCTGTGGTGCGCCGCGAACCAGGCGCGGGTCCGGTCGGCGAGGCCGGGGAGGCGGGGGTCGTCCGGCGACCAGTCGAAGGCGGCGTCGTGGTCGAGGTAGAGCGCGCGGAACCCGGGTTCGGCGAGCAGCCCGCGCTTCTCGGCGATCCACGCGTCGGCGTCGGCGGGGGAGGCGGTCCGCATCAGGATCCAACCGTCGCGTTCGAGGCGGAGCTGGCGCTCGCTGACGCCGAGTGCGCGCAGGTCGTCGAGGAAGGCGGCGACGTCCGGGGCGACGAAGAGCTGGTCGCCGCCGCGCAGCTGGGCGAGGTGGCCCCGGGTGCGCCGGAGTTCGGCGATGCGGTCCCGGAGGTCGCGGTCGATGGCGGTGATGGCCGAGGCGAGCGCGTCGGGGTCGGCGTCGAGAAGATCCCTGACCCGCGCGAGGGGTACGCCGGCCCCGGCCAACGTCCGAATCTTGACCAGGTCGACGGCGTGCCGGGCGGTGTACCGCCGGTAGCCCGACGCGTCGCGGTCGGGCTCGGCGAGCAGGCCGCGCTCGTGGTAGTGGCGGATGGCCTTGATGGTCACCCCGGCGTAGTCCGCGAGCCTGCCAATCGTGATCATGTCCGCCATCCTGCCACCCGGTTCAGGTCACCCGGAGACGCGCCGGGTGAGCCGGCCGCCGCCGTTGCGGAACCGGGCCCGGCCGTCGCGGAGGTCGTGGTAGGAGACGAGCAGCAGGCGCAGGTACCCGTCGAAGGTTTCCAGGGGGTATCCGGCCGGCGCGAACAGGCCGGGCCGGACCGGCACGTAGCGCTGTGGCGGGGCGGAGGTCTTGCCGCCGGCGAACTCCGTGAAGATCCGCTCCTGCGAGGCGTCCGCCGGCTCGTAGGTCATCCGCTCCTCGAGCTGGCCGTCCACGACGCTGACGTCGATCCGGAGCTGGTCGGAGCGGTAGGTACCCACGTAGGGACTGAGGTCGACCTCGGATTCCGACCCGGTGACCAGTGCGGGGATCTCGATGCCGAGGCGTTCGCGGAGTAGCCAGCACAGGAGCTGGTCCTGCAACAGGATCGCGCCCGGGGTGTTGCCGAACGCGGCGAAGACCAGGTCGTGTTCGGGTACGACGCACAGCAGGGAGACCCCGCCCGGGGAGGCGCCCGACATGGCCAGCACGGTGGTGTCGCCGAACGGGTACAGCACCCATCCCAGGCCGATCGGCGGGACGTTGGGGCTGGCCATGTCGAAGGCGACCTGCCGCATCAGCGCGGTCGACTCGGCGGACAGCACCCGCGTGCCGGTGGGGGACACGCCGCCGTCGAGGTGGGTGCGCCCGAAGGCGAGCAGGTCGGCGACGGTCCCGATCGGGGTGCCGCCCGCCGGACCCCACGTGTCGGGCAGCGTGAACATGCCGGTGGGCCGGGCGGCCATGGTCCCGGGGTCCAAGAAATGGCCGACGGCGGTGGACCGCAGGATGGCCTGGTCCGCCGAGGTGCCGGACCCGGTCATGCCGACCGGTGCGTAGACGTCGCGGGCCAGCAGGTCGGGGAACGCCAGGCCGGTCACCGCCTCCAGCAGGCGGCCGGCGATGATCATGCCGCCGTTGGAGTAGCTGAGCTGCTCGCCCGGCTCGAACAGGACGCCGTGGCCGGCCGCGAGACCCTCGACGTAGGACTTGAGGGCGCCGTGGCCCCGGGCGTCGGGGAAGTACAGGTCGGCGTCGATGCCGTTGGTATGCGCGATCAGGTGCCGGACCAGGATCCGCTCCGCCGCGCCCGGCACCGACAGCGCGAACTCGGGGAGGTAGCGCACGACCGGGGCGTCGAGGTCCAGCGCGCCCCGTTCGACCTGCCGCAGGACGAGGGTGGTGGTCATCACCTTGGTGACCGAGCCGTACAGGAACCCGGTGTCCTCGCGCATCGGCGCGCCCGTGGCCGTGTTGGCCACACCGTGCGCGACGACGACCCGCTCGCCGGCGTGGTGGACGCCGGCGACGAACCCGGGGACGTTGTCGGCCGCGCAGTAGGCGGCGACCTGCTGGCGGATCTGGGCTTCCACGGTGTGCAACGCGTTGTCGTTGTTCATGCGGACCATCGTCGAACCCTGCCCTTGGGGCAAGGTCAAGTCCCGCGTGCCGGCGGCGACCGACGGGTGCCATGGAGGCCGTCCGGCCCGCCGGGCTGTGTCGCCGCCGACATCCGACCGTCTTCACGTGAGGGACCTTCGGGTTGCCGTCGATATACTCATAATATCCGAATATATCGATTCAGATCGGAGGTCGAATATGGATCACTTTCCGGAAGAGCGGGAGAGACCGGACACTGAGGACGAGCTCAAGGAACAGCTGGTCACCCAGATCGACGCTGGATTCGCCGAACTGACCCGGAGGTACTGGCAGCGGCTGTACCGGCTGGCCCTGCGGATCGCGGCCAACCGGCACGACGCCGAGGACCTGGTCGCCGAGACCCTGCTGCGCACGTGGCGTTCACTGAGTACATATCCGGCCAGCCGGATCCGGGTGATGCGGATCTGGCCGTGGCTGGTGACCGTGTTGATGAACGTGTGGCGCAACGAGATCCGGCGCCGCAACCGCCGCCCGGCCGAGGTGCCGCTGGTGGTGAAGCTGCTCGACGTCAGGCCCGGCGCCCCGTGGCTGGTCGAGCAGGCGGTGCTGCGCGCCGAGGCGCACGAGGAGCTCGGCGAGATGTTGAGGACGCTGCCCACCGACCATCGTCGGGCGGTGGTGATGCGGTACGGCCGGGGCGACTCGATCGCCGACATCGCCGCGGCCCTGCGCTGCCCGGAGGGCACCGCCAAGTCGAAGGCGCTGCGGGGCCTGCACCGGCTCCGCCGACGGTACGCCGACCAGGCCGCCGGCGCCTGATCACAGCGAGACCTCGTCCCCGACGCGCAGGCCCCCCGGCCCGTCGGGGATCAGGTGTACGCCGAACAGCAGCTCCTGGTCGATGTTGCGGTGCCGGGCCAGTACCCGCAGAGGTTCGCGGCCCTTGATCCCGGTCTTCTGGTCGACCGTGGCGACCACGCAGCGCTCGGTGCGCCGCACCACCCGGAACGGCACGGTCCCGATCCGGACCGTCCGGCCGACCCAGGAGTCCTCGGCCCAGGGCTCGGAGCCGTCCAGCACGATGTTCGGCCGCATCTGCGCCATCCGGACCGCCTCGGCGGGGGTGCCGCGCGCGGCGATCAGCCGGTTCAGTTCGGCCAGCGAGGCCTCCGTGACCAGGTGCACCGGGAACGCGTCGGACAGGTTGATCCGGTCGGTGGGCAGGGAGAGTTCGGGGTCGGGTCGGCGCTGGTCGGGGTCCGCCAACCAGGCCAGGTCGACCGGTTCGCCGCAGAGCTTGCCGAACCAGGCCGCGGCGGGCTCGCCGGCCAGCAGCAGCCGCACCTCGCGCACCTCGGTCCTGATCAGGGCCGGCGCGCCGTCGCGGGGCGGGACGACCTCCAGGGGATCCAGGCCGGGCGCGGTCAGCGACAGCACCCCGTCGGCGCGGACCCGGACCCCGACGGTGGCGAGCGCGGGCACCTTGCGCTGGGTGACGAACTTGCGGTCGGGCGTGAGGACCATCCACCGCCGGTCGCCGGCCAGGCCCCAGGGCTCGACCTCCGCCGTCGACAGCGGCACCGCCCGGCAGGACTTGACCGGGTACACGAACAACGACGCGATCCGCAACACGAACCTCCATGGTCAGGCGAAGAGCAGGCGGACACCGAGGACGAGGAACAGCAGCGAGACCGCGAGCCGGGTCAGGTCGCCGACCGGCCCGCCGGTCAGCCCCGCCCGGACCCGCAGCACCAGTTCGGTCCACAGGCACAGCCAGACGGCCGCCAGGCCGAGGTGCACGGCGGCCAGCAGCGCGACCCGCCCGGTCTGACCCGGGCCGGGCGCGACGAACTGCGGCAGGAACACCAGCAGGAACAGCGCGACCTTCGGGTTGGCGAGCGTGGACAGCAGCCCCGCCGCCAACGGGGCCGCCGCCGGGAGCGGCCCCGCCGCCGGGGGCTCCGGGGCGCCCCGGCGGCGGGAGCGGACGAGTCCGTGCAGCCCCGACAGGCCCCAGAGCAGCAGGAGGACCGCCCCGCCGATCCGCAGGCCGGTCACCAGCGCCGAACCGCCCCGGGTCAGCAGGGCCAGTCCGGCGATGGCCAGCGTGGCGTGCACGACGCCGCCGGCGATCATGCCGACGGCGGCGAGCAGCCCCTCGCGGCGCCGGCCCGAACGGACCACCAGGCCGGCCACCAGGATGGTGTCCGGCCCCGGGGTCACGATTACCAGGCCGGACGCCGCGAGGAAGGCCGCAGTGATCACGACAGCTCCGACACCCTGCCGCTGGCGACGAACTCCCGCACGAGCCCGAGCACGGTGTCGGTCTCCTCGATGTGCCCGAAGGATCCGCTGCGTTCCAGCATCACCAGCCGCGCCCCGGGGGCGAAGTCGAGGAACTGGCGTTGCAGCGCCGGGTACAGCGCGCGGTCGAAGCGGCCGGCCAGGACCAGCAGCGGCACGGCCAGGTCGCCGAGCCGCCTGCGGAAGTCCGGGATCCGGGCCACCTCGCCCCCGACCATGAAGTCGACGTCCTCTCCGACGAAGACCGGATACAGCTCGGTGTTGCGGATGCCCGGCTCGTCGGGCAGCAGCGCCGCGTTGTCGGGATTGTGGAACCGGACCAGCCGGGCCGCCCGGCCGAACAGCGCTTGGAGCTCCGGATCCGTCGAGCGCAGACCACGGGCGCGGCCGGCCTGGATCTCGGCCCACGCCTCCGGGAACTGGGTGGCCAGTACCCGGTTGATGTTCGCGTGGTTGAGCTGCCACATCTCCGGGCTGTGCAGACTGTTGGCCAGGGTCAGCGTGCGGACCAGGTCCGGGTGGTCCAGCGCCAGGGCCTGGCCGAGCAGCCCGCCGTAGGAGAAGCCGTACACGTGCACCGGGCCGAGGCCGAGGGCTTCGACCAGCGCGGCGATGTCGGCGACGTCGTCGGCGAAGGTGATCTCGCGCGGGTCCCCGGGCCGGTCGGAGCGGCCCCGGCCGTGCAGGTCCACGTAGACCACCCGGTGGTCCGCCGCCAGCGGGGTGAAGAACGGGTGGAAGACCGCGTGCGAGCCGGCCGGGCCGAGGCCGGCCAGCAGCAGCACCGGCTCGCCCCCGCCCTCGGTCTCCACCCACAGCCGGTGCCCGCGGACCTCGACATGGGTACCGGGCGCGTGCGCGATGGCGGTCACGCCCGCCCCCCGACCAGGTCGTCGGACAGGGGACGGTACTCCACGGTGAACGGCGTCGAGTCGGGCAGGTCGAACACCGCGGTCACCCGCCGGCCGCACCGCACCGCCGGCACCCCGGCCCGCACGGCCCGGGTGACCGAGGTGGCCCGCTCGTGCCACGGGCACACCAGCCGGGTGGTGCCGGGCCGCAACGCCGCCAGGTGCAGCGGGCCGCCCCGGTGCGGGCAGGCGGCGGGCAGCACGAACTCGCCCGCCGTGGTCCTGGCGTACACATAGGGCTGTCCGTCGAGGACGACGCAGTTGCCCGCGCCGTCCGTCGACCAGGTCACGACAAGCACGCCCGGTAGTCTCCCACCGAGTGGATCTCGTAGACGCACTCCTCGGACTCGATGACGGCGCCGTGCAGCCGGTTGCGGTGGATCACGGTGCCCTGGCCGGCCTCCAGGATCTGGTAGGAGTTGAGGCCGCTGACGAAGCGCATCGTGCCGGACACGATGTGGCAGAGCTCGTCGCCGTCGTGCAGGTGGGTGTTGGACAGCTCGCCGCGCGGTTCCACCAGGTGCGCCACCGGCGCGCTGACCTTGCCGCTGGAGATCGCGGCCCACACCGGCTCGTGCAGGGCCTTGTTCGCCGGGCCGCCGTCCATCCAGCCGATCTGGGCGGCGAAGTCGGCGTCGGCGATCTCGTTGAGCACCTGGAACTCCTCGAAGCCCCGGACGATGTCGGCGATCACGCCCTCGCCGCACTGCTCGATGATCGGCCAGATCAGCTTCTCCAACGCCATCCGGCCGTGGTGCACGTCGATGTGCACGTGCTCGGAGAAGTACCGCACGTCCACGGTGTCGCCGAACACCTCGGTCAGCACCTCGATCGCCGACTCGCAGAAGTCGACCAGGGTGGTCTCGGTGTAGTACAGCGCGCCGAGGTACCGGAAGAAGTTCTCGTGGTTCTTGCCGAGGAAGTGGAAGTAGTTGTTCATCATCAGGCTGCTGTTCAGGTAGAACTGCCAGTAGTGGTGCGCGTCGGACCGTAGACCGACCGACTCTAGGGTGCGTTCGAACAGCTGGCTGTGCTTGGTGTCGTGCACGCCGTACCCGTACTCGTCAATGATGATCTTGAACCAGTCCGACTGCACGGCGCCGTAGTAGCCGAGCACGTTGCGGATCATGGGGGAGGCCTCGGACAGGAAGTCCGGCGCGAACTGGACCAGCCACATCTGCGCGGCCCGGACCGGATCCGTCGACTCCCGGATCGCGCGCGCCGCCGGCAGCGGCCCGGCCGGCTCCCGGGTCTCGAAGCGCTCCGTGAACGCGCGGAAGCTGTCCTTCGTCCAGGCCCCGGTGACCGCGACCTCCTCGTCGAGGAAGCCGAAGACGTGCTGCTCCAGGGCCGGCCGGATCAGCTCGCCGAGCTGGCGGTTGGAGGAACTGTAGAAAGCCGCGAAGTCGGCGCGCTTCTCGGCGAAACCGGACTTGGGCAGGAACATCAGGTCGGCCTCGTAGATCGAGGTGAGCAGCCGCTGGGCGGCGAGGCCGGAGTAGTCCAGGATCTCCGGCCGCGACAGCGTCGTGCTGAAGTCCAGGTGCGGCAGGACCTGCGGGCGCAGCTGGCGCCGGAAGGGGTTGTCCTCGTTGAGCCACTCCTCGTTGTCGAGGTACAGCGGGTTGACGGCGTAGCGGACCGTCATCTCGCGGAGCTGCTCAGCCGATAACGCGAACGGTTCGTAGGACGGCAGTTTGGAGGTCATGGGGCACTCCTCACGAAGTCGTTGGCCGGGCTGGCGGACAGGCTGGCGGACAGTCGCAGGTCGTCGGCGCACAGGGTCACGGACAGCTGGTCGCCGGCGGTGACCCGCACCGGGCTCGGGAACGGCACGAACGCCTGTTCCCAGTGCGAACTGCGGTTGTCGGGCGCGTTGGTGATGGTGACCCCCGAGCCCAGGTCCATCTCGAACCAGACCAGCAACCCGTGCGCCGGGCCGTCGAGGTCGGCGGTCAGCTCCACGGTCGCGGTGGGGTCGTCCGGCTTGCCGTCGAGCAGTTCGAGGGCCAGCAGCGCGGACGGCGCGGTGAGCTGGTGGAACGGCCGATCCCAGGCCCGCACCGGCACGTGCCGGCGGGAGGCGACCAGGTTCAGCAGCCGGATGTCGAAGCCGGCGACCGACTCCACGTGGTTCAGGCCGTACAGGGCCGGGCTGGACACCACCGTGCCGTGCAGGACACAGCGCGCCGGCAACAGGTCGCCGCCGGGGGCGAGCAGCACGTCCCGGGCGTGTGCCACGGTCGGCAGCAGGCCCTCGCCGACCAGACCGCAGTCGACGATCTCGGAGACGATCAGGTCGGCCCGCCGGGGCAGGTCCACACCGACCACCAGGTCCGTGGAGAACTTGGGCACCACCGTGATCCGGTGGCTCATGCCGGCCCGGGCGATGATCCCCCGGGCGATCTGGGCCAGCAGCGGGTTGGCCTCACAGGTGACGACCTGGCCCGCGCCGGCCCGCGCGGCCATCAATGCCAGCAGCCCGGTGCCGCTGCCGATGTCGAGCACGAGCGAGCCGGGCCGGACCCGCCGTTCCAGAGCCACCGAGTACGCCTCGGAGCGTTCCAGGTCGTTGAGCATCTCGAAATGCCAGCGGGGCAGGACGGACCCGCCGACCACGGCGATGACGTCCTCGATCGCCGTCTCGCCCCGGACGAGGCCGGCGAGGAGTGTGGTCATCTCGGCCGTCGAGGCCGCCAGGTGTGCCTGATGGGTTTGCAGAGCCGAGGCCAGTAGTCGGTCGGTCTCGGCCTCGTCTGCCGGAGAGGTACGGAAAGACGCCATGGGCTACTCACCTTCCTGTGGTCCGAGAGGCTCGGCCTGACAGACCACAGTGGAGGATGGTGATGTGCGTACAAGGATCAGAACCCCGAACCCCCGGCGGGGGATGCACCCGGGCCGGTAGCAAATCCGACCGACCCGGGCGCACGTCACCCGATGACGAGTTCCCGTTCCAGCTCGCGGATCGCCGCGTAGTCGGCCTCCAGCACCGCCGGCTCCGGGTGCGCCAGGACCACGAAGCCGAGCGCCAGACTGGCGAACAGGTCGTCGGTGGCCCGCACCAGGTCGCCGGTGCGCACCTCCACGGCGTGGAAGTGGTGACTGGGCAGGTCGGCGACCCGCTCCAGGATCTCCGCGTTGCGGACGACACCCGAGCGGGTGACCAGGAGGAACACCACCCGCATCTGCTGCCCCAGCGTGTATCCGAGGGGGATGTCGCCGCCGGCGCAGTAGCGGACCGTGCGGTCCACCTGGCTGTCCCCGGTGGCGACCCGGCAGAACCGGGGCTGCCCGCCGCCGTGCAGCCGCACCCCGGTCTCGATCAGCCGGGGCCCCTCGGCGGTCATCATCACCTCGGTGTGCGCCGCGCCGAAGCGGACGCCGAGCGCGTCGAGAGCCGCACTCGTGTAGTCGAGCAGCTCGGCGTCGCCCACCGGGTCGTACGGCAGCCAGTCCATGCTGTCGTAGACCGTGCCGCGCTTGCGGTACCGGCAGATGTCCACCACGGTGTGCCGGCCGTCGTGGCTGAACGTGTCCACCACGTGCTCGGTCCCGACCAGGTACTCCTGCACCAGCACCTGGTCGTTGACCAGGTCCAGCTTGTTGCGCTGGTGCAGCAGCCCGGAGAAGGCCCGCCGCCAGTCCCCGCCCGGACCGATCAGGGTCACCCCGTCGGTGCCGGCGCTCTTCGGCGGCTTGACGATCAGCGGCCGCCCGGCCAGGCCCTCGCGGGCGATCCAGGCCTCCGCCTCCTCCGCCGAGTCGGTGCAGATCTGCCGTACGGTCGGCAGGCCCGCCGCGACCAGCGCCTCCTGCATGGCGCCCTTGTGCCTGCGGGCAGCCGCGAGCTCCGGCGTGTTGCACCGCTCCGGCAGCACCAGCGGCGCCAGCAGGTCGGCGAGCTCCACCCCGCACTCGGTGCCGGGCAGCACGCACACCGGGTCCAGGCCGGCCAGCACCTCGGCGGTCCGGGCCACGTCGCCGTCGTGGGTGATGACGGCGTCGAAGTCCTCCGGCCGGTACGAGGCCGCGTACACCTCGGAGGGCTCCGGCGTCGACGTCACCGCGACCGGCATCAGGCCGGCCTCCCGGAACGCCGGGGCCAGCATGTTCCCCGAGGAGTACGGGTCGACGACCACCGCGACCTTCACCGCACCGCCCCCTCGGTCAGCAGCGCCGAGTGCGCGCAGAACCGGCGCCAGGCCTCCGCCGCGCCGGCACTGAGGCCCCGGGCCCGGATCGAGGAGTGCACCAGCCCGGGCTCCACCACCAGGGTGACCGGGATGCCCTGCTTCTCGAGCTGCTCGGCGTACTGCCGGGAGTCGACCAGCAGCGAGTCCAGCTCGGTGCCCATCACGTACGCGGGCGGCAGGTCGTGGAACTCGCCGTTGAGCAGCGGCGAGACGTACGGCTCCTCGGTGGTCGCCGGATCCGGGCAGTAGCAGGCGGTGTAGTACTCCATCTCGCCGCCGGTGAGCAGCGGCGCGTCCTCGCCGCCGGTCCGCCACCGGGCGAAGTTCAGCACCGGGCTGATCAGCGCGTGGCCCCGGATCGCGGGGCCGCCCCGGTCCCGGGACATCATGCACAGCACCACGGCCATGTTCGCCCCCGAACTCTCCCCGGTCACCACCACCTTGGCCGGGTCGAAGCCGTAGCGCTCCGCGCCCGCGACCAGTGCGACCAGCGCGCCGTAGCAGTCCTCCAGCGGCGCCGGGAACGGGTGCTCCGGCGCGAGCCGGTAGTCCAGCGCCACACTGATCAGGCCGGTGTTGGCGGCCAGTTCGGCGACCACCGAGTCGTGGGTCTCCAACGAGCCGACGACGAACCCGCCGGCCCGGATGTAGCAGATCACGCCGTCGCCGCGCAGGGTGTCGGGCCGGTAGATCCGGAACGTGTGCCCGTCGACGGTCTCGTCGACGCTGGTGACCCCGGCGGGCAGCGGGAACTCGAAGACGTCCTTCAGTCCGACGTACATGCTCCGCTGCTCGTCGAGGGGCAGCTTGTAGAAGTCCAACGGGATGGCGGCGTTGCTGCGGTCGATGAATTCTTCGATACCGGGCGCATACGTCATCTCAGCTCCATTGTCAGGCGATGGTTGAGGGTCAGACCCGGGTGAGGTCGCTGCGGTCGGCGTCGCGTCGCAGGCCCGCCCTGATGCCGCGCCGGACCAGCACCGGCACACACAGCGCGGTCCCCACGGCGCCGATCCACATCGCCGCCTCGAGTCCCCAGTTGGCGATGCTGAACGAAGCCAGCAGGCTCCCGACCGGGAGCATGCCCCAGACCAGGAACCGCTGGACAGAGTTGACCCGGCCGAGCAGAGCGGCCGGGGTGTGGGTCTGGCGGAGGGTGAGCGAGACCGGGCCGAAGGCCCCCTCGCCGATGCAGTGCACCACGCTGGCGACGACCAGCCCCACCGCGGAGCCCAGGCCGCCGAAGAGCGGCATGGCGATCAGGCCGGTGACCGAGGTAACCGTCCCGATCACGCAGGTGCGCGCCGTGCCCTGCCAGGCGACCAGCCGGACGGAGATCAGGTTGCCGATCGGGAACCCGAAGGCCGCCGCCCCGGCCACGATCCCGATGCCGACCGGGCCGAAGCCGAGCACGTCTTTGCAGTACAGCACCAGGATCGCCTCGACCATGCCGAGGAAGATCGTGTACGTCATGCCGCACAGGATCACCGGCTCCAGGATCGGGTTGGCGAACACGAAGGCCAGCCCCTCGCGCACGTCGCGCACCAGCCAGCCCCGGGCGCGCGGCGTCGGGTCGGGCCGGGGCTCGCGGTGCCGGATCAGCACCACGGCCAGCACGGAGACGGCGAAGCTGACCGCGTTGGCCAGCACCGCGCCCACCACGCCCAGGAACGCGATCACCGGGCCGCCGGCCATCGGGCCGAGCGTCTTGGAGACCGAGTCCGACAGGTACAGCTGCGTGTTGTGCTTGTGCAGCTCCTGAGGATCGGAGAACAGCGTCGGGGGGTACGAGGTGCACGCGACCTGGAAGAACACCGTCGCCGCGCCGGCCAGCAGTACCAGGCCGAGCAGCAGCGGGAACGTCAGCACGCCGGTCAGCGCCAGCACGCCGATCACCAGGAACGCGACGGTCTGCACCAGGTCGCAGCCGATCATCATCGAGCGCCGGCGCACCCGGTCCACGAAGGCGCCGGCCGGCAGACCGAAGAGGAGGAACGGAAGGTACAACGCGAACGGCAGCAGCGCGGCCTGGGCGACCGAGGTGTGCAGCACGGTGACCGCGAGCAGTGGTAGGGCCAGCACCATGAACTGGTCCCCGAACAGGCTGATCGACTGACCTGTCCACAGCAGTGCGAAATCCCGGCGGGCGCTCTGGGATGCCATAGAGATCCCTTCATCGGTCCAGATCGATGACAGGTTACCCTAGTCCGGACGTTTCGGGTCAGTCGAAAACAACGCGACACGCCCGGACTGACAGAAACTGGTCACCGTTGCCCGGCCGTCGGATGGCGTCGACCCTGCCGTCGACCGGAGTTCGTGCGGCCGCCACCGACCCGCCTGCGGGTTGTCGAGTGTGGCCCGATCGTCGTCGTGCCGGATGATCACAGGTACGCGGCCTCCGTCCACAGGTGCACCAGCGCGTAGGAACGGTACGGCGCCCACGCCCGGGCCCGGGCCGCCGCCGCTGCCTGGTCGAGTCCGAGGGCGCGTCGGGCGACGAGATCGCCGGGCGCGAAGGTGTCGGGATGCCGCAGCGCGCGGACGAGCAGGTAGTCGGCCGTCCAGGGGCCGATCCCGGGGATGTCGAGCAGCAGGCGCCGGGCATCGGCCACCGGGAGACCGTGCAGCAGCGGGCCGTCCGCCCACCGGCGCGACACCTCGTGGAGCGTCCGGGCGCGGGCCCGCGTGAGGCCGACGCACCGCTGGATCTCCTCGACGCCGAGCCGCGCCAGCCGTGCCGCGTCGGGAAAGGTCCTGAGGTCGCCGATCGGGTTGCCGTGGGCGGCGACGAGGCGGCCCGCGAAGGTGCGCGCGGCGGCCAGGGACACCTGTTGCCCGATGACGGTGGCGGCGACGGCCTCGAACTCGTCCGGATAGCCGACGATGCGCAGCCCCGGTCGGCGTTCGACCAGGGGCGCGAGGAACTGGTCGCCCGCCAGGGTCCGTTCGATCGCGTCCGTGTCCGTGTCGAGGTCGAACCACCGGCGGATCAGCGCCGCCGTGGCCCCGCCGTCCCCGACCGCGCGATCGGTGGTGACGGTCACCCCCTGCGGGTCGGGGACGACCGTGACCAGCACCGGCTCGCCGTCGATGGCGAGGGCACGCCGGTAGGCGGTGCCGTCGAGTACCTCCGCGCCCGGAATCGCGTGCGCCGCCAGCATGGCGAGCGCCGCCGTGTGGTGGAACGGCCCCCGTGCGGGGACGCGGAGGACGCTCATGCCGGCCAGACGCCGGAGCTACCACGGCGGTGGGAGCCGAGCAGGTGGGTGTCGACGATCCCGATCGCCTCCATCAGCGCGAACATCGTGGTCGGCCCGACGAACGCGAAACCCCGCCGCCGGAGCTCCTTCGACAGGGCGACGGACTCGGGCGAGGTGGTGGGAATGTCCTCGAACCGGTGCGGCCGGGGCGTCGACGTGGGTTGGAACGACCAGATCAGCGCCGACAGACCCATGTCCTGGCGGAGCTCGATGGTCGCCTGGGCATTGCGGATCGTGGCGACGATCTTCTGCCGGTTGCGCACGATGCCCGCGTCGGCGAGCAGCCGCGCCACGTCCTCCTCGTCGTAGCGGGCGACGGTGTCGGGGGCGAAGTCGTCGAACGCGGCCCGGAACGTCGGGCGCTTGCGGAGGATCGTCGCCCAGGACAGACCGGCCTGGAACCCTTCGAGACAGACCCGCTCGAACACCCCGCGTTCGTCGGTGACCGGCATGCCCCACTCGGTGTCGTAGTAGTCGCGGAGCAGCGGGTCGACGGACGCCCAGGCCGGACGGGCGCGACCGTCCTCGCCGAGGACGACGCCGGGGTCGACAGTGGTCTCAGTCATACAGGTCGCCGCTCTCTCAGTCGGTGATTCCGGTCATGCGCATCGTGATGTTGACGCGCCCGGTGTCCAGCCCGCAGCCGTCGGGCGCGGTGAAGGGGTGGATGCGGGTGACGCCGTGGTACGCCAGTCGGGAGGCACCACCGAAGACGAACAGGTCACCGGAGCGCAGTACCAGGTCGGTGTAGGGCTTTCCCCGGTTCTCGGTGTTGCCGAACCGGAAGGTGCACGCGTCGCCGATCGACAGGGAGACCACCGGCGCCAGGCTACGTTCGTCCCTGTCCTGGTGCATGCCGAGGCGGGCGGTGTCGTCGTAGTGGTTGACCAGCGCCGTGTCCGGCGTGTACGCCTCGACGTCCGCGCCGCTGTGGCCGGTCTCCTGTAGCGCGCGGCGGCCGAGCCGGACCATCCAGTCGGGGAACGGCAGCACCCGGGCCCCGTTGACGTCGGTGGCCTCGCGCGTGTATTTGTACGGCTGCCAGTGCCAGCCCAGACACACGGTGCGGACGGACATCTCGTGACCGCGGACCTTGGCCGCGCGGATCGGCACCGGCCCGAGGACCCAGTCCCGGAACTGGCCGACGATCCATGTCTGCTGGTCGAGGGTGAGCCAGCCGGGGATCAGGGTGGCACCTGGTCCGGGCTCGCTGGGCTCTCCCGGCTCGATGTCGGGTGTGAACAGCGTCATGCGGCCACGATCCGGCCGTCCGGGGCGAGGTGCCACGGGTGCCCGTCCCGGGTGACGCCGGCGATGCCCGACAGGTTGTGCGGCCCGACCAGGCCGAGTACGTCACTGTCGGAGACCGCGCCGGCGAGGAGTGCGCGGGCCGGTTTCCACGAGGTGGACCACAACAGCCGCCGGGTCATCTGCGCCCAGCCGACCGGCGGCCCGAGCATGATCCACAGGTCCGCCTCCGCCGCCGCGAAGCGGGTGGCCTGCCGGAGCCAGGAGGCCGCGACCTCGGGCCACGTGAGCCTCAGCGCGACGTCGCCTCCGGTACTTTCCCAGGCGTCCGCCAGGGTCCGCGCGGCGTCGAGTGTGCCCGGGTCGCGACCTGAACCGATCGCGATGGTCCGAGCACCACGGGCCCGGGCGGCGGCGACGAGGGCCGCCGTCTCCACGTCGGTGACCGATGATCGCGGCTGGACGTCGAGGTGGGAGCGCAGCAGGGGACTGGTCACGGCGTCCGCGCCTCCCCGCGTTCCGCCGCGAAGGCCGAGCTCACGCGGCGTCATGGAAGACGAGGGCGAGCGTGTGCCGCTCTCCCGACCGGATCGCGGAGACACCGTGCCGGACCGGGGCGGCGGACCAGCCCCGGGCCGACCGCACCGGACGGTCCCGGGTGGTGAACACGTAGCCGTGTCCGTGGGGGAGGAGGGTGGCCGTGCCCCGGGACTGCGCGCGGGGGCGCTGCTCCAGCAGCAGGAACTCGCCGCCGGTGTGGTCCACCCCGGGCTCGTTCAGGTTGATGACGACCTGGAGCGGGAACACGAGGTCGCCGTAGAGGTCGCGGTGCAGCGCGTTCCAGTCCTTCTCGCCGTACTTCAGCAGGATCGCCGTCGACTTGGTCTGGCCGGCGTCGTGGCACATCCGCAGCCACTCGTCCAGGGTGTCCGGCCACGGCGCCTTGCGGCCGAGCTTGGCCCACCAGTCGCGGGCGATCGGCAGCAGTCGCGGGTACAGCGCCTGCTTGAGTCGTTCGACCGGTACGGGATACGGGGCGTGGAAGTAGCGGTACTGGCCCTCGCCGAAGCGGTACCGGCCCATGTCGACCGTGCTGCGGAACAGCTCTCCGCTGTCGTAGAGCGCCCGGAACTCCACGGTCTCCTCGGGCGTCAGGAGCTGCGGCAGGAGCGCCCCGCCGTACTCGTTGATCTCCTCGGCGACGGCCGGCCAGTCGGCCGACTCGACGCGTCCGCGCCACGGGTCGGCCGACTGGTCCTTCCTGGTGGTCACGCCGCCGCCTCCAGTGCGAGCAGGGTGGTCTTGGCCTCCAGCCCGCCGAGGTAACCGCCCAGCGACCCGTCGGTGCGCAGCACCCGGTGGCAGGGCACCACGACCGGGAGCGGGTTGGTCGCGCAGGCGGTGCCGACCGCCCGGACGGCCTTCGGGTTACCGACCAGCTCGGCCATCTCGCGGTAGCTGAGGGTCCGGCCGTAGCCGATCTCCGGCAGGTGCCGCTGCACGAGCTGGCGGAATCCGCGGGACAGCGACAGGTCGAGGGTGAGGTCGAAGACCGTCCGCTTCCGGTCGAAGTACTCGGCCAGCTCGCGGGCCACGGGGTCGAGCCGCTGCGGGGAACGCAGGATGCGGGAGCTGACCTGGGCGGCCAGGGACTCCAGCACCCGGTCGTGGTCCTCCACGGCGAAGGCGACCCGGATCAGCCCTTTCGGGGTCGCGGCCAGGAGCAGCTCGCCGACCGGGCTGTCGACCGTCGTGTAGGCCACGTCGACCAGGCCCTCGGCCTCCGCCTCGGCCTCCAGTCGACGGTGCAGCATCGCCAGCTTCTCGGGGTCGATGGGCGCTGACAGGACGGCGAGGGTCTCGTCGGTGTTCGTGTCGTTCATGGTCCTGCTCCTTTCATGATCGCGCCCGGATAGTTCGTCTTGAGTTTCTTGAGGCCGTCCGCAGCGGCCCGCCGGGCCGCGTCGACGGTTCCGCCGAGGATCGCCGCGATCTCCGCGTAGGACATCCCGGCGAGATACCGGAAGGTGATCGCGTGCCGCTGCTTGTCCGGCAACTGACCGACGAACCCCCACACGTCGGCCTCGTCCGTGTCGGGGATCCCCAGCGCGGTCGGCGCGTCGGGAAGCTCGTCGACCGGCAGGGGGTTGCGCCGCGTCGCCCGGTGCACGTCGATCGCCTTGCGGCGGGCGATCGTGACGAGCCACGCTTCGACGTTCGCCGTGTCCGGCAGGTCCGGGTACGCGCGGAGCGCGGCGAGGAACGTCTCCGACCACGCGTCGTCGGCGTCGTGCACGCCCAGGACCGCACGGCAGACCCGCAGAACGGTGGCGCCGTGCCGCGCGACTACTGTCTCGAACGGTTGCTTCATCTTCATCCCATTGAGTACGGCCACGGTGAGTGCCACTGGAGGTCCGCTAGAACAATCTTCCCGCTCTGACCTGGGCGGGTTCCTCCAGTTCCAGCAGGGTCTGCTTCCGCTCCAGCCCGCCGGCGTACCCGGTGAGCTTCCCGGTGGCGCCGAGTACGCGGTGGCACGGGACGAAGACGCACAGCGGGTTGGCGCCCACCGCCTGGCCGACCCGTTGGGACATCGCCTTGTCGCCGAGGCGTTCGGCGATCGCGCCGTAGGTCGTGGTCTCGCCGAACGGGATCTCCGCCACCATGCCCCACACGGTGTGCTGGAAGGCGGCGCCGGCCGCGTGCAGCGGAAGGTCGAACTCGTGGCGCGTGCCGCCCAGGTACTCGTGGAGCTGCGTCGCCGCCATGGAGAGCAGCGCGTCGCCCTCGACGCCGACCTCGCGGCCGAACGCCTCCTGGCCGGGTCGGCGGGTGTGGTCCGGGAAGTACAGGCCGGTGATCGCGGTGTCGGAGGCGACGATCGTGACCTGTCCGAGCGTGGTGTCCACCACCGTGTGTCGCGCGTTCATTGCTCTTCCTTTCCTCCTGTGCCTGGAAGACGTCCCCGGAGCCCCGAACGTGAGACGAGCGCCGACATTCGTCGGGACGCTCGTCGGCGCGACCATGATCGGAGCCGGTCACGCTGGAAGGAGATCCCCCGAAGATCGCTCCCGGAGCACCGGTTTCCTCGCGGAGCACGTGATCTGCCATCAACGGTGAAATGCCCCACGAGGTTAGCAAGCGCCCACGCCGCGCCGAGGAGTCGACGACGCCTTCCTCGGCGGGGCGCCCATTGTGGTGCGGCGCGATTCGCCCGCCCGGCCGCCGATCGGAAGGATTAGGGTGGGCCCATGAGAGCGGTCGTGTACGACCACTACGGGCCGCCGGACGTGCTCCGGATCGAGAACATCCCCAAGCCCTCACCGAGCGCCGGCCAGGTGCTCGTCAGGGTCGCGGCGACCTCGGTCAACCTCAGCGACTGGGAGAACCTCCGGGGCACGCCGCTGTATGCGCGGATCGGCGGACTGCGCTCCCCGGCGCGCCGGATCCTCGGCTCGGACATCGCCGGTCG
This sequence comes from Longispora sp. NPDC051575, assembly GCF_040681875.1. Taxonomy (NCBI): domain Bacteria; kingdom Bacillati; phylum Actinomycetota; class Actinomycetes; order Micromonosporales; family Micromonosporaceae; genus Longispora; species Longispora sp. NPDC051575. Next base: position 708,709 of record NZ_JBFAZP010000003.1, on the reverse strand, counting down.
GGTCGACGCGGTCGGCCCGGACGTCACCCGGTTCCGGCCCGGCGACGAGGTGTACGGCGACAACCTGATGCTCAAGGGCGGCTTCGCCGAGTACGCGATCGCCCCCGCGTCGGCGCTGGCCCGCAAGCCCCCGGAGTTGACCTTCGCGGAGGCGTCGACGATCCCGCAGGCGGGTGTCATCGCGTGGCAGGGCATCGACGGCGTCACGGCCGGGCAGCGGGTCCTGATCAACGGTGCCGGCGGGGGTTCGGGTGCGTTCGCGATCCAGCTGGCCAAGCGGCTCGGTGCCGAGGTGACCGGCGTCGACAACGCGAACAAGCTCGAGTTCATGCGATCGGTCGGCGCGGACAGGGTGATCGACTACCGCAGCGAGGACTTCACCCGCTGCGGTCCGTACGATCTCGTCCTCGACATGGTCGCGCACCGGTCGGTGTTCGCCTACCGCCGGGCACTGGCCCCCGGCGGCCGTTACCGGTGCGTGGGCGGATCGGTGCGGACGCTGCTGCGGGTACTGACGGTCGGCTCGGTCGTCGGTCGGCTCACGCACCGCCGCCTGGGCGTGCTCGCCGTGAAGGAAGGTCCGGCGTACTTCGAACCGGTCGCCGAGCTCTGCGTGGCGGGTGAGCTCGACATCCACATCGACCGGACCTTCACCCTGGACGAGGTGCCCCGGGCGTTGGCCCGGGTGGGCGAGGGGCACGCCCTCGGCAAGGTCGTCGTGAGCGTGCACTGACCACGGGTCGGTAGGCGGGGAGACCGGCGCGGACCGGGGCTTCGGCGATGCCCGCCGGACGCCCGGCATATCCGTGTGCGGGCCAATTGTCGCACTATCAGTATTTCCTTCCTCCTGGAAGGCATTCCGGCGAGGGCCCCGTAGCGAAAACGTCAAGATTGCGGGCCGGGCCGTAGGGATCGCGTATGGACCCCTGTTTCGGGGTCCCACCAGGGGTTCTACTTCGTGGCGCGGTCGAAGGACGACCGTGGTCGGGCGGCGCTTCCGAGCTGCCGAGAACGACAAACTACGAAGAGGAGAAGCACGGTGCCTGATCTGGCGTACGTGGTGCTGACCGTGGCTGTGTTCGCGATCCTGGCGCTGGTGGTCAGGGGGGTCGAGAAGCTGTGAACGCTGTCAACCTCGTCGGCCTGGTCCTCGCTGTCGGGCTGGCCCTGTTCCTGGTGGCGGCCCTCCTGTTCCCGGAGCGTTTCTGATGGACACGACCACAGCCGGCGTGCTGTTCGTCGCCTCGCTGATCGCCGCACTGGTGATCTCCTACCGGTACTTCGGCGACTACATGTTCCGCGCCCTGACCGGCACGAAGCACAACGCGGTCGAGCGCGGCGTCTACAGGGCCATCGGCGCCGACCCCGCGAAGGAACAGACCTGGGGCACCTACGCCCGCAGCGTGCTGGCCTTCTCGCTGCTGTCGGTGCTGTTCCTCTACGCCTTCCAACGGATCCAGGACAAGCTGTGGCTGAGTCTGGGCTTCCCGCCGGTCAAGAGCGACCAGGCGTGGAACACCGCTATCAGCTTCATGTCCAACACCAACTGGCAGTCCTACTCCGGTGAGTCGACCATGGGTCACCTGGTGCAGATGTCGGGCCTGGCGGTGCAGAACTTCGTCTCCGCCGCCGTCGGCGTCGCGGTGGCCGTGGCCCTGGTGCGCGGCTTCGCCCGGAGCCGGTCGGACACCCTGGGCAACTTCTGGGTGGACCTGACCCGGGTCTGCCTGCGGGTCCTGCTGCCCGTGGCGGTGATCGGCGCGATCGTGTTCGTGGCCGCAGGCACGATCCAGAACTTCTCGACGGGTACCGACGTCACGACGCTCGCCGGTGCGACCCAGCACGTCACGGGCGGCCCGGTCGCCAGCCAGGAGGTCATCAAGGTACTCGGCACCAACGGCGGCGGCTTCTACAACGCCAACTCGGCGCACCCGTTCGAGAACCCGACGGCGTGGACGAACTGGCTGCAGATCTTCCTGATCCTGTTCATCCCGTTCAGCCTGCCCCGGGTCTTCGGCCGGATGGTCGGCGACCGGCGCCAGGGCCTCGCGATCGCGGCGGTCATGGGGATCATCGCGGTCGCCAGCACCGTCGGCGTCATGGCCCTGGAGACGCACGCCCCGGGCACCGTCCCGCAGGCGGTCGGCTCCTCGATGGAGGGCCGCGAGACCCGGTTCGGGGTGGCCAACTCGGCGACCTTCGCGGCGGCGACGACCCTGACCTCCACGGGCGCGGTGGACTCCTTCCACGACTCGTACTCCGCGCTCGGCGGCGGCATCCTGATGCTGAACATGCAGCTCGGCGAGGTCGCGCCCGGCGGCACGGGCTCCGGGCTCTACGGCATGCTCGTGCTCGCGGTCCTCACGGTGTTCATCGCGGGCCTGATGGTCGGGCGGACACCGGAGTACCTGGGCAAGAAGATCGGCGCCCGGGAGATCAAGTTCGCCTCGTTGTACTTCCTGGTCACGCCCTGCATCGTGCTGGTCGGCACCGCGCTGGCCATGTCCTCCCCGGAGCAGCGGGCGAGCATGCTCAACTCCGGGCCGCACGGCTACTCCGAGGTGCTCTACGCGTTCAGTTCCGCCGCCAACAACAACGGTTCGGCGTTCGCGGGCATCTCGGTGAACACGACCTGGTTCAACACCGCGCTGGGCCTGGCCATGGTCCTCGGCCGCCTGCTGCCGATCATCTTCGTCCTCGGCCTGGCCGGTTCGCTCGCGAGACAGAAGCCCACCCCGGCCTCCGCCGGCACGCTGCCCACCCACCGGCCGCTGTTCGTCGGCATGGTCGTGGGCGTGACCGTGGTGCTGGTCGCCCTGACCTTCCTCCCCGCCCTGGCGCTGGGTCCCATCGCCGAGGGGCTGTTCTAGACATGACAAGGACTCAGACACCCATGGCTGTCACCACTGCCGACGCGGCCCCGCACCAGGGGCGGGTCTCGGGCGGCCTGCTCGACCCGAAGCAGCTCTACAGGTCCCTGCCGGACGCGCTGCGCAAGCTCGACCCGCGCACCCTGTGGCGCAACCCGGTCATGCTCATCGTGGAGATCGGTTCCGTGTTCACCACGGTGCTGGCCATCACGGAGCCGAGCGTGTTCGCCTGGCTGATCACGATCTGGCTCTGGCTGACCGTGGTCTTCGCCAACCTGGCCGAGGCGGTGGCCGAGGGCCGGGGCAAGGCCCAGGCCGACACCCTGCGCCGGGCGAAGACCGACATGGTGGCCCGCAGACTGGTGGACTGGAGGCCCGGTGCGACCGCCGCCACCGAGGAGTCCGTCGCGGCGAATCTGCTCCAGCTCGGCGACCACGTCGTCGTGGAGGCCGGCCAGACCATCCCGGGCGACGGCGACGTCGTCGAGGGCATCGCCAGCGTCGACGAGTCGGCCATCACCGGCGAGTCGGCCCCGGTCATCCGGGAGTCCGGCGGCGACCGCAGCGCGGTCACCGGCGGCACCAGGGTGCTCTCGGACCGGATCGTCGTGCGGATCACCCAGAAGCCGGGGGAGAGCTTCATCGACCGGATGATCAGCCTGGTCGAGGGCGCGAGCCGGCAGAAGACCCCCAACGAGATCGCGCTGAACATCCTGCTCGCCTCGCTGACGATCATCTTCCTGATGGCCGTGGCGACCATGCAGCCCCTTGCGATCTTCGCCAAGGCCGCCTCCCCGGCCCTGGACTCCGCCGTCATCGACGGCGACGGCGTCACCGGCATCGTGCTGGTCTCGCTGCTGGTCTGCCTGATCCCGACCACGATCGGCGCGCTGCTGTCCGCGATCGGCATCGCCGGCATGGACCGCCTCGTCCAGCGCAACGTCCTCGCCATGAGCGGCCGGGCGGTCGAGGCGGCCGGCGACGTGAACACCCTGCTGCTCGACAAGACGGGCACGATCACGCTCGGCAACCGGCAGGCGAGCGACTTCGTACCCGTCGCGGGGGTTTCCTCCGAGGAACTCGCGGACGCAGCCCAGCTGTCGAGCCTGGCCGACGAGACGCCCGAGGGCCGTTCCGTGGTGGTGCTCGCCAAGACCCGGTACGGGCTGCGGGCGCGGGAGGAGGGGACCATGACCCACGCGACGTTCGTGGAGTTCACGGCGCAGACCCGGATGTCGGGGGTCGACCTGGCCGAGGACGCCGGGACCCGGCGGATCCGCAAGGGCGCGGCCTCGGCCGTGATGAAGTGGGTCCGCGACAACGGTGGGCACCCCACCGACGAGGTCGGCGCGGCCGTGGACGCGATCAGCGGCTCCGGCGGTACCCCCCTGGTGGTCGCCGAGTGCCGGCCGGGCCAGCACGCCCGCACCCTCGGGGTGATCCACCTCAAGGACGTGGTCAAGGCCGGGATGCGCGAGCGGTTCGACGAGATGCGCCGGATGGGCATCCGGACAGTGATGATCACCGGCGACAACCCGCTGACCGCGAAGGCGATCGCCGACGAGGCCGGCGTGGACGACTTCCTCGCGGAGGCCACCCCGGAGGACAAGCTCGCCTACATCAGGAAGGAACAGGAGGGCGGTCGGCTCGTCGCCATGACGGGGGACGGCACCAACGACGCTCCCGCGCTGGCCCAGGCGGACGTCGGCGTCGCGATGAACACGGGTACGTCGGCCGCGAAGGAGGCCGGCAACATGGTCGACCTCGACTCCGACCCGACGAAGCTCATCGAGATCGTCGAGATCGGCAAGCAGTTGCTCATCACCCGGGGCGCGCTGACCACGTTCTCGATCGCCAACGACATCGCCAAGTACTTCGCGATCATCCCGGCCATGTTCGCCGCCGTGTACCCGGGCCTCGACGCCCTCAACATCATGCGCCTGCACAGCCCGCTGTCGGCGATCCTGTCGGCGGTCGTCTTCAACGCCCTCGTCATCGTCGCGCTGATCCCGCTGGCGCTGCGCGGCGTGAAGTACGTCCCCGGCGGGGCCTCGAAGCTGCTCAGCCGCAACCTGCTGGTCTACGGCCTCGGCGGCATCATCGCCCCGTTCGTCGGCATCAAGCTCATCGACCTGCTCGTCCAGTTCATCCCGGGAATGTGACCATGAGACTGCCCACCTGGATCTCCGCCCACCTGGCGGCCCTGCGCGCCCTCGCGGTGTTCACCGTGGTGCTCGGCATCGCCTACCCGCTGCTGATCACCGCCGTCGCGCAGCTCCCCGGACTGAAGGCCAACGCCCACGGCTCGATCGTCGAACGCGACGGGAGGCCGGTCGGCAGTACCCTGCTCGGCCAGGCCTTCGACGGCCACCCCGGCTACTTCCGGTCCCGGCCCTCCGCCGCCGGTGCCGGCTACGACCCGACGGCCACCAGCGCCAGCAACCTGGGCCCCGAGAGCGTCGTGGACACCCTCGGCGACCCGGCGCTCGACCCGGACTCCACCGACGGCGACGGCGGCAAGCGGAGCCTGCTCACCCAGGTCTGCACCCGCAGCAAGGAGGTCGGCGAACGGGAGGGCGTGGACGGCTCCCGGCCGTTCTGCACCTCGGGCGGCCTGGGCGCCGTGCTCGCGGTCTTCCGGGCGGAGGGGCTCAACGGCCCGATCACCCGGGTCGTCAGCCTCAACGAGACCGCGACCCGCTACGACGCCGCGGCGAAGGCGCCGAGGAAGGACGAGGGCGTCAGGCCCTTCCTCGACACCTACCAGGGCGTCCGGGTCGAACTGGCCGTGTTCGGGGAGGACTACTCCAAGGGCGTCGTCACGCCGGTCCGGGGTGCGGCCCCGGACAAGCCCGCCGTGCCCGCCGACGCGGTCACCGCCAGCGGCAGCGGCCTCGACCCGGACATCACGCCGGAGTACGCGAAACTCCAGCTGGCGAGGGTCGCCAAGGCGCGCGACACCGACCCGGCGACCCTCGCCAAACTGGTCGACGAGCACACGACGGGCCGGGCACTGGGCTTCATCGGCGAGCCGGCCGTCAATGTGCTGGAGTTGAACCTGGCACTCGACCAGCGTTACCCGTGACGGAAGGGGGCGGCACCGTGACCCGCGGACAGCTACGCGTCTACCTCGGGGCCGCCCCCGGCGTGGGCAAGACCTACAAGATGCTCGAAGAGGGCCACCGCCGGCACGAACGCGGGACGGACGTGGTGGTCGGCTACGTCGAGACCCACGGCCGGGCGCTCACCGCGGCCATGGCGGAGGGCCTGGAGGCCGTACCCCGCAGGGACATGACCTACCGGGGCGCCGCGTTCACCGAGCTGGACCTCGACGCGGTCCTGGCCCGGGCCCCGCAGGTGGCCCTCGTCGACGAGATGGCCCACACCAACGTGCCCGGCTCGGCGCACGCCAAACGCTGGGCGGACATCGCGGCCCTGCTCGACGCCGGCATCTCCGTGATCACCACCGTCAACATCCAGCACATCGAGTCCCTCAACGACGTGGTCGAACAGATCACCGGCATCACGCAGCGCGAGACGATCCCCGACTCCGTCGTGCGCGCCGCCGAGCAGATCGAACTGGTCGACATGACCCCGGAGGCGCTGCGCCGCCGGATGGCGCACGGCAACATCTACCAGGCCGACAAGGTCGACGCCGCGCTCGGCAACTACTTCCGGCCCGGCAACCTGACGGCCCTGCGCGAACTGGCCCTGCTGTGGCTGGCCGACAAGGTCGACGACCAGCTGGAACGCTACCGGGCCGAACACGGCATCCAGCGCACCTGGGAGGCGCGGGAACGGGTGGTCGTCGCGCTCACCGGCGGCCCCGAGGGCGAGACCCTGGTCCGCCGGGCGGGGCGGATCGCCGACCGGACCAAGGGCTCGGACCTGCTGGGCGTGCACGTCACCCGGGGCGACGGCCTGACCGGCGCGGACCCGGCGCACCTCGCCCGGCAGCGCACCATGCTCGAGGACATCGGCGGCACGTACCACGGGGTCGTCGGCGACGACATCCCCCGGGCCCTGCTCGACTTCGCCCGGGGCGTCAACGCCACCCAGCTGGTCCTGGGCGCGAGCCGGCGCGGCCGGTTCGCCCAGATCCTGTCCCCGGGCGTCGGCGTCACCACCACGGCCGAGTCCGGCAGCATCGACGTGCACCTCGTCACGCACGAGCAGTCCCGGCGCGGCCGGCTCCGGTCCGCCCCCCGCGCGGGCGTGCCGACCCGCCGCCGGACCGCCGGCTTCCTGCTCGCCGCGATCGGGCTGCCGCTGATGACGGGCGGCCTGAGCCTCCTGCGCGACCAGCTCAGCCTGCCCAGCGACATCCTGCTGTTCCTCGCCGCCGTGGTCGGGGTCGCGCTCGTCGGCGGCCTGTGGCCGGCCCTCGCCGCCGCCGTGGTCGCCTCGCTCCTGCTGAACTGGTACTTCACCCCGCCGTTCCACGAGTGGACGATCTCCGACCGGGAGAACGTCCTGGCCCTCGTCGTGTTCCTGGTCGTCGCGGTCGCCGTCGCGGTCGCCGTGGAACTCGCCGCCCGCCGCACCACCGAGGCCGCCCGGGCCCGCGCCGAGGCCCAGATCCTGTCCACCGTCGCCGGCGGGGTCCTGCGCGGCGACCGGCCGCTCACCGCCCTGCTCGACCAGCTCCTGGAGGCCTTCACCCTGCGCGGCGTGACCCTGCTGGAACGCCGGCCGGACACCCCGCCGGGCCCGGACCGGCAACGCGACCCCGACGCCTGGCGGATCGTCGCCACCGTCGGCGGCCAGCCGTGCGGCGCGCCGAGCGAGGGCGATGTCGACGTCGTCGTGGACGACACCCTGTCCCTGGTTCTGTCCGGCCATCCCCTCGCGGCGTCCGACCAGCGGATCGTGGAGGCGTTCGCGGCCCAGGCGGCCGTCGCGCTGCGCCAGGAACGGCTCGCCGAACAGGCCGCCACCGCCGCCCCGCTCGCCGAGGTCGACCGGCTCCGGACCGCCCTGCTGCGCGCCGTCAGCCACGACCTGCGCAGCCCCCTGGCGTCGGCGACGGCGGCGGTCAGCAGCCTGCGCAGCACCGAGGTCGCGTTCAGCGAGGCCGACCGCGAGGAGCTGCTCGCCACCGCCGACGAGTCCCTCGAACGCCTCGGCCGGCTCGTGGAGAACCTGCTGGACATGAGCCGCCTGCAGGCCGGCGCGCTGGGCACGCGCCCGGAGGCCTTCGGGGTCGGCGAGGTGGTGCCCCGGGCCGTCGACGACCTCGGCGTGCGCTCCCTGGCCGTGGCGGTCCGCACCCCGCACGACCTGCCCGACGTGTACGCCGACCCCGCGCTCGTCGAACGCATCCTGGTGAACCTGCTCGCCAACGCCCTGCGGTACAGCCCGCCGGACCGGCCGCCGATGGTCACGGCGAGCGCGCACGCGGGCCGGGTGCAGATCCGGGTCATCGACCACGGGCCGGGTATCCCCGAGTCCGCCCGGGACCGGGTGTTCCTGCCCTTCCAGCGGTTCGGGGACCGCGACAACGCCACGGGGGTCGGCCTCGGGCTGGCGCTGTCGCGGGGGCTCGCCGAGGCGATGGGCGGGACCCTGGATCCGGAGACCACGCCGGGTGGCGGGCTGACGATGACCCTGAGCCTGCCCGCCGCCACGGCCGGGGGAGCCGCCGATCCGACCGGGTCCGGGGGGTCGGATGGCACTGTGCCCGGAGTCCCGGACGGCCCGGCCACGGCCGAGGGGCCCGCCTGACCCGGCCTGTCCAACTCGGCCCGCCTGTCCGCCGGGCCGGTCCTACCGGGGCGGCAGCAGCGAGAACCTGGTCCCGTCGGGATCGACCATCGCCACCCGGCCGGCCCCGTCCCGGCCGACACCGGCCCCCGCGCCGCCGTCCTTCGCGCCCAGCGACAGCAACCGGTCCACCTCGGCACGCTGATCCCCGCCGACCGGGGGAGCGAGGTCGAAGTACACCCGCTCGCGGCCCGTCCGGGGCTCCAGCGGCGGGCCGCCCCAGGTGACCTTCGGGCCGCCGTGCGGGGAGCGGATCGCGGTCTCCTGGTCCTGGTCCCAGACGAGCGGCCAGCCGAGCGCCCCGCTCCAGAAGTATCCGACGTCCTGGGAGCCGTCGCAGGCCAGCGCGCCGACGAACCCGCAGTCGGCGAGGAAGTTGTTGCCCGGTTCGATGACGCAGAACTCGTTGCCCTCCGGGTCGGCGAGCACCACGTGCCCCTCGTCCCCGGTCTGGCCGACGTCCGCGTGCTGTCCGCCGAGGTCGAGCGCCCGGGCGACCGTCTCGCGCTGGTTCTCCAGGGACGTACTCGTCAGGTCGAAGTGCATCTGGTTCTGGGTGACCTTGGGCTCTGTGGTCGGGACGAACCGGAGCCGGAACCCGGTGTCGTCGTTCGGCAGGAGCGTGACGCCGTCGGCCGGGTCCTCGGCCGGCTCCCAGCCCAGGAGCGCCGACCAGAACCGCGCGACCCGCGCGGGTTCCAGCGCGTCGAAGCAGACCGCGAACAGGTGACTCGTCATTCCCAACTCATTTCCGGACCGTCGAGGGTGCCTGGTCAGCCCCATGATCGGCAGCCTAGGGCGTGCCGGCGTCGCCCGCAGCCGAGTATCCGGCCGTTCACCATGGCCGGCTACCTTCGGCGCCATGGTCTTCCCGTACCGCGACCGTCCGCTGCAACTGGTGAAGGATCCCGACGGCAACAACTGGACCGTGGCCGTCGTGCGGGGCAACCAGTGGAGGTGCTGGCCCTGGATCCACGCCGCCTACCGGGATCCCGCCGACTCCGCGGTGGGGGAGCTGGGCTGCCTGTTCATGCCGCTGGCACTCCTCGGGGTGTTCCCGATGTGGGGCCGGTGGCTCTGGTACCACCTGACCTTCCGGACCCACCGGCTGGTGACCGTGCGGCCGGGCATCCGGGGCCGGACCGCGGCCCGGGAGGGCGCGGTCTTCGCCGACGTCTACCCGACCCGCGACCTGGCCAACCGCAGGGCCGACGCGCTCAGCGCCGACATCGAGGCCGGAAATCTCCCCGGGTGGTGGCCGGCCCGGTGACTGCCACTTGGTACCCAAAAAAGGGCTTTTGTCTGTCACGGCCACAGCGTCCTTGCCGGGCCAAACCCTGAAGCGCGAGCGGGGTACCCACCGCATCCGGCCCCCTGCCCCCGGGCCCGGCGGTAGCCTCGCAGGGGGGCCACGGGCATCGACGGTGCTGAGGAGACGCGACATGGACACCCAGAAGATCACCCCACATCTGTGGTTCGACACGGAGGCCGTCGAGGCGGCGGAGTTCTACTGTTCCGTGTTCCCGGACTCGAAGGTCACCCACGTGTCCACGCTGCACGACACGCCGTCCGGGGACTGCGACCTCGTCTCGTTCCGGCTGTGGGGCCAGGACTTCATGGCCATCAGCGCCGGGCCCGTGTTCCGGTTCAACCCGTCGGTCTCCTTCATCGTCGACTACGGCCCGCCGCACGTGGACCCGGCCGGGGCCCGGGAGCGGATCGACGTCGCGTGGGAGAGGCTGGCCGAGGGCGGCACGGTCCTGATGCCGCTGGACAAGTACCCGTTCAGCGAGCGCTACGGCTGGATCCAGGACCGCTACGGCCTGTCCTGGCAGCTGATGCTCACCGGCCCCGACGGCGACCCGCGCCCGCCGATCCTGCCGTCGCTGCTGTTCGTCGGCGACCGCTACGGCCAGGCCGAGGAGGCCGTCGGCTTCTACCTGTCCGTGTTCGGCGACTCCGAACAGGGCACGGTCGCGCGCTACCCCGGCGGCATGGAACCCGACCGGGAGGGCGCGCTGATGTTCGGCGACTTCCGGATCCTGGACCGGTGGTTCGCGGCGATGGACAGCGCGCACGAGCACGGCTTCACGTTCAACGAGGCCGTCTCGTTCATGGTCGACTGTGCCGACCAGGCGGAGCTGGACGGCTACTGGGCGAAGCTGTCCGCCGTCCCGGAGGCCGAACAGTGCGGGTGGCTCAAGGACAGGTTCGGGGTGTCGTGGCAGATCAGCCCCACGGAACTCGGGACCATGATGCGCGACGGCAGCCGGGAGCAGGTCGACCGCGTGACCCGGGCGTTCCTGCCGATGAAGAAGCTCGACCTCGAGGCCATCCGGCGGGCGTACCGGGGGGAGTGACCACGGGAGCGGCACTGGCTACGATGCGTGCCATGCTCCAGCCGCGCCACCTCCGGGAGAACGATCTCGTCGCGCTCGTCGCCCCCTCCGGCGCGGTCCCCGAACCCTGGGCCGTGGCGGCGGTCGAGGTGGTGCGGGGCTGGGGCCTGCGCGCCCGGCTCGGCGACAACGCGCTGAACCGCTGGACCCACCTGGCCGGTACGGACGCCGAGCGCCTGGCCGACCTGAACGCGGCGCTGCGGGACGAGGAGGTCCGGGGCGTGATCTGCCTGCGCGGCGGCTACGGTGTGCAGCGCATCGTGGACGGGGTCGACTACGCCGCGGTCCGGGCGGATCCGAAACTCGTGCTGGGCTTCTCCGACCTCACCGCCCTGCACGCCGCCCTGTGGCGCGAGGCCGGCGTGGCGAGCGTGCACGGCCCGACGGCCGCCCAGTTCGTCGAGGACGCCGACGCGCTCGGGGTCCGGGGCGCGCGGCGGGCGCTGATGTCGCCGGAGCCGGTCACCGTCGCGGCCGACGAGGCGGAGGACACCTTCGGGGTCCGGGTGGCCGGTACGGCGCGGGGCACGCTCCTGGGCGGCAATCTCACGATGCTGGCGGCGACGGCCGGTACCCGGCACGCGCTCGACCTGGACGGCGCGATCCTGCTGATCGAGGCGGTCGGCGAGGAGCCCTACCGGGTCGACCGGTCCCTCGTGCAGTTGAAGCGGGCCGGCTGGTTCGCCGGGATCCGGGGCGTCGCGGTCGGGCAGTTCGCCGGGTGTGTGGACGACGGAGGCCCGAGCGTCTCGGACGTACTCCTGGAGCAACTGGGTTCCCTGGGCGTACCCGTCCTGGGCGGCCTGCCGATCGGCCACGGCGACCAGCAGGTGGCGGTGGGGCTCGGGGTGCCGGCGGTGCTGGACGCGGGCGCCGGCACGCTCGTGGTGCGGGCCGCCGGCCGGTAGCACCGGCCATTGTGGACCGAATGGCCCGCGCCCCGGCCCGCGCTCCGGCATACTGATGGCAATCGATGACCGAGGTGAGGAGCTCCTGATGGGCAGAACCCTGGTACGCCTGCTGACCGTGACCCTGATTCTCACCGGACTGGCCACGCTGGGCGCGTCCGCCGTCCGTGCCGACCACCGGACCGTGGCGTACCCGAGCCAGGACTGCCAGGCCACGGAGGGGCCCATCCCGTTCTGGTGCTTCTGGGAGTAGCCGGCGCCGGGGTCCGGCGCCCGGGTGCCGGACCCTCAGGCCGCGAGCTGCCGCCGGTAGAACGCGATCTTGTCGTTCAGGTTGCGCTGCTGCCGGAGCAGGAGTTCCAGCTGCGCCTCGACCCCGCGCGCGTGTTCCTCCAGCAACCCGGTCCGCTCGGCGACCGTGTCGGCCCCGGCGCGCGCCAGCTCCGCGAACCGGCACATCCGGGCGATCGGCATCCCCGTGTCCCGCAGGCAGCGCAGCAGGCTGAGCCAGCCGAGGTCGTCGTCGGAGAAGACCCGCCGCCCGCCGCTGGTGCGGTCGATGTCGGCGAGCAGGCCGATCTTCTCGTAGTAGCGCAGCGTGTCCAGGCTGAAGCCGCTCTTCTCGGCGGCCTCCGAGGGCGAGTACCGGATCATGTGCCGGAGCCTACTTGACCTGGAGCGCGCTCCAGGTAGTTGGCTGGCGGACATGACACAGACGAGAACTCTCGGACGGAGCGGGATCGAGGTCTCCGCGGCGGGCTTCGGCTGCTGGGCGATCGGCGGGCCCTTCTGGGACGGCGAGCAGCCCCTGGGCTGGGGGAACGTCGACGACGACGAGTCGGTCCGCGCGGTCCGGCACGCCCTGGACCTGGGCATCACCTTCTTCGACACGGCCAGCGTGTACGGCGCCGGGCACAGCGAACGGGTCCTCGCCCGGGCGCTGCGGGGCCGGCGGGACGAGGTGGTGCTCGCCAGCAAGTTCGGGCCCAGGTTCGACGAGACGACCAAGCGGACGCTGGGGCAGGACGGCAGCGCGGAGTACATGCGGTCCTGCCTGGACGGGGTGCTCGCCCGGCTCGACACCGACCACCTGGACCTGTACCAGCTGCACATCAACGCCCTGCCCCTCGACGAGGCGCTCGACCTGGTCGACCCGCTGGAGGACCTGGTGGCCGCCGGCAAGATCCGCGCCTACGGCTGGAGCACCGACGACCCGGCCCGCGCCGCCGCGTTCGCCGGGGCCGGCCCGCACTGCGCCGCGATCCAGTTCGACCAGTCGGTGCTGCGCGACAACGCCGCGATGGTCGCGCTCTGCGAGGCGGCGGACCTCGGCGGCGTCAACCGGGGACCGTTGGCGATGGGGCTGCTCAGCGGCAAGTACCAGGCCGGGGCGGCGGTCGGGGCCGACGACATCCGGGGCCGCGCGCCGGAATGGCTCACGTACTTCGCCGACGGCGTGGCCGCCCCGGACTGGGCCCGCCGGGTCGACGCGATCCGCGACCTCCTGACCTCCGGCGGCCGGACCATGTCCCAGGGCGCCCTGGCGTGGCTGTGGGCGCGCAGCCCGCGGCTGATCCCGATCCCGGGGATCCGCACCGTCGCCCAGGCCACCGAGAACGCCGGCGCGCTCGCCCACGGCCCGATGGGCGGGGCCGAGTTCGCCCAGATCGAGGCCCTGCTCCGCCCGGACGACGGGCGGTGACCACCGCGCTCCTCGTCGTGGACGCCCAGAACGGGGCCCTCGACGCGACGTACGCGCGCGACGCGGTCGTGGCCAACATCGCCGACCTGGTGGCCCGGGCGCGCCGGGGGCGGGTACCCGTCGTCTGGGTCCGGCACTTCGACGCGCGGATGGTTCCGGGGAGCGCCGCCTGGCGGATCGTCCCCGAACTGGCCCCGCGCGACGGGGAACCGTCGGTGGACAAGGAACACGCCGACTCCTTCGACCGGACCACCCTCGACGCCGTGCTGTCCGGGCTCGGCGTCCGGCGGCTCCTCGTCGTCGGGGCCCAGACCGACGTGTGCGTGCGCGCGACGCTGGACGGCGCGCTGACCAGGGGATACGACACCCTCCTGGTCAGCGACGCGCACACGATGAGCGAACCGGCGGCCGGGAGCGCGCGCGAGGTCGTCGCGGCGACGAACCGCTCCCGTTCCCCCGCCACGGTCACCACCCGCGACACCCACTTTCCGGGTACGTGACGAGGCTGCCGGTACCCGTCTTCCCGGGTGTTGTGACAGGCCGAAATCGGTGGCGGCCAAGGCTTCGACCGCCTAACGTGGGCCGGGTCCGTCCAACCAGGAGGTAGAAGATGACGTGCATGGTCCTCGGCATGGTGGTTGTCCCGGCTACGACGTGCGGGCCGCACGCGATCTGATCTCCGCCACGTCCCGTGGCACCCCCGTCGGTTCCCCCGACGGGACGCGTGCGTTCGCCTCGTAGCGGTCCGCGGACCGGGTCCCCCGGTCTGCCCGTCGGCGCTGTTCCCAGCGCCACGTCACCGTGTACCGCACTCTTACGAGGAGCATTCGTGTCTTCCCCATCAGCCTTCCAGCCGCTCCCCGCGGCCGAGGGCGGACCCAGCAATGTCATCCGGCACAGCGGGACCGTTCTGCGTCCCGCGCAACCCTGGACCGCCACGGTCCACGCCCTGTTGCGGCACCTGGAGGACGTCGGCTACCCCGGCAGCCCCCGTGTGCTCGGCGGCGGCGTCGACGACCGCGGCAACGAGGTCCTGACCTTCATCGAGGGCGTCATCGAGCATCCGCGCACCTGGTCGGACGAGGCCATCTGGCTCGCGGGCGGCCTGCTGCGCGACCTGCACGCCGCCACCGCCTCCTTCCGGCCCCCGCCGGACGCGGCCTGGCAGCCGTGGTGGATGCACCGCGACGGACCGGGTGCCGTGATCGGGCACTGCGACGCCGGCCCGTGGCACACCGTCGTCCACGAGGGGCGGCCGGTGGCGTTCATCGACTGGACCCTCGCGGGCCCGGTCGACCCCCTCGACGAGGTCGCGATCTGCGCCTGGTGGCACGCCCAGTTGCACGGTGACGACGTCGCCGAACGCAACGACCTGCCCGACGCCGCCAGCCGCGCCCTGCACCTGCGGCTGTTCCTGGACGGGTACGGCCTGCCCGTGGCCGGCCGGGACGGGCTGGTCGACCGCATGATCGAACTGGCGATCCGGGACTGTGCCGCCGAGGCGACCCAGGCCCGGATCACGCCCGAGTCCGACGACCCGGCACCGCTGTGGTCGTTGGCCTGGCGGGCCCGCGCGGCGGCCTGGATGATCGGACACCGCACCATGCTGGAACGCGCGACCCGCGCGTAGCGCACCGTCGGGGCCGTCGACTCCACGTCGGCGGCCCCGACCATGCGTGGTTTCGGGGCAGCGGGCGGTGGTGGGTTCGGGCATCATGGTGCGGTGGCTGAGGTGTACCGGAACCGGTTCGAGGACGACCGCCTGTGGGACGACCAGGGCGTCGAGTGGTCGCGGGCACGCCCCCGGTGGATCCCCGAGCAGCGGATCCGGCAACTGATCCGCCGCGACCAGCGGGTGGCGGTTCTCGAAAGTGGTGGGGGCGAGGGTGTGTCCTGGCTGACCGCCGCCGAGGCGAAGGTCTTCTGGCACACCATCAAGGGGCACATCGAGGGACCGCCGGACGATCACGGGCTCGTCTACTCGGGGACGCTGTGGCGCTGTGAGGACCGGCTGCTGTTGGCCATCCAGGAATCCTGCTGAACGTCGGCCCGCCAGTCCGGTGCGCGGGTGTTCCACCGAACGTGGAGCCCACCAGTGCGGTGCGAACGCGTTCCGCTGAGCGTCGGCCCCGGGTGGCCCGGCTCGACTTCGCGCGGCCCAGCACGGCCCGGCGCTCCTCCGCGCGCCCCGGCGAAATCGGCTCGCCGGTCGGGCCGCCGTCGCCTACCGTGCCGGCATGGACATCCGCGAGTGCGCCGCCGAGGACGTCGACCGCCTGGAGGACTGGCGGCCCACCGGCCCGACCCGGGGGCACGCCGCCCGGTTCGCCCGGCACACGGCCGGGACCGGTACGTTCCTGGTCGCCTGGGCGGCGGACGGCCCGGTCGGCTCGTGCGAGGTGCTGTGGGACGGCCCCCGGGAGCCGGTGGTGCGCGCCGCGTTCGGGTGCCCGGAGGTCAACGGCCTGCAGGTCTGGCCGCCGCACCGGCAGGGCCACGGCGTCGGCACCGCCCAGGTCGCCGAGGCCGAGTCCCGGGCCCGGGGCCTCGGCCACCCCCTGATCGGCCTGGGTGTCGCCGACGACAACCCGCGCGCCGCCGCGCTCTACCTCCGGCTGGGCTACACCGTCACCGACCTCCGGTACGTGGACCACTGGCACTACCTGGACGACGCGGGGGTCCGCCACGACGAGGCCGATCCGTGCGGGTGGCTGGTCAAGCGCCTCTGACGGCCCCGGCGGCCACTCCCGGCCCCGGACCGTACCCGGCCTCCTCCACGGCCCGACAGGCTGGACGGAACCCGTGGCCACCACGCGGCGAGGGGCGAGCCGCCCGGCCCGCCCCCGTCTCAGTGTCTAACGCCCGCTCACGGCTCCAGGCCGAGTGCCAGGTACATCGTCGTCGGGTACTTCGGGTTGAACACGATCTCGTCCAACCGGTGGTACTGGTTGTGCGTGTGGGTCAGCGCGCCGGTGCCCGCGTGGTACCTGAACAGGTCCGTGCCGTAGTTGGCGTAGTTGTCGGCGTACACGAAGTACAGGACGTTGGCGTCCGTCGGGCTCGGGTACATCGGCACGTCGTTGGTGAGGAACACGCCCGTGGCCGGGTCGTGGTGCACGATGGCGGTGAAGTTGCGCCCGCCGTCGGTGGAGCGCCAGATCTGCCGGCCCTGGTCACCGTCGGAGTCGACCTGGCTGAGGTCGAAGCCCTGGGCGTAGACCACGTTCGGGTCGAGCGGGGAGACGGCGATCCGGTTGATGTTGACGCCGTAGAAGCTGTTCGGGTGGGTGGTGGCGTCCAGGGTCTGGACGTGGTTCCAGGTCACGCCGCCGTCGAAGGTGTTCCAGACACCCTCGCGGCTGACGCCGGCCACCGCGTGCAGCGGGTTCTTGACGTCGAACTCGACCTCGTTGACCGACTCGTTCAGGCTGAGGGCGATGGCCGAGCCGCGCGGGGTCCAGCTGTTGCCGCCGTTGGTCGACTCGAACAGCTGGCCGTCCTTGCGGGCGGCGTACACGTGCAGGCCGTTGGCCGGGTCGACGCCCAGCCCGATGAGCCCGATCTGGCCGTTCACCGGGGTCGACGCGGTCGGGTCGACGACCTTGGTGACGGTGGTGCCGGAGACCCGGTACACGGAGTCGTCGTTGCCCTGCGACCACAGGTACGCCCGGCCGCCCTTGGCCGCGGTGGCCTTGTGCATCCAGCCGTCGGCCAGGGTGTGGATCGCGGTCCAGGTACAGCCGGCGTTGGTGGACCGGTACACCTTCTTGGTCAGCGACCACGGGGACTGGACGGTCACCTCCTGGACCGCGATCAGCGTGTTCGCCGAGTCCAGGGCGGCGAGCCCCGAGGTGTACGTGATCGGGGTGGGCGCGGTGCTGGTCGCCTTGAGGGTGGTGCCCTCGTCGGTGGTGTAGGTCAGCGCGGCGGGGCCGGTGACCGTGGCGCAGGTCGGGTTGATCGTCCATGTGGTGGCCGCGGTGGCGGTCCCACCCGTCATGGACAGGATCGCCACGGCCGCGGTCAGCGTCGTGGCGAAGCCGGTCGCGAGCTTTCGCATCGGAATTTCCTACCCCCAGGTTGGTGGAGCGAGGCGTGGCCTCGTGGAACCATCCCAGTGTTGATCATGAAAAGCCGGGTGCACAGTGGACCGACCTCTTCAAGATCGTGATTGATCTCACGCCCGCCGGGGAATAGACGCACGCCAACGGTGACCGCACCAAAACCCTTACAGGACACCAGGTTGCGCCTCTGTTTCGGCACAAGTGGGCGCTGCCGGGAGTTCCGCGCGGAGCCCACGAACCATGATCTGAGGGGTACCGTCACCCGAGCGCCGCCGCCTTGCGCAGCAGCACCGCCCGCTCCCGCGCGTTGCCGCACAGCCGCGCCGCGAGCTCCAGCTCCGCCCGGGCCTCGCCGGTCCGCCCCAGCCGGGAGAGCAGCTCGCCCCGCACACTCGGCAGCAGGTACGACCCCGCCAGCCGGTCCGTGGCCACCAGCTCGTCCACCATGTCCAGCGCCGGCCCCGGCCCGTGCGCCATCGCGACCGCCACGGCCCGGTTCAGCTCGACGACCGGCGAGGGCGCCACCCGGCCCAGCGCCTCGTAGAGGAGCACGATCCGCTCCCAGTCGGTCTCCGGCACCGAGGCCGCCGTCGCGTGGCAGGCCGCGATCGCCGCCTGCAGCCCGTACGGGCCCAGGCCGCGCCCGACCGCCGTGGCCCGGGTGATCGCGGCCAGCCCCCGGCGGATCGCGGACCGGTCCCACCGCCGCCGGTCCTGGTCCTCCAGCAGCACCGCCTCGCCGTCGGGGCCGGTCCGGGCGGGGAAGCGCGCGGCCGTCAGCTCGAACAGGGCGAGCAGCCCGGACACCTCCGGCTCGTCCGGCTGCAACGCGGCCAGCATCCGGGCCAGCCGGATCGCCTCGTACGCCAGGTCGGTGCGCAGCAGGCGGTCGCCCGCCGTCGCCGTCGAGCCCTCCGTGAAGATCACGTACAGCACGCTCAGGACCCCGCCGAGCCGCTCGCGACGCTCCCCGGCGGGCGGCAGCTCGAACGGTACCCGCGCGGCGGCGATCGTCTTCTTCGCGCGGGTGATCCGCGCCTGCACGGTCGGCACGGGCACCAGGAACGCGCGCGCGATCTCCTCGCTGCCCAGGCCGCCGACCACCCGCAGCGTCAGGGCGACGCGGGCCTCGGGGGACAGTACCGGATGGCAGGCCACGAACATCAGCGCGAGGACGTCGTCGTCGACCCGGTCCGGATCCCACGGCAGGTCGGCCGACGGATCCGGCGGGGTCACGACGCCCGACGTCGCCCCACCCTCGCCGAGCTGCCCGGCGAGCAGGGCGTACCGCTCGTCGAGCGCCGACCGGCGGCGGAACCCGTCGATGGCCCGCCGCCGCGCGGTCGCGAGCAGCCAGCCCACCGGGCTCGCCGGCGCGCCCTCCCGCGACCAGGTGACCAGGGCCTCGGCCACCGCCTCCTGCGCGACGTCCTCGGCGAGTGCGAAGTCCCCGGTGTAGCGGGCCAGCGCGCCGACGATCCGCGCCGACTCGATCCGCCACACCGCCTCGACGGCCCGCCGCGCCGACTCGGCGCTCGGCGGGCCGCCCACGGCGTCGGGCATCAGAGCTGACCGGTCCGCTCGCGCCACGCCCGCTCCTTGATGATCCACTCGTTGTCCTGCGGGAACTCGTCGATGCTCGGTACCCGGCGGATCTCGGTCTTCGTGCCGGGGAAGGCCGGGATCCGCTTGGCCCACTCGACCGCCTCCTCCTTGGTGGCGACGTCGAGCAGGTAGAAGCCTCCGAACAGCTCCTTCGTCTCCCCGTACGGCCCGTCGGTGACCACCGGGGTCTCCCCGCTGTGGTCGACCACCACGCCCTGCGACGGGTCGTCCAGGCCCTCCGCCGCGACGAGGACGCCGGCCTTGATCAGCTCCTCGTTGAACCGGCCGATCGTGTTGAGCATCTCCTCGAACGGCGTCTCCATCATCTTCGCCATGGACTCGTCCGTGCCCCGCATGATCAACATGTACTTGGTCATCGTCGTTCTCCCTGTTCTCGTAGGTCGTCTCCCGACCTTCTCACTACCAGGTCGAACGGCGCCGCCCAGGATCGACACGACAGCCGAAATTTCTTTCGCGACCCTGTGACCAGCCATTCCGGCGCCCCGGCGCCCCGGTGGCCTGCCGGCCGGGTGGCCCGATGCCCCAGGCACGCGCGGGCTAGCGAGTCCGCCCAGGCAAGCGTCGACTACCGTGCCCCGTGCCCCGACGCCCCGACGCCCCGCGCGCTGAGGCGCGGACCAGGGCGACACGTTTGCCCCTCAGCCGCCCCGCGCGCGCAGGCGCGCATCCTTCAACCCCGAGCGTGAAGCACGAAGAAGCTCAGCCGCCCCGCGCGCGCAGGCGCGCAAAGAGGACGACGAGGCCGCACGTGATGAGCAGCTCAGCCGCCCCGCGCGCAGGCGCGCCGGCGGCTCGCGCCTCGACCCAGTGCCGGAGGTCGACATGTGACCCCTGCTCCCCGCGCACGCGAGCCTTCCGGGCACGCAGGGGCGTCGGGGACACGGGGTTACCCCTCAGCCGCCCCGGCGCCCCGCGCACAGGCGCGTAGTGCCATCGACACGGTGGGAGCGGGCCACGTGGCCCGGCGCCCCGCGCGTGCAGGCGCGGATCGGGCAGGCGGCGGAATGCGGCGACGGCCTTCCCCGGCGCCCCGCGCGCGGAGGCGCGGAGGCGGTCCGCACGTCGACCCGGTGCCGGAGGCCGACATGACCCTTGACCCCCCGCGCGCAGGCGACCCCCTTTCGAATGGTCGGGGGGCGCCGAGGTCTTCTTGACCCCCGCGCGCACAGGCGACCCTTCCGGGCACACAGAGGCGCATACTCGGAAACATGGACGAGAAGCAGCCAGGCGCCGCCCACGGGTACCCGGGTCTGCCCCAGACGCGGAACAGCGCGCTGACCCCGCTGGGCGAGATCGAACAGGCCGGCAAGATCGCCAGCGGCCTGTCCCGGACCTCCGGCTGGCGGAGGACGGTCGTGCGGATCGGGGTGATCCTGGCGATCCTCGCGATGCTGGTCCCCGCCGGCATCGGCGTCTACCAGGTGATCAGCCTCCGCTAACCGCCGCCCGGGCGCCGAGCCCGGCATCGAAGCGCCCCGTCGCGCCGTCGCCCCTGGGCATGAGGGGGCGTCCGGCGTCGTGTGCGGGCCCGGAGCCGTCCCGCCGTCAGTGCAGGAACAGGCACAGCGGATGCCCGGCGGGGTCGAGGACCACCCGCAGATCGGCCCGCCCCTGCGGCTCGGCCAACGTGCCGCCCACCGACAGGGCGAGCCGGACCGCGTGCTCCAGGGCGGCCTGGCCGTCCTCGTCGGAGTACCCCTCGTCGGTTTCCGCTCCGGGCGGGGTCACGCGCAGATCCAGGTGGATCATCTTCTGCTGCCGGTCGGGTTCCTCGGGCCACGTCGGGCGCTGGTAGCCGCCGGTCGCCTGGAACGACAGCCCGGTGCCGCCGCCCGGATCGCGCATCAGCACCCAGTCCGGTTCGACGTAGGTGGGCTCCCAGCCGAGGAGGCCGCCGTAGAACCGGGCCATCGCCCCGGCGTCGGGGCAGTCGAGATT
The DNA here is from genome assembly GCF_040681875.1 of Longispora sp. NPDC051575. NCBI lineage: Bacteria > Bacillati > Actinomycetota > Actinomycetes > Micromonosporales > Micromonosporaceae > Longispora > Longispora sp. NPDC051575. The sequence continues at coordinate 687,439 of NZ_JBFAZP010000003.1, read as the reverse complement.
CACGGTGCGGACGGCGATCGAGGGCGTCCCGGACATCGCTTCCTCCAGGCTGGGCGGCAGTCCTCCCGACCCTACGACAGACCTACGACACGCGCGGGCACCCGGGGCCGACCGCCCGCCACGACGGCAGGCGATCAGCGGGCCCCCATCCTCGGTGGCGACGGAACACCCCGGAAAGACCCATCAGAGGGGTACGCGGGCCGCGCGCGGCCTCCCCAGCAGCTCGCAGAACCGGTCGACCCCCACGTTCCCCCCGGAGATCACCACGCCGATCCGCCGCCCCGCCAGCGGCACCTTCCCGGCGAGCAGGGCCGCGACCCCGAGCGCCCCGGTGGGCTCGGCGACCAGTTTCATCCGGTCGAACAGGAATCCCATGGCCACCAGGATCTCCACGTCGTCGACCGAGGTCACGTCGTCGGCGAGCGCCCGGATGATCGGGAACGTCAGCTCCCCGGTGACCTCGCCCGTCACCCCGTCGGCGATGGTGCGCGGCACGTGGATCCGCACGGGCGTACCGGCGTCGAGGGATCTGCGGTTCTTGTTCCCGGCCAGCGACTCCACCCCGATGACCCGGATCCCCGGGGCCAGCGCCTTGACGAGGGTGGCGCAGCCGGCGAGCTGGCCGCCGCCCCCGAGGGGCAGGACGAGGGCGTCGAGCTCGCCGACCTGGTCGAGGAGTTCCACGGCCGTGCTGCCGGCCCCGGCGATCACGTCGGGATGGTCGTACGGCGGGATGACCGTGAGGTGCCGTTCGGCGGCGAGCCGCGCGGTGATCGCGAACCGGTCCTCGGTGTACCGGTCGAACGTCACGACCTCCGCGCCGTGGTCCTGGGCGGCCAGCAGCTTCAGTTCCGGGGTGTCGGTGGGCATCACGAGCACCGCGCGGGTGCCGACCATGGCCGCCGCCAGGGCCACCGCCTGGGCGTGGTTGCCGCTGGAGAACGCCACGACCCCGTGCCGCAGCGCCCCGGGCCCGAGCCGGGCGATCGCGTTGTACGCGCCCCGGAACTTGAACGACCCGGTGCGCTGGAGGTTCTCGCACTTGACGAACACCTCGGCGCCGACCCGTCCGTCGAGGGTGCGCGAGGTCGCCACCGGGGTGCGGTGCGCGACGCCGTGCAGGCGGCGGGCGGCGGCGTGGACGTGGTCGGCGGTGATGCTGACGCTCATCGGGTGGTGGCTCCGCTCGGGACAGGGGGACGGATGGTCGTGGCGAGTGCCCCGACGGCGGCGGTGCAGCCGACGCCGGTGACGATCAGCGCGACCCAGGGCAGGGCCGGCAGCCGCCAGTGTTCGGCGGCGCCCCAGAGGGCCCCGGTGCCGAGGTTGCCGAGGGTGATGCCGATGCCGGCCAGGGTGTTGTAGAGCCCGTAGTGGGTGGCGACGAGCCGGTCCCGGGCGAGGGCGACGATGGTGTCCATCTCGAACGGGTACGCCACGACGGTGCCCAGGGTCAGCACCACCGTGGCGGTGAGCAGCGGGACCACCGCCCACGCCTCGGACAGGTGCGCGGTCGCCGCGAGGGGCACGAACGCCGCGCCCATCAGCGCCAGCCCGAGGATCAGGGCCCGCGCGGACGTCATCCGCCGCCGGGCCCAGGCCGTGATCCGGACCTGTCCGGCGACCGCCACCACCGCGGACAGCGCGAACAATCCGCTGGAACCGAGGTCCCCGGCCGCCGGCCCGAGGACGTGCGCCGCCTGCAGGGGCAGGGCGAGGTAGATCTGCGAGGACAGCACGTAGGAGCCGATCATGGCCACGGAGAACAACAGGAAGGGCCGGTTTCCGAGTACCTGGCGCGCGTCCGCCCTGATCCCCACCCAGCCGGTCGCCCGGTCGGGGTTGGACTCCTCGCCGGCCCTCGACGGCAGGAAGCACACCTGCGCGACGGTCAGGGCGGCGAACACCAGGGCCGCGCCGAGACAGACGAGCCGGAAGTCCCCGAGGACGAGGGCGAGGCCGACCAGCGGCCCCGCGAGCATGCCGGCCTGGTAGAACACGTTGAACAGGGCGAACGCCTCGACCCGGCGGTCACCGGCCCCGGCGGCCACGTAGGCCCGGACCGACGGGTTGAACAGGGCCCCGGCCAGGCCGGTGAGCACCGAGGCCACCAGCAGCGGCGTCAACGTGTCCCCGAAGCCGAGCAGGGCGAAGCCGACGGTCCGCAGCACCAGGCCGGCGACGATCATCGCCTTGTAGCCGTACCGGTCGGCGAGCATGCCCCCGACGAGGAACATGCCCTGCTGGCTGAGGGTGCGCACGCCCAGTACCAGGCCGACGGTCCACGCCGCCATGCCGAGCCCCGAGGACAGGTGGTTGGCGAGGAACGGCATGAGCATGTAGAAGCCCAGGTTGATGCCGAACTGGTTGACCAGCAGCAGCGTGACGCACCGGTCGAACGACCGCACCTGCCGCCAGGTCCCCGTCACGGCCCACCCGGCGCCGCGACGGGGGCCGGTGGCCACGCGTCGGCGGCGCCGAGTCGCGGGTCGCCCACCGGGTCCACCACGGCGGCGCACCGCGTCCACCGGGTCACCTCCCGGTCGCCGGGATGCGCGATCTCCTCGGGCTCCGTCGCCGGTACGACGCCGAGCAGGCCGTGCCCGGCCGCGTACTCGTCGTTGTAGATCGTGTCCCAGTAGCGCTGCGGCCCGTCGGGGAAGACGGCCACGATCCGCTCGTGGGGCGGCCGGGTCCGGGCCAGCCAGTCGGCGACCAGCCCGACCGCGCCGACGCTCCAGCCGCCCGTCTCCCGCCGGGTCGCCGCGAGGTGCCGGCAGGTCCACACGGCCTCGGCGGGCGCCACCCAGTGCACCTCCGCGAAGTCGGGGTAGGCGACGTTGCGCGGGTAGATGCTGCTGCCCAGGCCCCGCATCAGCCGGCCGCGCGCGGGCTGGCCGAAAATGGTCGAGCCGACCGTGTCGACGCCGACGAGGCGCAGGTCCGGGAAGTACCGGCGCAGCACCCGGGAGATGCCGGCGCTGTGCCCGCCGGTACCGACGCTGCACACCAGGGTGTCGATCCGGCCGAGCTGGCCGACGAGTTCCAGGGCCAGCGCCTCGTACCCGGCGACGTTGTCCGGATTGTGGTACTGGTCGGGGCAGTACGCCCCCGGGTGCGCCGCCAGGTGCTCGCGGACCCGGTCGCGGCGCGCCTGCTGCCAGCCCCCGGTCGGGTGCGGTTCGGTGACGATGTCCACGGTGGCCCCGTACGCGCGCAGCAGGTGCCGCATCAGGGGTTCCATCCCCGGGTCGGCCACGAGGGTGACCGGGTGGTCGTGGACGATGCCCGCCAGGGCCAGTCCCAGTCCGAGGGTGCCGCTGGTCGACTCGACGATCGGCTGGCCGGGCGCCAGTTCGCCGCGCTCGCGGGCCCGGGCGACCATGTGCATGCCCGGCCGGTCCTTGATCCCGCCGGGGTTGTGCCCCTCCAACTTGGCCCAGAACCCCCGACCGGTGCCGGCCCGGAACTCCGGCACCCACAACACGGGCGTGTTGCCGACCAGCTCGGTCAACGACCGGCAGGCGGTACCCGTGACGATCCCGCCGACAGGCGGCACTGCTTCCACTGTGCTCATGACAAGGACGACCTTCCCCAGAACTCGCAACGGACGCGCGGACGACGGCGGGCACGGCGCACGGCCGCCCCGGGCCGTGTCACGTCCGCGACACGCAGCCGAGCGCGAGGGGGGAGGGTCGGTGCCGGATCCGGTGGTCGCGGACCGCCGCGCCGCACCGCCGGACGGCCGGGCCGTCGGCCACCGCCATCGCGACCGGTGCCGCGACGAGCCAGGGGGCGAGGTTGTGCGCCACGGCGGTGACGGCGACGACGGCTGCCGCGCCGCAGCTGTGCGGGGCGTGGTGATGCCCGACGGGTACGTGGTCGTGCGGCCCGCCCCGGGCGACCACGGCGCCGGTGGTGCCCCCGACGGACACGCCGCCGGGGGACCGAACGCCGGAGGCCGCGCTGCCGGACCCTGTGCCGGACCCGACGATGCCGGAGACGGTGGTGGACGGCGTGCCGACGGAGGAGGTGATGTCGGCGGACGTCGTGACCGGGGTGGACACGGCGCTGGACCCCGGATGGGGGAGGTCAGCCTCGACGTGCGCGCCGGGTGCGCACAGGACGGCGTACACCACGAAGAGCGCGCCCAGTATGCCCGCTCCTAGGCGGTATACGAAGGTCACGGAAGGGGACGTTACGGGACGCTTACATCACCGTCAATGGCTCATTGGCACGCGTGTCGCGATATGCCCGCCACAGCCTGACAGCGAGGGATAACCCTCGCCCGGACGCGTGGTCCACCGCACACCGACAAGGGGTGGGGCTCACCCCGGAGTACCCGCCTCCGGGGTGAGCTTTTCGGGGTCAGAGCCGGTCGAGGATCTTCTGGAGGGTGGCGATCTCCGCCGCCTGCGCCTTCTCGATCGTGGCCGCCAGGGCCTTCGCCTCGGCGTTGACCCCCTTGGCCTGCTCGTCCCTGGCCATGGCGACCGCTCCGTTGTGGTGGGCGATCATCCCCTTCGCGAACAGCCGGTCGAACGCGACCCCGGACGCGGCCGACAACGCGGCCAGCTCCTGCGGAGCGAGCATGCCCGGCATGCCGCCCATGTCGTGTCCGCCGGGGGCCGTCGTCGGCCGCTGCCACGCGGTCAACCAGCCGGTCATCGTGGTGATCTCCGGGGCCTGCGCGGCCTTGATCGCCGCCGCGACCTTCTTCAGTTCCGGGTCGCCGACCCGGGTCTCGGCCAGGCCGGCCATCGTGACGGCCTGCTCGTGGTGGGGGGCCATCATCTGCGCGAACGCCACGTCGGCGTCGTTGAACGTCGCGCCGGCCACGGAGCCGGTCGCGCCCGGCCGGGCGCCGTGGTCCATGCCGCCCATCGCGTCCCCGCCGCAGCCGGCGGCGAACGCGAGGACGGCGAGGGTGCCGACGCCGGCGAGGAACGCGCGGCTCGGGGTGGTGGTGCTCTTCATGACTCAGCCTTCTCGGTTCGGTACTACGGGAGAGTGGACTGTCTGTGACGGCCTGTCGTGGCCGCCGGGCAGACGGGTCCTATATCCGCAGTACCGAGAGATCGGCGAGGAGTAGCCCCCGGGGCTTCGGCGGCCCCCGACTGGAGCCCGCGTTCTCGGGGCTGACGAGCGTCGCGGCGTCGGCGGTCCGCGCGAGCCGGGAGGTGACGGCGAGGACGAGCAACAGGATGAGTGCGGTGAGGATCGCCAGACACACGCTCATCGGGTCGAGCCCCACGCCCAGGCCGACGATCGCGACCGCCCGGGCCGCGTCCCCGGCCACCGCCACGGCATGCCCTGTCCCGAACGTGGCCACGGCGACGGCATACCCGGTCCCGACAGCGGCCATCGCGACGGTCTCGCCCGGCTCGGCGCCCGCGTCCACGGCGACGGTCACCGCATCGTGCGGGTCATGCCCGACCGCGTGGTGCCCGGCAGCCTTCACGGCCCCGTGCCCGGCCGCCGGCATCGCCCCGTGCCCCTCGGCCGGATGCCCCAGCGTGTGCATCCCGAGGACCCCGAGGACGAGCAGCGCCAGCAGCAGCACCCGCGCCCCGCCCAGCCGCCCCGCCACCGCACCCCCTCGTTCGCCGGGCGCGCCGCCCGGACTGCGAACAATACCCCTCCTGGGTATAGCCGGCGACCCGGAGCCCGGTCGGCCGGAGAACTTCCCGCCGCCCGAACCAGGGCGTACAACGTTATCCAGTCACCCGACCAGGATTCGCTTCCCCGGACGGGCCGGTTCCGTTTGGGTGGTCGACATGATGCTGAACCGACGCAACGTACTCGCCGGCGGGCTCGCGGTCGCGGTCACCGGGGCCGTCGACCTGCTGTTCACCGGTTCGCCGGCCCTGGCCCACCCGGGGACCGGCTACGGCGACCTGGTGCCCGACCCCGCCGGCCTGCTCGACCTGCCGCGGGGCTTCCGGTACCGGGTGCTGTCCCGCGAGGGCACCCCGATGGCCGACGGCGCACCGGTACCCAGCAGGCCCGACGGCATGGCGGTGTTCGCCGACCGGCGGCACGGCAGCCGGCTGGTCCGCAACCACGAGAACCGGCCCGGGGTCGCCCATCCGGTCGCGGCGCCCGCGACGCACACGTTCGACCGGGCGGCGGCGGGCGGCACCACGACGCTCGTGGTGGGCGCGGACAACAGGCTCGTGGAGGAGTACGCGAGCCTGGGCGGCACGGCGGTCAACTGCGCCGGGGGCCCGACCCCGTGGGACACGTGGCTGACCTGCGAGGAGACGGAGGCCCGCCAGGGCGCCAACGGGTATGAGAAGGACCACGGCTGGATCTTCGAGGTGGACCCGCACCACCAGGGCCGCAACGCCGCGCCGGTCCCGTTGACCGCGATGGGCCGGTTCGCCCACGAGGCGACGTGCGTGGACCCGCACACCGGCGTCGTGTACGAGACGGAGGACGCCGCCGCGCCGTTCGGCGGCCTGTACCGGTTCCTGCCGAACAGGCCGCGCGGCGGACACGGCAGCCTGCGGGCCGGCGGCACGTTGCAGGCGATGCGGGTGCCGGACGTGCCGGACCTGTCGGTCGTCCAGGAGCCGGGCACCCGGTTCGACCGGGTCGAGTGGGTGACCGTCCCGGACCCGTTGGCCGTGACCACGTCCGTGCGCAAACAGGACTACGGGCCGGCCGGGATCACCCACGCGCAGAAGCTGGAGGGCGCGTGGTGGGGCGAGGACCGCGCGGTGTACTTCGTGTCCTCCTTCGCCCAGGTGTCCAGCGGGGCGGGCGGCGAGCACCGGGGCCAGGTCTGGCGGTACGACCCGGTGCGGCGCACCCTGACCCTGACGGTCGTGTTCCACGGCGAGGGGGACGCGGCGCACGAGTACCCGGACAACATCTGCATGACCCCGTTCGGGGGACTGATGCTGTGCCAGGACGGCGACGGCGAGAACTACCTGACGGGTACGACGCGCGCCGGTCGGCCGTACCCGTTCGCCCGCAACGCCCAGAACCTCGGTACCCCCACGGAGCCGGCGTTCGCCGAGTTCGCCGGGGTCGGGTTCAGCGCCGACGGCCGCACGATGTTCGTGAACTGCTACAGCCCCGGCACGACGTTCGCGGTGTGGGGGCCGTGGTCGCGGTGACTCACCAGTCCCAGGCGATGCCGTAGCGGCCCGGAGCGGGGTCGAGGACGATGGACTGCGCGGTCTCCCCGCCCAGTGCGATCCCGCTCCGCTGCCGCCCGGCCGGGTCGGGGCCCGGCTGCCGGTAGGCGTGACAGGACGCCGGCAGCCGGCCCGGGGCGAACGTCACCCGCAGCACCAGCTCCCGGGACGGGTGCGGGACGGCGACGACGACGTGCCGGTCGGTCTGCCCCGGCGGGAACCGCAGCCCGAACTCGACGGCCGCCAGCTCGCCGGCCCGCAGCGGACGGTCGAGGAGGAACTCGAAGACGCAGGTGGCCGTGGGCACGTCGGCGCGGAACCGGGCCGGCCGGCAGCCCTCGGTGTAGGTCACCGTGGGCGGCCGGGACAGGGGCCCGCACCGGGAGACGAACAGCAGCCGCGTGGTGTGGTCGCGTTCGGCCCGGACGATCCGGCGCACCCGGACGGACTCCTCCTGCCCGCCGCCGTCGATCCGGTAGGCGAGGTCCTGGGACACCGTGACCGGGTGCTGGAGGTCCGCCAGGCCGGCGTCCAGCTTGTCCAACGCCCGGGTGAGCGCCGTGGGCCGCGTCCACAACGGGTCGGCGGGCGGCGTGCCCCCCGGCCGGCGCCCGCGGGGGCGGCGCGGGCCGATCAGGGCGGCGAGTGCCCCGGGCGGCTCGCCGAGCAGGGTCTCCAGTTCGGTGACGGCGGCCAGCGAGGAGGTCCGTTCGGGCCGGGTGGCGCCGGTCTGCCAGTAGCTCAGGGCGCTGGCACTGACCGGGGTGTGCCGGGCGCGCAGCCGCCGGGCCACCTCGTCGAGGCTGAGCCCGCTGCGCCGGATCGCGTCCCGCAGGGCGGCGCCGAACGCGTCGGTCACGGCCGGACCCCGGGCCGCCCGGAGTCGTGGAGCCGTCGCGCCGCCGGGTACATCGGGCGATGCTATCCGGCCCGCGGGCTACCGCGCGGGGTTGGAATTCCAACCGGGAAGTGGCCGGGCCGCAACACGGTCGACCGGTCCGCTCGGTCCGTTCCGGGGACGGGGGTGCCTTCCGTATGGTGGTCGTGTCCGGCGACCGGGTCCGCCCTGCCCAGGGGTGGTCCAGAGGGCCGCCGCCTCGCCTGGGGGAGTGCGCATGGGTAAGAACAAGGACGGCGGCCAGCCGCAGCCCGCCGTACCGGGCGCGAAGGTCGGCATCGTCGACTGCGCCCTGTACGCCGGTGGCGAGCGCCAGGGCGGGAAGGTCCCCCTGGACATCGCCCTGGAGTCCGCCCAGGAGGCCGAGGACGGGTTCGTGTGGATCGGCCTGCACGAGCCGTCGGCCGCGCAGTTCGACGCGGTGACCGCCGAGTTCGGGCTGCACCCGCTCGCCGTGGAGGACGCGGTCGACGCCCACCAGCGGGCCAAGCTCGAACTGTACGGCGACATCGCGTTCATGGTGTTCAAGACCGTGCGCTACGTCGACCCCGAGGAGGTGATCGAGGTCGGCGAGATCATGGTGTTCCTCGGCCCGAAGTTCGTGATCACCGTCCGGCACGGCCAGGCCAGCCCGCTCGCGGAGGTCCGGCGCGCCCTGGAGGCGGACCCGGACCTGCTGCGGGCCGGGCCGAGCTCGGTGCTGTACGCGGTGGCCGACCACATCGTCGACGAGTACTCGCACGCGGCCGAGGGCATCAACAACGACATCGAGCTCGCCGAGTTCCGGGTGTTCGACACCAGCCGGTCGCGCTCGGACAACCCGACGGAACGGCTGTACAACCTCAAGCGCGAGGTGCTGGAGTTCCGCCGCGCGGTGCGCCCGCTGGCCGAGCCCCTGGGCCGGATCGTCCGGGGCGAGATCGGCCTGGTGGACCCGCGCACGAAGGAGTACTTCCGCGACGTCGAGGACCACCTGCTGCGCGCCGCCGACCGCGCCGACGGGTTCGCCGAGCTGCTCACGGGGACGTTGAGCGCGAACATGGCGCAGATCCAGAGCCGGGAGAACGCCGACATGCGCAAGATCACCGCGTGGGTGGCGATCCTGTCGACGAACACCCTGGTGGTGGGCATCTACGGCCAGAACTTCGTCTACATGCCCGAACTCCAGTGGAAGTTCGGCTACCCGGTCATGCTCACCGTGATGCTGTCCCTGTCGGTGTTCCTCTACCGGGGCTTCAAACGGAACCACTGGATCTGAGGAGCTCCAGAACAACCCTTTCACACAGTTCATGGGTACGCAGCGCGTCGCGCAGGTCGACGCGCCCGCCCGCGCGCACCGTGTCCAGGAACGCCGTGCAGATCTGCGCCATGCCGCGCTGGGTGGCCACCGGGGTCCAGCCGTCGACGGGCCGGCGCGCCCGGTACCCGTCGTGGTCGGTCACGTCGACCAGGTCCACGACCTCCCGCTTGGCGCCCCGGCCCATGATCTCGAGCCGTTCCTCCTTGGAGCCGCTGACCCGGTTCATGACGCCGATCGCCGTGCGGCCGCCGCCCGACAGCGTGAGCACCACGTGGTGCAGCTCCCCGCCCTCGACCCTGCCGGAGACGCGCACGTCCTCGGCCGGCCCGGGCAGGAGGAAGCGGAGCGTGTCCACGACGTGGATGAAGTCGTCGTAGACGACCTCGCGGACCGGACCCGTGCCCGCCGGCTGGTTCTTCTGCAGGACGATCAGGTCGCGGGGGTGGTCGAGCGCCCGGACGTAGGCGGGCGCGTACCGGCGGTTGAACCCCACCATCAGCGTCGTCTCGGTGTCCTCGGCCCGTTCCACCAGCGCGGTCGAGCCCTCCAGGGTGCTGTCGAGCGGCTTGTCGACGTACGTCGGGATCCCGGCGTCGAGCAGCCGGCCCACGACCGCCCGGTGCTGGTCGGTCGGCGCGTGCACGAACGCCGCGTCGAGGGGATGTGCGAGCAGGTCGCCGAGGTCGGTGAACCGGCGGTCGGCGGCCACCCGGTAGGTGTCGGCGATCCGGTCGAGCTTGTCGGGGTCGCGGGTCATCAGGTGCAGGTCCAGGCCCGGCCGCGCGCCCAGCGTCGGCAGGTACGCCTTCCGGGCGATGCCGCCGAGGCCGATCACGGCGACCCTGAGCCTTCCGTCGTCGCCCACCCGCGCCCCTTTCGCCGCCGCCCGCCCTGGTGCGTGGTCCGCCGGCCGGTCCACGAGGTGTGCGAGGCGGTCTCCCCGGTCGCCCGCCGGCCCGGGCGCGTCGGCTGAGCCTACCGGGACAGGCCCCGGCGGCGACTCCGGTGATCTGGTGGCGCCGATCATAGTTGAGCGTGCGCTCAAGTCCGCTATCCTTTGAGTTGAGCGAACGCTCAAACAGGGGAAAGGGGCTGGTCGGATGGCACGCCGCCCGGTGTACGAGGAGACCCTGGTCCGCGCCGACCTCGACGACCTCTGGCGGCACACCCAGGAACCTGACCGCCACCAGAGGTGGGACCTGCGCTTCACCTGGATCGAGTACCTGCCGCGCGCCGACGCCGACGCCCCGCAGGAGTTCCGGTACGCGGTCCGGCTCGCCCCGGGCGTGACCGTCGACGGCACGGGCGCCACGGTCGGCGACCGGCACGGGGCGGGCGGCAGCCGTACCTCCGCGCTGGTCTTCGGTTCCGACCACCCGCTCTCGCTGATCCGCTCCGGCTCGGGCTACTGGCGCTACGTGCCCACCCCCGACGGGATCCGCTTCCTCACCGGCTACGACTACCGCCCCCGCTGGGGCACGGCGGGCCGGCTGGCCGACGCGCTGTTCCGCCCGGTGATGGGCTGGGGGACAGCCTGGTCGTTCGACCGGCTCCGGCTCTGGCTGGAGAACGGCACCCCGCCGGAGACGTCCCTGCGCCGGGCGCTGCTGGACGTCGCAGGCCGGCTCGTGGCGGTCGGGGCGGCGTGGATGTTCGCCCCGTGGCCGGTCGCGGCGCTGGTGACCGTGGCCGCGTTCCTCGCCCCGCCCCTGCCGACCACCCCGGCCGCCCGGCGCTGCCGCCGCCGCCCGCCGGACCGCCGGAGCGCCACTCCGCCGGCCGCGTTGCCGGCCCTCCGGAACCGGCTGCCAGCCCCGGCTCCCCGGCGGCGGCCCACCCCGGCGCTCCGGAACCGGCGGCCCGCCCACCAGGACCAGACACCCCTCACCCCGCACCGGAGTACACGATGACCTCGATCTTCCAGCAGGCGCTCGGCGCCGACTTCGACCGGCTGCACCCCCAGCTGCGGCGCCGGTTCGGGTTCTCCAGCGCCGACGGACTGGCCTGCACCGGCACCGGCACGATGGACCGGGTCTGGCGGGGCGGCGGCTTCACCCGGCCGTTCCTCGCCCTCGGCGCCCGGCGGCACATCCTGGTGCCCGCCGAGGGCCGCGACGTGCCGTTCACGATCCGCAACTGCGCGTACCGCGACTCGCTGGGCCGCGAGACGGTCACGTTCGCCCGGACGTTCTGGCTCGGCGGGCCCCGGCACTGGGACGCGACCATGGTCTACAGCCCCGAACGCGGTGTGGTCGTCGACTACCTGGGCACCCACCAGCACCTGGCCGTGGACCTGCGCCTGTCGGTGGACGACCGGGGCGGCCTCGTGATCCGCTCCGGCGAGCAACGCCTGCACGAGGGCGCCCTGCACTGCCGGATCCCCGCCCTGCTCACCGGTGCCGCCGAGGTCCGCGAGTCCTACGACGAGGAGCTGGGCGGGTTCCGGATCCGGGTGTCGGTGACCAACCGCCGGTTCGGGCCGCTGTTTGGCTACCATGGCACCTTCACCGCCACCTACACCGAGGGCGATCCCGTGCCGGCCACCGTCCGACCGCTCCGCGAGACCGCGTCGGCGTGACCGACACCCGGACCCGGCTGCTCGACGGCGCCCTGGCGACGCTGCGGGACAAGGGCATCGCCGGCACCTCCGCCCGGACGATCGCGGCCGCCGCCGGGGTCAACCAGGCTCTGGTGTTCTACCACTTCGGCACGGTCGACGAGCTGCTCGCCGCCGCCTGCGCGCACGGGGCGACGGCCCGGGTCGCCGCCTACGCGGACCGCTTCGCCACCGTCACCTCGTTGGCGGAGCTGCTCCAGGTGGGCGTGGAACTGCACGAGGAGGAGCGCGCGGAGGGCAACGTCGTCGTCCTGGCCCAGATCCTGGCCGGCGCGCAGGCGGAGCCCAAGCTCGCCCCGGCGGCCGCCGCCGCGCTGAACCTGTGGATCGCCGAGATCGAGACCGTGCTGCACCGGGTCCTGGCCGACTCGCCCCTCGGTCCGGTGCTCGACGTGCCCGGCCTGGCCCGGTCCGTCTCGGCGGCCTTCATCGGCTTCGAACTCTACGACGGGGTGGACCCGGACGGCGCCGCCCGGGCGATGTCGGCCCTCGCCCAGCTCGGCGCGCTCCTCACCCTCGTCGAGGACCTCGGCCCGACCACCCGGCGGCTGCTGCGGTCCCGGATCCGCAAGGCGACGACCGGCTCCTGAGCCCCGGCCACCGTCGAAGAAGCCGGTGACCCGGCCCGTCAGTCGCGGGCCGGGCTGAGCGCGGCGGCGTGTCCGAGGAGTTCGTCGACGGACCACTGGTCGTACGCGTGGGTGCCGAGCCTGCTGGCCAGCACCGTGCCGTCCGGCGCGATCAGGAAGTCCGCCGGCAGCCCGAGCCGCCCGCCCGCCGGGCTGTTCGCCGGCAGGTGCTCCGTGCGCCGGACGACCGCGACCAGGCCGCCGAGGACGGCGCGGAGGACCGGCAGCCACACCCGGGGGTCGAGCAGCGCGCGCCGGCCGGACTCCACGCCGAACTCCCGGTAGAGCCGCTTGTCGGGATCGGCGACCACCGCGAACGGCAGGTCGGCCGCGTGCCGGGCGAGTTCGGCGGCGGGGGAGTGGAAGACGACGAGCTCGGTGATCCCGGCGGCCGTGATCTCGTCGTGGCGCACCACGATGGACCGCAGGTGCATGTTGCACACCGGGCAGCCGGCGAACCGGCGGAACTGCAGGTGCACGAGGCGGCCGCGGTCGTCGGGGAGGGCGGCGGGGGAGGCGTTGACGGTGTCGAGGAGCCGGGGGGTGACCATGGCTGTCCTTCCGTAGGGGTACGCCGTACGCTTACGACTATGCCACGGCCCCGCAGCCTCACCCACGCCGACATCGGCACCGCCGCGCTCGCCGTCCTCGACCGCGACGGCCCGGCGGCGCTGACCATGCGCGCCGTCGCCACCGAGCTCGGCGTCGGCACGATGTCGCTGTACCGGTACGTCACCGACCGCGAACAGGTCGAGTCCCTGGTCGTCGACGCCGTGCTGGCGGGCGTGGGCGACCGGCCGCCCCCGGGGGACTGGGCCGGGCGGGTGACCGCGCTCTGCGGCCGGGTCCGGGACGCCGTCGGTGCGCACCCGGCCGTGGTGCCCCTGATGCTGGTCCACCGGCACACGTCCGTCGGCACCGTCCGGTGGGGCGAGGCGGTGCTGACCGTCCTGACCGGGGCCGGGTTCGCCGGTGCCGCGCGGGTGACCGCGTTCCGGTCGGTGCTGAGCTACGTGCTCGGCGCGTTGCAGGTCGAGCACCTCAGCCCGTTGTCCGGCGGCGGCACGGCGGCGCTGGCCCGACTGCCCAGGTCCGCGTACCCGACGCTGGCCGCCACGGCCGCCGACGCCCGCGAGGTCACGGCCGACCAGCAGTTCGACGTGGGCCTGGCCGCCCTGCTGCACGGGCTCGACGCGCACCGGAGGTGAGAAGGTCTGCGGCCCCGGTCTGGGGCGAACCGACCGTCCGGACCCTGGGATTGCGGGCCGAGTTGATATCCGGGCGGTATTCCTCTGCTGTTCCGCTCGTGCATGATTCCCCTCATGACAAGGCCTTACTTAGTAAGGGATTCTGGGGTGCGAGCCAGGATCGTGGCGTCCGTGGGTGCGGGGAACGTGGTGAATCTGGTCGGCCCGCTCGGGGTCGGCAAATCGCGGATCCTCGCCGGGCTCGACGGCGCGGTGGTCGTGGACATGTCCCAGCGGTACGCGCCGTCGAGGCTGAGACGCGCGCTGTCCGCCGGGGTGGGCGTCGTGGTGGCCGACAGCGTCGACAGCCCACGGGCCGTGGCGGCGACCGCCCAGGCTGTCGGGCGGGCCGGGATCGCGGTCGTGGTGGTCAGCCGTCGGCGGCTGTGGTCCTGGGACGGGTGGACGGCCGGCGACGTCGTCACCGTCGAGGTCGAGCCGCGATCCGACGCCGACATCGACGCCCTGGCCGTCGGTTGCCAGGTCGCCGATCCCGCGCGCCGCGACCTCGTCGTGCGGCTGGCCATGGGGATCCCGCTTCTCGCCGAGGCCGCGTGCCGCGCGCTGCACGCCGGCTCTCCTGTGGACACCGCGGGTCCGGTCGCCGACCGGCTCTCGCGGGTCGTGCTCGACCGACTCGCGCGGGAACAACCGGACGGCCACCGGTGGCAGCGGGCACTGAACCTGCTCGCGGCCGTCGGTCCCGGAGACGACGAACTGCTGGCCGCGCCGCCGGAGGTCTTCGAGACGCTGGCGGGGCTGAGTGTCGTGACGCGCACCGAGCTGGGCCTCGGTGTGTCGGAGCCCTACAGGACGGTCCTGGACCTCGCCCACCGCTGGCGGCGACCCCTGGAACACCGCTCCGCCCTCACCGTGGCCGCCTCACACGGCCGCCGGCTGCTGGGCGTCACCCGCGACCAGCACCGCCGGGCGCGGCTCGTGGTCCAGGGACTGTTCCTCACCGACGAACCCCTCGTCCGGGACGCGGTCTTCCCGCCCGTCCGGCGACCGATGTCCGTCGAGCACGCCGCACCCGGCGACGGCGACACTGTCGAACGCCTGACCCGGCGGTGGGTGCGGTACAGGGGTCTCGACCTGGGGGGAACCGACCGGATCCTGGGCCTGTTGCTGGAGCAGGCGCCGGAGGCGTTCCTCCTCGCCCGCGACCCCGAAGGCCACCCCATCGGGATCGCCACGGCCGTTCCGATCCGGGAGGCGACCATCGCGAGTGTCGAACCACTGCTCCAGCAGCACACCGCGACCCTGCTCACCGGGCCGCCCGGCGTGCTCATCGCCAGCGCGTACTGCGAGCAGCCCGACGGCCACGCGGCCCTGCTGCGACGCATGATCACGCTGGGCGTCCAGTACGGGCGGGTCGTGGTCCGCACCCCGCACCTGCACTACCAACGCCTCGTGGCCGCCCTGGGATTCACCCACCACGGCACGCCCCGCGACGACGTGTACCGGTGCGGCCGCCCTCCGGAGATCTACAGCCACGACTTCACACCCGAGACGCTGCCCGGCTGGTTGGAGGCCCTCAGTCGAGCCACTCCGGGGCCGGGGGCCGTGGCCCGGCAGCTCGGGGACCTGGTCGGTGAGGCGTTCGACCAGCTCCACGACCCCGAGGCCCTGGCCCGCAGTCCGCTGTTGGCCTTCGAACACACTCCGAGCGCCCGTCGGCTGCGGGACTGGCTCCGGCACGCCGCGGAGACCCTCGCCGCCAGCGGTAGCCCGGCCGAGGCCGAGGCCGGCCAGATCCTCGTGCTCTACCACCTGCGGCGCGCGCCGGCCCACCACGTGGTGGCCCGGCAGTTGCACCTGACGCGGTCGACCTACTTCCGCCGCCGACAGCAGGGTCTGAGGACCGTGACCGGGTGGTTCCGGGCGGCGGTGGTCGAGTCGGCCGGGACGGTGTGACCGTGACGCTGACCTCGGCGGCAGGCACTACGGACTGTAGGTCCCTTCGGGAATTCCCGAAGGGACCTACAGCTCATACGTCGTCTCAGCGATGCTGTCGAGCGCCGAACTCAGGACCTATTCCTGGTTGGAGCCCCCGCCGCCCCCGCCCCCGCCGCCGCCCCCGCCGCCACCGGAGGCGGCGGTGAAGTGCCACCGCTGGCCCGGGAAGGCGCCGCAGGTGGTCTGGTCGAGCGGCTGCCCGCTCCAGGTCTTGCCCCAGGCGACCCCCATGCACAGACCGGTGGCCTGGTTCCTGAGCCGGTAGGTGTCGTCGCCGAGCGACTCGGCCGCCCACACCGCCAGGGGACCGCAGTTCCAGCTCGGCTGCTGAACGATCTCGGCGTGGTCGAACAGGGACTGCGGCATGATGCACATCCCCGTCGACCTGACCATGAAGGTGTACAGGTTGCCGCCGGCCGACGTACCCCTGAACTGCTTGTTGTTCATGCCGTTGCACTCGTACTGGATCAGACCGGCACCAGCCGCGTCCGAGTTGTCACCCACCGCGGCGCACATGCCCGACAGCGGACTGAACATGCTGTGGAAGGCCCCGTCGCCGGGGGAGGCCGCGCTCGCGGGGCTGGCCATCATGCCCAGCGATGCGAACACCGCGCAGGACAGGGCGGCGAGAGCCCGTGTCAGTTTCTTCAAGGATCACTCCAGATCGTGACGCTGTCGTTCACAGATGAATGGCGGTCGGGTACCCGATCCGTGGGAACAGTCAATGCGGGATCCGGACCGCCAACAAGGAAAGCCCGGGATTGTGGGACCGTTGTGGGACAGTCCCGAAAGCACCACTCCGGAACCGTCGTCCCGCGCCGGACGGCCCGCGGTCGCGAGTCCACCGGTCGACGGACCCCGGGTTCCACCGGTCGGGGCTCATGGCGGACCCCACCCCGCGACCAGCATGGACACCATGAGAAACCTGCCAGTGCGGGCCGCCCGGTGGAGCGCCGTACACCCCTGGAAAGCGATTGTCGGTTGGTTCATGTTCGTCGTTCTGTGCCTGGGCGCCGGGCTCGCGTCCGGCGGCAACCCGGCCACCACCGAGGACTACCGGATCGGCGAGGCCGGCCGGGCCGAGACCATGGCCGCCGAGGGCGGACTGCAACAACGACCCCTGGAACGGGTACTGATCACCGCCCGGCCCGGCGGCACCCTGGACGCGCGCGCCGACGCCGCCGCCCGCGACGTGGCCGACCGGATGCGCGCGCTACCCGAGGTGCGGTCGGTCGCCGCACCGGTGCGCTCGGCCGACGGCGCCGCGCTCCGGGTGGACGTGACCCTGCACGGCGCGGAACTCGACGGGAAGAAGCACGTCGCCCCGCTGCTGGCCCGGACGGCGGCGGTCCAGGCCGCGTACCCGGATCTCCTGGTGGAGGAGACCGGCGGCCCGTCGATCGGCGAGGGCATCGACCAGCTGCGCGGCGACGACCTCGCCCGGACCGAGCTGATCGCGCTGCCGGTCACCCTGGTCACCCTGCTGCTCGTGTTCGCCTCGATCGCGATGGCCCTGGTGCCGCTGGTCCTGGCCCTGTCCTCGATCGTCGCGGCGGTCGGCCTGTCGATGCTGGCCGCGCACGTCTTCCCCGACGCCGGGGTCGGCACGAACGTCATCCTGCTGATCGGGCTCGCGGTCGGCGTCGACTACACGCTGTTCTACCTGAAACGGGAGCGCGAGGAACGGGCCCGGGCGGCCGGCCGGCTCAGTACCCGTCAGCTGGTCGATCTCGCCTCGGCCACCTCCGGCCGGGCCGTCGTGCTCTCGGGCCTCGCGGTGATCGTCTCCAGCGCGACGCTCTACCTGGCCGACGACGTCATCTTCTCGTCCATCGCGACCGGCGCGATCGTGGTCACCCTGGCGGCGGTCGTCAGCTCCCTGACCGTCCTGCCGGCGCTGCTGGTGAAGCTCGGCGAACGCTCGGAGCGCCGCGCCGCCCGCGCGGGTGCCCGGACCCGGCGGGCGAGGACCGGCGGCGGCCGGATCACCGCCGCCGTGCTGCGGCCCGTCACGAGGAGGCCCGCCGCCACCCTGGCCGTGTCGGTACTGGCCCTGCTCGCGCTCGCCGCCCCGGTACTCGCCCTGAACCTGACCGACATGGGCCGCGAGACCCACTCGCGCGCCATCGGGGCGATGCGGACCTTCGACCGGCTGAACGCGGCGTTCCCCGAGCTCAGGGCCACCCACCAGGTTGTCGTCCGGGCCGAGCCGGGCCGGGCGGCCGAGGTGGCCGGCGCGCTGCGGGACCTCGCCGGGCGGGTGCGGGCCGACCCCCTGTTCGCGGGTACGGCCGGGATCCGCACCTCCGCGGACCACCGGATCAGCGTGCTGGATCTCGCTGTCGCGCACCACAGCGGCACCCCGGCGGCCAGGGACTCGCTCCGGCGGCTCCGCGTCGATCTCGTGCCCGCCACGGTCGGCACCCTGCCCGGGGTGGACAGCGCGGTCTCCGGCGACGTGGCCCGGGCCACCGACTACCCGGCGCACCAGAAGCGGAAGCTGCCGCTGATCATCGGGGCGCTGCTGCTCGTGACGTTCGGCATGACGGTGTGGGCGTTCCGGTCCGTGGTCCTCGGCCTGGTCGGCGTGGCCCTGAACCTGCTGTCGGCCGGCGCGTCGCTCGGCGTGCTCGTCCTGACTTTCCAGGGTGAATGGGCGGAGGGGCTGCTGGCCTTCGAGTCCACCGGTTCGATCGGCTCCCGGGTGCCGCTGTTCCTGTTCGTCATCCTGTTCGGGCTGTCCATGGACTACCAGGTGTTCGTGATCAGCCGGATCCGGGAGGCCGCGCTGCGCGGGGTGCCGACCCGGCAGGCGGTCGTCGAGGGGATCCGCGGCTCGGCGGGCGTCGTGACGAGCGCGGCCGTGGTGATGGTGACCGTGTTCGCCAGCTTCGCCGCGCTGCACCTGATCGAGATGAAGCAGATCGGCTTCGTGCTGGCCGTGGCGGTGCTCCTGGACGCGTTCGTGATCCGGCTCGTGGTGCTGCCCGCGCTGATGCTGCTGCTCGGGGAGGCGAACTGGTGGCCGTCGAGGGGTGTCCGCGCGGCCGGCGCCCCGGTCGGGGCCCTGCCCGTGACCGTAGGCTGAACCCATGATCACCGGGTCGGGGAGCGGGCACTGGGCGCCGACGCTGCACCGCTGGTACACCGTCGCCTGGATCGTCCTCGGCCTGGCGCCCACCGTGATCGGGCTCCGGGACGACGTGGGCCCCCGCAAGCACCTGTCGCTCGTCCTCGTGGTCGCGATCACCGTCGGCTACGGGGTGGTGCGGCTGTTCCCGGACAACCGGCTGCTGCGGCCGTACACCTATCTGGGTCTGCTGGTCGTCGCCCTGGGGGCGATGGCGGGCCTGCCGGGCGGCGGCGCGGCACTGTTCATCGTGTCGCTCCCGCAGTTCTGGATCTTCACCGCCGGTCCACGGGCCGCGATCCTCCTCAGCGGCGCCGCGGCGGGTGCGGCGGTGGCCGGCGGGGTCCTCCAGAGCGCGGAGCTCCCCGGCGGCAAGGTGTCCTTCATCGTGGCCGGGTACCTGGCGGCCGTGCTGCTCGGGCTGGGGATCCACCGGGTCCTCGAGGAGGGCGAGGCCCGGGCGGGCCGGCTCAGCGCCGAGCTGGCCGGTGCCGAGCGTCGCCTGGTGGAGGCGCACCGGCGCCAGGGGGCGGCCGACGAACGGGAACGGCTCGCGCGCGAGATCCACGACACCCTCGCCCAGGGGTTCGCCTCCATCATCGTGCTCGCGGAGGCGGCCCGCGCCGACCCGGCCGACAGCGCCGGCCAGCTGCTGTCGATCGAGCGGACCGCCCGGGAGAACTTCGCCGAGGCCCGGGCGCTGGTCACCGCCCCGCGGGAGGCCGGCCCGGTCGCCGCGACGCTCCGCCGGGTCCTCGACCGGTTCGCCGAGGACACCGGGCTGACCGTCGACGCGGACCTGCCCGACGTGGACTGCGACCAGCCGACCCGGATCGCGCTGCTGCGCTGCACCCAGGAGTCCCTCGCGAACATCCGGAGACACGCGGGGGCGTCGACGGTGGGGGTGGTGCTCGGCCGGTACCCGGGCGGGATCGAACTGGAGATCACCGACGACGGGCGCGGGTTCGCGGTCGCCGACTCCGAGGGCTTCGGCCTGCACGGCATGCGCGGCCGGGTCGCCGAACTCGGCGGCGCGCTCACCGTGACCAGCTCGGTGGGCGACGGCACCCGCGTCCACGCCCTGCTTCCCACGAACGGACAAGGAGTGACATGACCGAAGAACCGCTCAGGGTGCTCGTGGCCGACGACCACCCCGCGATGCGGGCCGGGGTCATGGCCCTGCTGGCCGCCGAGCCCCTGATCACCGTGGTCGGCGAGGCCGCCGACGGCGGGCGGGCCGTCGAGCTGGTGGAGTCCCTCACCCCGGACGTGGCCCTGATGGACCTGCGGATGCCCGTCCTCGACGGGGTCGCCGCCACCGCCCGGATCGTCGCCGGCCCGGCCGCGACCCGGGTGCTGATCCTGACCACCTACGACACCGACGTCGACATCGAGCGCGCGGTCGAGGCCGGCGCGATCGGGTACCTCCTCAAGGACACCACCCGCGAGCAGCTCGCCGCCGCGATCCGCGCGGCGGCCCGGGGCGAGACCGTGCTCGCGCCCCGGGTGGCGCAGCGGCTCGTGGCCCGGATGCGGCAACCCGCCCAGCCGGCGCTGACCCCGCGCGAGGTGGACGTCCTGGCCGCCGTCGCCGACGGTCTGTCCAATGCCGACATCGGCCGGCGGCTCGTGATCGCCGAGGCGACGGTGAAGACCCATCTGCTGCGGGTGTTCGCCAAACTGGACGTCAGCGACCGGACGCACGCCGTCGTCGTGGCGCTGGACCGGGGCCTGCTGCCCCGGCCATAGCTTGAAAGCTATGCCCATGTCGTATTTTTCACCGCACCGGAAACCTGTCAGGGTTCCTCCGACAGGGCTTGTGACAAGCCTCACAACGACTTCGGAGGCACCATCATGGACGACTCGGCATCCCGGCGCAGGATCCTCCAGGCGGGCGCGGCCGCGGGGCTCGCCGCCGTGGGCCTGGCGGTCACCGGCTCCGGCTCCCCGGCCAGCGCCGCCCCGCTGAAGCTGACCCAGAGCTGCCGCGACGGCGACCAGACGCCCAGCCAGATGGAGGGGCCGTTCTTCAAGCGCAACTCGCCCCAGCGGACCAACCTCGTGGTCGGCGGAGTGAGCGGCGTGCTGCTCAGCCTGCGTGGCACCGTCTACACCCAACGGTGCGTGCCGATCCCGGGCGCGCTGCTCGAGTTCTGGCAGGCCGACCGGTACGGCCGGTACGACAACGTCGGCTACACGCTGCGCGGGCACCAGTACTCCGCGGCCGACGGCACCTACTCGCTGGAGACCGTCGTGCCGAAGGACTACCGGGACGGC
Source organism: Longispora sp. NPDC051575 (assembly GCF_040681875.1). Lineage (NCBI taxonomy): Bacteria > Bacillati > Actinomycetota > Actinomycetes > Micromonosporales > Micromonosporaceae > Longispora > Longispora sp. NPDC051575. Next base: position 666,237 of record NZ_JBFAZP010000003.1, on the reverse strand, counting down.
GCCACGTTCCGCACCTCCCACATCCACGTGAAGGTGCAGCGCCCCGGCGGCCGGATCCTGACCTCCCAGCTGTACTTCCCCTCCACCACCCAGGCGTACGGGATGAACGTGGGCCTGAACAACAGCCGCGACTCCCTCTACGCCCGGAGCCTGGAGATCGTCCTCGGCCCCCTGGCGAACAACCGCTATCCGGGTACGTTCGACTTCGTGATCCGGTGAACTCCGCCACCAGCGCCTAGGATGCGATGGTGGAGCTCGAAATCCGACATCTCCGGGTGGTCTGTGCCATCGCGGACGCGGGCGCGGTGAGCCGGGCGGCGGCGGCCCTCGGCGTGTCCCAGCCCGCCCTCGCCGCCCAGCTGCGCCGGATCGAGGACCAGCTCGGCGGCCCGCTGTACACCCGGGGCCGGTCCGGGGTCGTCCCCACCGAACTGGGCGAGTTCGTCCTCGCGCAGGCCCGCGACATCCTCGGCCGGGTCCGCGACCTCCAGGCCGCCTCCGTGTCGCTGGCCCGCGGCGGCCCCCGACCGTCCCGGGTCGGGGGCTCGCCCGGGGTCTTCTTCACGAGCATGCTCGACCATCTCCAGGAGGCCGACAGCGCCCGGCCGGTGGAGAGCAGGACCGAGCCGACGGTCGCCCGGCTCCTGGAACTCCTCGGGAGCCGGGCCCTCGACGGGATCATGCTGCACGAGTTCCCGGGCTCCCCGCCGACGCTGGGCGACCACGTCCTGCACCGCGCGGTCGCCGACTCGCCCGAGTTCGTCATCCTGCCCGCCGGGCACCCGCTCGCCGGGGAGCGCGAGGTGCGGCTGTCCGACCTCGCGACCGATCACTGGGTACTGCCGCCGTCCAGTGGCGACGGCCAGCGCGGCTACCTGCGGGCCACCTGCGAACGGGCCGGCTTCCTGCCCCGGGTCACGCACGAGACCGCCGACCCGGAGTCCGCGGTGGCCCTGATCCGGCGGGGCCAGGCCATCGGGATCGCGTCCGCCACGTTCCAGCCGCGTCCCGGGGTGGTGGTGCGGCCGTTGGAGGGGAACCCGCTGCGCTGCCGGTACCTGCTCGCGTGGTGGGCCGACCGCCCGCTCGCCCGGCACGTGGCCGGCCTCACCGACCGGGCCCGGCGGGACTACGCGGCCACGGCCCTGAGCCGCCCGTGCTTCGCGGACTGGCTGAAGCTGCACGACATCGACCGGGACCGGATCGTGGACCCGTGGGGCCAGCTCGCCGAACCCCTGCGGCCCTGACCCCGGCCGGTCGCCGAGTATCTGCCATCCCGGTCGGCGACCAGGATCGGCCTCTCGCGGCGCACACTCCCACCTGCTCCTATCCTGGTGCCATGGACCTGGAATTCAGTGGTGAGGTGTGGTTCTGGAAGGGCCCCGCGCCGTGGCACTTCGTGACCGTGCCGGAGGAGGAGTGCGGGGCGCTGGAGTCCGCGTCCGCGTCCGTGACCTACGGCTGGGGCATGATCCCGGTGACGGCCCGGATCGGCGACACCGCGTGGACGACGTCGCTGTTCCCGAAGGACGGGCGCTACCTCGTGCCGCTGAAGACCAGGGTCCGCGGGGCCGAGGCGATCGAGGTCGGCGACACGGTGACGATCCGCCTGACCGTGGACGTCTGACCGGCCCCGGGAAACTGTCGGTCCCTGCGGCTACGATCCGTGCGTGATCGAGGATCTGGTGCGCGCGGCCGCTGACGAGGACGACGACGCCCTGGAGGAGCTGGAACGGCTCGCGGGCACCGACCCGGCCGCCCTGACGCCGCACCTGGCGCGGCTGCTCGACAGTGGAGTGTCCTGGCCGCCGACCCTGTTCCGGGCCGCCGACCACCGGGTGGTCCAGCGGATCGTGGCCCGGGTCGACGCGGGCGCCCCGGACAACCTGAACCACCTGCTGCTGATCCTCGCCCACCACCGGGGCGAGGAGGCCACCGCCGCGCTGCGCCGCTGGCTGGGCGAGCCGCCGCCGGGCATGGACGCCCTGCCCGTCGACGTGGCGGAGTTCGTCCGGCAGGGTGGTCGGGTCCTCACGGACGTCACGGAACGCGACCTGTGCGGCCCGGTCGCCTACGCCCTGGAGTTGGCGGAGACGCCGCCCGTGGCCGGGGACGGCTGCCCGTGGTGCGCCTCCCCGCTGTGGACCGCCCTGGACCTCGACACCGCCCGCCCTGACGTCGGCGCGGCGCTCGCCCACACGGGCTGGTCGGGCCGGCTGCGGATCACGACGTGCTTCCTGTGCGCGAACGTCACGACGCTGTACACGGACGTGACCCCCGACGGCGGCGCGACCTGGTCGGCCCGCAACCACCAGCCGGACCACCTCCCGGGCCCCGCCGAGCCGCCGCCGGCCCTGCTGCCGGTGGTCGGGGAGCGCCGGCCCACGCCGTACCTGGCCAGCGCGTGGCACGAGGGGGGCTCGACCCTCGGCGGCGCGCCGGACTGGATCCAGGAGGCCGGCTACCCCGACTGTGCCGGCTGCGGCCGGGCCATGGACTACGTCGGGCTGATCGGCGGGGCCGACCTGACCTTCGGCGAGGGCGCCTACTACCTGTTCCTGCACGCCCCGTGCGACCTCGCCGCGGTCAACTACCAACAGAGCTAGGGGGGTACACCCGCCGGGGCACCCCGGGCCCGGTCACGCTCGGTACGCTGCCGGGATGTCGGACCCCACCGCGCGCCCGCCGCTGTCCCTGCCGGCCATGGTCCGCCTGCTCGCCGACCACGGGGTGGACTGGGTGCTCACCGGCTCCACGGTGCTGGCGCTGCACGGCGCGGACCTGGTCCCCGCCGACCTCGACGTCACCCCGGCGACGGACCAGGACAATCTGGACCGCCTGGCGGGGGCGCTGGTGGCGGCCGGGGCGGTGCCCGCGTACACGCCGGGCTGGCGCGAGGACTTCACCCTCGACACGTGCCGGGCGTGGCGGCCGGAGCCGGCGACCGAGGAGCGGCTGGAGTACCTGTACGTCACCCGGCACGGGATGCTGGACGTGCCGTTCCGGCTGTGCGGAGAGTACGGGGAACTGGCGCGGGGCGCCGAGACGGTGGACGTGGCGGGCGTACCCGTCGAGGTGTGTGCCCTGTCCGAGGTCCTGGACCGGGTCACGGCGCTGACCAGCCCGAAGCACCTGGCGCGGGCCGGGGTCTACGCCGGGCTCCGCGACCGGGCGGGGTCGGCGCGGGAGGGGGTCGGTCGACTGCTCGACCGGCTGCGCTGACCGCCGCCCGGAAGCCCTCGGGTCGCGGAATCGGCGACCCGACACGCACCGGGATCGGGAGACCCCGGCCGGCCGCGGCCACCAGGGCCTCGCCGGCCGGACGGGGGCACCCCGACGGTGGGTGCCCCCGCACGGAGCCGTCAGCGGCCCTGGAGGCCCCGGACGTTGTCGCCGAACGTCCAGTTCTTCGACCCGTCCCAGTTGATGGACCAGGTCATCAGCCCCTTGAGCTGACCGTTGTACGTGTTCCAGCTCTGCCCGACCAGCCCGGTCGACATGTAGCCGCCGCCCGCGCCCGGCTGGGCCGGCAGCCCCGGGACCTGCTTGTCGAACGGCACCTTGATGGTGACGCCCTGGATGACGAGCCCGGTGTTGAGGCAGTTGGTCTGGGCGACGAAGCCCGCGACCGTGCCGGCGGAGTACGAGTCGCCGGCGCAGCCGTACATGCTGCCGTTGTAGTACTGCATGTTGAGCCACCACAGCCGGCCGTTGTCGGCGTACTTCTTGATGATCGGCAGGTAGGAGCCCCAGATCGAGCCGTAGGTGACGCTGCCGCCGGTGACGTAGGCGGTCTCCGGGGCCATGGTCAGGCCGAAGTTCGACGGCATGGCCGCGAGCACCCCGTCGATGATCCGGATCAGGTTCGCCTGCGACGGGGACAGCGTGTTGATGTTGCCGCTGCTCGACAGCCCGGTCTCGATGTCGATGTCGATGCCGTCGAAGTTGTACTTCTTCAGCAGCGGCACCACGGTCGCGACGAACTTGTCCGCCACTGTGGACGAGCTCAGGTCGATGCCCGCGGTCGCGCCGCCGATCGACATCAGGATGGTGAGCCCGGCGGCCTTGGCCGCGCACATCTCGGCAGGGGTGGCGACCTTGACGGTGGCGTCCATGCCGTCCTGCCACAACACGGTGCCGTCGTTGAGGATCACCGGGAACGCCGCGTTGATCACGTTGTAGCCGTGCTGGCGGATCCGGGGGTCGGTGATCGGGGTCCAGCCGAACGGCGGGTGCACGCCGTTGGAGGCGCCGTCCCAGTTCTCCCAGTAGCCGTGCAGGACCTTGCCGGTCGGGCGGGACTTGACCGCGCAGGTCTCACCGCCCGGGTCGACGGTGGGGGAGACCGTCGGCGAGGCCGGGGGAGTCGTCGGAGGCCTGGTCGTCGGCGGGGCCGTCGTCGGGGGCCGGGTGGTCGGCGGCGCGGTCGTCGGGGGCCGCGTCGTCGGGGGTGCCGTGGTCGGGACGCCGTCGCAGGCGCCGAGGTCCTTCCACAGCGAGGCGGCGGCGACCGGGTTCCAGCCCGCGCCGACCGGGGCGGTGTGCGCGACCCGGGCCTCGTAGGTGCGGCCGAGGTAGCTCACCTTGGCGCCGACGGCGTAGGGGACGCCCTCCGCCCACGCCGGGGACGTACACGGCGCGGCGGCCACGAGCGTGCCGTTGAACGTGCCGGCCTGGCCGTTCGGTGCGATGACCAGCGCGCTCAGGGCGGTGACCGCGGCGCTGACGGCGAGGGCCACGGCCCAGCGTGGCGGCTTCACGACGTGCCTTCCTGGGCGTGGCGGGCGGCGGACTGTGGGCGCACTGCGGTGGTGCTCGAGGGGTATGTGTTCCACATCCCGTTATTGTTAAGAACGTTTGCTGTCAATGTCTACGGGTACGGGCGTGCCAACTTCCCCGCCGACGACCTGCGGGTTCGCTCCGGCGCGGGACCGCGCGGCGGTGCCCCTCCCCAAATTCAGGTCATATCTCTGCAGATTCGGGCACTCCATGACGTTGGGTGTGCGCACAATGTCGTCAGTGTCATGACGGTTGAGGAGGCTGGGTTGAACAAGGGTGAGCTGATTGAGGCCATGGCCCCGCGCCTGGGCAGTAAGGCTGCGGCGAGCGAGGCCCTGGAGGCGGTGCTGTCGGAGATCTCCGCGCAGGTGGCGCGGGGGGAGCGGGTGTCCCTGCCGAACTTCGGCTCCTTCGAGAAGCGCAAGCGCGCGGCCCGGACCGGGCGCAACCCGCAGACCGGGGCCGAGATCAAGGTGAAGGCCACCAACGTGCCGGCCTTCAAGCCGGGGGCCGGGTTCAAGGAGATGGTCGCCGCGGGCAAGGTCCCGAAGACCAAGCGCTGACGACGGACCCCGCCGGCCGGCCGCCACGGTGCCCGGCCGGCGGTGCCGTGCGGGCCGACCGGGTGGTCAAGCGACGTCCGTGGCCTCCAGTGCCGCCAACGCCCGCTCCAGCTGGGACGCCCGCCCCTTCTCCGTCCGCGCGGTCGCGAGCTTCAGCAGCACCGCGTACCGCTCGGTCCGGCCGAGCGCCTCGAACGCCCGCGCCGCCCCGGGACTCGCGGCCAGCGCGGCGGCCAGGTCCGGCGGGACGGTCGCGGTGCGCTGCGACTCGTACGCCGCCGCCCAGCGGCCGTCCGCCTTCGCGGCGTCCACCTCGGCCCATCCGGACGGCCGCATCCGCCCGGCCGCCTCCAGCTCGGCGACCTTGGCCACGTTGACCTGCGACCACCGGCTGCGCGGCCGGCGCGGCACGTACTTCTGCAGGTAGTAGGTCTCGTCCAGGGATCTGCGCTGGCCGGAGATCCAGCCGTAGCACAGGCCCACGTCGACCGCCTCGTCGCTGGTCAACGACGGGATGCCGGTGCCCGCCTTCGCGAGCTTCAGCCACACCCCGGCGCCGAGGTCGACGTGGTCGTCCAGCCAGGCCTCGAACGCGGCGGGGTCACGGAACGCGAGCACCTCGGCCTCCGGCGCGGCGGGTCCCGTCGGCACGGCTACCGTCCCGCGAGGATGTCGAGGTAGTGCTGGTTGTACATCACGCCCAGCACGTTGCCGAACGGGTCGACGACCGAGGCGGTGACGAACCCCGGGCCGCGCTCGGTGACCCCCTGGAGCTGCTTCGCGCCCAGCGACACCAGCCGCTCCAGCGCCCCCGCGACGTCGTCGACGTGCCAGTAGACGAGGGCGCCGCCCGGCGCGGTCGCCAGCTCCGGCGGGGCGAACCGGCGGTCGATGATGCCCAGCTCGGCCTGGTGGTCGCCGATCCGGAACTCGACGTAGCCGGGGCCGCGACCGGCGGCCTCGCTGGTGAAGTACGGCTCGACGCCGAGGAGGTCCGTGTACCACCGGGTCGCGGCGGGCAGGTCCTCCGCCCAGAGGTTCAGAGTGCTCAGTCCGCGCAGCATGGTGGTTCCCTCTCCTCGCGCCGTGATGATCACGTGCCCCGAACCTAACAGCCGCCCCTGACAGTTTTCCTACACGTTCCCATCGGGCGCCCCGGGGATTCGTACCCGTCGAATTGTCAGATTTTGTGGGGTGTCGCTGCCAGGATGATGCGGGGACAACTTCGGCCGCTCCCAACGGACGCGGGGCCTCGGCCCACGGCGCGGAGTGCCACGACGGGGGGACAGAGCAGTGGGGATTCGCAGCACGGCAGTCTCAGGGGTCCTGCTCGCCGCCGCGCTCGGCGCGCTCGCCGTGCCGGGGCCGGCGGCCGCCGAACCCGGTTCGCACTGCTGGCACGCGGTGCAGCAGACCAGGGCCGACCTGCGCGACGCCGGCGCGCCCAGCGACGCCACCGACTGGGAGGGCGTGCGCGACGACGCCCGCGGCTACCTCGACGCCCACCCGTCCGGCCCCCAGTCGGAGGCCCTGCGCGGGGACGTCAACAACCTGAACCACCACTGCGCCGCGTAGGACCGTCAGCGGGGCGCCACGATCGGGTACGGCGTCCCGGTGTGCCGCCGCTCGTCCACGGACAGCCGCCCCCCGGCCGGCGGGCGGGCCCGCTGGGCGCAGTCCCGGCGTTCGCAGATCCGGCAGCCCAGCCCGATCGGGGTGGCCGCGCGCGGGTCCTCCAGGGCCACGCCCTCGGAGTAGACGAGGCGGGCGGCGTGCCGCAGTTCGCAGCCCAGGGCGATGGCGAACGTGCTGCGCGGGGCGCGGTGGCCCCGGCCGCCCCGGTGGATGGTGCGCGCGAGCCAGAAGTACCGCTTGCCGTCGGGCATCTCGGCGACCTGGGTGAGGATCCGGCCCGGGGCGGCGAACGCCTCGTACACCGTCCACAGCGGACAGGTGCCGCCGAGCCGGGAGAAGTGGAAGTCCGTGGCCGACTGGCGTTTGGAGATGTTGCCGGCCCGGTCCACCCGCAGGAACGAGAACGGGACACCGCGCAGCCCGGGGCGTTGCAGGGTGCTCAGCCGGTGGCAGACGGTCTCGAAGCCGGTCCCGAACCGGTTGCCCAGCAGCTCGATGTCGTAGGCCAGCTCCTCGGCGGCCGCGTGGAACCGGGCGTAGGGCATCAGGAGGGCGCCCGCGAAGTAGTTGGCCAGGCCGATCCGGGCCAGCGCCCGGGTGGTGGGCGTGTCCAGGCCGGGCCCGGTGGCCAGGGCGCTGAGCGCCGAGCCGTGTTCGAGGAACGCGACCTGGGTGGCGAGCTGGAACGCCCGCTGGGCCTCGCTGAGCCGGGCGGACAGGAACACCGTGCCCCGCTCCGGGTCGTACCGGCGGCTGTCCCCGGCGGTGGCGGTCTGGCTGACCACGACCTGGACCCCGTGCAGGTCGGCCAGGTGCGCGGTGAGGGCGGCCGCGCTGCGTCCCGGGGCCAGGCCCAGGCGGTCGGCGGTCCGTTCTGCGACCGTGTCCAGGACGTCGAAGTAGTTGTGGTGCTCGTAGAAGAAGTCCCGGACGTCGTCGTGCGGTTCGCTGGCGGAGTACTCGCCGGTCTCACCCGGCCCGGCGAGCGCGGCGGCCTGCTCGGCGGCGTCGCGGTACCGGCGGTGCACGGCGACCAGCGCCCGGGCGATCGCCGGATGGTCCCGGACGATCTCGGCGATCTCCTCGGTGTCCACGTCCTCCCCGGCGGCCTCGTCGGCGAGCGCCGCGCGCACGTCGGTGGACAGGTGCACGGTCCCGGTGTCGGCGAAGTACGCCGGATCGGTGCCCAGCACCTCGGCGATCCGGACGAGCACGTTGGCGGTCAGCGGCCGCTGGTTGTTCTCGATCTGGTTGTAGTAGCTGGTGGACAGGTCGAGCCGGCGGGCCAGTTCGACCTGGCTGAGGCCGTGGTCCCGACGGAGCCGGCGTAGCCGGGCGTGCGCGTAGATCTTGGTCTTGTCCATGGCGTTCCCCAGCGGGTCGGGGCTGTGACTGTTGCGAACATAGCATTCGCAAATTCCGCAAAGTTTGCGGTTTCGCTGGCTCCGAAGGGTGAAAATCCGCAGATCCCGCCCCTCGACGGGGGACTGCCGGGCGCCGGATGCTGGCCCGGGCCGCACGCTCCGCCGGTACCCGACGAAGGGGTGTCGGTCCGGTCTGCGGCCGGCACCGGACACGGCCCGCCCGACCACGAAGGGTTCCACGATGGACCAGCTCACCCACTTCCTCGGCGGCAAGCGCGTCGCCGGCACCTCCGGCCGCTTCGGGGAGGTGTTCGACCCCAGCCGGGGACACGTCGCCCGCCACGTCCCGCTCGCCTCGGCCGAGGAGACCCGGACCGCGATCAGCGACGCCGAGGCCGCCCAGCCCGCCTGGGCCGCGCTCAACCCGCAGCGCCGCGCCCGGGTACTGATCAGGTTCCTGGAACTCCTGCACCGCGACGCCGACGAGCTGGCCGCCGTCCTGTCCGCCGAGCACGGCAAGACCGTCGCCGACGCGCACGGCGACCTCCAGCGCGGCATCGAGGTGCTGGAGTTCGCGATCGGCATCCCGCACCTGCTCAAGGGCGAGTTCACCGACAACGCGGGCACGGGCATCGACGTGTACTCCATGCGCCAGCCCCTCGGCGTCGTCGCCGGCATCACCCCGTTCAACTTCCCGGCCATGATCCCGCTGTGGAAGGCCGCCCCGGCCCTGGCCTGCGGCAACGCGTTCATCCTCAAGCCCAGCGAGCGGGCGCCGTCCGTGCCGCTGCGGATCGCGGAGCTGTTCGTCGAGGCCGGCGGCCCGCCCGGGGTGTTCAACGTGGTCAACGGCGACGCCGAGGCCGTCGACACCCTGCTGACCGACCCCCGGATCGCCGCCGTCGGCTTCGTCGGCTCCTCCGCCGTCGCCCAGCACGTCTACTCCACGGCCACCGCGCACGGCAAGCGCGCCCAGTGCTTCGGCGGCGCGAAGAACCACGCCCTCGTGATGCCCGACGCGGACCTCGACCAGGTCGTCGACGCCCTGATCGGCGCCGGCTACGGCTCGGCCGGCGAACGCTGCATGGCGATCTCCGTCGCCGTCCCCGTCGGCCGGGCCACCGCCGACGCCCTCGTCGCCAAGCTCACCGAACGCGTCGCCGGGCTGCGGGTCGGGGCCGCCGACGACCCGACCGCGGACTTCGGGCCCCTGGTCACCGCCGACGCCCGCAACCGGGTCCGCGACTACGTGGCGCTGGGCGTCACCGAGGGCGCCACCCTCGTCGCCGACGGCCGGGGCCTCGCCGTCGACGGCCACCCGGACGGCTTCTACCTGGGCGCGACCCTGTTCGACCACGTCACGCCCGAGATGCGGATCTACCAGGAGGAGATCTTCGGACCGGTACTGTGTGTGGTCCGGGCCGCCGACTACGAGGCCGGCCTGCGCCTGATCGACGGGCACCCGTACGGCAACGGGGTCGCGATCTTCACCCGCGACGGGGACACCGCCCGCGACTTCACCCACCGGGTGCGGGTCGGCATGGTCGGCGTCAACGTGCCGATCCCGGTGCCGATCGCCTACCACACCTTCGGCGGCTGGAAGGCGTCCGGCTTCGGCGACCTCAACCAGCACGGCCCCGACGCGATCCGGTTCTACACCCGGACGAAGACCGTGACCTCCCGCTGGCTGTCCCAGGGCGTCCGCGACGGGGCCAGCTTCGTGATCCCGACGATGGGCTGAGCGGCATGCGACTCACCGACGACCAGCGCGCCCTCGCCGACACGGCCGCCGGGTTCGCCGCCGAGTGCCTCGCCCCGCACGCCGTCGCCTGGGACCAGGAGAAGTACTTCCCCGTCGACGTCTTGCGCAAGGCCGCCGGCCTCGGACTCGGCGGGGTGTACGTGGCCGAGGAGCACGGCGGCAGCGGCCTCGGGCGGCTCGACGCGGCCCTGGTCTTCGAGGCCCTCGCGGGCGGCTGCCCGTCGATCGCCGCGTACATCTCCATCCACAACATGGTCGCCTGGCTGATCGACCGGCACGGCGACGACGCCCAACGGGCCCGGTACCTGCCGGGACTGTGCGCCATGGACGCCCTGGGCTCCTACTGCCTGACCGAACCGGGCGCCGGCTCCGACGCCGCCGCGCTGACCACCCGGGCCCGGCGCGACGGCGGCGACTGGGTCCTCGACGGGGTCAAACAGTTCATCTCCGGCGCGGGCGTCGCCGAGGTGTACGTGGTCTTCGCCCGCACCGGCGGCCCCGGAGCCGGCGGCATCTCCGCGTTCCTCGTCGAACTGGGCACCCCGGGCCTGTCCTTCGGCCCGAACGAGAAGAAGATGGGCTGGAACGCGCAGCCCACCCGCCAGGTCGTCCTCGACAGCGCCCGGGGCGAACTCCTCGGCGCGGAGGGCGGCGGGTTCCGGCTGGCCATGGCCGCGCTCGACGGCGGCCGGCTCAACATCGGGGCCTGCTCGCTCGGCGGGGCCCAGGCCGCCCTGGACCGGGCGGTCACGTACCTGCGCGACCGGCGCGCGTTCGGCCTGCCGCTCGCCGACGCCCAGGCGCTGCGGTTCCAGGTCGCCGACGCCCACACCCAGCTGGAGGCCGCCCGGCTGCTGCTCTGGCAGGCCGCCGACGCGCTCGACCAGGGCGCGACGGGGGCGGTCGCCCTGTGCGCGATGGCCAAGCGGCTGGCCACCGACACGGGCTTCGACGTCGCCAACACCGCGCTCCAACTGCACGGCGGCTACGGCTACCTCACCGAGACCGGGATCGAGAAGATCGTCCGGGACCTGCGGGTGCACCAGATCCTCGAGGGCACGAACGAGATCATGAGGGTCGTCATCGCCCGCGACATCCTGGGAGCCGCCGCATGAGCCTGCCACCCGTCCTCGCCCGCGTCACCGGTCGCCTCGGCCGGATCACCCTGAACCGGCCGCGCGCCATCAACGCGCTCACCACCGAGATGGTCCGCACCGTCCAGCACGCCCTCGACCTGTGGGCCGGCTCCGACCGGATCCGCACGGTGCTGATCACCGGCGCGGGGGAGCGGGGGCTGTGCGCGGGCGGGGACATCCGGGCCATCCACGGCGACGCGGTGTCCGGCGGCACGGCGTCGCTGGACTTCTGGGCCGAGGAGTACCGGCTCAACGCCCGGATCGCCGGGTACCCGAAACCGGTCGTCGCCTGGATGGACGGCCTCGTGATGGGCGGCGGGATCGGCATCGCCGCGCACGCCGCGATCCGGGTCGTCACCGACCGCTCCCGGCTGGCGATGCCCGAGGTCGGCATCGGCTTCCACCCCGACGTGGGCGGCAGCTGGCTGCTCGGCCACGCGCCCGGCCAGGTGGGGGTGCACCTGGCCCTCACCGGCGCGCCGATCGGGGCCGCCGACGCCCTGCACGCCGGCCTCGCCGACCACTACCTGCCCGCCACCCGGCTGGCCCACCTGTCCGCCGCCCTCGCCGTCGGCGAGGCGCACCAGGTCGTCGACGCCCTGGCCGAGAAGGCCCCGCCCGGGGAACTGGCCGACGCCCGGCACTGGATCGACGACTGCTACGCCGCAGCGACGGTGCCGGAGATCCTCGACCGGCTGCGCGCGCACCCCGACCCGGCCGCCCGGGCCACCGCCGAGGAGATCGCCGGCAAGTCGCCGACCTCGCTGACCGTGGCCCTGCGCTCGGTGCGGACGGCGCCCGCCCTGCCCGACCTGGAGGCGGCGCTCGCGCGGGAGTACCGGCTGTCGGCCGCCCTGCTGCGCTCGCCCGACCTCGCCGAGGGCATCCGCGCCCAGATCATCGACAAGGACCGCAACCCGCGCTGGTCGCCGGCCAGCCTCGCCGAGGTGCGCACGGCCGACATCGACGCCTACTTCGAACAGGAGCCACAATGACCGTCGTCGCATTCCTGGGCCTCGGCAACATGGGCGGCCCGATGGCCGCCAACCTCGTGAAGGCCGGACACACCGTCCACGGGTACGACCCGGCCCCCGCAGCCCTCGACACCGCGACCGCCGCCGGGGTACGCGCCACCGCCTCGGCCCTGGAGGCGACCGCGTCCGCCGAGGTGGTGGTCACCATGCTGCCCTCCGGCGGACACCTGCTCGACTGCTACGCCGCGATCCTCCCCGGGCTCGCCCCCGGCACCCTGCTGATCGACTGCTCCACGGTGGCGGTGCCCGACGCCCGCGCCGCCGCCGAACTGGCCCGCACCGCCGGCCACGTACCGGTCGACGCGCCCGTGTCCGGCGGGGTCGGCGGGGCCCGCGCGGGGACCCTGACGTTCATGGTCGGCGGCGGACCGGACGGCGTCGACCGGGCCGCCCCGCTGCTGGCCGAGATGGGCAGCCGCACCGTGCACTGCGGCGAACCGGGAGCCGGCCAGGCGGCGAAGATCTGCAACAACATGGTGCTGGGCGTGACCATGATCGCCGTCAGCGAGGCGTTCGTCCTCGGCCGGGCGCTCGGCCTGACCGACCAGGCGCTGTTCGACGTGGCGGCCACGTCCTCCGCCCAGTGCTGGTCGCTGACCAGTTACTGCCCGGTGCCCGGCCCGGTGCCGACCAGCCCCGCCAACCAGGACTACGCGGGCGGGTTCGCCAGCGGCCTGATGCTCAAGGACCTGCGGCTCGCGCACGACGCGGCCACCGGCACCGGGGTGGACACCGTGCTCGGCGCCAGCGCCGCCGGCCTGTACGCCCGGTTCGTCGACCTCGACGGCCCGGGGCGGGACTTCTCCGCGATCGTGACCGCCGTCCGCGACCGGCTGCTGGCCGGCGACCGTGAGGACCAGAGATGACCCAGGCCACCGACGAACGCACCGTGCTCGTCAGCCACCCCGCACCCGGCGTCGCCCAGCTCACCCTGCACCGGCCGAAGGCCCTCAACGCCCTCAGCCTCCAGTTGATGGCCGACCTCACCGCAGCTGCCGCCGCCCTCGACGCCGACCCGGCCGTCAAGGCGATCATCGTCACCGGCTCGGCGAAGGCCTTCGCGGCGGGGGCCGACATCAAGGAGATGCAGCCCCGGAGCTTCAGCGACATGTACGCGGCCGACTGGTTCGCCGGCTGGTCCGCCCTGACCGCCGTGCGCACCCCGCTGATCGCCGCCGTGGCCGGCTACGCGCTCGGCGGGGGCTGCGAGCTGGCCATGATGTGCGACATCCTGCTGGCCGCCGACACGGCGAGGTTCGGCCAGCCGGAGATCACCCTCGGGGTCATCCCCGGCATGGGCGGCTCGCAGCGCCTCACCCGCGCGGTCGGCAAGGCCAAGGCCATGGACCTGTGCCTCACCGGCCGGATGATGGACGCCGAGGAGGCCGAGCGCGCCGGCCTCGTGTCGCGGATCGTGCCGGCCGAGGACCTGCTCACCGAGGCGGTCGCCGTCGCGGAGCGGATCGCGGCCATGTCGGCGCCGGCCGCGCGGATGGTCAAGGAGGCGGTGAACCGGGCGTTCGAGTCCACCCTGGCCGAGGGGCTGCTGTTCGAGCGGCGGCTGTTCCACGCGACGTTCGCCACCGAGGACCAGAGCGAGGGGATGGCGGCGTTCGTGGCCAAGCGGCCCCCGCGGTTCCTGGACCGCTGACCGGGCCGGTCCACCTCCCCGTGGTGGGGTGGCGGTCGGCCGGCGCCGCCGGTGCCCGGTCGGGAACTCCTGGACCCCGGCGGGCCGGCCCGGGTTCAGGAGCCCGTCGGGCCCGACGCGCGCCCGGCGTCCGGTCGCCCGCCGTCGGCGAAGGCCACGACCTCCGCGAGTCCCGGGTCGTAACCGTCCGTGGTGTCCACCCGCAGGGTCGGCACGGCCAGCGAGATCGGGACGAACGCGGCCGGCGGCGGACTACCCAGCAGCCCGTTGTCGTCGTGCGCGGCCCGCAGCGGGTTGCCCTCCGCCCGCCGGGCGATCCGGGCGCGGGCCACACGGGGGTCCACCGCGCAGTGGACGACCCGGACCGACGCGAGGTCGGCGAGCCGGTCCAGGCCGGGTCGCCAGCGCATGTCCTGGAAGGCGGCCTCGGCGACCACGGTCACGCCCGCCGCGAGCAGAAGGCCGAGGACGTCGAAGAACGTCCCGAACGTCCGGCGGGTGAGCGGGTCGTCCGGGCCGGCGGTGAAGCCGGGCGTGGCGTGGACCATGCCCTCCTTGATCTCGTCCCGGCAGATCGCGGGGCAGCCGACCGCGCGGGCGATCGCGTGCGCGAGGGTGGTCTTGCCGGTACCCGGCGGGCCGCTGACGACGATCAGGGTGGGGCGGGACACGGGCACGGGTGCGACCTCCTGGCGGTGGACTCGGGGACCGGACTCCGGGCGCCGACCGGCCGAGTCTGCCATCCGGACACCGGCCTGTCCGACCCGTGCCCCACAGCCGCGACCCCCGCTCCGGAGCCGGCTGACGCCCCAGGCGGCCGGGCGCGGCCGGCGACGCGCCCCCGCACCGACGCCTTCAGGGCGGCCCGGCGCGGGAGCCTATTGCGGGGCGCGTTCCGTGCGCACCCCGACGGCCGCCGTCACCGCCAGGCACAGCGCGATGACCGCCTCCGCCCACAGGAACGCCGCGTAGTCCAGGACGGAGCCGATCGGGGGCAGTCCGGGCGCGGTGTTGCGGAACGCGGCGAGCGCGAAGAACGACGCTGCCATCCAGCCGAGCGCCGGCCAGACCAGTCCGCGCCGTTGGCTGACGATGATCCAGGTCCCGCCGAGCACGGCGAGGGCGAGCGCCCACATGCCCAGGATCATGAACCAGCCCATGATCAGGGAGCCGTAGGTCCGGCTGAACGACATCCTCACCGTGGACTCGTCGACCTTGCTGGCCACCCGGGCCCGGAACAGCGCGTCGTTGCTGAAGACCCGGACCGAGACGGGTACCGGCTCGCCGGCCACCTCCGCGTAGAACCCGATCTCCGCCTCGTACCCGTCGAAGGGGTACGCCGTGACCGCGTCCCCGGTCAGCCCCACCGTCAGGTCGGCGCTGGACACCCGCTGGCCGGCGGGGAACGTCAGGGAGCCGGGGCGCGACGCCGTGGTCTCGATCAGGATCTCCCGGCTGGGCGTGCCCGGGGAGCCCGGCTCGGCGTACCGGCCCAGCGGGGTGACGTCCACCCGGAGCACCAGGTCGCGGGCCGGCGCCTCGATCCGCTGCACCGAGGCGTCGATCTCGATCCGGTCGGCCGCGTCGGACTGCACGGAGAAGAGCCGGTCGCGGGCGTCGCGTTCGGTCGCGTAGAGCCAGGCGCCGACCGTGCCGGCCAGGGCCGCGACGACGAACACCGCGAGCCAGCGTACCCACCTGAACTGTCGCATTTATGCACTATATGTGGCCTTTGATCGTGCGCGGGGTAAACGGCGAGCGGTCCGGGGCGGGATCCGTTAACATCCCTTCCCGGCCCTCCGGCCAGGACTGACCATGACGCGCAGGCGTGGAGTTCGCCCATCCGCCCGCGTCGGAACCACCGTCCCGCCGGGCCATGCCGTGGGGAGACCACGCGTGAGAATTCTCCTGGACACCCGACCCCTGCGCGAGTCCCCGGCGTACCGCCGGCTCTGGATCGGCTCGGCGCTCTCCGCCGTCGGCGGCCAGATGACCGGCTTCGCCGTCGCGCTGCAGGTGTACGTCATGACCGAGTCCTCCGTGGCCGTCGGCGCCGTCGGGCTCGCCATGGCCGTGCCCTCGATCGTCGTCGGCCTGCTCGGCGGCGCGCTGATCGACGCCATGGACCGGCGCAGACTCGTCCTCATCACCAGCGGCTCCCTGACGGCCGTGTCCGTGCTGTTCGCCGTGCAGGCGTTCGCCGACCTGCGCCAGCTCTGGCTGCTCTACTGCCTCGTCGTGCTCCAGTCCCTGCTCAACGCCGTCGACGGACCCGCCCGCCGGACGTTCGCCCCCCGGCTGCTGTCCGCCGCGAGCCTGCCCGCCGGGGCCGCCCTCGGCCTGCTCACCATGCACGGCGCGGTCACGGCCGGCCCGCTGCTCGCCGGGGCGGTGGCCGCGGGCTGGGGCCTCAAGGCGTGCTACCTGATCGACGCGCTCAGCTTCACCGCCGCCCTCTACGGCGTCCTCCGGCTGCCCGCCATGCTCCCGGAGGGCGGCGCGGTCCGCCCCGGCCTGCGGGCAGTGGGGGAGGGCCTGCGGTTCGTCCGGGGCCACCGGGTCATCGCGGGCGCGTTCCTCGCCGACATGAGCGCCATGGTCCTGGGCATGCCGTTCGCGCTGTTCCCGGCGATCAACGCCGAGTACTTCGGCGGCGGCGCCGGCACCCTCGGCCTGCTCACCGCCGCCCCCGCCGTCGGCGGCATCCTCGGCTCCGCCCTGTCCGGACCGGTCGCGCACGTCACCCGCCAGGGCCGGGCCATCCTGATCGCGGGCGCGGTGTGGGGCGCGGCCCTCGCCGGGTTCGGACTGGCCAGGAGCCTGTGGCTGGCGCTGGGGCTCCTGGTCCTCGCCGGGGCCGCCGACGTGATCTCGGTGGTGTTCCGCACGGCCGTCGTGCAGGTGGCCACCCCCGACCGGTACCGGGGCCGGGTCAGCGCCGCCGAGTACGTCGTCGGGGTCGGCTGCCCGCAGCTCGGCAACTTCCGGGCCGGCGCCGTCGGGTCGCTCGTCTCGCCGGCCTTCAGCGCGGTCAGCGGCGGACTGGGGGTCGTGGTGGGGGCGGTGCTGATCGGGCTCGCGGTGCCGGAACTGCGGCGGCAGCGGGCGGAGGAGGTCGTGACGGCCAGCTGAGGCCGTGCGCTACCGGCGGTGGAACGCCACGTAGTTCTGCACCGTGGTCAGGCTCTCCAACGAGGTCATCCGGTCCAGGAACTCCACGCCGTCGAGGTGGTCCGCCTCGTGCTGGATCACCCGGGCCACGTACCCGGAGAACTCGCTCGCGACCCGCTTGCCGTCCGGCGACACGTACTCCACCGTGATGGTCTCCGCGCGCGGCACCTGGCCCATCAGCCCCGGGACGCCGAAGCAGCCCTCCCAGTCGACGATCGTGGCGTGCGAGCGGGCCACGATCACCGGGTTGACCATCTGGATCAGCGGACACTCGGTCCGGTCGGGGAACACGTCCGTGCGGCGGACCTCCACCACCATGACCTTGACGGACACCCCGATCTGCGGCGCGGACAACCCGGCCCCGTTGAGGGAGCGCAGCCGGTCCACGAGGGTGGTGAGCAGTTCGGCGACGTCGTCCACGTCGGCGACGCCCCGGGTGGGGGCCTTCATCCTCGGATCGCCGATGGTGACGATGCCCTCCCCGGCGGTGCCGGAGATCCAGCCACGGTCGCTCTGGGCAAGGGTCATGTGAACACTCCGAATCTCCCGGGGCGGGTCCGTCGAGGTCGAGGAAACGTGTGTCGCGCAGGGTTCATCTACAGTTCCATATGGACGGCCGAACGTCGAACGACACTTCTTGACGGGTACGCGACGCGCGCGGTCCACGGTGGTCCCACCGGCTCGGGGCGCCTGCCGGTCCCGGCTCGGCGGCCCCACTCCGGCCGCCTTGAGTGAACCTTGACCGGCCCCCGGCACTCTCAGCCTCAAGGACAGGGGCCCCACACCCGCCCGGCGGGCGACCGGCCCCGCCCCAGGTGTCCGACGGGACGCCGAGGACAGAGAGGCTGGACGGGATGAAACGGATACTGGTCGTGAGTTCGCTGACGTTCGCGCTGCTGACCGGGGGCGGCGCGGCGGTGGCGGCCCCGGCGGCGGCCCCCCGGCCGTACTGCGTGCTGCACCTCTCCCAGGGCGGCACCACCGACTGCTACCCGACCTTCACCGAGGCCATCGCCGACGGCACGGACGGCCGGGTCACCGACGCCCCGGCCACCACGGAGGCGGCCGGCGACGCGCTCGACCGCCGGCTCGACGCGGCGGCGGTCCCGGCCGGTTCGCCGGCGGCCCTGGCGGCGGCGGGCGGCACGGTGATCGGGATCCAGTACTGGCACATCGACTACGAGGGCGCGGCCTGGGTGGTGGAGGCCAACCACGCCTGCGACCGCGACAAGGGCTACGCCGAGTGGCAGTCCAGCTTCCCCGGCCACGCGTGGGACAACCAGATCTCGTCCGCGAAGGTGTTCGCCGGCTGCTACGCGTTCTTCTGGGACACCCCGAACTACGACGTGTACGGCGTCGCCATCGCCGGGGACACCTCGGACTTCCGGTCGATCGGCACGTGGAACCCGCGCAACTTCAACGACATGACCACCTCCATCTACTGGACCTGACCGGACCCGGGCCCCGCCGCGCGCACCGGCGGCGGGGCCCGGCACGGCGCTAGTGTGGGTGGTTTCCGAGAAGGGGGCAGCATGCCGCAGCGCACCTCGTACCCGCAGGGCACACCGAACTGGGCGGAACTCCGGACCACCGACCCGCGGGGCGCCCGCTCCTACTACGGCCGCCTGTTCGGCTGGGACTTCGCCGACACGCCGCAGGACGGGTACACCCTGGCCGTCCTGGACGGGGAGGTCGTCGCCGCGCTCACCACGGGCACCGGGCCGGCCTGGCACGTCTACCTGGCCGTGGACGACGTGGACACCGTGGCGGAGGCCGTCCCCGGCGCGGGCGGCATCGTCCTGGAGGCCCCGGCCGACGCCGGTCCGGCCGGCCGCGCCGCCGTCGTGCGGGACCCGACGGGCGCGGAGGTGGGGCTCTGGCAGGCCGGCCGGCGGCCCGGTGCGGGCCTCGTCGGCGAACCCGGCACGGTCGCCTGGAACGAACTGCTGACCGGCGACGTGGAGGCGGCCGTGCGCTTCTACCAGCGGATCGTGGGCCTCGCCCCGGAGGCCGTCGAGCTGGACCCCGCCCTCGGCGGCGTGCGGTGGAGCATGCTCAAGGCCGGCGGCGTGCCGGTCGCGGGCGTCGTGCCCGACCCCGCGCCGGAAGCGCCGGCCCGGTGGAACGTCTACTTCGGCACCGACGACATCGCCGCCTCCGCCGACCGCGCCACCGCCCTCGGCGGCACACTGCTGCTCGCGCCCACGGAGACCCCGATCGGCCCGATGGCCGGGGTCCGGGACCCGCAGGGCGCGCCCTTCAGCCTGTGGACGCCCAGGATCCCGGGCTGACGTCGGACGTGCGGGTCAGGACGCGTCGAGGTAGCTGGTGAGGTACTTCCACGACGCGGCGCTGTCCGCCGAATCCCGGTGCGGGCGGCGGAACCCGTCGACATAGACGGCGATGTCCGCCAGTTCCCACCACAGCCGGTACAGCGCCAGACCGGCCGGGTCGACGGCCCGCCCGGTCGCCCGGGTGTACCCGGCGAGGAGGTCCGCGTCGTCCGTGACCAGCCACAGGTCGCGCTCCGGCGGGCCGAGGCGCACCGTGTCCCAGTCGATGAGGTGCGGGCCGGCCGCGGTCCGCAGCACGTTGCCGGGGTGCGGTTCCCCGTGGGTGACGACCCACCGGTCCGGCGCGCCCAGCACCTGTCCGGCGAGCCGGTCGAGCTCGCCGAGCAGCCGGGTGACGTGGTCGGCGCGGGCGGCGAGCAGCGCCCGGGTCCGCTCCGCGTACGGCCCGCCGGTCCATGCCCGGTCCAGGTGCCGCAGCGCGTCCGCGAGCCGGTCCCTGCCGGGCAGTTCCCGGTCGGCCGGGGGAGGCGTGACGAGAGGGGTGGCGGCGTGCAGGGCGGCGAGGAGCCCGAGCACCTCGGCCCGGTCCTCCGCCGGGTGCGGGCCGAACCGCCCGGCGCGACCGTCGAGCAGGGGGAACACGGCGACGGCGTACCGCCCGGAGAGCCGCCACACCGTCGACCCCGTCCTGGCCGGGACCGGCGCCACCACGAATCCGAGGTCGGCGTCCCGGCGCAGCGCCACCGCGGTGTCCATGGCCAGCCCGAGCCGCCCGAACGCGGCGTCCGGATCGTCGTGTCCCAGGTCGTCGACCGTGACGAACAATGTCGGACCCTCCGCACCGGGCACTGCCGATGCTCCGGGCCGCGCGCTGGGAGCATCTGCCCCGGGAAGCGGGTCACCCGCCCTGGGCGGGCTGTCCGGCGCCCCGACCCGCGCCGCCCAGTGGTAGCTCCCGGCCCCGACCGGCAGGTATCCCACCGACCGGACCGTCACGCCCCACCCGTCGGCCAACGCCGTGACCAGCGCGGATTCCGTGACACCCTCGGGCCGGTCCTCCATGGGGCGTGATTATTCCCGACCGGCCGCCGGATCCGCCCCGCATTTCCGGCGACCGCCACCGCCTTCGTGCCCGGCGGGACGGCCACGGCCCCGGTACCCGGAGAAAGGTCCTGGGTTCGCGGGCGCCCGTGCCGCGCGGCGGACCGCCCGGTCAGGCCGCCCGCTGCTCCTCGGGCGCGGTGAGGGCCGCCAGGGTGCGCAGATCCAGGCCGAGCACCTCGGCGAGGGCCGCGACGGTGAAGAACGCGGGCGTCGCGATGGCGCCCCGCTCGATCTTGCGCAGGGTGTCCAGGGAGATGCCGGCCGCCAACGCGATCTCGGCGGCGCTGCGCCCGGCCCGGGCGACCTGGAGCGCGCGCCCCAGGGCCTGGCCGCGCCGGTGTTCCTCTGCCGTCAACGGGGTACGCACCATGCGAGTGATTGTAATCCTAGTATTATAATCTTCTCCATGGTGACCCTGAAGACTGAGAACGAGCTGGCCACGATGCGCGAGGCGGGCCGGGTCGTGGCCCGCACCCTGGCGGCCGTCGCCGACGCGGCCCGCCCCGGGACGACCCTCCTGGAACTCGACACCCTCGCCGCCGACCTGATCGCCAGCCTCGGGGCCGGATCCTCGTTCCGGGGGTACCGGCCGGCGTGGGCCCCGACCCCGTACCCCGGAGTGTTGTGTCTGTCCGTCAACGACGTGGTCGTGCACGGCATCCCCGACGGCCGGGTGCTCCGCGAGGGCGACCTGCTGTCCGTCGACTGCGGCGCGTACGTCGACGGCCTGCACGGCGACGCGGCGGTCACCGTGGCGGTCGGCGCCGTGGACGAGGCCGCCGAACGCCTGTCGCGGACCACGGCCGAGGCCCTGGCGGCCGGCATCGCCCAGGCCCGCCCCGGCAACCGGCTCGGCGACATCTCGCACGCCGTGCAGCGGGTGGCCCGCGCCGCCGGCTACGGCCAGGCCGACGGCATGGGCGGCCACGGGATCGGCTGGAAGATGCACGAGGCGCCGGACGTGCCGAACGAGGGCCGGCCCGGGCGGGGCATGCCGCTGCGCGCGGGGCTGGTGCTGGCCATCGAGCCGATGCTGATCGAGGGCGGCGGCGACGACCACCGGACCCTGGACGACGGCTGGACGGTGGCCACCCTGGACGGCAGCCGGGCGGCGCACTGGGAGCACACGGTCGCGATCACCGAGGCCGGGCCGGTGATCCTCACCCTGCCGTGAGAGGGCGACAACGCCCGGAACGCACGCCGTCAGTGCCGCGGCGCGCGCAGGGCCACGCCCCGGCTGCGGCTGCTGTGCAGGTAACAGGGCTGCTGGGCGGTCTCGCCGAGCTTGGCGCGGAGCCGGGACAGCAGGAAGTCGACGGACCGGGGCGCGGTGGCCGGCCGGCCGGGCCACAGCCGGGCGACGAGCGCGGCCCGGGACAGTTCCCGGCCGGGCCGGTCGCTGAGGCAGGCCAGCAGGTCGAACTCGGACTGGGTGAGCCGGACCGCCTCGCCGCGCAGGGTGACCTCCCGGGCGCCGGTGTCCAGCCGCAGCTGGCCCACGACCCGGGTGGCCGAGGGCGCGGGCCCCGGTACCCGGCGCAGGATCGCGGTGATCTGCGAGTCCAGGAGTTCCGGGGAGCACGGCTTGGCGGCGTAGCTGTCGGCCCCCGCGTCGAGTACCCGGGCGATCTGGGCGTCGGTCCGGCCGGCGGCGGTCACGACCACCGGCCGCCGGGCGCCCATCCGGAGGAGACGCAGGATCAGCAGGCCGTCCACGTCGGGCGCGTCGGGGTCGAGGACCACGATGTCGGGCCGGTCGTGGGTGTCGCGGGACAGGTCCGACAGCACCGCCCCGACCCGGCGCAACGGCAGGTCCTCGACCCGGTGCCCGAGGGCGGTCAGCCCCGCCGCCGTGGCCCGGCGGTCGGTGGTGTTCTCGTCGATGATCAGGATGTCCGCCATGGCGCCGTTCCCTCGGATGTGCCGCTGTCGATGACCTGAGGTTCACATCCTTCGCGCGCGGCCGGACATAACATTCGGTATAGCCTTGTGTTATGGATCTGGAGGTCCGCCACCTGCGGGCGATCTGCGCGCTCGCCGACGCGGGCAGCGTCTCGCGCGCGGCGACCCGGCTGGGCATCTCCCAGCCGGCGCTGAGCACCCTGCTGCAGAGAATCGAGAGATCCTTCGGGGGTACGTTGTTCCTCCGCAGCCGGACCGGCGTGCGCCCCACCCCGCTGGGCGAGCAGGCCCTCCGCCGCGCGCGCCTGACCCTCGCCGACCTCGACGGCTTCCTCTACGAACAGCCGGACGGCGACCGGTCCGCGCGCACGCTGCGCCTGGGTTCGGCGACGATGGCCTGCCTGGGCACCCTGCTCGCGCACGTGACGGCGGCCCTGCCCGGTACGGCCATCACGCTGCGGGTGGACTCCTCGGCCGTCACCCTGGCCCAGGCGCTCGCGCACGATCGGCTCGACGCGGCGGTGGTGCTGATGATGGACGACCACGACGTGCCGTTCGCGCCGGAGCTGGCGCAGCGCGCGCTGGTGCCCCGGGTGCCGATCTTCGTCGCGCTCGCCGAGGGCCACCGGCTCGCCGACCGGCCGGAGGTCGACCTGGCGGACCTGGCGGAGGACGCGTGGATCTCGCCGCCCGGGTCGGAGGACGGTTCGCTGGCGTCGCTGCGCGCGGCGTGCCGGCGGGCGGGCTTCGACCCCCGGGTCCGGTACGACGCGCCCGACGGCGCGGGCATCCAGCTGATCGCGGCCGGGCACGCGGTGCGCCTGGTCGAGCCGGGGGCGCCGAGCCACGCGGGGGTCGTGGTCCGCCGGCTGGCCGGGGACCCGCAGCGCGGCCGGCTGGTGTTCGGGTGGCGGCGGTCCCGGATCTCCGAACGGGACTCGGAACGGGTCTACCTGGCGGTGGCCCGGGCGTACACCGAGCACGCGGTGGCCAGCCCGACGTACGGGCCGTGGTGGGCCGCGCATCCCGAGGTGCACCCGAGGATCGAGTGAGCGGGGCCTGCCCGGCGCACTCCGGGCAGGCCCCCCTCGGGCCGGTGGGCACCCCGGCGCGCGTGCCGGGTGAGCCCGAAAGGTAGGGCGGCGCCCGCCACGCGGCAACCACGCTTAACGCGCCGCAGACCTCCTGGCCCCTCAACGTTGCCGAGGCCTTAAGGCCACATCTCTTCGCCGGGCCGAACTTGACACCGTAAAGACGCCGACCGTTGTCAGAGCCCGGAAAGAGCGGACCCCTCGACGGGTACCCACGGAATGTCGTGTTCTTCGGGGTTGTCCGGCGGTACATTTCGGTCTGGGTGACAGGGGGCAGGGATGGACGCGATCCGCCACGAGGTGTGGATCAACGCCGACCGGCCGACGGTGTTCGCCGCGCTGACGACCACCGCCGGCCTGGACGCCTGGTGGGGCCGGGCGGTGCGGGCCGAGCCGGCGGTCGGGTCGGTCACGGAGTTCGACCACGGGCTCGGCGCGCCGCTGCGGATGCGGGTCACCGACCTGGTGCCCGACCAGCGGCTGGAGTGGCGGTGCCTGTCGGCCTTCACCGAACCGGGCAACCCGGCGTCGGAGTGGCTCGGCCACCGGCTGGTGTTCGCGCTGGCCACCGTCCGGCGGGGCGACGTCGGGCCGCTCCTCGCGCCGCTGATCACCGGCGCGCGGGCCACGGTGCTGCGGTTCGAGCACGCCGGCTGGACCCGGGCCGCCCGGTGGTACCCGTTCTGCAACACCGCCTGGGGCCACGCCCTCGGCACCGATCTGCGGACCTACTGTGAGACCGACGCGGCCCCGTCGCCCTAGCCGCCGGCCGGGGAAGTCGCGCCACGCCGTGGGATCCGGTGGCGGCGGCGGCGCTCGACGGGTAGCGTCAGTTGCCAGGTCGAGAGGCGCTGCGACGGACGAAGGTCCGCCACGCTCGGCCGGTCCGGATCTCCAAGGGCGCCTCCCTACCTGGGAGGTGGACTGTTGGACAGGACTGTGACCGGCCGTGAGCAGGCACTACGCGACCTGCTCGACCAGCGGGTGGCCGTGCTCGACGGGGCCTGGGGCACGATGCTGCAGGGCGCGGGGCTGACCCCGGCGGACTACCGCGGCGACCTGCTCCCCGCGCACACCCACGACGTGACCGGTGACCCTGACCTGCTGAACCTCACCCGGCCGGACGTGATCCTGGACGTGCACCGGCAGTACCTGGCGGCCGGCGCGGACATCACCACCACGAACACGTTCACGGCCACCAGCATCGGCCAGGCCGACTACGGCCTCCAGCACCTGGTCCGGGAGATGAACCTGCGCGGGGCCCAACTCGCCCGGCAGGCGGCCGACGAGGCGGGCGGGAAGTTCGTCGCCGGGTCCATCGGGCCGCTGAACGTCACGCTGTCGCTGTCGCCCCAGGTGGAGGACCCGGCGTTCCGGGCGGTGACCTTCGACGAGGTGCGCGACTCCTACGTCGAGCAGATCCGGGCCCTGGCCGACGGCGGGGTGGACCTGCTGCTGATCGAGACGATCTTCGACACCCTGAACGCGAAGGCCGCCGTCGCCGCCGCCCGCGAGGCCGCCCCGCACCTGCCGCTGTGGATCTCGGTGGCGATCGTGGACCTCAGCGGCCGGACGCTCTCCGGGCAGACCGTGGAGGCGTTCTGGGCCTCGATCGAGCAGGCCGAGCCGCTGGTCGTCGGGGTGAACTGCTCGATGGGCGCCGAGCAGCTGCGCCCGCACGTGGCCGAGCTGTCCCGGCTGGCCGGCACGTACGTCGCCTGCCACCCGAACGCCGGCCTGCCCAACGCGTTCGGCGGCTACGACGAGACCCCGGAGGAGACGTCCGGGCTGCTGGCCGAGTTCATCTCCTCGGGCCTGGTCAACGCGGTCGGCGGGTGCTGCGGCACCAGCCCGGCGCACATCGCGCTGATCGCGGCCGCCGCGGCCGGCCAGCCGCCCCGGGTGGTGCCGGAGCTGACCCCGGAGACCCGGTTCAGCGGGCTGGAGCCGTTCTCGATCGGCCCGGACACCGGGTTCGTCATGATCGGCGAGCGGACGAACGTGACCGGTTCGGCCAAGTTCCGCCGGCTGATCGAGTCCGGCGACCACCAGAAGGCCGTGGACGTGGCCCTGGAGCAGGTCCGCGGCGGCGCGAACCTGCTCGACGTGAACATGGACGCCGACCTGCTCGACAGCGTCGCCGCGATGACGACGTTCCTGAACCTGATCGCGACCGAGCCCGAGGTGGCCCGGATCCCGGTCATGATCGACAGTTCGCGGTGGAGCGTGCTGGAGGCCGGCCTCAAGTGCGTGCAGGGCAAGGGCGTGGTCAACTCGATCAGCCTCAAGGAGGGCGAGGAGCAGTTCCTGGCCCAGGCCCGCACGATCCTGTCGTACGGGGCCGGCGTGGTCGTGATGGCCTTCGACGAGCAGGGCCAGGCCGACACCACCGAGCGCAAGGTGTCCATCTGCGGCCGCGCGTACGACCTGCTGACCGGGATCGGATTCCCGGCCGCCGACATCATCTTCGACCCGAACGTGCTGGCCGTGGCCACCGGGATCAGCGAGCACAACGGGTACGCGAAGAACTTCCTCGACGCGCTGCCCCTGATCAAGGAGCGCTGCCCTGGCGCGCACATCAGCGGCGGCATCTCGAACCTGTCGTTCTCCTTCCGGGGCAACGACATCGTCCGCGAGGCCATGCACTCGGCGTTCCTGTTCCACGGCGTCCAGCTGGGCCTCGACATGGGCATCGTCAACGCCGGCCAGCTCGCCGTGTACCAGGACATCCCCGCCGACCTGCTCGAACTCGTCGAGGACGTGCTGTTCGACCGGCGCGAGGACGCCACCGACCGGCTGGTGAGCTTCGCGGAGAACGTGAAGGGCTCCGGTACCCGTCGGGTGGTGGATCTGTCGTGGCGCGAGGCCCCGGTGGCCGAGCGGCTGTCCTACGCGCTGGTGCACGGCATCGTCGACTTCATCGAGGACGACACCGAGGAGGCGCGGCTCACGGTCGCCCGCCCCCTGGAGGTCATCGAGGGCCCGCTGATGGACGGCATGAAGGTCGTCGGCGACCTGTTCGGCGCCGGCAAGATGTTCCTGCCCCAGGTGGTGAAGAGCGCGCGGGTGATGAAGCGCTCCGTCGCCTACCTTGAGCCGTTCATGGAGGCCGAGCGGGAGGCCGACCGGCTCGCCGGCCGGGCCGACACCGGGCGCGGCCAGGGCAAGGTCGTGATGGCAACGGTCAAGGGCGACGTGCACGACATCGGCAAGAACATCGTCGGCGTGGTCCTGGGCTGCAACAACTACGAGGTGATCGACCTCGGCGTGATGGTGCCGGCGTCCGTCATCCTCGACACCGCCGTGGCCGAGCACGCCGACGCGATCGGGCTGTCGGGGCTGATCACCCCGTCGTTGGACGAGATGGTCACCGTCGCCGCCGAGATGCAGCGCCGGGGCCTCAAGCTGCCCCTGCTCGTGGGCGGCGCCACCACCTCCCGGCAGCACACGGCGGTCCGGATCGCCCCGGCCTACGACGGCGCCACGGTGCACGTCCTGGACGCCTCCCGGGTCGTCGGCGTCGTGTCCGACCTGATGAACCCCGAGCGGGCCGACGTCCTCGACGCCGAGAACCGGGTCGAGCAGGAACGGCTCCGCGAGCAGCACGCCAACCGGCAGCAGACCCCGCTGCTCACCCTGGAGCGGGCCCGGGCCAACCGGGAGGTCGTCGACTTCACGGACCTGCCGACGCCGGCCTTCACCGGTCTGCGGATCGTCGAGCCGCACCTGGACGAGCTGCGGGCGATGGTCGACTGGACGTTCCTGTTCCTGGCGTGGGAGCTCAAGGGCAAGTACCCGGCGATCCTGGAACGGCCCGAGGCCCGCGAACTGTTCGACGAGGCCAACACCCTCCTCGACCAGATCATCGCCGAGGGCTCCTTCACCGCGAAGGGCGCATACGGGTACTGGCCGGCGCACTCCGACGGCGACGACATCGTCCTCGACGGCGGCCCGGCCTTCCCGATGCTGCGCCAGCAGACCGCCAAGCCC
This sequence comes from Longispora sp. NPDC051575, assembly GCF_040681875.1. Lineage (NCBI taxonomy): Bacteria > Bacillati > Actinomycetota > Actinomycetes > Micromonosporales > Micromonosporaceae > Longispora > Longispora sp. NPDC051575. The sequence goes on along the minus strand of NZ_JBFAZP010000003.1, from coordinate 638,761 downwards.
GCCGGCCGGCCCAACCGCAGCCTCGCCGACTACGTCGCCCCCGCCGGCGACCACCTCGGCGGGTTCGCGGTCGCCATCCACGGCGCGGAGGAGCTGGCCGCCCGGTACGAGGCGCGCAACGACGACTACCGGGCCATCATGGTCAAGGCCCTGGCCGACCGGCTCGCCGAGGCGTTCGCGGAGTACATCCACCTCAAGGCGCGCCGCGACTGGTTCGAGCCCGACGCGCAGCCGGAGCTCGCCGACCTGCACGCCGAACGGTTCCGGGGCATCCGCCCGGCGCTGGGCTACCCGGCCAGCCCCGACCACAGCGAGAAGCGGGAGCTGTTCGACCTGTTGGGGGCGACGGACCTGGGCATGGCCCTGACCGAGTCGTTCGCGATGACCCCGGCGGCCAGCGTCAGCGGCCTGATCTTCGCCCACCCGGACGCGAAGTACTTCACGGTCGGCCGGCTCGGCCGCGACCAGACCGCCGACTACGCGGCCCGCCGGGGGCAGGACCTGGCGGAGGTGGAGCGCTGGCTGCGCCCGAACCTGGGCTACGAGCCCAGCTAGGGGCAAACCGCGGGGCCCCCGTCGGTTATCTTGGCCGGGACGGGACGGGGCCGGGATGGTCAGGCTGGGCGAGGAGGCTTTCGGGGCGCTGCGGCGGGCCTACCTCCGGGCGATGCGGGAGCCGCTCGTGACGGTCGGCACGGACCTGGTGCTGCTGGAGCTGCGGGGCCGCCCGGTGCTGGGCGGGGTCGGTCGGGAGGTGGCGGCGCCCGGTCCGCTGCCGGAGCCGGCCGGGTGGGCCACCGATCCGGAGCTCCACGAGGCCGCGTGGTCGGTGTACCGGGACATGGTCCGCGCCGAGGACAGCCCCTGGCCGATCGACGGACACCGGCGGCCGGTCTGGTCGGCGGAACTGGTCGAGGCCGTCGCGGTCGCCCGGGCGGTGGCGGCGGAACACGGGGTCGACCACGCCAACGAACGGCACCTCGTCCTGGGGCTGCTGACGGACACCGGCTCCCGGGCCTGCCGGCTGCTGGCGTCGGCGGGCGTGGACCGTGCGGGGTTGCTCGCGCGGATCCGCGACGACAGCCGGGGGACCCGTGCGGGCGAGCCGAGGCGGGAGGTCCACGATCGGTTCCGGGCTGCCGGGCTGCTGCTGTCCACGCACCCGAGGTGGTGGAACGGGGTCCAGCCGGCGGTGACCCGCACCGTGGCACGGCAGGCCGGCCTCAGTGCCGTGCTGTACAGCCTGGAGGGGGAGATGCTCCGACAGGCGGGCCGGACGGACAGCGCGGTCGTCATGACCGACCACGCGATCCTGGCGATCCTGGCCCTCGACGAGCAGCTCGCCGAGGTCGGCACCGGTTTCGGCGAGCGGGTCTGGAGCCTCAACCGGGCCGGGGAGGTGCTGGAACCGGCCGGGGTCACCCTCGACGCGGCCACCCCTGTGGCCGGGCGGGGCACGACGGGGCAGCTGACCGTCCCCGACGCGGAGTCGTCCCGGCTGCGCGAGTCCTGGCGGCCCGGGGACCCGCCGTGGGGTCGCGCGGTGGTGCGGGCGATGGAGCGGGCCCAGGAGGACGCCGAGCGGCGCGGCCACCGGGCCGCCGGCACGACGCATCTGCTGCTGGCCCTGGTGACGCCCGAGGTCGGAACCGCCGCCGAGCTGCTCCGGAACCTCGGCGTGGACCTCTCGGCCGTTGCCGCGCACGCCGAACGACTTCTCGGGGAGGTGCCCGCCGGCCGGCGGTGAGCCCCGAGCGTTTCGGTGATCTCCACCACTTCCACTCCGACAGTTAACTTTCCTCAGATTAACGTCCAAGCAGGACTGTCCTATCCAGAGGAAGGCAAACCATTCGATGAGTACGCGCACCGCCCTTGTCGGGCTCGCCGTGTCCGCTCTCGTCCTGTTCCCCGGAGTCGGCGCGACCGCCGCCCCGGACTCCCCGGCCGCCGGCACCGACGGCTGGTCCTCCGCTCCCTTCTTCGCCGAGCCGCTGCCGCCCGGCGCCACCCCCGTCGCCCCGCTCGCCCCCGCCGTCGCGCACGCCCAGATCGCCGCCAACCCGGTGGTCTGCGAGGGCGACGGGGTCACCGGCAAGCGGATCGAGGTGCTCTACGTCCGCGAGGCCAGCCAGCCCGACCGGTACGCGGCGGTCGTGCCCTCGTTGCAGGCCTACGCGGCCGGGGTCGACGACGCGTACAACGACAGCGCCGCGCAGACGGGTGGCAGCCGGCACGTCCGGTACGTGACCACGGCCGGCGCGGGCTGCCAGCTCACCGTCGGCAACCTCGTGGTGCCCGACGGCACGTACACGTCCGGCGCGATCCGGGACCGGGCCATCGACGCCGGCTACTACAACGCCGACCGCGACTACCTGATGTTCTCCGACAACGCCGGCACCTGCGGCGGCACCTGGGGCGACAACGACGACCAGCCGGGCCCGGCCAACGCGTTCAACAACGGCCGGCACTACTCGGAGATCGCCGTGCCGTGCTGGGGCGTCAACGCCACCGCCCACGAACTGGGCCACCAGCTGGGCGCGGTCCTGCCCGGCGCCCCGCACTACCAGGGCGGCGGGCACTGCTCCCAGGAGTGGGACCTGATGTGCTACGGCGACACCCAGTCCTTCGACTGCCCGCAGCGCGACGGCGACCGCCTGATGGACTGCGGCCACGACGACTACTACAGCACCAACCCGACCCCCGGCAGTTGGCTGGCCACGCACTGGAACGTCGCCAACAGCGCCTTCCTGATCAAGGCGAACACGCCCGACAACAACGACGGCCACGCCCAGGGCGGGAAGACCTACGTCATCACCAGCGCCGTCAACGGCGAGGCCATCGAGGTCGTGGGCGCGGGAACCGGCGGCCTGGTCGAACTCAGCCACCGGACCCGGGTCGACTCCGCGAGCCAGAAGTGGGTCCTGGGCTACGACTCCGGCCTGCAACTCGTCAACGCCAACAGCCAGCTGTGCGCCGACAGCGCCTACAGCGGGACGGCGCCGGGGACGCACATCATCCAGTACAACTGCAACGGTCAGAACGGCATGCGGTGGGCGTTCCGGCCGGTCGGCAGCGGCAAGGTCGCGATCTTCAACTATCTGACCGGGTACGCGGTCACCGACGGCGGCGCGTACCCGGCGTCCCTCGTCCAGCAGCCCTACACCGGCGCCACCAACCAGCAGTGGACCCTCAACGAGATCGCCGACCCCGGTCCGCAGCCGGCCACCAACTACTACCTGACCAGCGCTTCCAACGGGGACAGCGCGGCCGTGGTCGGCGGCTCGACCTCCTCCGGCGCGCAGGTCACCCACCTGGCCCGGCAGAACGTCGCCAGCCAGAAGTGGAAGCTCGTCGCCGTCACCGGCGGGTACTGGCGGATCGTGAACGTCAACAGCAACCTGTGCCTGCGGCCGGTCTCCGGCGGCACCACGGCCGGCGCGCTCCTCGAACAGTGGACGTGCGGCACGGCCACCAGCCAGCAGTGGACCCTGGTCCGCACCGCCGACACCCGGTACGGCCTGGTGAACCGGGCCAGCGGGCTGGCCGTGCGCGAGGTGGACAACGGCACGGCCTCGATCCTGGAGCAGCGGCCGTTCCTGGGCGGCTCCAGCGACGAGACGGTCTGGGGACTGGTGCCCGCGTGACGCCGGTGGGGCGCCCCCGGCGGGGCGCCCCACCGCAGGTCAGACCACCTGGAGGTACACGACCCGGTCGTGCAGGACCTGGCGCGTGGGCGTGAGGTAGGACGCGTCGACCAGGTACGTGCCGGGGGCGATGTCTGGGTTGATCCGCCAGGGGTTCGACTCCTGGCGGATCACGCAGTTGGAGCCGGCGGCCGTGGTGGTGTAGTTGAAGCCCAGCGCGTCGACGAAGACCGCCTGGGTGCCGGGGCGGACGCCGTTGCCGGCGAGCTGGACCCAGCTGCCCCGGGCGACGGTCAGCGTCGGCACGCCGAAGCGTTCGTCGCCCTCGTAGCCGGAGAAGTAGACCCGGCCCTGGTGGATCAGGTAGGCGTGGCCGGGCGTGTTGCAGCCGGCGGCCTGGGCGGGCGGCGCGCCGATGGTCGTGGTCACCAGGGCGGCGACGGCCAGGAGCACCGCCGCCAGGACCCTGCCGGCCCACCGGTGACGTCGGGGGGTACCTGCCATCATGAACGTCCTTTCTGGAGCGGGAAGGACATACGGGTCCATTAGAGTCCGGAGCGGTATGGAAGGACAAGGGGTCGGATTCCGTCAGCGGGGGCCGGGAAGTTGATCTAGACTGTGGCCGTGGATCTTCAGAACCTGGCCGACGAGGTGTGGGACGGCATCCTGGCCCGCGACCCGTGGGCGGCCGAACGCGCCGGCCGCGAGGTCACCGTCCTGCCCGACGGCGGCCCGGAGGCCGTGCACCGCCAGGCCGCGACCGCCCGGGCCACGCTCGCCCGCCTCGACGCGGTGCCCGTCGCGGACGCCGACCGGCTGACGGCCGCCTTCCTCCGCGACCACCTCGAACACGAGGTCGCCGAGACGGAGCGGTTCTGGTACCGGTTCCCGGTCACCGCGTACAGCGCGATGGCCCTCGCCGACCAGCGCACCAGCATGACCGGCGTCGACCTCGCCGCCCCCGAGGGGGCCGAGCGGCTCCGGGCGCTGTTCGACTCGCACGTCTGCGCGGTCGAGCAGCTCCGGGCCACCCTCGCCGGGCAGCGGGCCCGGGGCGTGCGCCTGCCCCGGTCGGCGGTCGGCCCGGCGCTGGACACGATGCGCGGCCACGCGGCCGCCGGAGCCCGCCTCCCCGTCCCCGCCGCCGCCCTCACCCGGCTCGGCGCGGCCTTCGACGCTCTGATCACGGACATCGCGGACCACGCCGCCGCCGGCCCCGCCGAGGGCGGCATGCACCACTACCCGGGCGGCGACGAGTGCTACGCCGGGCTGATCCGCCTGCACACCGGGCTGGACCTCACCGCCGAACGGATCCACGAGATCGGCCTGTCCGAGGTGGACCGGCTGACCGCCCGGATCGGCGACGAACTCGGCATCACCGACGAGGCCGCGCACCGGGCGCGGCTCAACGCCGACCCGGCGACGTTCGCGGCCGATCCGGCCGAGGTGGAGCGGCGGCTCCAGGGGCACCTGGACCGGGTGCTGCCGATGCTCGCCGGGCAGTTCGCGAAGCTGCCCGCCGCGCCGTTCCGCCTGAAGCGGCTCGACGCGTCGCTGGAGGCCGACATGACGTGGGGGTACTACGACGTGCCCGGCGCCGACGGCTGCGGGTACTACTACTACAACGGCTCCGACCTGCCCAACCGGCCCATGGTGCAGGCGGCGAGCCTGATCCTGCACGAGGCCCTGCCCGGCCACCACCTCCAGATCGGCCGCCAGTTGGAGAACGACCGCCTGCACCCGCTGCGGCGCGAGTTCACCGCGCAGCGGACATTCGCCATCGGGGGGTACTGCGAGGGCTGGGCCGAGTACGCCGCCGGCCTGGGCTACGACTGGGGGCTCTACGAGGACCCGGTGGACCGGTACGGGCGGCTGTGCTCGGAGCGGTTCCACGCGGCCCGGCTCGTCGTGGACACCGGACTCAACGCGCTGGGCTGGACGTTCGAGCGCGCCGGGGCGTACCTGCGCGGGACCGGTTTCCTGTCCGAGGTGGAGATCGGCACGGAGCTGGTCCGGTACGCGGTGGACGATCCCGGGCAGGCCCTCGGCTACCACCTGGGGCACTGGTACCTGCGGGAACTGCGCGGGACCACCGACGCGCTGACCTTCCACGAGGCGGTGCTGGACGAGGGGCCGCTGCCGTTGTGGCTGCTCGGCGAGCACCTCGGGGGCGCGCCGGTCCGCTAGCGCCGCTAGGGGCCGTGGCCGGGCGTACCCGTCGGGGCCCGGGTTTGTCGGGGGTCGGTCGTAGTCTGTGCGGCGTGACCGGAACAGACGACATCCCCTGGCCGTCCCTCGACCACGCCTACGGCAGCGCCCGCGACGTGCCCGCGATGCTGCGCGCCGCCGCCCAGCCCCGCCGGGACCGCGCGCACCGGGGGGTCCAGAACCTGCACGCCAGCGTCCTGCACCAGGGCAGCCTCTACTCGGCCACCGCCCCGGCCGTGCGGCACGTCGCCACCCTGGCCCTCGAACCCCGGGTCAAGGTCCGGGCGGCGCTGGCCGCGTTCGTCGGCACGGCCGGCGCGTCGGCCGCGATGCTCTACGACGACGAGATCGTGCTCGCGACCCGCGAAGCCGTCACCGCCGCGGCCCTCGTGCTGCTGCCCCTGTTGTCGGACCCGGATCCGGAGGTGCGCGCCTCGGCCGCGTTCGCCGTCGGCCACGGGCCGGCGGAGGCCCGCGACGCGGTGGCGGCGGCCTACGCGGCCGAGGAGCACCCGGCCACCCGCGCCTCGCTGCTGATGGCCCTCGCCCGGCTCGACCCGGACCACGGCCCCCGGGCGGTCACCGCCGCCTGCGCCGCCCCGGAGCCCCCGGCCGTCCGCGCCGCCGCCGGGTACGCGCGGGCGGTCCTCGACCTGGGCTGGGATCCGCTGGCCACCGCCGCCGTGGTCGACGCGTGGACGGAGGCCGATGGCGACGGCCCGCTGCCCGACTGGCCCTGGTCGTACCGCCCTCTCGACGACCTGACCGAGGTCCTCGGCACCCGGGCCGTGCCCGTGGCCCTCGGCCTGCTGGCCAGCCCGAACCCGGCCGCGCGGGCCGCCGGCGGGTCGATGGCCGAGGCCCTGTGCACGGCGTACCGGTCGGCCCCGCCCCTGCTCGTCCCCGCGATGGCCGCCGCGCTGGCCGACGAGGACCCCGACGTCCGGCGGCGGGCCGTGGCCGTCGTGCGCGTCTCCGGCGCCGCGCACCTGGCCGCCGACGCGCTGTACGCGGTGGCCGCCCGCCCGCCGGGTCCACCGGAGCGGGAGCCCAGTCTCGTGCCGGAGGACCCCTCCGAGGCGGCGCTGTGCCTGCTGGCCACCACCGGGCACCCGGCGCTCGGCGACCTGGTCCGGGCCGCGCTCGACCGGAACCGGATCCCGATGGAACTGCCGCGCCTGCTCGCCCGGGCGGGCCTGCCGTTCTCCGCCGACCTGCTGGCCCGGGTCCGCGCCCGGCTCACCGTGCTCGCGGGCACTCCCGACGTGCCCGCCAACGAACGGGCCGGCTGGTCCGCGCTGCTCGCGTCCTGGGGGACCGCCGGGTCCGCCGCCCTGCCGGAGATCCTCGCCGCCGGGCCCCTCGCCGGGGTGTGGGCGGCGGACGCGCTGGTCACGTTCGGCGGCCCGGAGGCGGTGGCGGCCCTGGCCGTGGCGGCGGCCGAGGCCAACCCGTACAGCAGGGTGGCGCTGGCCCGGGCGCACTGGCGGGTGAGCGGCGACCCGTCGGTGGCCCGCGCGGTCGCGGAGGACCTGTTCACCCTCGACAAGGACACGCCCGGCGCCGTCGCGCTGTGGCGGGACCTGGACGCCGGTCCGCTGCCCGCCCAGGTGCTCCGCCAGTTCGACCGCGACGCCGCACGCTGGTCCGTCGACCGCGACACCCAGGTCGCCGTCGCCCGGCACGTGTACGGGACGACGGGCGACGCCGCCCGCGTCCTGCCGACCCTGGTGGCGGTCGTGCGGGCCGGCGACCAGCCTGCGGGGCCGGCCGCGACGCTGCTCGGCGAGATCGGGGATCCGTCGGTGCTCGACGACCTGAGGGCGCTGCTCGACGACCGGTGGGCCGCCGTCGGGGCCGCCGGGGCGATCCACGCCCTGACCGGCGACCGGGCCGGCCTGATGGAGCCGCTGGTCGCCGCGGTGGCGTCCGGGTCCGGGGTCGGCTGGCGGCCCGCCCTGGAACTGCTGGTCCGGTGCGGCGCGGTGGAGGCCGTGCCGGGGCTCGCCGAGCTGGCCGACCGCGACGAGCGGGTCGTGGCCTTCGGGGTGATGCACGGCGGGGTCTGCGCCGAGGACGACGCGCTGGTCGTCGCGCTGCGAGCGGCGGTCCGGGACCTGACGGGGGTCACCGGCGGTGGGGCCGTCGACTGACCGGTGCGCGGGGGCGTCGGTTGACCGTGGAGCTGGGCGGATCGGGAGTAATGGGCGGTTATGGGCGACCGGGCGGCCCCCATCATGGCGTGTCCGAAATGGACTGGCGATACCGCGTTCGTAGTATGCGCGGCTCGCATTTCCGTGGTCCGGGCGTCCGCCGGTACCGCCGGGGGTGCAGCCCGCCGCCCGGCGTACCGCCACATTCACGGCCCATTCTCCAACATCGATGGGATGTCGGGACATCCGCTGGTCCGTAGCGTCGCTCTCGGCAACGGAAGCACCCGATCAAGGAGTTGACCAGCGATGAGAAGTGCTCTGCGCAAGGCTGCTGTGATCGCCGTCGGTATCGCCGCGCTCGCCATGACCCCCGCCCCCGCCAACGCGGCGGCGGGCGGTGACCCCGCCGGGCTCCTCGGCGGCGGTTGCACCACCCTGAGCGCCCCGGGCGGCGGCACCGCCCACGTCTGCCGGACCTGGAACGCCAACAGCAACGGCACCTACTGGGGCGAGCTGTCGGTCGACAGCGCGTCCAGCCGGGTCTACACCCAGGCGTCCCGCGACGGCTCCGTCGTGGGGGTCTCCGGGCGAGGCCAGAACGGCTACGTCCAGTACAACGGCTACAAGAAGGTCTACCAGCGCGCCTGCAACACCAGCTGCGGCGCCTGGTGGTAGCCGGGCCGGCTCACCGCGGCGGTCGCCGTCGCGTCCCCTGAGCACCGAGGCGCCGGGACCCGACGGGTTCCGGCGCCACCCTGTGCCCCGCGCGGGACGGGTCAGCCGACCCGCATCAGCCGGTAGCCCAGCGGCTCGGAGGGGTCCTCGATCGCCAGGACGTGCACGCCCCGGTCCGGCCGGACCCGGCGCAGCACGTCGCCGAGCGCCTCGTGCACGCCGGCCGGGATCAGGTGCGCGGGCCGCCCGCCGGACAGTTCCCGGACGGCGCGGCGCAGGAGCGGGTTGTCGAGCGCCCGGGCCATGCGCGCGGACGCCGCCCGGTGCGGGGCGTCGGGATCAGCCGGGTCTGTGCTCACGGGACGAGCCTAGTCAGGACCGACCGGTACCGGGGCGACGGGTTTGCCCGGGCACCCGTCCGCGACCCGGAGCGACCGGCGGGGCCGACAGCGGCCAGCGGGCGCGGGGTCCGTCCGCGACCCGGGTCAGTCGGCGGGGGAGTCCGCGAGCAGCAGGACGGCCGTCACCGTCGAGCCCTCGATCCGCAGGTGGTCGCTGAGCTGACGGATGATCCACAGTCCCCGGCCACCCTCCGCGTGCAGGGACACCAGACGGGTACCGGCGCGCGCGGGGTCGGCGATGCCCCGCCCGGGGTCTGCGACCTGGCAGAACAGCGCGGAGCCCGTGCGCCACAACCGCAGCCGGCCCGACCCGCCGCCGTGCCGGACCGCGTTGGTGGCCAACTCGCTCGCGAGGACGACCAGCCCGCCGATCCGGTCGTCGGGGAGCCCCAGCGCACCGGCGTGCGCGGCGACGGCGGCCCGCAGCACGTGCAGGCCGTCCGTGCCGAACGCCTGGTCCAGCGCCACCTCGGCCGGGCTCCACACGGAAGCGCCCGCGGACCGCCCGTCGTCCGTACCGTCCTCAGCCCCGACCATGGACCTGTCCTACCCCGGACCGGGCCGTCCCATGCGCGCCGAGCAGGGGAAACCGGCCCGGGATTCCGGTCGGGGTGCCGCGACTGTTTGACGTGCCGCGCGCCGGGGTACCTGTACGGCAGGGGGAAGGGCGCTCCGGCTGTCGCATGTCGGGGCGTGGCGGGGATGGACCGGGGTTGGTGGGTGGCCCGCACCCACGTGGCGCGCATGGAATCCGCCAGCCCCGGCGTCCGCCGCCGAGGCGTGGGGCCGCCCGGTCCCGGTGCGCCGGCGGTGGTGTCGATCACCGGATCGTTGTCGGGGCCCGCCGGCGGTTGTAGTGTTCGGGGCGTGACTGCCGGGTCGGCCTCGTGCCGTGAACAGACGGGCCATCCGGCTGCGCCGTGATCGCCCGGCGGGCCCGTGGTCCGCCCCAGCTCCACCCCAGCTCTACGTCGGGTCCGCCCCGCTCCAGGTCGACCGCCCACCGGGCCCTACCTGTCGAGCACCGTGGCGGACGACCCCGCGTAGAACGACGCGACGGCAGGCCGCGCGTCCAGCACCTCCCGCACGGGTGTCCGAGGCGTGTCCCGGGCACGAGCCGTGCGCTTCCCCCAGGTACCACATCGTCTGCTTTGGAGATCTTTTTGCCCATCCACCTCAACCACACCATCGTCGCCTCCACCGACCGGCGGGAGGCCGCCGAGTTCTTCGGCCACATCTTCGACCTGGCCGTCGGCGCGCCCGCCGGCTTCTTCATCCCGGTCCAGCTCGGCAACGGCGTTACCCTCGACTTCGCCACCATGCCCGACGGCGCCCCGGTCCCGCCCCAGCACTACGCGTTCCTGGTGTCCGAGACCGACTTCGACGGCGTGTTCGCCCGGATCCAGGCCGCCCGCGTCGACTTCTGGGCCGATCCGCGCCAGAGCGAACCCGGTCGGATCAACCACAACGACGGCGGCCGGGGCGTGTACTTCCTGGACCCCAGCGGCCACTACCTGGAGGCCATCACCCGGCCCTACGGCGGCGGGGATCCCCTGTAGACGGATGACGGGCCCCGTCCCCGGCCGGAGGCACCAACTCCGGCCGGGGACGGGGCCGCGCACCATGCGGCGGACCCGACCGGATCGGGCGCGGCGGGAGGATTTCCGGTTCCCGCTGGCCTGATCCGGCCCGTTCGGGGCAGACTCAGCCCATGGAGGACGCGCCGGAACTGCTGGGCCGCCGGGCCGCGCTCGCCCGGTGCGAGGCCGGGCTCGCCGAGACCGGGGGCGTGCTCGTCACCGGGCCGGCCGGGATCGGCAAGTCCGCGCTGCTGGCGGCCGTGGCGCGCGCCGCCGCCGACTCCGGAGCGCTGGTCCTGCGCAGCGGCTCGTCGCCGACCGAGGCCGCGCTGCCGTACCTGGCCGTGTTCGACCTGTTCTCCGCCCTCGCCGACGAGGAGACCGGGCTCCTCACGCCCCGGCTGCGCGCCGCCCTCGACGGGGCGATGCTGCGGACCGTCCCCGCCGACGGCGCGCCCCCGGAGCGGCTGGCCGTCCGGGTCGCGGTGCTGCACCTGCTGCGCGGGGCGGCGCGGCGCGGGCCGGTGCTGGTCGTCGTGGACGACGCGCAGTGGCTGGACGCGGAGAGTACGGAGGCGTTGGCGTTCGCGGCCCGCCGACTGGCCGACGCGCCGGTGCGGTTCCTGGTCGCCGAGCGGGTCGAGGAGGACGCCGAGCCGCGCTGCCAGGGCCTGGTGCCCGCACCCGGCAGGGAGGTGGCCCTCGACCGGCTGCCCGACGCGGTCCTCGCCGAGCTGTTGTCCCGGCAGTTCGACCTGGGCCCGACCAGCCGGATGTCGGCGCGGATCCGGTCCGTCAGCGCCGGCAACCCGCTGTTCGCGCTGGAACTCGGCCGGGCGCTGCGCCGGGGCCAGCCGGTCGGCGACGCCGGACCGCTGCGGGTCCCCGAACGCCTGCGCCGGCTGCTGGCCGACCGGATCGGCGCCCTCCCGGACCTCGCCCGCGCGTCCCTGCTGGTCCTCGCGGCGGCGGCCCGTCCGACCAGGGCACTGCTGCCGCCCGACGACGCCGGCCTCGCGGCCTGTGTGGACGCCGGGGTGGTCGTCGGCGGCCCCGACCTGCGCCTCAGCCACCCGCTGATCGGCGAGATCGTGTACGCCGACGCCTCCACCAGCCAGCGCCTGTCCTGCCACGCGCACCTCGCCGCCGTGCTCCCCGACCCGGTCGAGCGGGCCGGACACCTCGCGCTCGCCACCCCCGGGGCCGACGCCGCGGTGGCCGACGAGCTGGCCGCGACGGCCCGGGTGGCCCTGCTGCGCGGCGCGCCGGGCACCGCCGCCGACCTGTACCGGCTCGCCGCCGCCCGCACGCCCGAGGACCCGCACCGGGAGGCCGAGCGCCGGCTCGCGGGCGCCTGGCACGCCTTCGAGGCCGGCCGGCCCGACCTCGCCCGGGACTGCTGCGCGCACGTGCTGCGCGGCCCGAACGCCGCCGCCCGGGTCGAGGCCCGCCTGCTGCTGATCGAACTCGGCGGCCGCGACCACGCCGGGTCCGACGCGCTGCTCGACGAGGCGGAGACCGACGCGGGCGACGACCAGCACCTGCTCGCCCGGGTCGCCCTGTACCGCGCCGACCTCGCGTTCCAGCACGGCCACCTCGCCGAGAGCCTCGCCGCGCTGGACCTCGCGGAGGAGCTGACGACGGCGACCGGCGACGTGGACCTGCGGATCGAGATCCTGGCCCTGCGCGCCCCGGTGACGATGCAGTACGCGCCGCGCGACGCCGACGCGCTGCTCGCCCGGGGCGCGGCGCTCGCGGCGGGCCGGCCGCTCACCGAGTCCTCCGTGCTGCTGCGCCGGGTGTCCGTGGCGGCGCTGCTGCGCTCCGGCGAGATCGACGCGGCGGTCGACGAGGTGTCCCGGCTGCGGCTGGACGTGGAGCGCGCCGGCCGGATCAACGACCTGGCCGAGGTCATGCGGCTGTCCACGGCCGTGTACGAACGCGCCGGCCGGTGCACGGAGGCCTACGAGTCCGGCCGGCACGCCGGTCGGCTGCGGACCGAGATCGAGGCCACCCCGGGCCCGGGCCTGGTGCTGTGCGGGATGGCCGAACTCAACGGCGGCACCGCCGAGGAGGCCGCCCGGTTCGCCGACGAGGCCGTGGCCGCGTGCGAACGGCCCCAGGACACCGAATGGCTCGCCTACGCCCACGGACTGCGGGGCAGGGCGGCGGTCCTGCTCGGCCGGACGACCGACGCGGTCCGGGCCCTGAGCCGCGCGCACGGGCTGCTGCTCGGCCTCGGGTTCGTCGACCCGGCCCTGTTCCTGATCCACGCCGACCTCGCCGAGGCGCACGCCCGCAACGGCGACGTCGACAGCGCCCGCGCCGTGCTCGCCGAGGCCACCCGCCAGGTCGAGTACCTGGACCGGCGCGTCGTCGGACTGGGGCTGGTCCGGGCGGCCCGGCTCGCCGACGCCGTGGTCGGGGACGCGCACCTGGCCGCCGACCGGCTGCGGGCGGCCCTGCCGGCGGCGCACCCGTACCCGTTGGAGATCGCCCGCGCCTATCTGACCCTCGCCGACATCGAACGGCGGGCCCGCCGCCGCGCCGCGTCCCGGACGGCCCTGCGCGAGGCCGCCGACCGGTTCGCCGAGGCGGGCTGCGTGCCGTGGCGGGTGTACGCCGAGGACCAGCTCCGCCGGCTCGACGGCCCCGCCCCGACCCTGACGGCGCTCCAGCGCGGCATCGTCACCATGGTCTGCTACGGGGCCACGAACCGCGAGATCGCCGCCACCATGCACCTGTCCGTGAAGACCGTGGAGGGCAACCTCACCCAGATCTACCGCCGGCTCGACGTCCGCAACCGGGCCGAGCTCGCGCTGTGGATGCCGGGCCGGGTCACCGGTCCTTCTTCTCCTGGAGCATGACCAGGTCGGCGGCCCGGAACGCGGTGGCCAGGTCCGTGCGCGGCCCCAGTTCCGCCAGGCCCATGGTGAGGGACACCGGGGTGCCGGGCACCACACTGGACCAGTCGAAACCGGCCACGGCGGCCACCAACCGGCCCGTCACCTCCGCCGCCGCGCCCAGGCGGGTGTCGGGCAGCACCACCACGAACTCGTCCCCGCCGTACCGGGCCAGGAAGTCGCCCCGGCGCAGCAGCCGGCTCAGGATCGCGGCCACCTGGCGCAGCACCTCGTCGCCGGACAGGTGCCCGTGCACGGTGTTCACGGCCTTGAACCCGTCGAGGTCGGCCACCCCGACCGTGCCGTACGTGCCCCGCCGGGTCAGGTCGGCCACGAACCGCTCCAGGTGCCGGCGGTTCGGCAGACCGGTCAGCATGTCGGTGTGCGCCTCGTCGGAGTAGCGGGTGACGCTCTGGCGCAGCTCGTCCTGGTCCAGGCGGGCGGCGACCCCCTCGACGTACAGGCCGTGCAGCCGGGCCGTCCGGTCGCGCAGGGCGCGGTGCACGGACCTCTCGCAGGCGAGCGCGGCGGCCAGTTGCCCGTCGCGCGCGTACGCCAGCGCCTGCAACCGGCGCACCTCCGGCTCGGACACGTGCCCGTCGCGGTCCACCTCGGCGAGATGGACGAGCGCGCGCCGGGGGTCGCCCGCCGCGATGGCCAGACACGCCCGGGCCGCGAGCATGACGGCCACGTCCTCGGGGGAGGTCGCCTCGTAGCTGAACGCGTCCGCCGGCTGCCGGGGCCGGACGCCGAGCGCGGCGAGCCGGGCGGCCGAGTACACCAGATAGGGGATCTCCTGGGGTTGGGCGTCGTGCTGGCCCAGCGTCGCGTTGATCCGCAGCAGCTCGCGCACGCAGCCGGACGTGTCGCCCTGCTGGTCCAGCCACAGGGCGTACCGGACCCGGATCTCGGGGTGCGAGAACGTCGCCGCGTCCAGCCCGGCGGCCCCGGCCACCCGTTGCGCCCGGGCCAGGGCCTCCACCGCGTCACTGTGGAACCCGATGTACGAGTACGTGACGGCGAGGTCCAGCCAGGCCATCGCCGTGGCGAAGCCGTCCGGGGCGCGCTCCAGCGCCCGCGCCCCGCGCACCAGGTGGTTGACGGATCGCTCCAGGGCCCCCAACCGCTGGGCCACCCCGGCGGCGAGGGCGTGGAACTCGCCCACCATCGCCGGGTCGTCGAACCGGCCGAGCAGCGTGTGCAACGCGTCGACGGCGGCCGGGCACCGTTCGATGTCGTCGAGGTTGAGCAGCGCGCCGAGCCGTTTGAGGTGCACCAGGGTGGCCGTGTGGTCGGGCAGGGACTCCTGGAGCGCGGTGTCGGCGAGCGCCACGGCCTCGCCGGGGCGACCGGCCCGGATCAGCCGGCCGAGCTCGTCGAGGAGGGCCGCGTGGCCGTCGTCCACGTGGCCCTCGGTCGCCGGATCCTGGGCCGAGTGCTCCTGGGCCGGGTGGTCCTCGGCGGCGTGGTTCTGGCCCGTGCGGTCCCGCTCCGTGCCGGTCTCCTGCGTCACCCGCGCCCCCGAGCAGTCCGTGGTTGACACCATTGTCGGCCACCGACGGCCCGGACGAGGCCCACTTCGACGCCCCCGGCCACACCACACCGCCCGCGACACCGTGTCCCGCCAGGGTCAGGGCACCGGGTTCTCGCACGCGTCGAGCGTCGTCCGCGCGCCGTTGAGCGTCGCCCCCGCCGGCAACGTCGCCTCCACCCACCACCGCAGCGGCAGGTTGCCCCACCCCGACACCGTCCACCGCTGATCGGCCCCCACGGTCATCGGTCCCGAGTACGTCCCCGTCGAGTCCGTGAACGAGAGCCTGACCTCGGTCGGCGTCGCGCCGGTCACCGTGGCCACGACGGTGAACCGCTGCCAGTCGCCCATGCACCGCGCCGAGCTGACCGCCGCGTCCAGCGCGGCCGGGGCCTGGCTGGTCGGCGACGGGGTGGGGCTGGACCGCCGGGCGCTCGGCGTCGGGCGCGCGCTGGGCGTCGGCGTCGCGAGCCTGGCCACCTGTCGGTCCTGCTGGGGCAGGGGCGGCGGCGCGGCGACGACCGGCCTGAGCCGGGGGGTGGGCTGCCCCGGCTGCACCACCACCGCCGACACGACGAGGACCACCGTGGCGATCACGGCCCCGGCCACGCACCAGCCGACGACGCGGACGCGGCGCCGCTCGCGCTGGCGGGGGAAGCCGTGCCGGTCGAGGGTGCCGACCTGGTCGGCCAGTTCCGTGAGCAGCGCGGGCGTGGTGCTGTCCAGGGTGGCCTGCAACCTGTGCCACGCGCCGGATCCGACCTCCGGCGGCGCGAGCCGGGCGTACCGGTCGAGCAGCCCGGGCGGACCGGCCCGGGTGATCAGGGTGAGGGACCGGGCCAGCCGGGCGGCGACGACCCGCGCCGGCGCGCCGGTGACCGCCGCGATGTCGGGGACCGCCAGGCCGTGCCGCACCGACAGTTCGACCCGTTCGAGGTCGGGTCCGCGCAGCCCGACCGTGGCGGCGGCGAAGGCCCCGAGGGTGCACCGCTCGTCCCCGCCGGCCGGCAGCTCCACGGTGTCGCGGGTCGGGCCGCCCGGCTCCGGGACCCGCCGGCGCGCCACCCACCTGACCAGTGCGAACAGCCATATCCGGGTACGACCCGGGTCGCCCAACCTCGGATACAGCTCGGCGGCGACGACGAACGCGTGGTGCACGATGTCCCCGGCGGCCGCGTCGTCGAACCCGAGCGCGGCACAGTATCCGCGCAGGCCGCCGCCGTGCTCCCGGACGGCCCGTTGGACCCACCCGGGTCCGGCTTCCGGGTCGGCGCCCGCGCCGTCCACCTCACCGGGGTCGCTCGGACTCGGGCGGTCGGCAGCGGCTGCGGGCACGGCGGGCTCCTTGAGGGGAAAGAGTGCGCGACCCGGGCCGACGGGCCGGGGCCCTGGGGGGACCTCCCCAGGGCCCCGGAGTTCCGGTCAGCCGAGACGCGTCGAAGAGTACGCATGCATCCCAACTCGGTCAATACATCCTTATCTATTAATAAGCTTGCCAGCTCCACAACGGACCCAGCACGTGGCCGTTCGCCCCCGCCGCGAAGCCGGGCCCTCCGGCGGTCCGGCCAGGCCCCGGCACCGCCCACCGCCACGCGCCCGCCGCCCGCTGCCACGCCCCGTCGACCGTGCCACCGCCCCCACCGCCGCCCCCGCCCGAAAATCCCGATCGCCCCCGCCCGCCGCTGGATAGGATGCCCGACATGTCACACACCCCGACCGGTACCGCGCTGATCACCGGCACCCCCGAGCAGCTCAGGACCGCCGCCACCGAGGCCATCGCCACGGCCCGGGACACCATGGCGGCCTTCGTCGCGGGAGCTTCCACGCTGCCCGCCGAGGAGGCGCTGGAGCTCTACGACGAGGCCCGCGCCACCCTGGACGGCGTCCTGCACGCGGCGGTCCTGGTCCGGCAGGCGCACCCCGACCCGCTGATGCGCGCGGAGGCGGAGGCCACCGAACAGCTGCTCGGCCGGGCCGGCACGGAGTTCTCCCTCGACCCGGCGGTGCACGCGGCCCTGGCGGCGCTGGACGTGGCAGCCCTGGACGCCCCCGGCCGGCACCTCGTGACCCGGGCCCTGCGCGACATGGGCCTGCTGGGCGTGGACCGCGACGAGGAGACCCGGGGCCGGGTCCGGGCGCTCCAGGACCGGCTGGTCGGCCTGGGGCAGGCGTTCGGCCGCAACATCGCCGCCGACACCCGGGAGCTGAAGGTCGACCCGGCGGCGTTGGCCGGGCTGCCCGCCGACTACGTGGCCGCCCACCCGCCGGGCGCGGACGGCCTGGTCACGGTCACGACGAACTACCCTGACCTGTTCCCGTTCCTGACGTACGCCTCCGACGCCGCCGCCCGCGAGCGGTTGTGGCTGCTGAACCGGCGGCGCGGGTACCCGGCGAACGTGTCCGTGCTGGCCGACCTGCTCGCCGGCCGGCACGAGCTGGCCACCCTGCTGGGTTTCGACACCTGGGCGGACTACGTCACGGCGAACAAGATGATCGGCTCGGAGGCGGCCGCCGCCGGGTTCGTGGCCGAGGTGTCGGCGCTGGCCGGCGACCGGGCGGCCCGGGACGTGGCGACCCTGTTGGAGCGCAAGCGGGTCGACGAGCCGGCGGCGGGGGAGCTGCGCCCGTGGGACCTGGGGTACCTGACGGACCGGGTGCGTTCGGAGCGGTTCGCGTTCGACTCGCAGTCCGTGCGGCCGTACTTCGAGTACGAGCGGGTGAAGGCGGGGCTGATGGCGGTGGCCGGCCGGCTGTTCGGGATCGAGTTCCGGGCCGTGGCGGTCGAGTCCTGGCACCCGGACGTGGAGACCTTCGACGTGCTGGAGGGCGGCCGGACGATCGGCCGGATCCACCTGGACATGTTCCCGAGGGCCGACAAGTTCAGCCACGCGGCGATGTACCGGGTCGTGACGGGCAAGCGCGGCGTGCGTACCCCCGAATGCGCACTGCTCTGCAATTTTCCGCAGCCGACGGCCGAGCCGGCGCTGATGCAGCCGTCGGACGTGGTCACGTTCTTCCACGAGTTCGGGCATCTGCTGCACCACGTGTTCTGCGGCGACGTCCGGTGGGCGGCGAACTCGGGGATGGCGATCGAGCGGGACTTCATCGAGGCCCCGTCGCAGCTGCTGGAGGAGTGGGTGCGCGACCCGGCGACGCTGGCGACGTTCGCCGTGCACCACGGGACGGGCGAACCGATCGACCCGGGGACGGTCGCGCGGATGCGGGCGGCCGACGAGTTCGGCAAGGGGCTCGACGTCCGGCAGCAGATGTTCTACGCGGCCCTGAGCCTGGAACTGCACCGGGGCGCGGACGTCGACCCGGTCGCGGTGGAGCGGGCGACGGCGGCCACCCACCTGCCCTACCCCTATGTGGACGACCCGCGCATGCACCTGTCGTTCGGCCACCTCGACGGCTACTCGGCGTTCGTCTACACCTACATGTGGAGCCTGGTGATCGCGAAGGACCTGATGACCGCGTTCGACGGGAAGGATCTGCTGGACCCGGCCCGGGCCGCCCGGTACCGCGAGGCGGTGCTCGCGCCCGGGGCCAGCGCGCCGGCCGCCGACCTGGTCCGCGACCTCCTGGGCCGCGCGTTCACCTTCGACGCCTACCGGGCCTGGCTGGACGCGTGAGTGGGGCCGGCCCGAAGGGCCGGCCCCACCGCGGAATCAGCGCTCGACGAAGAACCGGACCGTGCTGTTCTTGTTGTTCTTCTCGTTCTCCACGTCGACCGTCACGTCGTCGAGGTGTTCGAGCAGCAGGTCGAGGTCCTCGGTCTTGAGGGTGGACACGTCGAACGCCGCGCCCTTCTGCCGGAGCACGTCGTTGACCGTGTCCTTGGCCCGGTCCGGCAGCATGGTGCCGAGCTTCATGCCGGCCCGCAGCAGCTGCACGGGCACCCGGAGGTTGACCCGGGTGGCGTGCTTGCCTGTCTCGTCGTCGCCCTCCGCCACGACCACGCGCAGGTATCTCGCCTTGCCGGGGGCGACCGGCGGGGCGCTCCCGATGGCCGCCGTCGCGCTGTCGTGTCCGAGGACCGCGAGCAGCTGCTCGCCCTCCTCCGCGGTGATCTGGCCGGAGGCCACCATCCGCAGCACCTGCATCCGCTCTTCGCTCATGTCCGCTCCTTCGGGGGGTGTCACTGGCGGGACCGCAGTTCCCTGAGTGCGTCGGTCACGTCGATCTCGCCGCGCTGGAGCCGCTCCAGCACTTCTGTCCGGGGCGGGGCGGGGTCGGTCTCGACGTATTCGAGGCTCTGGGCGATGCGGTTCAACCGGTTCTTGATCGTCGGGTAGCTCACCCCGAAGATCCGCTCCATCTCCTTGATGGAGCCGTGGCAGCGGACGAAGGCGGTGACGAACACCTGGTCGGCCGCCTCGAGATGCGCGAGCTGGGGCAGCTCGAACTCGCCCTCGATCACCACGCCGCGCTCCGGCAGCCGGACCCGCTCGACCACCAGCGGTTGGCCCTGCGTCAGTTGCGTCAGCTCCTGCCATTCCATGCTTCAGTTCTACCTGAAGAATCTTAAGATCACAATCCAAAAACCTTAACTTCTTTGATTGTACGGTGAAGATAGATCGTTCCTTGCCCATGAATGCCCGAATACTCCGGTATGCGCGCGGGCCGAATCCGGTGATCATGAACGGTTCGTTGATCGTTTACCGGGCGGCCATCTGGCGTAGTCGCTGCATTCCAGTACTTAAAGCATCTTAAGTGGACATGGCGGGGCGTTACTCCACAAGCAATCCGGAGCACCGCAAGAGCCATGGACCCTGTGTTGTCGACACAAAGGAGTGAACACGATGCGAGGAATGACGAAGCATGGCGCGATCCTGTCCGGCGCGGTCCTGCTGGGCGCGGCCCTGACCGCCATGGCCCCGACCGCCGCCGTGGCAGCCCCGGCCGCCGCTTCGGCCCCGGCCTCGGCGAGCATCCAGGTGTGCGGCTTCTACGAGACGCACGCCACCGCCTACTACAACCACTGCGGCGACGCCCCGATCTGGATCGTCGTCGACTACGCCTCGGGCCCGAACCAGTACCGGCAGATCTGCGGCCGGGGCGTCACCGACATCGGGGGCGCCGGCGCCGTCGACAACGCGTGGTACTCGCACCCGGCCCCCGCCTGTTAGAGCCCGTCCACCCCACCGGAGGCCCCGCCCGCGCCGTCGGGCGGGGCCGTCCGTCCACCGTGTCCCGTCATGTGGACGGACACCGTGCGTTCCGGCAGCTGGAGCCGACCGAAAGTACGGGTCGGCGGCCCGCCCCGGGGCCACGGAGGTGGCAGCATGTGGGGCGTCCCGCCGGGCTCAGGAGGACCACTGAGCCCGGCGGGGCCACGTCAGCTCAGGGCGCCGTGCACGCCGAGCTCGCTCGCCGACACGTAGGTGCACGCGGAGAAGTTCCCCGGGCACACGCCGCCGATGTCGCCGAGCTGGGTGCCGACCATCGTGAACCGCAGGTACCGCACGCCCGTGCCGGTGCCCGCCGTCGGCACGACCGCGTTGGTGCGGTGCCGGTCCGCCGGCCCGAAGTGCCCGGCGGCGGCCGTCTGCCACGCCTGGCCGTCGGCGGACGTCTCGACCGTGTAGTCGCCGACCGAGGCGCTGCCGCCGAGCCCGCACGAGGACGCCGGGTCGATCAGGAACTCCGCGACCGTGACCGCGTCGGGCAACTTCACCGTGACGCTGCGCGGGGCGATCCCGTTGCCCTGCGCCACGACGTCGCTGACCCAGCCGTTGCCGGGGGACTGGTCGATCATGTTGCCCGGCCCGCAGCCGTCGGCCGTGAAGTCCTGGCCGGTGGACGCGGTGACCGCACCGCCGCCGGACCGCGAGGCCCAGTTGCGGGTGAGCGACCAGTCCGTGGTGTTGGCGCCGGTGTTCACCGACACCGCCGAGCTGCGCTGGTCGTAGCCGGCGGCGCTGGCCGACACCTTCGGGTACGTGCCGGCCGTGATGTTGTTGATCACGTACTTGCCGGCGGTGTCGGTGACCGCCGTGTACGCCCCGGCGAAGCTGGACCGGTGCCCGCCGAACACGACGACCGCCCCGGTGAGCGGCTTGCCCGTACCCGTGTCGGTGACCGTGCCGGTCAGGGAGCCGCGCGGCGTGTTCGGGCCCGGCGGCAGGCTGAAGTCCTCGGCCGGCGTGGTGTCGTCGCCGTCGAGCGTGCCGGCGAACCAGCCCATGCCGCGCGCCGCGAACACCTTCCAGATCGCGGCCTGGTGCTTGCCGCCGCCCACGATGTTGTCGGCGCGCAGGATCGCGTTGCGCTGGTCCAGGAAGGACGGGTTGGCCGGGGACAGCTCCATGCCCCGGGTGACCAGGTTGCGGGTCAGCTCGCTGCCGAGCGCGGTCCGCAGGTCCCACAGGGTCTCGCCCCAGATCTCGCCGTCGGCGTGCACCTCCGGCCCGGCCGTGATCTTCCCGAACTTCCCGTAGGTGTACCCGCCGCCCGGGCACTTCGGCGAGGCGGGCCCGACCGGGCAGTCCAGGGGCTGGGTGCGCAGCAGGTTCGCGCCCGCGCCCAGGTACTTGCCGAGCTGGATCTCGCCCGGGGCCGCCGTGTCGGGGAACAGCCCCTTGCTGGCCAGCAGGTCCATCGCGTACCAGTCGCTCCACGCCTCGCCCATCGAGCCGGCCTGGATCCCGCCGAGGGTGGACACCCCGTTGGCGTCGACGACGAGCCGGTTGGACAACCCGTGGGTGTACTCGTGGTAGACCACGTCGGCCACGTCGCCGGAGTTGCCGGCCAGGAACGGGTCGTCCGGGTTGGTGGGGCTGTGGAACAGGTACATCCGCATCTGGGGCGAGATCCCGTCGGGGAACGTCGCCATGTTCGCGTTGTCGATGTGGTCGGCGTCGGGCAGCCCGTCGGCCGTGTTGGCCCCGTCGAGGCCCCGGATCTGGACGGCGTCGTTGTCCTTGGCCTCGAAGTTGCCGGCGGCGCTGGTGAAGCCGATCGGCGCGGCGGCCAGGTGGTCGTGGAACGTGCCCGCGAACGCCAGCAGCTGCACCGCGTTCTGCTTCGCGTTCTTCTGCCACGAGTTGGCCACGGCCGGGTTCCACGAACACGGGTACTGCGCCGAGCACGGCGGCCCGACCGCCTGGTTGAAGTTGGTGAACGGGTAGTTCCACTTGCCGGGCGCGCTCGGCCCGACCTCCTCGCCCGGGTCGGCGGCGGCGTTGTCGTTGAGGTCGAGGTAGACGTGCGCGACGTTCCCCTTCAGGGTCGCCGACCCGGCCGGCAGCCAGCCCGGCTTCGTGAAGTCGCGGGACACCTGCTGGCCGCCCTTCGCGGCACCGGGGTAGTTCTCCCAGGTCGTGCCGGAGTCGTGGTGGGTCAGGTTGCGGCGGAGCAGCACCCAGCCGGTCCGCGCGTCCACCACGTGCAGGTACGCCGCGCCCCGCAGCGTCGTCTGCCAGCCGAGCCGGGGGCCCGTCGCGGTCTGGAACACCACGAGCTGGGCCCGGTCGCCGTTGCCGAACTGGGTGGCCCGCTCCGGGCCGTCGGTGCCGTCGCCGGAGCCGGACACCGGCGCGCCGTGCACGTCCTTCGCGGCGGCGGCGCGGGCGGCGGCGGCGGTCAGGGTCGCCGGTTCGAGCTTCGCGGGCAGGTCCGCCAGGGGCGAGCCGTCGATCTGGATCAGCTCGCCGGCCTTCGTGACGTGCGCCTTGACGCCGTTGCCGTACACGGGCACGCCCGCGACGCGCTGGACGTAGTGCAGGTGGTGGGTGCCGGCGATGTCCACGTAGTCCTTGCGGAGCGTGAGCCCGGCGACGGCCGCCGGGGTCAGCCCGAACTCGTCGGCGTGCGCGCGCAGGTAGTCGAGCGCGACCGTGCCCGCCTCCGCGCGGGCCGGGCCGGTGAGGAAGCCGTCGAGCCGGGTGACGAGCCTCGGGGTACCGGTCAGCGGGTCGATGTCCACGATGCCCTGGGTACCGAGGGACTCGCGCAGCGCCTGCACCCGGGCGTACGCGGCGGCGCGGTCGGGGGCCGCGCGGCCCGCTCCGGTTCGGGCGTCGTAGTCCGGCGGTCGTTCGCCCCGGGTCGCGCCGCCCGGGGTGGTCGGCGGGTCGGCCCGCGCGACGGTCGGCTGCAGCCAGGCGCCCAGCACCGCCAGTACGGCGACGCCGGTCGCGGCTCGTCGCCGCGAGAAGAACGCGAAAGGTGTACGCACAGAGCCTCCTCGACGTGGCGGCCGCACAGCGCTACCGCACCAGCGGGGACTCTATTGACAATTACGGCATAAATCCGTACTTTGCGGATTCAGCCGGTCCGGGGCCGGTCGGATGCTCACCGCCCCCCTGACATCCCCCGAACAACGGACATCGACCCACGCCGGTCGCTTCCGGGCCCCGAACAGGGCGGACGGCCCCCGACCGGCGGGGAGCGGGCCGGACGGCACCCCTCGTTTTCACCCTTGGCCTGCGGTCGCGGGTTGAAGAAAGCCCAGCGTGACCCCATGATCCAGACGTGGAACCGACCCTGTGCGACATATGTGGACGGGTCCTCGCGGCCTCCCAGGCCCGTACGGCCCTGGTCCCGGACTCCTCGGCGGTGCACCCGACCCGCCCGCACCTCGACGGCCTGCGCCCGGTCACGGCGTGCGGCGCGAACCACCTCGCGGCCGTCACCGCCGAGCTCGCCACCCGGGACTGGGTCGACGAGGAACTCTGGGCCGGCCAGATCATCCGCGCGCTGAACGCGGCGGTCCCGGACGCGCTCGGCGGCGACGACCTGGCCCGGGCGACGGCCCTGACCCGCGACCAGATCGAGCGGGCCGTGACCTGGCACAACACCCAGGTCCGCCGGTGCGACCTGACCGGCTTCGGCCCGCTGCCACTCTGACCCGTCCCGCGCGGGCGGACGGCCTCGATCAGCGCCCTGCCTCGACCAGCGGCCGGCCCGGCGCCCTCCGCCCGCGCGGATCCGGGGGCGCCCGGCCGGGCCTCAGTCGTCCAGCACCGTGAGGTCCAGCTCCCCGATGGTCGCCTTCTCGCCGACCAGGTCGATCGCGGAGATCCGACCGGCCACGATGGTGAACCGCAGCACCACCTTGGGCTTGCCGCCCGGCGCCCACGTCGCCCCGAACACCCCGTCGATGAGGGCGACCTTCGCCGCGGCGGCGCGCCCGTTGAAGTAGGTCGCCACGTCGAAGGCGCCCCGCGTGACACTCGTCGAGCCCAGCGCCACGGCGCCGCTGTCGGCCCGGACGACGACGTCGGGGTCGAGGACCTCCAGCAGGGCGGCGAAGTCCCCGCCGCGCGCGGCCGCGAGGAACGCGCGCACGATCTCGCGCTGCCGGGCCGGTTCGGTCTCGGGGGCGGGGTCCGCGCCCTGGACCCGGCGGCGGGCCCGGCTGGCGAGCTGCCGGGCGGCGGCCGGGGTCTTGCCCACGATCGGGGCGATCTCGTCGAAGGACACCGCGAACAGGTCGTGCAGGACGAACGCGAGCCGTTCGGCGGGGGCCAGGGTCTCCAGCACGACGAGCAGCGCGAGCCCGACCGCGTCGGCCCGCACGGCCTGCTGTTCCGGGTCGACCCCGTCCTCGGGGTCGGCGACCGGTTCGACGACGCGGGACTCCAGGGACTCCTCGCGCCGGGTCTTCCGGGAGCGCAGCATGTCCAGGCACACCCGGCCGACGACCGTGGTCAGCCAGCCGCCCAGGTTCTCCACCCCGTCGGTGTCGGAGCGGCTGAGCCGGATCCAGGCCTCCTGCACGGCGTCGTCGGCCTCGGTGTGCGAGCCGAGCATCCGGTAGGCGACCGCCCGCAGGTGGGTGCGGTTGGCCTCGAACCGCTCGGCCAGCACGTCGTGTTCGTCCATCGGGCACTTCCCCGTTCGTCGTCGCGTTCCGTCGCACCACTGACGCGCCGGCGCGCGCTGTTGTGACAGGGAGGCCCGCTCGGCGGCCAACCAAGATCATAAGAGCCGAAGATCCAGACCGGGGCCCATGGGGGTACGCGGCCCGCGCGGTGACCCTCGGTGTAACTCTTATGCCCGGAGTACCCCTCAATGGTGGTATTTCCGATGCCCCTGCGTGAGGACAAGGGTTTCCCCTGTATCGGCCCGCCCCGGTGCGCGGCGATGCTGGGCGGCACCCGCGCTCGGGGGAAGGCGCGTCCGTCGAACCCTGGAGTCCCGCATGTCCCGAACCCGCACCGCCGCCCTCGCCGCCTGCCTGCTCGCCACCGTGGTGGGGACGTTCGGGTCGGCCCCCGCCGGGGCGGCCCCGCCCGGCGCACCCGCCCCGGTTTCCTCCCCGGGCGGCGACGCGGCCGTCGCGTCGCCCGGCATGCTCGCCGCGATGCGCCGCGACCTCGGCCTCAGCGCCGACCAGGCCCGCGACCGGATCGCCCGCGAGTCCGCCGCCCGGCGCACCGCCGCCGACGTCCGGCGGGCGCTCGGCGACCGGCACGCCGGCGTCTGGTACGACGCGGAGGCCGGCGCGCTCGCCGTCGCGGTCACCGACCGGGCCGCCGCCGAGCGGGCCCGCGCGGCCGGGGCCCGCCCGACCCTGGTGCGCCACGACCAGCGGCACCTCGACCGGGCCGGGGCGGCCGTCGCGGCGCTCGTCGGCCGGGACCACCCGTCCGGGGTCAACGGCTGGGGCACCGACGCCCGCGCCAACGCCGTCGTCGTGACCCTCGACCGCACCACCGCCCCGGCGGGGCTGGCGGCCCGGCTCAGAGCCCTCGACGGGGCCGTCACCGTGGTCGAGACCGACTCCTCGCCCCGGCAGCAGGGCGGGGACGTCCGGGGCGGGGACGCGTGGCGGCCCGGCACGGAGACCAACTGTTCGATCGGGTTCGCCGCCACCGGACCGGGCGGCAGCAGACACTTCCTGACCGCCGGGCACTGCACGAACGACTACCCGACGAGCCAGGCCGCCTACGGCAAGGACGGCACCCAGCTCGGCGTCTCCGGCGCCAGCACCAACGGCGCGACCGGCGACTACGGCCGGGTCGACGTCACCGCGGCCGGCTGGAACCTGTCGGCCACGGTCAACGGCTACGGCAACGGCGACGTCATGGTCACCGGCACCGGGGACACGGTCGTCGGCCAGTCCGTGTGCCGGTCGGGCCAGACGACCCAGTGGCACTGCGGCACCGTCACCGAGGTCGACTACTCCGCCGTGTACGGCTCGCTGACCGTCAACGGCCTCGTCAAGACCGACGCCTGCTCGGAGGCCGGCGACTCCGGCGGCTCCTGGGTCTCGGGCAGCACCGCCGTCGGCCTGCACGAGGGCGGCACCACGAACGGCTGCCACGTCAGCACCCACGTCGCGTACTTCCAGCCGGTCGGCGAGGCGCTCGCCGCCTACGGCCTGACCCTCTACACCGGAGCCGCGACCCCGACCCCCACCCCGGTCCCGGCCGGGTGCACCGGCTACCAGTCCAGCTACTCCGGTTCCCTGACCGGCACGACGACCTCCCAGTTCCAGCCGAACGGCACCTACTACCAGACCACGGTGTCCGGCACCCACAAGGCGTGCCTGCGCGGCCCGGCCGGCGCGGACTTCGACCTGTTCCTGCAGAAGTGGAACGGCAGCGCCTGGACCACGGTGGCCACGTCGAACGGGTCGACCTCGGAGGAGAGCGTGACCTACACCGGCGCCGCCGGGTACTACGTCTACAAGGTCGTCGCCGACAGCGGCACCGGAAGCTACACCCTGGCGGTGACGAAGCCCTGACCGGCGCGGACGGCCGGCGCCGGCCCACCCGGGACCCCGGGCGGGCCGGCGCCGCCGGGTCTAGTTCATCTGCATCAGCTGGATGAGGTTGCCGCAGGTGTCGTCGAGGACGGCCGTGGTGACCGGCCCCATCACCGTCGGCGGCTGGGTGAACTCCACGCCCAGCCCGGTCAGCCGTTCGTACTCCGCCCGCACGTCGGTGACGGCGAACTGGGTGAACGGGATCCCGTCGGCCACGATCGCCGTCTTGAACTGCTTCGAGGCCGGGTGCTCGTCGGGCTCCAGCAGCAGTTCGACCCCGTCGGGGCGCTCGGGCGACACCACGGTCAGCCAGCTGTGGCCGTTGCCGAGGGGGACGTCGGTCTTCTTCACGAAGCCGAGTACCTCCGTGTAGAAGCGCAGGGCCTTGGCCTGGTCGTCCACCCAGACGCTGCACACGTTGACGATCATGTTGGCTCCTCAGTGTTCCGCCCCCGCCACCTGTCGGCGAGGCGCTCCAGCGGTCCGGTGTCGATGTCGTGGAACTTGTACCGCCCCTGCCTGCGGGACCGCACCAGCCCGGCCGCCTCCAGCACGTCGAGGTGCTGCGAAACCGCCTGCCGGGAGGAGGCGAGCTGGTGCTTCATCGCGAGCCGGGAGCAGAGCTCGAACAGGGTCTGCCCGTCGCGCTCCGCCAGCTCGTCGAGGATCAGGCGGCGCGTGGGATCCGCCAGCGCCTTGAAGATGTCTCCCACCCGGCCATCATAGGCAAGTAATCACTTGCCTATGCGAGGTCGGGCCAGGTTTCTGCGGGGGAGGAATGCAATTTGGGACGCCGGGGGAGCTATCTCCGAAGTCAATCCCGACTAATGACGCCTATGGGAGCATCTAGGCGCTGTCCGAGGAGAGTCCGCCGCGCTGGAGGTCCGTCCCGATGCACCGTTCGCCCCGCGCGTCGCGTACCCGTCGGCTGGTTGTCGTCGTTCTGGGGCTCGTTCTGGTCGTGCTGGGGTTGCCCCGGCCCGCGCTGGCCGCCGTGCCCACCGGCTTCTCCGAGTCGGTCGTGGCCGCGCCCACCGCGCCGACGGCGATGGAGTTCGCCCCCGACGGCCGGCTGTTCGTGTCCGAGCAGGCCGGCACGCTGCGCGTCGTCAAGAACGGGGCGATGCTGCCGACGCCGTTCGTGACCGTGGACACCGACGCGCAGAGCGAACGCGGCCTGCTCGGCATCGCCTTCGACCCGGCGTTCGCGACCAGCCACTTCGTGTACGTGTACTACACGGCCAAGCTCCCCGCCAGCCACAACCGGGTCAGCCGGTTCACGGCCAACGGCGACACCGCCGTCCCCGGCAGCGAACAGGTCCTGATCGAACTGCCGACCCTGGGCGCCCTGGTGCACAACGGCGGCGACATCCACTTCGGCACCGACGGCAAGCTCTACGTGCCCGTCGGGGACAACGCCTCGCCGTCCAGGGCGCAGCTGCTGACCAGCCCGCTCGGCAAGATCCTCCGGTTCAACGCCGACGGCACCATCCCGGCCGACAACCCGTTCCACGCCCAGACCACCGGCATCAACCAGGCCATCTGGGCGCTCGGGCTGCGCAACCCGTTCACGGCGGCCGTCCAGCCGGGCACCGGCCGGTACTACGTCAACGACGTCGGCGAGCACACCTGGGAGGAGGTCAACGAGGTCACGGCCGGCGCGAACCTCGGCTGGCCGACCGTCGAGGGCCCGTCGACCGACCCGCGTTTCACGGCCCCCCTGTTCGCCTACGGGCACGGCACCACCGCCACCACCGGCTGCTCGATCGCCGGCGGCGTGTTCTACGACCCGGCGACGGCCCGGTTCCCGGCGCAGTACGTGGGCCAGTACTTCTTCGGCGACTACTGCGGCTCCTGGGTCCGCCAGCTGAACCCGGCCAACGGCACGGTCACCCCGTTCGGGACCGGCTTCCGGTTCGTCGTCGACCTCGCGGTGTCCCCGGACGGATACCTCTACGTCCTGACCCGCGCCGACCGCGACCCCGCCCGGGTCCGGCGGATCTCCTACGACGCCGCCCTGCCGCCGACCGTCACCACCGACCCCGCGCCCCGGACCGTGTCCCTGGGCGACCCGGCCTCGTTCACGGTGTCGGCGAGCGGGACCCCGCCGCTGGCGTACCAGTGGCAGCGCGACGGCGTGGACATCCCCGGCGCGACCTCGGCCACCTTCACGATCGCCGCCACCACCCTCGCCGACGACAACGACGTGTTCCGGGTCCGGGTGACCAACGCGCACGGGACCGCCGTCAGCGCGGGAGCCCGGCTGCGGGTCCTCGACAACCGGCCGCCCGTCGCCACCATCGACCAGCCGGCGTCCGGCGCGCGGTACAGCGCGGGGGACACCGTCACCTACTCCGGCGGCGGCGCGGACCCCGAGAACGGCCCCCTGCCGCCGTCCGCCCTGACCTGGGAGGTCGTCTTCCACCACGACGACCACGTGCACCCGTTCCTCGGCCCGGTCACCGGTCAGGCGTCGGGTACCTTCGTCGTCCCGACCGTGGGGGAGGTGTCGGCGAACGTCTTCTACCGGATCCACCTGACCGCCACCGACGCCGCCGGGCTCACCCACCACGTCGTCCGCGACATCCACCCCAACACGGTGCAGGTGACCCTGGCGTCCACCCCGTCCGGGCTGCGGCTCACGCTCGACGGGCAGCCCGTCACCACCCCGCACACGGTGACCGGGGTGGTGGGCATGACCCGCGAGCTGGGCGTCGTGTCCCCGCAGGACGGGCGGGAGTTCTCCTCCTGGTCGGACGGCGGCGCGGCCACCCACCCGGTCACGCTGCCGGCGGCCCCGGTCACGTACACGGCCGCGTTCACCGCCCCGGCCGGGATCACGTTCCGGGCCGCCGCGTCGAACGGGTCGGACGCCGGCCGCAACAGCGTCACCATCGCCAAGCCGACCGGCACCGCGCCCGGGGACGTGATGGTCGCGGCCATCGTGGTCAACGGCCAGGCCCCGGGCCTCGGCACGCCCGCCGGCTGGACCCTGGTCCGGGAGGACAGCATCGCCGGCCGGCTGCGGCAGGCCGTCTACACCCGGGTCGCGGGCGGCACCGAACCGGCCGCCTACACCTGGACCCTGACCTCGGACTTCCGCAGGCTGGCCGGCGGCATCTCCTCCTACCAGGGCGTCGACCAGAACCAGTCGGTCGACGTCTCCGCCGCCACCGTCGACACCACGGCGGACACGGCGGTCGAGGCGCCCTCGGTCACCACCACCGTGCCCGGCACCCGGCTGCTGCACCTCGCCGCCGTCAACGCCGAGGGCGGCCTCACCCCGCCGGCGGGCCTGACCGAACGGTACGAGGCCTCCTCACCCAACCCGACCGACACCCGCGACGCCCTCGCCGGGGCGTCCGACGCGGCCCAGCCGACCGCCGGCGCGACCGGGGTCCGGACGGCCACGGCCAGCGCCGCCGGGGTGCACATCGGGGCGCTGGTCGCCCTGCGCCCGGCCGGATCGGTGCCCCCTGCGGGCGGGATCGGCTTCGTGGCCTCCGCCTCCTCGGGTTCCGCCGCCGGCCGGCAGAGCGTCACCGTCGCCCGGCCGGCCGGCACCACCGGCGGGGACGTGCTGGTGGCCTCCGTCGTGGTGAACGCGGACGACGCGCCGCTCACCGCCCCGCCGGGCTGGACCGAGGTCCGGCAGGGCACCGTCCCGGGCGCGCTGCGGCACGCCGTGTACGTGCGGGTCGCCGGGGCGGCCGAACCGGCCGGGTACACGTGGACGGCCACCCAGGTCCGGCGGCTGGCGGCCGGGATCTCCGCCTACCGGGGGGTCGCTCCGGGCAGCCCGGTGGACGTCTCGGGGATCACCGTGGACACCAGCGCGGACACGGCCGTCGAGGCGCCGTCGGTGACGACCACGGTGGCCGGTGCCCGGCTGGTCCACCTGGTCGGGCTCAACGCCGAGGGCGGGGTGACGCCGGCCGGCACCGAGCGGTACGACGTGTCCTCGCCGAATCCGGACCTGCCCCGCGACGCGCTGGCCGAGGCGTCCGACAGCGTGCTGGTGGCCGCCGGGGCGAGCGGGGTGCGGACCGCAACGGCGGCGAACCCGGGGGTGCACATCGGGATCCACGTGGCGCTGCGGCCGGCGCCGTGACCGGGGGCTGAGGATCCACGTGGCCGGTCGGCACGCGTGAGCCGGTTCGGCGGGTGTGCGCCGCCGGGTGCCGGTACCCCTCGGATCGGTTTCTGGGTCTTCGCGATGCGCCCGCCGTCGTGGGGACGACGCGCGGCGGTCACGTCGTCGCGGGCGCCCCGGCCTCCGCCGTGACCAGCGCCGCCAGCAGGCCAGGGAACGCCCCGTCCAGCTCCGTGTCGCGCAGGGCGTTCATCCGGGACGTGCCGACGTAGTACTGCCGGATCACGCCCGCCTCGCGGAGCACCTTGAAGTGGTGGGTGGCCGTGGACTTGCTCACCGGCAGGTCGAAGTCGCCGCACCGGATGTCGGCCCCGGCGGTGGCGAGCTGGGTCACGATGCCGCGCCGCACCGGGTCGACGAGCGCCTCCAGGACCTGCTGGAGGCCGACCTGGGCCAGGTCCGGGTGCGGCGGGGTGCGTCCTTCGTCCATCCGGCCATGGTACGACACCGATCAAAGTTTGACAGCCATCGTACCTTCGTGCTTGAGTCGATCATCCGGCGAGCGAGGGAGTTTGGCGTGGCGAGAACGGTGCGGTTCCACGAGATCGGCGGCCCGGAGGTCCTGCGGCTGGAGGACCTCGACGTGGGCGAACCGGGACCGGGCGAGGTGCGGATCCGGGTGCAGGCGATCGGGGTGAACAGGGCGGAGGCGCTGTTCCGCGGCGGGGTGTACATCGAGAACGTGACCCGCTTCCCGGCCCGGCTCGGCTCCGAGGCGGCCGGCGTCGTCGAGGCCGTCGGCCCCGGAGTCACCGGCTTCGCGCCCGGCCAGGCGGTGAGCACGGTGCCGGCGTTCTCCCAGAACGACTACGGGGTGTACGCCGACCGCGCGCTCGTCCCCGCCGCCGCGCTGCTGCGCCGCCCCGACGGGGTGGACGCGGTGTCCGGCGCGGCCGTCTGGATGCCCTACCTCACCGCGTACGGCGCGCTGGTGGAGGGCGGCATGCGGGCCGGCGACACGGTGGTGCTCACCGCCGCCTCCAGCAGTGTCGGCCTGGCCGCCATCCACACCGCGAACCGGGTCGGCGCCACCCCGATCGCCGTCACCCGGACCGGCGCCAAGCGGGCCCGGCTGCTGGAGGAGGGCGCGGCGCACGTGCTGGTCTCCGACGAGGAGGACGTGCCGGCCCGGGTGCTGGAACTGACCGGCGGCAAGGGTGCCGAGTACGTCTTCGACGCCGTCGCCGGCCCCGGCGTCACCGACCTGGCCCGCGCGGTCGCCCCGGGCGGCACGCTCCTGCTCTACGGCGGGCTGAGCGGCCGGCCGACGCCCTATCCGGGGTTCGACCTGGGCATGCCCGCCCTCAGTGTCCGCACCTACACGGTGCTGGAGACCACGACGGACCCGGAGCGGCTGCGCCGGGGCGCGGCGTACGTCGCCTCGGGGCTGCGGACCGGTGCCTTCCGGCCGGTGGTGGACCGGGTGTTCCCGCTGGAGGACATCGTGGCGGCGCACCGGCACATGGAGGCCGGGGAGCAGGTCGGGAAGATCGTGGTGACGGTGGGGGACTGAGGATCGGGGGCGGGCGCCGGGCCGCCGGGTCGTCGGGGTGCGGCCCGGTATCCGGTTGGTCCCGGCCCGGCGAGGTCCCTACCGGACGTAGGTGACGTGCCGGTAGTGCAGTCCGGTGCTGGACGTCGCCCACTCGGTCGTCCCGGACACCGGCAGGTCCACGGCCGGCGCGGTCACGTCGCCCTCGAAGGACTCCTGGAGTTCCGTCACCTCCACCCGGTCCGCGAACGGCAGTGCCTCGGCGTAGACGGCCGCGCCGCCCATCACCCAGACGTCCCCGGTCGCCGCGTCCAGCGCGGCGGCCAGGGAACCGAACACCTCCGCCCCCGGGGCGGACCAGTCCGGCCGCCGGGTGAGGACCAGGTTGCGCCGGCCGGGCAGCGGACGGAACCGCTCCGGCAGCGAGTCCCAGGTCCGCCGACCCATGATCATGGTGGCGCCGGCGGTCAGGGTGCGGAAGCGCTTCATGTCCTCGGGCAGGTGCCACGGCAGCGCGTTGTCCCGGCCGATCACGCCGTTGGCGGCCTGGGCCCAGATCAGTCCGAGTGTCATACCGCGATCGGGGCCTTGATCGACGGGTGGTGCCGGTAGCCGACGACCTCGAAGTCCTCGTACCGGTAGTCGAACAGCGAGTCCGCCTTGTGCAGGGTGAGCTGCGGGAACTCGTACGCCTCCCGGCTGAGCTGCTCGGTCACCTGGTCGACGTGGTTGTCGTAGATGTGCACGTCGCCACCGGTCCAGACGAAGTCGCCGACCTCCAGGCCGACCTGCTGGGCGATCATGTGGGTGAGCAGCGCGTAGCTGGCGATGTTGAACGGCACGCCGAGGAACAGGTCCGCGCTGCGCTGGTAGAGCTGGCAGGACAGCCGGCCGTCGGCCACGTGGAACTGGAAGAACGCGTGGCACGGCGGCAACGCCATCCGGTGCAGCTCCGCGACGTTCCAGGCCGACACGATCATGCGGCGGGAGTCGGGGTTCTCCCGCAGGGTGGTCAGCAGCTCGCCGATCTGGTCGACGTGCCCGCCGTCGGGGGTCGGCCAGGACCGCCACTGCACCCCGTAGACCGGTCCGAGGTCGCCGTCCGGGGCGGCCCACTCGTCCCAGATCGTCACGCCGTGGTCGCGCATCCACTGCACGTTGCTGTCGCCGCGCAGGAACCACAGCAGCTCGTAGGCGACCGACTTGAAGTGCACGCGCTTGGTCGTGACCAGCGGAAACCCGCGATCCAGAGCGAATCTCATCTGGTACCCGAACACCGAGCGCGTCCCCGTGCCGGTGCGGTCCTCCTTGCGGGTCCCCTTGTCGAGTACGTGCCGGAGGAGGTCCTCGTATTGGGTATCGGGCATCCCGCGAGGGTACAACGCCGCCGGCCGGGGCGCAGGTCAGCGCGCGGTGGTGTCACGGCCGTCACGAACCGATATAACGCGGTTATGGCACCATGGCGGGATGCGTTCCCGACCCGAGGACCCCGATCTGCGCGCCCGGCTGGTGGCGGCCGCCATCCGGCTGCTCGCCGAGGGCGGCCCCGAGGCGTTGCAGGCCCGCCCGCTGGTGGCGGAGGCCGGCACGTCGACCATGGCCGTCTACACCCGGTTCGGCGGCATGCCCGGGGTCGTGGAGGCCGTCGCCGAGGAGGGCTTCCGGCTGCTCGCCGCGCGCCTCGACGCCGTGCCGGAGACGGCCGACCCGGTCGCCGACATCTTCGGGCTCGCGCTGGGCTACCGGCAGGCGGCCCTCGACAACCCGCACCTGTACGGCGTGATGTTCGGCCTCACCGCCCCCGCCGGCCGCCGGGTCCCCACCGTCCAGGTCACCGCCGGGACACCCCAGTTGGGCCAGCGCGCCTTCGAACGCCTCACGGGCGCGGTCCGCCGGGCGTACGACGCGGGCCGGTTCCACGTCGGCGAGCCGTCCTCGGCCGCCGCGCAGCTGTGGAGCGGGCTGCACGGCTTCATCACCCTGGAACTCGCCGGCTACTTCGGCGCCGAGGACGACAGCCTCGCCCAGGTGCTCGCCCCGCTCGGCGCGAACCTGGCGGTCGGGCTCGGCGACGACCTGGAGTCCGCCGCGGCCTCCTCGCTGGCCGGGGCCGGCGCGTGGCTCCGGGAGAACCGGTAGCCCACCGGCCATGCCGTGCGCGGCGCCTTGTCGACCGCTGTCGCCGGCACCGGGCCGGGGCTGTTCTAGCCTGGTGCGATGCACAGCCTCCGCGTCGAACAGCCCGACGACGACCGCCGCCTCGAGGACTGGCGGCAGGTCCACAACGCGATCATCCCGACCCATCCGCTGACCCTCGACGAGGTGCGCGAACGCGCCGGGCGCAACCACCTGGAGGTCGCCTACCTCGACGACGTCGCGGTCGGCTGCTCCACGGTGCGCCCGCCGTCGGGTGGGGAGCCGGCCGTCGTGATCGCCCGGGTGCTGCCCGACTACCGCCGGCGCGGCTTCGGCGCGGAACTGTACGCGCGCGGCCTGGAGCGGGCCCGGGCGCTGGGCGCCGGCCCGGTCGGGACGATCATCCTGGCGTCCAACGTGGACGGGCTCCGGTTCGCGGTGGCGAACGGTTTCGTGGAGGTCGAGCGGTACGTCCTGCCGGGCGACACCATCCCCTACGTCACCCTGACGCTGCCGGCCTGACCCGCTCGGGCTCCCGAGGGCGGCGCCCCGCGTCCGGCCGGCGAGACGGGCCCCACGATCGACGCCCGGCGCGGCCGCGCTCCGCCCGGTCCCACGCCGTCCGGCCCCCACGCCCCCGTGCGCGGTTCTACGCCGCCCGGCGCAGCCGTCCGCCGCCCGGATACCGCCGGGGGAGTACCCCGGTCGCCGCCACCGGACGGACGCGGGCGCGGCCGGTGCTCCGGCAGGCTGGGCGCACCACCCCGGCGACGAATGGGAACACCGATGAAGGCGATCGTCCGAAGCGCGTACGGCCCGCCCGACGTGCTGGAACTCCGCGACGTCGAGGTGCCGGCGGTCGGGGACGACGAGGTGCTGGTCCGGGTCCGGGCGGCCGGCGTCAACCCGTACGACTGGCACCACGTGACCGGCAGGCCGTACATCATGCGGCTGGGCCGGGGGCTGCGGGCGCCGAAGCAGGCGGAGACCGGGGTCGACCTGGCGGGCACGGTGGAGGCCGTCGGCGCGGGGGTGACCCGGTTCCGCCCCGGCGACGAGGTGTTCGGCATGAAGGGCGGCGCGTTCGCCGAGTACGTCGCGGTGCCCGTGGACAGACTCGCCACCAAGCCGGTGAACCTGACGTTCGAGCAGGCGGCGGCCGTGCCGATGGCGGCCATCACCGCGCTGCAGGCCCTGCGGGACGCGGGCAGGATCCAACCCGGTCGACGGGTACTCGTCAACGGCGCCTCCGGCGGGGTCGGCTCCTTCGCGGTCCAGATCGCCCGCTCCCTCGGCGCGGAGGTCACGGCCGTGTGCGCGACGAGGAACGTCGAAGCCGTCCGCGCGCTGGGCGTCGACCACGTGGTGGACCGTACCCGCGAGGACTTCGTCCGGAGTGGACCGTTCGACCTGGTCCTCGACGTGGCGGGCGACCGCACGCTCGCCGACCGCCGGCGGGCCCTGACGCCGACGGGCACCCTGGTCGTGGTCGGCGGGCCCAAGCGGAACCGCTGGATCGGGCCGCTGGGCTCCCTGCTCAGGGCGAACCTGGCCTCGCGGTTCACCGACCAGCGGCTGGTCGGGATGCTGGCGAAGGTGAACCACGCGGACCTGGAGTGCCTGCGCGACCTGATCGAGGCGGGGCGGGTGCGGCCGGTGGTCGAGCGCAGCTACCCGTTGCGCGAGGCCGCCGAGGCCGTCCGGTACGTGGCGGCGGGCCACACCCGGGGCAAAGTCGTCCTCGTGGTCTGACCCCGGCGCGGACGGGCGCCCGCCGCGCCGGGGCCCCGTGCGGTGGGCGGCCCGGCCCGCTCCCGCGACCACGTCCGGTCGGAAGACGTTCCCGGCTCGGCCCCGCACCCCCGATCGCCGTCGCGGGACCGCCGGATCGGGACCGTGGTGGTGGCCGGGGGAGCACCCCGGCCACCACCGCCGGTCAGCAGTGCGTGAGCCTCGGCTGCCAGGTGCCGGGGCCGCCGGTGGTCAGGTACCAGTCGTTGACGTACGCGGGCCCGCTCGCCCGGTACAGCCCCATCCAGTACCTGTAGCTGGGCTTGTCGGCCGCGCCGTCCCCGGTGGTCCAGCAGTCCACCTCCACCGTGTTCCCGTTGTACAGCCGGTAGAGCACCGGGGAACCGTAGTGCGGGGTGGTGCGGACGCCCAGGTAGGAGCCCGCGTTGATGCCGGTCACCTTCGCGCACAGCGACTGGCCGTCGCTGGCCGGGTAGCCCGGGTCGATGTCCCGGCAGTAGCCGATCGCGGTGATCGCCAGACCGGAGGACGGGGCCGCCCGGGCGGCGGTCGGCGCGAGCGCGAGGCCCGTGCCGGCGAGCACGGCGGCCACCGAGGCGGCGGTCCGGCGGGAGCGGAGGATCGTCACCGGGTCCCCTATTCCGCGCACAGGCCGACGCGGGAGGTGTAGCCGGTGGACACCCAGCCGGACCTGCCGTGCTTGCCGCTGTAGACGAACCGGTAGCCCCCGGAGACGTTGTTGGGGTCCCCGGTCACGGTGTCGCCGACGTAGAACAGGCCGAGGACGGTCCCGGATCCCGGCTGGGTCCAGAACCGGACGCCGTCGCCGGTGATCCGGTAGGTGCACACGGCGGTCACGGACCCGGCGCCGGCCGGCGCGGCCGACTGGCCGGTGGACGCGGCGGCGGCCGGAGCGGCCCCGGCGAGGGCGAGGGCGGACACGGCCGCCGCGACCACCACGGTCTTGCGAATGCGTTGCACGTTCACGTCACTACTCCCCGAATGAGTGCGGAAACTGTCCGGTCCACTGTCTACCGTGGCCGACGAAACGGGTACCTGTGACGTCGCAGGTTGACAACGCCACACTTCTGGACAGGTCCACCGGTACCGGCCTAGGATCGGTGGCGAGAACGCCCTGCGACACAGGTGGGGGACCTGGATGCCGGACGACCGCGCAGCGCCCCACACGGTGATCGTCCAGTCCGGCGAGGGCGGCCCGCCGCACCGGATCGCCCCCGGCCAGCGGCTCACGTTCGGCCGTGGCGCCCCCGGCCGGACCCCGGACATCGTGCTGGCCAACCCCGCGGTGTCCCGGCTCGGCGGCGAGGTCGTGGCCCGCGAGGACTACTGGCGGGTCAGCAATTTCAGCGCCGACACCGGCTACGTGGTCGAAAACCTCGAAGGCGCCGGCGAGTACGTGCGGGTGCCGCCCCGCCGGCTCGGCGTCCCCGTCCCGTTCGAACTCAGCCGGCTCGTCCTGCCCGGCGTCGACGGCCGCGCCGAACTGAAGGTGTTCGCCCCCGGCCACGCGTTCGCCGACCTGCCGCCGCCCGGGGTGGCCGGCGAGCCGACCGTGAGCGCGTTCGCCCTGGACGAGACCGCCCGCTACTTCCAGGTCCTCACCGCCCTGTGCGAACCCCGGCTGCGGGACCCGTCGGCGACCCGGATCCCCGGCTCCGAACAGATCGCCGCCCGCCTGGGCCTCGGCGCCAGTGCCGTCGCGTTCCACATCGGCTACCTGGCCGACCACAAGCTGCGGCTGCGCGACCGGGGCGACAGCGGACGGGAGGCCCTCGTCGCGCTGGCCCTGCGGTTCGGCCTCGTCCGCGAGGAGCACCTGGCGCTGCTGCCGCCCGGAAACCCGTGACCGCCGGCTGGGCCGTGCCGGTACCCGTCGGGTTCGAGGTCGCCGGCCACCGGGTGACCGCCCCGCTGGGCACCGGCGCCTGGGGCAGCGTGTACGCCGCCGAGCCGGTCGACCCGGCCGTACCCCCCGACGGGGTGGCTCTGAAGTTCCTGCCCGCCGGGGCGCTGAGCCCCGCCCAGCACGCGCAACTGGCCGAGGTCGTCGCCCGGGAACGCCGCTACGCCACCCGGCTGCGGCACCCCCGGCTGATCCGGACCCGGGCCCTGGCCACCGCCCGCGACCCCGGCGGCCCGCTCGACGGCGCCCCGGTGCTCGTCATGGACCGCGCCCGCACCAGCCTCGCCGAACTCCTCGCCGCCGCCGAACCGGGCGCGCCCCTCCCCGACGCCGGCCGGCTGCTGGCCGAGATCTGCGAGGGGCTGGCGCACATGCACGGCAACGGCCTGGTGCACGGCGACCTCAAGCCGTCCAATGTGCTGCTGGCCGCCGACGGCGGGGTGCGGCTGTCCGACTTCGGGCTGACGGCCGAGCTGGAGGGTACGCACGCCTACGGCCCGCACGGCGGCACCCCCGACTACCTGCCGCCCGAATGGTCGACCGCGCTCCTCGGCGCGCGCGGCGTCCCGACCCGCACCACCCGCGACGTCTGGGCCTTCGGGGTCCTGGCGCACCAGGTGCTGGCGGGCGGGCTGCACCCGTTCCCGGGGCAGACGGGGCGGGCCCGGGCGGGCGCGGCCCTGGGGTACGCGGCCGGCGTCGACGGGCTGCGGCTGTGGCCGGGGATCCCGGCGCCGTGGCGGGCGCTGGTCGCCGACTGCCTGAGCCCGGACCACGCGCGCCGGTCGGCGTTTCCGGCGGCGGAGCTGCTGCGCCGGATCCGGGCGCTGGACGGCGGCGCGCGGACCGGACGCCGGTTCCGCCGGCGACGCGCCCTCGATGTGTCGGGGACCCCGGGCGGCGGGGCGCCGGGGACCGGCCGGTCCTGGTTCGCCGCGCGGACTTCCGCGCCGGGGCGCCCGGGAGTTAGTCGGCTCGTCTGGTCGGTGGTGGCCCTGCTGGCCGTGTGCGCCCTGCTCACCGGCCCGACCGGCGAACCCGCCCCGCCCCGCCGGCTCGCGGTCGGCGACCTGCGGCCCGACGCGGACGTCCCCGCCGTCTACCGGGCGATGATCACGGAGGCGGCGCACCGCTGCCAGCACCCCGACCTGGTCACGCCCGCGCTGGTGGCCGCGATCCTGTTCGTGGAGAGCGGCTTCGACCCGGACGCGCGCCGGCCCAACGGCGACGGCGGACTGGCCATGTGGACGCCGGGCGTCTTCAACTCCTGGGCCGTCGGCGTGCGCGGGCCCCAGCCGAGCATCTTCGACCCGGGCGACGCGATCGCGGTCCTCGGCCTGTACCTGTGCGGCATCGACGCCCGCTTCGCCCACCTGCCCGGCGACCACCACCCGCTGCTCGCGGCGGCCTACGAGTACGGCAGCGGCTCCGTGCTCGCGGCCGGCGGGGTGCCGGAGAAGGCCCGCGCGTTCGTCGACCGGGTCCTGGCGGCCTACGACCGGTACGCGGTCCGCTGAGCGGGTGCGGGGCCCCGTGGACGCGGACGGCTACGCGCTGTGACGTAAGCCATGAACGAAACTGTTTCGTTTCGATGGGGGCCGGGCTAGGCTACTTCCAGTACGGAACAGTTTCGTTTCTCGGGGAGGTCGGCATGCCGGTGGACGCGGGCACGGCGCGACGCGGGCGACTGACCCCGCAACGCGAGGCCGAGCTGTACGAGGCGGTGCTCGACCTGCTGTGCGAGGTCGGCTACGACGCCCTGACCATGGACGCGGTCGCGGCGCGCACCCACTCCAGCAAGGCCACCCTCTACCGCCAGTGGAAGGGCAAGCCCGAACTGGTCGTCCACGCCCTCCGGCACGACAAGCCGGGCGGGGACGTCGCCGCCATCGACACCGGCACGCTGCGGGGTGACCTGCACGCGCTCGTCGACGCCGTGTCCCCCCGCCGGATGGAGCGGGAGAACGCGCTGCGCAGGGCGATGGCGCACGCCGTACACACGAATCCCGACCTCTGCGAGGCCCTCCGCGAACTTCTTGTCGAGCCGGCCGTAGCGGGCGTCGAGGTGCTCCTGCACCGGGCGGTCGGCCGGGGCGAGATCCGCGCGGACGTCCCGGCACTGCCCTTCGTCGCCCACGCCCTGTTCGGGGCGGTCCTGTCCTGGGAGATCATCGAGAACCGCCCGATGACCCCCGACTTCCTCGGTACGTACCTCGACGCGGTGGTCCTGCCCTCGCTCGGCCTCTGACCTACACCCACCAGCCCGATCCACCCGGTAGACGCATGTCCTCGGGCCGGTGCCGCACGTCCGTTTCCGCCCTTCGACCAGATCGGAAGTACCTCCGGTGGCCACTTTCCTGTACCGACTCGGGCGGTTCGCCTTCCGGCGGCGCGGCCTCGTCGCCCTGATCTGGGTGGCGCTCGTCGCGCTCGCCGGATTCGGCGCGGCGACCGCCGCCCCCGCCGCGTCGAGCTCGTTCTCCATCCCCGGCACCGAGGCCCAGAAGGCCTTCGACCTGCTCGACCAGCGCTTCCCCGGCGGCAACGCGGACGGGGCCACCGCCCGGGTCGTCCTCAAGGCGCCGGCCGGCCAGAAGGTCACCGACCCTGCTGCCCGCGCCCAGGTCGACAAGATCGTCGCGGACCTCAAGGGCGGCTCCGACCAGATCGCCGCCGTCGTCGACCCGTACGCCGCGCACGCGGTGAGCAAGGACGACGAGTCGACCGCGTACGTGTCGGTCACCTACAAGGTCAGCGGCATGGAACTCACCGACGAGTCCCGCGAGGCGCTCACCGGCGTCGGCAAGGCCGCCCAGGACGCCGGCTTCACCGTGGAGATCGGCGGCAACGCGCTCCAGGCGATGCCCGAACAGGGCGTCGGCGAACTGATCGGCGTCGCCATCGCCGCGCTCGTCCTGATGATCACCTTCGGGTCGCTGGTCGCCGCAGGCCTGCCGCTGCTGACCGCCATCATGGGCGTCGCCGTCGGCATCTCCTCGATCACCGCCCTGGCCAACGTCCTGGACCTCGGCACCACCACCTCCACCCTGGCCATGATGATCGGCCTCGCGGTCGGCATCGACTACGCCCTGTTCATCGTCTCCCGGTACCGCACCGAACTCGCCCAGGGCCGCGAACCCGAGGACGCCGCCGGCCGGGCGCTCGGCACCGCGGGCTCCGCCGTGGTCTTCGCCGGCCTGACCGTGGTCATCGCCCTCGTCGGCCTGGCCGTCGTCAACATCCCGATGCTCACCAAGATGGGCGCGGCCGCCGCCGGTACCGTCGTCATCGCCGTCCTGATCGCCCTCACCCTGATCCCGGCCCTCCTCGGCTTCGCCGGCCGCAAGGTCATGGGCCGCAAGGCCCGGGCCGCCGTCGCCGAGGGCGCGGAGGAGAAGGAGAACGGTGGCAGCCGCTGGGCCCGGTTCGTGGTCCGCCGCCCGCTCCTGGTGCTGCTCGTCGCCGTCTTCGGACTCGGCGCGCTCGCCATCCCGGCCGCCTCCCTGCAGATGGGCCTGCCCGACGACGGTTCCCAGCCGACGTCGACCACCCAGCGCAAGGCGTACGACCTGCTCTCCGAGGGCTTCGGACCCGGCTTCAACGGGCCGCTGCTCCTCGTCGTCGACGCGGCCGGCAGCACCGACCCGAAGAGCGCCGTCGACAAGGTGTCCCAGCGGATCGGCGCGCTGCCGGACGTGAAGACCGTCGCCCCGGCCACCTTCAACAAGGCGAACGACACCGCGATGATCACGGTCATCCCGGCGTCGAAGCCCTCCTCGGTGGAGACCGAGAACCTCGTGCACGCCATCCGCGACCTCGCGCCCGAACTCAAGGGCGCCACCGGGGCCAGCGTGCTCGTCACCGGCTCCACCGCGATGAACATGGACTTCTCGCAGAAGATGAACGACGCGCTGCTGCCGTACCTGGCGCTCGTCGTCGGGCTCGCGTTCCTGCTGCTGATGCTGGTGTTCCGCTCCATCCTCGTACCCCTCAAGGCCGCTCTGGGTTTCCTGCTCTCGGTCGTCGCCGCCCTGGGAGCCGTCGTCGCGGTGTTCCAGTGGGGCTGGCTGGCCGGCATCATCGGCGTCGAACAGACCGGCCCAATCATGAGCATGATGCCGATCTTCATGATCGGAGTGGTGTTCGGGCTGGCCATGGACTACGAGGTCTTCCTCGTCACCCGGATGCGCGAGGCCTACATCCACGGCGAGACCCCGCAGCAGGCCATCGTGAC
Organism: Longispora sp. NPDC051575; assembly: GCF_040681875.1. Lineage (NCBI taxonomy): Bacteria > Bacillati > Actinomycetota > Actinomycetes > Micromonosporales > Micromonosporaceae > Longispora > Longispora sp. NPDC051575. The sequence goes on along the minus strand of NZ_JBFAZP010000003.1, from coordinate 596,259 downwards.
CGGGTTCCGGCACGGCGCCCGGGTCGTCGCGGCCGCCGCCGTGATCATGATCGCGGTGTTCTCCGGGTTCATCGGGTCGAGTGAGTCGATGGTGAAGATGATCGGCTTCGGGCTCGCCGCGGCCGTGCTGTTCGACGCGTTCATCGTGCGGATGGCGATCGTGCCGGCGGTGCTGGCGCTGCTGGGGCGGTCCGCCTGGTGGTTGCCGCGGTGGCTCGACCGGGTACTGCCGAATGTGGACGTGGAGGGGGAGCGGTTGCAGCAGCGGTTGGCGGCTGAGGCGGACGCGGCCCGGGAACCGGTGGGCGTCTGAGTTCCTGACCGCGAACGGGCAGTATCCTTCCCTGACTAATCCGACCTGCGGTTCTTCATCCGAACGGATGAGGGGCCGCAGGTTTCGTTTCGCCGGGGTGCCCAGCGTCCAGGAGGCCACCGGTGGCGAAACGCGGTGCGCTGGGACCGGTCGCGTTCACTCGGTGACGGTGGTCGCGCCCGTTCCGTGCCGGTCAGGTCTTGCCGCCGTCACCGTGTTTCCCCACACTGACCGCATGGGGGATCTCCACGCGATCGCCGTGGCCTGGCTGACGGCCGGCCGTTGGCGCACGATCCAGACCGCGTACGCCGATCTTGTCGTGGCGGGTGCGGTCGAGCCGAGCAGGGGCGGACTGCGCCGGACGGGTGTCGTGCCGCGCGACTGCCACCCGGTGCGGCGTTCGCTCTACGGGGCGTTGAGCGCCACCCGCTTCCCGAAGGAGGCCGCCGCGCAGTGGGCGGTCGACCGCGCGCTGGGCGGCCTGAGGGTCGAGTTGCGCGGGGCGGGGCTCCTGCGGCCCGGCTGGCGGCGGGTGCTACTGCCCGCACTTTTTCTTCTGGTACCGAGCTGGTTGCTGGTGCGGATGGGCGCCGGGCATGTCCGGCTCGCGTTGGGGCTGGTGGTGCTGGGCGCGGTGCTCGCACTGGTCTTCCTGCCGCGCCGGACGATGCGGGCCGAGGTGCGTCTGGCCCGCATGCGCCGGGCGCGGTCCGGCGACGAACACGTCGCGATGGCGGTCGCCTGGGACGGCGGGCGGGCGCTCCGGGAACGACTACCCGAGATCGCCTTGTCGAGTGGGCTGCTCGCCAGCAGCAAGGGCGGCCGGCATCACGACTCGGCCAGCCTGAGCTTCACCCACGGTTCCTCCGACCTCTGAGCACGGCCCCCGATCCGTGACCGGGTGTGACCGCCGAGGCCGTCGACCGGAACGAGCCACGCTGGACCAGCACCCTGCACGGCGGCAGCGGTGTGCCCAGGAGGAACACACCGCTCCCTCGGATCACCCCGCGCCGGCACGGACGCCCGTGGGCCGAGTGCCGGCGTTGTCCTAGCCGGCAGCGGGCCCGGCCCTGGCGGCCCGGCGGCGGTAGGGCGGTCAGGAGGGTGGGGCACTGCGGGCGCGGATCAGGAAACCGTCGACCAGCCTGTCGACAAAGGCGTCGTCGACCGGATCCCCGGTGACGAGGACCCGGTGGAAGATGGACCCGACGAGTTGGTCGACCTCGGCCGCCGCGTCGAGGTCCGCGGGCAGGTCGCCGCGCCGCATCGCGCGTTCCAGCGGGAGCATGTCGCGCAGCCGCTGCTCGGTGAGGTACCTGGCCCGCAGCACGGTGGCGAACGCGGGATCGTGCTGGGCCTGCCCGAGCAGGGCGCGCAGGACCGCGCCGCCGTCGGACCGGGTGAGGAAGTGGGCCAGCTGGCGCAGGTGAGCGCGCAGATCCCGGCCCAGGTCGCCGTGGTCGGGCGGGGTCAACTCCTCGGCGGCGTCCTGGAGGAACGCGTCGAGAAGGATGTCGGTCTTGGAGGTCCACCAGCGGTAGATCGTCTGCTTGGCGACTCCGGCGCTGGCCGCGATGGCCTCGATGGTCACGCCGGCGAAGCCCTTGGCGACCAGGAGGTCGTCGGCGGCCTCCAGCACGGCGGTCCGGGCCTGCTCGCTGCGCCCGTGCCGGTTGCCGCGGTGCGCGCGGTCGGTCCCCGCCGTGGCGGTCGCGCCGTCCTGCTCCATGTCCACCTCCGGGGTAGATCGTAGACCCTGCGCTCTAGACGCAACGCAACGGTGCGTCTAGTCTAGGCGCCATGACACAGACCAGCACCCTCCAGGACCCGCGCGTCGTCTCCGCCCTCGACCGGATGTTCACCGACGCACGACGCGACGACCTGACCCGCGTCCGCATCGAGTCGTCCCGGCCCGAGGGGTTCGCGTCGGCGACCCCGCAGGAACAGGCCGACGCCAAGGCCGAGGTGTACATGCCGATCTCCGAGGAGGGCGGCAGGCTCCTCTACAACCTGGTCCGGGCCACCCGCCCGGCCACGGTCGTCGAGTTCGGCACCTCGTTCGGCATCTCCACCCTGTACCTGGCCGCGGCCGTGCGCGACAACGGCACGGGACGGATCCTCAGCACGGAGTTGAGCGCGAGCAAAGCCGCCGCCGCGCGGCGGACCTTCACCGAGACGGGCCTCGACGACCTGGTCACCGTCCTGGTCGGCGACGCCCGCCACACCCTCGCCGCCCACAGTGGTCCGGTGGACTTCGTCCTTCTCGACGGCTGGAAGGACCTGTGCCTGCCCGTGCTCCGGCTACTCGAACCACACCTGGCGCCGGGCACGCTCGTCGTCGCCGACGACATCGACCTGGATGACCTTCGGCCCTACCTGGACTACGTCCGTGAGACCCGCAACGGCTACCAGAGCGTCTCGTTCCCCGTCGAGGACGGCATGGAGATCAGCTGCCGGCTGTGAGGACCGACCCCGCCGCGCGCCAGGTCCACCACCCGGCCCGGCCACGCCACGGCCCTCGGCTGTTCGTAGCCGCCGGCCAGGTGGTGGCGGGTCCCGGCAGCCGTGCTCGGCGGAGGTAGCCGCAGCTCGGTGGCGCCAGGCGCACCGCATCGCCGCCCTGGACTTCGTGTCGCGGCGGCTCGCGGGGAGGCCGGGCGGTCACGACGTCAGTTCGTGACGGGACGCGGCACCGGTCTTGCGCATCGCCTTCGCGATGTGCTGTTCGACGGTTCGGACCGACAGACCCAGGCGCGCGGCGATCTGGGCATTGGTGCGGCCCGCCGAGGCGAGGTGGGCGACCTCCACCTCGCGGGGAGACAGCGCGGGGCCGTAGCTCGGCCTGCCACGGCGCTTGGGTCGCCGGCTGTGCAGGGAAGCTCTGGCGCTGCTCTCGGCGGCGGTCGCCCCGAGTGCCCCGAACAGCTCGATGGCCTGGTCGAGGTCGTCGGTCTCCTGGTGCAGTTCGGTGTGCACGAATCGATCGCGCCACACATGGGTCGTCGCCGTCCAGTAGGGACGGCCCAGGTCCGCGAACGAGGCCAGGGCGTCGTCGTAGGCCGCGACCACCGTGGGCGCCGCCCCGCCGCCCAGGTCGAGGTCCATGGCTCTGCTGAGCGTCAGACCCGCGGTCGCGGCGGGAGCGTCCCGGCCGTCGAGGCCGTGCTCCATCGTCCGCAGCAGGGCCGCGACCTCCGTGCCCCGGTCCAGGCCGTGCAGCACTTCGACGGCGATCGGCATGACCTCGCTGGCCCACACCCACAGGCCGGTCTGCTGGATGATCCGCAACGCGCCGTCGAGTTCACGGGCCGCCGTCGTTCTGGCTCCGCGATGGTAGTGGTGGCGGGCCAACAACGCCCCGGTCGTGGCGCGGACCGGCGGTGCGGCGGTTTCCCGCGACCGGGCCGCGCCCACACCGCTGAGCAGGGTGACGGCGGCCTGGCTGTCCCCGTGCTCGAAGGCGAGGGCGCCCGCGATGAGGCGGCACTCGGAGGCGACCCGTGGCAGCGAGTGGTAGCGCCCGACGAGCTGTTCCGCTGACGCCCGCAGGGTCGACCAGTCGCCGCGCAGCCAGTTCAGCCGCACCGCCGTGACCCGGAGCTGTTCGGCGAGGTAGTCGGCTCCGAGCTGGGTGGACCAGGCGCGGCCCCGGACGAGGAAACCCTGCGCCGCCGCGTAGTGCCCGAGCCAGCTCGACCCGTCGGCGAGGTTCAGGCAGCCCCGCATCCGCTGTCGGGCCAGTTCGGGGTCGTCCGTGTCGCGGCTGACGACCTCCGCCGCGGCCCACGCCTCAGGGGCACCGACCGTCATCAGCGCGGTGAGGCGGTTCACCTGGACGGTGGCCTCGGTCAGAGGGTCGAGGAGCGGGGCCGCGTCGAGCCCGGCCTCGACCTGGCCGAGCCAGCCGAGATGGGTGTCGACGTGCCGCTGGCCGGAATAGGGAAGCGCGAGCGAGGACATCACCTTCAGCGCCAGTGGTGGATCGCTGTCGCGGAGTTCACCGACCGCCGTCTCGAGTTCCCGGTACCCGCCCTCGTGGTCGCCGAACTGGCTCAGGAGCAGGATTCCCAGATTGTTGCGCAGCTCGCCCCGCGTCGCGCTGGGCAGCGGCACCTCCGAGAGGATCTCGCGCACGGTGACGACGATCTGTTCGCAGTCCAGCCCGTCGAACGCCGCCCGGCTGAGTACCGTCGCGAACCGCACCCGGTCGGAGTCGGTGAGGTCGGCGTTGCGCAGCAGGGCGCGCAGGAGGTGCACCGCCGTGGTCCAGTCACCGGACCCGATCGCGGCGTCGGCGTTGTGTTCGCTGTGGTCACGCCAGCGGTCGAGGTCGCCTGCCTGGTACAGGTGGTGCGCCGTGAACACGGCGTCGTGGGGCCGCAGCGCCGCAGCCGTGTGGTGCAGCCGACGCCTCGTGGCGGGCGAGGTCGACTCGTGCACGACGCGCCGCGCCACCTCCCGGCTCCAGACGAAGTGATTCGGCCACGCCTCGCGCAGCACCCCGGTCGCGACGGCCTCGGCCATGGCGTCGCCGATCGCGGTCGACGTCAATCCGGACAGCACGCGCAACTCGTCCTCGGTGACCGCCTGTTCGCAGACCGCCGCCGCGTGCAGCAGGGCGCGCGCCTCCTTGCCGCAGAGCCGGAACCACTCGGTGTGGACGTCGCGCAGAGCCCCGGGGATGGCGACCGCGACCGACTTCGCGCGCCCACCGGGGTCGTCACCTTCGGCGCGGCCGAAGTCCCGGACCAGCGCGGTGATCGCGTGGGGCAGCCCCTCCGCCAGCGACAGCGCCCGGCGCAACCCCGGAGGCAGTGGCCCCTGACCGTGAAGCGACTCGGCCAGGGCCACGGCTTCCCTGTCGCGGAGCGGGCCGAGCCGGACGTGCTCCACGGGGAAGGCCGGCTCGGCCAGGTGGGTCAACAGGGGCAGATCGGCGTGGGGACGGTACGCCAACACGATCGCCAGCGCGGGTAGCCGGTGCGCGCACAGGTAGCGCAGGAACGCCCGGCTTGCGGCGTCGCACCATTGGACGTCGTCCAGCATCAGCACCAAGGGCGCCGGATACGAGAACAGCTCGCGCAGGGCACGGAAACAGCGGGCGAGGTCGGCGCGGGGGTCCGGCAGCGGAGGGAGCGCGGGGGGCAGCCGGTCGGCCAGCTCGGGTAGTCGCGGAACCAGGGCGCCCAGCACGGGGTTGGGGCGCGGCGGCAGGCGCGGATGGCTCAGCGCCGCCTCCAGCACCGGGCCGAGTTCGCTGGCGAAGGGTGTGCACGCCGCCGACAGGGCGAGTCGCCCCCGCGCGGTGGTGGACGTCCGGAGTCCGCGCAGCAGATGGGACTTGCCGACCCCCAGCTCCCCTTCGATCAGCACCACCGACGGCGCGGCGTCGATCAGGCCGGTGATCGTCTTCGCGATCCGGCCGCGCTCGGACCGGTCACCGGCACCGTGACCGGGTGTCGGTGCGGTCCCCGCTGGGGCGCCGTTCATCGGCACATTGTAGGCGCGAAACGGGATCGACGACAATCACGCGACGATGGCTTCTGACCAGGTCAGGAGCCGGATTTTCTGCGTGAGGACGTGCTTTTTCTGGGTGGCGCCACGGCTTGAAGACCCTTCGTGGATCGAGGACCGTCGGAAGCCGCACGCATCGATATCTCACCAGGAGGACCGTCATGATCCGACGTCCGTCCCGCCCCCGATCGAGAGCGGCGGCAGTACTCGCGGCCGCTGTCTCCCTCATCGCCCTGACTTCTCAGGCGTCCTTCGCGGCGCCCCCGACCGGCCCCACCGCGGCCGCCGCGAGCGTACGCGCCTACCTCGTGCTCACCAGTCCTGGATCCGTCGACGCCGTGACCCCGGCGATCACCGCCAACGGCGGCCAGGTTCGTGCGAGTTACAACACGATCGGCGTGATTCTCGCCCATTCCGGCGCCTCCGACTTCGCCACCAGGATGCGCAGGGTCACCGGGGTGCAGAAGGTCGGCGACACGCGCGGCGGCTACGACGTGCCGACCCCGGGCACGCTGGCCGCGACCACGGGCCGCGACTCGGCGGCCCGCCGGGTCCTCGAACGGGAGCTCGGCGCCGCCATCGCCGCTCCCGCCGAGCCGGTCGACTGGAACATGCAGCAAATGGGCGCGGACCAGGCCTGGGCGATCAACCCCGGCAGCAGGTCCGTGACCGTCGGGATCCTCGACACCGGGGTCCAGGGAACACACGAGGACCTGCGGGACAACTTCGACTCCGCGAACTCGGTGTCCTGTCTCTACGGCAGGCCCAACACCGCGCCGGGTGCCTGGGAGCCGGACAACGGCGCACCCGCCGCCGGGCACGGCACGTCGGTCGCGGGCATCATCGCCGCCGCCAAGAACGGCAAGGGCGTCGTCGGCGTCGCGCCCAACGTGAAGATCGCTTCGGTCAAGGTCATGGAGCCCGAGGGGTACATGTACCCGGAGAACGTGGTCTGCGGTCTGATGTGGTCGGCCGACCATGGCTTCAGGGTCACCAACCACAGCTACTACGTCGACCCGGTGACGTTCAACGACCCGAACAACCTCGACCAGGCCGCGGTGATCGAAGGGGTCGAGCGCGCCGTCGACTACGCCAAGGGCAAGGGCAGCGTCACGGTCGCCGCCGCGGGAAACTACGCGACCAACCTCGACACCGAGCCGGGTCTGTTCCTGCCGGGCGATCTCCCGAACGTCATCTCGGTCACCGCGGACACCGTCGACAAGAAGCTGGCCTCGTACTCCAACTACGGCCTCAACACCGTCGAGGTGACCGCTCCCGGCGGCGAGGGCTCCGCCATGATCAACACCACGGCCATGGGCGGCGGGTACACCACCTTCAACGGCACCTCGGCCTCGTCGCCGCACGCGGCCGGCGTCATGGCGCTGCTGGCGTCGGCGAACCCGCAGGCCACCGTCGACCAGCTGCGCGCACTACTGCTGAAGCAGGCCATCGACACCCCCTGCCCGTCCGGCGACAGCAGGTGCACCGGGACGGCCGCCAGGAACTCGCACTTCGGTGAAGGCATCACCAACGCCCTCGCGGCGGTCTCCGGGGGCACGTCGGGGGACACCCAGGCTCCCACGGTGCCGGCGTCCGTTCGTGCGCCCAGCGTCACCGCGACGGGTGTGTCGCTGGAGTGGAACGCCTCCACTGACAACGTGGGTGTGACGGGTTACCAGGTCTTCAACGGCACCACGCTCGCGGCGACGGTCGCGACCACGGCGGCGACGGTCAGCGGACTGGCCCCGTCGACGAGCTACACGTTCAGCGTCAAGGCCGTCGACGCGGCCGGGAACGTCTCGGCGGCCAGCAGTCCGTTGACCGTCACCACCAAGCCGGGTGGCTCCGAGACGACCGTGTACTCGTCCGACTTCGAGTCCGGGGGTTGGACCGTCAACGCCAACGGGACCGACACCGCGACGTCAGGCCGGTTCGAGGTCGCCGCTCCCCTAGCGACGAGTTACAACTCGCTGATCATGCAGCGTGGCAACACCACCAGTGGTACCCGGGCGTTGGTCACCGGTGCGGCGGCGGGCGGCTCCGTCGGTGACAACGACCTCGACGGCGGCGTCACGAGTGCCTTGTCCGCGCAGATCACGCTGCCCACCGACGGCAGGCTCACCCTCTCGCTGTCGTGGTACCTGGGTCATCTGGCGAACTCGGCGGGCGCGGACTACCTCCGGGTCCGGGCGATCACGTCCGATGGGTCGACGGTGCTGTTCGAGAAGAAGACCGGTTCCAGCGACACCGCGGCGCAGTGGACGACGGCGACCGTCGACCTGACCTCCCTGGCGGGCAAGACGATCAGGATCTCCGTCGAAGCCGCCGATGTGGCCGGCGGCAGCCTGGTGGAAGCCGGTGTCGACGACGTCCGCGTCACCCGACGCACCCCCTGACCCGGCAGCCAGCAACGGGGTCCCGCCCCTCCGGGACCCCGTTCCCTCCCCCCTCACAGCAACAGGAGACAGCCATGCGCACACGTGTCCTCACCGCGATGATCGGCGCGGTCGCCCTCACCCTGGGCGCGGTGACAGCCAGCCACGTCGCCGCCGCGACCCCCACCCCGCCACCGGACTCCCCGCCCACGGGGATGGTCGACGCCCTGTCCAGGGACCTCGGCATCAGCCGGGACGCCGCCCTCCACCGACTTCTCGCGCAAGGTGCCGCCGAGGAGGTCGCCCGAACCCTGTCGACAAGGGTCCGGGACCAGAGCCCCGGCCACTGGCTCGACGAACGCACCGGCAGGCTCATGGTCGCCGTCGTCGACGAGCAGGCCGCCGCGCAGGTGGGCGCGACCGGCGCGACCCCGGTCAGGGTCCCGCGCGACCGTGCCGAACTGGGGCGGCTGAGCGCCGAGGTCGCCCGCCTCGCCTCGCGGGGTGCGCCCACAGTGACCGGGTGGGGAATCGACCCGGTCACCGACACCGTGGTGGTCCGGGTGCTCGCGTCCGCCGGAGACAGGGACGGCGACGCCGTCACGGGACAGCTCCGCCGGCTCGGCGACGGCGTCCGTCTCCTCTCCGTGCGGGACCGGCCGGGTCCCCAGGGCGGTGACGTCCGCCCCGGCGGTCGGTGGCTCCCGGGCGCCGAGGCCAACTGCTCGGTCGGATTCCCGGCCACGGACAGCGGCGGGGGCCGTCACTTCCTGACGGCGGGCCACTGCACGAACGACGCGAACCAACCCGCCTGGGGCGCGGACAACCAGCAGGACCGGATCGGCACCTCCAACGTGGGCGGCACACGCAGCGTGTTCGGTCGTGAAGGGGACATGGGAGTCGTCAGCGTCACCGAGGCGGCGTGGCGGCTCTCGGCCTCGGTCAACACCTACGGCGGGCCCGCCGTCACCGTCACCGGTGCGACCGAGCCGATGGTCAACCAGGCCGTCTGTCACGCGGGCCTCGCCAGCGGCTGGCAGTGCGGCAGGGTGACCGCGGTCAACCAGACCGTCGTCTACACCACCGCGACGCTGGAGGGGATCACCCACACCACCGCCTGTTCCCTCGCGGGCGACTCCGGTGGCGCCTGGCTCGCCGGGACCCGCGCGGTCGGCCTGCATTCTGGCGGCTACGCCTCCTGTTCGCCGGGAGGCGCGGACGACCAGTCCCTGTTCCAGCCGGTCGGCGAAGCGCTCGGCAAGTGGGGCCTCACCCTCTACACCGGGGGTACGTCGGGGGACACGCAGGCCCCTACCGCGCCGACGTCGGTTCGTGCGTCCAACGTCAGCGCCACGGGTGTGTCGCTGGAGTGGAACGCCTCCACTGACAACGTGGGCGTGACGGGTTACCAGGTCTTCAACGGCACCACCCTCGCGGCGACGGTCACGAACACCGCCGCGACGGTCAGCGGACTGGCCCCGTCGACGAGCTACACGTTCAGCGTCAAAGCCTTGGACGCCGCCGGGAACGTCTCGGCGGCCAGCGGCCCGCTGACCGTCACCACCAAGCCGGGTGGCTCCGAGACCACCGTCTACTCCTCCGACTTCGAGTCCGGAGGCTGGACCGTCAACCCCAACAGGACCGACACCGCGACATCCGGCCGGTTCGAGGTCGCCACGCCCCAGGCCACGAGCTACAACTCGCTGACCATGCAGCGCGGCAACACCACCAGCGGAACACGCGCGCTGGTCACCGGCGCGGCGGCGGGCGCCTCCGTCGGCGACAACGACCTCGACGGCGGCGTCACCAGCGCCCTGTCCGGGCAGATCACCTTGCCCGCCGACGGCAGGCTCACCCTCTCACTGTCCTGGTACCTGAGCCACCTGGCGAACTCGGCGGGCGCGGACTACCTCCGCGTCAGCGCGATCACCTCCGACGGGGCGACGGTGCTGTTCGAGAAGAAGACCGGCTCCAGTGACACCGCAGCGCAGTGGACTGCCGCGACCGTCGATCTGACCCCGTTGGCGGGCAGGACCATCAGGATCTCCATCGAGGCCGCCGATGTGGCCGGCGGCAGCCTGGTGGAAGCCGGTATCGATGACGTCCGCGTCACCCGACGCACCCCCTGACCACCCGCCACGCCAGAAGTGAGTGGCCTGCGCGGAAGTGACCGAGGCGGGGATGCATCAGAGGCTGTTGTCTTCCAGCGCCCCTGTGCCGGGTAGGTCGGTCCGCCCCGATGCGCGCGTCCTCCCCGCCGCCGCGCCACGATGCCGCCTGCTTCCTTGGCTGGCCTCGATCAGCGCGGGTGCCTACGTCGCTGAGGTCACGACGTGACATGGATCCGGCCCGACACACCCCAGCGCCGCCCACCCCGAGCCGGGATGGGCGGCGCTGGTCGACGTGTCGATGACAGCGCCGACCACGACAAGGACGGCGACCGCTTCGGCGGACGTACCAGTCAGCTCCGTCCAATAGGGCGGGGCCGGCCGGCGGTGGTGGACCTGGTCTAGGACGCCAGGGCGGTGACCAGTTCCTCGCGGCTGGTCACGCCCGTCTTGCGGTAGACGGCCCGGAGGTGGTCGTTCACCGTGTACGGCGACAGGTCGAGCCGGCGGGCGATCTGCTTGACCGGCAGGCCGAGCAGGGCCTGCTCGACGACCGCTTGTTCGCGGGCCGTGATCCGGTACCAGCCGACCAGTGCCGGTAGCAGCATCGTTCCGCCGGTCGGGCCGAGCGTGACCGCCACGTCGGCTGTCCCGTCGATCGCCTGCGCGCTCATCGTCACCCAGCCGAGCGAGGTCGGCACCCGGGTGAGGGCGGGTTCGCGGCGGGCGGGCAGGGCCACGGTCAGTACCAGGGTGCACACCTCGTCGTCGCCGCGCGCACCCGTCTCGCGCCGCAGCACGTCCAGCCACTGGTTTCCGGCCGGGGTGGCCGCGCGGATCCGGTTGTCGGCGCCCACCAGCACCACCCCGTGCGGCCCGGCGGGCGCGCCCGGGCGGAGCAGCCGTCCCGCGACGAAACACCGGACCGCCGCGGCCAACTCGCCGGCCAGCCGGTTGGCCACGTCGGCCTCCTGCGCGGAGAACGGCCGTCGGCCGCGTTCGCGGAGCAGGAACAGTCTGCCCCGTGGCACTCCCCGCTCGGCCAGAGTCAGGTACATCTCGGCGCCGAAGCCCTCCGCCGCCATCAGCCCGTGCAGGTAGTCGCTGTGCCGCTCGTCCACGAAGCCCGACCCGGTCACCTCGACCGGCGACCCGCCGCCGAACGGGCCGGGGCTGCGGTGCGGGCCGACCCCGCCGGCGTCGGCGATGCGGATCCGGAGCCGGGCCCCGGGGGAGTAGCAGTCCCGCCGGGTCAACAGGCAACCGGTCCCGGTGGCCGGATCCAGACCCACGAGGACGTACCCGTCGTGCGGCACGGAACCTTGCAGACACGCTGACAGGGCCTCGCCGAGCTCCGGCATCGTCTTAGCCTCGGTGGCCGCGCCGCGCAGATCCGCCCGCACCATGACCACTCCCAGCCGTCGCCACAGCGGCATCCGCGCCGCGCACCGCCTGGAAAATCGTACCCCCCGAATTTTAGGGATTGTCCGGTTTTCTGGGCTCAGAGAGGGTGCAAGAGGGCCTTCCCTCGGGGGCGGCACCGGAGAGGAGCGGTCGGATGCACACTCGGACGGCAGTACCCGCGGAGGTGTCCGGGCCGGTATCGGGCCGGGCCGCCTCGGCCGCGTCAGGAGAGTTCTGATCGCGGAAGTTCCCTGCCGCTGGTGACGAGCCTGTTGGAGGACGCCGGGAGATTAGGGCCTGTGTCGAGGTTAGGCGGGGAGGCCGAACGGGACAGCGACACCGGCACAGAGGCGCCTAGGCTCATCGGATGAACACGGGCGGCGGCGAGCGCCGGGACACTCCCATGTCCGGTTGTCGAGCCGACTTCGGCCCCGCGCGGCGACGCCTGGCCTTTCACCGGGACACCATCGACCGCAAAGTGCCGCCGCAGATCGACCTGCCCCTGGTCCCTGGCCAGTGCCGGTGACTGACGACATGATGAAACGCCCGTTTCCCCTCGGCGGCCTGTGGGCGTGCCTGGTGGGCGGCGTCCTGGTGACATCCTTGTTGGTGGTGCTGGATCCGATCACCCGTCAGCAGGACTGCCCCAACTACGGCGCGTCCGGCAACGCGAGCGTGTTCGCGAATTCCATCTGGGACCTCTATTTTCCCCTGGCACTCTTCGGGTGGGTGGCACTCGTCATCGTGGAGCAGGCACTTCCGACCACCTGGCGCCACCGCAGCCGGCTCGATCTGCTACTTCGGGGGGCGACTGCGGTCGGGGTGTCCCTGATCGCATCGTGCGCCCTCGGCGCTCTACTCATCACCTGCCGCTGACTCGCGGTCGGGCGGGCCGTGTTCCGACCGAGCCCAGTGGGTTCGCCGGGCGGCACTACCCGCCCGCCGGGCCCGGCACCCGGCTCAGGGCGAGCGCGAGCCGGCGGAGCCACCCCTCGGCCGTGCCGTCGGCGCCGGGGTACTCGTCGCGGAAGTTGCCCCAGTCCACCTCCCAGGCGAGCACCGATTCCGGCCGGAAGTCGGCGGCCGTCGTTTCCCCCAGCTCCGGGGTGAGCAGCTCGCGGACCAGGTCGAGGGACACGGTGGTGTGCTCGGCGAGCAGTACCGCGTCGTAGAGGTCCTTGCCCTGCGGATACATGTCGGTGGCCAGCCAGAGCAGTTTCCAGGCCAGGGACAGCTCCGCGGTCGCGCCGAGCACGGGATCGCGCAGCGGCCGGACCAGTGCAGGCTCGGGCGGGATCGGCAGCAGCTCTTCGAAGACGAAATCCAGTTGGACGCCGCCCCTCGGTAGACCGGGGACGACGAAGGGGAACACCAGCCGGCGGCCGGAGGCGCGCTCGTAGGTCCAGATGTCCGTGGCGGCGACGGCGTCCGCCCGCAGCCCCGGCCCGGGCGAGTGGCGGACCGCCTCGACGAGCCCGTCGAGCAGCTCGTCGGCGGCCGGCCCCGTGGCGGGCACCGTGTGCGGGATGACGACGAAGTCCAGATCTCCCGGCTCGCGGGCGGCCTCGCCGAACCACGTCCGCATCAGTATGCTCCCGCGCAGCACCAGGTGGTCGGCCCACCGGGAGCCGGCCACGATCCCCAGCACGTGCTCCATGGCGGAACGCCGGGCGGCCCGCCACGCCTCGCCGGTGTCGGGGTCGGCGAACTCGGGCTCACCCGCCCGGTAGGCGTTGGCGAACTGCTTGAGCGCCGGATCGAACGCCGCCCGTTGCCGGATGTCCGGGCTGTGCGGCAACGGAAGGTACGTGGCGGGGAAGTCCGGCCTGCCCGCGGGTGCCGAGCGCATCCGGTCCTCGCGCGCGGTCCGCCAGGAGTAGCCGGTGGACGTGGTGTCGCTGTCGGTCGTACCCCCGGCATCGAGCCAGCCGGAGTCGAGGCGCTCGGCGCTGTCGTGCACCACATACTCCCGCTCCACCTCCAGCACCTCGTGCCCGGCGGAGCGCAGCGCGTCGAGCAGCGCCTCCAGCCGGGCCTGGGCGGTGCCACGTCCGACACCACGGCAACGCTGGGTCACGAAACGCTCCTCGCGACCGTCGGGGCGCCGCCGCCGGGCGTTGCGCGACGGCTGCGCGCCGTGCGGGGCGCTCAGCGCGGTGAGGGCCAGCAGCCGGTCCACGCCCGCGTCGGGCAGCAGGATCTTGACGTGGTGCTCGAAGTACTCGGCACCCGGCCGGGAACGGACATCCTCGTCGGTCTGCGGCACGCCCTCGTTCCACGGCGGGACCTCGATCTTGACCCGGCTGACCCGCAGCTTCGCCGCGTCGAGTTCCCGCTGCCACCGTTGGGCGGTCAGGTGCTGCCGCTCCAGCGGGCCGTTGCCGGTCACGGTCACCATCGGCTGCGACGGGTACTGGCCGTGGGCGAGCACGATCTGGCTGAACTTCAAGCCGTGCCGGACGGCGAACGCCTCCAACTCCGGGGCCTGGTGCGCGCCCACGGTCAGATGGATCTCGAAGTCCCCGGTGAAGTCGACCATCCGGAGACGATCTCACATCCGAGCCGGCCGCTCATGCCGTCAGGAGTGACCCGTGGCGCGGACCCGGCCTGGACGCCGCCGGCACCACGCCCGGCTCGCCGCCGCCATCTCCGCCGTCTAGGCGGGGCACAACGCGGCGCCAGTCAAACCAAGATCAATCAGCGGGTAGCCTCTGACACATGACCGAACTGCGCACCGAGCGTCTCCTGATCCGCCCCTGGCGGGAGTCCGACATCGCCCCGTGGGCCGCGATGAACGCCGACCCCGAGGTCCGTGAGCATTTCCTGGGCTTGCAGACCGCCGAACGCAGCGCCGAGCAGGTCGCGCTGTTCCAGGGCGAGGTCGCCGAACGCGGCTGGGGCTGGTGGGCCCTGGAGGTCGCGGCGACGGGGGAGTTCGTGGGCATGGCCGGGCTGGACCCGGTCGAGGAGGAGATGCCGGTCAGCGGTGTCGAGATCGGCTGGCGGCTGGCCCGCCCGGCGTGGGGCCACGGCTACGCGACCGAGGCAGCCCGGGGGGTGGCGGACTTCGGCTTCACCGAGCTGGGGTTGGCGGAGATCCTGGCCCTGACCACCGCGACGAACGTCAAGTCCCAGGCGGTGATGCGCCGGCTGGGCATGACCCACGACCCGGCCGAGGACTTCGAGGACCTGACCGTGCCGGCCGGGCCGCTGCGCCCCACCGTGGTCTACCGGCTGGCGCGCCCCTGACCTCTGCCGATGAGCAGGTTGCCGGCTGCGGAACGCCGCCGGTGGTTCTCCTCGGCCGCGCAGCCATGACTGGGACCAGCGCCGCCCGTGCCTCCCTCAGCCGCGCCCCAACCAGCCCGTGCCCCGCGCGCCGCCACGGGCACCCGGCCCGAGCGCCCCGCCGTGTGCGGCCACCTCGAACCGCCCACGCACCGGGCACCACCGCGGATCGGGGCCGGGGAGGGCATCGTGCCCGGCGGCAACAGCCGGCATGATGGGACTCGTGGAACCGAACCCGGGCGTCATCGAGCAGTTCGCGTCCGTGGTCGAGCAGCTGTGGCGGCAGTTCGCGGGCGGGGAGAACGCGCGGCTGCGCGACACGGGCGTGGTGCACGCGGTCGGCCCGGTCCGACTCCTGGGCGAGCTTGTCGTCCCGGGGGCGCGCTGCCACACGGGTGTGGCCGGCGGGGAGCTCGGCGCGATCACGCCCACGAGGGACGCGGTGACGTGTCGGACGTGCCTCGAGATGGCGCGCCTCCGCGGCGAGGCTCCGGGCCCCGACGGCGCGTTGCAGCTCGTGCTGTTCGACCTGCCGGACGAGAGGAGCCGGTAGTACCCGACCCACCGCGCTGATCCGGTGACGGGGCGGCCCCGACCAGGGCCTGTTCCCAAAGTTGATCATCGCGTAGCGTCGACCGCGTCTGTTGCGGCGAGAGGTCTACGAGGGGGCGAGACGTGCGGGAACGCGTGCCGTTCGATCTGGCGGCCTATGAGGAGCATGTCCGTTCGATCCGGTGCTTCGTCTGCCAGTTCCTCGACGGGGATCCCGGTTTCGAGCACGAGCTGGTCTTCGACGACGGGGAGCACGTCGCGTTCCTCGGCAGGAATCCGACGATGTACGGGCACGTGTTGGTGGCGCCGCGCGAGCACGTCGAGCACGTCGTGCGTGACTTCGACCAGGACGCCTACCTGCGGTTGCAAGCCGTGCTGTACCGGGTGGCCCGGGCCGTGGAGGCGGTGGTGCCGTCCGAGCGCACGTATCTGCTCTCGCTGGGCAGTCAGCAGGGCAACACGCATCTGCACTGGCACATCTCGCCGCTGACGCCGGGGACACCGTCCGAGCGGCAGCAGTACCACGCGCTGATGCACGAGAACGGCGTGATCCCGTGGTCCCGGGAGCAGGCGGCGGAGCTCGGTGCGAAACTGCGTGCGGCGTTGGCGACGGGCACCGCGTCGTGATGGTGCGGGGTCGGCCCGCCGCCTGGCTATTCGTGGCGCCGCAGGAACGCGTCGATGAGGGACTGCTGCTGCTCAGGGGTGGGCGCCGGCAGTTCGATGCTGTCGTCGCCGAGGGTCATGACGATCCGGTGGCGCGCCGTGTGCCGTCGCAGCCAGTCCTGCGCGGTGCGGACGAGCGCGGGGAGGACCGCGCCGGACCCGCTCATCGCGACGACGACGGCGGCCAGCGTGACGGCGTCGGGGCCCTTGGTGCCCACCGGTGCCGGGCCGCCGGTGGCCAGGGCGGCGGAGTCGACGTCGAGCTGGGCGAGCTCGTCGCGCAGCCGGAGTGCCAGGTCGTGCGCGATGTCGGGGTCGAATCTCGGATCGGGTTCCACGGTCAACAGGACGTCCACCATCGCACGTACCTCCACGCGTCGGTCTGAAAGGTCGGCCGTGCTCACCGGTACTGCTGTGCCGCGTCGTCCCAGGTGATCGTGTTGTGCTCGAACTGTTGGCTGTAGGTGCGGCCCACCTGGATCTCGGATCCGACGGGGTAGCCGTAGGCGCCCTCGCGGCCACCGTGCCGGTGCCATTCCGCGAAAATCCTGATCATGACCGCCTGCGGGCCGTTCGACCGGGTCGGGTGCTCGACGATCTCGCCGCCCTCGAAGTTCTGGTACCGGCCGCCGTCGGGGGTCCGGACCACGTCGCCGATCGGGTACCCGAGTGGCCCGCGCTCGTGCTTCTCGTTCGGCCCTTGCCGCGCCCAGACACCGAAGAACTCGGCGAAGACGGGATGGGCGCCCTGCGACCGGGTCGAATGCCAGTAGATCATGCCGTTCTGGAACGCCGCGCGCCGTCCGCCGCCCGGATTCTCGATCTCGTCGGTGATCGGGTAGCCGAGACTCCCGGTCACCAGCCCCAGCTCCGCCCACTTCTTCCCGATCTCGCCCTGGGCCAGGTGGGCCCCTGTCGAGGGGCTCCAGTAGATCCAGGACGTGTACTCGCTGTGCACGGTGTCGAAGACCGCGTACTCGCCGTCGCCGACCGGAGCCGCCCGCACCGAGGTCACCGGGCACAGGACGGCCGGACGCCCGTTCTCCTTCTCCAGCCGCTGGTGCTCCCTGTACTTGGCCAGGACCGGGCCGGTGAGCAGGTGCGGCCGACCGCAGAACCGTTCACCCCGCTCCGTGTTCGACAGGATCATCCCGGTGGCGGCGAGCGCCAGGACGACCCCGGCGGCGACGGCGAGCAGGCGGCGGCGTCTGCGGGACATGGCCGGCGGGGGTTCGTCGTCGGATTCGGCGGTGTCCGGCTGTTGGAGGATCGACCTCAGATGCCGGGTGGCCGTGCTGGCGACCACCGCGTGCTCGTCGTCGGCGAGGTTGCCGAGCTCCTCGCGGACCCGGGTCCGGACGACGTCGCTTCCGACCTGGTAGAGGCCCGCGAGCCGCTCCGCCGCCGCGACGCGGTTGTGGGCGTTCGGACTGCGGAGATCCTCGCGGAGAGCGGAGGGGAGCCTCCAGTTGATGTTCTTGGCGAAGACGACGACGCCCTCGACGGCGCTGAATTTCTTGGGCCGCTGGTTCGTGACCCGGGCGCTGATGTAGGTGTACAGCTCGTCGACGGTGATCTCGCCGTCGCCGTCCAGGTCGGCGCTGCCGTCACTGAGCCCGGCGATCATGTACCGGGTGAACTCCGACCACTTCACCTCGCCGTGCAGGTGGTCGCCGTCCCATGCGGGCTCGATCGCGTCCGACGCCGTCAGGACGTAGCGGCCCTTGCCCCCGAACCTGTCCCGCGTGTGCGCGTCCGCGACGACGCCCTTGGCGCCGAGCCTGCCGGTCGGGTACGCCCCGCTGAAGCAGCAGTCGAGCACGATCAGCTTCCGGCCCGAGGGGAGGGCGCCGAGCAGTTCGTCGACCAGGTCGGCGGACAACCCGGTGATCGACAGCTTGTCGCGATACGTGTCGGTCATCGCCAGGTACAGGTGGGAGTTGTCGTTCTTGAGGCCGTGACCGCTGAAGTACAACAGGATCGTGTCGTCGTGCCGGCTGTCGGCGAACCGGTCGCTGATGGCGTTGGCGACCACCAGCCGGGGCTGGTTGACCAGCACCTCCACCTCGAACCCGGCGATGTCGGGGTTCTCCAGCACCGCCCGCAGGTCCTCGACGTCGTGCGCGGGGCCCACCAGGCCGGTCAGCTTCGGGTCCTCGTGCTCGTACGTGGCGATCAGCAGCGCCAGGCGCCTACCCACGAGTGACCGCCCGGGCGGGGGCCGTCGACGTGGGGATTCCCGCGACCCGCCCGGTCCCGGAGCGCGGTAACCGTCCCGTCCGTGTCCGCAGAGGTCTCTCGTCGGCCATTCCACCCCCTGGCGCGCGGTGACGGTGCTCACCCAGCGTAGGAGCCACTACGGGACATTGGCGACCTCGGAGACCAGAAGGCGACAGACGCCAGGAGTCGGATGCGGGCGGACGTACCGGGTCCGAAACCCGACGGTCGGTAGGCGTCCTCACGGGCCTCGTCGCGTCCGGGTTGGACACGTACCCGCACCTGGAACTCCGGGCCTGTCGCGTCGGGTACCGCCGTCCGGACCGGGAATGAGAGGATTGCTCCACTGTGGCGAAGGGGGGCGGCGGGTGAGCGGGGCTGGACGCGTACCCCTGGAGGCGGCTCTCGTCCGGGTCTGGAACGGCGACACCTCCGTGGGCGCGGGCTTCCTCGCCGGCCCCCGGCACCTCCTCACCGCCGCGCACGTCGTCGCCAGCGCGCTGGGCACCCCGCCCGACGGCCCGCCCCCGACGGAGCACGTCCTGGTCGACTTCCCGCTGCTGGCCCCCGGCGTGCGGTGCGCGGCCGAGGTGGTGGCCTGGTCCCCGGTCGGCGCGGACCTCACCGGGGACGTCGCCGGACTGCGGCTGCTCGGGCCGCCGCCGGAGGGCGCCCGCCCGCTCGTGCTGACCCGGTACGGGGGCCTGAGCGACGACCAGCTGGTCATGGTCGGCTTCCCGCGCGGGCTGGAGATCGGCAGCTGGATCTACGGGCGCCCCGGCGGGCCCGTGGCCACCGGCTGGGTGGAGATCGAGAGCGATCCGGCGCGCGGCGCGACGATCGAGCGGGGCTTCTCCGGCGCCCCCGTCTGGCATCCCGGGCTCGACGCGGTGGTCGGCATGGTGGTGCGCAAGGTGGGCGGCGCGCCGCCGAAGATCGGGTACATGATCCCGGTCGGCGCGCTGCTGGCGGCGTGGCCGGAGGTCGAGCGGGTCATCGAGCGGGCGTCGCCGTTCCGGGCACTGCGGCCGTTCACGGAACGCGACGCCGGGCTGTACTTCGGCCGCGAGGACCAGGCGGCGCGGATCGTGCGGCGGGTCCGGGCGGGCACGGCGGCGATCTGCGTGACCGGACCCACCGGGGTCGGCAAGTCCTCGCTGCTGGCGGCCGGGGTCCTGCCGGGACTCCGCGCGGGCCCGGGGGCGGCGGGTGCTCCGGGACCGCAGGCCGGCCCCGGAGCCGCTGGCGTGCCGGGATCGCAGGCCGGCCCCGGCGCGGCCGGCGTGCCGGGATCGCGGGTGAGCCCCGGGGCGGAGGCGGGGCCGGACTCCGAGGTGGCCGTCGTGGTGCTGCGACCGTCCGACGGGAGTACCCCGCTGCGCGCTCTTGCCTTCGCTCTCGGCCGGTTGACCGGTTCCGACCCCTTCGAGCGGCTCGCGGCCGGCGGCACCGCCGACGTCGTGGCGGAGATCCTCGACGGGTACCCGGCGGAGCGGCTGCTCGTCGCGGTCGACCAGTTCGAGGAGCTGTTCGGGTACCCGGCGGAGGAGCAGGCCGCGTTCACCGCCGCCCTCGGGTCGGCGCTGCGCCCGGGGGCCCGGTTCTCGGTGCTGGTCGCCCTCGCCGACACCTTCCGGGCCGCCGCGTCGACGAACCCGGCCGTCGCGGAGCTGGCCGCCCGGTGGCTGCCCGTCACCCTCGGCGAACTCACGACGACCGAACTGCGCCGGGCCGTCACCGGTCCGCTGGCCACGATCGGCACGGTCGACTACGAGACCGGGCTGGTCGACCGGATCCTCGACGACGTGCAGAGCGCGCCGAGTTCGCTGCCGCTGCTCCAGTTCGCCCTGACCCAGCTGTGGGAGCGGCGGCGGGGCGGACTGCTCACCCACGAGGCGTTCGACGAGCTCGGGGGAGTGCGCGGGGCGCTGGCCGGCTACGCCGAGGACGTCTGGGACGGGCTGGAACCCGCCGCCCGGCTGGCCGCGCGCCGGCTGCTGGTCCAGCTGGTCAGGCCGTTGCCGGACGGCGACCTGTCCGTGCGGCGCACCGCCCGGCGTGACGAGCTGGACGAGGACCAGTGGACGATCGCCCAGCGGCTCGCGACCGGCCGGCTGCTCGTGCTGCGCAGCGCGCCCGAGGTCGGCGTGGAGCTCGCGCACGAGTCCCTGGTGGTCGAGTGGGACCGGTTGCACGGCTACGCGACGCGGTACCGGGAGTTCCGGCTCTGGCAGGAGAACCTCCGGCAGCGCAGGGCGCAGTGGACGGCCGAGGACGGCGCCGCCCGGCGGCTGCTGTCGTCGGTGGAACTGCGCGACGCCCGGCACTGGGAGGACGGTCACGGCGCAGACCTCGCGCCGGCCGAACGGCACTTCCTCCAGCTGAGCCGGAACCGGAGACGCGGCCGGCGCGCCCGGTGGGCCTTCGCGCTGGTGGTGGCCCTGGTCGCCTCGGTGGTCGGGTACGGGCACCTGCGCGGGCAGGTCGCCGAGAGCAGCGCGATCGAACTGACCAGGAACGCCGCCCAGCTGCGCCTCTCCGGTGACCGGGACGGGTACGGCGCGCTGCAACTGGCGCTCCGCGCGTTCCGTACCCATCCGGACGTGACCTTCGAACCCGGGTCCTTCAGCGAGGACTTCGAGGGCGTCGACACCCTGCTGCCGGGCCGGGCCGTGCGCGACGGGGACCTGCCCCAGCAGGTGAGCGCCGACGGCCGGACCATGGTGCTGCTCGACGCGGGGAAGACACCCCACGTCATGGTCTGGGACGTGCACGCCCGGCGGCGGCTGCACGCGGCCCCGCTGGCGGCGCTGTTCCACCCCCTGGACGCCGCCTCCCAACCGGTGATCAGCCGCAGCGGCCGGTACATCGCCTTCGTGCAGTGGGTCGCCCCCGTGTACCAACTCGGCCCCGTCGACGCCGAGGGGCTGCCGAAGCAGGACCCGAAGGACTTCCCCACCTGCAAGGTCCCGCACGCGGCCACCGCCGTGACCTGCCTGGTCGTCTACGACCTCAGCCGCGGCCGGATCGCCGTCGCCGCGCCGATGGGCGGCCTCTTCGCCCACATCCGGTCGATCAGCATCGACCGGGACGACCAGTCGGTGGGGGTCGTGGTCGCCGGCGACCTGGGGCTGGCCCCGAAGTCGTCCACCAACACCCTGGAACGGTGGGACCTCGGCTCCGGCCAGCGCCGGGAACCGGTCGGGTTGCCGTGGCGCAGCTGGGTGCACCGGCTGTGGCTGGAGCCCGGGGGCGCGTTCCTGGACGAGCTGCTGCCGAACGACGCCGGCACGGCCCCGGGGTCCTCCGCGCTCTCGTTCGCGGACCTCGCCGGGGACGGGCCGCTCCGGGTGCCGCTCGCCGACCGGACCACCGGGGCGGCGGCGAGCCTCGACGGCGGCACGGTCGCCGCCAGGGTGCCCCTCGCGGACGGCTTCGCCGAGCTGCGGACCTGGCGGACCGCCTCCCGCGCGCCCGGCGGCCCGGTCACGGGACTGTCCAGGGAGGAGAGCCGGGGCGCCCTGGCGCTCAGCCCCGACGGCTCGGTGGTGCTCTCGGCGTGGCAGCGGGGCGTCGGTGCGCTGGCCACGGCCACCGACATCCGCACGGTGGACATCGGCGGGGTCGCGGTGTCCGGCTGGAATACGGCCGGCGGCGCGAGAATCCCCGGAGAACCCCGATTCAGCGGGTACTGGTCCGCGCTGCTTCCCCTGGCCGAGGGCCCCGACGCGCCGGTACTCCTGCTCGGCGCCGGCATCGTCGGCGCGGTCCTGCCCGGCCCCGGCCTGCCGGCGCCCCTCCGGCGGCTCACCTCGGCCGAGCGGGACGCCCCGAAGCGTTCGGCGGCGTTCCGGGTCGACCGGCTGTGCGCCCTGATGGTCGAGCCGAACGAGGACGGCGCCGCCCGCAGGAAGAATGTGCCGTCCGGCGCCTATCAGGGCCCGGTGTGTCCGTGACGAGGAGTGCGATGTCAGAGTTGATGCGGTTCGAACTGGACGCCGGGGACGCGGTCCTCGTCGAGGTGGAGTTCGACGGGCCGGACATCTCCCCGGTCTCCCGCGCGGGGGACGTCATCCAGTCCGCCACCGGCTCCTTCGGCACCGCGCTCACCCAGGTCCGCAAGGCCGCGTCGGTGGCGCTGGAGACCTTCCGGGACATGGACGTGCGGCCCGACGAGGTGGAGGTCGAGTTCGGCGTGAAGTTCAACGCGCAGGCCGGGGCGGTGATCGCCAAGACCGGGGTCGACGGACACCTGACCATCAAGCTGAAGTGGCAGCGGGACCCGAAGCCCTGACCCGGGGCGTCACCGACGCGGCCCCGCCTCGGCCATGGCCGGCGAGGGTCCCGACTGTCGTGTGACCGACGCCAGCCAGGGCCGATCGGCTGGTGACCTTCGGCAACACCGGTGACACGCTGGGCGACATGACCACTGTGGCCGGTACGGTTCAGGGAAGACGACGACTGCGTGACCTCATCGGGGTCCACCCCGCCGCCGTGCCGTTCGCGATGGCTGTGGGGCTCGCTTTCCTGCTGGCCACGGTGCCCTCGTTCTTCGCGTTCCTGGCCCGGGTCGTCGACGTGGACCTCGCACTGGTCCACTGGCCCCTGGAGCACCTCCGGCAGCTGGCGGGATCCTGGAACCGGGCGTTCGGCGGCGCCGCGTTCGCGCCGTACAACACGGTGGCCACCAAGGGCGCGCTGCTCGCCGTACCCGTCCTGTGGCTCGCGGCGCTGGTGCGGTCCGCTCTGGTGCGCACCTGGCAGCCGTTGACCGTGTCGGCCGCGGCGGCCGTCACCGGGCTGATCGCGCTGCCGCTGGTCACCTGGGTCTCCACGATCGCGGTGCTGCTGTGGCGGCTCGGAAGGCTGATCGTCGACCTGGTGACCCGCTTCTTCCACTGGATCGCGCCGGTCCTGGCCTGGATCGTGGTCGCGGTGCTGGCAGTCGCGGTGCTCTTCGCCCTGTACGCGCTGGTCAGCTTCGTGCTGCGCGAGCACCACGTCCTGGGTGCGCTGCTCCTGCTCGCTCTCGGGGCGGTCGTGGTCGCCGGCTGCGCGCTGGGGTGGTTCGACGGGATCCTCGCCTGGATCGCGGCCGTGGCGCACGCGGTGGCGGTGTGGCTCGCGAAGTACGTCGGACCGGTGATCGCCTGGATCGTGTGGGCCGTCGTCATGCTCGCCGTCGTCCTCGGCGTCGTGGGCGGCGTCGTCGCGGCGCTGGGCCAGGTGGGCCGCACGGTGTACGTGCCGTTCGTGTCGGCGTTCGGCGCCGGACGGGACGCCGGCTGCTGCGCGGACGTCGCCGCTGGGGTGGGCGTGACCCTGTCGGTGGTCCTGACGGCGGCGGTCACCGACCCGGTGTTCGGGTCGTGGTTCGCGCGGACCTGGGCCGACACGCCCGGCATCGGGGCACTGCCCCCGCCCACCCCCGGCTTCGAGCTCCTGTTGCCCGACGCGGCGCAGCGGATCCTGGCCAGCGGGTTCGCGAACTACGCGCCGACCGTGGACGTCTCACTCGTGGTGCTGCTCGCGGGGGTCGGGATACTGAGCCTGCTGTTCCAGCGCCGGCGGTGGTTCAACGAACACGGCGCGCGGATCGCCCGGCCGGTACTCCTCAAGGTCGGGCTGGCGATCGCCGTCGCCCTGCCGGCCGTGGTGCTGATGATCCTGTTCTCCGGCGACTCCGAGAACTGAACCAGGGCCCCACCGCTGGGCCGGGGCCCTGGCGGAGAGTGGCGTCGGCCACCCGCTGGCAGGGAAGCCGGCCTCCCGGTTGTTGACCCGGAGGTGAGCGAACAACGTACGGTGCGGGTCGTCGTGATCGGGGCCGGGCAGGCCGGCCTGTCCGCGGCGTACCACCTCGGGCGGGCCGGTCTGCGGCCCTTCGAGGACCTCGTCGTCCTCGACCGCAACGCCCGGCCTGGCGGCGCGTGGCAGCACCGCTGGGACACCCTCACCATGCACGACGTGCACGGCATCGCCAACCTGCCCGGCACCGCCGTCCCCGACGCCGCCGACCGGGACCGGGCCAACGACGTGGTCCCGCGCTACTTCTCCGGGTACGAGGCCGCGATGGCGCTCCCCGTGCTCCGCCCGGTCGGGGTCACCGCCGTCCGCGACGTCGACGGCACGCTGCTGGAGGTCGACACCGACGCCGGTACGTGGCTGACCAGGGCCGTGGTGAACGCGACGGGTACCTGGGACCAGCCGTTCGTCCCGTGGTACCCGGGGGCGGAGACGTTCCGGGGCCGGCAACTGCACACCGCCGGCTACCACGGGCCCGCCGAGTTCGCGGGGCAGCACGTGGTCGTGGTGGGCGGCGGGCACTCCGCCGTGCAGCTCCTGGCCGAGATCTCCGTGTACGCCGACACGACCTGGGTCACCCGCCGGCCCCCGCTGTGGCGCACGGACGAGGAGTTCGGGCCGGAGCAGGGCCGGGCCGCCGTCGCCCTGGTCGCCGAGCGGGTCGAGGCCGGGCTGCCCCCGCAGAGTGTCGTGAGCGTCACGGGGCTGCACCTGCGCGAACAGGAACGGGCCGCCGCCGCGCGCGGGGTGTACGACCGCCAACCCATGTTCGAGGCCGTCACCCCCGACGGGGTCCGCTGGGCCGACGGCCGGTTCCAGCGCGCCGACGCGATCGTGTGGGCGACCGGGTTCCGGCCGGCCGTGGCGCACCTCGCGCCGCTGCGCCTGCGGGAGCCGTCCGGCGGGATCCGGCTGGACGGCACCCGGGCGGTCCGGGACCGCCGCGTGCACCTGGTCGGCTACGGGCCCTCGGCCAGCACCATCGGGGCGAACCGGGCGGGCCGGGCGGCGGCGCGCGAGATCCGCGCCCTGCTCGACGGGCCGGCCCCGGCACTGACCCCCTGAAGACCATGCGACGGGTACCGGTCACCGGGTGACCGGTACCCGTCGAGTCTTGCCCCGCTCAGCCCGGACCACCGCCGACCCGGCATGGAATCCCGCCCAGGCCCGGTTCCGGCGCGCGAGGTTCCGCCCGGGGCGCCCCCGTGGGCACCCCGGGCGGAACCGTCGGGTCACGGCATCGTCAGGCCGGGGGCCAGCGCGATCGCCTTCAGCTGGTCGAGGGTCAGCGGCGGGGTCGCCCGGGTCGCGTCGAACTCGGTCTTGGCCCCCTGGTGCTGGAGCACCCGGTTCCAACTGACGTTCATGGCCCACACGGTCACCACGCCACCACCGGGCCGCACCACGAGCACCTCGAACTCCTTGCCGCCGTTGGCCCAGTGCAGGCCGTCGCCGGCCGGGTCGTCGTACGTCATGGCCAGCACGGACTCGCCGTTCGGCCCGGTGGACTCGACACAGCCGGTCCGGTACCGGTGGTCCCCGTAGGCGGACACCTCCGAGCACCGGGTGGGGGCGTCCTCGCCCCGTTCGAGGACGATCAGGAACCCGCCCGGGCCGGCCGCGTCGGTGAGGTCCCCGGACGCCGACGCGTCCGTCGTGCCGCCGGTCATGAACGCGAGCGAACCGTAGTCCGGGCCCTTCATCGACGTGCCGGTGATCTGGGTGCCGGGCGCCGCGGCCGTGAACGCCGCCCGCAGCACCGCCGTCAACCGGTCGGCCTGGGCCTGCGTCATCGGCGTGCCGCTCGGCGGCGGCGGGGTCGGCATGTGGCCGTCGGGCCCGGCGGAGACCAGGGGCGGCTCCTTGGGGGACCACGCCGGCCGGGGGGTGGCCGTTCCGGTCGGCTGGGCGGCGAAGGTGCCCCGCCCGGCCGGTGCCGGACCGCCGTCGACCAGCACCCCGACCCCGATGGTGCCGGCGAGGACCGCGAGGGCGAGCCCGCCCGCGGCGCCCCAGACGCGCAGCCGCTGGCCGCGCCGGCCCCGGACGATCAGTGCCTCGAGGTCGACCGCCGGCGGCGGCGGGGCGCCGATGGCGTCGTCGAACTGTTTCTGGTACACGACAATGCTCCTAGGTGGTTTCGAGCCGGCTGACCAGCGGACGCAGGGCGTCGAGCCCCCTCGAGGACTGGCTCTTCACCGTGCCCTCCGAACAGCCCAGCAGTTCGGCGGTCTGCGAGACCGACATCCCGCAGTAGAACCGGAGCACGAGGACGGCCCTCCTCCTCGGCGGCAGCTCACCGAGCAGCGCGAGCAGGTCCGTGTCGCCGGCGAGGTCGGCGTCGGTGACCGGTACCTCGGGCAGCTCCTCGGCGACCTGTTCGCGCCGCCACGGCCGGCGCTGCTCGTCGATCCAGGCGTTGAGCAGGATCCGCCGGACGTACCCGTCGAGCCCCTCCATCCGCTCGGCGCGCCGCCAGTGCCGGTACAGCTTCAGCAGCGTGGTCGACACCAGGTCGTCAGCGGTGTTCCAGTCGCGACAGAGCAGGTACGCCACCCGGCGCAACTGGTCCATCCTGGCGACCACGTACTCGCGGTACGCGGCCTCCTCCGAACGCCTCATCAAGATCCCTCCGTCGGCTCCTGTCCAGAAGAACGGAACCCACCCGTGACGGGGTTGCCCGCCGGCCGGACTTTCCCGCCGGCCGTCCGGCGCGGACTACCGACCCGCCCGGTGTGACCGTGCGGACCTGCCCGGCGTGCCTGCCGGAGCACGCCCGGCACGCCCGCGAAGGCCGTGCCCGGAGGTCTGCCCGAGTGCGCTGGCCAAGGCCCTTCCCTGAGGCCTGCCCGGCACGCCGCGAAGGCCCTGCCCGAAAGCACGCCCGGCACGCTCGCCGATGCCCTCCCCGGAAGCCCGCGCGGCAATGCCCGCCGAAGCCCGCGCGACCCTCAGCGCGCCCGGTCCGGATCCGGCGGAGCCTGCAGATAGGCGAGGACGGCCAGTACCCGCCGGTTGTCGTCCTCCGACGGCAGCAGCCCCAGCTTCGCGAAGATGCTGTTCGTGTGCTTCCCGACGGCCTTCTCGGTGATCACCATCGCCGCCCCGATGGCCGCGTTGGACCGCCCCTGCGCCATGTGCCCGAGGACCTCCCGTTCCCGGGGGCTCAGCCGGCGCACGCCGACGTCGCGTTCCTGCCGGCCGAGGAGTTTGGACACCACCACCGGGTCGAGGGCCGTGCCGCCGGCCGCCACCCGGCGGACCGCGTCGAGGAACTCGCGGAAGTCGGAGACCCGGTCCTTGAGCAGGTACCCGATGCCGCCCCGGGTGTCGGCCAGCAGTTCGCGGGCGTAGAGCTGCTCGACGTACTGGGACAGCACCATCACGGGCAGGCCGGGGATCTGTTCCCGGGCGGCGAGCGCGGCGCGCAGGCCCTCGTCGGTGAACGTGGGCGGCAGCCGGACGTCGACCACGGCCAGGTCGGGGCGGTGGCGCAACAGGGCGCTCAGGAGTCCGGGCCCGTTGTCGACGGCGGCGACGACCTCGATGTCATGGGCCTCGAGGAGCCGGACGAGTCCCTCGCGCAGCAGGCCGAGGTCCTCCGCCAGTACCACTCGCATCGGGGTTTCCTCCGTGGTCATCGGTTCTCCAGCTCGCAGGGCACGTCGATCGTCACCCGGGTCCCCGCGCCGGCCGGGCTGTCGACGCGCACCCGGCCGTCGAACACCTCCAGGCGGTCGGCGACCCCGCGCAGCCCGGAGCCCCGGTCCGGCGCCGCGCCGCCGAGGCCGTCGTCTGCGACGGTCACGACCAGCCGGCCGTCGGCGTGCGCGAGGTCGACCCGGGCGGACCGGGCGCCGCTGTGTTTGACCACGTTGGCCAGGCACTCGGCGACCGCGAAGTAGACGGCCGGTTCCAGGGACCCGGGCACCGCGCCGGGCAGCCGGGCCGCGACGGTGACCGGCACGGCCAGGTCCAGGGCGAGCGCCTCGACGGCCCCGACGAGTCCCCGGTCGGCCAGCACCGGGGGCCGGATCTGCCGCATCACGGTGCGCAGGTCCTCCAGGGTCGCGCCCACGCTGGCCCGGCTCTCGCCCAACATCCGGATCGCGGCCTCCGGGTCGGTGCGGACCAGGTGTTCGGCGAGGCCCAGGCTGACACCCAGCGAGACGAGCCGGGCCTGGGCGCCGTCGTGCAGGTCCCGTTCGATCCGCTGGAGCTCGGCGTTCTGCCCGTCGACCACCACCCGCCGGGACCGGACCAGGGTGTCCACCCGCCGGGTCAGTTCCACCTCCCGGTCGGGCGGGAGCCGGGACACCGCCCACGCGTGCGCGGTGAACGCCGCTCCGAGGACCACCAGCGCCCACACCGGCCACAGGAACCCACCCCCGGACAACCCCCAGATCACGAACTCGGCGGGTACGAGGATCCCGAACACCGCCGTGTGCACCGCCAGCCACCGGCGCGGCCCCGGGGGCGTGCGCCACGCGGAGCGCAGGGCGGCCTGGCCGGCGAGCGCGGCGGCGAGCCCGAACCACACCCAGCGGGGCCAGAACTCACCGCGCCCGGTGGCCAGCCAGACGACCGGGGCGGCGACGGAAGCCAGGACGGCGACCCCGATCTGCCACCGGGTGACCCGCCACGGGAAGCCGGTGGACCAGCCCGGCCAGGACGAACCTGCCGGGTCGTGGGCGTCGCGCGTCGGCCGGGTCGTCTCAGTCTGCCCCGTCATCCCTCAGCCTCCCCGTCCGACCGCCCCGGGCCGCGCCCGATCCCCGCCCGCCGAGGACCAGCTCACACCCTGACCCGTGGCCCGTATGCCAGTCGGCGCAGCAGTGTCTCCGCCGGACCCTGGACTCCCCGGACGTCCAGCCGCCATGCTACGGCCACGGAGATCAACCACACCGCGACGGCGATCCCGGCGGCCACGAACGCGGTCCCGCCGTGCCGGCCGAGGTCCAGCGCCCACGGCGACAGCAGCGCCATCCACGCCACGGACTGGAACAGGTACCCGGACATCGAGCGCCGCCCGAGCGCCGAGACGGCCAGCACCCCGACCCAGGGGGTACCGGCCCGGCCGAACCGCAGCGCCAGCAGCGCGAACAACGCGACGTACCCGGGCCCGCCGAACTCGCCGCTGACCGCGTGCACCAGGGCCATCAGGTCCACGGTGCCCGGCTCGACATCGACCAACCCGGCCCCGACCAGCGCGTACGGCACCGCGCCCGCGACCGTGACCGCCAGACAACCGACCGCGACCCGCCGGAGCAGCGCCACGTGCGCGGCGGCGTCCTCCAGCAGCCGGCGGCGCGCGGCCCACATGCCCAGCCACACGATCACGATCACCGGGATCACGGTCGCGGTGTGCGCGGGCCACTCCGCGAGCCGGTCCAGGAGGGACCGACCGTAGGTGGTGGCGGCCAGCGAGGGGTTGGGCGAGTTGGTCAGGGTCGCGTGGCCGCCGGTGTCCCCGCCGAGCCGGACCGCCAGCAGGACGCCCAGGACCAGCGCGTAGCCGAGGGTCGCACCCCACAACCACAGGACGATCCGGTGGAACCGGTCGCCCCGGCGCAGCAGGAGCAGAGTGGCCAGGACGCCGATGACGCCGTACGCGCCGAGGAAGTCGCCGAAGTACAGCAGGGTCGCGTGCGCCAGCCCGAACCCGACGAGCCACGCGTTGCGGCGCAGCAGTACCGGGCGCGGGTCGGCCCCGGCCGCCGAGTGCCGCCGGGCGAGCTGGACGAGCCCGTAGCCGAACATGACGGCGAACACCGGGTACGCCCGGCTGTCGACGAAGGTGAGCAGGAACGCGTTGAGGACCCGGCCGGCGCCCGTCGGGGCGGGGTCGATCCCGGGCTGGCCGGCGAACGCGACGTTCGCGCTGTTGGCGAGGGCGATGAACAGCAGCATCGCCCCGCGCGCCAGGTCCGGGGCGAGGGCGCGCCCGGCTGGCGTCGCCGGTACCCGGAGAGTCTGGGTCTGGGGTGTGTTCGTCATGCCCCCAACCCTCGCGGCGCGCGGCCCCCGGCGACAGCGGCCTGGGCACCCTGTGGGGGTGGGCCTAGGGAGTGTGTTCGGGAACGTGACCGATGCGGGCGAGGTGCCCGGCGGTCTGCTCATTCAGGTCACGGCACACGACCAGGAACGGTTGTGTCAA
Source organism: Longispora sp. NPDC051575 (assembly GCF_040681875.1). NCBI lineage: Bacteria > Bacillati > Actinomycetota > Actinomycetes > Micromonosporales > Micromonosporaceae > Longispora > Longispora sp. NPDC051575. The sequence goes on along the minus strand of NZ_JBFAZP010000003.1, from coordinate 565,860 downwards.
AAGTGGCCCGGATCCGCGCGGGCGCGCTCAAACGGGGCAGCGGGGAGATTCGTCGCGCTCCTATACTTGCGGCGCATTGAAACATCGAGCGATAGGCGAGTCCCACTATGGACACGACTAGGCCTCTGGTTGGAGCCGCGAAGGCCGTTGTGATCGGCGTGCTGGCGGTGGGCGCGATTCTCGGGCTCGGCGAACAACTGCTACGAGAAACGCGACGATGCTGACTATCACGAACCTTCACCAAGGATATGGTCGTAACACCGTCATCGAGGGCCTGAATCTCACCATGGGGCGTGGACTGCACGCCCTGCTGGGGCCCAACGGCGCGGGTAAGTCCACGTTCCTGCGCACGTTGGCGACCATACTTCCGCCCCGTCTCGGCCAGATCCAGCTGGACGGAATCGAGCTCCACCGGAACTCCCTCGAGCAGATCCGGCGCCGTATCGGCTATCTTCCGCAGCAGTTCGGGTTTGATCCGGCGATGACTGTCTCGGAGTTCACCTGCTACGCAGCCTGGGCGAGAGGGGTGCCCCGGCCTGTTCGGGGCGCGGCTGTCGAGGAGGCTCTCGACAAGGTCGGACTGTGCGACCGGCGGGACGAGAAGATGCGCAAGTTGTCCGGTGGGATGGTCCGGCGGGCCGGCATCGCCTGGGCGATCGTGGGCAACCCCTCGCTGATCCTGCTCGACGAGCCGACCGTTGGCCTGGACCCGATGCAGCGCATCAACTTCCGCAGCATCATTTCCCAGCAGCGCGACGCGGTGATCGTACTCAGCACCCATCTCACCGATGATGTCGACGCGATGGCGGATCACGTTGTCGTCCTGGACGAGGGTGGTGTCCGGTTCCAGGGAACACCTCCTGAACTTGCGGAGCAGGCTGACGCTTCCAGTCCGGGGAACACTCCGCTCGAACGTGGATACACGACCCTGCTCGCCGATAGCCAGGAGCGATGAGTCCGATGCTGCTCATCCACGTCAAGCGGAGTCCTGTCCGGTGGATCTTCCCGGTCGCACTCGCGTTCAATCTTGCGATGCTCTTCTTTCGGAACCGCTACTGGATCGGCGTCTGGCCCGAGACCTCGGCTGCGGCCCAGATGCCCGCGTACCTCACCAGTGGGCTGGCGGCTGCGGCGGCCGCGTGGTCCGTCGGCGCACCGCATCGTCACGGTACTGTCGAGCAGAAGTTGCCTTTGGCGGTGCCGCGCTGGCGTCGCGAGGTTCCGCCTGTCGCCACGGTGCTGCTGTACTTCGTCCTCATCTCCCTGATCGTGCAGGCGATCGCGTTCGGGCTGACGCTACGCACGAATCCGCCCGGCATAGAACTGTGGCCGGGCTATGTCGTGATGGGACTGACTGTCATCTGCCTCGCGGTCGCGTTCGGACACGTGGTCGGTAAAGCGCTGTCGGGTCGATTCGCCGCCGCTGTCGCGGGCCTGGCCTGGTTTATCGTCAGCATGTACCTCGGCTCTCAGTGGGATTTCGGCGTCGTGAGCGGTCCCGTCTACAACGAGCTCGACACACTGACTGTCATGGTGCGGCTTCTCGGCGCGGTGGCGTTGATCTCCCTCGCCGTCGCGCTGCCGAATTTCCTCGCGCGGGAGCGTGCCGCCGTTTCGAGGAGAACGGAACGGAGATGGCTGCGGCCGGCCGTCGTGGTGACGGTGGCGGCAGTGGTTCTGTGTGCGGTGACCGCAGTGCTCGGCTCTCCGGTCAAGGGGCGGGAGAAGCCCGCGGAGGTGCTCTGTGTCGGGGTGCGGTTGAAGGTCTGTATGTGGCCGGAGCACCAGAAGTACCAGAGTGCCGTCGAAGACATAGTGCAGCGGGCCGAGAGGCTACCGGCCGTGTTTGTTCTACCTGGGCGGTTCGACGAATACGGGGTCAGTTATCAGATGCGTGTCGTCGACGGAGTCATCGATCTCACCGACCGGAGCGGTCTGCCGCCCTACTTCTACATTCCTGACGGCAGTACGTGGGCCCTTTCGGGAACGGTCGCGACGGAGATCATGAAGGTTTCGCTCAGATACTGCGCCAAGGCACCCTTCTCCAAAGGTGAGCAAGTCGACCTCCGTGCGAACGAAACGGAGGCATGGCTGGAAGCCTTTCTGGCGGGAGGAGGACGGCCCGACTATCACACGAACCGTTCAGGGGAGGCCGCGGCGGCGGCCCGGCGTGGGGAGGAACGCGCCAACCACGGCAGCGAGGCCGAACAGTTCGCGTGGGCGGGAGAACGGGTCACGGAATACAATGCCGCGTCCTGTCTCTGAGGCATGCGATCCGGTCCGGCTGTACCTCCGCTCGCGGCGGGTATGGATGGGCGTGGCGCTGACCGGAGCGCTCTGCGCCGTGCTGCCGTTCGTCGGGTCGATCATGTTCTCTGTCCCGGCAGCCGGCGACAGCGGTGTGGCGAGCGTGCCCGGTTGGCGGATCATCGCCGCTGGAGCGACCTTCGGGCCCGTCCTCTTCTGCCACAGCCCCTTCGGCGAGATGGAGTCGGCGACCGGCAGGAACTGGCGACGGGTCCAGCTGGGTGTGCTGGCCCTGAACGCGACCGCCTGTTCCTTGCTGTTCTTCCTGACCAGCCTGATGGTCTTCGGCGGGCCGATGGCGCTCCTGGTTCTGCGGGGGATCATCGGATGGATGGGTACCGCGTTGCTCGCCGCTCGTCTTCTGGGCTGGAGAGCGGCCTGGGTGGGGCCACTGGCGTTGCTTCCGATCATGATTTTCTGGGGTACCGAGGGGCCGCAGCAATACGCTTGGTGGGAGTTCACCGCCCGTCCGATCGACGACCCGGCGGCTTGGGTCACCGCCGCGGGACTTCTCGCACTCGGTGCCGGCGCCCACCTGGTCGATCGATGGCGCTGGCGAGCCGCAGTGACGTTCCTGAGACGGCGAACGATCCGGCTCTCCCGTAGACCTCCGTCCGCACCCTGACCGGGCCGGGGTCCGCGCGCGGCCAGGGCGCCCCGCCGCGAGGTCAGTGCTCCTCGGCCTCCTCCGGCAGGTCCCGGAGCCGCCCGACCGGCGACGGCAGCACCCAGAGCACCCCCGCGACCGCCCCCACCGTCGCGATCCACAGCGTCGGCCGCACCCCCAACGCCGCCCCCGCCGCCCCGCCCGCCAACGCGCCGAGCGGCCGGATCCCGTAGTTGACGGTGCGCAGCGCCCCGGACACCCGGGCCCGGAGCGGATCGGGAATGGCCGAGGTCAGCACGGAACCGGCGGTGATGTCGAGCATGATCACGCCCAGCCCGGACAGGAACTCGGCCGCGAGCAGCGTGCCCACCACGACCGGGGTCGGCCCGCCCGCGAGCGGCACGAGCACCAGCGGCGCGGGAAAGACCACCAGCCCCAGCAGCACGGTACGGCCGATGCCGAGCCCCCGCGACACCCGCGTGGTGACGGCGGCCCCCAGCACGGCGCCGATCGAACCCGCGCCGATGACGGCCCCCAGCAGGCCGGGCGTCACGCCCAGTTCGGTGCTGACGTAGAGCAGGAACAGGGCGGTGAACATGTAGTTGAAGAAGTTCATCGTGGTCAGGCCGAGCAGGAGGGGCCGCAGCACCGGGGACCGGGCCAGGAACCGCAGCCCCTGGCTGATCCCGAGGCCCTCGTGGGTGGACGGCGGGGGTTCCGTGGGGCGGATCCGGAGCAGGAACACCGCCGAGACCAGGTAGGACACCGCGTCGGCGAGCAGCGCCACCGGGGCGGTCAGGACCTGGACGAGGACCCCGCCGGCGCTGGGCCCGACCGCGTAGGAGACCGCGCGGGTGCCGTGCAGGAGGGTGTTGGCCTCGACGTAGTCCGCGCGGGGCACCAGGGACACGAACAGGGTGCTGTGCGAGACCTCGAAGACGACGGCCAGCGTGCCGGACAGGAACGCGACGACGTACAGCTGCGGGAGGGTGAGCGCGTCGAGGAGGTACGCGGCCGGCACGGTGGCCAGTAGCGCCGCCCGGCCCAGGTCGGCGAGGACCATGAGCCGCCGCCGGTGCGGGTACCGGTCGATCCAGGCGCCGGCGAGCAGGGAGAACAGCAGGTTCGGCAGCAGGGCGGCGGCCGTGAGGTAGCCCATCTCGACGGGACCGGCCCCGACGCCGAGCACGGCGACCAGCGGCAGGGCGAGGTAGGAGATCTGGTCGCCGACCAGGGAGACGGTCTGTGCCGACCAGTACCGGCGGAAGGGGGTGTCCCTCAGCAGGCGCGGCGGCCAGCGGCGGACGGCGGGGGGCAGGGTGTCGGTCATGGGGGTGGCCGTTCTCGGGGGAGGGGCGGGTCAGTGGTCGCCGACGCGCGGGAAGCCGGCGGCGACCACCGACACCGGCAGGGCCGTCGGGTCGTCGGCGTCGCGGGCCACGAGGGCGTCCACGTGGGCGTAGAACGTGTCCCACAGCTCGGTCAGGGAGCCGTGCGTGAGCCGGACGAGCAGGTCGCCGATCCCGGACGCCTCGACCCATTCGGGGGACAGGTCGTCGGTGTGCGCCTCGAAGTCCCGCACGGCGCGGATCAGGACCTCGACCTGGTGCCGGCGCATCACGCTGACCGCCTCGCGGCCCTCGCCGGAGGCGGCCATCGCGGTGTTGCTCCACGACGTGGTGGCGTGCACGGCGGTCCACCGGCGTTCGCGCTGGTCGGCGCTGGGTTCGCCGTCGGTGACGAAGCCGAACTTGGCGAGCTGGCGCAGGTGGTAGCTGGTGGAGCCGGTGTCGGTGTCGAACCGGCGGGCGAGTTCCGCGGAGGTGGCGGGGCCGTGCGCGCGCAGGGCCGCGAGGAGCTGGACGCGGAGCGGGTGGGAGAGCGCCTTGAGTTCGGCGGCGGCGGTGACCTGGCGGTCGTTCGGGTTCTCGGTGGCCATCACCGGAGCCTAAACCGCAGAACTTATTTTGCAAAACAAATTCTGCGATATGGGGGTACTGCCGGGCCGGCCGGTTTCCCGGGGCCGGGGAGGCCGCCCGTCGTGTCCGCTGTCCCGGCGGGGACCGTCCACCCGCCGGGACAGCGGATCCGGCTACCCGCGCAGCGCCTCCGGCAGCGGCTCGGCGTGCAGGACGTGCAACGCGCTCACGGCCCGGGTCAGCACCACGTACAGCCGGTGCAGGCCGCGGGGCTCGGCGGTGGCGATCCGCCCTGGCTCGGCCACGATCACGGCGTCGAACTCCAACCCCTTGGCCAGGCCGGCCGGCACGCACACCAGGCGAGCCGACTCCAGCGCGTCCTCGTCCTCGCCCAGCAGCGCCGCGTCGAGCCCGGCGGCCCGCAGGTGCGCGCACAGCCCGGCGATGTCGGCGTCGGCCGCGATCAGGCCCACCGAGCCCTCGTCGGCCAGCCGTTCCCGGCACGCCCGGAGCACCGCGTCGGACAGCTCCCCGGCGGTCGTCGGCGTGACCCGCAGGGCCCCGGCGGCGCGGCGCACGGAGACCGGCGAGGCCAGCCCGGGGGCGATGGTGGGCAGCAGCCGGGCGGCGTACCCGATGATCTGTTCGGGCACCCGGAAGCCCCGGTCCAGCACCTCCAGCCGGATGTCGGGCTTGCCGAGGTGCGCCAGCAGGGTCGGCCAGTCGTCGGCGGCCCACGCGCTCGTGCCCTGCGCGATGTCGCCGAGCACGGTCAGCGACCCGGTGACGCACCGCCGGCCGAGCGCCCGGCACTGCATCGGGCTGAGGTCCTGGGCCTCGTCGACCATGACGTGGCTCAGGGACGGGGTGCGGTCGATGAGCCCGGCCAGCTCGTCCAGCAGGACGGCGTCGGCGGCCGACCACTTCGCGGACTTCGCCGACCGGTACGGCTTCGCCCACCCCAGCGCCGCCCGCTCCTCCTCGGTGAAGAGCCCCGCGCCGGCCACGGCCAGCCGCTCCGGGTCCGACAGCACCCGGAACAGCACCTGCTCCGGGGTGAGCTTCGGCCACACCGCGTCGAGCAGCCCCCGGACCTGCTTCGAGCGGGCCACGGCCGCCAGGTCCCGGTCGTCGGGGGAGGCGCCGCGCCGTTCCATCTGCTTCAGCACCAGGTTCGCCACCCGCTGGGCGAGCCCGTCCCGGCCGGGCCCGTACCGGGGGCCGCCGCGCTGGTCGGCCACGGCCCGCGCCAGGTCCTCGCGGTCGACCCGGTGCCGGGTGCCGCCGTGCACGTAGACGAGGTCCTCGGCGGGCTCCCCGATGTGCCCCCACAACACCCGGCGGAGCACCTCGGCCATCCGGGCGTCGCCCTTGAGCCGGGCGGTGTCGGCGGGGTCCGTACCGGTCACGGTCCGGTCGAGCAGCTCGTCGACCGTCTTCTGCTGGACGGAGACCTCGCCGAGCGCGGGCAGGACGTGCCGGATGTAGCCGAGGAACGACCGGTTCGGCCCGACCACGGTCACGCCGCCGGTGAGCCGACCCGGCTCCGTGTACAGCAGGTACGCCAGCCGGTGCAGTCCCACCGCCGTCTTCCCGGTGCCCGGCGCGCCCTGCACGCAGATGCTCTCGGAGACGGGCGCGCGGACCAGCTCGTCCTGTTCGGGCTGGATGGTGGCCACGATGTCGCGCATCGGCCCGGCGCGGGGCCGTTCGATCTCGGCGGCCAGCAGCGCGCTGGGGCCGCTCTCCGCGCCGGTGAGCGGCTCGTCCTCGTACGCGGTCAGCTCGGCGGTGTCGGAGAACCCGTACCTGCGGCGCAGGCGGACCCCCTGCGGATCCTCGCGGGTCGCGCGGTAGAACGGCATCGACACCGGGGCGCGCCAGTCGACGACCAGCGGCGTGCCCTCGTCGTCGCGGACCCGGCGCCGGCCGACGTAGACCCGGTCCGCGTCGACCCCGGCGGCCGGATCGTGGTCGAGGACCGTGCCGGGTTCGTAGTCGAGCCGGCCGAAGAACAGGGGCACGCCCGGCAGGTCCGCCAGGTCGTGGCCGCGCCGGGACCTGGCCATCCGGTACACCGTGTTGAACCAGACCTCGTCGGTGCCCGAGGCGAACTCCGGCGTCTCCGTCGCGAGCACGTCCGCCCGCATCCGGCGCAGTGCCGCCCTGGCCGCCGCCAGGTACTCCTGTTCCGACCCGATCTCCGTCGACGCGACCGGGGAAGAGTTTCCACCCATGCTGACGCCCGTCCTTAGCTGTGGCAGAGAGGCGGCCCCGTCACCTCGGTGCTCGCCACCGGTACGCGGTCGGGGCCGCTCCAGCGGGGCCCGACGCCCGGGTTCGACCGACGTCACAGTGTGGACCTGAGGGGCGGCCGGAACGGCCGCCAGGGGAAACGGCGACGCTACCAGGACCCGCGACCGGCCTCAACTCCATTTGGGTACCCGCCGGCCGTGTCGGATCGCCGGGGCCACGGGCCGGTCGGCCGGGTGTGCCGCAGTTCGGTCAGGCCGCGCCACAGCCGGGTCGGGCCGCCGTCGGGCACGAAGCCGAGCCGCTCGTAGAACCGGAGCGCCGGGGTGTGGCGTTCCAGGGCCCAGACCACACACGACGGGTACCCGGCGGCGGCCAGCCACACCAGCGCGTCGGCGACCAGCAGCCGCCCGGCCCCGCACCCCTGGGCCGCCGGCCGCACGTACAACGCGTGCAGCTCGCCCAGGGCCGGATCCTCCTCGGCGGGGCCGCTCCAGGCGTAGCCCAGGACCCCGGTGGCGTCGGCGGCCACGGCCACCCGCTGCCCGGGGCGGACGGCGGCGCGGGCCCAGTTGTCGGCGGTGCGGTCGGGGTCCAGGCCGGCCACCACGTCGGGGATCCACGCCCCGTAGGTGGCCCGCCAGGTGTCGAGCTGGACGGCGGCGATCGCCGGGCCGTCCTGCGGGGTGGCCGCGCGCACGGTGGGAACGGTCATGGCGACCAGCCTAGGGCGGCCACACTGTGGACGGTCACGCTCCGCGACGAAGCGCTGGAACGCGGCCCGCCTATGCTGGAGCCGGCAGCGTGGCGCGGCCCCGGGCGTCCAGCCGGTCCTCGGGCGTCCGGCCGGCCGTGGGGCTCCGGACCATGCGCGCCCCCACCGGGCCGTGCCCCTGTCCGTGGCGTGTCGTGACAGTGGCCTGCCGGTGGCGTACCCGTCAGGAACGTGTTCTGGTCCGTGGTTCTCCGGAAATTGTCGGGGGCCGGCGTTAGCCTGCAGAAGACGTCCCGCCCACGACCTAGGAGGACCCCTGTGGCCACCCGACTCAACCCCTACATCAGCTTCAACGGCGAGGCCCGCGAGGCCATGGAGTTCTACCAGTCGGTCTTCGGCGGCACCCTCACGGTGAACACCTTCGGGGAGTCCGGGGCGCCCGAGGGCCCGGGGGCCGACAAGATCATGCACGCGATGCTGGAGGCCGACAGTGGCTACACGCTGATGGCCGCCGACACCCCGCCGGGCATGCCCTACACGCCCGGCGACAACATCTCGGTGAGCCTGAGCGGCGACGACGGCGACCAGCTCCGGGGCTACTGGGAGAAGCTCTCGGCCGCCGGCACCGTCGCCGTGCCGCTGGAGAAGCAGATGTGGGGCGACGAGTTCGGCATGTGTACCGACCGGTTCGGCATCACCTGGATGGTCAACATCGGCGCGCCGCGGACCTGACGGAGATCGTCAACCCGGGGTTGACGATTGGTCATCCGTCAACCTAGAGTTGACGCATGACCAATCCTCCCCGCGCGACCAGTCCCGTCCGCCTCGACGACCTCATCGACGCCATCAAGAAGGTGCACACCGACGTCCTGGAGCAGCTCTCCGACGCGGTGATCGCCGCCGACCACCTCGGCGACGTCGCCGACCACCTGATCGGCCACTTCGTCGACCAGGCCCGGCGTTCCGGCGCGTCCTGGACCGACATCGGCCGCAGCATGGGCGTGAGCAAGCAGGCCGCCCAGAAGCGCTTCGTCGCCAAGGGTGAGGCGTCCGATCTCGACCCCAACCAGGGCTTCAGCCGGTTCACCGAGCGGGCCCGCAAGGTCGTGATGGCCTCCCAGGAGGCGGCCCGGTCCGCCGGCAACCCCGAGATCGGCCCCGCCCACCTGGTGCTCGGCTTCCTCGCCGACGCCGACTGCGTGGCCTCGAAGGCGGTCGTGGCCCTGGGCGTGCCGGTGGAGGCCGCCCGCCGGTCGGTCACCGCGACGCTCCCGCCGGCCGTCGAGGGCGTGACCGAGCTCGTGCCGTTCGACGCGCACGCCCGCAAGGCCCTGGAGCTGACGTTCCGCGAGGCACTGCGCCTGGGGCACAACTACGTCGGCACCGAGCACATCCTGCTCGCCCTCCTGGAGGTCGAGGACGGTGCCGGCCCGCTCACCGACATCGGTGTCACGAAGGCCGCCGCGGAGGAGCAGGTCACGGCGATCGTGGCGGCCATCGTCGCGCAGCGCACCCAGGCCTGACCACACGGGTCTCCGTCGCGGCGGCGTGCCGACGTGGCGGAGCCGCCCACCGGGCGGGGGATCCGGGGCGGCACGCCGGGGGCTGACCTCGGCGAATGCGGTGTGTGATGGTTCGTGGGGAAATATGATCGCCCACATCATGAACGCAGAGAAGACAGACCTGAGAACCCGCGCCGAGGTGTACGCGCACCTGCACGCCCTCATCGCGCGCGGCAACCACATCGTCGCCCTGGAGGACGCCACCCGGATCGCCGAGACGGCGGCCGACCCGATGGCGGCGTTGCAGGCGCTGACGTACCAGGTGATCGCCGCCGTGAACCTGCGCCGCACGTCCGACTGCGTGCGGTTGCTGAGCAGGGCGTTCGCGGCGGTGGACGCGCACTGGGACGCCGCCATCGCGGGGGAGCTGCACGTCCTCGCGGGCTGGCTGGCGTTCCAGCGCGGGGCCTCGGACCTGAGTGTCCGGCACGTGATCCTCGCCCGGCGGATCTTCGAACGCGCCGACCCGGCCGGCCTCGGCGTGCTCGACGGCTGGCACGACGTGGCGCTGACGTTCTCGTACCTGGGGCTGCACGAGCACGCGCTCGCGGCCATCGAACAGGTGCGCCGGGCGGAGCTGCGCGCGGGCAACCGGTACGACAGCATCAGCCCCGAGGTGCCGCTGCGGTACGCGCTCGCCCGCGACCACCGGGGCGACCCGGCCGGCTGCCTGCGGGTCCTCGCCGAACTGGTGGCCGACGCGGGCGCCCGCCGGGCCCGGGGCACGCACCCGTTCCCGCCGACCGACTGGGGCTACGTCGCCTACGCGGTGGCGCGCCGGGCGGCCATGGGCGAGGCGAGCGACGTCGACGCGTCCGACTACGCCGAGGACCTCGGCACCGGCCCCGAGGAGCAGGAGCTCCGGGCCATGATCGCGATCTGCGGGGCGCTGGCGGCCGGCGACGGGGACGGCGCGCTGGAGCTGCTGGCCGGGTTGCGGCTGTCGGAGCAGACGTTCGGGGCGGCCGAACCGCACCGGTTGCGGGTCCTGGCGCACACCCTGCGGGGCGACGTCGAGGCGGCGTTGGACGCGCAGAACGCGATGCTGCGGCTGGTGTGCGACCGGCTGGAGCGCTACAGCGACCTGTTCGTCGACGGGGTGGCGGCCCGGATCGACCACGAGCACCTGCGGCACAAGGCGGTCCGGTACGCCGGGGACGCCCGCACCGACCCGCTGACCGGCCTGCCGAACCGCCGGTACCTGCACCACTACGTCGAGGACCTCGCCCTGCACGGGACGCCGGCCATGCTGGGGCTGTGCGACCTGGACGGGTTCAAGGCGGTCAACGACATCCACGGCCACGCGGTCGGCGACCTGGTCCTCGAACGGATCGCGGCCATCATGGCCCGGATCGTCCGCCGGCACGACCTGGTGGCCCGGTACGGCGGGGACGAGTTCGTGCTGATCCTGCCGGCGGCCAGCCCCGAGCAGGCCGGGTTGATCGGGGAGCGGCTGCTGGCCACGATCGAGGCGGAGGACTGGGCGACGCTGGTGCCGGGTACCCGGCTGACGGCGAGCATCGGGTGGTCCCCGCTGGACCCGCGCGACCCGTCCCGGGGGATCCGGGCGGCGGACGAGGCGATGTACGCGATGAAGAGCCTGCATCACGGGTGAGCCGGCCACGGCCGGGTGCGCACCCGCACGGCCTCGGCCGACGGGCCCCGGCGGTGACCGGGAACCCGAAGTGCCCGCCTTGTCCATCCCCTGCCCGACCAGGGCAAACGCCCGACGTGCTTTACCGTTAAGCTTAGGCTAGCCTAACGCGCATGTCTGAAGATCCACTCGGCGCCGCCGTGTGCCTGAGCGGCGTCGGCCTCGGCCTGAGCTACCACGGCAAACCCGTGGTCCGCGACGGCACCCTGACCCTGCACCGCGGCGAGGTCACCGCGCTGGTCGGTCCGAACGGCAGCGGCAAGTCGACCCTGCTGCGCGCTCTGGCCCGGCTGCACCGCCCCGACGCCGGCCGGGTCCTGCTCGCCGACGGCTCCTCGGCACTGGACCTCTCGGCCCGCGACTTCGCCCGGCAGGTCACCCTCCTGGCCCAGAGCCGCCCGGTACCCGTCGGCGTGACGGTGTCCGACGTCGTCGCCTACGGCCGGCACCCCTACCGGGGCCGGTGGCGGTCCGAGGACCCGGACGGCGCGCGCGCCACCGAGTGGGCCATGCGGGTCACCGGGGTGGAGGCGATGGCCGGCCGCCCGGTGGACGAGCTGTCCGGCGGCGAACTGCAACGCGTGTGGCTGGCCACCTGCCTGGCCCAGGACACCGGTGTCCTGCTGCTCGACGAGCCCACGACCTACCTGGACCTGCGGTACCAGGTGGAGATCCTCGACCTGGTGCGCGACCTCGCCGACGACCACGGGGTGGCCGTGGGCGTCGTGCTGCACGACCTCAACCAGGCCGCCGCCGTGGCCGACCGGCTCGTGCTGCTGCACGGCGGGGCGGTCCGGGCCGCAGGCACCCCGGCCGAGGTGCTCACCGAGACGCACCTGACCGAGACGTACGGCATCCGGGTCGAGGTGGACCTGGATCCCGGTACGGGCCGGCTCACCACGTACCCGGTCGGGCGGCATTCCCGACCCCTGAATTCCCAGATGAAGAACGGACAGGCCAGATGAAGCGATTGTTGTGCGCCGTCACCTCCCTCGTCGCCCTCGCGGCGATCGCCACCGGGTGCGGCACCTCCGAGAAGGCCGAGGACAAGGCCGCCACGTCGGGCGGCCCGGTGAGCGTCACCGACAGCCGGGGCAAGAAGATCGACCTCAAGGAGCCGGCCCGCAGGGTCGTCGCACTGGAGTGGGGCGAGGCCGAGATGCTCGTCACGCTCGGCGTGATGCCGGTCGGTGTCGCCGACATCAAGAACTTCGCGATCTGGGACACCGCCGTGAAGATCGACGCGGGGGTCAAGGACGTCGGCACCCGCAGCGAGCCGAGCATCGACGCGATCGTCGCGCTCAAGCCCGACCTGATCGTGATGGAGGTCGAGAAGGACTTCGCGCTCGTCGAGCAGCTGGAGAAGTTCGTCCCGGTGCTCGTCGCCAAGGGCAGCGACGCGACCCGCAACCTCGAGCGGATGCGCGAGGACTTCACGATGATCGCCACCGCGGTCGGCAAGACCACCGAGGCGAAGAAGACCCTGACCGAGCTCGACGGGGCGCTCGCGGCCGCGAAGACGAAGATCGCGGCGGCCGGCGGCGCCAACAAGCCGTTCGTCATGGCCGACGGGTGGAAAGAGGGCAGCACGATCTCGATCCGGATGTTCGGGCAGGGCTCCTACGTCTCCCAGCTCGCGATCCAGGCCGGCCTGAAGAACGCGTGGACCGGCAAGGTCGACGAGGCCTGGGGCCTGGGCAACACCGACGTCGAGGGCCTCAGCCCGCTGAAGGACCAGGACGTGCGGTTCCTCTACAGCGCCCCCGAGGACGACGTGTTCGCCCAGGGTCTGGCCGGCAACGCCATCTGGGACTCGATGACGTTCGCCAGGAACAAGCAGGTGCACAAGCTCCCCAACGGCATCTGGACGTTCGGCGGCCCGGCGTCGAGCCGGCAGTTCATCGACCAGCTCGTGAAGGTGTACGCGGGTTGAGTTCGACCACCGCGCCGGCCCGCGTCGGGGGCGCCTTCCTCGTCGCGGGCTGCCTGGTAGTCCTCCTGGCCGGGGTGCACCTGACCCAGGGGACGTCCACGGTGGACGCCGGTGACCTGTTCGCGCTGGTCACCGGCAACGGGCACCAGGAGACCCTCGACATCCTGACCGCGTCCCGGCTGCCGCGCCTGCTGGCCGGACTCGCGGTCGGGCTCGCCCTCGGCGTGGCGGGCGCCGCCTTCCAGTCCATCGCCCGCAACCCGCTCGCCTCGCCGGACACCCTGGCGGTCAACGCGGGCGCGCACCTCGCGATCGTCGCGGCGGCGGCCTTCGGCGTGTCCCTGCCCGTGCTGCCCGCCGGCGGTCTCGCGTTCGTCGGTGGCCTGGCCGCCGCCGGCCTGGTCTCGGCCCTGTCCGCGGGCGGCCGCTCCGGCCCGACCCGGCTGATCCTCGCCGGCTCGGCCACGGCCCTGGCCCTGAGCGCCGGTACCACCCTGCTGATGCTGCTGTTCGAGCAGCAGACGACGGGGCTGTTCGCCTGGGGCAACGGTTCGCTGGTGCAGACCGACCTGAAGGCCGTCACCCAGATGGCCCCGGTCATCGCCGTGGCCGCCGTCGGACTGCTGTGGATCGCCCGCCGGCTCGACATCCTCGCGCTCGGCGACGACACGGCCTCGACCCTCGGCGTGGACGTGCCCCGGACCCGGATCCTCGTGACCGGCCTGGCCGTCCTGCTGTCCGCCGCCGCCGTCACCCTGGTCGGCCCGGTCGGGTTCGTCGGGCTGTGCGCGCCGGTCATCGTCCGGCTCGCGGCCCGCTGGCTGCCCGACGCGCACCGGCACCGGGTCCTGCTGCCGCTGTCCGGGCTCGCGGGGGTCGGCATCGTGATCGGCGCCGACATCCTGCTGCGCGCCGTCCTCGGCGGCCAGGGCGGCGTGGACATCCCGACCGGCGTGGTCACCACCCTGGTCGGCGCGACCCTGCTGGTGTGGCTGGCCCGCAGGCACCGCGACTCGGGGCCGACCCGCAGCGCGCCCGCCGGACACTTCGCGGCCGTCCGCAGCCGGAGGTTCTTCCTCGGCGTGATCGGGGTCTGCGCGGTGCTGCTGGTCGGCGCGCTGGTCGCCGGCATGCTGGTCGGGGACACCTGGCTGCTCACGGGCGACGTGGCCAACTGGCTCGCCGGCCGCTCCGGCCGGGCGATCACGTACGTGCTCGACCAGCGGTACCCGCGGGTGTTCGCCGCCCTGCTCGCCGGGGCCGCGCTGGCCCTCGCCGGGGCCGTCGTGCAGGCCGTGTGCCGCAACCCGCTCGCCGAACCGGGCATCCTCGGCATCACCTCCGGGGCCGGGGTGGGCGCGGTGTCCATCCTGACCCTGGTGCCCCTGGCCGGTATCGGGCTGCTGTCCGCAGCCGCCGGGGTGGGCGCCCTGCTCGCCTTCGCGCTCGTGTACGGCCTGGCGTGGCGGGGCGGGCTCAGCTCCGACCGGCTGGTGCTGATCGGGGTGGGCGTGTCCGCCGGGTGCGGCGCGATCATCACGTTCGTCATCGTGGCCACCGACCCGTACAACACGGGCAAGGCGTTGACCTGGCTGTCCGGGTCGACGTACGGGCGCCAGCCCGCGCAGGTGCTCCCCGTGGCCCTGGCGCTGCTGGTGGCCGCCCCGCTGGTCGCGCTCGCCCGCCGGGAACTGGACCTGCTCGCCCTCGACGACGACACCCCCCGGGTGCTCGGCGTCCCGCTCGAACGCGCCCGGATGCTCGCCCTGGTCGGGGCCGCGCTGCTCACGTCCACGGCCGTGTCCGCCGTCGGCGTGATCGGGTTCGTCGGACTGGTGGCCCCGCACGCGGCCCGGGCGCTCGTCGGCTCCCGGCACGCCCGGATGCTGCCGGTGGCCGCGCTGCTCGGCGCGATCCTGGTGAGCTTCGCCGACACGCTCGGCCGGACCGTGATCGCCCCGGCGCAGATCCCGGCCGGGCTGGTCACCGCGATGATCGGCACCCCGTACTTCATCTGGCTCCTGTGGCGGGCCCGGACCCTCGGAGGAAAGTGATGACCGCAGCCTGGAAGTTCTTCCCGGTCCGCGTCCGCGAGGTCACCCGGCTGAGTCCCTCGTTCACCCGGGTGACGTTCACCGGCGACGACCTGGGGCACTTCGCCGACAACGGGTACGACCAGCGGATCAAGCTGATCGTGCCGCTGGCCGGCTCGGGGGTGTCCGCGATGCCCACCGGCGCGGACTGGTTCACCGAGTGGCGCGCGCTGCCGGAGGCGGCCCGCAACCCGGTGCGCACCTACACGGTCCGGGCGGTGCGCCCCGCACTGGCGGAGGTGGACGTGGACCTCGTGCTGCACGGCGACGGCGCGGGTCCGGCCGGCCGGTGGGCGCTGGCGGCGGCCGTCGGCGACGAACTCCTGCTCCTCGGCCCGGACGCCCGGCACGACGGCCCGCACGGCGGACTGGAGTTCCACCCGCCGGCCGACGCGACCACGGTGCTGCTGGCCGGGGACGAGACGGCGGTGCCGGCCATCGCCGGGATCCTGGAGCGGATGCCGGCGCACCTGACCGGCGAGGTGGTCCTGGAGGTCCCGCACGACGGCGACGTCCTCGACCTCGCCGGCCCGCCCGGCGTGACGGTCACGTGGCTGGCCAGGGAGGACGCCGCGCACGGCGCGGCGCTGCGGGCGGCGGTCGAGGCGGCGGCCGGCCGGCTCGTCGACGCCCGGCCCGGCGCGGCGGTCACCGACATCGACGTGGACAGCGAGATCCTCTGGGAGGTACCGGAGGAGCCCGCCCCGGCCGGCGGGGTCTACGCGTGGATCGCGGGGGAGGCGGCCGTGGTCCGGACCCTGCGCCGGCACCTGGTCACCGACCGTGGCCTCGACCGACGGTCGGTCGCGTTCATGGGCTACTGGCGCCTGGGCCGCTCCGAGACCGACTGACCCCGACGCCCGGCCGGGTCGTGCTCACCCCGACCGGTCGGCCGTCTCCTGGGCCTCGTCGCGGGTCCGGGCGTGGTGCCGGCGGGCCTTCACCCGGCCCCCGCACATCGCCATGCTGCACCACCGGCGCTGCCCGTTGCGGCTGGTGTCCACGAACAGCCAGCCGCACGACGGGCACTCGCCGAGCCGGTCGAGCGGCCCGTGGGTCAGCAGGTCGACCGCCGACGCCGCGGCCTCGCCGAGGAGGTGCCCCGCCGGCCAGCGCAGGCTCCCGTGCGCGCCGTCGCGGGCGAAGGCGGCGGAGGGCAGCGCCGCCGCGTACACCTCGAAAAGGGTTTTCAGGTCCCTGGGTGGGGGCGCGGCGTCGCGGGTGAGCGCCGAGAAGACCCGGTAGATGGATTCGCGCAGGTCACGGGCCTGTTCGACGGTGCCGCCGGGCGCGCGGCCGACGAGCCCGGCCCACGCCGCGAGGCCGTCGGGGGTGTCGATCCAGTCCCGCTCGGGGACGGGCCGCTCGTTGACGGTGTTCGCGAGGTCCAGGCAGAGGGCGTTGCCGACAAGTTCCACCCCCCCACTATCTCACCATTCATGGGTACTTGACAGGTGACATCGAACCATGCCAGCGTCTAACCAGTAAACCTGTGTTGAATGGTTAAGAGGTACTGCCATGACCCGTCGGACCCTCGTCCTGGACGCCCCCTCGAACCTGGGCCTCCGCCCGCCGGCCCCCGGCACGGTCCCCGGCTGCCACAAACTCGCCGGCGCGCTCCGCGACCACGGACTCCTGCCCCGGATCGGGGCCGCCGACGCCGGCTGCGTGACCCCGCCCCGCTACGACATCACCGGCTGGAATCCCCACGACGGCGTGTTCAACGCCCCCGCGATGGCCGGCTACACCCGCCGGCTCGCCGACCGGGTCACGGAACTCCTCGACGCCGACGGCTTCCCGGTCCTGCTCGGCGGCGACTGCTCCATCCTGCTCGGCTCGACCCTCGCGCTCCGCCGCCGGGGTCGGTACGGGCTGGCCTTCCTCGACGGGCACAGCGACTTCCGGCACGTCGGCAACGCCGCGTACGTGGGCGCGGCGGCGGGGGAGGACCTGGCCCTGGTCACCGGGCGGGGCCAGCGCGACCTCGCCGACCTCGACGGCCTCGGCCCGTACCTGCGGGACACCGACGTCGCCGTCCTCGGCATCCGCTCCGACGACGAACTCACCGGCGAACTCGCCGACCTGGGCATCCCCGTGTGGGACGTCGCCCGGCTCCGCGCGGTGGGCCCCGGGGCGGCGGCCCGGGCGGCGCTCGACCGGCTGGAAGGCCACGACCTGGACGGGTTCTGGGTGCACCTCGACGTCGACATCCTCAACCCGGAGGTGATGCCGGCCGTGGACAGCCCCGACCCGGGCGGGCTCGACTACGCCGAGCTGGTGGCGGTGCTGGGTGTGCTGATGGACTCGCCGGCCTGTGTGGGCGCGCAGGTCACGGTGTTCGACCCGGACCTCGACCCCGACGGGCGGCTGGCGGCGGAGCTGACGGACGCGCTGGTGGAGGCGTTCACGCGCTGACCGGGCGGGGCCGGGCTCCGGTCATGCGCGGGCCGGGCCCGATCGGGGACCGGGATGCGGGGGCTCCCGGTCGCCGGTCGGGTCACAGGTGCGCGCGGGCCTCGTCCACCTGCCGGACGATGCCCTGCGCGTCGGCGGCGTCGGCCAGCGTGCCCGCCTCCTCGATCAGCGCCTGCGCGTCGTCGGGCCGGTCCTGCGCGGCGGCGAGGTACGCCAGGCCGACCAGGTTCGCGGCGACCCCCGGCGTGAACCCGAGCGCGCGGCGCAACCGGGTCGACTCCTCCAGGTGGGCACGCGCGCCGTCGAGCCGCCCGGCCCGGTGCTCGGCGATGCCGAGGTGCCGCAGCGCGTACGACGCGGTCAGCGGGTCGCCGGCCCGCTCGGCGAGGGCGAGCGACCGTTCGAGGGCGGGGACCGCGAGGGTGTCGTCGTCGCCGAGCAGCTGGTGGTAGCAGCCGATCCAGAACAGCGCCCAGGCCCCGCCCCGGGTGTCCCCGAGCCGCCGGTACAGCCCGGCGGCGTGTTCGAACAGCGGCAGTTCGCGCGGGTCGCGGGTGCCGTCGTGCAGGAAGCGCGCGTGCAGGATCCGGCCCCGGGCGAGCGACAGGTCGGCCTCGACCGTGTCCAGGCCCTGCTCGGCGGGGTCCAGGCCGCTGGGGTCGCCGCCGAAGACGGCCCGGTCGTACAGCCGGCCGGCCCGGTCGATCCGGTCTTCCGAGCCCATCGTCGCCCCCGCGTGTCGGGTCCGACGGGGTGCCCGCCGGCTCCATGATCCATTTTGGAGAGGTGAGTCTACCGGACCGGGCCGGCGGGCGGTGGGGAGGCGAGCGTCGATCCCCGCCGCCCCGCGACGACGGGGAACTCCCCAGGTCGGGGCGGTGCGCGGGCTACTCGTCGCAGGTGTCGAGCATCTCCGACAGGGTCGCCTTCTCGGGCGCGGTGACGTTCAGGTCGTACGTGTACTTGACGTGTCCCCACGCGCGGGCGTACGTGCACCAGTACGAGCGCAGCGGGGGCTTCCACAGGTCGGGGGACTGGTCGCCCTTGGCCCGGTTGGAGCTGGCGGACACCCCGATCAGCTGCGAGTGGGTGAGGTCGTTGGCGAACGCCCTGCGCTGCGGGGTGTCCCAGGTGTCGGCCCCGGAGCGCCAGGCGTTGGCCAGCGGCACCATGTGGTCGATGTCGATCTGCCCGGCGGACGCGAACGTCTTCCCGTCGTAGGCGCTGTACCAGCTGCCGGCCACCGCGCGGCACTCGCCGTCCTGTTCGACGCCCTCGCCGTCGCGGGCGAGCACGACCTCCCGGGTGTCACACTTGCCGCTCTGGCGGACCCAGTGCGGGAACTTCTCCCGGGAGTACCCGGCCATGGGGTGCGGCGCCTCCACCCGCAGCGTCTCCAGCTGGGCGCGGACCTTCTCCGCGCTCGGCGGCTCGGGCATCGCCTCGGTGCCGGCGTGCGCGGGCGCGCCGCCGGACAGCAGCACCGTCGCGGCGGCCAGCGCGGCGAGTAGACCTCGTGTCAGAACCTTCACCGGCAACTCCCCAGTCAAAAGGAACAATTGGGGCAGATGCTATTTGGAGGGCCGTCGAATGTGGCGGATCGACACGCGACGCCGGTGGCCGGCCGGTCCACCCGGGGCGGGCGGCGGCCCGGGTGCGCGGCGCGGGCCGTGTGTCAGGAAACCCGCTACCGTGGTGGCACCGGAGATTCTGGGTACCACCTGTCCGACACGTGTCGCCCGAAGGAGGTTCCATGGACCCGACCCTCAAGGTCGTCCTGCTGGTGTTCGCAGCGCTGCTGGTGATCGCCCTGCTCGTGGTCACCGTCGTGCTCGGGGTGAAACTCGTCCGGATGGCGAAGCTCCTCAAGAGCTCGGCGATGCCGGTGAGCGGCAAGGTCGCCTTCTGGGGGGCGCTGGCCTACACGGTCTTCCCCGTGGACCTGCTGCCCGACCCGATCTACCTCGACGACATCGGCGTGCTCCTGGGCACGATCGGCTACCTCGGCCACCTGGCGAGAAAACACAACATCCTTCCGGGTACGAAGGCGGACGCCGAGCGCCGTCAGATCATCGACGCGCCCTGAGCCAACCCGCCGACGGGGCGCGTCGGACAGACGACCCGGCCGGGTCAGGTCGCCCGTTCGCGGGCGAGGGCCCGGCCGACCTCCGCCGCCGGGTACGGGGTGGCGCGGCTGGTGCCGAACAGGTCCCAGTAGAAGGCGTTCATGGCGGCGGCGACGGGCGCGTACCGCACGACGGTCGCCGCGACCCCCTCCGGCGCACCGGCCGGAGCGACCCCCTCGGCGTACCGGCGGACGTGCGCGTTGCGGTCGGCCGTGTCGGCGAGGTCCAGCCCGCACACGTGGGTGACGAGCCAGTTCACGAGCAGCATCCGGGCGTACCCGTCGTCGTGGGTCGCGTTGTGCGCCACGAACTCCCGCTCGGCCGGCGACAGGTCGAACCGCAGTGAGGTAGCCAGGCCGAGGTCGGCGAAGTACAGCCGGTGGCCGTCGGTGAGCACGTTGCGGAAGTGGGCGTCGAAGTGCGCCACGCCGTGCGCGCCCATGGCGGCGGTGCCGGGCAGCAGGTCGCGTTCGAGGAGCGCGCACGCCGCGCCCACCGCGTCCCCGCCCGCGTCTAGCTGGGCGCGCAGCCACTCGCCCAGGTTCCACGGCACGTACTCCAGGAACAGCACGAGGCTGTGCGACGCGCGGGCGAGGGCGTCGAGCCGGTCGCGGACCGCCGCCGAACCGCCCCAGTAGGCGACCGCCGCCTCGGGGTCGGCGTGTTCCTCGGCGACCGGGGCGGCCCCGGGCAGCACCCGCCAGTGGTACAGCAGCGGATAGGAGCCGGCCCGGCCGGTGAGCACCTGGTTCGTGGTCAGGGTGTTCGCGGCGAGTTCGCGCCACGCGCCGAAGCCGGGGCCGCCGACCCCGTACTGGCAGCGGGGCGGGAGGTCGAACATGTTCGCCGTGGACCGGAGGTTCTCCGGGCGCAGTTCCCGGTCGGTGAGCGGGGCCCGCTTCACGAACACCGGGACGCCCCCGACGTCCAGCAGCGCCGTGGTGCCGCCGATCCCGGTGCCGAGGGGGGTGGCGCCGTCGACGAGCCGGGCGAGCCGGTGGTCGCCGAGCAGGGCCAGGGTGGCGGACGCGTCGGCGTACCGGAGGATCCGGTCCTGCATGGTCTCGTACCCCCGTGGTCGTGGTCGTCCGCGAACCCTATCCGGGCCGAAGGTTGTCGCGGGGGCGCGGACGGGCGTGCTGCCCGCGCCCGGCGCCGCCCCCGGTGCGGCGCGATCGACGGTCTGGCGAGTTGCCGCCCGGCCCGCCGAGGTCCGGGAGCCGCCCCGCCCGCTGAGGTGCGTCCGACGGTCTGGTCGGGAGCCCCGCCCGCCTAGGCGCGATCGATCGGACCAGGAGGTGCCGCGTCGGTAGCCCGATCAATGGTCTGACCAGCAGCTGCCCGCCGGCTGGAGCGCGATCGACGGTCTGACGGGGGATGGCCCGGTTCGCCGAGGTCCGGGAGCCGCCCTCGCCCGCCGAGGTGCGATCGACGGTCCGACCGGGGGCCGCCCGACCAGTCGAGGGCCACGAGCCGTCCCGCCCGCCGGGACCCGGTCACCGATCCGACGGCGTCGGCGGCCCCTTCAGCTCGACCGTGTTGCCCTGCGGATCGGTGAGATACACGGAGGGCCCGCCGCCCAGCGCGCCCCGCCGGTCGCCCACCTGCCCGATCGGCACGTCGTGCGCGCGCAGGTGCGCCAGGATCGCGGCCTCGTCGTAGCCGGCCACCCGCAGGCACAGGTGGTCCATGTTGTGCCCCTCGGCGCCGGGGGCCGCCCCGCCCCGCCGGCCCAGGGTGCCGTCGACCTGGACGAGGTCGATGAGGGAGGAGCCGGCCCGCAGCTGGACCATGCCGAGATCGTCGCGGCGGTGGTCCACGGTGCAGCCGAGCACCTCGCGGTAGAAGCGTTCCATCGTGCCGGCGTCGATCACGCGCAGGACGACGTGGTCGAGGGCCTCGATCTGGATCATGGTGGGACCTTTCGGTGTGGCCGGTGTCGTGTCCCCTACGATCGGCCCCGCCGGGCATGTTGATCAAGCAACGCCTGCGCTACGGTCGTTTAGTCAGACTCAACGAACGGTGGTGACATGCTCGAACGGCACGAGATCGAGGCCTTCCTGGCCGTCGCCGCCGAACTGCACTTCGGCCGCGCCGCCGCCCGGCTGCGGGTCACCACCGGCCGGGTCAGCCAGACCATCAAGCGGCTCGAACGCCAGATCGGCGCGCCCCTGTTCGACCGGACCAGCCGCCGGGTCGCCCTGACGCCGATCGGCCGGCAGCTCGCCGCCGACCTGGGCCCGCTCGTGTCCGGTATGGAGGACGCGGTCCGGCGCGCGGTCGACGCCGGCAGGGGCGTCACCGGCACCCTGCGGGTCGGCTTCCTCGGCGCCGGCGCCGGCACCGGGCAGCTGGCCCTGCGGTCCGTCGCGCTGTTCACGGCGCGGTACCCCGAGTGCGAGGTGCGGGTCCACGAGGCCCAGCTGCTCGACACCCGGGCCAGTCTGCGCGACGGCCGCCTCGATGTGCTGTTCGCCTCGTACCCGTTCGACGGCATGGCCAGCGGGCCCGCGCTGACCTCGGAGGCCCGGACGCTGGCAGTGGCCGCCGACCACCCCCTCGCGCGGGCGCGGTCGGTGTCGTTGGAGGTGCTCGCCGACCACCCGGTGGTCCAGCTCCCGGCGGTCACGTCGGACGCGTTCAAGCGGGACCGGACGCCGGACCGCACACCGTCGGGCCGGCCCGTGCCGCGCGGGCCGGTGGGCGCGACGTTCACCGAGATCCTCAACCATGTCGCGATGCGCCGGGGCGTGTACATCGTCGGCGAGCACACCCGGACGTACTACCCGCGCCCCGACATCGCCTACGTGCCGATCCGCGACGCCCCGCCGATCGAGTGCGGTCCGGTGTGGCTGGAGACGAACACGACGGCCCGGGTGCGGGCGTTCGTGCAGGCGGCGGCCGACGCGCACCCGCGCCCCTGAGTCCCCCCGGGGTGCAACTCTCAGGGGCCGACTCAGGGCGATCACTGATCCACCTCAGCTGACGCCGCTGGCAGGCTGGCGCCATGACACACGCAGTCGAACTCCGCGCCGTGCACCGGGTGTACGGACGCGGGGACACCACCGTCCGCGCCCTGGACGGCGTGGACCTGGCCTTCCCCTCCGGCTCGTGGACCGCCGTGATGGGCCCGTCCGGTTCCGGCAAGTCGACCCTGCTGCACTGCGCGGCCGGGCTCGAACGGGTCACCTCCGGCACGGTCACCGTGGCCGGCCAGGACATCACGAAGGCTTCGGACGCCGATCTGACCCGGCTGCGCCGTACCCGGATAGGTTTCGTCTTCCAGAGTTTCAACCTGATGGGCGCCCTGACCGCCGAGCAGAACGTGGCCCTGCCGCTGCGGATGGCCGGCGCGCGGCCCAAGCGCGCGGAGGTCCGGGAGATCCTGGGCCGGGTCGGTCTCGGCGACCGGCTCGGGCACCGGCCCCGCGAGCTGTCCGGCGGGCAGCAGCAGCGGGTGGCCCTGGCCCGCGCCATGGTGACCCGGCCGGCGGTGCTGTTCGCCGACGAGCCGACCGGCGCGCTGGACACGAAGTCCGCCCGCGTCGTGCTCGACCTGCTCCGCGAGCTGGTCGACCAGGGGCAGAGCATCGTCATGGTCACCCACGACCCGTCGGCCGCCGCCCGCGCCGACCAGGTCGTCTTCCTGTCCGACGGCCGGATCGTCGACAGCGTCGTCGCGCCCACCGTCCACCAGGTCGCCGACCGGCTCGCCGGACTCGAGGTGGCCTGATGCTGCGGATGTCCTGGCAGACGTTCCGCGACCGGTGGCAGCTGTTCGCGGGCGCGTTCGTCGCGGTCGCCCTCGGGGTCGCGCTCGTGCAGTCCTCGCTGCTGCTCCTCGTGGCCTCGGTCGACCCGGTGCTCCCCGCCGGCCTGTCGCAGGCCCAGAGCGACAACCTCCGCGACGGGTACGAGGCCGCCGGCTCCCTGCTCGGCATGGTGCTGTTCATCGCCGGCTTCCTCGCCGTGTTCGTGGTCGGCTCGACGTTCGCGTTCACGGTCGCCCAGCGCCGCGCCGAACTGGCCACCCTCCGGCTCAACGGCGGCAGCCGCTGGCAGTTGCGCCGCCTGCTGCTCGGTGAGGCCCTGATCCTCGGCCTGCTCGGCTCGGCGGCCGGGGTCGCGCTCGGCGGACCGGTCATGCGCGCCCAGCTCGCCGTCCTGCGCTCCAACTCCTTCGTCCCCGCGTACTTCGACGCGCCCTGGCGGGGCTGGGTCGTGTGGGTGTCCGTCGGCGTCGGCGTCGGCGTCGGCCTGTGCGGGGTGTTCGGCGCGGCCCAGCGGGCGGCCAAGGTCCGGCCCCTGGAGGCGCTGCGCGAGACCGGAGCGGCCGGCCGGGTCATGACCGCCTCGCGCTGGATCCTGGGCACCCTGTTCCTCGGGCTCACGGTCCTGATCGTGGCGGCCGGCCCGGACATGGCCGCGGAGGACGCCCTCGGCCTGTACCTGATGCTGTGCATGACCCTCGCGATCTCCCTGAACGCGTTCGCGCCGCTCGTCGTACCCCTCGTGGGACGGGTCCTCGGTCTCGTCGTCCGGGGGCCGCTCGGCGAGCTGGCGGTGGCCAACCTGCGGGCCGGCGTCCGGCGCACGGCCTCCACCGCCGCCCCGCTCCTCGTGCTGGTCTCCATCGTCGGCGGGCTGGCCGGGTCCGTGGACACCATGTCCGCCGCGATCGTCCGGGAGACCGCCGACACCGTCACCGCCGACCTGCGGGTCGATGCCGACCAGCCGGTGGGCGCGGCGCTGGCCGCCGTCCCCGGGGTCACCGTCGTGTCCGCCGAGAGCTTCGTGAACATGGGGGAGGACTACCCCGACGCCCAGGCCGTCGACCCGGTCGCCTGGCAGGCCACCCACAGGGTCGCACCCCTCGCCGGCGACCTGTCCGCGCTGGTCAGGTCGACGGTGGCCGCGCGGTCCAACGCCCTGCCCGGGCACACCTTCCGGGTCGGCGAGGACCTCGTCACCCCGAACGGGACGACCCTGCGCGTCGTGGCCGTGCTGCCCCCGGCGCTCAGCGGCCCCGGCCTGCTCGTGCCCGCCGCCCCCGGCACCCCCGGCCCGGGCACCGGGTACTGGCTGCGCGCCGACCGGCCCGCCGAGGTCGCCGCCGCGATCCGGGCCGCCGGACTCGGCGAGGTGAGCACCCGCGCGGACTGGCTCGACGCGTTCGCCGCCGAGCAGCGCCGCAACAACCAGGCCGTCCTGCTGGCCCTCCTCGGGGCCGGGGCGCTGTACGCGGCCATCGCCGCCGTCAACGCCGTGGTGATCGGGGCCGCCGACCGGCGGGCCGAGTTCGCCGCCGCGCGCCTGACCGGGCTGACCCGGCCGCAGGTGGTGCGCACCGCGCTGGTGGAGAGCCTGGCGGTGGTCGGGATCGGGCTGCTGCTCGGTGGGATGGCGGCCGGCGGCACCCTGTACGGCGTGACCCATTCCCTGGCGGCCCTCTCCGGGTACGCCGAGGCCGAGGTGCCGTGGGCACTGGCGGGCTGGCTGATCCTGGTCGCTGTGGTACTCGTCACCACGGCCAGCGTGGCCTCGACCCTGGCGGCGACCCGGATCCCGGCGGTCCGGCTGGCCGGGTCCCGCGAGTAGCTCCGACCCCGCGTGGGCCCACCGTGGGCCGTCCCGTTCGCCGGGGCGGCCCACCGGCCTGTGCGGGGGAGCTCCGACCCGGGCACGGCGGGAGCGTCCGTTCAGGGCCCGACCGTTCGGCCAGGGCAAACTCACTGGTGTGGCCTCTTGAGTTCGCCTACTGGTTTGGTAGACAATCACGCGATGATCGACTGGACCGTGGCGGCGGCCGGCCTGGTGGTCGGGCTGATCGTCGGCCTGACCGGCATGGGCGGCGGGGCCCTGATGACCCCCATCCTCGTGCTGTTCTTCGGCGTGCCCCCGCTCACGGCCGTCTCCAACGACCTCGTGGTCAGCGCGCTGATGAAGCCCGTCGGCGGCTGGGTGCACATCCGGCGGCGGACCGTGAACTGGCCGCTCGTCGGCTGGCTGTGCGTCGGCAGCGTGCCGGCAGCCTTCGCGGGCGTGCTCCTGACCCGGGCGGTCGGCGGCGACCTGCAGTCCCTGGTCAAGACCGCGCTCGGCGTCACCCTGGTGCTCGCCGCCACCCTGATCGGCGTGAAGCAGTGGCTGGCCCGCCGGCGCGGCCCGGTGACCGGCGAGATCGTCGTCCGGCCGCTGCGGACCGTGCTGATCGGCGTCGTCGGCGGCCTGGTCGTGGGCATGACCTCGGTCGGCTCCGGTTCGCTGGTCGTGGTCGCGCTGCTGGTCGTGTACCCGGCGCTGGCCGCCAACCGGCTCGTCGGTACCGACCTGGTCCAGGCGGTGCCGATGGTGGCCGCGGCGGCCGGCGGTCACCTGCTGTTCGGCGACTTCCACCTCGAACTCACCCTGTCCCTGCTCGTCGGCTCGATCCCCGGCGTCTGGGTGGGCGCGCGGTTCTCCTCCCGGGCCAAGGGCGGGACGATCCGGGCGTTCCTCGCCGTCATCCTGCTGGCCAGCGGGCTCAAGATGCTGTCGGTACCCAACGAGGCCGTCGTCGCCGCCGTGGCCGCCACCGCCCTGGGCATCGGCGCGGGCTACCTGCACCAGCGGCGGCGCGCGGCACGGACGGTCGCGCTCATGCCGGACCCGGTGGCCGGGGTGGAACAGGCCCCGCACACACCGACCCTGGTGTCCTCGGGCAGCGCGCGCGAGCGGGACGCCGTACCCGTCGAGTAGTCCGCCCGGGCGAGGACAGCCCCGAAACCGCCGATCCCCGGTACCCGGATGGTCGGCGGTTTCCGTTTTTCGTGGTCGGCGTGCTCCGGCGGGCGGATCGTGCGCGGTTGGTATGACCCAGATGAGATCTCCCTTTTGCGGCCGGAGCTGGCTAGCGTCCCCGTCAACCACCCGACACCTCATCCCCTCAGCAGCCCAGGAGGCAACGGATGGCACGGAAACCTGCCCTCTTCGCGGCGGCGGCGGTCACACTGACCACGACCGTCATCGCCGCTCTGACCATGACACCCGCCACGGCCCAGACCTCGAAGGGCAACGTCCTCGACGGCGCCCAGGTCTCCGCCGCCGACAACGTCGCGCCCGACATGCTCAGCGCGATGGCCCGCGACCTGCGGATCAGCCCCGACCAGGCCCGCCAGCGGCTCGCCCGCGAGCACACCGCCGCCAGGGCGGAGTCCGCGATGCGGGCCACGTTCGGCGACGCGTTCGGGGGTGCGTGGCTCAACGGCGACGCCACCACCCTCACCGTCGGCGTCACCGACGCCCGCCAGGCCACCCTCGTCCGCGCCGCCGGCGCCACCCCGAAGACCGTGGCGCGCACCGAGGCGCAGCTCAACGCGGTCCAGGCCCGGCTCGACGCCGCGTCCGCCAAGGCGCCGAAGACCGTGCCCGGCTGGTACGTGGACATCGCCACCAACTCCGTCGTCGTGTCCACGAAGGCCGGCGCGGCCGACGCCGCCCGCGCGTTCGTCGCCGCCGCCGGGGTGGACGTGAAGTCCGTCCGGATCGAGAACTCCACCGAGGAACCGCGCCCCCTGATCGACGTGATCGGCGGCAACGCGTACTACATCGGCTCCGGTTCGCGGTGTTCCGTCGGCTTCTCCGTCACCGGCGGCTTCGTCACCGCCGGGCACTGCGGCACCACCGGCGCGTCGACCACCCAGCCCAGCGGCACCTTCCGGGGCTCCACGTTCCCCGGCCGCGACTACGCGTGGGTGCAGGTCGCGGCCGGCAACACGCCGCGCGCGCAGGTCAACCGGTACCCGGGCACCGTCACGGTCAACGGCTCCACCGAGGCGGCCGTCGGCGCGTCCGTCTGCCGGTCCGGCTCCACCACGGGCTGGCACTGCGGCACGATCCAGCAGAAGAACACCTCGGTGACGTACCCGCAGGGCACGGTCAGCGGCGTGACCCGGACCAACGCGTGCGCCGAGCCCGGCGACTCCGGCGGCTCGTGGCTCGCCAACGACCAGGCCCAGGGCGTCACCTCGGGCGGCTCGGGCAACTGCTCCTCCGGCGGCACCATGTACTTCCAGCCGGTCAACCCGATCCTGTCCGCCTACGGCCTGACCCTGCTCACGGGCGGCGGCGTCCCGCCGACCGTCCCGCCGACCACCGGACCGACCAACCCGCCGGGCGGCGGCACCTGGGCGGCCGGCAAGGCCTACGCGGCCGGCGCGACCGTGACCTACGGCGGCAGCCGCTACACCTGCCTGCAGGGCCACACGTCGATGGCCGGCTGGGAGCCCCCGAACGTCCCCGCACTGTGGCGGGTCGGCTAGGGGCGACAGACGCTCCGCGCCGGGTGAGGGCGTGACAGGCCCGCGCGCGGAGCCGGGGCGGCCGGCCTAGGAAACGGCCGCCCCGACAGGTGAGGAACCGCCCCCGTCCAGTTCGCTGGGCGGGGGCGGTGTCTGTTCCACGGCGCCCGATGTCGGATCCGACGTCGGGCGCCACCCGTCTGTCCGTGGGCCGGATGGTTGGATAGGGGACCCACGGATCTCTTGGAGCGAGGAGCAGGGAGATGGACACCGAACGCACCGCGCTGCCCGGCATCGGGTTTCGCCACGAGTTCACCACCACGCGGCACCGGCGGATCGGGGTGATCTCGCACCGCAGCGGACGGCGGGACCTGATCGTCTACGACAAGGAAGACCCCGACAGCGCGCTCGTCAGCGTCGAGCTGACCACCGACGAGGCCAACGGGCTCGCCGAACTGCTGGGCACCACCCGGGTCACCGAGCGGCTCGCGGAACTCCGCCGGCAGGTCGACGGCCTGGTCACGGCCCAGCTGGCGATCACGCCCGGCTCGCCGTACGAGGGGCGGACCCTGGGCGACACCCGGGCGCGCAGCCGGACGGGCGCCTCCGTCGTGGCCGTCGTGCGCGGTCACCAGGTCATCGCCAGCCCCACCCCGGACTTCGTCTTCGCCGACGACGACATCGTGGTCGTGGTCGGCACCGAGGAGGGCACCACGAGCGTGGCCGAGATCCTCACCAGCGGCTAGTCACCCCCGAGCGAAGGGACCCCTCGCGTGCACGGAAGCATCCTGCTGGTCGAACTCGGCGCCGTCATCCTCGGCCTGGGACTCCTCGGCGCCCTGTCGGTGCGCTTCTCCATCTCCCCGATCCCCCTCTACCTGCTCGCGGGCCTGGCGTTCGGCCAGGGCGGCGTGTTGCCGCTGGCCACAAGCAAGGTGTTCATCTCGGCCGGGGCCGAGATCGGCGTCATCCTGCTCCTGTTCACCCTCGGGCTGGAATACACCGCGAGCGAGCTCGTCGGCTCGCTGCGCAGTTCGGCCCCGTCCGGCCTGATCGACCTGGTGCTCAACGCGGCCCCGGGAGTCGCGGTCGCCCTCATCCTCGACTGGGGGCTGGTCGGGGCGGTGGCGATGGGTGGCGTCACGTACGTCACCTCGTCCGGGATCGCCGCGAAGGTGATGGGCGACCTGGGCTGGCTCGGCAACCGGGAGACGCCGGTCGTGCTGTCCCTGCTGGTGTTCGAGGACCTGGCCATGGCCCTGTACCTGCCGATCCTCACCGCCCTGCTCGCGGGTGTCGGCCTGCTCGGCGGCGCGGCCACCCTGGGCATCGCGGCCGTGACCATCACGGTCATCCTCATCATCGCGCTGCGCTACGGCCGGCACGTCGAACGCCTGGTCGCCTCGCCCAGCGACGAGGTG
Source organism: Longispora sp. NPDC051575 (assembly GCF_040681875.1). NCBI lineage: Bacteria > Bacillati > Actinomycetota > Actinomycetes > Micromonosporales > Micromonosporaceae > Longispora > Longispora sp. NPDC051575. The sequence continues at coordinate 536,576 of NZ_JBFAZP010000003.1, read as the reverse complement.
CTGCTCCTGAAGGTCCTCGGCCTGGTCCTCCTGGTCGCCGGGATCGCCCAGCACCTGCAGGTGTCCGCCGCCGTGGGCGCGTTCCTGGTCGGCATCGCGCTGTCCGGGCCGCTCGCGCACACCGCCCGGCAGATCCTCACCCCGCTGCGGGACCTGTTCGCCGCCGTGTTCTTCGTCTTCTTCGGACTCCAGACCGATCCGGCGGACCTGCCGCCGGTCGCCGGGATCGCCGCCGCCCTGGCGGTCGCGGGGATCGGGACGAAGATGCTCACCGGCTGGATCGCCGGCCGGCGCGCCGGAATCGCGTCCACCGGTCGGCTACGGGCCGGGGCGGCGCTGGTGCCCCGCGGCGAGTTCAACATCGTCATCGCCGGGTTGGCCGTGGCCGCCGGGGTGAACCCGCGCCTGGGGCCGCTGGCGGCCGCGTACGTGCTGATCCTCGCGGTGTGCGGGCCGCTGCTCGCGCGGGGGATCGAACCGCTCGCCCGGTACGTGCGGCGCAGGCGAGGCAGCCCGGCGGTCTGAGCGCCGGTGCCGGGTGACCGCCGCGCGCGGTGGCACCCGGGACCGGCGGGGCTCCGGGGTGCGCGCCCAGACGAGAGCCGCCAGGGCCGACACGAGTCCGGCGGCGCCGAACGCGACCGGGTAGCCGAACCGCTCGGCGAGGAGCCCGGACAGCACGGAGCCGGCGATCGTCCCGATGTCCCCGGTCATCTGGAACGCGGCGAGCACCGGCCCGCCCCGCGCGGCCCCGACGACGTCGCCGACGACCGCGCCCAACGGGGGAGTGACCATCCCGGAACCCAGCCCCGCGACGGCCGACAGGGCCACGACCAGCCACGGCGCGCCGGCGAACCCGGCGCCGGCGGTCGCGGCGGCACCCAGCCCCAGGCCGAGCACGAGGGGCGGTCGCCGGCCGCGCAGGTCCGCGAACGTGCCCGCCGCGAGCACCACGGACGCGTTGCCGGCCGCGAACGCGCTGAACGCGGCGGCCGCGAGCCCGGGGCCGCCGTGCACGACCTCCGTGACGAACAGCGGCAGCAGCGACATCCGCACCCCGAACGCCGCCCAGCCGTTGGCGAGGTTGCCGGCCAGCGCGGCCCGGTACGCCGGCCGGGTCCAGGCCTCGCGGGCCGCCATCGTCGCGTCCCCGGCCCGGGTGGGCGCGCCGAGCAGCGGGGAGTGGCGCAGCGCCCAGCCGACCCCGCAGGCCACGGCGGTGACGGCGGCCGCGTAGTACACGAAGGGGGCGGTGGGGTCGATCGTGAGGAGCAGGCCGCCGACGAGCGGGCCGCAGATGTTGCCGAGCAGGAAACTCGTCGCCCAGGTGCCCGACGCGCGGCCGCGCAGCGGTTCCGGGGTGATCCGGATCAGGAGCGCCGCCGCCGCGACGGTGAACATGGTGGACCCGACGCCGCCGAGGGCGCGCAGGACCAGGAGCTGCCAGTACTCGCCGGCCAGCACGTAGCCGCCGGTGGAGCCCGCCACGAGCAGCAGGCCGCCGGTGTACAGCGGCCGCTCGCCGAACCGGGCGACGAGCCGACCGCTGGCCGGCGCGAACGCGAGCCGCAGCACGGCGAACGCGCTGACCGCGACGGTCACGGCGGTGACCCCGACGCCGAAGCTCCGGGCGAAGCCGGGCAGCGCGGGGGCGACGACGCCGAAGCCGACGGCGATGACGAAGCTCGCCGCGACGAGGACCCAGACCTCGCGGGGGAGTCCGCGCGGGGTCACCGGGCGACCGCCTCCCGCAGCAGCTCCTGGGCCTCCCCGGTCCGCAGAAACCCCGCGAGGAACGCGCCGAACTCCGCCCGGCCGCCGTCGGGCACGTGCTCGGCCACCCACGCGCCCAACCCGGCCCCGACCCCCAGCACGTCCCGGTCGGCGGTCTCCCGCAGGTACCGCACGGTGTCGGGCACCGGCCGGAACCCGCGCCCCGCGAACTGCGCCGCCCGCAGCGAGGTCCGGAAGTCCACGGCCAGCTTGCGCGGGTCCGACACGATCCGCAGCCTTCTGTTCCGCACGTCGGCGACGCTACCCGGCACGGGTTCGACGATCCGGCCCAGGGCGCAGTCGTAGTACAGGGCGTTGACGGTGAAGTCGCGCATCCGGGCGTCGGCGCGCAGGCCGCGCCCGGGGCGGAAGACCGTGTCCGCGAGCGGCGCGCCGGTCAGCGCGTCCGGGGACCGCAGGAAGCTGATGTCCAGGCAGCCCTGGTCGCCCCAGCGGAGCAGCCCGAACCCGTCGACCCGCTGCCACACCGCGTCCACGGCGAACGCGGCCCGCAGCACGCCCTCGGTGTGCGCCACGGGCCGGTCGACGTAGAGGTCCACGTCGCGGGCGGGGTCCCCGGTCAGCCAGTCGCGCGGCGGACCGCCGGCCACGAAGACCCGCGCCCCGCCGGCCCGCAACGCGGAGACCACGTCACCCACCAGGACGACCCCGTGACGGGTACGACACACCGCCCGCCCGAAACACTCCCGCACCCGTTCGGGGTCCACCGCGTGCGCGGGGTGACCGTCCACTCAGCCCGCCCCGACGGTGTCCGGCGCGTACAGCCAGCGCCGGGCGTCCTCGTCCAGCGGCTTGTCGGCCGCGTCGAGCGCCTCGCGCCAGCCGTCCGGGGTGTGTCCCCGCCGGCCCAGGTCCCGGGCCATCCGCACGATCCGGGCGGTGCGCGGCGCGCGCAGGTCCTCGTACCGGCGCAGGGCCGCCGCCGGGTCGGGCGCCCCGGCCAGCACGTCGGCCAGGGTGACCGCGTCCTCCAGGGCCTGGCAGCAGCCCTGGCCGAGGTTCGGCGTCATCGGATGCGCGGCGTCGCCGAGCAGGGTGACCCGGCCGCGGCCCCACCGGTCGAGCGGTTCGCGGTCGGTGATCGGGGTCCGGAACACCGCGCCGGGGTCGGTGCCCGCGAGCAGGGCCGGCACGGGCGCGGCCCAGTCCCGGTGCCGGGCGCGCAGCCCGGGCAGCGGATCCGGCTCGGCGTCGGCGTCGTACGGCTGGACCTGGGTCGCGTACCAGTACGTCTCCGTGGCGCTGATCGGCACGAACCCGAACCGGCACGACGGTCCCCAGTAGACGCCGATCTCGTCCGCGCCGAGGCCCGGCGGGGTGGGGCAGACCGCCCGCCAGATCGTGTACCCGGCGTAGTCGGGCTCCGCCGGCCCGTGCAGCCGGGCCCGGACGGTCGAGTGCAGCCCGTCGGCCCCGACCAGCACGTCCCCGCGCAGCCGGGTGCCGTCGTCGAGCCGGACGGTCACCCCGTCGGCGGTCTCGGCGACGTCGGCGACGGCCGCCCCGAGCCGCACCACCCCGGCCGGTACCGCCGCGAGCAGCGCCGCCTGGAGCCGCCCCCGGTGCACGCCCACGCACGGCGACCCGTACTCGGCCGCGAGCCGGTCCAGCGGGTCCGCGGACAGCAGGTCCCCGCGCCAGGTGCGGATCCCGGCCCGGGCGATCACGGACCCGCGCGCGGCGACCGCGTCGGCGACGCCCAGCCGGTCCAGCGCGCGCATCCCGTTGATCTGGATCGTGATCCCCGCGCCGAGCTCGCGGATCCCGTCGGCGCGTTCCACGACGGTGACGTCGAGCCCGCGCCGGGTGAGGGCCACGGCGGCGGCGAGCCCGCCGATGCCGCCGCCGGCGACGATGACCCGCCGGGCGGGGGTGTTCGGGACGTTCATGTGCTGACTCCGCATTCCGTGTGCAGGATCCCGGCCAGGGCGGCCATGTCGCGCGCCGTGGCGAAACACCCCGCTCCGGACAGGGCTTCGGCCTGGCGGCCAGGCTCCTCGTGGGTACCGGTGAAGCCGACGACGCGCATCCCGGCCTCCCGGGCCGCCACGGCCCCGGTGACGCTGTCCTCGACGGCCACACAGGACCGGGGGTGCTCGCCGAGCCGGGCGGCGGCGGCCAGGAACAGGTCGGGGGCGGGCTTGCCCCGGGTGGCGTCCTCGCGGGCCACGATCCGGTCGGCGGCGAACAGGGCGCCCAGGCCGACGCTGTGCAGGGCGGCCGTGACCCGGCGGCCGGGCGCGTTGGACACCACGCAGACCGGGACCAGGACCCGCTTGAGCAGCGCGAACACCCCGGGCACGGCGGACAGCTCCCATTCCAGGGCGGCCAGGGCCCGGTCGGTGACGGCGCGGGCGAACCCGGCCGGCAGCGCCACCTGGAACTGTTCGCGCACCTCGGCGCCGATCTCGGTGAAGGCCCGGCCCCGGAACCGGGCGGCGGTCTCCCGGGCGGTCAGGGTCACGCCGTGCGCCCGCAGCTCGCGCCGGAGCACGGCCTCCATGAACGGCTCGCTGTCGACGAGCACGCCGTCGCAGTCCACGAGTACCGCCGTGGTCGGTGGTGGATTTCCGGTCACCCGTTCGCCGTTCTCCCGTATCCGTGCCGCCCCTCCGGCGCACCGTCGATAGTGGAAACTCGCACGGAATGGCCGCGCCGACAATGCCGAGAGATCTAGAACACCGGTCCCTGAGACGGTATTGAGACTCCTCCTTAGGGGTGATCCATGAGAATTCCCCGATTCCACCTGGCGGAGTCGTGAGCGCCATTCGCGAATAGTGGGTGGGTGGCGGTGGAGTGCCCTGAGCTGCGGAATCACTCCGGATCGGCGGCTGGTGCCGCGCGCCGTGTCCGCGCGGGGCGATGCAGTCAGCCGTGGGCCGGGCCGCGTGTTCCGTCGTTCCGCCATCGCGGTGGCGGAAAGGGGTTCGGGGTGGCCGCCCGGGTAATCGCGGGAAAGGCCGGAGTGCCGCGCGGATCAGCCCGGGAGGCCTCGACCGGTCCCCGTCGGCGACCGGTCGGGTCCCGGGGTCGTTCGCCCATGTCGGACATGGCCGTCATCGGATTCCGGAACCGTTCGTGATCCTGGTCGCATCCCTTTACCTAAGCCGGACATGTGCTTAGGTTAGCCTAAGCAAACTTCGAGGCCCTTGCCTCGCACCCCACGCTGCCCGGGAGGTACCCCGTGTCCAACCCCTTCGACGACCCGGCGGGGACGTTCCTCGTCCTCGTCAACGACGAGGGCCAGCACTCCCTGTGGCCGGAGTTCGCGGCCGTGCCCGCCGGCTGGACGGTCGCGCAGGCCGCCGCCACCCGGCAGGAGAGCCTCGACTACGTGGAGAGGCACTGGACCGACCTGCGGCCGCTGAGCCTCGTGGCCGACATGGACGCCCACGCCTGACCCGCCCGGCCCCGACCGTGCCTCGGGCCCCCGCCCGTGGCGCGGTTCCGCCCGCCCCGGCCCTGTACTGACGTCCCGTGGAGTCGAAGATGCGCAACGTTGACCGTGTTCTGCCGCTGACCAGCGCCCAGGCCGGGGTGTGGTTCGCCCAGCGGATGGACCCCGCCAGTCCCGCGTACAACACCGCGACCTGTGTCGACATCGACGGGCCGGTCGACCGGGCGCTGTTCGGCCGGGCGGTGCGGGCCATGCTGGGCGAGGCGGAGGCGTTGCGCGCCCGGTTCGAGGTCGACGGCTCCGACGGCGTCCGGCAACGGATCACCGACGACGCCGTCGAGGACGTCGCGCACGTCGACCTGGCCGGCGAGCCGGACCCGTGGCGGGCGGCCCGGGACCGGATCGACGCCGACCTGCTCCGGCCCGTGGACCTCGCGCGGGGCCCGGTCTCCGCGCACGTCCTCTTCGAACTCGACCCCGAACACTTCGTCTGGTACTTCCGGTGCCACCACATCGCCCTCGACGCGTACACGTTCGCGCTGCTCGCCCGCCGGGTCGCCGACGTGTACACCGCGCTGGTCCGGGGCGGGGAGCCGCAGGCCGCCCCGTTCGCCGCGCTGGAGACCCTGGTCGCCGAGGACGCCGCCTACGCGGACTCCGCGCGGCACGCCGAGGACCGCGCCTTCTGGGCGGAACGGCTCGCGGACCTGCCCACCGTCGCGAGCCTCACCGACCGGGTCGCGCCGCCCGCCCCGACGTTCCTGCGGCGCACCGGCACCGTGCCCGCGCCCGTGGCCGCCGCGCTGGCCGCCGTCGGGAAGGCCGCCGGGGCCACCCGGGTCGAGGCCCTGCTGGCCGCCGGCGCCGTGTACCTGCACCGGATGACCGGGGCGGACGACCTCGTCCTCGGCCTGCCCGTGATGAACCGGCTCGGGTCGGCCGCCATCCGGGTACCCGTCACCGCCGTGAACGTCATCCCGCTGCGGATCGCCGTGCGCGCCGACGAGCCGCTGGCCGCGCTGGTCGGCCGGGTCGCCGCCGAACTGCGCGCCGTGCGCCGGCACAGCCGGTACCGGGGCGAGGACATCCGCCGCGACCTGCGGCTGCTCGGCGAGGGCCGCCGGCTCGTCGGCCCGTGGGTGAACATCAAGCCGTTCGCCGACGAGCTGACGTTCGCGGGCGCCGCCGGGACCAGGGTCGACGTGTCCGCCGGCCCCGTGGACGACCTCACGGTCACCTTCGACGAGCGGTCCCCGGGCACCCTCGACCTCGTCGTGGACGCCAACCCCGCGCTGTACACCGCCGCCGAGGTCGAGGCGCACGTCGCCCGGCTCGTCGGCGTCCTGGAGTCGTTCACCGTCGCCGACACGGTCACCGGGCTCGACGTCCTGACCGGGGCCGAACGCGCCGCCCTCGCCGCCGACAACGCCACCGCCCGGGAACTCCCCGACGCGGACCTCGTCGACCTCGTCCTGGACCAGGCCCGCCGCACCCCCGACGCGGTCGCGGTCCTGGCCGACGGTGTCTCCCTGACGTACGCCGAACTCGACGCGCGCTCCGGGCGCCTCGCCCGGCGGCTGCGCGACCGGGGCGTCGGGCCCGAGCGGATCGTCGCCGTGTGCCTGCCCCGGACCGTGGACCTGCCGGTCGCGCTGCTCGCGGTGCTGCGGACCGGGGCCGCGTACCTGCCGCTGGACCCGGACTTCCCCGCCGAACGGCTCGCGCACATGCTCGCCGACGCGGGCCCGACGCTGGTGCTGACCGCCGGGGCCGAGCTCCGGGACCTGGTGGCCGACGCCCTGCCGGCGACCGGGCCGACGCTGCTCGACGGGGCCGTCCTGGACCTGGCGGAGGCCGCCGATGGCGCCTGGCCGGACGCCCCGCTACCCGTCGGGAGCTCCGGCCCGGTCGTGCTGGACGGCCGGACGGACATGGAACCGATCAGCGCGAACGGCGGGACCAGCGCGCAGCCGGACCCGGCCACCGGCTCCCACGCGCCCGACTCCGCCGCCTACGTCCTCTACACCTCCGGCTCCACCGGCCGGCCCAAGGGCGTCGTCGTCACCCGGCGCAACCTGCTCAACTTCCTGCTCGCGATGGACGCCGAGTTCGCGCTGACCCCCGCCGACCGGCTGCTCGCCGTGACCACGGTCAGCTTCGACATCTCGGGCCTGGAGCTGTACCTGCCGTGGCTGTCCGGGGCCTCCGTGGTCCTCGCGCCCCGGAGCGTCGTCCAGGAGCCCGAACTGCTCGCCCGGCTGGTCGCCGGGTCCGGCGCGACCGTCGCGCAGGCCACCCCGACCCTGTGGCGCGCCGTGCACGCGGCCGGGGGCGTGCACCCCGGACTGCGGGTCCTCGTCGGCGGCGAGGCCCTGCCGGCGGACCTCGCGACCGCCCTGACCGCCGACGCGGCCGAGGTCACCAACCTGTACGGGCCGACCGAGACCACCGTCTGGTCCACCGCGCACCGGCTCACGCCCGGGGACGAGGGCGCCCCGCCGATCGGTCGGCCGGTGTGGAACACCCAGGTGCACGTCCTGGACGCCCGGCTGCGGCCCGTCCCGCCCGGCGTCGTCGGCGAGGTCTACCTCGGCGGCACGGGCGTCACCCGGGGCTACCTGGGCCGCCCCGGCCTGACCGCCGAACGCTTCGTCGCCGACCCGTTCGCGGTGGGCACCGGCCAGGCGACCTCCGACCAGGCCACGGCTGGCGAGGCGACCTCCGAGCAGACCTCGGCTGGCGAGGCGTCCTCGGGCCTGGCCGCCCCGGGCCAGGCGTCCTCGGGCCACGCCCCCTTCGGCGGGGACGTTCCCGTGCCCGGGGCCCGGATGTACCGCACCGGGGACCTCGGCGTGCGCGACCTCGACGGCGCGCTGCGGATCGTCGGCCGCTCCGACCAGCAGGTCAAGATCCGGGGCTTCCGGATCGAACCCGGCGAGATCGAGGCCGCCCTCGCCACCCACCCGGCCGTCGCGCTCGCCGCCGTCGCCGTGCACCCCGACCACCGGGGCGAACCCCGGCTCGTCGGCTACGTCACCCCCGCCGACGGCGCCGCCCCCGAACCGGCCGACCTGCGCCGGCACGTGGGCCGCACCCTGCCCGAGTACATGGTCCCGGCCGCCGTCCTCGTCCTGCCCGCGCTGCCGACCACCCCGAACGGGAAACTCGACCGGGCCGCCCTGCCCGCCCCCGACCAGGCGGCCGCGACCCCCGCCGGCACCGCCCGGACCGCCGCCGAGGAGATCCTCGCCGGCATCGTCGCCGAGGTCCTCGGCCTCGACGCGGTCGGCGTCGACGACCACTTCTTCGACCTCGGCGGCCACTCGCTGCTCGCCGCCCGGGTGTGCTCCCGGGCCCGCGCGGCGCTCGGCGTGGAACTGGCCGTCCGGGACGTCTTCGACGCGCCGACCGTCGCCGGCCTCGCCCGCCGGCTCGACAACGCCACCGAGGCCCGCCCCGCGCTCACCGCCGCCGGACCCGTCGACCTGGCCCCGCTGTCGTACAACCAGCGGCAGATGTGGCTGCTGTCCACCCTGGAGGGGCCCGACCCGACCTACCACCTGCCGCTGGCCGTCACCCTCGACGGCGCGCTGGATGAGGCGGCGTTGCGCGCGGCGCTGGCCGACGTCGCCGACCGGCACGAGACGCTGCGGACGGTCGTGGTGGAGCGCGACGGGACCCCGTACCAGAAAATCGTGGATCTTCCGGTCTTCTTCGAGACCGTCGCGTGCGCCGAGGACGAGGTGGACGCGCTCGTCGCGGCGGCCGTGCGCCGGCCCTTCGACCTCGGCGCGGAGGGTCCGCTGCGCGCCCACCTGTTCGCCGTGGGCGAGCGCCGGCACGTCCTGCTCCTGGTCACCCACCACATCGCCGGCGACGAGTGGTCGCTGACCCCGCTGCTCGGCGACCTGGGCACCGCCTACGCGGCCCGGGTCGGCGGCGGCGCGCCCGGCTGGGAACCGCTGCCCGTCCGCTACACCGACTACGCCCGCTGGCACCGCGACCTGCTCGGCGACCCCGCCGACCCCGCCAGCGCCGCCGCCCGGCAGATCGGGCACTGGCGCACCGCCCTGGCCGGCGTACCCCGCGAACTGGTCCTGCCCGTCGACCGCCCCGGCACTGCCGGCGGACCGCACCACGGCGCCGTCGTGACCTTCGACGTGCCGGCCGCGCTGCACGCCGGCATCCGGGCCCTGGCCCGGCACACCGGATCCACCGGCTTCATGGTCGTGCAGGCCGCCGTCTCGGCGTTGCTGGCCCGGATGGGCGCGGGCGAGGACATCTGTCTGGGTACGCCGGTCGCCGGCCGCTCCGACGAGAACCTCGACCACCTCGTGGGGTACTTCGTCAACACGCTCGTCCTGCGCGCCGACGTGTCGGGCGACCCCACGTTCCGCCAGCTCGTGGAGCGGGTCCGGCAGTTCGACCTCGCCGCGTTCGCCCACCAGGACCTGCCGTTCGAACGGCTCGTCGACGCCCTGCGCCCCGAACGCGCCGCCGGCCGCAACCCGCTGTTCCAGGTCATGGTGTCCTACCAGAACCCGCTGCCCGCGCCGACCGGCTTCCCCGGACTCACTCTGGACAGCCGGCTGGTGGACACCGGCACCGCCAAGTTCGACCTCACCTTCGACGTCGCGGAGACCGCCGTCGGGATGGACGGGCTGCGTGGCGGCATCGAGTACCGCACCGACCTGTTCGACCGGGCCACCGTCGAGGCGCTCGCGGACCGGCTCGTCCGGCTGCTCGCCGCCGTCACCGCCGACCCGGACCTGCCCGTGTCCGGAGTGGACCTGCTGTCGGCCGACGAGCGGGCCCGACTCTCCGGGGGTTCCCGTGGGCCGGCGCTCACCCGGACGGAGAGCACCCTCGGGGCGCTGTTCGCGGAGCGGGTCGCCCTGGCCCCGGACGCGCCCGCGCTGGAGGCCGGCGACGTCACCCTCAGCTACGCCGAGCTGGACGCCGTCACGGCCCGGCTCGCCGAGGGGCTGCGCGGACGGGGCGTCGGTCCCGAGCGGGTGGTGGCGGTGCTGCTCGGGCGGGGGCCGCAGGCCGTGGTCGCGGCGCTGGCCGTGGCCCGGGCCGGTGGGGTGTTCCTGCCGCTCGACCCGGCGCATCCGGCGGCCCGGTTGACCGACATCCTGGCGGACGCGCGGCCCGCGCTGCTGCTCACGACGGGGGAGCACCGCGACCTGCTCGGGGCCGTGGCCAGCGCCGGTGCGGCCGTTGGTGGCGTGCTGGAGGACAGGTCCGGCCCCGATGCCGGTGTCGTGACCGGGGCCGTGACGGACGCCAGCGGCGCAACCGTCGCCGGGTCAGGGGGCGAATCCGGTTCCGGGGTCGGAACCGTGACCCGGGCCGGAGACGTTTCCACCGAGGGGGCCGGGGCGGTGGTGGAGTCCGTCCTCAGCGGAGTCGAGGTCGTGCTCCTCGACGGCTGGGCACTGGCCGAACCGCCCGTGGGTAACCCGGTTGCCGGCACCGTGCCCCTGCGCCCCGCGCACCCCGCCTACGTCATCTACACCTCCGGCTCCACCGGCCGGCCCAAGGGCGTCGTCGTGCCGCACGCCGGCCTCGCCGCGCTCGTCGAGTCCGTCGGGACGTCCTTCGGGGTCGGGCCCGGCGCCCGGTCCGCCCAGTTCGCGTCGCCGGCCGTGGACGTGTTCCTCAGCGAGCTGGCCATGTCGGTACTGTCCGGCGGCACCCTGGTCGTCGTACCCGAGGACCGGCGGTTCGGGGCCGACCTGACCACCTTCCTGGCCGAGCGCCGGATCACCCACGTCGACCTGCCGCCCGCGCTCCTGGCCGCCCTGCCGGCCGGATCCCTGCCGGCGGACACCACGATCGTCGTCGGCGGCGAGAAGGTCCCCGCGGACGTCGTCGCGACCTGGTCGGCGGACCGGCGCATGGTCAACGCCTACGGGCCGACCGAGGCCACCGTGACCGCCACCAGCTGGCGGTGCGCGCCGGGGACCGTGCTCATCGGCCGGCCGGACCCGGGGCGGACGGCGTACGTCCTCGACGACCGGCTGGGGCTGACCCTGCCCGGGGCGGTGGGGGAGCTGTACCTGGGTGGGGCCGGGCTCGCCCGGGGCTATCTGGGCCGGGCCGGGCAGACGGCGGAACGGTTCGTGGCGAATCCGTTCGCCGGGCGGCAAGGGTTGGAAGACGGCCGCGACGCTGGGCACAGCGGTGGCGGCCTGGGGCACGGCCACGACGTCGAGCACAGCGGCGGCCCGGGGCAGGGCCATGAGGGCTCGGCGCACGGCCGCACAGTCCTGGGTCACGGCCGCGACGGCCTGGCGGACGGCGGCGGCCTGGGGCGCGGATCCGACGGTCCGGGCAGTCGGCTCTACCGCACCGGTGACCTGGTGCGTTGGACCGCCGACGGCGAGCTGGAGTTCGTCGGCCGGGTCGACGGTCAGGTGCAGATCAGGGGTTTCCGGGTCGAGCTGGGCGAGATCGAGGCCGTCCTCGCCGGTCACCCCGCCGTGGGGCAGGCCGTCGTGTCGGCCCGCACGGAACCGACCCGCCTCGTCGCCTACGTCACGGCCCACGCCGGAGCGCCGGCCCGGGTCGGTGTCGAGGGTGGCGCTGCAGGCGCGGTGCATCCGGAGCGTGCCGCGACCCCCACCGACGCGGCCCGCACCCGGTCCGATACCTGCGTGCGGGACGGCGGGACCTCCCCGGACGATCGTGTCCCGGTCGCCGTGGTCGTCCTGCCGGAACCCGCCGAGCTGCGGACCTGGCTCGCGGGCCGGCTGCCCGAGCACATGGTGCCCGTAGCCGTCGTCGTGCTCGACCGCCTGCCGCTGAACGCCGCCGGGAAGGTCGACCACGCGGCCCTGCCGGCCCCGGACCTGTCGGCGGCCGTCACCGCCACCGCGCCCCGCACCCCCGACGAGCGGGTGCTCGCCGGCCTCTTCGCCGACGTGCTCGGCCTGCCCGCCGTCGGCGTCGAGGACGGGTTCTTCGCGCTCGGCGGCGACAGCATCATGTCCATCCAGCTCGTGTCCCGGGCCCGCGCTGCCGGCCTGCGGCTCACCCCGCGCCAGGTGTTCGAGCAGCGCACCGTCGCCGGGCTCGCCGCCGTCGCGGAGCGGGTCGACGGGGCGCCCGTGGTGGCGGAGTCCGGGGTCGGGGTCGCGCCCGAGACGCCGGTGATCGGCTGGCTGCGGGAACTCGACGGGCCGATCGACCGCTACAGCCAGTCGATGACGCTGCGCACCCCCGCAGGTCTGACCGGCGACGCGCTGTCCACGATCCTCCAGGCCCTCCTGGACCGCCACGACCTGCTCCGCGCGACCCTCCTCGAAGCCGAAGCCGAAGCCGAAGCCGAAGCCGGGGCCGAAGCCGGGGCCGGGGCCGAAGCTGGAACTGGAGCTGAGACCCGCGCCGGGGCTGGAGCTGAGACCCGCGCGGAAGCCAGAGTCGAGACCCGGGCCGAGGCCGGGGACCCAGCGGCTGCCAGTTCCGCGCGGCCCGTCGCCGCCGGGCCCGGACACCGCTGGAATCTCCGCGTCCCCGAGCCGGGCACCATCCCCGCGTCCGCAGTGCTGCGCACCCACCGCGCCACCTCCCCGGCGGACACGACCCCGGAGTCCCTGGCCGCACACGCCGAAGCCGCCGCCGACCGCCTCGACCCCGCCGCCGGCGTGATGCTCCAGGCCGTGTGGACCGACGCGGGCGACGCCCCCGGTGCCCTCGTCCTCGTCGTCCACCACCTGGTCGTCGACGGCGTCTCCTGGCGCATCCTGACGGAGGACCTGGCCGAGGCCTGGAACGCCGTCAGGACCGGAAACACCCCCAACCTCCCTTCGACGGGTACGCCGTTCCGCCGCTGGTCCGAGGCCCTCCCCGCAGCCGCCCACTCCCACGAGTCCGAGCTCCCCGCCTGGCGGGCCGTCTCGACCGACGCGCCACCTCTGTTCCGCCCCACACCGGCCGACAGCCAGACCGGCCAGACCCTCCAGGCCCAGACCGTGCAGGCCAAGGCAGGGCAGGCCCAGGCAGGGCAGGCCCAGACCGGGGACCAGAGCGCCCCCGTCCACGACCAGAGCCTGCCCACCCGGCCCCCGGCCACGTCCGCCCACCACCCGGCCCACCCGGCCGGCTCCCTGGCCCACCTCACAGTCGAGCTCGACCCGGCCCGCACGGCCCCCCTGCTCGCCACGGTCCCCGACCTGTTCCGCGCCACCGTCCAGGACGTGCTGCTGTCCGCGTTCGCGCGCGCCGTCGCCGCCCACACCGGGGTCGCCGACGTGCACCTCGGACTGGAGGGCCACGGCCGGGAGGAGCAGCTCGTACCCGGCGCGGACCTGTCGCGCGCGGTCGGCTGGTTCACCACGGAGTACCCGGTGCGGCTGCGTCCCGGGACCGACGACCCCGGCACGGCGCTCAAGCGGGTCAAGGAGCAGCTCCGGGCGTTCCCCGACGCCGGGGCCGGCCACGGCCTGCTCCGCCGGCTGCACCCGACGGCGGGCCCGGTGCTCGCGGCGCTGCCCGAGCCGGAGGTGCTGTTCAACTACCTGGGCCGGTTCGCCGCCGGGCAGGAGGCCGGCGACTGGCAGCCGGTCGGGCCGCTGACCACGATGTTCGACCCCGCGATGCCGGTCCGGCACACGCTGTCGGTCAACGCGGCGGTCGCGGACGGGCCGGCCGGTCCGGTGCTGTCCGCCCGGTTCGACTTCCCGCCGGGCGTGCTCGCCGAGGCGGACGCGCGCCGGCTCGCCGAGTCCTGGCTGACCGAACTGGCCGCCCTCGCGGAGCACGCCGCCCGGCCCGGTGCGGGCGGGCTGACCCCGTCGGACGTGCCGCTCGTCGCCGTCGACCAGGCGGGAATCGACGCGCTGGAGGCCGCGTACCCGTCGATGGTCGATCTCTGGCCCCTCGCCCCGTTGCAGGCGGGCCTGCGCTACCTGTCCACCTACGACACCCACGGCCCCGACCAGCACCGGACCGACCCCGCCGCGCCGGCCGTCGGCACGACGGCTTCGGGCACCGTTCCCGCAGCAGGGTCACCCTCCGGCACCGCGTCAGTGTCGCTGTCCGGGACAGCGCCGGAATCCGTCGAAGGCACTCCGACGCCTGCCCACGCCAAGACGGCGACCGGATCACACCCGGACCCGCTCGGGGACTTGCCCCTGTCCGGCACGGCGGATGACGTGGACGTCTACGCCGTGCAGCAGGTCTTCGAGCTCGGCGGCCCGGTCGACCCGACCCGGCTCCGCGCCGCCCTCGCCGCGCTCCTCCGCCGGCACCCCAACCTCCGGGCCGCGTTCACGGAACTCCCCGACGGTCGCCCGGTCCAGGTCGTCCCGGCCGAGGTGGAGGTCCCCTTCGCGGAGGTCGACCTGTCGGCGGCCCCGGACCGGCTCACCGCCCTGCTGGACTCCGAGCGCGCCCGCCGCTTCGACCTCACCGCCCCGCCCCTGCTGCGCGTGGTCCTCGTCCACCTGGGCGGCGACACCAGCCGCCTGGTGATCACCCAGCACCACCTGCTGATGGACGGCTGGTCGGGCCCGCTGGCGATGCGGGACCTGTTCGCCCTGTACGCGGACGGCGGCGAGGACCTGCCCCGGGTCCGCCCGTACCGGGACTTCCTGGCCTGGCTGTCCACCCAGGACACCGACGCGGCCCGGACGGCCTGGCGTGCGGCGCTCGCCGACCTGGAGCCGGCGCCCCCGGTGACCGCCGGGCCCGCCGCCCTGCCCGGGGTCGTGGAACTGGAGGTCCCCGGGTCCCTGGTCGCCGACCTGGCCCGGACGGGCCGCGAGCTCGGCGTCACCCTGAACACCGTCGTGCAGGGCGCGTGGTCGGTGCTGCTGTGCCGGCTCACCGGCCGCGCGGACGTCGTGTTCGGCACCACGGTCTCGGGCCGCCCGCCGCAGCTGGCCGGCTCGGAGGACATGGTCGGGCTCCTGATCAACACGGTGCCGGTCCGGGTGCGGTTGGACGCGGCGGAGAGCTGGGCGGACACGCTGCGCCGGGTGCAGTCCGAGCAGGCCGCGCTGATCGAGCACCAGCACCTGGGGCTGGGCGACATCCAGCGTGAGGCGGGCGGGGGCGAGCTCTTCGACACGCTCGTGGTGTTCGAGAGCTACCCGCTCGACGAGGACGCGCTGGGCGCGGCGGCCGCCGCCGGTGGGCTGACCGTGGCCGGGGGCATCCCGCAGGACGCGACGCACTACCCGCTCAGCCTGGTCGTGGTGCCCGGCGAGCGGCTGCTGCTGCGGCTGGAGCACCGGGTGGACCGGTACCCGGCGGAGGAGGCTCTGGGGCTTCTGGCGCGGCTGGTGGCCGTGCTCGCGCGGGCGACGGCGGATCCGGGGCGCGCGGTGGGGCAACTGGACGCGCTGGTCGGCGACGAACTGCACCGCCTGACCGCCGACTGGAACGCCACCGACCTGCCGACCCTGCCCGGCACGGTGTCCGACGTGTTCGCCGCGCAGGCCAGGTCGACCCCGCAAGAGACAGCTTTCGTGTACCGGGACGAGCGGCTCACCTTCGCCGCCCTGCACGCCCGGGTCGAGGCCCTCGCCGACCGGCTGGCCGCGCACGGGGCCGGCCCGGAGCGGATCGTCGCCGTGCTGCTGCCCCGCTCGGTGGACCCCGTCGTGGCCTGGCTGGCGGTGCTGGCCTCCGGGGCGGCGTACCTGCCGGTCGACGCGGGGTATCCGGCCGACCGGATCGCGTTCATGCTCGCCGACGCCGCGCCGGCCGTGGTGCTGACGACCTCCGACCTGTGCCCCGACGGCGTGCCGGCGCTGCTGCTGGACGTCCCGGACACCGCCCCGCCGCGCCCGGCCGTCGCGGTCACCCCGCGCACCGCCGCCGCCGTCATCTACACCTCCGGCTCCACCGGCCGCCCCAAGGGCGTCGTGGTCGAACACGGCGGCATGCTGAACCTGTACGCCCACCAGCGCGCCGAGGCCTACGAGAACGCCGGCGGCGGTCGTCGGATGCGGGCCGCCCTGACCGCGAGCCTCGCGTTCGACACCTCCTGGGAGGGGGTGCTGTGGCTGCTCGCGGGCCACGAACTGCACCTGGTGGACGACGACGTCCGCCGCGACCCGGCCCGGCTGGCCGGCTACGTGGCCGAGCACCGGATCGACGTCCTCGACGTCACCCCGACCCTGGGCACCCTGCTCGTCGCCGAGGGGCTGCTCGACGGCTCCCGGGGGCACGTGCCGGCCGTGCTGCTGCTCGGCGGCGAGGCCACCGGGCCGGCCCTGTGGTCGGCGGTCCGGGACGCGCCCGGCGTGACCGGCATCAACCTGTACGGGCCCACCGAGTGCTCCGTGGACACGATGCAGGCCCGGCTGTCCGACAGCGACGCCCCGCTGATCGGCCGCCCCCTTGCGAACACCCGGGCGTACGTCCTCGACCGGCACCTGCGACCCACCCCGCCCGGCGTGCCCGGGGAGCTGTACCTGGCCGGCGCGGCGCTCGGCCGGGGCTACCTGGGCCGGCCCGGGCTGACCGCCGAACGGTTCGTCGCGGACCCGTACGGCGCGCCCGGCACCCGGATGTACCGGACCGGCGACGCGGTGGCGTGGACGGCCACGGGCGAGATGGCGTACCTGGGCCGGGTCGACGACCAGGTCAAGATCCGGGGCTTCCGGGTCGAACCGGGCGAGATCGAGGCCGCGCTGACGGCCCACCCCGATGTCACCCAGGCGGCGGTCGTGGCCCTGCCGGACCGGCACGGCGCGCTCCGGCTGGTCGGGTACACCGTGCCGGCCGTCGACCGCGACGTCCTGCGCGCGCACCTGCTGCGCACCCTGCCGGAACACATGGTCCCCTCGGCGTTCGTGGGCCTGGCCGCCCTGCCGACCACCCCGAACGGCAAACTCGACCGGGCCGCGCTCCCGGCCCCCGACGCCTCCGCGCTCCCGGCCGGCCGCGCGCCGCGCACCCCCGCCGAGGAGATCCTGTGCGGACTCTTCGCGGACGTGCTGGGCCTGGCGGCCGTCGGCGCGGACGAGGACTTCTTCGCCCTCGGCGGGCACTCCCTGCTCGCCGGGGCGCTCGTCAGCCGGGTCCGGTCCGCGTTCGGCGCGCACCTGGCCATCCGGGACCTGTTCGAGGCCCCGACCGTGGCGGCCCTGGCGCTGCGGCTCGACACGGCGGAGCGGGCCGCCGACCGGCCCGCGCTCGTGGCCGGGACCCGGCCCGAGGTGCTGCCGTTGTCCTTCGCCCAGCAGCGGCTCTGGTTCCACCACCGGCTGATGGGACCCGGCAACACCCTGAACGTGGCGTTCGCCCGCCGGTTGAGCGGGCCGCTGGACGTCGCCGCCCTGACGCTCGCCCTGGGCGACGTGCTCGACCGGCACGAGAGCCTGCGCACCGTGTTCCCGGAGGACGCCGGGGGCACCCCGTACCAGCGGATCCTGCCGGCGGGGGAGACCCGCGCGCCGCTCGCCCTGGTCGAGGGCGACGAGGCCGGGCTGCCCGACCTGCTCGCCGAGCTGACCGGGCACGCGTTCGCGCTGGAGGACGAGCTGCTGCTCCACCCGACCCTGGTGCGGCTCGGCGCCGACGAGCACCTGCTCGTGCTGCTCATGCACCACATCGTCACCGACGAGTGGTCCGAGGGCCGGCTGCTGGCCGACCTGACCGGGGCGTACGCGGCCCGGGTCGACGGGCACGCGCCGCAGTGGACCCCGCTCGCGGCCCAGTACGCCGACTACGCGCTCTGGCAGCGTGCCCTGCTCGGCGACCCGGCGGACCCGGCGAGCCCCGCGGCCCGGCAGACCGCGTACTGGCGGACCGCCCTCGACGGGCTCCCCGAGGAACTCGCCCTGCCCACCGACCGGCCCCGC
Organism: Longispora sp. NPDC051575; assembly: GCF_040681875.1. Taxonomy (NCBI): domain Bacteria; kingdom Bacillati; phylum Actinomycetota; class Actinomycetes; order Micromonosporales; family Micromonosporaceae; genus Longispora; species Longispora sp. NPDC051575. The sequence continues at coordinate 518,564 of NZ_JBFAZP010000003.1, read as the reverse complement.
CCGGCCACCCCGTCGTTCGCCGGCAGCGTCGTGACGTTCGACATCGACCCGGACACCCACGAGGGGCTGCGCCGGCTCGGCCGGTCCAGCGGGGCCAGCGGGTTCATGGTCGCCCAGGCGGCCGTGGCGGCGCTGCTGTCCCGGCTCGGCGCGGGGGTCGACATCCCGCTCGGTACCCCGATCGCCGGCCGGACCGACGAGGTCCTCGACCCGATGGTCGGTTTCTTCGTCAACACCCTGGTGCTGCGGACCGACGTGTCCGGCGACCCGACGGTGCGCGACCTGCTGGCCCGGGTCCGGGAGACCGACCTGGCCGCGTTCGCGCACCAGGACCTGCCGTTCGAACGGCTCGTCGACGCGCTGCGGCCCGAACGCTCCCTGGCCCGCAACCCGCTGTTCCAGGTCATGCTGTCCTACCAGCACCTGCCCGCCGAACAGCCCGACCTGGCCGGCGGACTCACCGGCGCGCCCGAACTCGTCGACACCGGGGCGACCCAGTTCGACCTGGTGCTGATCTTCATGGAGGGCGACGGGGCGCTGACCGTCACGCTGGAGTACTCCAGCGACCTGTTCGACCGGTCCTCGGTGGAACTGCTCGGTGAACGGCTCCGCGCGGCCCTGGCCCAGGTGGCCGCGAACCCGGACCTGCGGGTCGGCGACCTTGAGGTCCTCACCGCCGTGGAGAAGGCCGGGATCGGCGGCGGCTGGCACGGCGAACGGTTCGACCTGCCCGCCGTCACCCTGCCGGCGGCCGTGGAGGCCCAGGTCGCGCGGACCCCGGACGTCCTGGCCGTCGAGGACGGGGACCGCCGGGCCACGTACGCCGAGCTGAACGCGCGCGCCAACCGGCTCGCCCGGCTGCTCGTCGCACACGGCGTCGGCCCGGAGCGGGTCGTCATGGTCGTGCTGCCCCGGTCCCTGGACCTCGTCACGGCGGAGCTGGCGGTCAGCAAGGCCGGCGGCGCGTACCTGCCCGTCGAGCCCGGCCACCCGGAGCGCCGGCTGGCCCAGCTGGTCGAGTCGGCCCGCCCGGTGCTGGTCCTCACCAGCCGCGCCCTGGCCGCCCGGGCCCCGGAACTGCCCGTCGTGCTCGTGGACGACTGCGACCTGACCGGACTGTCGGCCGCCGACCTGACCGACGCCGACCGGCTGGCCCCGCTGCGGACCGCGCACCCGGCGTACGTCATCTACACGTCCGGCTCCACCGGCCAACCCAAGGGCGTGGTCGTCCCGCACGCCGGGCTCGCGGCCCTGACCAGCACGTTCACCCGGACCTTCGGGATCGGGCCGGGCAGTCGGCTGCCGCAGTTCTCCTCGCCCGGGTTCGACGTGACCGTGGTCGAACTGGTGTCGACCCTGCCCGTCGGCGCGACCCTGGTCGTCACGCCCGACGAGCAGCGGCTCGGCGCGGACTTCGCCGACTTCGTCAACGAGCGGGCCATCACGCACTTCGTGCTGCCCCCGGCCGCCCTGGGCGCGGTGCCCGAGGACCGGATCGACCCCGGCATCGTCGTCGTGGTCGGCGCGGACAAGTGCCCGCCCGACCTGATCCACCGCTGGTTGCGGAGGCCAGGGCGGCGGATGTTCAACGCGTACGGGCCGACCGAGGTGACCGTCAACTCCACCCTGTGGACCTGCCGGTCGAACTCGCCGACCGACCCGGTCCGGATCGGCCGGGTCGACCACGACCAGACCGGCTACGTCCTCGACGACCGGCTGCGGCCCGTGCCCGCCGGGGTGCCCGGCGAGCTGTACCTGGGCGGGGCCGGCCTGGCGCGCGGCTACCTGGGCCAGCCGGGCCTGTCGGCGGGCCGGTTCGTCGCGGACCCGTTCGGCGCGCCCGGCGCGCGGATGTACCGCACCGGCGACGTGGTCGCCTGGACCCTCGACGGCGAGCTGGACTTCCAGGGCCGGGTCGACGACCAGGTCAAGATCCGGGGCTTCCGGATCGAACTCGGCGAGATCGAGACCGCCCTGCTGTCGCACCCGACCGTGGACCGCGCGGCCGTGGTGGTCCGCGAGGACGCCCCCGGCGTGAAGCAGCTCGTCGGCTACGTCGTCGGCTCCGGCCCGGTCGACCCGGAGGCGCTGCGCGCGCACGTCGCCACCCAGGTGCCGGAGTACATGGTGCCGGTGGCGGTGCTCGCCCTGGACACGCTGCCCCTGTCGAGCAGCGGCAAGGTGGACCGGGCCGCGCTGCCCGCCCCGGACTTCGCGGCGGCGGTCACGGCGCGGGCGGCCGAGAACTCGGTGCAGGAACTCCTGTGCGGACTGTTCGCCGACGTGCTCGGCCTGCCCACGGTCGGCCTGGACGACAGTTTCTTCGCCCTGGGCGGGGACAGCATCGTCTCCATCCAGCTGGTCGCCCGGGCCCGGGCCGCCGGCCTGCGGATCACCCCGCGCCAGGTGTTCACGGCCAAGACGGTCGCGGACCTGGCCGAGGTCGTGGAGTTCGAGGCCGACGCGGCCCCGGCGGGGGAGCCGGAGGGCACGGCGCTCGGCACGGTCCCGGTCACGCCTGTCGTGGCCTGGTTCCGCGACATCGCCGGCCCCACGGACCGGTTCCACCAGGCGGTCCTGCTCCGGGTGCCGACCGACCTGACCCGCGCCACCCTGGCCGCCGGCCTGCGCACCGTCCTCGACACCCACGACCTCCTGCGCTCCTACTGGACCGGCGAGGCCCTGGAGGTGTCGGCGACGGGCACCCCCGCCACCGACGACGTCCTGCGCGTGGTGGCCGGCACCGACCCGGACCTGATCCGCGCCGAGCACGAGGCGGCCGTGGGCCGGCTGGCGCCCCGCGACGGCATCATGGTGCAGGCCGTCTGGTTCGACCCCGGACTGCTGCTGCTCGTCGCGCACCACCTGGTGGTCGACGGCGTGTCCTGGCGGGTGCTCGTCCCGGACCTCGCGGCGGCCGTCGCCGGTGGCCGGCCGGCACGGGCCGGCACGTCGTTCCGGGGCTGGGCGCGCCAGCTCACCGCGACCGCCGCCACCCGGCGGGGCACCGAACTGGACTACTGGCGCGGCGTCCTCGACGGCTGGCCGGAGACCCCGCTCGGCGGCCGGCCGCTGGACCCGGCCCGCGACACCGTGCAGGGCCAGCGGCACGTGACCGTCCGGCTCGGGACGGGCGACACAAACCCGCTGCTCACCACCGTCCCGGAGGCCTTCCACGCCGGGGTGCAGGACGTCCTGCTCACCGGCCTGGCCCTCGCCCTGGCGGGCTGGCGGCACGGCAACCCCGGCGGCACCCTGGTCAAGCTGGAGGGCCACGGCCGCGAGGAACAGGTCGTGCCCGGCGTGGACCTGTCGCGCACGGTCGGCTGGTTCACCACCGAGTACCCGGTGCGGCTGGATCCCGGGCCGGTCGACGTGGCCTCGGCGGTGCGCGGCGGCCCCGGTGCCGGCGACGCGCTCAAACGGATCAAGGAGACCCTCCGCGCGGTCCCCGACGCCGGGCTGGGCTACGGCCTGCTCCGGTACGTCGACCCCGACTCCGCCGCCCAACTCGCCAAGTACGCCGCCCCGCAGCTCCTGTTCAACTACCTGGGCCGGTTCGCGGTCGGCGACGACGGGGCCGGGCCGTGGGTGGCCGTGCCGGAGAGCGCGGACCTGCCCGACGCCGGGGACCCGACCATGCCGCTCGGCACGGCGCTGGAGGTCAACGCGACCACCCTCGACGGCCCGGACGGCCCCGTGCTGGAGGCCCGGTGGTCGTACCCGTCGGGCCTGTTGACGGAGGCCGACGTGCGCGAGCTGGCCGACGGCTGGTTCGCGGCCCTGCGCGGCCTCACCCTGCACACCGGCTCCGGCGACGCCGGCGGCCACACCCCCTCGGACCTCGCCCTGGTCACCCTGAGCCAGGACGAGATCGACGAGTTCGAAGACGAATGGAGACTGTCGTGAGCGCCCGGTCCGGCCTGCGGGACATCCTGCCCCTCTCGCCGTTGCAGGAGGGCCTGTTCTTCATGTCCTCCTACGACGACGCCGAGCAGCTCGACGTGTACACCGTGCAGCAGGTGATCCGGCTCGCCGGTCCCGTGGACCCGGCCCGGCTGCGCGCCGCCGCCGAGGCCCTGCTGCGCCGGCACCCGAACCTGCGCGCGGCGTTCCGGCAGCGCAAGAACGGCAACCCGGTGGCGCTCGTCCCGCACGAGGTGGACCTGCCGTGGACCGAGGTCGACCTGTCCACCCTGGACGGTGCCGCCCAGGAGGCCGAGGAGGCCCGGCTGGCCGCCGCCGAGCGCGCGGAGCGGTTCGACCTGGGCCGCCCGCCCCTGCTGCGCTGGACCCTGCTGCTGCGCGGCCCCGACGCGGCCACCCTGGTCCTGACCAGCCACCACCTGCTCCTCGACGGCTGGTCCTCGCCGCTGCTGGTCCGCGACCTGCTCGCCCTGTACACCAACGGGGCCGACGAGTCCGCCCTGCCCCGGGTCCGCCCGTACCGCGACTACCTGGTCTGGCTCGCCCAGCAGGACGGCCCGACGGCCCTGGCAGCCTGGCGCGGTGCGCTGGCGGGTCTGGCCGAGCCGACCCTGTTCGCCCCCGGCGGCCCGACCGCCGCCGCGTTGCCGCACCGCGCGCACCTGGCCCTGTCCGAGGAGCTGACGGCCCGCCTGGTCGAGCTGGGGCGCGGGCTGGGCGTCACGGTGAACACCGTGGTGCAGGCCGCCTGGGGGCTGCTGCTGGCCCGCCTCACCGGCCGGACGGACGTGGTGTTCGGTTCCACGGTGTCCGGCCGGCCGGCGACCCTGCCGGGTGTCGAGGACATGGTCGGCCTGTTCATCAACACGCTGCCCGTCCGGGTCCGGCTCGACCCGGCGGAGACCTGGGCGGAGCTGCTGGGCCGGTTGCAGGGCGAACAGGCCGCGCTGCTGGAGCACCAGCACGTCCGGTTGGCCGACGTGCAGCGCCAGGTGGGTCTGGGCACGCTGTTCGACTCGCTGATCGTGTTCGAGAGCTACCCGATGGACTCCGACGCGCTCGACGCCAGCCAGGACGCCGCCGGGCTGCGGGTCTCCGAGGTCGTCGGGCACGACGCGACCCACTACCCGCTGACCCTGACTGTGCTGCCGGACCGGGCGATCAGCTTCGAGGTGGAGTACCACGAAGGGGCGTTCGGGGCCGACGGCGCGCGCCGGGTCCTGGACCGGCTCGGTGCGCTGCTCACCGGCCTGGCGGCGGACCCGCACCGGCGGATCGGTGCCACCGACGTGCTGCTGCCGGGGGAGCGTTCCCTCCTCTCGGGTCCCGAGCTCGCCGTGCCCGACGGGAACCTGATCGACGTCCTGCGCCGCCAGGCCGCCGCGACCCCCGACGCGACGGCCGTGGTCTGCGCGGGCGACGCCCTGACCTTCGCGGAACTCCTCGACCGCGTCGACGGACTCGCCCGCGCCCTGGTCGCCGCCGGCGTCACCCCCGAATCCCCGGTGGCCGTGCTGCTGCCCCGCTCGGTGGACTCCGTGGTGGCCTGGCTGGCGGCCCTCGCCAGCGGCGGCGCGCACCTGCCCGTGGACGCCGACTACCCGGCCGCCCGGATCGACGCGATGCTCGCCGACGCGGCCCCGGCCGTGCTGGTCAGTACCCCTGAGCTGCGCCGCGCCGGCCCGGTCCACGTCCTCCCCGACGCGACCGGCACCGCGGACCTGCCGACCGTGCACCCCGCCTCGGCCGCCTACGTCATCTACACCTCCGGCTCGACCGGCACACCCAAGGGCGTCGTCGTCGAGCACCGCCAGCTCACCCACTATCTCGCGCACGTCCGGTCCGCGCTCGTCGGGCCGCTGGCCGGCGACCGGACCCGCCGGGTCGCCCTGAGCGCCTCGCTGTCGTTCGACACCTCCTGGGAGACGCTGCTGTGGCTGTTCGCCGGCCACGAGCTGCACCTGCTGGACGAAGAGACCCGCAAAGACCCGGACCTCTTCACCGGGTACGTGGCCACCCACGGCATCGACGTCCTGGACCTGACGCCCTCGTTCGCGGTGGCCATGGTCGACGCGGGGCTCCTCGACGGGCCCGGCGCGCCCGGCCTCCTGCTGCTCGGCGGCGAGGCCACCGGTCCGGCCCTGTGGACCCGGGTCCGCGACGCCCCCGGCACGGTCGGCGTCAACCTGTACGGGCCCACCGAGTGCACCGTGGACACCCTGATGGCCCACCTGGCCGACAGCCCGGAGCCCCTGGTCGGCGCGCCGATCGCCAACACCCGCGCGTACGTCCTCGACGCGCACCTGCTGCCCGTGCCGGCGGGGGTGCCCGGGGAGCTGTACCTGGCCGGCGCGCAGCTCGGCCGTGGCTACCTGGGCCGGCCCGGACTGACGGCCGGCCGGTTCGTCGCCGACCCGGCCGGCCCGCCCGGCGCCCGGATGTACCGCACCGGCGACCTCGTCCGGCACACCGACGACGGCCGGCTGGACTTCCTCGGCCGCACCGACGACCAGGTCAAGGTCCGCGGCCACCGGATCGAACCCGGCGAGGTCGAGGCCGTGCTCGCCGCCGACCCCGAGGTCACCCGGGCCGTGGTGACCGTCCGCGAGGACACCCCCGGGCTGCGCCGCCTCGTCGGGTACGTGACCGGCACCGCCGATCCCGCCGCCCTGCGGGACCGGGTCGCCCGGGTGCTGCCCGAGCACCTGGTACCCGCCGCGATCGTGGTCCTCGACGCCGTGCCGCTGACCGTGGCCGGCAAGGTCGACCGGGCGGCGCTGCCGGCACCCGAGTTCGCGTCCGGCGGGGGCGCGCAGCCGCGTACCCCCCTGGAGAAGGTGCTCTGCGAGGTCTGCGCCGAGGCGCTCGGCCTGCCCTCGATCGGCGTGGACGACAGTTTCTTCGCGCTCGGCGGCGACAGCATCGTGTCCATCCAGTTCGTCGCCCGGGCCCGCGCCGCCGGGGTGCGGATCACCCCGCGCCAGGTGTTCGAACGCCGCACCGTCGCCGCGCTCGCCGACGTGGCCGCGTTCCTCGACACCGCCGCCCCGGCCCGCGCCGAACCGGCCGACGCCCACGGGGACGTGCCGGTCACGCCCGTGCTCGCCTCGTTCGCCGCCTCGGGCGCGCCGCTGGCCGGGTACACCCAGAGCATGGTCCTGCGGGTGCCCGCCGACCTGAACCCGGCCGCGCTCGCCGCCGCCACCCAGGCGCTGCTCGACCGGCACGACCTGCTCCGGGCGCGGTGGACCGACGGCCGGCTCGTCGTGCCCGCCGCCGGCCCGCGCGCCACCACCCTGCTGCGCCGGGTGAACGCCGCCGGCCTGCACCTCGACGCGTGCGTGGCCACCGAGGTCCGCGACGCCGCCGCCCGGCTCGACCCGGCCGCCGGCACCATGGTCCAGGTCGTCTGGTGCGACGCCGGACCGCGCCCCGGCCGACTCGTCCTCGTCGCGCACCACCTCGTGGTCGACGGCGTGTCCTGGCGGATCCTGGTGCCCGACCTCGCCGGGGCCTACGAGGCCGCCGCCGCCGGCAAGGAACCCACCCTGGCCCCCGTCGGCACGTCGTTCCGGCGCTGGGCCCGCGACCTGGCCGCCGCGGCCGCCGCCCGGGAGACCGAACTGCCGCTGTGGCGCGCCCTGCTCGCCGGCCCCGACCGGCAGCTCGGCACCCGCCCGGTGGACCCGGCCCGCGACACCGTCGCCAGCACGGCCACCGTCACCGTCGAACTGGCCCCCGGACACACCGCGCCCCTGCTCACCCGGGTCCCCGAGGCCTTCCACGCGGGCGTGCAGGACGTGCTGCTCACCGGCCTGGCCCGGGCCCTGCGGAACCGCACCGGCGGCCCCGCGCTGATCGAACTCGAGGGCCACGGCCGGGAGGAACACCTCGTGCCCGGCGCGGACCTGTCGCGCACCGTCGGCTGGTTCACCACCGAGTACCCCGTCCGGCTCGACCCCGGCGCCGGCGACCTCGCCTCGGCCGTCAAGCGGGTCAAGGAACAGCTCCGGGCCGTCCCCGACGCCGGGATCGGCTACGGCCTGCTCCGGCACCTGAACCCCGCCACCGCCGCCGAACTCGCCGCCCTGCCCGAACCGCAGGTGCTGTTCAACTACCTCGGCCGGTTCGGCACCGGGGACGAACCCGAGGCCGACTGGACCCCGGTCGGCGGGCTCGGCGGCGACGTCGACCCGACCACCCCCGCCGCCCGGGTACTGGAGATCAACGCCTCCGTCCTCGACGGCCCCGACGGCCCCCGGCTCACCGCCACCCTGTCCTACCCCGACGGGGTCCTCACCGGGGCCGACGTCCGCGCGCTCGCCGCCGACTGGCTCGCCGCCCTGGCGGAGCTCTCGGCACTCACCACCGGCGGGCGCACCCCGTCCGACCTGCCCCTCGTCGACCTGGGCCAGGCCGAGATCGAGGCCCTCGAACGCGGCACCCCCGACCTCGCCGACGTGTGGCCCCTGTCGCCGTTGCAGGCCGGGCTGTTCTTCCTCACCTCCTACGACACCGACAGCGTCGACCCGTACGTCGTGCAGCAGACCCTCGACCTCGCCGGGCCCGTCGACGCCGGACGGCTGCGCGCCGCCGCCCAGGCGCTCCTCGACCGGCACCCCAACCTGCGCGCCGGCTTCCACCAGCGCGCCGACGGCCGGCCCGTGCAGGTCATCCCCGCGCACACCCCCGTCGGCTGGGCCGAACGCGACCTCAGCCACCTGCCCGCTCCCGAACGGGACGCCGCGCTGCGCCGGCTCACCGCCGAGGACCTCGGCACCCGGTTCGACGTCGACCGGCCGCCCCTGCTGCGTTTCCTCCTCGTCAAGCTCGCCGACGACCGGCACCAGCTGGTCATGACGAACCACCACCTGCTCCTCGACGGCTGGTCCACCCCGCTCGCCGTCCGGGACCTGCTCAGCCTGTACGGCGGCGCGACCCTGCCCCGGGTCCGCCCGTACCGCGACCACCTCGCCTGGCTCGCCGGCATCGACCCGGCCGCCTCCGAGGCCGCGTGGCGCGAGGCCCTCGCCGGCCTGGAGGAGCCCACCCTGGTCGCGGGCGGGGCCAACTCCGCCGCCGAGGCCCGCCCCGGACACGTCGACGTGGCTCTGGACCCGGCCGTCGCCGACCGGCTGACCGCCTGGGCCCGGCACCGGGGCGTCACCCTCAACACCGTCACCCAGACCGTGTGGGCGGTACTCCTCGGCCGGCTCACCGGCCGCGACGACGTGGTCTTCGGCTCCACCGTCTCCGGCCGCCCCGCGCACCTGTCCGGCGTCGAGGACATGGTCGGGTTCTTCATCAACACCGTCCCCGTGCGGGTCCGGACCCGCACGGCCGACACCTGGGCGGACCTCGTCGGCCGGGTGCAGGCCGAACAGGCCGCGCTCCTCGACCACCAGCACGTCGGACTCGGCGACACCCAGCGGATCGCCGGCCTGGGCGAACTGTTCGACACGCTGACCCTGTTCGAGAGCTACCCGTTGGACGAGGAGGCCCTCGACGACTCGCAGGCCGCCGCCGGACTGCGGGTCACCGGGGTCGACGGCGACGACGCGCCGCACTACCCGCTGACGCTCACCGTCGCCCCGGGCGAGGAACTGCGGTTCGGGCTCGCGTACCGGCGCGACCTCTTCACCGACGAACGGGCCGCGACCCTGCTGGACCGGGTCGTCCGGCTCGTCACCGAGCTGGCCGACCGGCCCGACGCGGTCGTCGCGCACACCGACATCGTGGACGCGGCCGAACGCGACCGGCTGCTGGCGGCCGGCGCCGGGGCCGCGCGCCCGGTGTCCGGGGACACCCTGGTGACCCTGTTCGACCGGCAGGTCGAGGCGACCCCGGACGCGACCGCCCTGGTCACCGATGGGGAGCGGGTGTCCTACCGGGACCTCGCGCGCAGGGTCGGAAGCCTCGCGCACGTGCTCCGGGAGCGCGGCGTGCGGCCCGGGGACATCGTCGCCGTGGCGGTGCCGAGGTCCGTCGATCTGGTCGTGGCGCTCTACGCGGTCCAGCGGGCCGGGGCGGCCTACCTGCCGGTGGACACCGAACTCCCGGCGGCCCGGATCGGGATGCTGGTCGCGGACTCGGGGGCCACGGTGGTGGTGACGACCGGGGAACTGGCGGCGGCATCCGCCCCGGCCCCGACACCCGGGGCACCCGCCACCGGAACCCCCGTCCTGGTCCTGGACGACCCCGCGACCGTGGCGGCACTCGCCGTGGCCCCCGCCACGCCCGCCGTCGCGCTGCCCGCCGACGCCCCCGCCTACGTGATCTACACCTCCGGCTCCACCGGCCGCCCCAAGGGCGTGGTCGTCGGCCACCGCGCGATCGTCAACCGGCTGTCCTGGACCCAGGCCGAGTACGGGCTCACGCCCGGGGAGCGGGTGCTCCAGAAGACGCCGGCCAGCTTCGACGTGTCCGTGTGGGAGTTCTTCTGGCCCCTGGTCACCGGCGCCACCCTGGTCCTCGCCCGACCGGACGGCCACCGCGACCCCGGCTACCTCGCCGACCTGATCCGCCGGCACCAGGTGGGCACCGTCCACTTCGTACCGTCGATGCTGCGGGCCTTCCTCGCGGTACCCGACCAGGTCGCCGGGCTCGGGCTGCGCCGGGTGCTGTGCAGCGGGGAGGGCCTGCCCGCCGACCTCGCGGCCGAGGCGGAACGGGTGCTCGGCACCGACGTGCACAACCTGTACGGGCCCACCGAGGCGGCCGTGGACGTCAGCTACCGGCCGGCGCGCCCCGTGCCCGCCGAGGGGCTGGTGCCGATCGGCCGGCCGGTGTGGAACACGGGACTCCTGATCCTCGACCAGCACCTGCGCCCGCTGCCGGCCGGCGTCGAGGGCGAGCTGTACCTGACCGGGGTGCAGCTGGCGCACGGCTACCTGAACCGGCCGGGCCTGACGGCGGAACGGTTCGTGGCCAATCCGTTCGGCACCGGAACGGGCGGCACCCCGGACACGACCGGCACCGGAAGCCGCGAGACCGCGACCGGCGCCGGAAACGGCGGGACCGCGACCGCCGCCGGATCCGGCGACACCCCTGACCTGGCCGCCCCCGGCTCCCGGATGTACCGCACCGGCGACCGCGCCCGCTGGAACGCCGCCGGCGAGGTCGAGTACCTGGGCCGGTCCGACGACCAGGTCAAGGTGCGCGGCATCCGGATCGAACCGGGCGAGGCGGAGGCCGCCCTGGCCGGGTGCCCCGGCGTCGCGCACGCCGTCGTGCTGGCCCGCCGGGACGCCGGGGCGACGGACGCGACCCTCGTGGGGTACGTGGTGCCGTCCGGTCCCGTACCCGAAGAGGAGGCTCTCCGGACCCACCTGGCCGCGACCCTGCCCGACCACCTGGTGCCGACGGCCTTCGTGTTCCTGACCGCCCTGCCGGTGACCGCTAACGGCAAACTGGACCGCCGCGCCCTACCCGCACCCGACTTCGCCGCCCGGGCGGGTTCCGACGAACCCCGCGACGACACGGAACGGCTCCTGGCCGGCCTGTTCGCCGAGGTGCTCGGCGTGCCGGCCGTCGGCGTGCGCGACAGCTTCTTCCGGCTCGGCGGCGACAGCATCATGTCCATCCAGCTCGTCGCCCGGGCCCGGGCCGCCGGCCTGCGGATCACCCCGCGCGAGATCTTCGACCGGCGCACCGTCGCCGACCTCGCCCGGGTGGCCACCGCCCTGGCGGCCCCGACCGCCGAACCGGCCGACGCCGGCCTCGGCCCGGTGCCGTCGACCCCGGTGATCGCCGCGCACACCACGGCCCCGTTCGACCGGCTGAGCCAGTCCACCCAGCTGACCCTGCCCGTCGGGATCGGCGCGTCCGACCTGGCCGCCGTGCTGCGCCGGATCGTCGACCACCACGACCTGCTCCGGTCCCGGTGGACCGCCGACGGCCTGGAGGTGCGGCCCCCGGGGACGGTCGACGTGCCGCTGCGCCGGGTCGACACGGCGGGCCTGGCCCCCGACCGGCTCCGGGACCTCGCCGACCGGGAGACCTCCGACGCCGTGGCCCGGCTCGCCCCGAGGGCCGGCGCGATGGTCCAGGCCGTCTGGTGCGACGCCGGACCCGACGTCGCCGGCCGGCTGATCCTCGCCGTGCACCACCTCGCCGTCGACGGGGTGTCCTGGCGGATCCTCGGCCCCGACCTGGCCGCCGCCTGGGACCAGGTCACCGGCGCGGGCCCCGGCCCGGCGCCCGTCGGCACCTCGTTCCGCGGCTGGGCCCGGGGCCTGGCCGCCGCCGCGACCAGCCCCGCGCGGGTCGCCGAACTCGACCACTGGCGCGACACGCTCACCGGCCCGGCCGCGTACGCCGACCGGCGGCCCGACCCGGCCCGCGACACCCTCGACACCGTCGTCGGAGTCAGCCGCCGGCTCGACGCGCACCGGACCGCGCCCCTGCTCGGGGCCGTGCCCGACCGGTTCCACACCGGGGTCCGCGAGGTCGTGCTCACCGGCCTCGCCCTGGCCGCCGGGGACCACGTCCTCGTCGAACTGGAGGGCCACGGCCGGGAGGAGGCCGCCGTCGCCGGGGCAGACCTGTCCCGCACGGTCGGCTGGTTCACGTCGGAGTACCCGGTGCGGTTCGCCGTGGACGGCGCCGACCCGGGGGCCGCGCTGCGGCACGTCAAGGAACGGCTGCGCGCCGCCCCCGACTCCGGGATCGGCTACGGCCTGCTGCGCTGGCTCAACCCGGCCACGGCCAGCGTGCTCGCCCCGTTGCCGACGCCGCCGATCCTGTTCAACTACCTGGGCCGGTTCGACGGCGCCGGGGACGCCGACGACGCGCCGTGGACCCCGGTCCGCGAGTCCGAGGTGTTCGGGGGCGACGCCGACGGGTCCGCGCCCGCCCGGCACGCGTTCAGCGCCGAGGTGACCGTCGTGCCGGGTGCGGACGGGCCGGAACTGGTGCTCGCGCTGTCGTACCCGTCGCGTCTGGTTTCCGGGACCGAGGCCGGTGACCTCGCCGACCGGTGGGTCGCGGCGCTCGGCACCCTGGTGGGGGCGGCCGGCGGACACTCCCCGTCGGACTTCGCGCTGGTCGACCTCACCCAGGCGGAGGTCACCGGGCTGGAGGCGGCCCACCCCGACCTGGTCGACATCGTGCCGCTGACCCCGTTGCAGCGCGGCCTGCACTTCCTGTCCTCGCTCGGCGACGGCGCCGACGTGTACCTGGTGCAGCAGCGCCTCGACCTCGACGGCCCCCTGGACGCCACCCGGCTGCGGGCCGCCGCCCAGGGCCTGCTCGACCGGCACCCCAACCTGCGCGCCGGCTTCACCCAGACCGCCGACGGCACCGTCGTGTCCGTGGTCCCCGCGACCGCCGCCGTCCCGTGGACGGAACACGACCTGACCCACCTCGCGCCCGACGCGCGGGCGCTCGCGGTCGAGGCGGTCGCCGACGCGGAGTTCGGCCGGCCCTTCGACCTCGCGGCGCCGCCCCTGCTCCGGTGCGTGCTGCTCCGGCTCGGCCCCGACCGGGCCCAACTGGTGCTGACCCAGCACCACCTGCTGGTCGACGGCTGGTCCGGGCCGTTGGTGGCGGCGGAACTCCTCTCCGGGTACGGCGGCGCGCCCGCCCCCCGGCCCCGCCCCTACCGGGACTTCCTCACCTGGCTGTCCACCCAGGACACCGCGGCGGCCGGCCGGGCGTGGTCCGCCGCCCTCGACGGGGCAGAGCCGACCCTGCTCGCCCCGGCCCGTCCCGGCACCGGCGTCGTGCCCGCCGAGGTGTCGACGGCCCTGCCCACCGGCACCGCCGACCTGGCCCGCTCCCTCGGCCTGACCGTGAACACCCTGGTCCAGGGCCTGTGGGGCCTGCTCCTGGCCCGGCTCACCAACCGGAACGACGTCGTGTTCGGCGCCACCGTCTCCGGCCGACCGGCGGACCTCGCCGGGGCCGGGGACATGATCGGCCTGTTCATCAACACGGTGCCGGTCCGGGTCCGGCTCGCGGCGGGGGAGACCTGGCGGCAGTACCTCGACGGCATCCAGTCCGCCCAGGCCGGCCTCCTCGAACACCACCACCTCGGGCTCGCCGACATCCAGCGGGAGCACGGCGCGCTGTTCGACACCCTCTTGGTGTTCGAGAGCTACCCGGTCGACGAGGACCTGCTCGCCGAGGGCCAGCGCGCCGCCGGCCTGCGGCTGTCCGGGGTGACCGGCCGCGACGCCACCCACTACCCGCTGACCCTGGTCGCGGTCGAGGACGAGGGGGTGCACGTCACCCTGGAGTACCGGCCCGACCTGTACGACGCGCCCGCCGCCCGCACCCTGCTCGACCGGCTCGTGGGCCTGGCCACCCGGCTGGCCGCCGACCCGGACGCGCCCCTGGACGCGGTCGACGCCCTCACCGCCGAGGAGCGCCCCCGGATCCACGGCGCGGGCCCGGTGCTGCCCGTCCGGCCCGTCACCGTCGGGGCGCTCGTCGCCGAGCACGCGGCGGCCACCCCGGACGCGGGCGCCCTGGTCTGCGGGGACACCCGGCTCACCTACGCCGAACTGGACTCGGCGGCCAACCGGCTCGCGGGTCTGCTGGTCGCGGCGGGCGTGACCTGCGAATCCCGGGTCGGGCTCGTGCTGCCCCGGGGTGTGGAGATCGTCACCGCGATCCTGGCGGTCCTCAAGGCCGGCGGCGCGTACGTCCCCGTCGACCCGGACTACCCGGCCGAGCGGATCGCGTTCCTGCTCGCCGACACCGCGCCGGCCGTTGTGGTCACGGACCGCGAGCACGCGCACGCCGTACCCGCCGGGCTGCGCACCCTCGTCCTCGACGACCCGGAGACCGCGCGCGCCCGGGCCGCCGCCCCCGACGTGGCCCCGGCGGCGCCCCGGCCCGACAACGCCGCGTACGTCATCCACACCTCCGGCTCCACCGGCCAGCCCAAGGGCGTCGTCGTCGCGCACCGCAACCTGGTGAACCTGTTCGGCAGCCACGACCGGTCCATCCTCGGCCCCGCCGTGGCGGCCCGGGGCGGCCGGCCGCTGCGGATCGCGCACAACTGGTCCTTCTCGTTCGACGCGTCCTGGCAGCCGCTGCTCGCGCTGCTCGGCGGGCACGAACTGCACCTGGTGACGGGGGAGACCCGCAAGGACCCCGGGCTGTTGGTCGGGTTGCTGCGCGACCGGGGGATCGACATGGTCGAGGTGGCGCCGTCGCACCTGGAGCAGCTGATCGACGCAGGCCTGTTCACCTCGGCCGGTGCGGAGGGCAGCGCGGAGTCGGCCGGTCACGGCGGTGGCTCCGGGGCCGACCCAGGCGGGCTGTCCACGTCCGGCGGTGCTGCGGCCAGCGACAACGCGGCAACCGGTGCCCCGGGGATCGGCGGCGGCGAGACCTGCGGCCTGGCCGTCCTCGGCGTCGGCGGCGAGGCCGTCCCCACCCGGCTGTGGGACCGGCTCCGGGCCCTCACCGGCACCGAGGCGTACAACTTCTACGGCCCCACCGAGTGCACCGTCGACACCGTCGTGCAACGGGTCCGCGAGGCCGACCGGCCCCTGATCGGCCACCCCGTCGCCAACACCGGCCTGCACGTCCTCGACGACGGCCTGCGCCCCGTCCCGCCCGGCACCGCCGGGGAGCTGTACCTCAGCGGGGCGGCCCTCGCCCGGGGCTACGCCGGCCAGCCCGGCCTGACCGCGACCCGGTTCGTGGCCAGCCCGTTCGCGCCCGGCGCCCGGATGTACCGCACCGGCGACCTGGTCCGCCAGACCCCCGACGGCCGGATCGACTACCTGGGCCGCGCCGACGACCAGGTGAAGGTGCGCGGCTTCCGGATCGAACCCGGCGAGGTCGAGGCGGCGCTCACCGCGCGCCCCGACATCGCCCGGGCTGCCGTCGACGTGCGCGAGGACACCCCCGGCGTGCGCCGGCTCGTCGGGTACGTGGTGCCCGAGGCCGGCCACGCGCCCGACCCGGCGACCGTCCGCGCGGAACTGGCCGCCGTCCTGCCCGGACACCTCGTCCCGGCGGCCGTGGTCTGCCTGCCGGCCCTGCCGGTGACCGCCAACGGCAAGCTCGACCGCTCCGCGCTGCCCCGGCCGGACCTCGCGGGCCTGGCCGCCGGGCGGGAACCGGCGGGCCCCGCCGAGGCCGCGTGGTGTGCCGCGTTCGCCGAGGTGCTGGACCTGCCCGGGGTCGGGGCCGACACCGGCTTCTTCGACCTCGGCGGCGACAGCCTCGCGGCGATGCGGCTGGTCACCGCGGCCCGGCGGCACGGCCTGACCCTGCGGCTGCGCGACCTGTTCGAGCTGCGCACCCCGGCTGCCCTGGCCGGCGCGACCGGATCAGCGCCTGCTCCGACCGGATCTCCGGTGTCCGCGCCCGCCGCGACCGGGTCCACGGCGACCGCCGTCGGGTCCACCGTGGCCACGTCCGCATCAGCCCCCACCACCCGGCTCCCCGACTCTGGAGACACCGCATGACGAGCGCCACCCGGCTCCTGCTCTGGTCCGCCCGCCGCTCCTGGCCCGGCGTCACCGCGTCGGCGGTCTGCGGCCTCGGCTACCAGGCCGGTCTGATCCTGCTGCCCTGGTGCCTGCAGCACGCCATCGACGACGGGGTCAAACCCCAGGACCAGTCGGCGGTACTGCGCTGGGCCCTCGTCGGCCTCGCCGTCTCCCTGCTCCTCGTGGTCGCCGAGACCGGGCTGCGCTGGTGGGCGGCGCTCGCGGCCAACGCCACGGGCAACCGGCTCGTCGGGCGGCTGCTGGACACGGTGCTCGGCCTGGACCGGGCGGCCGCCGGCCGGTACCCGGTGGGTGACCTCGTCGACCGGGGCACCCGGGACGTGGCCACGGTGGCCGAGTTCCTCCGGGTGATCCCGTCCCTGGTCAGCGGCGTGATCGGCTTCTGCGTCGTGGTGGTCGTGATCGGGAGCCTGGACCCGATGCTCGCCGTGACCGGCCTGGCCACGCTGCCCCTGCTGGTGGCCGTGAACCTGTGGTACCCGCGCCGGTTCGCCCGGGCCAACGAGGAGGTGTCCGCCGCGCACGGCGCCCGGGCCACCGCCGTCGAGGACCTGCTGTCGGCGAGCGTGGCGGTGCGCGGCATCGGCGGGGAGGGCGTGCTGATCGCCCGGCACCACGAACGCAGCGCCGACCTGACGGCCCGCACCCTGACCCTGTCGCGGGTCGCGGCGGGCTGGTCGGCGCACGCCCCGTTCGTCCCGTGGCTGGCCACCGGTGTCGGGGTCGCGGTCGGCGGGCTGGCGGTGCTCGACGGCCGGTTCTCCATCGGCGGGCTGGTCGCGTTCGCCAGCTGGATGATGCTGCTCGCCCGGCAGGTCATGGTGCTCACCGACCGGTTCCGGCAGGTCGGGCAGGCGTACACGTCGGCGGGCCGGATCGCCGAGGTGCTCGACACCGTCCCGACCCTGTCGACCCCGGCGGACCCGGTCGCCCTGCCGCGCACCGGCGACCTGGTCCTGACCGGACTCGGCGTCACCCTGCCCGACCGCGCGCCGCTGACCTGGCCGGACCTGACGATCGCGGCGGGGGAGTTCGTCGCCGTCACCGGGTCGGTCGGGTCCGGCAAGTCCACCCTGCTGCGCCTGCTCGCCCGGTTGCAGGACCCGACCGTCGGCACCGTCACCTACGGCGGCGTGGACCTGCGGACGGCCGACCTGGACGACCTGCGGTCCCGGATCACCCTCGTCGCCCAGCGGCCCGCGCTGCTGTCGGGCACCATCGCCGAGAACCTCCGCCTGGGCCGCGACGCGCTGACAGATGAGGACCTGCTGGCCGCGTGCGGGACCGCGTCCGTGGACGGGCACGTCACCGGGCTGCCGGACGGCCTCGACACCGACGTCGGGGAACGCGGCTCGGCCCTGTCCGGCGGCCAGCTCCAGCGGCTCGCGCTCGCCCGGGGCCTGCTGCGCGGGGCGTCCGTGCTGCTCCTGGACGACGTGACCGCCGCCGTGGACGCCGGTACCGAGGAACGGATCGCCGCCCGGCTGCGGGCCCTGGCCCCGGCCGCCACCATCATCGCCGTCACGTCCCGACCGGCCCTGGCCGGGCACGCCGACCGGGTCGTCGACCTGGGCGCCGGGGCGATGGCGTCCGCCGCACCGACCGGAGGCTCCCGTGGCTGACATCCGCATGCTCGCCGACCTGCCCGAACAGGCCCGGGTGGCCCGCCGGATCTGGCCGTACCTGCGCCCGCACCGGGGCGCGCTGGGCCTGGCCGTCGCGGTCAGCCTGCTGTCCACGCTGGCCCTGACCCTGGTGCCGGCCGCGATCGGGACCGCCGTGGACCGGATCGAGGCCAGGGACCGCGACGGCCTGATCTGGTACTCGGCGGCCGTCATCGTGCTCGTCGTCGCCCGGATGCTCCTGCTCCGCCAGGCCGAGATCCTGCTGACCCGCGCCGGCGAACGCGTGGTCCGCGACCTGCGCGAACGGGCCGTGGAACGCCTCGGACGGGCCCCGCTGCGGTTCGTGGAGGCGCACCGCGACGGCGACCTGCTCCAGCGCGGCACGGTGGAGATCGCCGAGGTGGCCACGTTCTTCCGGGCCCAGGTGCCGGACCTGCTGTCCCTGTGCGGGTACCTGCTGTTCAGCACCGTCATGCTCGTCGGCTACTCCTGGCAGCTCTTCCTCCTCGTCCTCGTCGTGTTCGGCGGCCCGATGTTCGTGCTGGGCAGGCTGTTCCGCCGGGCCGCCGACCGGGTGTTCCCGGCCGAGGCCACCGCCGAGGCGACGGTCGCCGGCACCCTCCAGGAGGGGCTGGGCGCGCGCGAACAGCTCCAGGTCGCGGGGGCGACCCGGGTGTGGAGCGCGCGGCTGCGCCGGGACACCGACGCGTACCACCGGGCGGTGCGGGCCACCCAGCGCGCGGTCAGCTGGGTCGAGGGCACCTGGTTGGTGCAGGGCGCGGCCACGGCCGTACTCCTCGTCGTCGGGGCCTATCTGGTCGCGGGCGGTGACCTGCGGGTCGGGGTGGTGGTGGTGTTCCTGCTCGCCACCCGGGACCTGTTCGGCGCGGTCGACGACCTGACCTACGTGGCCGGCGAGCTGGTCGAGACCCGGGTCGGCCTGGCCCGGCTGCTGGACCTCCTGGAGGCCGCCGCGCCGCCCGAGGGCCGCCCGGCCGGCACCCCGACCCCGGGCTCCGGCGGCCTGGAGGCGCACGACATCGCCTTCGGCTACCACGACGACCTGCCCGTGCTGCACGGCCTGACGCTGGCCTTCGCCCGGGGCGAGCACGCCGGCCTGGTGGGCGAGACCGGCTCGGGCAAGACGACCCTGGCGAAGATCCTGTGCGGGCTGTACGCCCCCGACCGGGGCACGGTCCGCTACGCAGGGGTCGACCTGGCCGACCTGGCGCCGGACGAACTGCGCCGCCGGATCGTGCTGATCCCGCAGCAGGTGCACATGATCAGCGGCACGCTCGCCGACAACCTGGCCCTGACCCCCGGCGACCCGGACCGCGCGGCGATGCGCCGGGCCGTCGACCGCCTGGGCCTCGACGGCTGGGTGGCCGGCCTGCCCGCCGGCCTGGACACGGACCTGGGCGCGCGCGGCGAGAGCTTCTCGGCCGGCGAACGCCAGCTCGTCGGCCTGCTCCGCGCGGCGCTGATCGACCCGGAGGTGCTGGTCCTCGACGAGGCGACCGCCGACATCGACGCCCGGACCGCGACCGCCCTGGAGACGGCCATCGGGGTGCTGCACCGGGACCGCACGATGATCGTGATCGCGCACCGGCCGACGACCATCGAGCGGCTGCCCCGCACGGTCGCGCTGGCCGCCGGCCGCCTGGTGCCGGCCCGGTAGTCGCGAACGGGCCTGCCGTCATCAAGAACGCGGGGGCGCGGACGGCACCAGCCGCCGCGCCCCCGCGTTGCGGTGTCGAAGCCGAGGACCGCCCTGGTCGTCCACCCCGACGACCACGAAGAGACATCGACGGGTACCGGCGAACCGCGCCCCCGCGAAGGACCCGACGACGCGCCGGCCCGTACCCCTCTGATGGTCTTCAGTGGACCTTCGGCGAGAGCTGCTCGGCGCCCCGCTCGGCCGCCTGCGCCGCCGGCCCCGCCAACGGCACCACCAGCGGGGTCCCGGCGGCCGGGTCGGTGACCACGAGCGCCCGCACCCCGAACACGTCCTCGACCAGCTCGGGGGTGAGGATCTCCGCCGGTGGCCCGGAGGCGACGATCCGGCCGTCCCGCATCGCGACCAGCCGGTGCGCGTACCGGGCGGCGAGGTTCAGGTCGTGCAGCACCATCACGACGGTGCGGCCCCGCTCCCGGTGCAGCCGGCCGACCAGGTCGAGCACGTCGAGCTGGTGGGCGAGGTCGAGGAACGTGGTCGGCTCGTCGAGCAGCAGCAGGTCGGTGCCCTGGGCCAGGGCCATCGAGATCCAGGCCCGCTGCCGCTGGCCGCCCGACAGGGTGTCCACGGGCCGGTCGGCGAGGTCGAGCATCCCGGTCCACTCCAGGGCCTCGGCCACCACGTCCTCGTCGTCGGCGCCCCACTGCCGGAACCAGGCCTGGTGCGGCTGCCGGCCCCGCATCACCAGGTCCGCGACGGTCAGCCCCTCGGGCGCCACCGGCGACTGGGGGAGCAGGCCCAGCGCCCGGGCGACCTGCCGGGTCGGGGTCTGGTGGATCAGCCGGCCGTCGAGCAGCACCTGGCCGGCCTGGGGGCGCAGCAGGCGGCTCAGCGCGCGCAGCAGGGTGGACTTGCCGCAGCCGTTCGGGCCCACGATGGCGGTGATCTCGCCGTCGGTGACGTCCAGGTCGAGGCCGTCGAGGACCGGCACGTCGCCGTAGGCCAGCCGCAGGCCCTGGGCGCGCAGCCGGGAGGAGTCGGTCATCACGAGGTCCTTCGGGTTCGGGTCAGCAGCCACAGCAGGTACGGCGCGCCGACGGCGGCGGTCACCAGCCCGGCGGGGAGTTCGTGCGGGGTGAGGGTGCGCGCGACCAAGTCGGCCGTGACCAGCAGGCACGCGCCGAGGACCGCCGACACCAGCGGGGGCGGCTTGGGCCCGCCGACCAGCCGGAGCGCGACCTGCGGGGTGAGGAACGCGACGAACCCGATCGGGCCGGCCGCGGCCGTGGCCGCCGCCGCGAGCCCCACGGCGGCGAGCAGCACCACGAGTTGGGCGCGTTGCAGGCGCACGCCGAGCCCCCGGGCCGTGTCGTCGCCGAACTGGAGCGCGCGGGTGGGGAACGAGGTGGCCAGCGCCAGCGGGACCAGCACGCACAGGCTCAACGCCAGCGGCCGGACCGACGACCAGTCCCGGTTGGACAGCGAGCCGTTCAGCCAGATGGTGGCCTTGGCGGCGTCCACGATCTCGGCCCGGACCAGCAGGTAGGACACCAGGCCGGACAGCACCTCGCCGACGGCCAGGCCGATCAGGATGAACCGGTGGCCGTGCACCCCGCGCCGCCAGGCCAGCGCGTACACGGCGACGGCGGCGGCCAGGGCCCCGAGCAGGGCGGCGACGGGTACGCTCACCGCCGCCCCGGCCCCACCCAGGACGACCACGGCGACCGCGCCGACGGACGCGCCCTGGGTGACGCCGAGGACGTCGGGGCTGGCCAGGGCGTTGCGCGCGACCGTCTGGGTGAGCGCGCCCGCGAGGCCGAGCGCGAGGCCGACCAGGGCGCCGGTGAGGACCCGGGGCAGCCGGAGGTCGAAGACCACGTACCGGTCCATCTTCGTGCCGCCGCCGAACAGCACGTCCACCACGTCGGCGGGGTGCATCGGGTAGTCCCCGTGCCCGATGCCGGCGACGGCGGCGGCGCACAGGCCCGCGAGGCCGAGCAGCCCGACCAGGACGGCCCGGAGCCGGACGAGCCCGGAGACCCGGCCGACCCGGACCGGCGCCAGCCCGGCGTGCGGCACCCGGCGGCGGGCGAGGGTCGTGGTCCCGGCGGCACCAGTGGTCGTGGCCGCGGGAGCGTCAGGGGTCGTGGTCACAGGCGCACCAGCCGGATCCGTCGGACGAGCACGATGAACAGCGGGGCCCCGAGCACGGCGAGCACGATGCCGGTCTGCAGCTCCGACGGCCGGGCGAGCAGCCGGCCGGCGATGTCGGCGGCGAGCAGCACGATCACCCCGAGCAGCGCCGAGTACGGCACCAGCCACCGGTGGTCGGGTCCGGTGAGGAACCGGGCGGCGTGCGGCACGACGAGCCCGAGGAACCCGATCGGCCCGCACGCGGCGGTGGCGGCCCCGGCGAGCAGCATCACGGCGAGCACCCCGACGACCCGGGCGGCCAGCACGTTGCGGCCCAGGGCCCGGGCGACGTCCTCGCCGAGCCCGAGCGCGTTGAGCGCGGGCGCGTTGGCCAGCGCCAGCACGAGCCCGACGGCGATGAACGGGGCGACCTGCGCGGCGATCCCCAGGTCGCGCCCCGACAGCGAACCGACCACCCAGAACCGGAACTGGTTCAGGCTGGCCTTGTCGCTGAGCAGGATCGCGGAGGTGAACGCCGCGAGCAGCGCGCTGAGCGCGAACCCGGCGAGCGTGATGGTCACCGGCGAGGGGCCGCCCTGGGGCCGGGCGGCGACGCCGAGGACGGCCACGCTGGCCAGCAGCGCCCCGCCGAACGCGAACCAGATGTGCCCGCCGAACGCGCCGACCCCGAAGAAGCTGATCCCGACCACCACGGCGAACGAGGCCCCGGCGGAGATGCCGAGCAGCCCGGGGTCGGCGAGCGGGTTGCGGGTGTGGCCCTGCATCAAAGCTCCGGCGACGCCGAGGGCGAGTCCGACGAGGACGCCGAGCACGGTGCGGGGCAGCCGCAGTTCCCGGACGATCGCGGTCGGGTCGCCGCCGTCGGGGGAGACGAGGGCGTGCCAGACGGCGGCCGGGCTGAGGTCCTCGGCGCCGAGGGCGAGGCTGAGGCAGACGGCGAGTGCGACGCCGGCCAGCAACGCGAGGAGGCCGCTGGTCCGGGCGCGCCGGCCCCGTCGGGCGGGCGCGGTCCGGGTCCGCGACACCACGGCGGGTGGCGGCATGAGGTCTCCTGTTCGGCCGTGAAGGATGGCTTAGGTTAGCCTAACCACATCGCCATTGCGCAGCACGGGGCCGTCCCTTAGGTTAGGCCTGCCTAACCTAACCTGTGAGGAACGTGAGTGCGTTGACGAGTACTGAACGGATCGCCCGTCGGGTGGGAATCCTGGGCGTCGCCCTGATGGTCGCGACCCTCGGCGCCGCGTGCGGCGGCAAGAGCGAGGACAAGGCCCAGGCCACCGGGGCGAAGTCGGCGGCCTACCCGGTGACGGTCGAGCACAAGCTCGGCAAGACGGTCATCGACAAGGCCCCGCAGCGGATCGTCACCCTGTCGGACGCGGACCTCGACGCCCTGCTGCTGCTCGGCATCCAGCCGGTCGGCATCGCCGAGTCCTCCGGCCCCGACGGGATCAGCCCGTGGGCCAAGCCGAAGATCACCGGCCAGCCGAAGGTGCTCAGCCCCGGCGACAACGGTTACAAGGTCGAGGAGGTCCTCGCCCTCAAGCCGGACCTGATCCTGGCCGGCGGCGACTACTACATCAAGGACCAGTACGACAAGTACGCCGGGCTGGTGCCGACCACCGCCTTCGAGAAGGGCAACTTCGAGGACGCCTGGCAGGTCACGTTGCGCCAGGTCGCCAGGGCCGTCGGCAAGGTGGACGAGGGCGAGAAGATCGTCAAGGACGTCGAAGCCAAGATCGCGAAGGTCAAGACCGATCATCCGGTACTGGTCGGCAGGAAGTTCGCCGTGTCCCAGGTCTGGGAGGCCGGCTCCGTGGGCGTGCTGCGCTCCAAGGACGACGCGGGCGTGAAGATGCTCAACGACTTCGGCATGGTCCTCGCCCCCGGCGTGGCCGCGCTGCCCGGTGAGGAGTTCGCCGCGCAGCTCAGCCTGGAGAAGGTGGGCGTGCTCGACACCGACGTGCTGCTCGTCTACTACACCGAGGACACGTTCAGGACGGCGCTGGAGGGCAACACCCTGTTCAAGAACCTGACCGTGGTGAAGCGCAACGCTTACCAGGTGCTGCGGCAGGAGCAGTTCTCCGCGCTGCGGACCGCGACCCCGCTGAGCGTGCCGTACCTGATCGACAACGTGGTGCCGGACCTGGTCAAGGTCGCCAAGGCCCCCTGATCCGCCCCGCCCGACGTCCAGGGGGACCGCTCTTCGGAGTGGTCCCCCTGACGCGTGCGTTCCGGGCCGGAGCCGCCGTCGTCGGTGCGATCGACATCCACTGTGGGCCGCTGCCACCTCGCCCGGGCCACGGATCGCGACGGTGCCGCGCCCCGTGGCGGGACCCGCCCGGGCGGCCCGACCTCGGCGGCCTGACCCGATCAGACCCCGGTCGCGGCCCGGCCGCTCATCGGCCGGACCCCCGAACGGACCGTGGCCCCCTTCCCGGTCGGGAAAGGGGGCCACGGCCGGTGTCGCTCAGCTCAGGCGTCGGGCCCGGGCCGCGCGGGCCAGGTCGTCGAGGACCTCCTCGGTGTCCGACCAGCCCAGACACGCGTCGGTCACGCTCCGCCCGTACACCAGGGGAAGGTTGTCGATCGGTTGGGCGCCCGCCTCCAGGAAGGACTCCACCATCACGCCCGCGATCCCCGCCGACCCGCCGGCCACCTGCCCGGCCAGGTCGGCCAGGACGACCCGCTGCCGGTGGTGGTCCTTGCCGCTGTTGCCGTGCGAGGCGTCCACCACCACCCGGCGGGGCAGCCCGGCGGCGTCCAGCAGGTCCAGGGCCCGGCCGACCGAGTCCGCGTCGTAGTTCGGGCCGGTCGCGTCGCCGCCGCGCAGGATGACGTGCCCGTGCGGGTTGCCGCCGCTGCGCACCACGGTCGGTTCGCCGTCGTCGCCCATCGCCGGGAACACGTGCCCCGACCCGGCGGCCTGCACGGCCTGCACCGCGCCCCGGACATCCCCCGAGGTGGGGTTCTTGAAGCCGACCGGCATCGGCAGCGCCGACGCGAGCAGCCGGTGCGGCTGACTCTGCACGGTGCGTGCGCCGATCGCGCCCCAGGACACCAGGTCCGACAGGTAGCCGGCGAGCATCGGGTCCACGAACTCGTAGGCGAGCGGGACCCCGGCCGCCGACGCCCCGGCGAGGAACCGGCGGGCGGTGCTCAGCCCCGCGTCGAGGTCGCCGGAGCCGTCCAGGCCGGGGTCGTTGACCATGCCTGTCCAGCCGACCACGGTCCGCGGCTTCTCCAGATAGGCCCGCATCACGACCAGAAGATCCGCTTCGACGGTACGGGCGTGCGCGGCCAGCCGCCGGGCGTACTCGGTCCCCGCGTCCGGATCGTGCACCGAACACGGCCCGACGACGACGAGCAGCCGCCGGTCGCGCCCGTCGAGCACGGCGGCGATCGCGGCCCGCTGACCGGCGACCCCCTCGGGATCAGGGGCCGGGACCGCCGCCCGGAGCACGGCCGGGCTGACCAGGCGTTCGGCGGTGCTGGTCATGCCAGCAGCCTCGCCCAGCCGGCGAGCGTGGGCTGGTCGGCGAGGTCGAGGAACGTGACGTGGTGGCCGTCGGCCCGCCACACCTCCATCAGGGACATCAGCCGGATCGAGTCCAGGCCGGCGTCGATCAGGCTCTCGTCGTCCCCGGGCGTCTCGCCCAGCACGTCGCTGACCTGGGTTCGGAGTTCGTCGAGGGTCATCCGGTCAGCTCCTTGGCGGTGACGACCCGGGCGCAGCGCCCGGCGAGGTAGGCGAGCGCGTCGCGGTGGTGCCCGGCGGAGAAGTCGGCGATCCCGTCGGCGACCACGAACACCTGGATGTCGCGCATGAACGCGTCCACGGCCGTGGCTTGCACCCCGATGTGCCCGTAGATCCCGGTGACGACCAGCTGGTCGCGGTCCCCGAGCAGCTCGGCCAGCTCCGTGCGGACGAACGCGCTGTACCGCCACTTGGTCAGCACCGTGTCCCCGGGCGCGGGCGCCAGGCCGGCCGGGACCGAGACGTCCCCGGTCGGCCCCGGTCCCCAGAAGTCGGTGAGCAGCCGGCGCTCGGCGGGATCCTGGTCGGCGGGCTGCGCGGTGAACACGGTCGGCAGCCCGAGGGCGCGCAGCTCGTTGATGGTGTCGACGACCTGCGGGATCGGGTCCCCGGCGTACGGGGCCAGGAAGTAGTTCTGCATGTCGTGCACGAGCAGCACGGCCCGGTCGGGGTCGAAGGTCCAGCCGACCCGGTTGGCCGGCAGGTCACCTGCCGTGGGCAGCGGGTACGGGGCGATGGCGGGCAGTGCCACTATGCGTCTTCCCATCTCAGTCGGAGTGCCTTCTTGTCCACCTTGCCGACCGGGGTGAGCGGGAACGCGTCGAGGAACTCGACCCGGTCGGGAACCTTGAACGCGGCGAGGCCCTGGTCGCGGACGTGCGCGCGCAGCACGGCACCCCGCACCGGCTCGCGCGCGATGACGTACGCGCAGCTGCGCTCGCCCAGCAGCGGGTCGGGCATGGCCACTACGGCCGCGTCGAGGACCGCCGGGTGCGCCAGGAGCAGGTTCTCCACCTCCTCGGCGGCCACCTTCTCCCCGCCCCGGTTGATCTGGTCCTTGTCCCGGCCCTCGACCACGACGTAGCCGCCGTCGGTGAGGCGCACCAGGTCACCGGTGCGGTAGAAGCCGTCCCGGGTGAACGCGCGGGCGTTGTGGGCGTCGGCCCGGTAGTACCCCCGGATGGTGTAGGGGCCCCGGGTCAGCAGGTGGCCGACCTCGCCGGGCCACACGGGCTCGTCGTCCTCGTCGACGACCCGCAGCTCGTCGTCGGGGGAGATCGGCCGCCCCTGGGTACCCGTCACGATGTCCTCCGGGTCGTCCAGGCGGGTGTAGTTGACCAGGCCCTCGGCCATGCCGAACACCTGCTGCACCGCGCAGCCCAGCGCAGGGCCGACCCGGCGCGCGGCCTCGGCGCTGAACTTCGCGCCCCCGACCTGCAACACCTCCAGGCTCGACAGGTCGTAGTCCGCCCGGGCCGCCGAGTCCGTCCAGATGATCGCCAGCGGCGGGACGACCCCGGTGATGGTGACCCGCTCGCGTTCGATCAGGCCGAACGCGGTGTCCGGGTCGGCCCGGGGCGCGAGCACGATCCGGGAGCCGGCGTGCAGCGCGCCCAGCACGCCGGGGGAGGACAGCGGGTAGTTGTGCGCCACGGGCAGCGCGACCAGGTACACGCTGTCCGTGGTGAGCCCGCAGATGTCGGCGCTGGCCCGCACGCTGTACAGGTAGTCGTCGTGGGTGCGCGGGATGAGTTTGGGCACCCCGGTGCTGCCGCCGGAAAGTTGGAGGAACGCCAGGTCCCCGGCCGCCGGGCCGTCGAGGGGGACCGGCTCGTCGTAGAGGTCCGCGAGCGCCGTGTGCGGGCCGGGCTCGCCGACGACGATCGTGGGCACGCCGCCGCCGAGGTCGCGGTGGTCGAAGCCCTCGTGGCTGTCCACGGTGACGAACGCCCGGGCCTCGGCGTGCGCGCAGAAGTAGCCGATCTCGGTCGCCCGGTGCACCGGCAGCGCGAACACCGGCAGCGCCCCGATCCGGAACAGCGCGAACACGACATCGAAGAACTCCAGGACATTCGGCAGCTGGACGACGACCCGGTCGCCCCGCGCGATCCCGAACCGCACCAGCCCGGCGGCGAGCCGGTCGGCCCGCGCGTCGAGTTCGGCGTAGCTGGTCCGGCGCGCGCCGTCCACCACGGCGGTGCGGGCCCCGAACCTGGCCGCCCGCGCGCGGAGGAAGTCCCCGAGCGTCTCGCCGAGCCAGTAGCCCTTCTCCCGGTACCGGGCGGCGGCGTCCTCAGGCCACATCGGACAGCCCTTCCAGCGCGGTGTCCACGCCGAGCGCGGCGAGCAGGGTGCCGAACTTGGCGGCGGTCTCGGCGAGCTCGGCCATCGGGTCGGAGTCGGCGACGACGCCGGCCCCGGCGTACACGGTGAGCGTCCCGCCCTCGGCCACCCCGCACCGGATGGTGACGACCCACTCGCCGTCGCCCCGGGCGTCCGCCCAGCCGACCATGCCGGTGTAGAAGCCCCGGTCGAACGGTTCCAGGTCCGCGATCAGCGCGCGGGCCGCCGCCGTGGGCGCGCCGCACACGGCCGGGGTGGGGTGCAGCGCGACGGCGAGTTCGGTGGCGGACCGGTCGGTGCGGCCGGTGATCCGGGTGGACAGGTGCCACATCGCGGCGGTCCGCACCAGGCTCGGCGCGGCCGGCACGTCCAGGTCCGCGCACAGCGGGCCGAGGGCGGCGGCCACGGCGTCGACCACCACCTTGTGCTCGTGCCGGTCCTTCTCGGAGTTGATCAGGGCCCGGGCCCGGCGCGCGTCCTCGGCAGGGTTGACGGCCCGGGGCGCGGAACCGGCGAGCGGGTTGGCCACCACGGCACCGTCGCGCCGGGACACCAGCAGCTCCGGGCTGGCCCCGACGAGGGTCCGGCCGGCGCCGAGGTCCGCCGCGAAGCTGTACCCGGTCGGGTCGCGGCGGGCCAGGGCGCCGAGCAGCCCGGGCACCCGCACCGGCACGGGGGAGGTCAGGCGCAGCGAGCGGGCCAGCACCACCTTGTCGAGGTCCCCGGCGCGCAACCGGCGCACGGCGTCGGCGACGGCGGCCGCGTACGACTCGGGGGCCGGCACCGGGGTGACCGTCCACCTCGTGTCCCCGCCGACCAGGCCCAGCCCGGCCGGCACGGTGCCGCCCCGGAGCACCCGCTCGGGCACCACCAGCCGGGCGGCCGCGTCGTGGTCGAACGGCACCGCGCCCACCACCACGGGATCGGGGTGCCCGCTCGCCGCCGCGAGGTCCAGGACGGCGGCGAGCCGGCCCGGCAGGTCCGCCAGGCCGGCGGGGCGCAGCGAGTGCGGCACGGTCACGTGCGTGCCCTCGGTGAGCAGCGAGCCCGAGGGTGAGGCGAAGAAGAACGCGCCCTCCCGGTACCGGGCGAGCAGCTCCGCCGCCCCGGGTGCGGTCAACGTCGTCACAGCAGAACTCCTTAGCAGCGGATCCGGTCAGGCACGCAGGGTCGCGCCGCCGTCGACGTACAGGTCGTGCATCGTGATGTGCCGGGCCGCGTCGGACGCCAGGAACAGCACCGCGTCGGCCACGTCGGACGGTGCGGCGATCCGGCCGAGCGGGATGCCCACCCGGTACGTCCCCAGGTCGCCGGCCACGACGGCGTCGGCCCCGTGCTCGTCGGCCCACAGGTCGCGCTGCATCCGGGTGTCCGTGGAGCCCGGAGCGACGACGTTGCACCGGATCCCGTGCCCGGCGAGTTCGAGGCCGAGGCACTTGGTGAACATGGCGGCGGCGGCCTTGGAGGCGGCGTACGCGGCCATCCCCGCGCGGGGCACCCCGGCCGCGTTGGAGGCCACGGTCACGATCGCCCCGGAGCGGCGGGCGACCATCCGGCGCGCGGCGGACCGGCAGGCGTGGAACACCCCGGTGGCGTTGACGGCGAACGTGGCGGCCCAGTCCTCGTCGGAGCAGTCGACCACCCGGCCCGGGCGGAGCACGCCGGCCACGTTGACCAGGATGTCCAGGGGGCCGTGCGCGGCCTCGCCGGCCACGAAGGCGGCCTCCACGGCGGCCGGGTCCGCGACGTCGGCCACGTGGGTCCGCAACCCCGGGCCCAGCTCGTCGGCGAGGGCGCCCAGCGCGGCCGGGTCGACGTCGGTGGCCGTGACGCGCGCCCCGGAACCGAGGAGGGCGCGGGCGACGGCGGCGCCGATGCCGTGGCCCGCCCCGGTCACCAGGGCGTGCCGGTCGCTGATTCCTGGGTGCATGGCTGTTCCGTCCTGCCGTGGGGTGCTCGGCGACGTCCACGCGGGACCGACGGCCGGTCGGGCCGTGTGGTTAGGCTAGCCTTGCCTAACGGTGCGCCGTCAAGGGGTCGGTTCGCCGAGTTGATCACCGTCCGGCCGGGCTGCGGGATCACCGGGTGAGATTGCGGCGATTTATCCGCACGACTCGGACTTCTCCGCCCGGTATGAGTTGGGCCACGTCACAGTCGGGTTTCGGCAGGGTCAGGGTCGGGTTGCCGCGAGCCGCCGGAACCCGTGCGGGACAACGGATCCGGGTACGGCGGCGGGCGGGGTGCCCGAGGGATCGGACGGCCGCCCGGCCCGCCTAGCCCAGCGGCGGCACGCCCAGCTCCTGGGCCAGCACCGCCGCCTGTACCCGGCTGCGCAGCCCGAGCTTGGCCAGGACCCGGCTGACGTGCACCTTCGTCGTCGCCTCCGTGATCGACAGCCGCGCGCCCAGGTCGGCGTTGGACAGCCCGCCGGCCAGCCCGGCCAGTACCTCGCGCTCCCGGGCCGTCAGGGCGTCGAGCACCGTGGACGGCGGGGGAGCCGCGCGCCGGGCGAAGGCCGCGATCAGGGTCCGGGTCACCTGCGGGTCGATCAGGCCCTCGCCGCGCGCCACGAGCCGGACGGCGCCGATCAGCCCGGCCGCGTCGGTGTCCTTGAGCAGGAACCCGGCCGCGCCGGCCCGCAGCGCGCCGAACACGTACTCGTCGAGGTCGAACGTCGTCAGCACCAGCACGTCGGCGATCCCGACGAGCCGGCGGGTCGCGGCGATCCCGTCGAGCACGGGCATCCGGACGTCCATCACCACCACGTCGGGGGCGAGCCGGGTGGCCAGCGCCACGGCCTGCTCCCCGTCGCCGGCCTCGCCCACCACCTCGATGTCGGGCGCGGCGGACAGCACCAGGGCCAGGCCCGCGCGCACCGCCGGCTGGTCGTCGGCGAGCACGACCCGGATCACGCCGGATCCGCCGGCAGCCGCACCCGCGCCGGCCGTCCCGGTCGCCCCCGTCGCCCCGGTCACGTCGGAAACTCCACCAGCACCCGCCACGCGTCCCCCTCCGGTCCCGCCGCGAACGCCGCCCCCAGCAGCGACGCCCGTTCGCGCATGCCGACGAGGCCCGCGCCCCCGGACGGTACCCCGGCCGACGCGCCGAGCGGATTGGTCACCTCGACCCGCACCGCGTCCGGCAGGTACGTCACGGCGACCGTCGCGGGGGCCGACCCGGCGTGCTTGAGCGCGTTGGTCAGGGACTCCTGCACGATCCGGTACGCGGCGAACTCCACGGTCACCGGCAGTCGGCGCGCCGTCCCCTCGGCGCGCAGGGTCCCGCCCGCCCGGTCGACGAGCGCGGGCAGGCCGTCGAGCCCCGGCACGACCAGGTCGCCGGGTTCCTCGCGCAGCACCGCCACGAGCTGGCGCATCTCGGCGAGCCCGGCCACGGCGTTCTCCCGCACCACCCCGAGCGCCCTGCGGGTCGCCTCCGTGTTCTCCGGGGGCAGGGCCAGGCCCCCGGTGGCGTGCAGGGCGATGACGGACAGGTGGTTGGCGACGACGTCGTGCAGCTCGCGGGCCATCCGGGACCGTTCGGCGTGCACGGCGTGCCGGTGGTCGAGTTCCGCCAGCCGGGCCACCTGCGCGGTGCGTTCCCGTTCGGCGGCGGCCTCGGCGCGGTGCTGGCGGACGATCTGCCCCGTCTCCACCGGCACGACCAGGACCAGGGCCGAGGTCACCCCGACCACGGCGGCCCGCAGCTCCCCGGTGACGGCCACCGCCACGACGGCCGCGCCGGCGGCCACGACCACCCCCGCCCAGAGCAGGATCCGGGGCAGCCGGCGCGGGCCGTGCACGGTCGCGTCGTAGAGCACCTGGGTGAAGGCGAGCACCGTGGCCAGCGACGGGCCGAGCGCCTGGTCGGCGGCCACCGCGACGGTCCCCAGCAGCACGGCCGGCACCGGGGCGGCCCGGCCCAGGGCGACCGCCACGACCATCGCGGCCAGCGGCACCAGGAGCAGCCAGGCGGGATCGGTGCGGCCGTCGTAGGCGCCGGACGCCCACAGCGCCGTGCCGACCACCGCCACGGTCGCCGCGGTCCACAGATCACGCCTCTTCACGACCCACACACTAGGGGTACGCCGAAGGATGTACCCCGGGTTCACCACGCCGGGGGAGGCCCCGGGCGCCCCGCGTACCGAGAATAGGATCATGGTTCTCGCGTTTCTCGCCATCGGCGAGGTGCTGTTCGTGGTGTCCCTGCTCAGCGGGCTCGTGGTCCGCTACGTGTTCCGGATGCCCCGCACCGGCGCCGCCCTGCTCCTCGCCGCCCCCGTGATCGACCTCGGGCTGCTGACCGCCACGGCCGTCGACCTGCACGGTGGCGGCAAGGCCGGCTGGCAGCACGGCCTGGCGGCGGTGTACCTGGGCTTCTCCGTCGCCTTCGGGCACTCGATGGTCCGCTGGGCCGACCAGCGCTTCGCGTACCGGTTCGCCGGCGGTCCGCCCCCGGTGAAGCCCCCGAGGTACGGCACCGGCCGGGCCCTGTACGAGTGGCGCGAGTTCGCCAAGCTGGCCCTCGCCTGCGGGATCGCCGCCGGACTCCTGGCCCTGGCCATCGGCTACGTCGGGGACGCCTCCCGGACGGCGGCGCTGAGCGCGTGGCTGGGCAAGATGGGCGTGGTGGCCGCGATCGGGTTCGTGTGGGCGGCGAGCTACACCGTCTTCCCGAAGCGGGAACGCCGCTGACGGCGGCGCCCGGTGCCGCCGGGGCACCCACCCGCGCCGGGCACCGACCCGCGCGAGGCCCTTGCTCCCGCCGGAGCACCACCCGTGCCGGAGCCCCCACCGGCCCCGGGCGCGTCCCCCTTCCCCGCCCGCCCACCCCGGTGCACGATGGTCCGATGACGTTGCAGAACCGGGTCGCCCCCACCGGCGAGATCCTCGCCGTCGACGCCCGGGGCCTGCTGACCGGCAACCGGGGCTGCCTGCACGGCCCCGACCGCCGGCTCGGCGTGACCCGCTGGCGGTCGAAGCTCTGGATCTGCTGCGTCCTGGAGTGGCGGGGCTGGCGGCGCGACCCGATGCCGCCCGGCCGGTGGACGGCCCTGTTCTTCCTCGACGAGGCCACCGCCCTCGCCGCCGGCCACCGCCCGTGCGCCTACTGCCGCCGCGCCGAGTACACCTCCTACGCCGAACTCTGGCGCAGCGCCGAGGGCCTGGCCGCCCCGCCGAAGGCGGTCGAGATGGACGCGCGGCTGCACGCGGAACGGGTCGAGCCGCGCACCCGCCGGCAGCGGACCCGGGGCGCGGCCTTCGGGACGCTGCCGGACGGGGTGCTCGTCCGCCGGCACGACCGGGTGGGACTGGTCGCGGCCGGCCGGTTCGCCCCGTGGACCTTCGACGGGTACCTGCCGGCGGAGCCCGTGCCGTCCGCCGAGCCGGTGGAGGTGCTCACCCCGCCGGTGACCACGGCCGTCCTCGCCGCCGGCTACCGGCCGCTCCTGCACCCGACCGCCCAGGCCTGACCGGCCCCGGGTTTCCGGGCGCCGTGAGCGGGTACGTCGCATAGGCTCGGTGTGTCGGCGCGGCGGGAGGACTTCGATGCCAGGGAGCGACCCCGCGAATCCGGAGCTGGTCGGCCTGCCCGCCCACATCCGGGTCTGCCTGTTCGACCTCGACGGCGTGCTGACCATGACCGCGACGGTGCACGCGGCGGCCTGGAAGGACCTCTTCGACGGGTACCTGGCCGAGCGCGCCCGCACCACCGGCGAACCGTTCGTGCCCTTCGACCCCGTCGCCGACTACGACCGGTACGTGGACGGCCGGATCCGCGCCGACGGCACCCGCGCGTTCCTCGCCTCCCGGGGCGTCACCCTCGACGAGGAGCAGGTCCGCGCGCTCGGCGACCGCAAGAACGACCTGGTCCTGCGCCGGCTGCGCACCGACGGCGTGACCGCGTACGAGGGCTCGGTGCGCTACGCGCGCGCGGTCCGCGCCGCCGGCCTGCGCACTGCCGTCGTGTCGGCGAGCACGAACTGCCGCGACGTCCTGGCGGCGGCGGGCATCACCGACCTGTTCGACGCGCGGATCGACGGCGTGGTCGCGGCGGAACGCGGCCTGGCGGGCAAACCCGCGCCGGACACGTACCTGGAGGGCGCGCGGGAGCTGGGCGTGGCCCCGCACGCGGCGGCTGTGTTCGAGGACGCCCTCGCCGGGGTCCAAGCGGGCCGGGCCGGGGCGTTCGGCTACGTCGTCGGGGTGGACCGGGTCGGGCAGGGCGCCGACCTGCGCGCCGCCGGGGCCGACACCGTCGTGACCGACCTCGCCGGGCTGCTGCCGTCATGATCGAGCAACCCGGCTACCAGGTCGAACCGTGGCGGCTGCGCGAGACCGGCCTGGACCTGAACGTCCTGGCCCAGTCCGAATCCGTGTTCGCCCTGGCCAACGGGCACATCGGCTGGCGGGCGAACCTGGAGGAGGGCGAGCCGCACGCGCTGCCCGGCAGTTACCTCAACGGCGTGCACGAGTCCCGCCCGCTGCCGTACGCGGAGGCCGGCTACGGCTATCCCGAGGCGGGCGACACCGTCCTGAACGTCACCAACGGCAAGCTGATCCGGCTGCTCGTCGACGACGAACCCTTCGACATCCGGTACGGCGAGCTGCGCGAGCACGAACGCTGCCTCGACTTCCGGGCCGGCACCCTGACCCGGACCGCCGAGTGGACGTCCCCCGCCGGCCGCACCGTGCGGGTCCGCGCGACCCGGGTGGTGTCGTTCACCCAGCGCGCCGTGGCGGCGGTCCGCTACGAGGTCGAGGCGCTCGGCGGCCCGGCCCGGATCGTCGTGCAGTCCGAACTGGTCGCCAACGAGGAGATGCCGGCCGCCGTGGCCGACCCCCGGGCCGCCGCCGTCCTGCGCGACCCGCTGCGGCCGGAGGAGCACACCCACGACGGCGCGCGGGCCGTCCTGGCGCACCGGACCCGCAACACGGACCTGCTCGTCGTCGCGGGCATGGACCACGTGGTCGAGGAGCCGGCCGACCTGGCCACCAGTACCGACAGCCGGCCCGATCTCGGCCGGTGGACCGCGACCGCCCTGCTCCAGCCGGGGGAGCGCCTGACGTTCACCAAGTTCGTCGCCTACGGCTGGTCCCGGGTCCGCTCGCTGCCCGGTGTGCGGGGTCAGGTGGAGGCGGCGCTGGTGGCGGCCGTCCGGATCGGCTGGGACCGGCTGCTGGCCGAGCAGCGCGGGTACCTCGACGACTTCTGGGAGCGGGCCGACGTCGAGGTGCACGGCGACGACGAGATCCAGCAGGCCGTGCGGTTCGCGCTGTTCCACCTGCTGCAGGCCGGGGCGCGCGGGGAGGGCCGGGCCATCGCCGCCAAGGGCCTGACCGGTCCCGGCTACGACGGGCACGCCTTCTGGGACACCGAGATGTTCGTGCTGCCCGTCCTCGACTACGCGGTGCCCCAGGCCGCCCGGCACGCCCTCCAGTGGCGGCACGACACCCTGCACCTGGCCGAGGAACGCGCCGCCCAGCTCGGCCTGCGCGGCGCCGTGTTCCCGTGGCGCACCATCGCCGGCCGGGAGTGCTCCGCGTACTGGCCCGCCGGCACCGCCGCCTTCCACCTGGGCGCCGACATCGCCGCCGCCGTGATCCGGCACTGCGACGTGACCGGGGACCGGGAGTTCGCGCACGGCGCCGGGTTCGACCTGCTGGTGGCCACCGCCCGGATGTGGCGCTCCCTGGGCTGCCACGACGCGCGCGGCCGGTTCCGGATCGACGGGGTGACCGGGCCGGACGAGTACAGCGCCGTGGCCGACAACAACGTGTACACCAACCTGATGGCCCGCCAGAACCTGCTCGCCGCCGCCGACGGGGTGGCCAGCCACCCGTCGCGCGCCGCCGACCTGGGCGTCGACGCGGCGGAGGCCGACGCCTGGCGCGCGGCGGCGGAGACGATGACCGTGCCGTACGACGAGGCGCTGGGCGTGCACCCGCAGTCCGAGGGCTTCACCGGGCACCAGGCGTTCGACTTCGCGGCGTTCGGCGCGGAGCGCTACCCGTTGCTGCTGCACGTGCCGTACTTCGACCTGTACCGCAAACAGGTCGTCAAACAGGCCGATCTGGTACTGGCCATGCAGCTGTTCCCCGCGGCGTTCACCGCCGCCCAGAAGGCCCGCAACTTCGCCTACTACGAGGCCCTGACCGTGCGCGACTCCTCCCTGTCGGCGTGCACCCAGGCCGTGCTGGCCGCCGAGACCGGCCACCTCGACCTCGCCTACGACTACCTGGGCGAGGCCGCGCTGATGGACCTCGACGACCTGGAGCACAACACCCGCGACGGCCTGCACATGGCGTCCCTGGCCGGCAGCTGGATCGCGCTGGTCGCCGGGTTCGGCGGCCTCCGCCAGGTCGGCCCCGTACCGAGCTTCGCGCCCCGGCTGCCCGCCGCCCTGACCCGCCTGGCGTTCACGCTCTCGCTCGGGAAGCGCCGGCTGCACGTCGACATCGGACCCGACGCGGCGACCTACACCCTGCGCGCCGGGGAGGCCGTCGAACTGCGCCACCACGGCGAGACCGTGGACCTGCGCGCGGGGGAGCCCCGCACCCTGCCCGTGCCGGGGATCCCGACGCCGGCCCCGGTGCGCCAGCCCGCCGGCCGGACCCCCGCCGCCCGGCACGCCCGGGGCTAGGCGGTTTGTCCTGTTAAGGACATAACGGGATGGACATTCTTGTACGAGTGCTATTGCCATTCAAGTGCCGCAATGAACATTTCTTGCCGAGTACACGAAGAATGGCTTTTTTCCATAAAGGATCCCGATACGTCATGGCTGTGTAAAGCTGTTTCGGTAACACCCACCTGTTATTCCAACGTGATCGTGGAAGGTGTAACTGTCATGAAGCGGTGGATCAGCAAGGGTATCGGCGTCGCGATGTTGTCAGCGGCCATTGTGGGCGCTGGCGCGGTCCCGGCCCACGCGGCGGACCACAGCCCCGAGGGCGCGGGCGTGTGGCAGATCTCGATCGGCAACCACGGCGTCGGCAACGGCAACCAGTTCTACTTCGTCGTGCAGGCGCCGATCAACGTGTGCGGGATCGGCGTGGGCATCCTCGGCCTGGGCCTCGGCGCGGGCGCGTGCAGCAACGGAGCCTGGAACAACGTCGACTTCTAGGCCGGCCGGCGGGCGGGTCTCACAAGAGGCTCACCTTCCGGGGTTCCGCCACACGGGCATCCCGCGCGTGGACGGATCCGGATAACCTGGAACTCGCTCCGGCGGAATGTCGGAAACGTGAGCCCCGGTGCGCTCAGGCGCACCGGGGCTCCCTCATCCCATGGGGGTCCACTATGGACATACAAGACGTGGTGCGGGAACTCCTCTCCCCGGCCGGCTGCGACGACCCGTTCCCGCTGTACTCGGCCCTGCACGCGCACGGCCCCGTCGCCGCGGTCGGCCCCGACGCGCACCCGTCGGTCCGCGCGCTCGTGCACGGCCACGCGGCCGTCAACGAGGTGCTCCGCGACCCCCGGTTCCGCAACTCCGACGCGACCCGGCTCGACCGGCTCCAGCCCGGCTGGCGCGACCACGACCTGCTCACCACCCTCACCGGCTCGATGATGTTCGCCAACGGGCCGGGACACACCCGGTTCCGCAGGCTCTTCCAGTCGGTGTTCACCCCCCGGCGGGTCGCCGACCTCGAACCGGCCATCGCCGACCTGGTCGACACCGTCTGCGACCGGATGGCCAGGAACGCCGCCGACGGCGCCACGCTGGACCTCATGACCGAGTTCGCCTACCGGGTACCCGCCGGAGTCGTCGGCCGGCTGTTCGGCATCCCCGAACGGCACTGGGACCAGATCCCGCCCCGCGCCAACCTGATCAACGACGCGCTCAGCCCGCGCGGCCACGACCCGGTGGTGTTCTCCGCCGCCAACACCGCCGCCCGCGAACTCGTCGGCTACTACCTGGACCTCATCGAACAGCTCCGGAACGAACCCGACGGCGGGATCATCAGCGGCATCCTCGAACAGGGCGCCGCCGGCGGCCACGACGTCACCGACCTCGAACTCGCCCACAACCTGGTGGTCACCTACAACGCGGCGTTCGCCACCACCACGCCGATGATCGCGCACGGGTTGGTCCAGCTCCTGGCCCGGCCCGCGCACGCCGCCCGGCTCCGCGACGATCCGGCCACCGCGCCGGCGTACGTGGAGGAGATCCTGCGGTTCGTCAGCCCCGTGCAGTTCGTCAGCCGGGCCGTCGCCGAGGACGTGGAGTTCCACGGGGTGACGGTGCCCGCAGGGTACACGGCGCTGGTGCTGCTGGGCGCCGCGAACCGGGACCCGGCGCGGTTCGCCGACCCGGACGCGTTCGACCCCGACCGGCCCGACAACCACCCGATCAGCTTCGGGATCGGCCCGCACTACTGCCTCGGCGCGGCGCTGGCCCGCAGCGAGGGGGTGCTCGCGCTGCCCCGGCTCCTGCGGCGGTTCCCGGACCTGGCGATCGGGCCCGACCCGGTGCTCGACAACTCCCTCCTGATCCCCAGCTACCGCTCGCTACCGATCACCCTGGGCTGACCCGGGCGGGGCTCGCGCGGCGGAGACGGGCCGGGCCCCGCGACGGCCACCTGGGCCTCAGGGGCGGGTGCGTCGGGCCCCGTGCGGCCGGGCCGCGTCCGGATGTCGCCGAGCCGCAGGCGGCGCGGCCGCCTACCCGACCGGGCCGCCCCCGCCGGGTACCAGCTTCCGGGCGTAACTGAGTCCGGCGCGGCCGTCCACGACCAGCTCCCCGGTGGGGACGAACCCGTTGCGGGTCAGGACGGAGCGGGAGCCCGCGTTGTCGAGTGTGGTGACGGCCCGTAGCTCCGCCAGCCCGTACCCGTCGGCGGCCAGGGCGCACACCTCGCGGACGGCCGTCGTGGCCAGGCCCCGGCCGGCGGCCCGCTCGGCGATCCGGTAGCCGAGTTCGGCCGCGCCGTCGGCGATGTCGACCAGGTTCACCCGGCCCAGGACCGCGCCCGACCCGTCCACCAGCACGTGGAAGGCGATCAGCCCGTCGGCCTGCTCGGCCAGGAGCGCGGCGTGCCGCTCGTCGAACCGGGCGAAGTACCCGTCGCCCCGGTCGGGGATGGACGCGGCGAAGTACGCCCGGTTCGCGCGCTCGAAGGCGAGCAGCGCCGGGGCGTGGTCGGGGCGGAGCCGCTCGAGTTGGATCATGGGCGCACCGTACCCGTCGGAGGGTGTGTGGGTCCGGGAATTTCCGCCCGCCCGGGGCGCCGGTCAGGCCGGGTCGAGCAGCGGGATCCGGCCCGCGTCGACCAGGTCGAGGACCCGGGCCGCGCCGCCGAGCGCCGCCGCGCTGTGCCCGAGGGTGGACGCGGTCAGCACCGCCCCGCCCGCGTCCGGTGCGAGCACGCCCGACCCGAGTTCCGCGCGGGCGGCGGGGAGCAGCCAGGGGGCGAGGGGCACGTAGTACCCGCCGAGCACGATCTTCTCGGGGTTGAGGAGGTTCGCGAGCACCGACAGGCCGAGGCCCAGCCGGGTGCCGGACAGCTCCAGGGCGGCCAGCACCTGCCGGTCACCCGCCCCGGCCCGGGTCGCCAGGTCGTCCACGGCCGTCGTCAGGTGCTCCGGCGTCGGCGGCGGCCCGTCGCCCGCAGCCCCGATCAGCGCCGCCAGCCCCACCACGGACTCCAGACATCCGCGCCGCCCGCACCCGCACCGGGGGCCGTCCGGCACGACGGGCACGTGGCCGATCTCCCCCGAGTAGCCCCGGAAACCGCGCAGCGGCCGGCCCCCGGCGATGATGCCGGCGCCGATGCCGACCTCGCCGGTCAGGTACACCAGGTCGGGGGTGCCGGCGTGCGGCCCGTAGCGGTGCTCGGCGGCCACGCCCAGGTTCGCGTCGTTGTCGACCAGCACGTCGACCGCGCCGCCGAGCGCCCGGTGCAGATCGGCGCGCAGGTCCACGTCGTGCCAGCCGAGGTTCGGCGCGACGCGCACGACGCCGGCCGCGTCGACCAGCCCCGGCACCCCGACCGTCACCCCCAGCACCCGCCGCCCGTCGGCGGACAGCCGCGCGACCACCCGCCGGGCCAGCGCGGCCAGCGCCGCCGTGCCCCGGGCCGGCCCGCCCGTGCCGTCGAAGGCCCGGCGCCAGGACAGCAGCCGCCGCCCGCCCACGTCGACCGCGACGGCCGCCAGGTAGTCGGCGTTGATCTCCATCCCGACCGCCGCGTAGGGGCTGCCGTCGACGACCAGCATCGTCGCCGGCCGGCCGATCCGGTTCTCCGTCACCCCGGTCTCGCGGAGCAGCCTGCGGTCGAGCAGATCGGTGACCAGACTGGAGACGGTGGCCTTGTTCAGCCCGGTCGCGGCGGCGATGTCGGCCCGGGAGCAGGGGGAGTGCGCGCGGACGAACCGCAGGACCACCACCAGGTTGGTCGTCCGGACATCGGCGACGTCGGCCGGCCGGGGCACGGACTGGTGGGTGATCACGGGCCCACTCTAGCGGCCGTTGACACCGACCAGCGCCCGACTTAAGTTGGGAGTCTAAACTAATTCGGAGGTCGTCATGGCACTGGAACCGACACCGGGGGACAAGTTCTCGTTCGGCCTGTGGACCGTCGGCTGGCAGGCCCGCGACCCGTTCGGCGACGCCACCCGCCCGGCCCTCGACCCGGCCGAGACCGTGCACCGCCTCGCCGACCTCGGCGCGTACGGGATCACGTTCCACGACGACGACCTCGTCCCGTTCGGCAGCACCGACGCCGACCGCTTCGGGCACATCGCCCGGTTCCGCAAGGCCCTCGACGCCACCGGCCTCGTCGTGCCGATGGCCACCACGAACCTGTTCACCCACCCGGTGTTCAAGGACGGCGCGCTGACCAGCAACGACCGCGGCGTCCGGCGGTACGCGCTCCGCAAGGTCATGCGCAACCTCGACCTCGCCGCCGAACTCGGCGCGCACACCTACGTGTTCTGGGGCGGCCGGGAGGGCTCGGAGACCGACGCGGCCAAGGACGTCGGGGCGGCCCTCGACCGGTACCGCGAGGCCCTCGACACCCTCGCCGCCTACACCGTCGAACGCGGCTACGGCATGCGGTTCGCCCTGGAACCCAAGCCCAACGAGCCGCGCGGCGACATCCTGCTGCCCACGATCGGGCACGCCCTGGCGTTCGCGTCGACCCTGGAACACCACGCGATGGTCGGCGTGAACCCGGAGGTCGGCCACGAGCAGATGGCCGGGCTGAATTTCGTGCACGGGGTGGCGCAGGCCCTCTGGCAGGGGAAACTGTTCCACATCGACCTCAACGGGCAGCGGGGGATCCGGTTCGACCAGGACCTGGTGTTCGGGCACGGGGATGTGTTGAGCGCGTTCTTCCTGGTGGATCTGTTGGAGCATGGGGGGCTGGGTGGGGCGGCGGTGCCGGTGTCTGTGCCTGGTGACGCTGGCGGGCCGGTCGGAACGCCCGCAGGCCAGGGCGGCGACGGCGTCGGCGTCACGTCGGGCGGCCCGGTCTACGACGGCCCCCGGCACTTCGACTACAAGCCCGGCCGCACCGAGGACACCGCCGGCGTCTGGGCCTCCGCCGCCGCCAACATGCGCACCTACCTCCTGCTCCGCGAACGCGCCCGCGCCTTCCGCGCCGACCCCGAGGTGCGCGCCGCCCTCGCCGCCAGCCGCGTCCCCGAACTGGCCGTCCCCACCCTCCACCCCGGCGAGACCGCCGCCGACCTGCTCGCCGACCGCACAGCCTGGGAGGACTTCGACCCGGACAAGACCGCACTCGGGGGGTACGCCTACACCCAGCTCGAACAGCTCGCCGTCGAACACCTGCTCGGCGCGCGATGACCCTCGTCGCCGGGGTCGACTCCTCCACCCAGTCCTGCAAGGTCCTCGTCGTGGACGCCGACACGGGGGCGGTGGTCCGGTCGGGCCGGGCCCCGCACCCGGACGGCACCGAGGTCCACCCAGACGCCTGGTGGGCGGCCCTGGACCGGGCGGTCCGCGCCGCCGGCGGCCTCGACGACTGCGCGGCGGTGGCCGTCGCCGCGCAGCAGCACGGCATGGTGTGCCTGGACGACTCCGGCGACGTGGTCCGCCCCGCGCTGCTGTGGAACGACACCCGGTCCGCCGACGCCGCCCGCGACCTGGTGGCCGAACTCGGCGGACCGGCCGCCTGGGCCGACGCCGTCGGCAGCGTGCCGGTCGCCTCGTTCACCGTCACGAAACTCCGCTGGCTCGCCGAACACGAACCCGCAGCGGCCCGCCGCACCGCCGCCGTCTGCCTGCCGCACGACTGGCTCACCTGGCGGCTCGGCGGCCGGGCGGAGCTCACCACGGACCGGGGCGACGCGAGCGGCACCGGGTACTACTCCGCCGCGACCGGCGGCTACCGGCCCGACCTGGTGGCCCTGGCTCTGGGGCACGTGCCGGCGCTGCCCCGGGTCCTGGGGCCGACGGGGTCCCCGGGGTATACGGGATCCGGGCCGTTCCCTCCCGAGTTCCTGCTCCGTCCCGGGATCCTGCTCGGCCCGGGCACCGGCGACAACGCGGCGGCGGCCCTGGGCCTGGGCGCCCGCCCCGGCGACGTAGTCGTCTCCATCGGCACGTCCGGCACCGCGTTCGCCGTCTCCGACACCCCGACCGCCGACCCGTCCGGGGCCGTCGCCGGGTTCGCCGACGCCACCGGCCGGCACTTGCCCCTGGTCTGCACCCTCAACGCCGCCAGGGTCCTCGACGCCGCAGGCACCCTCCTCGGTGTCGACCACACCACACTCTCCGACCTGGCGCTGTCCGCCCCACCCGGGGCCGGCGGCCTGGTCCTCGTCCCGTACCTCGAAGGCGAACGCACCCCCGACCGCCCGCACGCCACCGGCACCGTGCACGGCCTGACCCTGGCCACCGCCACCCCCGCGCACCTGGGCCGCGCCGCCGTCGAGGGCATGCTGTGCGGACTGGCCGACGCGCTCGACGCCCTGGTCGGGTGCGGGGTCCGGGTGGACCGGGTACTCCTGACCGGCGGCGGGGCGGCGTCCGAGGCGGTCCGCCGGATCGCTCCCGCCGTCCTCGGCCGGCCGGTCGTCGTGCCCACCCCGGGGGAGTACGTGGCGGTCGGCGCGGCCCGGCAGGCGGCGTGGACCCTGTCCGGGGCCCCGGCCGCACCGTCCTGGCCGGACCACGGCTCCCGGCACTACGAGGCGGACCCCACCCCGGACGTCCGGCACCGGTACGCGGGGGTCCGCGACCTCGGCTGACCCACCAGAATCCAACCCGGATCCCGGGCGACGCGTGCACGGAAGACCTGCAGGGACCCCCGTTCCAGCGGCACGAGAAGACCGAGGCCAGGGAACGCGTGTGAAATCCGGACCCGGGTTGCACAGGCAGACCGGGAGGTGTGCGGGACCGGGTGGCGTGGGCCGGCACGACGGCTTATGGGATCCCAACCCGGATGGAACGGAGGACTGGACGGCCGGCGCAGAATCCAGGCCCGCGCGCCACGGGGCCTGGCCCACGGACGGCTTGTGGGGATCCAGACCCGAGCGTCACGGGAGGCTCGGCCCACGGGCGGCTTGTTTGCCCAGCGGCACTGACGGGTACCGGGCCCTCGGGCCCCCACGCCACACCAGCGGAGCCCCTCCCGTGCTCCATGCCGGAAAGGCGGACCCGTGACCCTGGCCGCAGTCCTGTCCGCACTGCTCGTCGGCATCGTCGTCGGCGTGGTGGAGCGCCTGGTGCTACCGGGCCACCGGTACGCCCCGACCTGGGTGACCATGCTGATCGGGGCCTTCGCGGCGGTGATCGGCACGGTGATCGTCCGGGGCCTGGGCCTCGCGGACACCCGGAGCGTGTCGCCGGTCGAGGTCGTCGCCCAACTGGTGCTCGCCGCCGGCTGCGTAGCCCTCGCGGTGGCGGTCTCCACCAGGCGCGCCGGGCGCTGACCTCCCTGCCGGTACCGCGCGAAGGTCGCCTGAACCGGAGCCGCGCTCGCCGTGCCAACGGCTGGCGGACACGCCGGATGCCGACGACCCTCCGCACGCCGGGCCACATCCGCCTGACGCCGAGCCTCACTTACGATGTGCCCCACTCGTGACGGGCCCGCTCGCCATGCGCGCTGCATGGACGGAGTTCTTGGGGGTGGCGCTGTTCCACCGCAACCGGCGCGCGATCACGCTTCTCCACACGGCGAGGCGGCTGCGGCCGGCAGACGCGCCGGGACGACGTCGTATACGGGGGGCGAGTCCGAGCCTCACTGGCCTCCCGAGGTCCAGGGGCGGCCGAGCTCACCCTCCGACGGCCGACAGGTCACCCCTACTCGCCAGTATCCGCACTCTCCGTCACTATTCCGTGGCACAGTGTTCCGGGAGCCCCGTGGCGTGCGGGGGAGAGTGCCAGGGGGCGCCATGACGACCGGGACGGTGCGTTGGTTCAACGCCGAACGGGGCTTCGGCTTCATCCGCCCCGACGAGGGGCCGGACGTGTTCGCCTATTCCACGGCGATCACCGACGAGGATCTGCCGGCCCTGCATGAGGACCAGCGGGTGGAGTTCCGGGTCGTGCGCGGCCCGACGGGCCTCCTCGCCGACCGGGTCCGACTCCTCTGATCCGGGCCGACCGGATCCGACCCTCACCCCTGCTCGGCCCCGCGCATCCCCATGCCACAATCCGACATTCAAGGTCAAACCCTTCATCCGGGTACGCCCCGGCGCGCCGCAGCCCGGCCCAGACCACGGAAAAGCGCGGAGCCCCTGCGGCCCCGGGCGCGGTCCCGGACGTCGCGGCAAGCTGCCGAGTTCCTGCGGCCCC
This sequence comes from Longispora sp. NPDC051575, assembly GCF_040681875.1. Lineage (NCBI taxonomy): Bacteria > Bacillati > Actinomycetota > Actinomycetes > Micromonosporales > Micromonosporaceae > Longispora > Longispora sp. NPDC051575. The sequence continues at coordinate 474,070 of NZ_JBFAZP010000003.1, read as the reverse complement.
GGTGCGTGGTCCTCGAAGGTCGCGGGAGGTCGCGGAGACGGAGCGGCCCGGGAGTCCGGTCCCGGAGGCGGCATGAGAGTGCGGAGACCCGGCGGTCCTGGGTGTGGCCCCAAGCGGTCGAGGCAAGGCATTGAGATCCGGCGGTCCCGGGGTGTGTGGTCCCGGAGGCCGCAGGATGGTGCGGAAACCCAGGGGTCGGTTCCGGACGTCGCGGCAGGGTGTAGAGACCCGGCGGCCCGGGGGTGTGGTCTCAAGGTTCGCGGGAAGGCGCGGAACCCGGCAGCCGGGGGCGCCGCCCCGGATGTCCCCGGAACGGGACATGCAGGCCTCGGGTGCGGGAACCCGGCGGACGTGGGTGTGAGAACCGGTCGGGCCGGGTAGCTGATGAGGGCACCGGACAGCCTAGGAGGCGCAACACACATGACGAACCCATCCGTGAACGCCTGGAACTACGGTCCCGACTCCGGCTATCCCGGCTCGCAGGCCACCCTGGTCGGCTACCAGGTGGAGGCCACCGACGGCTCCATCGGCAAGATCGACGAGGCCACCACTGAGGCCGACTCCAGCTTCATCGTCGTGGACACCGGCCCCTGGATCTTCGGTCACCGCGTACTCCTCCCGGCCGGCATCATCGACCGCGTCGACCCGACGGACGAGAAGGTCTACGTCAGCCGCAGCCGCGACGAGATCAAGGCCGCCCCCGACTACGACCCGACCCACCGCGACCACCCCGAGTACCGGCACAACACGACCCGGCACTACTACGGCGAGGGCCGCTAGAGAAGCTGCCAGGCGCAGGACCGGGAGGGCCGGCGCGAGCCGGCCCTGAAGCGGAGGAGAGCACCATGACAACTGACAACGCGCTGGACCTGACCACACTCGCCGGCTACGAGGCCCTCGGCCGGGACGCCAAACTCGGCCAGGTGAGCACCCGCACCGGATCCGTGGGCCCGGACCTGCTGGTCGTCGACATGGACGTCGAGGCGGCGGGCTCGGAGGTGGCCTTCCCGCGCACCGCGATCCTCGGCGTCGACGACGAGGCGGGCACCGTGTCACTGGACGCGACGAGCAGCTCGGTGCGCGACCTGCCCGGGTACGACGCGCTCCGCCCGGAAGATGTCCCCGCCGTCGTGGTGACGGGCCCGTTCGACGGGATGGACCCCCGCCGGGGCAGCGCCTGACCGCCGGCCGGCCGACCCCGCGCGGCCGTCCCCGACCGGCGGCCAGTTCGTCTCCTGCGGTCGACTCCCGCTGAAGGCCGGTCGACAAGACTCCGAGCCGAGCCGTGCGGAATGTGCCGCACCGCGTCGGGCTCGCCCCGCCCGGCCGCCCCTGGCCGCGCCATGCGCCGCAGCGTTCACGGGCAGTCCCGGGCACGCCCGGACTGCCCGTGCCGGTCGCTGCCCGTGCCGCCGGTCGTGTTACTTCTCGCGGAGTCTGCGTGAGACCTCCTCCGCGACCCGGCGTTGCAGGTCCGCCAGTTCCTCGTTGGTCAGGGTCCTGGGGTCGCCGACCGGTGGGGGAGTCTGCGCGGCGGGTTTCGTGCCGCACCGGATGGGTCGGCCGTCGGCGGTCTTCAGGCAGGTGGCCTCCGGACCCTGGAGCTGGCCGTTGCCCACCACCCGGTACCGCAGGGCCTGCTCGCTGCCCGTCGTCGCCACCCAGCTGTCGCCGCCCGTCGGGATGACCTCGAACACGGTGTCCTGGTTGTAGCAGCACACGTCGGGGTAGTCGGCCTTGATCCGCGCGACGATGGCCTGGGGCGAGGCCCAGGTGGGGTCCAGCCGGTACACCGTCATGGGGGCCAGGTCCCGTCCCGGGTGCTGGGCGGGAACGGAGGACACGGCGACGACGGAGCTGGCCGAGCCGGGCGGGGTCAGCGGGGTCACGTACACCGGGCCGCTGTGGTCGGCGCGGTTGAGGGTGAACTCCGAGGCGTTGTCGTCGTTGGCCCCGTCGTCGGAGGCGTCCCAGCCGGCCCGTTCGAACCACCAGTCCGCGAAGCCGTGCAGGCCGTGGGTGGCCTCCCGCTGGCGCTTGGCGAGGCTGATCGGGTACGTCGGGCCGGGGATGCCCTTCGGGTCCGTGGTGACCGTGACGGTGCCGGTCCGCCCGTCGTACACCGCGACGCCGGCCGGGCGTTCGGTGACGACGAGGATGCCGACCTGCCTCTTGAGGGGTACGACGACCTTGGGGACGTCGCCGTCGCAGTACACGTAGGCGTCGGAGTCCTCGAAGGTGACCCAGCGCTGGCGTTCGGAGATCAGCCGGCCGAGGTTGTGGCCGAACGCGCCGCCGATCCGCGCGTCGGCCGCCGGGTCGAACCGGCACTTCTGCGCGTCCTGCCCCCGACCCTCGACGGCGATCACCTGGGTGACGCCCACCTCGTACCCCGCCAGCCAGCCGCGCCGTTCCACGAGGGTGGCGAACCGGTTGACGTCCGGCAGGTAGGTCACGTCGGAGATGTCGCCGGACACGTCCCCGAGGGTGGGGCCGGCCTGGGCCTTGCCGACCAGGTACGGCGCGCGGGGTTCCAGGTCCGGCAGGCGGGTGCCGGTGACGACGGTGGCCGAGCCCGCGTACGTCCGGTCCTGGTCGTAGTCGGTGTGCGTGATCCACCAGGCGGCCACGCCGAGCCCGACGAGCAGGCCCAGCCACCCGACGGTCCGGACCGCGCCGGGACGGCCGGCCTCCGAACGGCGGGCGGCGACGGAGCGCACGAGCCAGGCGGGCAGCCCGGCGCACGCCGCCACCACCAGCGCGGCGGCCAGGAACGGCACGAACTTGCGCACCTCCCAGACCACGAGGGTCGAGTAGTAGGTGCTCAGCCAGCAGACGAGGGCGACGAGGAGCGCGGACGGCAGACCGAGCCAGAGCAGGGGCGGGGCGGAACGGGAGGCCACTGTGGTCCTTTCTGGACGGAGGTGTCCGGTCCCTTCGAGTATGCCGAGGGGGCGGGTGCTCCGACAGGGGGCCAATTTTCGCGGCGACCGCGCGGGCGCGTACCCGGAAAAGGGTTCTGAGACCTGTAGTACTTCCGAGCTACGCCACAGGTGAGCTCCCCGGTGGGACGCGGACCACGGGTCATGATCCATAGCTTCGTTCCGGAACACTCCGGTACGGAAGGACCTACCCACCATGGCGCCCCGCCCCCTGCGTGTCCTGCTCGCCGCGCTCGTCACCGCCGCCGTCGCGGTGCCCACCTCGGCCGCCGCCAGCCCGAACGCCGTCCCCGCGCCGGCACCCACCGCTCCCGCCCCGGTGCCGGCCGCGACCCCCGAAGCCCTGGCGGCCCGCTACGGGGCCACCCGCGCCGATGTCCTCGCCGCGGCCGCCACGGCGGAGGACCACGGGGACCGGCGCCGCGCCGCCTCGCTGCGGGCCCTGGCCGACCCGGCGCGGCACCTGCTGTCCTTCGACGGACGCGACGGCGGCCGCTCGGTCGAGGTGTTCGGCGACCTGGCCGGCGCGGAACGGATCGCGGTCCTGGTCCCCGGCTCCGACACCACCCTCGACCTGTACGGCCGGTTCCGGGGCGGCGCCACCCGGCTCGCCACCGAACTGGGCGGGGGGTCCGCCGTCGTCGCCTGGCTCGGCTACCGCACCCCGGCCACGGTCAGCCTCCCGGCGGTCACGGCGGGCCGCGCGGACACGGCGGCCCCCGACCTTCGCGCCTTCGTCCAGGAGCTGGCGGCGGCCCGGCCCGGCGCGACGATCTCCCTGCTCTGCCACTCCTACGGCTCCGTCGTCTGCGCCCGGGCGGCGGCGGACCTCCCGGTCAAGGACATCGTCCTGTACGGCAGCCCCGGCACCGGTTTCCCCGCCGCCGCCGCCCTGCGCACCCCGGCCACGGTCTGGGCCGGCCGGGGCGCCGACGACTGGATCGACCGGGTGCCGGACCTGGCGATCCGGCTGCCGTTCGTGACCGTCGGGTTCGGCGCCGACCCGGTCTCCCCGGCGTTCGGGGCCCGGATCTTCGACGCGGGCGACGCCGACCACAGCGGGTATCTGCGCGCGGGTTCGGTGTCGCTGCGCGCGATGGCCCGGATCGTCGCGGGCGGTTCCGTGAGCCCGGGGTCGCCGGCGGGAGCGGCCCGATGACCTCGACCGCCCAGACCCACCGGCACCACCCGGAGGCGCCGGCAGTACCAGCACCGGCACCGGCCCGAACAGCGCCGGCAGGCCCACCACCGGCACACCGCGCCCCGGCAGCACCATCCCCGGCCCGACCTGCCCTGGCAGGAACAGCCCCGGCCAACCCCACACCGGCAGCACCATCCCCGGAAGGCCCAGCCCTGGCCGGACCACCGCCCACCCGACGATCGCCATCCGGACGTCGCGGCTGGCGCGCCCTGGCCCACCGGATCGACACCGCCACCCCACCCACCCGCGACCGCGCCACCGACGCCCTCCGCGCCCTGGCCATCCTCGGCGTGGTCCTCGGCCACTGGCTCGTCACCGCCCTGGTCACCGACAGCGGCACCGTGCACGCCTCCAGCCCCCTGTGGCACATGCCCCAGCTGGCCCCGGCCTCCTGGCTGTTCCAGACCCTGGCCGTGTTCTTCCTGGTCGGCGGCCACGTCGGCTCCCGCAGTCTGGCGGCGGCCCGGGCCAGGGGCACCTCCTACCACCGCTGGCTCGGCGTCCGGATGGCGCGGCTGTTCCGCCCGGTGGCCGCCGTGCTGGCCGTCTGGACCGTGGTGGTCGTGGTGCTCCTCGGCTCCGGGGTCGACCAGAAGTCCGTGTACGCCCTGGGCAAGCTGGTGCTGTCGCCCCTGTGGTTCCTGCTGGTCCTCGCCGGCCTGACCGCGCTCACCCCGCTGGTCGCGCGGCTGCACCCGGCGTGGCCGATGGCCGTCGTGGCCGGGGTGGACCTGGTCCGGTTCGGCCTCGACGGGCCCGCCTGGCTCGGCTGGGCCAACGTGGCGGCCGCCTGGCTGGTGCCGTACTGCCTGGGCGCCGCCTGGGCCCGGGGCCTGCCACGGGCCACCGGCGGGGTCCTGCTGTCCGCCGGGGCGGCGGCCACCGCGGCGCTCGTGCTGTGGGCCGGCTACCCGGCGGCGATGGTCGGCGTGCCCGGCGCGGAGATCTCGAACCTGCACCCGCCGACCCTGGCGGCCGTCACCTTCGGCCTCGCCCAGTGCGGCGCGGCCCTCCTGCTCCTCGGACCGCTGCGACGGGTACTGCGCCGCCCCGCCGTCTGGGCCGCCGTCGCGCTGGTCAACCTGTCCGCGATGACGATCTTCCTCTGGCACCAGACGGCCATGATCGCGGTCACCGCCACCGGCCTGTTGACCGGCGCGGCGCTGCCCGGCCTGCACACTGTTCCCGACGGCTCCGGCTGGGTACTCGCCCGGCTCGCCTGGCTGCCCGTGTTCGCCGGGGTGCTGGTGGTGTGCTGGGCGGCGTTCCGTACCCAGGAGAGGGGTGCCCGTGTCCCCGCCGCCGACCGAGCCTAGGGTGGATCTTGTGACGTGGGGGGTGCGACGACTGGTGGCGGCCGCGCTGTCCCCGTTCCGCGCCCTGCGCCAGGACCTGTGGACCACGGCCCTCGACCCCCTCCCGCGCAGGGCCGGGACCCGCTTCCTGGCCCGGCTGCCGCACGTCCTCGTCGTCCTGTTCGGGGTGGGCGCCCTCATCGGCGAGGCCCTGGAGATCGCCTCGCACCGCGCGGGGCGCGAGATGGACACGGGCATGGCGCTCGCCGGGGGCATGGCCATCGCGCTGATGGTCGCGATGTTCCGGCCGGTCCTCGCCTGGTGGGCGGTCACCCTGCTGATGGTCGTCGGCGCCCGGTACATGGAGGCGTCCGCCGGGGTGGTCTCCTTCCCGATCCCGTTCCCGGGCGGCTCGGCGAACCCGCCGTTCCCGTGGACCTACGCGGGCCTGGTCACGCACGCCGGGGTGATGTTCCTGCTGTCGCTGCGGGTCCGGCTCCGGGCCGCGGTCACGGCGCTGGTGATCAGCGTGCTGGCCGGGCAGGCGTGCGTCACCTTCGGCCTCGGCGGGCACAAGACCGACGTCGGGCTGGCCGCCGTGGTCCTGGGCACGGCCGTCCTGGTCGGCACGGCGCTGCGCGGCCGGCGGGTGGCCCGGGCCGAACTCGTCGCGCAGGCCGAACTCACCGCCGGGGAACGCGCCCGGCGCACCCTGCTGGAGGAACGCGGGCGGATCGCCCGCGAACTGCACGACGTCGTCGCCCACCACATGTCCGTCATCTCCATCCAGGCCCAGGTCGCCCCGCACCTGGTCGACAACCCGTCGGACGAGCTGCGCGCCAACCTCGCCGGCATCCGGGAGAACGCCGTCGCGGCCCTCAACGAGCTGCGCCGCGTGCTGGGGGTACTGCGCTCGGAGGACACCCCCGCCGAGGACGCCCCGCAGCCCGACCTGGCCCGGCTGGACGAGCTCCTCGACAACGTCCGCACCGCCGGGCTCTCGGTCACCGCCGCGACGACCGGCGAGCCGCGCCCGTTGCCGCCGGGCGTGGAGCTGTCGGCGTACCGGATCGTGCAGGAGGCGCTCAGCAACGTCCTGCGGCACGCCCCCGGAGCCTCGGCCCACGTGCTGGTCTACCACGATCCGTCGGGGCTGATCGTCCGCGTGACCAACACCCCGCCGGCCCGGCCCGGCCCGCCGCCGGACGGCGAGGGCCACGGGCTGCTCGGGATGCGGGAACGCACCGCGATGCTGGGTGGCGAACTCGCCACCGGACCGACCCCCGACGGCGGTTACCAGGTGACCGCGAACCTGCCCACCCCTGCCCCCGAGGACGCCCCGTGACCATCCGCGTGCTGATCGCCGACGACCAGATGATGGTCCGCCAGGGCTTCACGGTCCTCCTCAACGCGGAACCCGGCATCGAGGTCGTCGGCCAGGCCGTGGACGGGCTCGACGCCGTCGCCCAGGTCGCCGAACTCGCCCCCGACGTCGTCCTGATGGACATCCGGATGCCCGTGCTCGGCGGCATCGAGGCCACCCGCCGGATCACCGCCCCCGCCGACTCGACGGTCAAGGTCCTCGTGCTGACGACCTTCGACCTCGACGAGTACGTGTACGAGGCGCTGCGCGCGGGCGCCTCCGGGTTCCTCCTCAAGGACGCCTCCGCCGCCGAACTCGCCCAGGCCGTCCGGGTCGTGGCCGCCGGGGACGCCCTGCTCGCCCCGAACATCACCAAGCGCCTGATCGCCGAGTTCTCCCGGATCGCGGGCGCGCCCCGGGTGCCGCTGAAGGACCGGGTCGGCGACCTCACCGAACGCGAGACCGAGGTGCTGTCGTTGATCGCGCAGGGCCTGTCGAACGCGGAGATCGCCGCGAGCCTGGTGGTGGCCGAGCAGACCGTGAAGACGCACGTCAGCCGGATCCTCGTCAAGCTCGGGCTGCGGGACCGGACCCAGGCGGCGGTGTTCGCGTACGAGACGGGCCTGGTCCGCCCCACCGGCTACTGACCGGCGGCCCGGACGGCCGTCACCGTCGCGCCCGGTCGGGGGCGCCGCCGGCCGTTTCCCCGAATCCCCCTCCCGCCCGGTGACGGACGGTTAGGCTCCGTACCCGTGGAGGCTCCGCTCGCGGGCAGCCGGCCGGCGGTGGACGACCGCGCCCCGGACGGCTAGTCGTGCGGCGGGCGTACCTGCTGGTGTCCGTGGGCCTGATCGCCGCGTACCCGCTGCTGCCCCGTGGCGGCCGGACCGCCGCGCTCCTCGTCGTGACCTGTGCCGCGATCCTGCCGGTCACCGTCGGCCTGCTGCGGGCCCGCCCCGTCGACCGCCGGCCGTGGCGGCTGCTGCTCGCGGCGCTCGTGGTGCTCAACCTGGGCAACCTGACCCGGCAGCTCACCGACGAGGTCCTCGCGGGCCGGGTGTTCGACGCGGTCGGCAACGCGCTGATGCTGGCCGCCGCCGTGACGGTGGTGGTCCGGCGCGGCCGCAACGACGTCGGCGGCATGATCGACACCATCATCGTGTCCGCGACGCTCGGCGGCCTGCTGTGGGACGTGGTCCTGCTGCCCCGGATCGCCGGTGCGCACCCGGCCGCAGAGGCCTCGACGTTCGCGACCGTGTTCATCCTGGCCGGGGTGCTCGGGGCCCTGGTCCGGCTTCTCCAGACGGCCGGGGAGCCGATCCCCGCGCTGTGGATGCTGGTGGCGGCCCTGGGCCTGTCCCTCACCGGCAACGTCGTCCTGGAACTGCACGACACCGGCTGGGTCGCGGTCGGCGCGGAGCTGATGTTCATGGCCGCGTACGTCGCCCTCGGGCTCTTCGGCCTCGACGGTTCCGCGCACCGGCTGGCCCGGCTCGGCCAGGCCCCCGACGACACGCTCACCCCCGGCCGGCTGGCGTTCCTCGGCGGCGCGCTGGCCGCGCTGCCCCTGGTCGGCGGCGGCCGGCAGCTGCTCGGCGAGCCGGTGGACGGCCTGCTGCTCGTCGCGGGCGCGGCGTCGATCACCCCGCTGGTGATGTGGCGGATCGGCCGGCTGTCCGCCCAGCGGGCCCGCGCGGAACAGGCGTTGCGCTACCAGGCCGCCCACGACCCCCTGACCGGCCTGCCGAACCGCCGCGAGTTCGTCGCCCAGCTCCGGGCCGAACTGCGCCGGCCCGGCGGCTGCGTGGTGCTGTTCTGCGACCTCGACGGTTTCAAGGACGTCAACGACCGGCTCGGCCACCCGATCGGGGACCGGCTGCTCGTGGAGGTCGCCCGCCGGCTGGGCTCGTGCGTGCGGGCCGGCGACCTGGTCAGCCGGTTCGGTGGCGACGAGTTCCTCGTGCTGTTCCGCGACGCCGGCCGGGCGGACGTGGAACGGCTCAGCGCGCGGATCGTCGGGGCGCTGCGGGCCCCGGTCGACCTGGGCGTGGAGCACGTACCGGTCCGGGCGAGCATCGGCGCGGTGATCCGGACGGGTACCGAGTCCGACGTCGCCGCCGAGGACCTGATCCGCCGGGCCGACGACGCGATGTACTCGGCCAAACTGCACCGCGACACCGAACCCGGCGTGCGCGTGGTCTCGCTCTAGAACTCGTCGGGCGTCGTGATCTTGCGGAAGATGGAGACCTCAGGCCTGCCCTGCGCGCCGGCGCCCTTCATGATCTCGGGGATCTCGCTCTGGCTGGCGAAGAACTCCCGGAACGCCTCCTCGGTGGGCCACTCGTCGATGACGACGATCTCCCCGTCGCCGGCGGCGAAGTAGTGGTGGATGGCGCCCTTGCTCCTGCCCGCCTCGGCGACCCTGAGCATCTGGTCGGCGTGGCTGCTGGCGTACTGCTCGAGCGCGGCGGGATCGGCTTTCTGCCGCAGCATCATGATCACGGACATGGTGAACCTCCCGGAAAGGTGGTGTCGCCCTCAGGGTAGGACCCGAACCGCGATAATTTCGGGCGTATCGTGATATGGGCGAGAGGGTTGTCGGCGGCACGGATGTGAGTGCCGCCAGGAGAGGGTCACGCGGCGCTCACGGCCGGGAGGTCAGCCACAGGTCCAGGTTGAGCGCGAAGTCCAGGCCCGCCCGGGTCGCCGGATCCGCCCCCGGCCGCAGTAGCCGGTCCCGCAACGCGTCGGCGTCCAGGTACGTCCACACCGGAGCGCCCGGCGACGCCAGCAGGTCGGACACCAGACCCCGCAGCCCCTCGTGGTACCCCGGATCCTGGGTCGTCGGGTACGGCGCCTTCACCCGGCTGATGACGCTGCCCGGCAACAGGTCCGCGACCGCCGCCCGGAGCAGCGACTTCTCCCGCCCGTCGTGCACGTGCTGCGCCCACGGCGCGTTGAACGCGTACTCGACCAGCCGGTGGTCGCAGAACGGCACCCGCACCTCCAGGCCCACCGCCATGCTGAGCCGGTCCTTGCGGTCCAGCAGGTCGGGCAGCCACCGGGTCAGGTGCAGGTGGAACACCTCCCGCATCCGGCGCGCGAGCCCGGTCTCGCCCGGCAGCCGGGGCGTCTCGGCGAGGGCCTGCCGGTAGTGGGCGGCCCGGTGGCCGGGGACGTCGAGTGCGGCGGCGACGTCGGGGCGGAGCAGGGCGCGGTACACGCCGCTGTGGCCGGTGAGGTAGCGCCACGGGTAGTCGTCGGCGGCGACGGAGAGGGGCCGGTGGAACCACGGGTACCCGCCGAACACCTCGTCCGCGCTCTCCCCGGACAGCGCGACCGTCACGTGGTCCCGGACGGACCGGAACAGCAGGTACAGCGAGGTGTCCATGTCCCCGGTGCCGGGCGCGTCCCGGGCGGCGACGACGGCCCGGCGGTGCCCGGGGTCGGCCAGCGCGGCCGGATCGAGGACGAGGTCGCGGTGGTCGACGCCGCAGTGCGCCACGACGTCGCGCACGTAGGGGGCGTCGGGCGTGGCCCGCAACGCGCCGGGGACGAACGCGCCGGTGAAGTCGACGGAGAACGTGCGTAAGGGCTCGGGCGCTCCGAGCTGCGCTAACGCGACCAGGGCGCTGGAGTCCAGACCGCCGGACAGCAACGCGCCGAGCGGCACGTCCGCCCCGAGGTGCCGGCGGGTGGTGTCGGCCAGCAGGTCGCGGACGCGGCCGACGGCGGTCGGGGTGTCGTCGGGGTGCGGCCGGGCGTCGAGCCGCCAGTACGGCCGTTCGCGCAGGCCCGCCCGGTCGAGGACCAGCAGGTGGCCGGGCCGCACCTCGCGGACGCCCCGGAACAGCCCGCCGCCGGGGGTGCGCACGGAGGCGAACAGGTCGCGCAGTCCGTCCGGGTCCGGCGTCGGGCGGAGGAGTCCGCTGGCGAACAGCGCCTTGGGCTCGGAGCCGAACAGCACGCCGGTGCCGTGCCGGGCGTAGCTCAACGGCTTCACGCCGAGCCGGTCGCGGACCAGGGTGAGCCGGCGGCGGGCCGGTTCCCAGACCGCGAAGGCGAACATGCCGTTGAGGCGGGCCGGGGTGTCCTCGCCCCACTCCCGCCAGGCGCGCAGGACGACCTCGGTGTCGGTCGCGGTGCGGAACTTGTGGCCGAGCAGTTCCAGTTCGGCGCGCAGTTCGGTGTGGTTGAACACCTCGCCGTTGTAGCTGAGGACCAGCAGGGGCCCGTCGCCGTCGTCGGTGACGAGCATCGGCTGGTGGCCCTGTTCCGGGTCGAGGACGGCCAGCCGGCGGTGCCCGAGGGCGCAGTGCGGGCCGGACCACAGCCCCTCGCCGTCCGGGCCGCGCGCGGCCAGGGCGCGGGTCATGGCGGCGACGGTCCGGGCCGCCGCGTCGAAGGGGTGCTCGGGATCGGCCCAGCCCGCGATTCCACACATGACAGGGGTAACCAGATTAAGAACTTTGAGTTATTGGTACCAAATAAATATTTTTGTCTGAAAAGAGAGGTTTACTGTGCGCACCTCCGAACCGGTCGCTATCGTCGGCATGGGATGCCGTTTCCCGGGCGCGTCGAGCCCCGACGAGCTGTGGCGGCTCCTCCTCGACGGCCGCGACGCCGTCACCCCGACCGGCCCCGCCGACCGCGTCGACACCTCGGCGCTCCTGGACCGGCGCCCCCGCCAGCCCGGTCGGCTGGTCAGCACCGCGGGCGGATTCCTGGCGGAGCAGTTCTTCGACGCGGCCCGGCACCACGTCACCGAGCGGGAGGCCGCCGCCCTCGACCCGCAGCACAAGGTCCTGCTGGCCACCGCCGCCGACGCGCTGACCGACGCGGGCCTGACCGAGGGCACGGTCGCCGGCCAGGAGGTCGGGGTGTTCATGGGGCAGAGCACCGGCGAACACTGGGACGCCCACGAGGGCCCCGCCGACATGTACGCCCTCGCCGGCGCCGCCGCCCGCAGCATGGCCTCCGGCCGGATCAGCTACGCCCTCGACCTGCGCGGCCCGTGCGCCACCGTCGACGCGGCCTGCTCCTCGGGCACCCTCGCCGTGCACCTGGCCTGCCAGAGCCTGCGCACCGGCGAGTGCGACACGGTGTTGGCCGGCGGGGTCAGCCTCGTCGGCGGCGTCGACCACACCCTCGGGTACTCCGCCGCCGGTCTGCTCTCGCCCTCCGGCCGGTGCCGGTTCGGCTCGGAGGACGCCGACGGGTTCGTCCGGTCCGACGGGGCGGCCGTGTTCGTCCTCAAACGCCTCGGGCAGGCCGTCCTCGACGGGGACCGGGTGCACGCCGTGATCCTCGGCTCCGCCCAGGCCAGCAAGGGCCGCACCGCCAAGGCGGTCATCGCCCCCTCCGTCGAGGGCTACCTCCAGGTGATCGGCCGCGCCGCCGCCAACGCCGGGGTCACCCCGGACCGGATCGGCTACGTCGAGGCGCACGGCAACGCGGCCCCGGCCGGCGACGCGGTCGAGCTCCAGGCGATCGGGACGGCGATCGGCGCGCACCGGCCGGTCGGCCAGCCGTGCCTGGTCGGGTCGGTGAAGACGAACCTGGGGCACGCCGAGGCGGCCGGCGGGCTCGCGGGGCTGGTCAAGACGGCCCTGGCACTGCGGCACCGGACCCTGCCGGCCAGCCTGCACGCGGGCCCGCCCACGTCCGCCGTGGACTGGGCGGGGCTGCGGATCGCGCCCGTCACGGAACGGATGCCCTGGCCGCGACCGGGGCCGGCGATCGCGGGCGTGAACACCTACGGGCTGTCCGGGATCTTCGTGCACCTGCTGCTGGGCGAGCCGCCGGCACGGTGACCGGGTGCCGCGCGGAAGAGCCGTCCGAGGGGTACGGGACACGGGAACGCACGGTGCCGGCCCCTGTGGACAGGCGAAGCGGGGGTCGCCGGTCGACCGACGGCCCCGGACAGGTGGCGTTGAGGCGCGGGCCGGGACAGGGCCCCGGGCGCTGACGGGCCGGCGGAGCGCCGGTCAGGCGGCCCCGCGGACGTGCGACCAGTCCTGGGCGGCCACCCAGTCCTCGAACGTGTGCCAGCCGACCTCGGGGTAGGCGGTGCGGAGCGCCGCCGTGTCGACGTCGAGCCCGACCGTGTCGAAGTAGCCGAACATGGCCGCCAGGTCGTGGCCGTAGCCGCGCGCGACCTCGTCGGGGACCCGTTCGAAGGTGACCGGGCGCCCGACGGCGCGCGCGAAGGTGCCGGCCTGGTCGAGGGGCGTGCGCTCGTCGCCGGCGATGTCGACCCGGACCCGGGCGAGCCGGTCGGGCTCGGCGAGGGCGAGCGCGGCCATGCCGGCGATGTCGGCCGCGCACACCAGCGCCACGGGCCGGTCGGCGGACAGCGGCAGGGCGAGCCGGCCCTGGCGGAGCAGCCCGGCGGACCAGCCGCCGGCGTAGTTGTCCATGAACTTGCCGGGGCCGAGCACGGTCCAGTTCAGCTCCGTACCGGCGAGGTGCAGCTCCACCTGGTACTTGCTGTCGAAGTGCGGCACGCCGGTCGCCCGGTCGGCGTGCGCGACGGAGCTGTAGACGAGCTGGCCGACCCCGGCGCGCACGGCGGCGTCGATCGCGGCGCGGCCCTGCCGGACCTCGGTGGCGGTGTCGGTGCCGAACGGGGTGCCCATCAGGAACAGAGCGCGGCAGCCGCGCAGGCCGGCGTCGAGCGAGCCGGCGTCGTCGAAGTCGGCGTACGCGACCTCGGCACCCCGGCGGCGGAGCTCCCGGGCGGCGGCCGACCCGGGGCTACGGGTCAGCGCCCGGACCGGTTGGCCACGGTCGAGGAGGAGGCGGGCGAGCGCGCCGCCCTGGACGCCGGTGGCACCGGTGACGGCGATCGGAAATGTCATTTGCATGTGCAAAGCTTGCAGCTGAAAACGTATCGCTGTCAAGTGTAAGGTGGAGCACGTGAGCCCAGACCTGAACGACGCGCCCTGGCCCGACGTCGACGTCGCCGACAACCACGCGGACGTGCTCGCCGCGTGGCTGACCGTCCAGCGGGCGGTGGAGGCCGTCGCCACGGCCATGACGGCCCGGATGCAGGAGGAGGGCGACTGCACCCTGCTGGAGCACCAGGCCCTCTACCGGCTGGCGACCGCGCCCGGCCGGCGGCTGTCGATGCTGCGGCTCGCCGACGCGCTCGCCACCAGCCCCAGCGGGGCCACCCGGGTCGTGGAGCGGCTGTTCCGCCGAGGCTGGGTCGCCCGCGAGCAGCCGCCGGACAACCGTCGGCAGACGGAGGCGGTGCTGACGGCCGAGGGGTACACGGCGCTGACCGAACGCACCCGGCCCGCGTACCACCGGGCGCTCGCCGAGTGCTTCGGCGACCTGCTGTCCACGGCGGACCTGGCGGAGCTGCGCGGGGTGGGCCGCGCCCTGCTGGCCGGCCACGACCTGCTCGACCAGCACCGCTACCCGGACTTCCGGCAGCCGGGGGCCGACCACCCCGGAGCGGACGGGTAGCGGCCCCCGGTACCCCCAGTCTTCTGGTCTTATGCTGCCCGGGCCTGCGGAAATAGCATCTCATCAATGCTCACCGAGTGAGGGAGTCGAGATGTTCCGACGCGCCAGCATCGCCGCTCTCGTGGCGGTCGCCGCGACCGTCGCCGTGGTCGTCCCCGCGGCCCCGGCGCACGCGCGGGCCTGCCTGCCCGACCACTACTGCTACACGGACTACTACACCGACGACAGCCACACCATCAAGGTGGGCGACCTGTACGAGGACTGCGAGGGCAGCGCGCACCGCTGGGGCGCGTACACCGGCTTCAAGGTCTTCGCCGAGTACCGCTGCTAGGGGCCGGCGGCGCCCCGGCAACTCCGACCGTGCGGAGCGGTCGAAAGTGACGCGGAACACACTGATTGAGGAAGACGCTCCTCTATCCACTGGATACGTTCGAAGTGTCCACAGAAGAGCGCAAGACTTGCTCAATGAGGAGGAACCATGCTGAAACTCGCATCCCGAGTGGCCACCATGGTCGCAGTCACCGGCGGTGTCGCCCTGGCCATGGGCGGCGTCGCCCAGGCCGACCCGGGCCGGTCCGTCAACCCGCCGCAGCCCGGCACGGCGTCGGCCGCCACGGGCTCCCTCGCCTCGATCCGAGCCTACTGTGAGGACGGCACCCGGATCCGGTCCAGCGCGCCGAGCGGCACGGTGCTCGGCCTCTGTTACAACTCGCACAACGTGAGCGCGCACTGCAAGCCGAGCCCCGCGCACGGCTACTGGGTGCGGATCACCGACAACACCACCCGCGTGAGCGGCTGGGTCAACGGCAGCCTCGTCAAGGCCGTCGGCTGGGACACCCTGCCCAACTGCTGACGCACCGTGCCCGTCCACCGCGACGGCGCGGCCCGACCGGGGCCCGACCTCCGCACTCCGGAGGTCGGGCCCCGCCCCCGTTCCCCGGCGAGCCGGGACTTCCAGGGCGCGCGTCCTGGGCTGCCTGTCCGACCCGACAGGCGGGCGCCGGGCCGTGCCGCCCGGCGCGTCGAGCGAACGCCCGGGAGGGGTACGCCGCCGCGCCGGACTCCGGACCGCTACCGGTGCACGTCCACGGCGATCCGCGACGGGCCGGTCAGCGTGGAGGTCGTCACGGCGTGGGTGCCCCGGATGCCCACCCCCACCCGGAAGTCGCCCTCGAAGTCGCAGGTGATCGCGTAGCCGGTGACGTACGGCAGGCTCAGCACCTTCTGCCACGCGCCGGGGAACGTCGAGGAGCCGTTCTCGTCGTGCGCGCTGGCGTCGATGTCCAGCTCGACGAACGAGCTGCCGGGGATGGTGACCGGCTTGCCGGAGCCGCAGTGGGTCAGCTCGGACACCCGGGTGACCCCGAACGTCGGCACCGGACCGCCGAAGTCGAGCACCACCCGGTCGAAGTCGGGGTGCGCACCCCAGCGGACGTTCGTCAGGTGGCTGGCCGTCGAGTCGGTGCCCCCGCCGGCCGCGTGCGCGGCGGGGGAGGAGGCGGCGAAGGCCAGCAGCGCGGTGCCGAGCACGGCGGCGGCGCGGACGGCGGTGGCCTTGCGGACGGAGCGTACGGACATGGGGTCCCCCCGGATTCTGTTGGTCGCCTGCGTTGCGTACCCCCTAAGGACGCTCTTAGCGCTCTAAAGGTTGCAATAGAGGTATTGCCGACTCCACCCGGGCGCACGAAGGCCGCTCCACCCGACGATCCGGTGGAGCGGCCCGTGTCCGCTCAGAGCCTCAGCTCGTCTCGCCGGCCACCGAGAACGAGCGCAGCCGGACGGAGGCGTAGTAGGTGGCCAGCACGGCGAGGACGACGGACATCGCGACCGCGACGGCCACCGACAACGGGCGCTCCATCAACGGGGTCCCGCTGATGCTCTGCGCGAACGTGGCCACGTACTTCTGCACCGACAGCACCTTCGCCCCGGACACCAGGTTCGTCAGCAGGCCCTCCCAGACCAGCACGTAGACCAGGCCGAGCAGCACCGGCCGGCGGCTCACGACGCTGAGCGCCAGGAACAGCGCACTGTAGACGGCCGCGCCGATCGCCGCGCCGCCCGCCAGGCCCGCCCCGAGCTTCGGACCGTCGATGACCGCCCCGACGACGAACATCGGCACCGCCGTCACCAGGGCGCTGACGCCGCTGGCCACGACGAGCTTCGACAGGATGATCTGCCAGCGCGGGATGGGCTTGGTCAGGATGTGGATCACGGTGCCGTCGTCGATCTCGGAACCGAGCACGCTCGCCCCGATGATCAGCGACATCAGCGGGACGACCGCGGTCATGCCGAGGCCGACCACGACCGCGGTCACCAGGTCCTGGTCGCTCGCGCCGAGCGACACGGCGAGCCAGGTCAGGCCCATGAGGATCAGGGGGGCGGGGAGGAGCAACAGGAACCGGCGCCGGCCGAACAGCGCCCGGACGGTCAACGCGCAGATGGTCAGGTTCATCGGGGGCTCCTCAGGCCGAGACCAGGTAGGCGAAGACGCTCTCGAGCGACTCGTCGGACGGGACGAGCTGGCGGACCCGGATGCCCTCGGCGAGCGCGACCTTCGGCAGCGCGCGGGTGAAGGTGCCGTAGTCGCCGGCGTGCACCGTGAGTTCTTCGGCGCCGAGCGAGACCCCCGTCACCGCCGGGGAGGCGATGAGCGCCGTGGCCAGGCGGCGGTCGTCGGTGGAGCGGATCACGAACACGTGCGGGCGGTGCGTCATCAGCCGCCGGATCTTCCGGAAGTCGCCCGAGGCCGCGAGCCGGCCGTTGACGATCACCTGGACGGTGCCGGACACCTGCTCGACCTCCTCCAGGATGTGCGAGCTGAACAGGATCGTGCGGCCCTGGTCGCCGAGGGAGTGCAGCAGCTCCATCATGTGCGCCCGCTGGCGCGGGTCCATGCCGTTGAACGGCTCGTCGAGCAGCAGCACCGCCGGGTCGTGCACGAGCGAGGCGGCGACCCGGGCGCGTTGGCGCATGCCCTTGGAGTACGTGCCCAGCCGGCGGCCGGCCGCCTCGGTCATCTCCACCAGTTCCAGGGCCCGCCGCGCCGCGCCCGCCGGGTCGGCGAGTCCGTGCAGCTTGGCGCTGGCGTGCACGAATTCCCAGCCGGTGAGGTGCGCCGGCACCGACTCGCGTTCGGCCACCAGGCCCAGGTCGCGGTACACGTCGGGGTTGCGCCAGGTCGGGTTGCCGCCGAGCAGCACCTCGCCCTTGGAGGGGGCCAGGAAGCCGGCCATCATGTGCAGCAGCGTCGTCTTGCCGGCGCCGTTCGGGCCGAGCAGTCCGGTGACGCCCGCGCCGAGGCTCATGGTGATGTCGTTGACGGCCACCACGTTGCCGTACCAGCGGGACACGCCCCGCAGGTCGACGGTCAGAGGGGTGGTCATAGCGACACCTTCCGGTAGCGGGTGATCAGGGCGGTGACGACGGCGGCGACCAGCGCGACCGCGCCGACGCCGTAGTAGATCCGGTAGCCCGGTTCGAGGTTCGCGTCGCCCTTGCCGAACAGGAACTCCTGGAGGCCGTCCACCATGCCGTCCGGGCTGATCATCAGGGAGAGCTGGCCGATGGCCCCGTGCGCGAGCTCGTGCGGGATCTGCGCGATCGGCACCAGGACCAGGAACACGGCCGCGATGGCGCCGGCCGCGAACGCCCGCTTGCTGGCCAGCGAGGCGATCAGCAGGGCGATGCTGCCGTGGATGACGGCGAGGACCGCGATCATCGTGTACCCGCCGAGCAGGCCCCGGACCTCGGCCCACACCCCGGACACGTCGGCGACCGAGAACGCCGCGGCGGCACCCACGATCGTCAGCGGCCCCGCCACCAGGAGGAACACGGCGGAGATCACGGCGGCCAGCTTCGCCAGCGCGTAGTCCGTGCGGCGCAGGGGCCGGGAGAAGTACAGCGGCAGGGTCTTGTTGCGCAGGTCCCGGGACACCAGTTCGGGGGCGACGACGGCGAGGAAGATGATGACGATGACGCGGGCCACCTGCTGGAACTCCTGGTACCCGACGATCATCTCCCCGGTCTGGGCCCGGACCGCCGCGACGACCACCGCGAACGCGCCCAACAGCCCGACCATGATCCAGGGGAAGATCTTCGCCTTCGCCGACCGGCCCAGGCCGAACGCGGACCGCAGCCCGTGGGTGTAGAGCGACCTCGCCACGTACAGGCGGCCGAGGTTCGTGCCCTCGTAGCGCCGGTAGCCGATGTCGTGGATCCGGCTGCCGCCGGTGTCGACCGCCTCAGACATGGTGGGCCTCCGGCCGGGTGGTGGTGGTCGAGCTGTCGGCGAACAGTTCCGCCACCCGGTGCCGGCGCTGGTCGAGCCGGTGCAGGGGCAGGTCGAGGTCCGCGACGGTCCGCAGGATCGTGTCGTAGGTGTCCTCGGCGTCCAGGCGCACGAGCAGCACGTGGCCGTCCACCGTCAGGGACAGGTCCCGGGCCCTCAGCGCGGCGATCAGCTCGTCCGTGCCCTCGGTGACCTCGACGACGAGGACGTCGTACCCGGTGGTCATGGCGTCGACCCGGTCGGCGCGCAGCAGGTGCCCGCGCTCGATCGCGATCAGGGTGTCGCAGATCCGCTCCACCTCGCCGAGCAGGTGGGTGCACACGACCACCGAGATGCCGAACTCCGTACCGATCTTGGTGATCAGGGTGAGCATCGCGTCCCGGCCGGCCGGGTCCAGCCCGTTGGTCGGCTCGTCGAGCAGCAGCAGGTCCGGGTCGTGCACCAGCGCCTGGGCGAGCTTGACCCGCTGCTTCATGCCCGTGGAGTAGCCGCCGATCGGCCGGTAGCGCTCCTCGTAGAGGCCGACGTGCCGCAGCGCCTCGGACGCGCGCTCGCGGGCCGCGGTCGGCGGCAGGCCGCTCATCCGCGCCATGTGCGTCACGAACTCCGCCGCGATCATGTCGGGCGGCAGGCAGTCGTGCTCGGGCATGTAACCGACCCGCGCGCGGACCTCGTCGGCCGCCACGGTCGGGTCGAGGCCCAGGACGCGCACCGACCCCTCGGTGGGTTCGAGCAGGCCGAGCAGGATCTTGATCATCGTGGACTTGCCGGCGCCGTTCGCGCCCACCAGTCCGATCACTCCGGGCTCGACCGCGAGCGTCAGGTCCCGCAGCGCGGTCACCCCGCCCGGGTACGCCTTGGTCAGGCTTGTCGTCTCAATGAGTGGCACACGCGCACGGTACGCGGCCGGGAGCGTTCCCGTCCTCCGGTGGAACCCTGATTTTCACCCTGTGTCACCGGCCGGCCGGCGGCGGACCCCCTGAGCGGCGGATGCCGGGCCCCGGTTGTTAGCGACCTGTGAGCGCCCCCGGCGAGGATCCCGGCGGGGAAGCGATCCGCCCCCCACCCGCCCCACCCGTGAGGGAGCGCACCACCGATGAGACGACGACGCACAACCTCGCTGCTCGCCGCCGCCGCGACGACCATCAGCCTGGTGCTGGTCAGCGCGCCCCAGGCCGGCGCGGCGCCGGCGTCCGAGACGGAGATCCAGGCCCAGCTCTACCTGGCGTACGCGCCCGTGGTCTACCTGGCCAAGGGGGAGACGAGGCGCCCGACCAACGCCGGCGCCTTCATCCAGCACGCGGCGCTGGGCTGGGCGCACGACTCGAACTGCCCGAACCACCAGCTCGCCGGACTGGGCACCGTGAACGCCGACTGGATGGGCGACGGGAGGTACACCCACCACCTCGACAACGCGCTGTGCTCACCGACCGGCGGCGAGTACCGGAGCAACCAGGGCGTCCGACCGTACGACTTCCAGGGTGCGGAGGGGATGTACCTCGACCTCGACCCCGCGTACGAGAACATGGGCAGCGTCCGCGCGGAGCTGTACTACGACTACCAGAAGGGCGACCACATCACCTACTGGTTCTTCTACGCCTACAACGACGGCCCGTTGGTGCAGAACCACGAGGGCGACTGGGAGCGCATCTCGATCAAACTGAGCCCCACCAACCAACCGTTGACCGTCGCGTACTTCAGCCACGACAGTTCGTGCGTCCTGAGTTACCCGTCGGTGGCGAAGACCGGTACCCATCCGCACGTCTACTCCGCGAAGGGCTCGCACGCGTCCTATCCGAAGGGCGACGAGACCTATCCGACGCAGTTCCCGGGCGTCAACGACCACACCACCAAGGGCGGTGAGATCTGGGCGACCTACATCCGGCCGATCCACGACGTCAAGACGATGTCCTGGTACGGCTACGGAGGGGCGTGGGGTCGGGTCGGGCACACCACCTGGACCAGCGGTCCGCAGGGCCCGAGCGCGTTCAAGAGTCCCACCCCGTCGAGCTGGACCTCCCCGGCCTGCTTCTGACGGCCCGGACCTGGCGACGCGGGTCCGCGGTGCCCGACGGGTACCGCGCCGAACGGGGGATCCGCGTCGCCCCGGGGCGACCTCAGGGGGTGAGGAACGCCGGGACGCACAGGCACGCCTCGTCGAGGTCCAGTCGCCCGAAGGTGTCCCGCCACAGCCGACGGTGCTCCCGCGCGGCGTCCGCGTCCCCGGCCCGCGCCGCCACGAGTTCGAGGCGGGCGTGGGTGCGGGCGGACTCGAGGTGCGCGCCGGTGGAACCCCATCTGTCCAGCGCGTGCCGCAGGTGACCGGCCGCCGCGCCGAGGTTGCCGCGCAGGAGCTCGAGGTCGCCGAAGGCCCGGTGGATGTCCGCGCTGGTCCCGGTGTCGTCGGCGGCCACGAACACCTCCAGCGCCTCGCGGAGCCCCGCCTCGGCCGGGTCCACCCGGCGCTGGTGCAGGTCGACATAGGCCAGCCGGAAGCGGGCGTAGGCGGCGACGATCCCGTCCCCGAGGTCCACGGCGGTCGCCAGCGCCCCGGACAGCACCGTCCGGGCCTCGACGTGCCGGCCCGCACCCGTCAGCAGCGCGCCGTAGGTGAGCGCGTGCATGGCCGCGATCCGGGGGACGCCGCCCGCGCGTTCGAGGTCGAGGGCCTCGCGGGCCGGGGGCAGCCCCTCGGCGGCGCGGCCGAGTTCGCCGTAGGTGGCCGAGAGCCCCGCCAGCGCGGACGTGCGGCCCAGGAGCGGCACCCGGTCGTCGCGGCAGGCCGCCACCGCCCGGTGCTGCCAGTCCAGTGCGGCCCGGAGGTGCCCCAGCCGCCGGGAGACCATGCCGGCCCGGTTCAGCGCCCGCTGGTACAGGACCACGTCGCCGGTACGCTCCGCGACCGCCAGTTCCTCCCGGGTGAGTTCGGCCAGCTCGTCGAACCGGTCGTGCCGGGCCGCCGTGGAGATGAGCGCGCCCAGCATCCAACCGAGCAGCTCGTCGGTGCCGTGCTCGCGGACGCACGCCAGCGCCGTGCGCAGGACCCGTTCCCAGTCCTCGTAGCCGCGCGCGTCGAAGTAGCCGCACAGCCGCAGGGCGAGCCGGCCGGCCTCGTCGGCCATGCCCAGCGCGACGGCCTCGTCCACCGCCGCCACCAGCTCGGTCCGTTCCCGGTCGAACCAGTCCGTGGGCGAGGCCTCCACCGCCTCGTGCGCGGCCTTGGGCGCGGCGGTCACCGGGACGCCGAGACCGTGGTAGTGGCCGGACTGCACGAGTTCGTCCGCGCGGGAGGCCAGGTCGAGCCACGCGGCCACCAGCGCGGACCGGACCTCCCGGTGCCCGGGCTCCTCGACCGTGGCCCGTTCCCGCGCGTAGTCGGCGACCAGGTCGTGCATCCGGAACCGGGTCTGGCCGACGACGTCGCGGTCCAGGCGCTCGATCAGGTGCACGTCCACGAGCCGGTCGACCAGCCGGGGACGGTCACCGGAGAGCTGGTCGAGGACCCAGGCCGGATGTTCGGTACCGGCGAGCAGGCCCAGCCGGGCGAACAGCCGCCGCTCGTCGGGTTCCAGGGACTCGTCACTCAGCGCGATGGTCGCCCGCACGTCGAGGTCGCCGACCGCGAGTTCGTCCAGCCGGCCGCGCGCCGTGGACAGCCGCGCCCGCAGTTCGGCGAGCGGCCGGTCGGGGCGGGCCGCCGCCCGGGCGGCGCTGATCGCGACGGCCAGCGGCAGGTTCCCGCAGGCGGCGACGATCGCGGCGGCGTCGGCACAGTCGGCGGGCGACCGGTCGGGGCCGGCGATCGAGGCGAACAGCGCCAGGGCGTCCTCGGCGGACAACTCCGGCACGGTCCACCGGGCGGCCCCGATCAGGCCGGCCAGCCGGGTCCGGGACGTCACCAGCACCGCGCTGCTCGCCGAGCCGGGCAGCAGCGCCCTGACCTGCTGCTCGGTGCCGGCGTCGTCGAGGAGCACCAGCACCCGGCGGTCGGCCAGATGGCTGCGGTACAGGCCGGCCCGCTCCTCGGGGTCCGTCGGCACGTCCCGGGACACCCCGAGCGCGCGCAGCCACCCCGTCAACACGTCCGCGGGGTCCACGGGGGAGCGGGTGCTGCCCCGCAGGTTCGCGTACAGCTGCCCGTCCGGGTACGCCTCGCCCAGCTCGTGGGCCACCGCGACCGCCAGGGAGGTCTTGCCGATCCCGCCGGGCCCCACCAGCAGGCTCACGGGCACCGCCACGCCCGGCCGGCCGACCGCCCCGGCGATCTCGGCGGACAGCGCGTGCCGGCCCACGATCTCCAGGGGCAGCGGCGGGAGCTGGCGGGGGATCAGCCGGGTCACGGCCGAGCTCTCCGGGTCCTGGCCGACCAGGATCCGCTGGTGCAGCGCCCGCAGCGCCGCCCCGGGCTGCACCCCGAGGTCGGCGGCGAACCGCCGGTACACCTCGCGGTAGACCCCGAGCGCCTCGGCGCGCCGCCCGGCGGAGACCAGCGCCAGCATCCGGATCTCGTGCAGCCGCTCCTTGTACGGATGCTCGGCCACCAGGGCCGGCAGCGCCGTGAGCACCTCGTCCGGGCGGCCCAGCGCGAGCCGGCTCTGCAACAGCAGCTCGTACGCCCCGAGCCGCTCCTCGTTGACGGCCAGTCGGGTGGTGGTGGCCCACTCGCCGGCCACGTCGGCCAGCGTCGGACCGCGCCACAGCCCGAGCGCCCCGGTCAGCAGCGCCACCGCCCGCTCGTGGTCCGCGCCGCTGGCCGCCGAGCGGGCCCGCTCCAGCCCCATCCGGAACTCGGACAGGTCGAACGTGTGCCCGCAGAGCCGCAGCTCGTACCCCAGCGGGCGGGTGTGCAGCACCTCCTGGCCGGGCGCGTCCCGCAGCCGCCTGCGCAGCGCGCTCACCGCGTTGTGCAGCTGGGCCTTCGCCGTCGGCGGCGAGTCCGCGCCCCAGAGCACGTCGATCAGGCGGTCGGCGCTGACCATCCGGTCCGCGTTGAACAGCAGCACGGACAGGATCAGGCGCTCGCGCCCGCTTCCCGCGCCGAGGTCCCGGTCGTCCGCGTGCGCCCGGACCGGGCCGAGCACTCCGAACCACATGAAATCGACGATAGCCGACCGGGCGCGCGCGGGGGCCGGGCGGCCGCTCGGGCCGGGCCGGGCGGGCACGCGGGGCTACTCCTCGGCGGCGAGCGCGGCCAGCCGGTCGAACGTGTCGACCAGTACCCGTCGGCGTTCGGTCCTGTAGTCGGGTTTCGGCTCAAGGCCGTCGATCGTCGCGTCCCACACGGCCACGAACGTGTCGCGCCAACCGGTGATCTTCTCGGGTTCGGGCAGCGTGACCCCGACGTAGCCCTGCTCGGCGAGGACGCGGAGCAGCTCCAGGTTGCAGGGGACGGCCACGCCCCAGTACTCGTCGGGTTCCAGACCCACCGGGTCCCCGGCCATCGCGGCCTCCACCTCGTCGAGCAGGCGCCCGGCCAGCTCCGACAGGTGGTCTGCCGCCGTGTCGCTGTCGAAGTTGCCACTGCCCCAGGTGCCCATCGAACCTCCGTCGTGCCGGTCGGGCGTCGGCGGGTGCCGGTCGCGCGTCGCCCGTGAGTGTGCCGCGGGGGTCCGACAGTTTCGGCTAGGCGACCCGCCGCCACTGCGAGGAACGCTGCTTGCTGGTGAAGTTCAGCACGTCCCCGGAGCAGCTGACCTGGCTGCCGCCCGCGGCGACCTCCATGGCGATCTGGCTCTGCCGCCGGTCGTCGATGTACAGCGTGACCGTGCCGTCCACCTTCGGGTTCGCGGTGTAGAGGTCCTTGCCGTCCACCCGGTACGTGAACTCGATCGTGCCGTGCGCGACCACCTTGTACCGCTGGCTGTTGGCCACCCCGTTCTCGGCCCGGTTGGTGTAGACGTGCACGCCCGTACCGTCGGCCCGGAACTGCTGGGTCGTGTTGGTGTCGCCCCGCATCACCATCTTCACGCCGTTGATCTCCCAGTCGGCCTGTTCGGACTCCACCTGCCAGGTGCCGACCAGACAGTCCCGCGTGCCGGGCGGGGTGGGGGAGGGCGTCGGCGACGGGGTCTGGGTCGAGGTCAGGGTCGTCTTGGTTCCCGCCGGCGTCTTCGGCCGGGTGAGCGCGTAGGCGGTGCCGGCGACGAGCAGCAACCCGGCCACGCCACCGGCGACCAGAGCCCGGCGTTTCCGCCGCGACCGTGGCGCGACCGCGACGGGCAGCTCCAGCGACACCGGCTCGGGATGGTGCGGCTCGGTGCGCACCGCCCCCTCGGCCACCGCGAGTTCCGGCTGGTCGATGGCGCTGGGCGCGAGTCCGAGCGCGCGGTGCAGCAGGGTGGCCGCGAGCGGGATCCGGCTGGAACCGCCGACCAGGAACACGCCGTGCAGGTCGGCGGTTGCCACCCCGGAGTCGGCCAGGGTCTGCCGGGTGGTGTCGACGGTCCGGGCCAGCAGCGGGCCGGCGACCCGTTCGAAGGCCTCCCGGTCCAGGACGAACTCCTCGTCGACCAGCGGCACGTGCACCAGCGCGCTCGACGCCCGCGACAGCATCTCCTTCGCGGTGCGGGTGTCGTCCCACAGCACGCGGCTCGCGCGCCGGTCGGCGTCCGTGGCAGGCCGCAGGAGCCGCCGCCAGAGCTCCGGATGCGTCCGGCCGTACCTCTCGCCGAGGTGCGCGATCAGCGCCGCGTCCACGTCCAGCCCGCCGACGTCCGGCAACCCGCCCGAGGCGAGCACGTCGAACCCGTCGAGGGTGCGCCGGACGATCGCGGCGTCGAAGGTGCCGGCGCCCAGGTCGTACACCATGGCGGGCGCGCCCAGCGGCACGCCGGTGCCGGCGGCGGCGAAGTGGCAGGCCGCAGCGACGGGCTCGGGCACCAGCCGGGGGTACCGGAACACCTGCCGGGCCGCCGCGAGCAGCACCCGCTGACGGGGCTCGGCCCACCCGGCCGGGTACGTGAGCACCGCGTGCCGGACGGGCTGCTCCGCGATCCGGTCGGCCTCGGCCCGCACCCGGGCGAGCACCGCCGCGACCAGGTCGGACGTGCGGTACTCGGTCGCGCCGAGCAGGACCACCCCGTCGTCGATCCTGCATTTGGGATGCGGCTCGAAGCAGTCGGGCCGGGCGCGCGCGGCGTGCTGGGCGTCCCGGCCGACGACGAGTCCGCCCGGGGCCCCGAACACGGCGGAGGGCAGCAGCGGCGAGCCGTCGAACAGCACGGGCCGGACGCGGCCGTCGGGCCAGCGGAGTACGGAGACGGTGTTGGTCGAGCCGAAGTCGAGCCCGAGCAGGAAGACGCGCACGCGTTCATTACAACGCCGGAGGTCCCGGGTGGGATCTCAGAAAAGTGTCAGCTTGCCCGGGGCACCGGGGAGCCGCAGGAATCGGCGGCCCGGGTCGCCCCCGGACCGCCGAACCGGCCACCACGGGCCGGAAACCCCGCGGACAGCCCGCGCGTTGGAGGCCTAGAAGTCCTCGCCGCCCCCGTCGAACATGTCCTCCATGATCTCCCCGGCCACGTACCCGCCGACGAGACCGGCCGCCACACCCCCGACGACGGCTCCGGCCCCGCCGCCCCGGTGGCCGCGTCCGTGGTGGCGGTAGCCGTGCCCGCCCTGGCCGTAGGCGCCGCGCGCGGGGACGCGGGTCAGGATCTTGCTCCGCAGCCACCCGTCGATGTGCGCGGCCCAGTCGGTGCCGGCGGCGTCGGCGTGCGGGACGTGGAAGGAGAAGTACACGTCGTGGCCGCCGGTGAACAGCCCGCCGCGCTTGTCGACCTCGACCACCACGTCCACGCCCGCCGGGCTGGTGATGAAGGTGACCTCGGCCTCGTTGAGGGCGTGGGCGTAGGCGGGTCCGGCGTAGTACTCGATCTCCTGGTAGAACGGCAGGGTCTGCCGGCTGCCCCGGATGTGCCCGGCCTCCAGGTCGGCCTTCTTGAACCGGAACCCGAGCCGGCCGAACGCGGCGAGGACCGCCTCGTGCGCGGGCAGCGGGTGCACGCTCACCTCGTCGAGGTCGCCCTTGTCGATGGCGGCGGCGATCGCCAGCTCGGTGCGCACGCCCATCACCATCCCGCGCAGGCGCTGCCCGTCGTGGACGTGGGTGATCGGGGTCTCCCACGGCACGGGCATCGTGAACGGCACGGACTGCCGCTCGCCGGCCCTCAGGGTGAACCGGCCGGTCACGGGCAGGCGGTGGAACTCCACCGTGCCCGAGTGGTCGTCGCGGTCGACCCGGGTGACCAGGCTCAGGGTGACGTGTTCGATGTCGACGTCGACCGTGCCACCGGTGATGTTCACCTGGCCGGTCAGGTCCAGGCCCGGGCGGGTGTTGGGATTGGTCAGCACGGTGTCGACCGTCGGTGCTCCGACGCCGATCTTGCTGAGCATCTTCTTGAAGACAGCCATGATCACTAGACTAACACCTACGACTGTATGGTTGACGGGACGTGTCCGGTCGACTGCGGAGAGGAGGTGGGGGTGGTGGACACCCTTCTCAAGATCGGCGAACTGGCCGCGCGGGCCGGGGTGTCGAACCGCACCGTCGACTTCTACACCACCTCCGGCCTGCTCGCGCCGGCCGGCCGCAGCCCGGGCGGCTTCCGGTTGTACGAGGTCACGGCCGCCGACCGGATCGCCACGATCCGCCAACTCGAGGCCCACGGGCTGACCATCGACCAGATCGCGACCGCGCTCCGGGACCACACGGCGCCGGTCCTGACCGCCTCCCTCGGCGACCTCGACCGGGACCTGCAGACCCTGCGCACCGTCGCGGGGGACACCGGCGACGAGGTCGGCAACCTGGTCTCGGCGCTCACCGCGCGCGCCCACGCCCTGATCACCACCGCACTGGAGATCGCCGGAGCACTCCCACCCCCGTGACCGGTAGTCGACGCGTGAGGATCCGCCATGCCCGCTGACGATCCGCTCCTGCGGTGGGCCATCCGCCCCACCGCCCGCACCTTCACCTACCACGACGCCACGGCGGTCGCCGTACCCGCGCTCCTCGGCCGCGACCGCCTCGTGCTGGCCGGCCCCGCCGAGCGGCTGGCCGTCCTCGTCCCCGGGGTGCTCGCCGACCTCGGGAGCGGGTTCCGCCCCATCGGCGACGCCGCGACCCTCACCGCCCTCTGCCGGGGCGACAGCCGGCTGCGGCTGGTGGAACTGGTCAACTGGATGCACACGGAGACCCCGCCGCGGGTCGTGGGCGCCGCGACCTGGTTGGACGGGGGCGGCAACGCGGTGGCCCGCCTCCTGGACGCCGCCTGGCCGTCGTCCCGGGCGCGACCGGGCGGTCCCGGCGTGCGCCGCTGGGCCGGGGCCCGCGACCGGACCGGGCGGCTCCTCGCCGTCGCGGCGGACGCGTGGAGCTCCGAGCGGGTCGGGTTCCTCGCGGGCCTGGCCACCCATCCCGACGGCCGGTCCCGGGGCTTCGGCCGGGCGGTGTGCTCGTTCGTGCTCCACGAACTCGTCACCGGGCACGGGGCCGCGGCCCTGGTGGTGAACCGGTCCTACGTCCCGGCGATCCGGCTGTTCGGCAGCCTCGGCATGGGCACCCGTCTCCTGGCCACGGCTCGCCTCCTCTGATCGTCCGGTGCCGGACCCGGAAAGATCCAGGGCATCCGTCGGGTACCGGGACGGGGCCGGTCAGCCGTCCGACCCGCCTACCGTGTGACTCGCCTGGTGGCGCCCACGGCCCCGCCGCGCGGTTCCAGGGTCGGGCGCTCCGTGAGGTCGGCCCCACCGCCACGCCGGCCCTGCCACGCGACGACGAACCACCGCCGAGCCCACCGCCCACTCAGGAACGCCTCCGCGATCAGACCAGCTTGCTAGGATGCTCAGAGTGTTGTGACGGAGGTCCCGCCCCGACCCCGGCGGGCTGTCGTGAGGAGCGACCATGGTGACCCTCGACGTCCCGCGCGCCCAGGTCCTCGCGTACCGGGTGGCCGCGCACCAGTTCGACCGGGCGGTCCGCGCACCCGGGGACCTCGCCGTGCTGGACCTCGGCGTCCAAGACACCCCGTACGGCTCGGCCCGGGTCGCGCTGTCCGCCCGGACGGACGCCCGCACCGACGAGGCACCCGATGCCCGCACCGATGGGGCATCCGGCGCCCGGGCCGGTGTGGCACCCGGCGCCCCAACCGACGGGGAGCCCGGCGACCTCACCCTGCTCTGGGCCGCCCGGGGCGCCCCGACCCTGCACCGCACGGCCGACCTGCCCCGCCTCGCCGCCGCGCTCTGGCCGCTCAGTGACGCCGACGCGACGACCCGGATCGCCAGTACCGTGATCAGGGACGGGGCGAAGTTGGGGATCGCGGCGTTCCGGGCCGCCGCCGAGGCCATGCACGACGTGGTGCGGGGGGCCTTGCCGAAGGGCGAGGTGAGTACCGCGGTCAGTGCCCGGATCCCGGCGTCCCTGACGTTCTGGTGCGCCACCTGCGACGCGCAGCACATCTCCGGCGCCCTGTTCCAGCAGGTCGGACTGTTCGCCGGGGTCCGTCTCGACCTGACCGACGGCACGGCGCTCGCCCCGGTGCCGGGCTGGCCGGGCGTGCCGTCCGAGGCGCGCGGCACGGCCGACGTGCTGGACACCTACCTGCGGCTCCTCGGCCCGGCGACGCAGATGGAGGCCGCGAAGTTCCTCGGCACGACGGCGGCCCGGATCAAGGACGCCTGGCCCGGGGATCTCACCGAGGTGCGGATTGACGGCAGGAGCGCCTGGCTCCCGGGGGACGCGGTGGACGCGCTGCGCGACGCGCCGAAGCCCCGGGTGGTGCGGCTGCTCCCGCCGCTGGACCCCTACCTCCAGGCCCGCGACCGGGACCTC
This sequence comes from Longispora sp. NPDC051575, assembly GCF_040681875.1. Classification (NCBI taxonomy): domain Bacteria; kingdom Bacillati; phylum Actinomycetota; class Actinomycetes; order Micromonosporales; family Micromonosporaceae; genus Longispora; species Longispora sp. NPDC051575. Next base: position 444,677 of record NZ_JBFAZP010000003.1, on the reverse strand, counting down.
CTCGTCCCCGACCGGGCCCGGCAGTCCGCGGTGTGGAAGGCGATCGGCAGCCCGGGCGTGGTGCTGGTGGACGGGGAGGTCGCCGGCACGTGGCGCGGCAAGCTCGCCGGGCGCAAGCGGCTCGACGTCGAGGTGGTGCCGTTCGCGCCGTGGCCGGCCCGGGTGACCAGGGAGGTCGGGACGGAGGCCGCCCGGGTGGCCGAGGTCCGGGGCGTCCCCGAGGTCCGGGTCACCGGCCACTGAGGCGCGATCTCAGCGGTGTCCGACGCCCGCGCCCCTGGCCCGACCGGGTCCGACCGGCGACGATCAAACCATGATCATTCGACGGGTACTCCCGGCGGACCTGCCCGAACTCGTCACCCTGTGCGCGGCGCACGCGGACTTCGAACGCGCCGGTCCCGTCGCCCCGGACCTCGCCGACCGGCTCGCGGGCGCGCTGTTCGGCACGGGCCGGCTCGGCTGCCTGGTGCTCGCCGGGGACGACGCCCTCGGCGGGTACGCCACGTTCAGCCGGGAGTACTCGACGTGGGCGGGGGCGGAGTACACCCATCTGGATTGTCTGTTCGTGACGGCCGGGCTCCGGGGCGGCGGGTGGGGGCGCCGGCTGTTCGACGAGGTCGCGGCGCTCGCGGACGGGGAGGTGCAGTGGCAGACCCCGGAGTGGAACACCGCCGCCCAACGCTTCTACGCCCGCCTCGGCGCCCGCCCGGCCCCGAAGATCCGCTACACCCTGCCCCGGCCCTGACGGCGGGCAGCGCAGACCCTCCGCCGCACCAGCCCGAGGCCCGACGCGATCCGACCCGGAACCCGCGCCCGACCGGAGCCGACCGGGACCCGCGCCCGACCGGAGCCGACGCGCGCGACCCGCTGCCGCGAACGGCGACGGGCCGCCCCGCGCCTCCTCGGAGACACGTGCCGGCCCGTCGGGCGTCCGTGCGGACTAGTTGTCGCGGAGCTTGCGCCCCTGCGCGTCGGTGCCGCCGTTGACGAGCATCAGGATGCCGTCGATCAGCGGCCACAGCACGCCGAACCCACAGGTCAGCCAGGTCACGGCGATCTGCGCGATCGCGATGTTGACGTGTCCGGTGTAGAACCGGCCGACCCCGAACCCGCCCAGGAAGATCTGGAGCAGGCCGGCGACGAGCTTGCTCTTGTCGGACAGGATCTCCCCGGTCATCGGGTCGACCGGGTAGCCGTACTGCGGGCCGCCGGGGTAGCCGGGCTGCTGCTGCGGCGGGGCCTGGCCGTAGGGCTGTCCGGGCGGCGGCGTGCCGTACGCGGGCGGCACGGAGCTGACCGGGGGCACCGGGCCCGCGGTGCCGTAGGACGGCGGCACGGAGGTCGGCGCGGCGGGATACTGCTCCGGCTTGTACGCGGAGTCGTCAGAGGATGGGAACGTCACGGGACCAGCCTAACCGAGGAACGGTGCACGGACATCGGGTAAAACCCCTGGTGCCCGTACGGGCAGCGGGCGATGCCCGAGGGCGGGCGCCCCGGGTCAGTGGCCGAACCGGGCCTCCAGTGCGGCCCGGCGCGCGGTCACCTCGTCGGGTTCGTCGCCGTACACCAGGATCTGCAGGGTGCACGCGGTGACGGGCGCGTCGGTGCGCAGGCTGTCGTGGCCGGCGACGACGAGCAGCCCGCCCTGGCGGAGCGCCGGCCGCAGCGCGGTGAGCAGGTCGGCGATGGGTCCGGTACCGGACAGTTTCGCGGACTCGGCCGGCAGGTCCAGCGCGTGCGGCCGGATCGAGCGCAGCGCGAGCAGCGGGATGGAGCCGCTGGTGATCCGGAAGTTCAGGTCGAGGACCACGAGCTGGCCGTCCTCGGACTGGGCGCAGTCGAGGCTGCACAGGCCCCGGTAGCCGACGTCGGCGGCGCGCTGGGCGATGGCCAGGCACTCGGTGAGCAGTTCGAACGGCGGGGCGTTGACGAGGCCGAACTTGCCGCCCGCGTAGATACCGGCGTCGTCGACGCGCTGTTCGGTGACGGCGAGCAGCCGGGCGCGGCCGTCGGGGCCGGTGTGCAGCTGGATGCCCCAGTTGCGCTGGAGCCGCAGGTACTCCTCGATGACGAACTCGCCGAGGACGCCGGCGAACGCGGGCAGGGCGACCGGGGTGCCGGCCTCGTGCAGGTACACGTCGAGGCTGCCGCCGTGCGCGGCGTTGGTGGCGGCCTTGAGCACCCAGGACTTCTCGGCCGGGGCGGCGTCGAGCAGTTCGGCGCGGGTGACGACGCTGCGCCGGGCCTGGAACCGGGGGTCGACCAGGGTGGAGATGCTGGCCTTGTTGTTGAGGTAGCCGACGAGGAGCGCGGTCTTCACGGTCCGCGCGTCGGGGCACAGGTCGGTGGGCTGCGGATACTCCATGGAGATCAGCAGGCCGTCGGACATGGCCTCGGTGACCCGGGTGGCGAACTCGGCCTCGGTGCGGAACTCGCGCAGGTCGGTGCCGACGGGCAGGCCGCCGTCGCGCATGGCGGCGAGGAGCTCGGGGTCGGTGCCGCCGGCGCTGCAGATCACGGCGGTGTCGTCGGCGACGGCGAGCGGGCGGGCCGACAGCGCGTCGCGGGTGTGCCGGTGTGCACTGGCGAGCACGCCGGACTCGACCACGGGGCGGGCGCAGACGGCGACGCCGGGGCCGTACACGTCGGTGAGGGTGCGCGGGGAGTCCAGGGTGTGCTGGCGGGGCGGGGAAAGGGTGATGGCGTGTCTCCTGTGGGGTCGGCACGCCCCGGCCGGTGGGCAGGTGCGTGGGCGCGGCGGCCGCGGTGGCGGAAACCGGGAAAACGGGTGCGTCGTGCGCCTCCGTCGCGGCGCGCGGGGCGGGGCGACGGGGAGAGCGCCCGCGGTGAGCGGACCCGAACGGTGGCGGTGCTGGAACGCGGGCGACCAGGGCGTCCGTTCTGTGGACGACAACCCGGTGCGAGCCGTGTACACCCAGAGTCTCACGAATCAGCCGACTCGCCCAATGTGCCGGGAAAAGATCAGACCCCAGAGGGCAAAAGCACCTTTTCCGGGGTACGGATCCCCGCGTCCCGCAGGGGAAGCGCGACGAGCAGCGCGAGGGCGATCCAGACGAACGCGTTGCTCCCGAGCACCCCGAGCGGGCTGCGGCCGTCGTCCCACCACAGCCAGACCATGCTGCTCGACAGCGCCAGGTACCCGGCGGCGGCCAGCCGGTACCGGCCCGCGTCGGCGAGCACGACCAGCGCCGGGAGCAGCCAGACGAGGTGGTGCACCCAGGTGACCGGGCTGACCAGGCACGCGGCCAGGCCGGTCAGCGCGAAGCCGGGCAGCGGGTCGGCGCGCCGGATCCGGTACGCCCAGACGGCGAGCACCGCCAGGACCGCCAGCACCCAGGGCAGCCGGTCGGTGGCGCCGAACCGGGCGAGCGCGCCCTGCACGGACTGGTTGGACACGTACGCGAGGTTCCCGACCCGGGAGGTGTCCCACAGCGTCGACGTCCAGAACTCCCGGGACGCGTCCGGCAGCAGCGCGAACGCGCCCAGGGTGGCCGCCGCGCAGGTCGCCACGGCCGTGGCCGCCGCCCGCCAGCGCCCGGTGAGCACCAGGTACCCGACGAACAGGGCCGGGGTGAGCTTGACCGCCGCGGCCAGCCCGATCCCGATCCCCGCGTACCGGGCCCAGCGGCCGGACAGCAGCCGCCAGTCGGCGAGCACGAGGACGAGGAGCAGCAGGTTGACCTGGCCGAAGCTCACCGTGTCGCGGGCGGGGCCGTAGAAGGCGAGCAGGCAGCCGGCGAGCACGAACGCGTACCAGCGGCTCCAGCCCCGGCGGCGCGCGACGGGGTCGACGAGCCACCACAGGAGCACGGCCGACGCCGCGACGTTCAGGGCCACGCTGACGGCGACGGTGGCGTGCCAGCCGAGCAGGGCCATCGGCAGCATGCACAGCAGCGCGAACGGGGGATAGGTGAAGCCGTACAGGTCGGTGGGCGGGCGCAGGTAGTCGTACGGGTCGCCGCCGGCCAGCCAATGGTGCACGGTGCCGTGGTAGACCCCGACGTCGAACCAGCCCCGGTGTCCGGGCGCGAGGGCGATGAACACGGCCACGGCCACGGCCAGGCCGGACACGAGGAGGATCCGGCGGGTCACCACAGCCGGTAGCCGACCGCGTCGAGCCGGGGTCCGACGGCCAGGTCCGTGCCGGTCGCCCACCACCACACGGCCACCAGGGCGACCGCGCCGCCCGCGAGCGACACCGCGAGCCGTTGCGGGTCGGGGCCGAACCCGTCGGGCAGCACGGCCAGGGCGAGCAGTCCGCTGGCCGCCGCCGCCCACCGGCGCACCGCGCCCGCCGGGGCCGCCGCCGCGATCGGGACGAGCCCCCACAGCAGGTACCAGGTCCGCAGCGCCGGCCCGAGCACGGCCGTCGCGGCCAGGCACAGGCCGAGGGCGTGCACGACGCCGAGCTGTTCGCGCCGCAGCCACACGACGACGCCGATCGCGCCGACCGCCCCGAGCCCGATCCACCGCCAGGCCGAGACCCCGAGGTGGGTGTCCAGGACGAGCCCGGTGAGCCGGCCGAGCGCGCTGGTCACCGACCAGTTGGTGGCCGAGATGGGCGTGCTCAGGGCCGCGATCCAGCCGTACCCGGTGCCGGCGACGCCGGTGGCCAGCACCGTGGTCGCCAGCCCGGTCGCGCCGGCCGCCCCGAGGGCCCGGGGCCAGCGCCACCGGCCGGCGAACTGCCCGGCCCAGATCGCGGCCACCACCAGCAGGCCCAGCGCGGCCGGCGCCTTGACCAGGGCGGCGAGCGTGACCAGGACGGCACCCAGCGCGGGCCTGCGGTCCAGGGCGAGCACCAGGCCGGCGACGAGCAGGCCGAGCATCACCGCGTCGTTGTGCGCGCCCGCGACGAGGTGCAGCAGGACCAGCGGGTTGAGCAGGCCCAGCCACACGGCGGGGGACGGGTCGACCCCGCAGGCCCGGGCGAGCCGGGGCAGGCACGCGGCCAGCAGGACGACGCCGAGGAGGGCGATCGCGCGCATGCCGAGGACGCCGCCGGCGACGTGCCCGTCGGCGAGCCGGGCGACCCGGGTGGCCAGCGCGAGGAACACCGGCCCGTACGGGGTGGGGGTGGTCTGCCAGATGGCGGGGACCTGCGCGGCCAGGTTGCCGCCGAGCGCGGCCGGCCCGTACTGGTACACGTCGATGTGCGCGCCGACCATCTGGCCCTGGGCGAGATAGCTGTACACGTCCCGGCTGAACAGGGGCGGCCCGAGGACCAGCGGCCCGGCCCACACCGCGAACGTGACCAGCAGGCCCCGGGCGGGCGGCCGGATCGTGCCCAGCCACCACCAGGCCAGGACGAGGAGCGCGAGTCCGAAGTAGGTGCAGGCCAGGCCGAGGGTGGCGTACCCGCGCAGGTCGCCCAGGTCGCGGACCGGGGTGAGCGTGGCGCGCACGGGCAGGGCGCCGGCCGCCAGCCCGCCGAGGGCCACACAGGACGAACCGACGAACCCGAGCGCGCGGCAGCGTCGGTGTTCGGCGGCCGGGACCGCGGCGACGACCAGGCTCAACACCCAGGCACCTTGTCAGTGGCGCGTGACGCGGAGACGGGGTGGGTCTGACGCCCGGGTGACGTCCAGGTGTCAGGGAAGGTGTTCGATATCTCTTCGTCTGTTCGTCAACCGCTCGACGCCCGCCGCACCCGCGACATTGCCTACCGTGCGGACATGCGAGTCGCGATCATCACAGAGTCGTACTCGCCGGACGTCAACGGCGTGGCCAACTCGGTGGCCCGGGTGGCAGACCATCTGGTCGCCCGGGGCCACAGCCCCCTGGTCATCGCCCCGAGGCCGGCGTCCGCCCTGCTGCCCGCCGAGGACCCGGAGCCCTATCCGGTACTGCGGGTCGGCTCCGTGCCCATGATGGGCTACCCGAGCGTGCGCCTGGGCCTGCCGAGCCGGCGGATCCTGGAGGCGCTCCGGGCGCACCGCCCCGACGTCGTGCACCTGGCCAGCCCGTTCGTGCTGGGCGCGTGGGGGGCCAGGGCGGCGGTCGAGCTGGGGGTGCCGATCGTGGCCGTGTACCAGACGGACGTGCCGGGCTTCGCCCGCGCGTACCGGGTCGGCCTCGCCGAGTCGATGGCGTGGGGCTGGGTCCGCCGGGTGCACGCGCACGCGGCCCTGACGCTGGCGCCGTCCTCCTCGACGGCCGACGAACTGACCGGGCGGGGCGTGCTCCGCGTGCGACGCTGGGGGCGTGGCGTGGACACCGAACTCTTCCATCCCGGACACCGCGACGAGGCCCTGCGCCGCGAACTGGCCCCCGACGGCGAGATCCTCGTCGGGTACGTGGGCCGCCTCGCCCGCGAGAAGCGCGTCGACCTGCTCGCCGGCGCGTCCCGGCTGCCCGGGGTGAAGGTCGTGGTCGTCGGCGACGGGCCGACCCGGGAGTCCGTGCGCCGGGCGATGCCGGACGCGGTGTTCCTCGGCACCCGGCGCGGCGCCGACCTGGCCCGGATCTACGCCAGCCTCGACGTGTTCGTGCACACCGGACCGCACGAGACGTTCTGCCAGACCGTGCAGGAGGCCCTGGCCAGCGGGCTGCCCGTCGTGGCCCCGGCGGCCGGCGGCCCCCTCGACCTCGTCGAGCCCGGGGTGACCGGCACCCTGGTCGCGCCGTCGGACGAGGAGGCGGTCACCGCCGCCGTCGTCGACCTGGTGGCCGACCCGGCCAGCCGCCGCGCGTACGGCCTGGCCGCGCGGGAGGCCGTCGCCCGCCGGACCTGGGGCGCGCTGACCGACGAGCTGATCGCGCACTACGCGGCGGTCGGCGCGGCCCTCACCGTGCCCGCGGTGCCCCTCCCGGTGACCGCCGCGTGAGGATCGTCCGGCTCGCCAACTTCGTCACGCCCACCTCCGGCGGCCTGCGCACCGCCCTGTACTCCCTCGGCCAGGGCTACGCCGACGCCGGCCACGAACCGGTCCTGGTGATCCCGGGCGAACACCCCGCCGACGAGCTCACCCCCCAGGGCCGGGTCATCACCCTGCCCGGGGTGCACGTGCCCGGCCTCGGCGGCTACCGGGTGATGCTCCGCCGCCGCCCGCTCCTCGACGTCCTGGACCGGCTCGACCCCGACCGGCTCGAGGTGTCCGACCGCACCACCCTGCGCTGGACGGGCGCGTGGGCCCGCGCGCACGGCGTACCGGCCGTGATGGTGTCGCACGAGAGCCTCGACGGCCTGCTCGGCGTCGCCCGGCTGCCCGGACCGGCCCTGCGCTGGCTGGCCGGCCGCCTGAACCGCTCGACCGCGCGCGACTACGACCGGGTCATCTGCACCACGGACTGGGCGACCCGCGAGTTCGACCGGATCGGCGCGGACAACGTGGCCCGCGTACCCCTCGGCGTCGATCTCGATCTGTTCCGGCCCGACCGCCGGGAGCCGCGCGAGGCCGGCGAGGTGCTGCTCGTCTGCTGCGTCCGGCTGTCCCTGGAGAAGCGGCCGCACCGGGCGCTGACCACGCTGCGGGCACTGCGGGCCCGGGGGGTGCCGGCGCGCCTCGTCATAGCCGGGGACGGGCCGCTGCGCGAACGCCTGGAGGCCGAGGCCGCCGGGCTGCCGGTCACGTTCACCGGCTGGGTCGCCGACCGCGACACCCTCGCCGACCTGCTCGCCTCCGCCGACGTCGTGCTCGCCCCCGGGCCGGTGGAGACGTTCGGCCTCGCGGCCCTGGAGGCCCTGGCCTGCGGGTCCCCGGTCGTGGTGAGCGCGTCGAGCGCGCTGCCCGGGGTGGTCGGGGACGCCGGGGTGGCCGTGGCCGGGGACGACATGTCCGCCGGGGTCGTGGAGCTGCTGGCCCGGCCCGAGGCGGACCGGCGGGCGGCGGCGCGGGCCCGGGCGGAGCTGTTCGGGTGGGACGCGGCGGTGCGCGGATTCCTCGCGGTGCACGCGGAGATCTGATCCCGCTCAATTCGGACGAAAATATGACATTGTCCCGGACGCCCCCTACGCTCGGAGCATGAGCGAGAACAGCCCTTTTGCCGCACTTGTCCCCGACCGGCCGTTGAACGCCGAGTTCGCCGCGTCCGTCGAGCACACCACCGCCGTCGTCACGGCCGTCACCGACGAGCAGCTCGCCGCGCCCACCCCGTGCGGCGACTGGAACCTCGCGGCCCTGGTCAACCACGTGATCTGGGGCGCGGAGGCCGGCACCCGCGCGGGGCTGCGCGCGCCCGTCCCCACCGACGGCTCCGAGGACCGCGACGCCGACCGGCTGACGGGGGACTGGCGGGCCCGGTACGCGGAGTCCGCCGCCGCGGCCGGCGACGCCTGGGGCAAGCCCGACGCCTGGGACGGGGAGACCTCGCTCGTCGGCGGGCCGATGCCGGCGGGCGGCCTGGGCAGCCTGTTCCTCGTCGACATGGTCGTGCACGGCTGGGACGTGGCCCGGGCCGCCGGCCGCGCGTACACCCCCGACGAGGACGCGGTGCGGGCCGTGCACGACTGGCTCGCCACCCGCTCCGAGGTGGGCCGAGGCTTCGGCGCGTGGGGCCCGGAGGTACCGGTGCCCGCCACCGCGCCCCTGTTCGCCCGGGTCCTCGGACTGACCGGCCGCGACCCGCACTGGGGCGGCGCCCGCACCCCCTGATGTGGCAGGCTGGCCGGCATGCCGACGAACGCGATCGATGCCTGGGCGGGCCTGGAACCGGCGTGGCGGGCCTGCTTCGACCTCGCCTGGGACTCCTTCCGGGCCGGTAGCCTGCCGGTCGGCGCGGTGCTCGTCGACGCTGCCGGCACGGTCGTGCGGACCGGGCGCAACCACTGGAACGAGCACACCGCCGGCCCCGGCCTCGTCGCCGGCAGCCGGATCGCGCACGCCGAGATCAACGCGCTGGCGACCCTGCCGGCCGCCGACTACGCCGACCACGTGCTGTACACGACCCTGGAACCCTGCCTGCTGTGTACCGTCGCGCTGCGGTTCAGCCACGTGGGCACCGTGCGGTTCGCGGCCACCGACCCCATGTGGTACTCGATGGACAAGGTCCCCGGCCTCAACCACCACGTGGCCCGGCGCTGGACGGTCCGCGAGGGCCCGCTGCCGGGGCCCGTGGGCGGCTGGGCGGCGGTCCTGCACCTGATCTCCGCCGTGGAGCGGGACATGCGGCTCGTCCAGGCCTGCCACGAGGAGGCCGCGCCGGACGTGCTGCGGGTGGCCCGCCGGCTGGCGCCCACCGCCGACCGGCTGCGCACCCTGTCGGCGCCGGAGGCACTGGAGGCCATGTGGGCCGACCTCGACGACCTACCCTCCTCCGAGGACAGTGGCACGCCGGTGCCGGGTCGTGCCGCATAGGGTGTGGCCCATGGTGACCCGCCCGGCGGCCGAACGCGCCGCGCTGGCGCGGATCCGCGCGCTCTCCGCGACCCGCGCCCCGCTACCTGACCTGTTCGGGCAGCTCAACGACATCCTCGCCGGGGTCGTCGGCTTCGACGCCGGCTGCTGGCACGGCACCGACCCCGCGACGGGGTTCCTGACCTCCACCGTCGCGGAGCACCTCGACCCGGCCAGGTTCGAACGGGCCGCGTACCTGGAACTGTGGACCCCCGAACCGCTCACCTTCGCCCGGCTCCGCCAGTCCGGCCGCCCCGCCGACAGCCTGCACCGGGTCACGGGCGGCCGCCCCGGCACCAGCGGCCGGTTCCGGGAACTCCTCGCCGCCGACGGCTTCGGCGACGAACTGCGGATCGTGTTCGACACGCCCACCGGCCGCTGGGGGGCCGCCGCGTTCATGCGCGCCGCCGGACGCGGCCCCTTCACCGCACCCGAACTGGGCCTCGTCGAGCGGCTCAGTCCGCACATCGGCGCGCTGCTGGGCCGCTCGTACCGGCCGGTCCCGGGCGGGCCGGACACCGGGGCGCCGGAGCCCGCCGTCGCCGTGCTCGGACCCACCGGGCGGCTGGTGTCCGCCGACCCGAGGGCCGAGGCGCTGATCGCGCGGCTCGCCGAGGCGTTGCCGGCCGCGTCGGGCGTCCCCACCGGGTTCATCGTGGTGGCCGAGCACGCCCGGGGCGCGGCGGCGACCGGCCGCGCGGGCGTACCCTCCCGGTCCCGGATCCGGGGGAGCGACGGCCGGTGGCTGACGCTGCACGCGTCCCTGCTCGACGGCCGGCCCGACGGCCACGTCGCCATCCTCGTCACGCCCGCCTCACCGGCCGAGGCGCTGCCCGTCGCCCTGATGAGCTACGGGCTCACCGGCAGGGAACAGGAGGTGGCGCTGCACGTCGCGCGGGGCCGCACCACCCGCGACATCGCCGCCCGGCTCACCCTCAGCCCGCTGACCGTCCAGGACCACCTCAAGGCCATCTTCACCAAGACGGGGGTACGCAGCCGCCGCGAACTCCTCGCCCTCCTGATGGCCGGCGCCCTCGCCGACGCGCGCCCCTGACGGGCGCCCCCCAGAAGCGGGGGATTGCCGGGCCCGTCGCGCCGTCCCGACAATGGCTGAGCCATCTGACACCGCCTACGTGAACGAGGACACCATGGTCGGCACCACCCTCCGGCGCGGCCTCGCCGCCCTGGCCGCCACCGCCCTGGGCGCGGGCATCCTGTCCGGCGCCGCCACCCCGGCCGCCGCGCACCCCCGGTGCTGGGTGGACTACCGGCTGAGCCACGCCGGCGGCGTCGTCACCGGGTACGCGTGGCTGGAGTGCGGCGAACTCAGCGGCGCGCGGGACGCCCTGATCGAGCGGCGCGACCCGGTGACCGGCGGGTGGGCGACGGTCGCGGAGGTGGACGGTTGGGGCTCGTACGCCTGCGCGGGGGACGCGCCGAACACCTACCGGCTGCACGGGATCGTGCGGACCTTCCCCTGCGGGTGAGGAACCCTAGCCCGTGGCCACCCCGACCAGGAGCACCACGGCGCACAGGATGCCGAGGACGTAGGCGAGTATCCACTCGCGCTGCCGGCTGACGATCGCCGTGGCGAGCCCGAGCGCCGGCACGAGCACCCCGAACTCGTGGGCCGTCTCGTACCGGTCCGGGTGCTCGAACCCGCTGACCATCGAGCCCTCCAGGTACAGCACGGGCGTGCCGACCAGCCACGCGACCAGCAGCAGCCCGAGCAGCACCGACACCGCCCGCACCGGTTGCCGCTCCACCGCGTCCGGCTCGAACTCGGCGTCTTCCACCTCACCCGTCATCGCCCGGCCCTCGTTCCTCCCGCCCCTCGTGGCTGGTGAGAGTACGCCCGCACCGGGGCCGGTACCAGAGGCCGCGAAGCCCTTTGCCCACCCCTGACGTGCGACGATCCGCCGCAACCGGCCGAACTCGGTCACCCGGCGGCGGCCCGGACCGGTTCCGCCGCACTCACCGGCTCAGCGTCGTCGCCCGCTCGACCCGCGACAGCTTCCGCGGGTTGCGCACGACGTAGAGCCCGCTGACGAGGCCGTCGTCGATCCGCACCGCCACCACGTCGTCGATCCGCCCGTCGCGGCGGATGAGCAGCGCCGGGCCCCCGTTGACCTGGACCGCCTCGACCGACACCACGCCGTCGAGCTTGGGCAGGCCGGCCGCCAGCAGCCGGGACACCTTGTCGGCGCCCTGGATGGGCCGCAGCACCGCCTGGACCACGCCGCCGCCGTCGCCGAGCAGCACCACGTCCGGCGCGAGCAGGTCCAGCAGGCCCCGCAGGTCACCGGTCTCGATCGCCCGCTGGAACGCCGCGAGCGCGTCCCTGGTCTCGGCCCGGGAGGCGACCCCGCGCGGCCGGCGCGCGGCGACGTGCGCCCGGGCCCGGTGCGCGATCTGGCGGACCGCGGCCGGGGTCTTGTCGACGGCCCCGGCGATCTCGTCGTAGTCCAGCTCGAACACCTCGCGGAGGACGAACACCGCGCGTTCCGTCGGCGTGAGCGTCTCCAGGACCAGCAGCATCGCCATCGACACGCTCTCGGCCAGCTCCACGTCCTCGGCGACGTCGGGCGCGGTCAGCAGGGGTTCGGGCAGCCACGTGCCGACGTAGGACTCCCTGCGCCGGCCCACCGCGCGCAGCCGGGTGAGCGCCTGGCGGGTGGTGATCCGCACCAGGTACGCCCGTGGTTCGCGCACCCCGTCGAGGTCGACCCCCACCCACCGCAGCCACGTCTCCTGCAGGACGTCCTCGGCGTCGGCGGCCGAGCCGAGCAGCTCGTAGGCGACCGTGAACAGCAGGTTGCGGTGCGCGATGAACGCCTCGGTGGCGGTGTCCATGTGCTCGCCCATCGGTGGCTCCCGTCCGTTCGCCCGTGACTGTGTCACGCACGAGACGCCGGCCGCCACCGCCCTGTGACACCCGGCGCGGGTGTCGTGCGTCACGCGGCCGCCCTGTCACAGCCACCGCCCCGGCGGCGTCTCGTGTTCGTCCGGTACGGCGACACCACGAGTGAGGACGAAGCCATGGAAGCCCGGTTCAACCTGTTCGACAGCCCGACCGCCACGAAGGTCGCCCAGCGGCTCCACAACGCCGGCATGCTCCTCGGGCAGTCGACGCTGCCGAAGTCCACCCAGGAACTGGTGAACCTGCGGGCCAGCCAGATCAACGGCTGCGCGTTCTGCGTCGACATGCACACCAAGGAGGCCGACGCCGCCGGCGAGACCCCGGTCCGCCTCGCCATGGTGGCCGTTTGGCGCGAGGCCACCGTGTTCACCGCCGCCGAGCGGGCCGCTCTGGCCCTGACCGAGGAGGGCACCCGGCTCGCCGACGCCCACCACGGCGTGTCCGACGCGACCTGGGCCGAGGCCCGCGCGCACTACGACGACGACCAGCTCGGCGCGCTGATCTGCCTGATCGCCTTCATCAACGCGGCCAACCGGTTCAACGTGGTCGTGCGCAACCCGGGCGGCTCCTACGAGCCCGGCACGCTCGCCGCCGCCCTGAACTGAAACGCGCCCCGGCCGGCGAACCTCCGCTGACGGTGCCCCCGCCCGGCCCGCGATCCTCCGATCGGGGCCGGGCCCCGCCGTGGTCGCGGCCCTGCGATTCTGGGGCGATGGTGGATGAGGCGCTCAGTCACGCTGTCGTGGTCTACATCTGGGGCGACCCGGCGGGCCGGGCCTGGCCCGGCAGCGACCCCGACGCCGTCGGTCGACTCTTCGGCGAGCGGGCCCCGGACCTGCTGGCGCGCATCCGCGAACTGTTCGCCGAGGTCGACCACTTCTTCGACGACCCGGGCGACCTGGCCGCGATCAGCGTCAAGATCCAGGACACCCTGCGGTCGAACCGTCCGGAGCTCAGCGCCGAGGCGGCCCGGGCGATCGCGGCAAGCTGCACCTACAACTGGAAGTAGCCGCTCCGGCGCGGCCTGCGGCGTGCCGTACCGTCGTCGCATGGAGCTTCCGGCGATGGACCCGCCCCGGACCCGGCACGTTCTCCGGGGCCTGGCCCGCAATCCGGCCGCGCCGCCCGACGTCCTCCGACGGCTGGCCGGCGCGCCGGAGGCCGCCGCCGAGCTGGCCCGCTGGCGCCGCGACCTGTCCGACGACCTGATCGAGATCCTGCTGGCGGCGGGCACCCCTGCCATCGCGGAGGAGCTGGTCCGCAACGAGGCTGTCGGCACGGCGCTCCGCTGGCGGCTGGCCGCCCACCCGGACCCTGTGGTGCGGGCAGCCGTGCCCCGTCGGTTCGCGCCGGGGCGGGTCGGTCCGGGGTGCGAGGTGTCGCCCGCCCTGTTGGAGCATCTGTCCCGGGACCCGGACGCGGCGGTCCGCGCGGCGGTCGCCGCCCACGACGACGCGCCGGTCAGCGTCCGGGTCGCGCTGGCCGGAGACCCGGACGCGGGGGTGCGGGAAGCGGTCGCCCGCTGGTGGCCCGATCCGCCTGAGGACGTGCTCCGCCGCCTGCTCACGGATGCCGAGCCGGCCGTGCGGGCCTCCTGTCTGCTGAGGACCGCCGTCCCGCCCAAGGATCTGCATCCGGTGCTGCTCGCCGATCCGCTCAGCCGCAACCGGGTGGTCCAACACCTGGAGCTGACGCCCGAACTCGCGGCGGAGCTGGCGGGAGACGAGGACGAACTGGTCCGGCACGCCCTGGCCGGCCATCCGGGGCTGCCGACCGCTGTCCGCGACCGGCTGGCGGCGGACCCGGAGGCCTGGGTGCGCTGCGAGGTCCTGCTGCGCGCGGACCTGACCGAGGCGGACCGGGCCCGCCTGTACGCGGAGTTGACGGCGGACGCGGACGACATCGGGTCCGTGTTCGTGGACGGATGGCTCGGCACCGCCTGGATGGGGCGGTCGCTGGACTGGCTCCGCTCCGCGCCGCTCGCCCGTCGGCTCGCCGCCCTCGCGTCCCCGTTCCCGTACCTCCGGCGGGCCGTCGCGGGCACGGACCTGCCGCCCGAGGCCGTCAACCGGTTGCACGACGACCCCGATCCGGAGGTACGTCGCATCGCCGCGCGGCGCAGTCCGGACCTCAGCGGTGAGCTGCTCGAACGTCTCGTCCGCGAGTGTGGCGAGAATCCGAAGTTCGGCCCGCCGACCCTGCACGAGCGCCCGAACTTCCCCCGGGCGGCATTCCTCGACTACGCCGTGGCCCCCGACCCGCGGCTCCGCCATCTGGCCTGTGCGGATCCGGGGTTGCCCGCAGACCTCGTGGCACAGTTGTCGGCGGACCCGGAGTCACATGTCCGTGTGGCGGCGGCCGGTCATCCCCGGTTGGCCGCGGACCGCCTCGCCGTCCTGCTCCTCGACCGGGACCACCGCGTCGTGCACGCGGTGTCGGCGGCACCGGGGTTTCCCGTGCCGTGGATGCGCCACCTTCTCGACCGCTGCGGTCTCTAGAGGGTCGCCGCGCGAACCGGCCCCGGGCTACTCGAACGGTGTCGGATCCCCCGCGCCCACCCGGAGGATCTCCGGCTCGTCCCCGGACAGGTCCACGACGGTCGTCGGCTCGACCCCGCAGTCCCCGGAGTCGATCACCGCGTCGATCTGGTGGTCGAGCCGTTCCTTGATGTCCCAGCCGTTCGTCATCGGCTCGTCGTCGCCCGGCAGGAGCAGCGTGCTCGACAGCAGGGGCTCGCCGAGCTCGGCCAGCAGCGCCTGGGCGACCTTGTGGTCGGGGATCCGGACGCCGACGGTCTGCTTCTTCGGGTGCAGCAGCCGGCGGGGCACCTCGCGGGTCGCGGGCAGGATGAAGGTGTAGCTGCCCGGGGTCGCCGCCTTGATCAGGCGGAACACCGAGTTGCTGATCTTCACGAACTGGCCGAGCTGCGCGAAGTCGCTGCACACCAGGGTGAAGTGGTGCCGGTCGTCGAGCTTGCGGATCTCGCGGATCCGGTCCAGCCCGGCCTTGTTCCCCATCTGGCAGCCGAAGGCGAAGCAGGAGTCGGTCGGGTAGGCGACCAGCCCACCGCCCCGGATCAGGTCCACGACCTGACTGATCGAGCGCGCCTGCGGGTTGTCGGGGTGCACGTCCAGGTACCTAGCCACGGGGTGAGCCTAGTACCTCGCCCCGGGGGTGTGGTCGGAACGCGCCGTCACCGGGTCCGGTACACGGTGGCCAGTGGGGTGCGGCACACGACCGGGCCGGCCATCAGGGGGCGGGAGCCGGGGCCGTACTGGTCCTGGTGGATGTAGTAGTCCACCTCGGCCGGTGCGCCGTTCGGGACCCAGATCACCTGGCCGGGCCAGCCGGGGCGGCGGAGCTGGGCCAGCTCGGTGAGCCGGGGCGCGCCCTCCTGGCGGTTGTAGCCGACCACCGGCCCGCCGGGCAGGCCGAGTACGCAGGCCTCCAGCTGGGCGGTGTTGGCGACGTTGCGGTAGACGTACCGGGCGCCGATGCCCGTCAGGAGGAGGGCCGCGAGGGCGGCGGCGAGCAGGGCGGCGCGGCGCGGGGCCCGGGTCGGGGTGACGGACAGGACCACGGCCGCCATGAGCAGGTACACGAACGGGCCGGCGTAGTGTTCGTCGGTCTTCCAGGGCAGCAGGTTCGCCAGGTACAGCGCGCCGCCGCCGAACACCGCCCACGCGACGTTCTCCGCGTCCCGGCCGCGCGTGCCGGACCCGTGGTCGGCGGCGACGTCGGTCGGGGCGGGGACCACCGGGGCGTCCGGCCCGCCGGTGACGCACAGGACGCCCTCAGCGCCCGCCGCGCCGCCCCGAAGGTCCGCCCCCCTGGCCGGCCGCACGCCGCCGGTGGCGTCGACGCTCGCGGACACCGGGCCGCCCACCCCGCCGAAGTCCCGGGACCGGCTGGCCACCCGCGGCTCCGACCCGGACGAGGTCCGCTGACCGAACGGCCAGGACGAGGCACGCGGACGGAGCGGCCCGGACGTGGTCCGCTGGCGGAGCGGCCAGCCGGCGGACCGGTACGCCTCCCCGCGCCGGAAGGCGTACCGCAGACCGAACGCCAGCACCCCCAACACCACCACCAGCACGGGCGGCCCCACCTGCCGGGCGGCGTCCAGCGCGGAGCCGAACAACTTCCCGGCCCCGAACTCCAGGGAGCTCGTGTAGTCCCCGGCCCGGCTGTAGGTGTACGCGGTCACGATCGTGCCAGCCCCGGCGGCCAGCGCGACCGCCCCGTGCAGCCGGTCGCTGACCCGGCGTTCCCCGGGCCGGACGAGCAGCAGCAGCCCGTAGCAGACCAGCAGCCACGAGAACGGGGACTTGAACCACGCGGCGGCGAGCCAGAACACGATCCGGGGCCAGGGCCGACGGTAGGGGAGCAGTCCCAGCGCGACGAGGGCCACGCCGGGCCCCTCCTGCAACGACGGGTACGCCAGGTTGCGCAGCAGGCTCGGGTTGCCGGCCAGCAGCAGCGCCGCCCAGGCGACCAGCCACCGGCTACCGGTGCGCTGCCAGACCAGCCACGCCGGCACGGCGACGGCCACGGCGAGCATCAGCATCCGTACCGTGAAGGCGATCTTGACCGGGAGCAGGTAGAACGTGCCCATGTACAGCCAGAACAGCGGCCGGAACAGGCCCCAGCTGCTGTCGGTGAACCGGTACAGCTCGAAGGTCTGCCGCACCCCGATCGTCCGGACGTGCCCGAGGGCCTGACCGTCGTCGATCAGCGACCACTCCCAGGGCAGGAGCAGCCACCCGACGACCAGGAGGACGGCAGCCAGGATCAGCAGGCGCAGAGGGGTACGCACGGTGACCTACCCTACGGACCGTCCCTGGGACCGCCGAGCCGAGCCGAACTTCTCACTCTGAGGAGTTCAGCCATGACGCATCGTCACCGAGGGCTCGTCTCCGGGCCCGCCGCCGGACGAACCCCAGGATCACCAGCGCTCCCACGCCCGCCAGCAGGACCGCCCCCACCACCGACAGCACCCCGAACCTGGGCAGGTCACCCGGCCGGACCAGCCCGCCCGCGACCACGTCGGCGGACACGTCGAGCGTCTCGATGCCGTCCGCGGCGGTGAGCAGGGTCCGGGTCCGGCCGGAGGAGGACAGGGCGACGACCCGCACGGTACGCACCGCGTCGTAGGTCCCCGGGGCGCCGCGCCCGTTGGGCTCGTACCCGTCCTCGGCGACATACGCCACGAGCACCGGGTCGCCGTCCGGCCCCCAACCCAGCAGCCGCGCGGCCGACAGCCCCGGACCGGTCGTCCACCGCACCCCCGGGACCTGCGCGCCGGTGGCCGGGTCGCGGCCGGTGAGCAGCCAGCTGCCGTCCGGCTGGCGGCGCTGGGTGAGCAGGGCCGAGCCGTCCGGCAGCCAGGCGCCCCGGCCGGCGAGGAACGTGTCCGCCGCGATCGGGAACCGGGACTGCTCCTTGAGGTCCGGGCCGACGACGATCAGCTGGTCGTCGGCCCGGTAGACGAACCGCTGCCCGTCGGGGGCGAACGCGAAGTTGAACGCGAAGGGGAAGGAGTCGGGGGTCAGCGCGCCGATCTCCCGGTACGTGTCGGTGGCCACGTCGACCAGGCCCAGCTCGTCGTGCAGGTTGTGGTACGCGGAGACGGCCAGGGTGCGGCCGTCCGGCGACCAGGCGATCGCCCTCGCCGGCCCGGGACCGCCCCAGTCGCCGAGGGCGCGGGTCCCGCCGGTGACCAGGTCGACGACGGTCAACGAGATCCGGCGCCGGTCGATGCCGCCCTCGACGGCGAGCCTGGTGCCGTCCGGGGACAGGGCCACCGACTCGCCCGCGCCGGCCTCGTACGGGACCGACCACACCCGGGTCACGTCCTCGCGCGCCCCGACCACGGCCAGGTCGCCCTCCTCGTTGATCATCCGGTTCGGGTCGAACGCGAACGGGGGACCGCCGAAGATCAGCGACGCCGCCCCGGGCGGGTTGCCGGCCAGCCGGGTGTGGAACGCGGGCGGCACCTCCAGCCGGTCCGGCAGGGACGGCGCGCCGGGGCGGGGCGCGGCCGGCTCGCTCACCACCCGCACCATGCCCGGCACCCCGGTGACCAGCAGCACGGCGAGGACGGCCAGGCCGGCCACGGCCACGGCGGCCCGGGTCCGGCCGCGTCGGCGGGACGTGCGCAGCGCGCGCTCGTACACCGGATAGTTCTCCGCCTGTTCGGCCGTCTCGCGCAGCGAACGGCGCAGCTGCTCGGTCATGACGGCACCTCCGTGTGCTCGGCGAACGCCCCGGGCAGGTGCGCGCGCAGTCGGGCCAGCGCGTCGTGGCCGTGCCGCTTGACGGTGCCGACCGTGCAGCCGAGCACCCGGGCGGTCTCGGCCTCGGTCAGGTCGTCGTAGAACCGGAGCACCACCACGGCGCGCTGCCGGGGGGTGAGGACGGCGAGCGCCCCGGTCATCGTGAGCCGCAGGGTCGCCTGCTCGGCGAGGTCGCCGGGGGCGGCGCGGTCCGGGTCCGGGACGCCCAGCAGGCGCTCGGGTGGTCGTCTGCGTCTCCACCAGGAGATGTGTTCGCGGTGCATGGCCCGGCGGACGTAGGCGGCCGGGTTGTCGTGCCGGATCCGCCGCCAGTGCCGGTGGCAGTTGGCGAGCGCGGACTGCAACAGGTCCTCGGCGAGGTGGTGGTCGCCGGTGAGCAGGTAGGCGGTCCGGGACAGCGCCGGGGCACAGGAGGTCACGAACTCGCGGAAACCCTCGTCGCGCACGCGTCCGCCTTTCGTGGGTGGTCTCTCCCCAGGTAACGCGAAAACGGCGTCGGATGGTTGAGATCAGACCACGGTGCGCTGCCGGCGCAGGGGCACCACGAGCGGGGTACCCGTCTCCGGGTCCTCGATCACCCGGCACGGCAGGCCGAACACCTCCGCGACCAGCTCCGGCGTGATCACGTCGCGCGGGTCGCCCTGCGCCGCGATCGTGCCGCCCCGGCGCATCGCGACCAGGTGCGTGGCGTACCGGGCGGCCTGGTTGAGTTCGTGCAGGACCGCGACCAGGGTGTGTCCCTCGCGTTCGTGCAGGTCGGCGCACAGGTCGAGCACCTCGTGCTGGTGCGCGATGTCCAGGAACGTGGTCGGCTCGTCCAGCAGCAGGATGCCGGTGCGCTGGGCGAGGACCATGGCCAGCCACACGCGTTGGCGCTGCCCGCCGGACAGCTCGTCGACGTAGCGGTCGGACAGTTCGGCCGTGTGCGTGCGGTGCAGGGCCTCGGCGACGGCCGCCTCGTCCTCGCGGGACCACTGGCGCAGCAGCCGCTGGTGCGGGTAGCGGCCCCGGGCCACCAGGTCGGCCACCGTGATCCCGTCGGGGGCGGTGGACGACTGGGGCAGCAGGCCGAGCCTGCGGGCCACTTCCTTCGACGGGTACGAGGAGATCAGCGCCCCGTCCAGGTACACCCCGCCGGTCCGTGGCTTGAGCATCCGCGCCAGGGCCCGCAGCAGCGTGGACTTGCCGCACGCGTTGGGTCCGACGATCACGGTGAAGGACCCGTCCGGGATCTCCACGCCGAGCCCGGTGGCGACGGTGCGCTGCTCGTAGGCGAGCGTCAGGTTCTGTGCGTACAGCCGGGTCATCGGGTCGCCTTCCGCCAGGAGTGGGCCAGGAGCCAGGCCAGGTAGCAGCCGCCGACCGCGCCGGTGGCGATGCCGACCGGCAGGGTGGGCGCGAGCCGCTGGGTGGCCAGGTCGCACCCCGCCAGCAGCAGCGCGCCCGTCAGGCCGGCCGCGAACAGCGCCGTGCCCGTCGAACGGGTCAGCCGGCGGGCGATCTGCGGGGCCGCGAGCGCGACGAACCCGATCGGGCCGGCCGCCGCCGTGGCCACGGCCGCCAGGGCCACCCCGACCGCGACGAGCGCCAGCCGGGTCCGCTGCACGGGTACGCCGAGCGCGTGCGCCGCGTCGTCGCCCATCTCCAGCAGGGCCAGCCGCCGCCCCTGGTACAGCGCCACGGGCAGCAGGACCGCCACCGCGACGGCCATGGGCACCACCTCGTCCCACTGCCGCCCGTTGAGGCTGCCGATCAGCCAGGACTGGGCGGCCAGCGCGTCCTGCCAGGAGGCGCGGGTGATCAGGTACGCGTTGACGGACAGCAGCATCGCGCTCACCCCGATCCCCATCAGGATCAGCCGGGTACCGTGCATCCCGCCCCGGACCGCGAGCAGGTACACCACCACCGCCGTGGCCAGGCCGCCGACCACGGCCCCGAGCGCCACCGCCGACGGGTCGCCGCCGAGCAGCAGGATCACCACCAGAGCGCCGGTCGCCGAGCCGGTCGTGAAGCCCACGATGTCGGGGCTGCCGAGCGGGTTGCGGGTCAGGCTCTGGAACAGCGCGCCGCTCACCCCGAGCGCGGCGCCCACCAGCAGGCCCGCGAGGACCCGGGGCAGCCGGAGCGTGCCGACGACGAAGTCCGTGACCGTGTCGCCCCGCCCGACGAGCACGGAGGCGACCTCCGGCACGGTCAGCGGATAGTCCCCGGTGGTCAGCGCGAGCACGGCGACCGCGACGGTGACCGCCCCGAGGACGAGGCACACGGCCGCCGCCCGGGGCGCGTACCGCACGGACAGCCGGTCGCCGGGCGTCCGCAGCGCCCTCACAGCCGGGCCAGCTTCCGCCGCCGGCACAGGGCCAGGAACACCGGCCCGCCGATCAGGGCCGTCACGATGCCGACCTGCAGCTCGCCGGGCGCGATCACCACCCGGCCGACGATGTCCGCGCCGAGCAGCAGGACGGGGGCCAGGACCATCGAGTACCCGAGCACCCAGCGCTGGTCGGGGCCCACGATCATCCGGGCGACGTGCGGCACCGTGAGGCCGACGAACCCGATCGGGCCCGCCGTGGCCGTGGCCGCCCCGCACAGCAGGGTGACGGAGACCGCGCCGAGGACCCGGGTCCGGCCGACCCGCGCGCCGAGCGCCCGGCCCGCGTCGTCGCCGAGGCTGAGCGCGTTGAGGGACCGGGCCAGGCTGAGGGCCAGCACCGTGCCGAAGAACAGGAAGGGGCCGACCGTGTACACCAGGTCCATCTTGCGGCCGGTCAGCGAGCCCACGTCCCAGAACCGGAACTTGTTGAACGCGGCCGGGAAGAGCAGCAGGACCGCCATGTTGAACGCGCCGAGCGCGGCGGTGATCGCGGCCCCGGCGAGGACCAGGCGGTCGGGGGTGGCCCCGGAGCGGCCGGCCGAGCCGAGCCCGTACACCAGCACCGTCGCCAGCGCGGCGCCGACGAACGCGAACCAGACGTAGCCGGCGACGGAGGTGATCTGGAGGAACGCGATCGCGACCACCACGGCCGTGGCGGAGCCCATGTTGACCCCGAGCAGGCCGGGATCGGCGAGCGGGTTGCGGGTCAGGGCCTGCATCAGGGCGCCGGACAGGCCGAGCGCCGCCCCGACGGCGACGGCGAGCACGGTCCGGGGGACGCGGACGCCGTGCACGATCGCCGCCTCGGTGGAGTCGTCGGGGTCCCAGATCAGGTCCCAGGTGGCGCCGATGGCCATGTGTCGGGAGCCGACCCAGAGGCTGAGCAGGCACAACGTACCCAGAAAGCAGACCGCGACCAGGAGGCCGACCGCACGGAGGGCAGGTGCGAGGGGGGCAGGCACGCCATTAGGTTAGCCTAAGCTTTTCCATAAAGGGGGTGGGGCGTGAGCGCAGGCCAACTCTTACGGCGCTCGATCAGGGGCCAGGCGCGGCACATCGCCCTCGGTGCGGTGCTCGCCGCCGCGCACCAGGCCGGCGAGGTCATGGTCCCGGTCCTGATCGGCGTCGTCATCGACCGCGCGGTGGCCACCGGCAACAGCTGGCAGCTCTGGGCGTGGCTCGCGGTCCTCGGGGTCGTGTTCGCCGCGCTGTCCACCAGCTTCCGGCTCAGCGCCCGGTCCGCCGAACGCGCCAACGAACAGGCCGCGCACGTCCTGCGGGTGTCCGTCACCGAGCGCGTCCTGCACCCCCGGGGCGGCGCCGACACCGGCCGGCTGTCCGGCGCGCTGGTCACCCTCGCCACCAGCGACGCGCAGCGGGTCGGCTCCGTCAACGGGGCCCTGGTCTGGGGGATCGCGGCGCTGCTCGGCATCACCACGGGCGCGGTGGCGCTGCTCCGGGTCTCCGTACCCCTCGGACTGCTCGTCCTGCTCGGCACCCCGCCGCTGCTGTTCCTCGCCCACCTGATCGGCCGCCCCCTGGAACGGCGCAGCGACGTCGAACAGGACCGCGCCGCGCACGCCTCCGGGATCGCCGCCGACCTCGTCGCCGGCCTGCGGGTGCTCAAGGGGATCGGCGCCGAGGCGGTGGCCGTGTCCCGGTACCGGGCGACCAGCCGCGACTCGCTCGCCGCCACCCTGCGCGCCGCCCGCGCCCAGGCCTGGAACAACGGCGCCATCGTCACCCTGACCGGCGTGTTCATCGCCGCCGTCGCGCTCGTCGGGGGTCGGCTCGCCGCCGAGGGCGACATCAGCATCGGCGGGCTCGTCGCCGCCGTTGGGCTCGCGTTGTTCCTGCTCACCCCGTTCGAGACGTTCGCGTGGGTCAACGGGGAGTTCGCCCAGGGCCGGGCCTCGGCCGCCCGGATCGCGACCGTCCTGGCCGCCCCGCACACCGCCGCCGACGGCACCGACACGCCGCGCGTCCCCGTCGAGGGCGGGGTCCGGTTCCGGTCCGTCCAGCACGCCGCGCTGCGCGACCTGCACCTCGACGTCGCGCCCGGCGAGTTCCTCGGCGTGGTCGCCGCCGACCCGCTGGCCGCCAGCGCGCTGCTGGACTGCCTGGGCCGCGACGTCGACCCGTACTCCGGCACCGTCGAACTCGACGGCCGCGCGCTGTCCGAACTCGACCCGGCCGGCGTGCGGACCGCGATCCTGGTCGCCGCGCACGACGCCGACCTGTTCGAGGGCAGCGTCCTGGACAACGTGCGGGGCGCCGGCTCCGTGGACGCCGCGCTGGGCGCGTCCCTCGCCGACGAGGTCGCCGGGGCCCTCCCGCAGGGCCTGGACACGGTCGTCACCGAACGCGGCCGGTCGCTGTCCGGCGGGCAGCGCCAACGGGTCGCCCTCGCCCGAGCGCTCGCCGCCGACCCGCCCGTCCTGGTGGTGCACGACCCGACCACCGCCGTCGACACCGTCACCGAGGCCCGGATCGCCGCCGGGGTCCGGGAACTGCGCCGGGGCCGGACCACGATCCTCGTCACCACCAGCCCCGCCCTGCTCGCCGTCACCGACCGGGTCGTCGTCCTGCACGACGGGACCGTCACCGCCGAGGGCACCCACCCCGACCTGGTCCGCGACCACCCCGGCTACCGCGCGGCGGTCCTCGCGTGACGACCGCACCCCTGGAGGAGTACCCGATGACCGAGGCGTCCGCGGACCGCGTCCTGCTCCCCACCGCCGACGGCCCCCGGACCCGCGCGGCCGTCGCCGAACTGCTCCGGCCGTTCAAGGGCCTCGCCCTCGGCGCGCTGGCCGTCATGGTCACCGGCACCGCCGTCGGCCTGCTCACCGCGCCCCTGCTCGGCCGGATCGTCGACCTCGTCGTCGACCACAGGCCGGCCGGCGCGATCACGGTCCCCGTGCTGCTGCTCGTCGTCGCCGCCCTCGGCCGGGGCGTGGCCACCGGCATCGGCGGCTCGCTCGTCGCCCGGCTCGGGGAGAGCATGCTCGCCGCCCTCCGCGAACGGTTCGTCGCCCGGGCCCTGCACCTGCCGCTCGACCAGGTCGAACGCGCCGGATCCGGCGACCTCAGCGCCCGGGTCACCACCGACGTGTCCGTCATCGCCCGCGCGGTGCGCCAGGCGCTGCCCGAGTTCGCCAGCGCCCTGCTCACCATCGTCCTGACCCTCGTCGGGCTCGCCGTCCTCGACTGGCGGTTCCTGCTCGTGGTCCTGCTGGCCGTGCCGGTCCAGCTGCACACCGTCCGCTGGTACAGCCGACGCGCCATCCCGCTGTACGCCGAGCAGCGGGTCGCCGCCGGCACCCTCCAGCAGCAGCTCCTCGACACGGTGGGCGGCGCGCGCACCGTCCGGGCGTTCCGGCTCGCCGACGAGCACGTGGAGCGGGTGCGCGGCCGGTCCCAGGGCACCGTGGACCTCACCCTGCGCGGCATCCGGCTCCTGACCCGGTTCTACGCCCGGCTGAACCTGGCCGAGTACATCGGCCTCGCCGGGGTGCTGATCGCCGGGTTCGTGCTGGTCGGCAACGACACGGTCACCCTGGGCACGGCCACCGCCGCCGCCCTGTACTTCCACAGCCTCTTCAACCCGATCAACTCCGCCCTCGCCCTGGTCGACGACGCGCAGGCGGCCACCGCGAGCCTGTCGCGGCTGGTCGGCGTCGCGGACCTGCCCGTCGCCGCGGAGCCCGCCCGCCCCGGCACGGCCGCGGACTCCTCGGTGAAGGTCGTCGGGCTCCGGCACGCCTACCTGCCCGGCCACCCCGTCCTGCACGGCGTCGACCTCACCCTCGCCCCCGGCGAACGGGTCGCCCTCGTCGGGGCCAGCGGGGCCGGCAAGACGACCCTCGCCAAGCTCGTCGCGGGCGTGCACCGGCCCGACGGCGGCGAGATCCTGCTCGGCGGCAGCAGCCTCGACGCCCTCGGCCCGGAGGCGACCCGGCGGACCGTGGCGCTGATCAGCCAGGAGGTGCACGTCTTCGCCGGTCCGCTCGCCGAGGACCTGCGCCTCGCCCGGCCCGGGGCCGCCGAGGCCGACCTGCGCGACGCCCTGGAGAAGGTCGGCGCGCTGACCTGGGTGGACGCGCTGCCCGAGGGCCTGGACACCCTGGTCGGGGACGAGGGGCACCGGCTCACCGTCACCCAGGCCCAGCAGGTCGCCCTGGCCCGGCTGGTGCTCGCCGACCCGCCGATCGCGATCCTGGACGAGGCGACCGCCGACGCGGGCAGTGCCGGTTCCCGGGTCTTGGAGGCGGCGGCGAACCGGGCGCTGGAGGGCCGGACCGCGCTCGTGGTCGCCCACCGGCTCACCCAGGCCGCGGCCGCCGACCGGGTCGTGGTGATGGCGGCCGGCCGGGTGGTGGAGACGGGGACGCACGCGGAACTGGTCGCGGCCGGTGGGCGGTACGCGTCGCTGTGGGAGGCGTGGTCGGACACCCGCCAGGGCGCCTGACGCCGGTGCCGACGCCGCGCGGGTCCTGCGGCCGCGGTCCCACGGTTGCTCCGGGCCGGCCGCCGAGTTCGTGGTCGGCCCGCCCGGATCGTCGGTGGGCCCGCGTGGCTTCCGCTCAGACCTGGCCGAAGAACCAGTTCCCGGCGGCGTCCTCGTCCGCGCCCGTGTAGTACACCCGGGTGGCCGCCACCAGCTCGTCGACCGACAACGTGCCGCTGCCGTCGGTGTCCAGCCGCGCGAAGCTCGGCGCCACCTGCTCGGCCGGCGTGCCGAATGCGCGCTGCAGGGTGTGGAACTCGGCGAGGCTGACCAGCCCGTCCCCGTCGGTGTCGGCGAGCCGCATCACGGCCTCGGCGGCCGGCCGCAGCCCCGCGTCGAAGCCGGCCCGGTCGTGGATGAACGCGTTCGCCATCCCGGTCCGCCACTCCGTCGGGGAGATCCGCCGGTCGCCGTCGAGGTCGGTCGCCGACAGCAGCGTCTGCCAGAAGGTCTCCAGTCCGTTGAGGACCTGCTGGCCCTTCGCGCTGGTCGGGGCCTCGCCGAAGCCGGCGAACAGCCGGCTGCCGAGCGCGAGGACGTCGGAGTGCTCGACGACGCCGTTGCCGTCGACGTCGAGGTGCCCGAAGGCCTTGTCGAGTTTGGTGTCCTGAAAGGTCGAAGTCATCCCTCTACAATAAGGGGTATGTCCAAGATTGTCCTGCTGACCGGGGCTACCGGTTTCCTGGGCGGCTACCTGTGCGCCGAACTGCTCACCCGCACCGACGCCGAGGTGCACTGCCTGGTCCGGGGCCGCACGGACGAGGGCGCCCGCCGCCGGCTCGCCGCCTACCTGGCCCACCGGGGCGTCACGGACCTCGACCGGGTCGTCACCGTCCGCGCCGACCTCCGCGCGCCCCGCCTCGGCCTCGACGGCCCCGGCTACGACCGGCTGGCCTCCTCGGCCTCGGCCGTCTACCACTGCGGCGCGACCGTCAACCTGTCCGCCGACTACGAACGGCTCGCGCCGTGCAACGTGGCGGGCACCCGGACCGTGGTCGAGCTGACCGCCCGGGCCGGGGTCACCCTGCACCACGTGTCCTCGGCCGGCGTGTTCATCGACGCCCCGCACGTCGGGCACCCGGAGGTCGACGAGGACACCGCGCTCGCCCCGGGCATGGCCGGCGCGGTCGGCTACACCCGCACCAAGTACGACGGGGAGGAACTCGTGCGGGCCAGCGGGGTGCCGTACGTGATCTACCGGCCCGCGTTCATCACCGGCGACCATGTGACCGGCGAGTCCTCCGCCTCCGACCTGATCACCCGGACGATCCGGGCCGCCGCCGTCCTCGGGATCGCCCCGGACTGCGGCACCGCGATGCCCACCGCCCCGGTCGACTACGTGGCCCGCGCGATCGTGGCCCTGTCCACACAGGCGGAGAGCATCGGACGGTCGTACCACCTGAACCAGCCCGAGCACCTGGCCATGGACGTGATCTTCGAACGGCTCCGCGCGCACGGCTACGCCCCGGCCTCCCAGCCGGTGCCCCGCTGGCACGCGACCCTGCAGGAGCGGGTGGCCGAGACGGCGGCGTTCACGATGCTCGCGCTGTGGGGGATGGGGGCGTACGTGCTGCGGGCGACGCCCCGCGACCAGGTCCCGGTGGTGCGCTCGGCGCGGACCCGGGAGGCGCTGGCCAGCCTCGGCGTGACCTGCCCGGTCGCCGACACGGCCTACCTGGACCGGATCGTGGGCTACCTGGCGGGCGCGGGCCTGCTGGCCCGGTGACACCCCGCGCATCCGACGACACGGCACCGTCTCCGGCACAACGCCCGACCACCCGGCGGCACCGCACCACCCGGCAGCACCGCTGGCGCCCCGCGCGACCCGGCCGGCGCCGCCGCCGCGCCCCGGCCTTATCCGGAGCGCGGCGACGGGATTTGGCTATCCCACCTCCACCGGCAGGTGGTGCACCCCGTAGATCGCCATGTCCGTGCGCATCGGCACCTCCCCGGCCGGCACCGCCAGGCGCAGGTCCGGGAAGCGTTCCACCAGCCTGCGGAACACGACGGCCATCTCGTTGCGGGCGAGCTGCTGGCCGAGGCACTGGTGCACCCCGTACCCGAAGGCGATGTGCCGGACGGACTCGCGGTGGAAGTCCAGGAACTCCGGCCCGTCGAACTGGGCGGGGTCCCGGTTGGCCGCCGACAGGTGCAGCAGCACCGGGTCGCCGGCCGCGATCTCCCGCCCTCCGAGCACCAGGTCCTCCGTCGCCGTGCGGGGGAGCCCGAAGTGCACGATCGTCAGGTACCGCAGCAGCTCCTCGACCGCCTGCTCGACGAGTTCGGGGTGCGCGCGCAGCTCCGCCCAGCGCTCCGGCTCGTTGAGCAGCGTGTACGTGCCCAGGCCGATCATGTTCGCCGTCGTCTCGTGCCCGGCGATCAGCAGCAGCAGGCCGGTGCCGGCCGCCTCCTGGTCGGTGAGGCTCTCCTCGTTCTGGAGCAGCTCGCTGAGCAGCCCGTCGTCGGGCGTCTCCCGCTTGGCCCGCACCAGCCCCGTCATGTACTCCCGGAGCCCGTCGCCCGCCGCCGCGACCTGCTCGCCGGTGGAGTCGATCCGCAACAGGGTCGCGGTCAGCCCCTGGAACGTCTCCCGGTCCTCGTAGGGCACGCCGAGCAGTTCGCAGATCACCAGGGACGGCACCGGCAGGGCCAGGGCCGTGACGAGGTCGACCGGCCCGGGGCCGGCGGCCATCGCGTCGAGGTGTTCGGCGACGATCTCCTCGATCCTGGGCGTCAGGGCCCGCATCCGGCGGACGGTGAACAGGCCGGTGAGCATCCGGCGCAACCGGGTGTGGTCCGGCGGGTCGGTGTTGAGCAGGTTGGGCCGGTTGGCCTGCTCCCACTGCTCGTCGGTGAGTTCGAGTTTGCGGATCGGGTTGAGGGCGAGCCGGTCGCGGGCGCTCAGCCGGGGGTCGATCAGCCCGGCCCGGACCTCGTCGAAGCCGGTGACGAGCCAGCCGCGCCTCCCGTTGGGGAAGTCCAGCCGGCTGACGGGACCCTCGTCGGTGTGCAGGGCGAGGAGTTCCGGTGGTGGATCGAGGGGGGCGGTCCGGGTGGTGGGCAGCAGGTTCACGGTGTCGGTCATCGCGGCTCCTCCTTCGGTCATTCCTCCACGAGCTCGATGGCTCCGGAGGGGCATGTCAGCACCGCCTCGCGCAGGGCGGCCCGGAACTGCTCGGCGGGCCGCTCGACCAGCAGCACGACGGTGCCGTCCACCTCGTCCTGGTCGAAGATCTCGGGCAGCCGCAGCGCGCACTGTCCGGATCCGCAGCATGAGTCCGGTGAGACCGTGATCCGCATCGTCGGCTCCTTCGGGACGGTTCAACATCACTTCGATGTATATCCCGACAACGATGCCATCGTCCACAAAGGCGGGCGGGCAAAAGCGACCGACCTCGATCGGCGGGAGTGCCGACGTGGTCGGTCGCGGCGGGGGAGGGGTGGCGGAACGGGGAACGTGGGAGGCGCCGGGCGCCGGTCAGACGATGCCGACCGCCGCGTGCACCTCGGTCAGCGCGCCCCGCTCGCGGTCGGACACGCCGTCGACCGCGCCGGCCGCCGCGCCGCACGCGTGCGCGATGACGTCGCGGAACGCGTCGAGGTCCTCGGCGGACCGGGCGGCCAGGATCCGGGCCGACTCCGTCAGCGACGCCAGCACGACGGCCCGGTCGGTGCTCGCGGTCATCGGGATCCGGTCGACGCGCAGCACGCCGCGCAGGGACTCCGGGGCCGAGGCCAGGGCCCGGCTCGCCGCGAGGTGTTCGGTGACGACGTCGAAGTGCCCCGGCTCGGCCGCCGACACGAGGCCGACGGCCCCGAACGTGGCGGCGCGGATGGTGTCCCGCTCCTGGTCTGTGTAGTACGCCATGCGGGCATAGTACCCAAAAAATATTAAATGCCCTTTTGGGGTATGGAAAGGGCCGGGGCGTCCGTGGACACCCCGGCCCCGTGGGCTCCCGGTGGTTCAGCCGGCCATCTGCTCCCGCAGCGAACGCGGCCGCAGGTCCGTCCAGTGCGCCTCGACGTACTCCAGGCACTCCTCGCGGGTCGCGTCGCCGAACACCGTCGTCCAGCCCGCCGGTGCCGGGATGAACGCCGGCCACAGCGAGTGCTGGTCCTCGAGGTTGGTCAGGACCAGGAACCGGCCGTCGCGGTCCTCGAACGGGTTCGTGCTCATCGGGTGTGCTCCTCGCTGCTGGTGATGCTGGACAGGGGACGATCCGGGTCGGTGACCGCCGCGCCGAGGACGGCGAGCAGGTCCGTGGCGAGCCGCTCGGCGGTGCCACGGTCGAACAGGTCGGTGGAGTAGATCAGGTCGCAGTGCACGGGCGTGTCGCCCCGGGGCTCGTAGAAGCTGAGAGTCAGGTCGGCGGCGGCCGCGCCGGTCGGCACCTCGTCGAGCGCGCCGAGGCCGTCGGACAGGGTGGCCTCCTCGTGGTGCACGACCATCACCCGGGGGTGCGCCGGATCCAGCCCGGCGGCGGCCAGCACGTCCCCGATCGGGACGTCCTGGTGGTCGAACGCCCGCAGGTCGGTCTCGCGGACCCGGCCGAGCAGTTCGGTGAAGCTCGGGTCGCCGGCCGTGTCGGTGCGCAGGACCAGGGTGTTGACGAAGCAGCCGACGAGCCCGGCGAGGGCGTCCTCGGTCCGGCCGGCGGCGAGGGTGCCGACCGGGATGTCCCCGCCGGCCCCGTGCCCGGTGAGCAGGGCCGCGAGCGCCGCCTGGAGCACCATGAACATGCTGGTCCCCGTCGTGCGGGCCAGCGCGTCCACGCCCCGGTGCAGGTCCACGTCGAGGGTGAGGCCGACGACGTCGCCGCCCCCGGTGGGTGCCGCCGGTCGCGGTCGGTCGGCGGGCAGAGCCACCTCGGCGGGTACGCCGCGCAGCGCCTCCCGCCAGTAGCCCAGTTGCCGGGCCGCCAGGCTGCGCGGGTCCGCCGGGTCGCCGAGCACCTCGTGCGCCCAGAGGGCGTAGTCGGCGTAGGTGACCGGGAGCGGGGCCCAGTCGGGCGCCCCGCCGGCGAGCCGGGCCTCGTACGCGCTGGTCAGGTCCCCGATCAGCGGCACCACGGACCACTCGTCCACGAACAGGTACGACGCCGTGAGCAGCACCGCCTGCTCGCCGGTCCCGTCGGTGAGCAGCCGGACCCGGAACCCGGGTTGGGCCCATTCGGAGCCGAGCGCCACGAGCCGGCCGTCGAGGTCGCCGCCCGGCGGCAGCACCTCCAGGGTCGGTGGCTCCTCGCGGGGCACCAGGTTTTCGTCGACGATCCGGGTCCGCAGCGCCGGGTGGCGTTCCACCAGGTCGCGCACCGCCGCCGTCAGGGCCGCGACGTCCAGCGGGGCCGGCGGGCGCAGGGCGAGGGCGATGTCCGGCGCGGCGTCGAGCCCGGTCCACTGCCGGCGCTGGGCCGGGGCGATCGGCACGGTCTCCGGCAGGGGCCGGGGCCGCAGCGGGGCGCGACCGGCCGCCGCCGTGGCCAGCAGGCCGGCGACGCCCGCGACGGTCGGGGCGTCGAACACGTCCCGGATCGCGATGTCCACCCCGAACGCGGCCCGGATCTTCCCGACGAGCCGCATGGCCGCCATGGAGTGCCCGCCGAGCGCGAAGAAGTTGTCGTGCGCGCCCACGTCGGCCAGGCCGAGGACGTCGCCGAACACCCCCGCCACCACCTCCTGCTCGCGGGTGGCGGGCCGGGCGTCGCCGGTGAGCCCGGCCCAGTCGGGGACGGGCAGCCGGCGCCGGTCGAGCTTGCCGTTCGGGGTGAGCGGCAGGGGCCCGTCGAGGACGAGCACGGTGGCGGGCACCATGTAGTCGGGCAGCGCGGCGGCGGCCGTGGCCCGTACCTCTGCGGGGTCGAGCGCGCCGACGGGGGCGGGGGCGGTGGACCCGAGCGGCCCATCCTCGGCCCAGGCGGAACCCGGGGCCGTGCCGTGCGGCCCGGCGTCCCGCGGGGTGGCCCGTCCGGCGGGCACCACGTACCCCACGAGCCGGGCGATGTCCCCGTCCCGGTGCGCCAGCACGGCCGCCTGGGCCACGCCGGGGTGCCGGGCGAGCGCGGCCTCGACCTCGCCGAGTTCGATCCGGAAGCCCCGGATCTTGACCTGGTCGTCGACCCGGCCGAGGAAGTCGAGGTTGCCGTCGGCGCGCCACCGGGCCCGGTCGCCGGTCCGGTACATCCGGCCACCGGTGAACGGGTCGGCCACGAACCGCTCGGCGGTCAGCCCGGGCTTGCCCAGGTATCCCCGGGCCAGGCCCCGGCCGCCGACGTACAGCTCGCCGACCACGCCCACCGGCACGGGCCGCAGCGCCCCGTCGAGCACGTAGCACCGGGTGTTCGGGTCGGGCACGCCGATCGGGACGGCCCCGGACCAGCCGGGCACGGCGTCCCACAGGGTCGAGTTGACGGTCGCCTCGGTCAGCCCGTACGCGCCGAAGAGCCGGAGCCGTTCCGCCCAGCGGCCGACGAGGTCCGGCGGCACGGTCTCCGTACCCACCAGCACGACGGCGTCCTTGGGCAGCTCGCAGTCGGCCGGCAGGGCCGAGACCAGGGACGGCGGCAGGATCATGTGTGTGATCCGCCGGTCGGCGACGAACTCGGTGAGCGCCGGGCCGGGCACCCGGGCGTCGTCGGGCACGCAGACCAGCCGGCCGCCGACGCACAGCGCCATGGCCAGCTCGAACACGAACACGTCGAACCCGATCGAGGCGAACTGGAGCACCCGGCTGTCGGGGCCGACGCCCATCCGGTGCACGGCGGTGGCGACCAGGCTGCCGATGCCCTCGTGGGTGAGGACGACGCCCTTGGGCCGGCCGGTCGAGCCGGACGTGTAGATCACGTAGGCGGCGTGGTCGATCCCGTCGGGAGCGGGCGGTAGCGGCGCGGTGCCGGGGTCTGCGTCCAGGGACAGCCGGGGCACGACCTCGGGCAGGACCGTGCCGGGATCGGCGACCACGAGCCGGGCCCGGGAGTCGGTGAGCATGTAGGACAGCCGGTCGGCCGGGTGCGCGAGGTCCAGCGGCAGGAACGCGGCGCCCAGCTTGAGGGTGCCGAGCACGGCCGCGACCAGGTCCGCGGACCGGGGCAGGGCGAGGGCGACGACGTCCTCGCGGCCGACGCCCCGCGCGGCGAGCAGCCGGGCGACGGCCGTGGCCCGCTCGTCGAGCTGGGCGTAGGTGACCGACCGGTGCCGGTCCACGACGGCCACGGAGTCGGGGGACACGGCCGCCCGGGCCTCGAACGCCGCGATCATCGACAGTTCGGCGACGGGCCGGGCGTTGTCGTTGAAGCCCTCCAGTACCTGGTGCCTCTCGTCGGCGTCGAGGACGTCGAGCCGGCTGACGGTCAGGGTCGGGTCGGCGAGGGCCGCGTCGAGGAGGCGGACCAGCCGCTGGCCGATCCGGGTCACCGTCGCGGGATCGAACAGGTCCAGCCGGTACTCCAGGTACGCGCCCCCGTCGGAGAACGTGAACGCCAGGTCGAACTTGGCGGTACCCGTCTCGAAGTCCACGAACTCCGTGTCCAGCCCCGCGAGCGCGAAGTCGTCCCCGACCGGGTTGCGGTAGGTGACCATGACCTGGAACAACGGGTTCCGCGACAGCGAACGCACCGGGTTGCACGCCTCCACGACGGCCTCGAACGGCACGTCCTGGTGGTCGAACGCGGCGAGGTTGGCCTCCCGCACCCGGTCCACGAGCTGGGCGAACGTCGGGTCGCCTGAGGTGTCCGCGCGCAGCACCAGGGTGTTGACGAAGAACCCGACCAGGTCGTCGAGGGCCGCGTCGGTCCGGCCGGCGACGGGCACCCCGACCGGGATGTCCGTGCCGCAGCCGAGCCGGGACAGCAGCGCGGCGACGGCGGCCTGGAACACCATGAACCCGCTGGCGTTGTGCTGCTGGGCCAGCCGGCGCACCCCCGCCGCCAGCTCCGGGCCGAACGCGATCCGGTCGGAGCCGCCCCGGAAGTCGGGCACGGCCGGCCGGGCCCGGTCGGTGGGCAGTTCCAGCTCCTCGGGCAGGCCGGCGAGCGCGGTCCGCCAGTAGTCGAGCTGCCCGGTCGTGTCGAGGTCGCGCTGCCAGAGCGTGTAGTCGGCGTACTGCACCGGCAGCGGCGCCCAGCCGGGGGCACCGCCGGCCAGCCGGGCCGCGTAGGCCTCCGCCAGGTCCGTCAGGAACGGCCCGTCGGACCACTCGTCGGTGGTGACGTGGTGCAGCAGCACGACGACCAGGTGCTCGCCGGGGGCCGTCTCCGACACGGTGACCCGCAGCGGGATCTCCGTGGCCAGGTCGAACGGCCGGTCGATCGCGGCGACCAGATCGAGATCGTCGACCACCTCGAAGGGTACGTCCGCCGCGAGCACCCGCTGGTACGGCTGCCCCTCGTGCTCGCCGAACACGGTCCGCAGCGCCTCGTGCCGCTCCGCGACGTCGGTGAACGCGGCCCGCAGCGCGCCGAGGTCCAGCGCCCCGCGCACGGTGAACGCGATCGGGAAGTTGTACGCCGAGGAGTCCCCGTCCAGCTGCTGCACGAGCCACAGCCGCTGCTGCGCGAACGACAACGGCAGCCGCTCCGGCCGGTCCCGCCGGACGAGCGGTGCCCGGTCGGACACCCCGATCCGGCGCACCAGGTCCGCGACGGTCGGCGCCTCGAACAGGTCCCGGATGGACAGCTCCGCCGACAGCGCGGTCCGGGCCCGGCTGACCAGCCGGGTGGCCAGCAGCGAGTGCCCGCCGAGGTCGAAGAAGCTGTCGTCCACGCCGACATTGGCGACCCCGAGCACGTCGGCGTACAGGGCGCACAGCACGCGTTCGGCCTCGGTGGCCGGGGCGCGGCTCGGGGCGGCCGGGGTGGCGTCCGGCGCGGGCAGGGCCCGGATGTCGAGCTTGCCGTTGACGGTCAGCGGCAGCCGGTCCACGACGACGAGGGCCGCCGGGACCATGTAGACGGGCAGCTTCGCCTTCAGGTACCCGCGCAGGCCCGGGGCGTCGCCCACCACGTACCCGACGAGGCGTTTGTCCAGGACCACGACGGCGGCGTGCGTGACGTCGGGGTGCGCCTCGATCGCGGCCTCCACCTCGCCCAGCTCGATCCGGTAGCCGCGGATCTTCACCTGGTCGTCGGTGCGGCCCAGGAAGTCCAGGTTGCCGTCGGGGCGCTGCCGGACCAGGTCGCCGGTCCGGTACATCCGGGCGCCGGGCGCGCCGAACGGGTCGGCGACGAACCGGTCGGCGGTCAGCCCCGGACGGGCGTGGTAGCCCCGGGCCAGGCCGACGCCGCCGACGTACAGCTCGCCGGGCGCGCCCACCGGCACGGGCCGCAGGCAGCTGTCCAGCACGTAGGCGCGGGTGTTCCAGATCGCCCGGCCAATCGTGGGGGTGTCGCTGTCGGTGGTGCCCCCGCCGAGCGTGTTGATCGTGTACTCGGTCGGCCCGTACAGGTTGTACCCGAGCGTGCCCTCGGCGTCGCGCAGCGCGGACCACACCGCGTCGGACACCGCCTCGCCGCCGAGCAGCACGAGCGCCGGCCGGTGGTGCCCGTCGGCGAGCAGGCCCTCCTCGATCAGGTGGTGCGCGTAGGTCGGGGTCACGTTGATGACGTCGATCCGGTACGCGTCGCAGTAGGCCACCAGGGCCTCCGCGTCGCGGCGCAGCTCCTCGTCGCACACGTGCACCTCGTGGCCCTCCACGAGCCACAGGAGCTCCTCCCACGACATGTCGAAGGAGAACGACACGGTGTGCGCGATCCGCAGCCGCCGGCCAGCGCCCGCCACCACCGGGTCGAAGATGGCCTCCCGGTGGTTGAGCTGCATGTTCGTCAGCCCCCGGTACGGGGTCACGACGCCCTTCGGCCGCCCGGTCGATCCGGACGTGTAGATGACGTACGCCGGGTGCTCCAGGCTGAACGTCAGCCCGAGCGCGTCGCCGGGCAGCGCGGCCACGGCGGCGGCCGTCGCCGGGTCGTCCAGCAGCAGCGCCGGCACCCCGGTCGCGGGCAGCGTCGCCGCCACGGCCACCGTGGACACCACGCACAGCGGGGCGGCGTCGTCGAGCATGAACGCCAGCCGGTCGGCCGGGTAGTCCAGGTCCAGCGGCAGGTACGCCGCCCCGGTGCGCAGGACCGCGAACAGCGCCGCGACCATGTCCGCCGACCTCGGCAGCGCCAGGGCCACCACCCGCTCGGGGCCGGCCCCCGCGTCCACCATCAGCCGGGCCAGCCGGTTGATCCGCGCGTCGAGCTCCGCGTACGTCCACGCCTGGGTGCCGAACACCAGCGCGATCTCGTCGGGGGTGCGGGCCACCTGCCCGGCCAGCAGGTCCGCGACCGTGCTCCCGTCCAGCGGGCGGCGGCTGACGTCCCAGTCCAGCTCCAGGCGGGCGCGCTCGGCGGCCGGCACCACGTCCAGGGCCCCGACCAGCACGGACGTGTCGGCGACCAGCCGCTCCACGAGCGTGGTGAACCGTTCGAGCAGCGCCCCGGCGGCGGCCGGCGAGATCAGGTCGGCCCGGTAGTCGAGCCGGACCAGCAGCCGGTCCTGCGGGGCGATCACCAGCACCACCGGGTAGTGGGTGGCGTCCAC
The DNA here is from genome assembly GCF_040681875.1 of Longispora sp. NPDC051575. Classification (NCBI taxonomy): domain Bacteria; kingdom Bacillati; phylum Actinomycetota; class Actinomycetes; order Micromonosporales; family Micromonosporaceae; genus Longispora; species Longispora sp. NPDC051575. The sequence goes on along the minus strand of NZ_JBFAZP010000003.1, from coordinate 408,646 downwards.
GCTGCCGGAGGACACGATGCCGTGCCGTTCCTTGAGGCCGGCCAGGTCGTCGTCCCCGCCGGAGAAGTTCTGCAGCACGTACAGGGTGTCGAACAGCTGGGTGTGGCCCGCGCCGCGCTGGATCACGCCGAGCCCCACGTGCTCGTGCGCCATCAGCCGGCCCCGGTCGTCCTGGATCCGCCGGAGCAGGGCCGCGACCGTCTCGCGCGGGTCGAGCGCCACCCGGACGGGCACCGTGTTCAGGAACAACCCGATCACGGACTCCACGCCGGGTACGTCCGCCGGCCGGCCCGCCACCGTGGTGCCGAACACGACGTCGTCGCGGCCGACCTGGTTGGACAGCGCCAGGGCCCAGGCCGCGTTGAGCACCGCGTTGAGGGTGACCCCGGCGCGCCGGGCCTCCTCGCGGACCCGGTCGCTGAGCCGCTCGGACAGCACCGCCTCGTGCCGCCGCGGGATGACGGGTTCGCGGTCCCGGCCGGCCGGACCGACCAGCGTCGGCTCCTCCAGACCGGCGAGCGCGTCGCGCCACGCGTCGGCGGAGGCCGCCACGTCCTGGCCGGCGAGCCAGGCGAGGTAGTCGCGGTACGAGCCGGGGGTCTCGCCGCCCGCGCCGCCCGTCTCGTACAACGAGAAGAGTTCTTGCAGGAACAGGCCCTCCGACCAGCCGTCCCACAGGATCAGGTGGTGGCTGACCACCAGCCGGTCGTGGTCGCCGAGCCGGAGCAGCAGCAGCCGGCACAGCGGCGGTCGGTCCAGGTCGAACCGGCGGGTCCGGTCGGCGGCCATCAGCTCGGCCACCCGGGCGTCCCGCGAGTCCGGGTCCAGCGCCGACAGGTCCACCTCGACGATCGGCAGCTCGGGCGCGGCGGCCACGAACTGCACCGGCGAGGGCAGCCCGTCGCTGGTGAACCCGGCCCGCACGCTCGGGTTGCGGGCCAGCAGCGCCCGGCCGGCCACCCGCAGCCGCTCCAGGTCCACCCGGCCGAGATCGAAGAAGTCCTGCGCGGTGTACAGGTCGATCGCGCCGGAGTCGTAGCTGGAGTGGAAGTACAGCCCCTCCTGGAGCGGGGACAGCGGCCAGATGTCGGACACCGGCCCGCCCGCCGCCGCCTCGACCCGGACGATGTCCTCCTGGGACAGCGCGAGCACCGTGAGGTCCGACGGGGTCAGCCCGCTCGACTCCCCGGCCGACAGGCCGCGCAGCGCCGCCGCCCACCGGTCGCCGAGCGCGGCGACGTCCGCCTCGGACAGCCCGCCCTCCGACCAGGTCCAGGTGACCTTCAACCGGGGGCCGTCCGGCGTCTCCTCGCACACCGCGTCCACCTGGAGCAGGTGCGAGGGCGCGATCCCGCCGTTGACCTGCTCGGGCAGCTCGGCCGCCGGGGTCCAGTCGGCGCCCGTCGCGGCGGGGAACCGGCCGAAGTAGTTGAACAGCACCTGGGGCGCGGCCATCCGGGCCAGGATCGGGGCGACCTGCGCGTTGAGGTACCGCAGCAGCCCGTGCCCGAACCCGCCGTCCGGTACCGCCCGGAGCTGCTCCTTGACGTCCTTGACCACGTCCCAGCCCTCGCCCGGCGCCAACCGGACCGGCTGCACGCTGGTGAACCAGCCCACGGTGCGGGACAGGTCCAGGCGCGCGCCGAGGTCCTCCCGGCCGTGCCGTTCGACGTCCACGAGCAGGTCGGCGGGGGAGTCCACCGCGATCCGCAGGCCCGCGAGGAGCACGTCGGTGACGTCCGCGTGCGCCGCCGCCGGGACGGTCGTCAGCAGCGGGGCGGTCTCGGCGGCGGTCAGCCGGGTGACCCGCTGCCGGGCGGTGCCGCCGACCACGCCGCCCTGGACGAGGTCCGCGCCGGGGGCCAGGGTGGCGGCCCAGTGCGTGAGTTCGGTCAGCCGGGCGGGCTGCTGGGCCTCGTCCGCGACGGCCTTGGCGAAGGTGCGCAGGGAGGTGGTCACAGGCGGCAGCTGCTCGCCGCGCCACGCCGAGGCCAGGTCCTCGAACAGGATCCGCCAGGACACCCCGTCGACCGCCAGATGGTGTACGGCGAGGAGCAGCCGGCCGGGCGCGCCGGCACCCGCGTCGCACCACACGGCCTGGAGAACCGTCCCGCTGTCGGGGTCGAGCCGGGCCACGGCGGCGGCGAACTCCTCGGCGACCACCTGCCGCAACGCGGAGCCACCCGCGGCTGTCGCGCCGTTGGCTCCGTCGGTGCCCGCGTCGGCCCCGTCCCGGGCGACGGCCCCGGACACGTCCACGGTGCGCAGCACGTCCTCGGCGCGGACCGCGCCCACGGGCCGGGTGTCCAGCGACCACAGCACCGACGCGATCCGGGTCAGCTTCAACCGCAGCGCCGCGTGGTGGTCGATCACGGCCTGCAGGGTCGCGGCGATGGACGCGGCGTCGGCCCCGGCCGGGGTGGTGACCAGCATCGGCAGCGTGTAGCCGGCGATGTCGGGGCTGTGCTCGCGCAGCCAGTGCACGATCGGCAGCGCCGGCACGTCGCCCACGCCGTCGTCGACCGGGCCGGTGGTGGCCGGCGGGGCGGCGGGGGTGGCGACGGCGGCGAGGGCCGCCGGGGTGCGGTGGGCGAACACGTCTCGGGGGCTGATGTCGATGCCGTTTCGTCGGGCGTGGCTGGAGACGCTGATGGACAGGATGCTGTCGCCGCCGAGGACGAAGAAGTCCTCGTCGGGGGCGACGTCGGGCAGGCCCAGGACCTGGGCGAAGACGGCGCACAGGGTGGCGGTGGCGGGGTCGGCGGCGACCGGGCCGGTTCCGGCTCCGGCCTCGACGCCGGCACTGGTCCCGGCCCCGGTGACGGCGTCGGGTGACCGGCGGGCCTGGCCGGGCGTGCTGTCGACGCCGGCTCCCGGCGCCGGGCGCGTTCCCCTCGCGGCCTCCGGGGCCGGCAGCGCCGCCCGGTCCACCTTCCCGCTCGGGCTGAGCGGCACCGCGTCGAGCACCACGAACGCCGACGGCACCATCGGCGCCGGCAACGCCCCGGCCACCCTGACCCGCAACGCCTCGACGCTGACCGCCGCACCCGGCGCGGGCACGACGTACGCCACGAGCCGCAGCGCCCCCGGCCCGTCCGTGCGGGCCAGCACCACGGCCTGGGCCACGGACGGCTCCCGGACCAGGCAGGCCTCGATCTCGCCCAGTTCGACCCGGTGTCCCCGGATCTTCACGTGCTGGTCGGTGCGCCCCCGGTACTCCAGACCCCCGTCGACCAGCGCCACGACGTCCCCGGTGCGGTACATCCGCGCCCCGGGCGGCCCGTAGGGATCGGCCACGAACCGGTCGGCGGTCAGGCCGGGCCGGGCGTGGTAGCCGCGCGCCACCTGGTCCCCGGCGACGTACAGCTCGCCCTCGCCCGCGTGCCGCAGCCCGGCGTCGAGCACGTACAGCCGGGTGTTCCACACGGGACCGCCGAGCGGCACCACGGACTCCTCGGTGCCGTCGGTGCCCCACCAGGTGACCTGCACGGCGGCCTCGGTGGGCCCGTAGAAGTTGTCCAGCCGGGTGCCGGTCAGCGCGTGCCACCGGGCGGCCAGGTCGGCGGTGAGCGCCTCGCCGCCGCTGGACACCCAGCGCAGGGTCGCGGCCCAGGACGGGTCGGCGGTCACGTCGTCCGACCGCAGGAACGCCTCGACCATCGAGGGGACGAACGTGACGGCGCTGACCCGGTGCTCCCGGATCAGTCCGGCGAGGTGCGCGGGGTCGGAGTGCCCGCCGGCCGCCGGCAGCACGACGGCCGCGCCGGTGGTGAGCGGCCAGAACAGTTCCCAGACGGAGGTGTCGAAGCTGGGCGAGGCGAGTTGCAGCATCGCGTCGCCGGCCCCGAGGGGGAACCGGTCGGCGGACCAGGCGAGCTGGTTGCCGATCGCGGCGTGGCTGACGACGACGCCCTTGGGGGTGCCGGTGGAGCCGGAGGTGTAGATGAGGTAGGCGGCGTTGTCGGGCCGCACGGTGCCCGGGGCGGGCAGACCGGCGGCCCCGCCGCGCGCCTCCACGCCAACCGTGCCCACACCAACCGTGTCGACGCCGACCGTGCCCGCGCCGACCGCGTCCGCGCCGTCCACCAGCAGCGGCACCACCCCGTCCACATGCGGCAACCGGGTGTCCCCGGTGGTCAGCACCGTCCGCGCCCCGGAGTCGGCGAGCATGAACCGCACCCGCTCCACCGGGTACTCCGCGTCCACCGGCAGGTACGCGGCCCCGGCGCGCAGCACCGCGAGCAGCGCGACCACGAGGTCCACGGAGCGCGGCACCGCGACGGCGACGACCTCCTCGGGCCGCACACCCCGTTCGACCAGCACCCCGGCGAGCCGGCTGGCGCGCCCGTCGAGTTCGGCGTAACTGACCCGCTCCGCGCCGGCCACGACCGCCACCGCGTCGGGCGTCCGCGCGACCTGGGCCGCGAACGCCTCCGCCAGCGTGGCCCCGGCCACGGCCACGGAGGCACCAGCCAGCGCGACCGGATCCACCAGGTCGATCTGCGACACGGGAGCGGAGGCGTCGGCGGCCACCGCCACCAGGATCCGGACGAGCTGCGCGGCCAGCAGGCGCGCGTCGGCGGGCGGCACCCGGCCCGGGTCGTGTTCGAGGCGCAGGTCGAGCCGGTCGCCGTACCCGACGAGCAGGGACAGCGGGTAGTGGGTGGCGTCGAGGCTCCGGGTACCCGTCACCGCGAGGTCCCCGGAGCGCGGCAGGTCCCCGGTGGGCAGGTTCTCCGACACGACGAGGGTGTCGAACAGTTCGCTGACGCCGCCGATCCGCTGGAGTTCGGCGAGCCCGAGGTGCTGGTGGTCCAGCAGCCGGGACTGCTCCTCCTGCAACCGGGTGAGCACGGTGGCCACGGAGTCCCCGAGCGACCAGCGCAGCCGCACCGGCAGCGTGTTGATCAGTGCCCCGACCAGGGACTCCACCCCTTCGACCTCGGCGTGCCGGCCGGAGACGGTGGTGCCGAACACCACGTCCTCCTTCGCGGTCCGCCGGCCGAGCAGCAGGCCCCACGCGCCCTGCACGACGGTGTGCACGGTGACGCCCAGGTCCCGGGCCCGCGCGGTCAACGCGTCGGTCAGCCCGTCGGGCAGCGCGACGTCGACCTGCTCGGGGTGCCCGGCGGCACCGGGGGCGACGAGCAGACCCGGCCCGTCCAGCTGACCCAGGGCCGTGGTCCAGGCCCGTCGGGCCGCGTCCCGGTCGCGGGTGCCGAGGAACTCCAGATACTCCCGGTACGACGGGGCGGCCGGCAACCGTGCCGGGTTCCCGCCGGGCGCGTACCGCGCGAGGAGTTCCCGGACGATCAGCGGCTCCGACCAGCCGTCGGACACCAGGTGGTGCAGGGTGATGACGAGCCGGTGCCGGTCGGGGCCGGTCGGCACGAGCAGGAACCGGACCAGCGGCGCGGCGGCCAGGTCGAAGCGGCGGGCCCGTTCCCCGGCGGCGAGCGCGTCGGGGTCCCCGGCGGCCTCCCGCCAGTCCACCTCGACCCGTCCGGCGATCAGCTGGACGACCTGCCCGTCGGCGCGCTGCCGGAACCGGGCGCGCAGCGGGGCGTGCCGGTCGAGCAGGTCCTGGGCGGAGCGGCGCAGGGCGGCGGGGTCGAGCGGGCCGGCGAGGTCGAGGTGCTGCTGGGGCACGTACAGGTCGGCGGCGGACTCGTCGAACAGGGCGTGGAAGTACAGGCCCTCCTGCAACGCGGTGACCGGGAGCACGTCGGCGAGGTCGGGCACGGCGGCCTCGTACCCGTCGACCTCGTCCTGGGTCAGCGCGAGCAGCGGGAAGTCCGAGGGGCTGTGTCCGGTGCCGGCGTGCCGGGCGAGCGCGCCGAGGGCGGCGAACCACAGCTCGGCGAACGCTGCCACGTCCCCGTCGGCGAACACCCCGTCGGGCCAGGTCCAGGTGGCGGTCAGGGTCGGCTCGCCGTCGACGTCGCGGGCCGCGCAGTTGACCTCGAGGAGGTGCCCGAGGGGCATGGCCGGGTCGAACGCGTCGCCCATCGGCTCGGCCTCGGGGGCCGCGTCCCACGCCACGGCGTCGCCGATCGCGAACCGGCCCAGGTAGTTGAACAGCAGCGGCGGTACGGGCAGGGCGCCCACCTCGGCGCGGGTGTCCGGGTTGAGGTGCCGCAGCAGCCCGTACCCGATCCCGTCGCCGGGGACGGCGCGGAGCTGTTCCTTGACCCGGCGCAGCACGTCACCGACGACCGGGCCGCCGGTGAGGAACGCGTCCCAGTCGACGGCGCCCGGGTCCAGCCGGACGGGGAAGATGCTGGTGAACCAGCCGAGGGTGCCCAACAGGTCGGCGGACCCGAGGGACTCCTCGCGGCCGTGGGACTCCAGGTCCAGTACCAGGGAGGAGTTCTGCCAGCGCGACCAGGCGACGGTCAGCGCGGTGAGCAGCACGTCGTTGACGGCGCCGTGGTAGTTCGCCGGCACGCTGGTCAGCAGCGGCGCGGTCAGCCCGGCCGGCAGCGTCACGGTCAGGTGCCGGGCGGTGCCGGCGGTGTCGCGGCCGGCGTCGAGTGCGCGCAGGCCCGGGGCCGGCACGCCGCCCTCGAACACCCCGGTCCACCAGTCCCGTTCGGATGCCCGGGCTAAGGACTCCGCGTGCAGCACCTCCGACCAGCGCCGGAACGAGGTACCCACCGGCGGCGGCGTCACGCCCGTGGCCAGGTCCGCGAGGTCCGAGCACAGGATCCGCCACGTCACGCCGTCGACCACGAGGTGGTGCAGCGCGAGGAACAGCCGGCCGGCGTCGGGGAACCACACGGCCTGGACCATGATCCCGGCGTCGGGGTCCAGCCGGCCAACCGCCGCGCGGGTGGCCTCTTCGGTCACCGGGCCGGCGACGGTGGCCAGCGGCACGTCCACGGTGCCGGCGGGCGCGACCTCCAGCGCCCAGCCCTCGTCCCGCCGCAGCCGGGACCGCAGCAGGTCGTGCCGGTCGGCGAGGGACCGCAGCGCCGCGCCGATCCCGTCGAAGCCCGCCGGCACGGTGAGCAGCATCGACTGGTGGAAGGCGCCGATGTCGCCGCCCAGTTCGCGCAGCCAGTGGATGATCGGGGTCGCGGGCACCAGGCCCACCCCGTCGTCGGACACCACGGTCCGGGTGTCGGCGGCCACCGCGGCGAGCCGGGCCACGGTGCGGCGTTCGAACACGTCGCGGGGGCTGAGCACCAGGCCGGCGCGCCGGGCCCGGCTGACCAGCTGGATCGCCACGATGCTGTCGCCACCCAGAGCGAAGAAATTGTCGTGTACGCCGACCCGGGGCAGCCCCAGCGTCTCGGCGAACAGGGCCGCCAGGGTCTCCTCGGCCGGCCCGGTCGGCGCGTCGTCCCCGGTCATCGCGGCCCAGTCGGGGGCGGGCAGCGCGGCCCGGTCGAGCTTGCCGTTCGGGGTGAGCGGCAGCGGCCCGGCGAGCAGTACGACCGCCGGCACCATGTACTCCGGCAGCGTGTCCGCCAGGTGCGCCCGCAACGCCACGGGGTCGACGTCGCCCACGGCGTACCCGACGAGGCGTTTGACCCCCGGCTGGTCCTCGCGCACGGTCACCGCGGCCTGCCCGATGCCGGGGTAGGCCATCAGCACGCTCTCGATCTCGCCCGGCTCGATCCGGTAGCCCCGGATCTTCAGCTGCCCGTCGGAGCGGCCCAGGAAGTCGAGGTTGCCGTCGGCGCGCCACCGGGCCCGGTCGCCGGTCCGGTACATCCGCGCGCCGGGCCCCGCGAACGGGTCGGCCACGAACCGCTCGGACGTCAGCCCCGGCCGGCCCAGGTAGCCCCGGGCCAGGCCCCGGCCGCCGACGTACAGCTCGCCGACGACGCCCGCCGCGACGGGCCGCAGCGCGGAGTCGAGCACGTAGCACCGGGTGTTCGGGTCGGGCCGGCCGATCGGCACCGGGCCGACCCAGTCCTCCTCGGCCGCCCACAGTGTCGAGTTCACGGTCGCCTCGGTCAGCCCGTACGCGGCCACCACGGTCAGCCGGCGCGCCCACCGGGCGATCAGCTCCGACGGCACGGTCTCCGTACCGACGATCAGGACGGACCCGTCCGGCAGCGCGCAGTCCTCCGGCAGCGCCGCGACCAGCGACGGCGGCAGGATCATGTGCGTGGCCCGGTGCTCGGCGACGTAGGAGGTCAGCGCCTCGCCGGCCACCCGGCGCTCGGCGGGCACGACGATCGCCCGGCCGCCGACGCACAGCGACATCACGAGGTCCCACACGGTCACGTCGAAGCCGACGGAGGCGAACTGGATGACCCGGCTGGTCCGGTCGATGCCGATCCGGGCGGTCGCGGTGGCCACCAGGCTGCCGATCCCGTCGTGGGAGCAGACGACGCCCTTGGGCCGGCCGGTGGAGCCGGAGGTGTAGATGACGTACGCGGCCTGGTGCAGCGCGACCGGCACGTCCAGCGGGGAACCGTCGAACCCGTCGGCCTCGGCGAGCAGCACGGGCGCGACGGCGGCCGCGGGCACGTCCCCGACCAGCTCCGGCACCGTCAACACCAGACGAGCGGCCGCGTCGGTGACCATGTATTCCAGCCGGTCGGCCGGGTGGTCGAGGTCCAGCGGCAGGTACGCGGCCCCGGCCTTCATCACGCCCAGCAGCGCGACGACCAGCCCCACGGACCGGGGTACGGCGACGGCCACCACGTCCTCGGCGCCGACGCCCCGGGACCGCAGCAGCCGGGCGACCCGGTTCGCGGCGGCGTCCAGTTCGCCGTACGTGAGCCGGTCCGCCCCGCACACCACGGCCACGGCCCCCGGGTCCCGGCGCGCCTGTGCCTCGAACGCGGCGGGCCAGGTCAGATCGGCGACCGGCATCTCGTCGGTCGCGAACTCGCCCAGCACCTGGGCGCACTCGTCGTGCGACAACAGGTCGACGGTGCCCACCGGCCGGGGGGCGTCGAACGCGTCGAGGACGGCGAGGAAGCGGCGCTCGTGGTCGGCCAGCTCGTCCGGGGTGCACGCGGCGGGGTCGGCGGCGAGGACGAGGCGGTCGGGGTACACGAAGAAGGAGAGGTCGTCGACGGGGCCCCGGGACAGGTCCACGAGCAGCCACGGACCGCTGTCGGGTACGACGGTGACGGCCGGCCCGACGAGTTCGCGGATCCCGCCGGGTACCCGCAGGTCCCGGCACAGCTCCTCGGCCCGGTACCGCGAGTGCGCGGTCAGTTCCGCGACCGCCGCCGCGACCTCGGCGACCAGGTCGGTGGTGAGCGTGTCCGGCCGGACCGCGACCCGCAGCGGCAGCACGTTGGACACCATGCCGGGCACGTCGCGGGTCGCCGGGTCGAGCCGCGCCGACACGGGCAGGCCCAGCACGAGGTCACGCGCGCCGGTGACCCGGTGGGTGTAGGCGGCCACGGCCGCGATCACCCGCGCGGGTTCGGCGACCCGGGCGACCGTCCGGCGCAGGGCGAGCCGCGCCGCGTCGGAGGAGGCGGGTTCCACGAGCCGGGTCGGCTCCGGCAGCCCGGCCAGCCGCTGCGCCCACCAGGCCCGGTCGTCGGCCGGGTCGTGGGCCGCCTCGGCGTCGAGCAGCGACCGGGGCCCCCACCCGGGGGCCCCGGTCGCGCCCTCGTACCGTGCCGCCGCCGCCCGGGTCACGGCCGCCGCGCCGTCGGGGTCCATCACGAGGTGGTGATATCGCTGGAACCACCACACCCGCCCGTCCTCCAGCGCGAACAGCGCGTGCCCGGTCAGGTCCGTGGCGGTGGTCAGGTCCGCCCGCATCCGGCGCAGCGCGTCGTCCCCGGAGCACCGGTGCACCGGCACGTCCACGGTCGTGGCCACCGGCTCCTGGCGGGGCCGGCCGTCGACCTCGGTGAACGCCACGTGCAGGCACCCGGCGTCGGTGACCGCCCCGCGCACGGCGGAGACCAGCCGGTCGAGGTCGACGTCGCCGCCGACCTCGACATACCCGCCGAGCTGGTACGCCGAGCCGTGTGCGAGCTGGCTGGCGTACCAGATCCCCTCCTGAGCGCGGGTCAGTTCCATTGCCGTGTCGCCTTTCCGTTGGTGCTCAAGAGGGGGAGCGGTGCTACTTCGTCAGGAGGGGTACGAGCTGGTCGATGCCGTAGGGGATGCTCAGCACCGTGTTGAAGGCCAGCGCGGCCCCGGCCGGCGGCTCGGTGTACGGCACGAACACGGCCCTGCCCGCCGTGACGACCTTGAGCTTCGCGTACACCGGGTCCTCCTTGATCCGCTTCTCGGCGTCCGGGTCGTCGATCACCCAGAGCAGCCGGTCCACGTCGAGCAGGTCGAGCCGCTCGGTGCCGATGTCGGCGAAGCTCTGGGTGCCGGCCAGCTTGCCGACGGCCTCGGAGTGCTGGAAGCCCATCTCCTTGAGGAACAGGGTCTTCGGGTCGGTGGGGGAGAACACCGAGTACTTGCCGGGCTCGTAGCTCTCGGCCACCACCGCGGTCTGCTTCGCGAACTCCGGGTGCGCCGTGCGGACGTCCGCGAACCGCTTCTCGATCGCGGTGATCAGCTCGTTGACCTTGGTCTCGCGGCCGAGCGCCTTACCGATGTTGCGGGTCATCTCCTGCCACGGCGCGGCGTAGTCGTCGTGCTTGGCGGACTGGGCCACCACGGGCGCGATCTTCGACAGCGTCTCGTACTGGTCCTTCTTCATCCCGCTGTACTGGGCGATGATCAGGTCCGGCTTGAGGGTGAGGATCTTCTCGACCTGGTAGTCGTCGCGCTCGCCGACGATGGTGGGCACGGTGTCGCCCCACAGCGGCTTGGCCCACGGCCACTTGCCGTACGGGCTCTCCTTGAACCAGTCGACGACCCCGACGGGCTTGATCCCGAGGGCCAGGACGGTGTCCTGGTCGCTCAGCCCCAGCGTGACGACCCGGACGGGTTCCTTCTTGACCTCGGTCTTGCCGTACTTGTGCTCGACGGTCACCGGGAACGTGCCCCCGGTACCGGAGGGGGTCGCGGACGACCCGCTCTCCTTGGCAGAACCACCGCAGGCGGACAGCAGCGAGGCCGCCACCAGGGCGGCCAGGGCCACCGGCAGGTACTTCTTCAAGGGCTTCTCTTTCTCTCGGTCAGGCGGGAGCACGCGGCCAGGGGAAGCCGCGGGATCGGGGGGAGGCGCCGGAACGGGGTCTAGGCGGACAGCGCGGGCGCAGTCAGCGCCGGGCGGGTGGCCAGCCGGGCGCGGCGGTCGAGGATCGACTGGAGGATCTCCCCGGACCGCACGGCGGTGTTCGACAACAGAGAGGACGTGATGCCGTGGGTGTGCTCGGTGCCGCCCTGCAGGTACACGCCGGGCTCGACCTCGGGCGCGGTGACGGCGCGGTAGTCGCGGGACACCTGGGGCCGGCCGAGCTCGTCGCGGGCGCAGTACCGTGCGGCGTCGCCCAGCAGGCCCAACGGGTCGGCGGGCTGGTACCCGGTCGCGCACACCACGATGTCGGCGTCGAGCGCGACCCGCTCGCCGGACATCAGCAGCGAGATGTCGGCCGTGACCCCGGTGCCGGTCTCGGCGACGCCGGTGAGCCGGGACACGTTGTACATCTTCAGCCGGGGGGTGCCGAGCACCTTCTCCCGGTAGAAACGGGCGTACAGCGCGTCGATCAGGTCACCGTCCACGACGGAGTAGTTGGTGTTCGCGTGGTAGCCGTCGATCATGCGCTTCACGTCGCCGGGCGCGTCGAAGAACTCGCCCACGGCCGCCGGGTCGAAGATCCGGTTCGCGAAGGAGCTGTCGTCGGCGGGGCTGTAGCCGTACCGGGAGAAGACGGCGCACACCTCGGCGTGCGGGAACCGCTCGTGCAGGAACGCGGTGACCTCGGCGGCGCTCTGACCGGCGCCGACCACGACGAACCGGTAGGGGGAGTCCGCGGACAGCTCGCCGACCCGGTGCAGCAGCTCGCTGGTGTGCCAGACCCGCTCGGAGCCGGCGACCCCGGTGGGCAGCGACGGCTTCAGGCCGGTGGCCAGCACGAGGTTGCGGGCCCGGTAGACGCTGGTGCCCTGCGGACCGGTCGCGGTCACGTCGAAGTAGACGACGGTGTCGCCGTCGGTGACCGGAGTGACACTCACCACGTCGTGTCCGTAGAGGACGAGGTCGTCGACCTTCGCCGCCGCCCACTCCAGGTAGTCGTGGAACTCGACGCGAAGGGGGTAAAGGCTCTTGTGGTTGACGAAATCGACCAGCCGTTCCCGGTCCCGGAGGTAGCACAGGAAGGTGAACTGGCTCGTGGGGTCACGCAGGGTCACGAGGTCCTTGAGGAAGGAGACCTGCATCGTCGCGTCGTCCAGCAGCATCCCCCGGTGCCAGCCGAACTGCGGCTGCCGCTCCAGGAACACCGCGGTGGCGGCCTCTCCGGAGCGCGCGTTGTGCTCCGTGATGGCAACGGCCAACGCCAGGTTGGACGGTCCGAAACCAACCCCTACCAGGTCATATATCGGTACATCGTCATGAGGCGTCACCTGTGGCATAACCAGTCCTATCGCTCGGATGGAGCCAGGTTAGCCTAGCCTAACTTCCTGGCGATACCAGGTCGCTAGATTAGGTTAGGCGTTGCTTACCAAAGTAAGCCTTGCTTAACTAGGCGTGACAGTCAACTGTTCGAGGAGGAAGCCCCCATGCGGGTTGTCATGTTCGGGTACCAAACGTGGGGCCACCGCACACTGCAGGCGTTGCTGGAGTCCGATCACGAGGTCGTACTCGTCGTCACGCACCCCGCCAGCGACCACGCCTACGAGCGGATCTGGTCCGATTCGGTCGCTGACCTGGCAACCGAGCACGGCGTGCCGGTGCTGATCCGCGAGCGGCCCGACGACGCCGAACTCCTCGAAGAGCTGCGGGCCGTCGCCCCGGACGTCATCGTCGCCACCAACTGGCGCACCTGGATCCCGCCGACGATCTTCGAGCTGCCCCGGCTCGGCACGCTCAACGTGCACGATTCTTTACTTCCCGCTTACGCGGGGTTCTCGCCCCTGATCTGGGCCCTGATCAACGGCGAGAAGGAGGTCGGGGTCACCGCGCACATGATGGACCCGACCCTCGACGCGGGCGACATCGTGCTCCAGCGCGCCGTGCCCGTCGGCGACCGCGACACCACCGCGGACCTGTTCCACAAGACCCTCGCGCTGTTCGGGCCGATCACGGTCGACGGCCTCGACCTGATCGCGTCCGGGAAGACCGACTGGGTGCCGCAGGACCGCTCGAAGGCCAGCTTCTTCCACAAGCGCGCCGACGAGGACCTGCGGATCGACTGGGGCTGGTCGGCCGCCGAACTCGACCGGCTGGTCCGCGCGCAGTGCGACCCGTACCCGGCGGCGTTCGCGTACCACCGGGGGGTGCGGCTGGAGATCCTGGAGGCCGACGTCTCCGAGGGCGTGTACGGCGGTACCCCCGGACGGATCTTCTTCCGCGAGGGCGACGGCGTGGTCGTGGTCGCCGGGGCCGACGCCCGGTTCGGCAGGAACAAGGGGCTGCGGGTGCTGCGGGTCCGCACCGCCGACGGGGTCGAGCACAAGGCGGCCGACTACTTCCGCACCATGGGCGGGTACCTCACCTCGCGGCCCTAGCCGCCGGACGGGCGGACGGGGCCCGCGCCGGCGGTCACCGGCGTCGGGCCCCGACGCTTGACCCGGGGCCGGGAGGTGGGGACAGTGGCAGCATGAAGAACTGGGTCCCGCTCCTCGTCGGCGCGCTGCTCGTCCTGGTCGGGGCCGTCTGGACCCTCCAGGGCCTCGGCTACCTGGAGGGCAGCGCCATGACCGGTGTCGTCCTGTGGGCGGTCGTCGGCCCGGTCGTCGCGGCCGGCGGCCTCTACCTGGTCGCGCGCGGGCTCCGGGGTCTCCGGAGCCGCTGACCGACGTGGGGCCCGCCCCGGGCGGGAGTTCACTCCGTCGCGTGCAGCACCGCCCCCAGCAGGCACGACGGGTCCGCGTAGATGCTCAGCACCCCGATGTTCTTCGATTCCGGGGCCACCCGCAGCGCCGTGCCGCCGTACCCCTCGGGGGCTGACGGCATCCGGAACACCCCGTAGTTGACCGTGTACGGCACAAGCTCGCCGGTCGCGGTCGGCACCAGTTCGGGCACCGGGCGCAGCAGGCGTTGCAGGACCGCCCCGCCGTCCATCGAGGACGCGACCAGTGCGGCCCACGCGCCGGGTTCCGTGTCGCGGCCGAGGACGACCCCGTGGCCGCTGTGCAGGAGTACCGGCTTGAGGACGAGGTCCTCGCGGTGGGCGAGCGCGTGCGCCTCCAGGTCGAACCGGGAGCCGTCCTCCAGGGTGACCTCGCCGGGGCGGGTGATCCGGGTCCACGGCAGCAGCCGGTCGAGGGTGGCCAGGGTGTCCGCGTCGAACAGGTGCCGGTGCGCCTCGTCGGACAGCAGCGCCAGCGCCGCCTTGGACCCGTACACCTCGCAGCCGATCGGGGTGAAGATCTTCACCTCGCCCCGGTCGGCGGCGTCGAGCAGCGGGGTCATCAGCTCGCGCGCCCCGGGCAGCACCGCGTGTTCGAGCATGAAGATCCGGTAGATGACGTCGATCGGGTCGTCGCCGACCCAGACCCGGCCGTCGCGGTACTCCAGCATGCCGAGGTGCGCGGAGACCGTCCGGACCCCGTATCTCTCGTGCAGCGCCCCGCACAGTTTCAGCGCGGGCTCGTTCGCCGGGTACTCGCCCGGCCAGTCGCACAGCGCCATCGTCGGCCGGTCGTCGGCGGACAGCCCGGTCTCCTGCCGCATGCTGACCAGGGACTCGCCGACGGCGTCGACATAGGACAGGCCGTGCTCGGCGGCGAACGCGGCCAGGGTCGGGTGGGCGGCCATCCCGTCGTTGAGCAGGCTGACCTCGATCAACCCCACAGTGCTGCCCATGTTGTACTCCATGAGTCGGAAGCCGGTCGCGTCCGCGTACAGGTCGGCGCGCCCGAACCGGGTCACCGGCCGCCCCGCCTGGGTCCGCAGCACGAGGTCGACCTGGTCGCCGACCATCCCCACCGCGCGGGCGAACGCGGCCAGGTCCCCGCCGAACAGCCGGTCCGGCAGGCTCTCCAGCGCGTCCTGGAGCCGCCCGAGGTCCTCGGTGAGCCGGCGGTACTCGGCGTGCCCGAGGAACACGGGCCGGGCCAGGAACTTGTCGCCGTAGAACGCCTTCAGCACGGGGTGTACCCGTTCGGCGGGGATCAGGTCGGTGGGGGTGAGGCCGGCGCCGTCGAGGGTGTCGAGGTACAGCGCGGTGAGGGAGGGATCTGGCATGGCCCGACCTTTCCCGGCGGGCCCGGCACTGTCAACAGCCCACCGGTCGGGGTTGCCGGGCCCGCCGGACCGGGTACGCCGACCGCGCCCGTCGGGCCGGGTTCCGGGCGGTCGGATCTGGTGTCGGGGGCGATATCACCTATAAAGTCGACTGGTTTAGTAGGTAATTTTGTGGGAGCCCTCACAAGATCATTGACGTGGCAACTTTCCGCCACCCAGAGTGGTCACCGACAGCCCCCGAACACCCCTCAACCGGACGGAACAGTGGCCCTAACAGTTACTCCGCGTTCAGTCCCCGCCACCCTGTGGCGGGCGCTGCGCGCCGACCGGGGCGCCCTCTTCGGCGCCGGCACCACCGTGGCGCTGCTCCTCGTCGCCCTGGTCGCCGGCCCGCTCTCCGACCTCGAGGGCCAGGATCCGTACACGTTCGACAGTGCGGCGCTCGACCCCGCCACCGGGGGACCGGCCGGCGCGTTCGGCGGGATCAGCGGCGAGCACTGGTTCGGCGTCGAACCGCTGACGGGCCGCGACCTGTTCGCCATCGTCGCGCACGGGGCCCGCACCTCCCTGCTGATCGGCTTCGCGGCCACCGCCGTGTCCGTGCTGCTCGGCGTCGTGATCGGCGCGCTCGCCGGCTACCTGGGCGGCTGGGTCGACCGGGTGGTCAGCTGGATCGCCGACGTCATCTTCGGCTTCCCGTACCTCGTGTTCATGATCGCCCTGAGCGCCATCGCGCCCGCCGGCTTCCCGCGCCCCCTGCTGCTGATCCTCCTGATGGGCTCGTTCGGCTGGGCCCGGATCGCCCGGATCGTGCGCGCCCAGACCCTGACCCTGAAGGCGCGCCGGTTCGTGGCCGCGTCCCGGGCGATGGGCGCCGGCCCGTGGCACGTGCTGCGCCACCAGCTGCTGCCGAACCTGTGGGTGCCGATCATCGTGGTGGCCACCCTGTCCATCCCGGGCAAGATCGGCACCGAGGCGGCGCTGTCGTTCCTCGGGGTCGGCATCCCGCCGCCCACCCCGAGCTGGGGCCGGTCCATCAGCGGCGCGATCGACTGGGTGGGCACCGACCCGATGTACCTGGTCTTCCCCGGCGCGGCCCTGTTCCTGGCCACCCTGGCCCTCAACCTGCTCGGCGACGGCCTGCGCGACGCCTTCGACCCGAAGACGGGGGTCCGGAAGTGATCCGCTTCCTCGCCGCCCGGCTCGGCGGCATGGTCCTCGTGCTCCTCGTGGTCACCTTCGTGACGTACGCCGTGTTCTACCTGCTGCCCTCCGGCCCGGCCCAGCTGTCCTGCGGCCGGCCGTGCACGCCGGAGAACCTGGCGGTCGCCCGGGAGTTCATGGGCTTCGGCAAGCCGTGGTGGCAGCAGTTCGGCGACTTCCTCACCGGGATCCTCGCCGGCCGCACGTTCGGGACCGGCGGGTCGGCGATCGCGTGCCCGGCCCCCTGCTTCGGGTATTCGTTCCAGCAGAACGCCCCCGTCGTCGACCTGATCGGCGACCGGTTCCCGGTGACCGCGTCCATCGCGGTCGGCGCGGCCGTCGCGTGGCTGCTGCTCGGCGTGGCCACCGGCGTGCTGTCGGCGCTGAAGCGGGGCGGCCCGGTGGACCGGATCGCGATGGCCGGCGCGCTGGCCGGGGTGTCCGCGCCGACGTACCTGGTGGGGCTGCTCGGCATCCTGCTGTTCGGCTTCACCCTGGACGTGGTCCCGACCCACGGCTACGTCCCGCTCGCCGAGAGCCCGGTCGACTGGGCCTGGCACCTGGTGCTGCCCTGGCTGGTGCTCGCCTTCGCGCACGCGGCGATCTACGCCCGGCTCACCCGGGGCCAGATGATCGAGACCCTGGGCGAGGACTTCATCCGCACCGCCCGGGCCAAGGGCCTCACGGAACGCAGGGTCGTCGGCCGGCACGCGCTGCGCAACGTCCTGCTGCCGGTGGTCACCCTGTTCGGCATCGACCTCGGCGGCCTGCTCGGCGGCGCGGTGATCACCGAGCGGGTGTTCGGGATGCCCGGCCTGGGCACGCTGATGATCGACGCCGTGCACGAGCTGGACCTGCCGCTGCTGCTCGGCTGCACCCTGTTCGCCGCCTTCCTGATCGTTCTCGCGAACTTCGCCGTCGACCTGCTCTACGGCCTGCTCGACCCCCGGGCCCGGCTCACGTGACCGGCCCGGCCCCACAGACCCGCCCGCACCCTTCCCACCTGACGAAAGAGAGCACAGTGAAACCCCTCCTCAGAGCCACGGCGCTGGTGTCCGCGATCGGCCTCGCCGGTGCGCTCGCCGCCTGCGGCGCGAACAAGAAGGACGCGGCCCCGGCCGCGAAGGCGGAGACGAAGGCCGGCGGCACGCTGTACATCCTGTCGGACGCGGCCCGCGCGTCGTACGACCCGGCGAAGAGCCAGGGCCTGGCGATCACCTCGCTGGCCCTCGTGCACCGGCGGCTGACCAGCTGGAACGTCAAGGAGGGCCAGCCCGCGACGGTGGTGCCCGACCTGGCGACCGACACCGGCCGGCCCAGTGACGGCGGTAAGACCTGGACGTACACCCTGAAAGAGGGGTTGAAGTTCAGCGACGGCTCGCCGATCACCTCCGCCGACGTCAAGCACGGCCTGGAACGGTCGTTCGCGCCGAGCTTCTCCGGCGGGCTCGGCTACCACAAGTCGCTGCTCGTCGGCGGCGGCGAGTACCGGGGCCCGTTCGAGGGCAAGAACCTGGAGTCCATCGCCACCCCGGACGCGAAGACCATCGTGTTCACGCTCAGCCGCCCGTACGGGGACTGGCCGTGGATCGCCAGCAACCCGGCCTTCTCGCCCGTCCCCAAGGGCAAGGGCGCCGAGGCCAACTACGGGGAGAACCCGGTCGCGTCCGGCCCGTACGTGCTGACGAAGTACCAGCAGGGCGTGGAGGCGCGCCTGACCCGCAACCAGCACTGGTCGAAGGACACCGACACCGTGCGCGCGGGCCTGCCCAACGAGATCGTGTTCCAGCTCGGCCAGCAGACCTCGGTCATCTCCAAGCGCCTGATCGAGGACTCCGGCGACGACCGGACCGCGTTCGGCTCCTCGTTCGTGTCCCCGGCGCAGCTCGCCCAGATCCAGGGCAACGCGTCGGCCAAGTCGCGGCTGGTCACCTCGAAGACGGGCGCCGTGGCGTACCTGGCGCTGAACACGCAGAAGGGTGTGCTGAAGGACCCGAAGGTGCGGCAGGCGTTCCAGTACGCGGTGGACAAGGCCAGCTACCAGGTCGCCACCGCCGGCAGCGCCGCGCTCGCCGGGGACGTCGCCACCACCCTGGTCACGCCGGGCATCGCCGGCCGCCAGCAGTTCGACCTGTACCCGGCGCCGCCGACCGGCGACCCGACGAAGGCCAAGCAGCTGCTGACCGAGGCGGGCCAGCCCACCGGCCTGGACAACCTGACCCTGGTCGCGTCCACCAACAACAACTTCCCGGAGAAGGCCCAGTCCATCCAGGCGTCCCTGGCCCGGGCCGGGATCAAGGTGACCATCAAGACCCTCGACGGCGAGGCGTTCGCGGCGGCGACCACCGGCCCGACCGCCGACTACGACCTGGCCCTCAGCTCGTGGCAGCCGGACTACCCGAGCCCCAGCGCGAACATCCAGCCCCTGTTCTCCACCTCGGAGATCGGCGACGGCGGCTACAACATCTCCCGGTACACCAACCCGGAGGTCGACAAGCTGATCGCCGAGGCGCAGAGCACCGTGGACCCGGTGGAGGCCGGCAAGAAGTGGGTCGAGATCGACAGGCTGATCTCGAAGGACTCGCCCGTCGTGCCGCTGATCTACACCCGCAACTCGTTCCTGCGCGGCTCGAAGGTGGCGAACTTCTACATCGCCGACTTCCCGGCGTACCCGAACTACCTCCAGGTCGGGATCGCGCAGTGACGTACCCGCCGCCGGGCCCGGCCCCGGCCACAGGGCCCGGCGGCGGTGTCCCGCTGCTCGCCGTCGAGAACGTCTCGGTGTCCTTCGGGGACGTCCGGGCCGCCGTCGACGTCAGTTTCACCCTCGCGCCCCGCGAGGTGCTCGCCGTGGTCGGCGAGTCCGGCTCCGGCAAGACCGTCACCGCGTTGTCCCTGCTCGGACTGCTGCCCGGCACGGCCACCGTGACCGGCCGGGCGCTGCTCGACGGCGTGGACCTCTACACCCGCACCCCCGCCCAGCTCCGGGCGGTGCGGGGCAACGACGTCGGCATGGTCTTCCAGGAGCCCATGACGGCGCTCAACCCGGTGTTCACCATCGGCGACCAGCTCGTCGAGGCCGTCCGCACCCACCGGGAGGTGACCCGGCGCGCCGCCCGCCGCCGGGCCGCCGAACTGCTCGACCTCGTCGGCCTGCCCGAACCGCGCCGCACCCTGCGGTCCTACCCGCACGAACTGTCCGGGGGCCAGCTGCAACGCGTCGTGATCGCCATGGCCATCGCCAACGACCCGATCCTGCTGGTCGCCGACGAGCCGACCACCGCCCTCGACGTCACGGTGCAGGCCGAGATCCTCGAACTGCTCCGCGACCTGCGCGACCGGCTCGGCACGGCCATCCTGCTCATCACCCACGACATGGGCGTGGTCGCGGACCTGGCCGACCGGGTGCTCGTCATGCTCGACGGGCGGGTCGTCGAGCAGGGCGACGTGCGCGCCGTGTTCGGGGCGCCGGGGGACCCGTACACGAAGAGGCTGTTGGACTCCGTCGTCTCCCTGGGCGGCGGCAGCACCCGGACCGCCCCGCCCGCCGCGCCCCCGGTCCTCGACGTCCGCGACCTGACCGTGGTCTACCGGGGCGGGGTCCGCGCCGTCGACCAGGTCAGCCTGGCCGTCGGCCCGGGCGAGGTGCTCGGCCTGGTGGGCGAGTCCGGCTCGGGCAAGAGCACCGTCGCCGGCACCGTCACGGGCCTGCTCCGGCCGACCGGCGGCGTCGTGTCGGTCCTCGGCGCCGACATCGCCCGGCTCGGCCGCCGGGACCTGAAAGAGGTGCGCCGGCGGATCGGCGTGGTCTTCCAGGACCCGGTGTCCTCCCTGAACCCGCGCGCCACGGTCGCCGAGAGCGTCGGAGAACCGATCAGACTTCATCGGGTACTGGCCGGCGCGGAGCTCGCCAACCGGGTCGACGACCTGCTGGACGCGGTCCGGCTGTCACCCAACCTCCGCGACCGCTACCCGCACGAACTGTCCGGCGGCCAGCGCCAACGGGTCGGCCTGGCCCGCGCCCTGGCCCTGGACCCGGCGCTGCTGGTGGCCGACGAACCCACGAGCGCGCTCGACGTGTCCGTGCAGGCCCAGGTGCTGGACCTGTTCCGCGAGCTCCAGGCCGAACTGGGGTTCGCGTGCCTGTTCATCAGCCACGACCTGGCCGTGGTGGAGCGGCTCGCGGACCGGGTGGCGGTGATGCACCGGGGGGTGCTCGTGGAACAGGGGCCCACGTCGACGGTGCTGTCGGCGCCGGAGCATCCCTACACCCGGCGGCTGCTGGCCGCCGCGCCGGTGGCGGACCCGGGGCGGCAGCGGGCCCGGCGGGAGTCGTGGCGGGAGCTGCGGGCGGCGGCCTGACGTCCGGCCCGGTGGCGGACCGGGCGGGTCAGCCCCCTCCGGGCCGCGCCGGAAGATCGACGGACGGTGACGGCGGGCCGGCGGGTCGCAGCGGCCGGTGGTCACCGACCGTCACCGTTTCGGGTGGCGAGGCTCACCGGGGTGGGTTTCCGACAGCCCGATTTGGATCCGGTCGGTACCGTACGTGTGTGCGGCCACCGACCCGGGACATCTGGTTACCCATAGTGATTGGGTGCCTCCAGTTCGCGGTGTGGCCGGTCGGTCCGTGGCTGGCCGGGGCGCGCGTGGACGGCACCGAGGCCCTCGTCGCGGGCGTGGCCGTGCTGATCGGGCTCGGCGCGCTGATCTTCCGCCGCACCGCCCCCGTGCCCACCCTCGTCGTCGTGCTCGTGACGCTGATGGTCGCCTCGGCTGCCACCCCGCCCGCCTCGACCGAACTCGGCGACCAGCACCTGATCATCATGGCCGGCGTCGACGTCATCGCGCTGTACTCGGTGGCCGTGCACCGCCCGGCCCGCACCTCGGCGTTCGCGGCCGCCGTCACCCTCGTCGCCCAGACGGTCACCCAGCTCCTGATCCTGCGGGGCGGCACGATCGGCGCGATCGGCGTGGTGTTCAGCGCCTCCTCCTACTCGCTGGCCTGGGCCCTCGGCCGGGTGCGCCGCCGGTGGCGGGCCCGCCGCGAGGCCGTCGCCGACCGGTTGGACGCGGCCCGCGCCGACCACGCGTACGCCGCCGCCGAGGAACGCCAGCGCCTCGCCCGCGAGCTGCACGACGTGTCCGCGCACCACCTCAGCGGCATCGTCGTGCACGCCCAGGCCGCCGAACGGCTCGCCGACCGCCAACCCGAACTGGTGGCCCAGGCGCTGTCGTTCGCCGCCGCCACCGGCCAGGAGACCCTGGAGTCGCTGCGCCGCCTCGTGGACGTGATGGACGGCGAACCGGACGGCACCGACGGGGGACCGTCGACCCTGCGGGCCGTGGGCGACATGGCGGCCGGATTCGCCCGGCTCGGCCACCCGGTCACCCTGGACGTCGACGGCGAACGGGGCGTGGTGCCCGCCGACGTGTCCGCCGCCGGGCACCGGATCGTGCAGGAGGCGCTGACCAACGCGCTGCGGTACGCGGGCGGCGCCGCCGTCCGGATCCGGCTCGCGTACCGGCGGGGCCTGGTCGAGATCACCGTCGACGACGACGGCCGGGGCGGCCCGCAACCGGCCGCCGGACTCGGCTCCGGCCGGGGCGTGGCCGGCATGCGCGAACGCGCCCGCGAACTCGGCGGTGAACTCCAGGCCGGCCCCATCCCGGGCGGGCGCGGCTGGCGGGTCCGGGCCGTGCTGCCGTACGCGGACGGCATCCGGCCCAAGGACGCCGACGTGTCCTGGTGGCGGCGGGTCGGCGACGCCCAGGTGGTGGACGGCTTCCTCGCGGTCCTGGCGTTCGCGTGGCCGACCCTGCTCGCGTTCGGCGCGACGTCGGACCCCGAGGGCGACCCGTTCGACCCGGGGATGGCCGGCCCCGTGATGCTCACCGTCGTCCTGGCCCTGCACGCGCTGCCCCTGCTGTGGCGGCGCACCGAACCCTGGCTCGCCCTCGCCGCCGTCCTCGCCGTCGACGGCCTGTGGGCGGGGCTGCTGCTGTCGGGCGCGCTGCCCGCGCGCGGGTTCTGGCTGTTCCTGATGGCCGCCCTGACCGAGGGCCTCGTCGTCTACGCCGTCGGCGCGTACGCCCGGCGCGGCTGGCTGACCTGGCTGGCCGCCCCCGCCGCCGGCTACGGCATCGCCGTGGCGATCTGCGCCGTGGCCCACCAGATGGACCCGGTGTCGGAGAACCTGTCCCAGCTGATCTTCTTCTGCGTGCTCGGCGGGCTCACGCTCTCCGGGTTCCTGTTCCTGTTCGCCTGGCTGCCCGGCCACTACGTCGGCCGGCGGCGGCGGCGCGCGCTGCGCCGGGACACCGCCTCCCTGGACGCGGCCACCGAGGCCGTCGTCGGGGCGGCCCGCGAGGAACGCGACCGGATCGCGCACGGCCTGCGCGGCTCCGTGTTCACCCACACCACCCGGGTCGTCGAGCGGGCCGGCACCGGCGAGGCGGCGGCGCTGTCCGAGGTGGTCGCCGAGGCCCGGTCCGCCCTGGGCGCGATGCGCGAACTGCTCGGCGTGCTGCGGTCCGGCCCCGAGGGCGTCGACGGCAGCCCGGCCCCGACGGCCGCCGCGCTCCCCGGGCTGTGCGCCCGGCGCGGGGTGCAGCTCGCGGTCGAGGGCGAGCCGCGCCGGTTGCCGGTGGAAGTCGACGTGTCGGCGTACCGGCTGGTCGAGGCTGCGCTCACGGTGAACGGCTCCGCGAACGGGGCGGCGGCCACCGTCGTCTACGGCAGCCGGCACCTGCGGGTGCACATCCTGGGCGCGCCGGCCGGGGCGGGGTTCGTCGCGGAGCTGGCCGAGCGGGTGGACGCCACCGGGGGCCGGTTGACCGTGAAGGCGGCGGAGTCGGGCTGGGACATCGACGCCTGGTACCCGGCCCCGGCCTGAGCCGGGCCGGGAGCCGGACCCGCCCGGTCACCGGGTCCCGGAAACCGGAGCGGCCGGGAACGTGAGGTGCGGCCCGCCCGGCCTAGGGTGCCGCGATCGGCGCGAGCACCGCGTCGGTCAGCGCCACCAGGTCGGCCGGCGACAGCTCGATCTCCAGCCCCCGACGCCCGGCGGACACGTACACCGTGGCGAAGTCCCCGGCGGAGCTGTCCACCACCGTCGGCAGCCGTTTGCGCTGCCCGAGGGGGCTGATCCCGCCCCGGACGTACCCGGTGGTCCGTTCGGCGAGCACCGGGTCGGCCATCGCCGCCCGCTTGCCGCCGACGGCCGCCGCGAGTCCCTTGAGGTCCAGGCTGCCGGTGACCGGCACGACGGCCACGGTCAGCGCGCCGTCCACGTCGGTGACGAGGGTCTTGAACACCCGCCCGGCCTCGACGCCGAGCGCCTCGACGGCCTCCGCGCCGAACGACGCCGCCCCGGGGTCGTGCGGGTACTCATGCACCACATGGGTCAGTTTCCGCCGCGCGAGCAGCGCGGTCGCGGGTGTTCCTCTGCCGGCCACCCGCTGATTCTGCCGGACGGGGCGGGGGTCCGGGCCGCCGGGCCGGGCCGGGCGCGGCGACCCGGACGTAGACGCCCGGGCCGGGGTGGGAGGGCGCGGCTACTGGAACTGGACCCGGATGTCCACGACCGTGTGCTGCGGGATGCGGGTGAACGACACCTCGCCGGGCGCCACCCACGGACCCCAGACCGGGATGTAGCCGACCTCGGCGAGGAAGTGCTTCTCCAGTACCCAGATGCGGTGTTGGCCCGTGCCGCCCGAGCAGTAGCTGGAGGCGGTCCGGGCGCCCAGGTCGAGGGTGTAGGAGCAGCCGGTGGGGGTGGCCGACGCGGGGCCGCCCGTCCCTGCGAGCACTCCGGCGGTCAGGGCCGCGCTGAGCGCGACGGCGGAGGTCCATCTTCTCGTGGTCATCTGCGGCTCCAGCGATCGTTTAGGAATCCTTACTAATTCCGGGTCACAGTATCTCCACAATGGACACCAGTCAATGCGTCAGGCCCGCTCGACGACCACCAGCGGGATCTCCCGCCCGGCGACCTCCTGGTACGCGTCGTACCGGGGGAACCGTTCCGCCATCAGCCGCCACAGCCGGTCCCGCTCCGCCCCGGACGCCGTGCGCGCCGTGCCCGCGAACCGGTCCGCCCCGACCTGCAGCTCCACGGCCGGGTCGGCGGCGAGGTTGAGGTACCAGGCGGGGTGCCGGGGGGAGCCGCCGTCGGAGGCGACCAGCAGGTGGCGGTCGCCGTCGCGGCCGTAGATGAGCGCGGTGCGCCGGCGGGTGCCGGTCCGCCGGCCCCGGGTGGTCAGCAGCAGGATGTCGTTGCCGTGCAGCTCGCCGCCGTCCCGGCCGTCGGTGTCGGCGTACCGCCGGATGTGCTCGGCCACCCACGCGACGGGGCTGTCAACAATGTCGTCGGTCATGGGTGACAGTCCAACACGATGCGGCGCCGCGCGCCTCCCATGACTAGGCTTGCCCCTCTCACCACAAGGGGGCCATCCGTGCAGGCGCAGACGCTCACTCCGGCAGAGATCTTCGGACACCACACGCGGTACGTCGTACCACTGTTCCAGCGACCGTACGTCTGGAACCAGGTCGACCAGTGGGAGCCGCTCTGGTCGGATGTGCGGACCGTGGCGGACCTTCTCCTGGAGGCACCTCAGGGGTACGGCGCCCCACCGGTCCCGGCGCACTTTCTGGGGGCCATCGTCCTGGACCAGCCAGCCACCCCGACCGGATACATCACGGCCCGGCGCGTGATCGACGGTCAACAGCGCCTCACGACGCTCCAGCTTCTCCTCGACGCGGCCCAGTTGGTCATCCAGGAGCTCGGGGCGCCGAGAGACGCGCAGGCTCTCAGAATCCTGGTGCTGAACGATCCGAGTATCGCGCAGAACGACGACGAGGTCTTCAAGGCGTGGCCGACGGACTGTGACCAGGACGCGTTCCGGGCAGCGATGTCTGACAGCCTGCCGGTGACGCCGGAGCAGGCGGGCACGCCGATCGTCAGAGCCCACCAGTTCTTCGTCGACCAGATCACGGCATGGGCCCAGTCCGGCCCCCAGGAGGTCGAAGCCCGACTCAACCGGCTGACCATGGCCCTGCGCAGCCACCTGAAGGTCGTCGTGATCGACCTTGAACCCGGCGACAACGCGCAGGTCATCTTCGAGACGTTGAACCACCGGGGCGTACCCCTCCTGGCCGCCGACCTCATCAAGAACCTGTTGTTCCAGGTCGCGGAAGCACAGTTCCTGGACGTGCGGAACCTCTACGACAAGTACTGGGCCCCGCTGGACCGCGACTACTGGCGCCAGCGGGTGGCCCGTGGGCGGCAGTACGTTCCGCGCATCGACGTGTTCGTCAACTACTGGCTGGTGATGCGGCTTCGCAAGGAGGTGCGGGCCGACCGGATCTTCGCGGACTTTCGCGACCACCTTCGCCGGGACCAGCAGAACGTCGAACACCTCCTCGCCGAACTCGCCGCCGACGCGGTGATCTTCGAGCGCATGGAAGCGTTGCCGGCGAGGTCTGTTCCGGGACGGTTCCGGTACCGCGTGATCCAGGCGATGGACTCGGCGGTGGTGACGCCGGTCTTCCTGTGGCTGCTCCGCTGGCCGGAGGCGGATCTGCCCCTCGCCCAGCGGGACAAGGCACTGGGCGCCCTGGAGAGCTGGTTCGTCCGACGCGCACTGTGCCGTCTGACCAGCAAGGACGTCAACCGTCTGTTGCTGGACCTCCTCGGGGAACTGCACCGGGTCGGACCTGCGGTCGCGGGGGACACCGCCGAGTCGTTCCTGTCCGGCCAGCAGGCCAATTCCCGGTTCTGGCCCTCGGATCAGATGGTCGCGGACGCGGTACGGGTCGCGCCCATGTACAAGGCGCTGGTCAGGGCACGGATCCGGATGCTGCTGGAGGCGCTGGAGGACGATCGCCGTACGGACTTCAGCGAGGGGGCACTGTGTCCCCGGAACCTCACGGTCGAACACGTGCTGCCCCAGGCGTGGCGGGAACACTGGGACGCGGACGGACTCGACGAGGCGGCGGCTGTCCGCCGTGACGGCCTCGTCCATACCATGGGCAACCTGACTCTCGTCAACAAGAAGCTCAATCCATCGATGTCGAACAGGCCGTGGACCGCCGCGGAATCGGTGTCCCGGGGCTTGGGCGGTGCAGGAAAGCGTGACCAGCTTCTAACGCACAGCACGCTGAAACTGAACGCCGACATCGTGGCAGATCACCCGGACGCCTGGACCGAGGGGACGATCCAGGCGCGTACGGCGGACCTCGCCGCGAAGCTGTGCCGGATCTGGGCCCGCCCGACCTCGGCGGTCGTACCGGAGGGTGGCGTACTGGAACTGGCCGCGGACCTCCCGGAGGAGGAGATGCCCGCGGCAGTCCACGGCTTCCGGCCGTTGACGGAGTGGCTCCAGGCGCAGAGCGCGGACACGCTCCCGGTCACATTCACGGAGCTGGAGGACTTCCTGGGGGCTCCACTACCCGAGTGGGCGCGGACCCTGGCCCCCTACTGGTACTCGGGCGGGGACGACCTCCTGCTGGCCCTCGCGGCGGCCGGGTTCAAGCCGACGCGGGTCGACCTCACCGACGAGAGCCTGGTGTTGGTGCGGACCTGAGCGGGCGAACCCTTCGCGGGACGCCGAACCCGTCCGGACCGGGCGGGCAAGGTACCCGTCGGAAGGTCGGCACGGGTATTGACCTCGATCAGGAGGTCGGGGACACTGCCTGACACGGGGAAGGGCGATGCTGGCGTGCCCTCCTGTGCCGACCAAGGAGGATGGTGCATGCCCACTGTGCTCGAACGGGCCCGGACCGCCGCGGCGCACAGCCCCTCCCGGCTCCGGTCCCTCGGGGCACTGACGGTCGCCGGACTCCTGCTCCTGGGCCTGGTGGGCGGGGTCACCATCGACAACCGGGCCACCGCGGCCCGTGACCTGGCCACCCGCAGCGAGCCCCTGTCCCTCGACGCGCAGGAGCTCTACCGCTCCCTGGCCGACGCCGACGCGACCGCCGCCAGCGGGTTCCTCTCCGGCGGCGTCGAACCCGCAGAGCTCCGCAAAAGGTACGACGCGGACATCGCGCGGGCCATGGCCAGCCTGAGCCACGCCACCGAGGTGGGCGGCGCGGACGCGGCCGGGTTCGCCGAGGTCGCCCGGAACATCCCGGTCTACACCGGACTGGTCGAGACGGCCCGGACGAACAACCGCCAGGGCCAGCCGGTCGGCGCGGCGTACCTGCGGGAGGCCTCCGGGCTGATGCAGAACAGCATGCTGCCGGCCGTGAACCGCGGCTACCGCGCCCAGAACGCCCGGGCCGCCGCCGACGCGGACGCCGCGAGCGCGTTCCCCTGGTGGCTGGTGCTCGTGACCCTGCTCGTCGGGGCCGGGCTGTTCGTCGGCCAGCGCGACCTGGCCCGGCGTACCCGTCGGATCCTGAACCACGGTCTGGTCGCCGCCACCCTCGCCGCCGCGCTCGCGCTCGGCTGGGCCGTGGTGGGGCTCGGCGCGGAGTCCGTGCACCTGTCGACCGCGCGGTCCGACGGCCTCGACCAGGTGAACGTGCTGTCCGAGATCCGGCTGCTGGCGTTGCAGGCCCGCGCCGACGAGAGCCTCACCCTCGTCGCCCGGGGCACCGGCAAGTCGTTCGAGGAACGTTTCCAGCAGACGACCGCGAAGCTGTCCGGCTCCGGCGGCCTGTTCGCGAAGGCGAAGCGGACCGCCCCCGACGACGCGGCGCGCGGCCTGGTCACCCGGGCCGAGGAGTCCCACCAGGCCTGGCTGCGGGCCCACGTCAAGGTCCGCGAGCTCGACGACAGCGGCGACTACCCGGGGGCGGTGCGGGTCGCGATCGGCTCCGACCCGACCTCCGCCGCCGCCGCGTTCACCCAGCTCGACACCGGCCTGGACACCGCCATCAAGGAGAGCCAGACCACCTTCGCGAGGTACGCGGCGAAGGCGCGCGGCGCGGTCGGCGGGGCGGGGATCGGCTTCGGGCTGCTGTGCGCGCTCGGGGCGGCCGCCGCGGCGTGGGGCGTCGGTCAGCGGCTCAAGGAGTACCGATGAAGAAGTCCTTCGTGCTCGTCGCCCTGGTCCTCGGGCTCGCGGGCTGCTCGGTGTCCGCGCCGGGCGCCACCCCGCTGCCGTCCCCGGTGCCGCCCCGACCGGTCGGCGTCGTCGAGGGCCCCGCGGCCGTCCCCAGCCCCGTCGCGCCGGGCGCCGTGCCGGAGTGCGACCCCCGGGCCAGCCTGCGCCCCGACGGCCCCCTGCCCGCGCCGGGGCAGATGCCGGCCGGGTCGAGCATGCGCCGGATCCAGGACCGGGGCCGGCTCATCGTCGGCGTCGACCAGAACGCCTTCCTGTTCGGCTACCGCAACCCGGCCACCGGCCAGCTCGAGGGCTTCGACGTCGAGATGCTCCGCGCGGTCGCCCAGGCCATCTTCGGCGACCCGAACGCCATCACCTACAAGGTGATCACCCAGGCCCAGCGCATCCCGGTGATCACCTCCGGCGAGGTGGACATCGTGGCGAACACGATGACGATCACCTGCGGCCGGCTCCAGCAGGTCCACTTCACCACGGTGTACTACGAGGACGGCCAGCAGGTCATGGTCCAGAAGGGCTCCGGCATCAAGGGCCCCGAGGACCTCGGCGGCAAGCGGGTCTGCGCCTCGAAGGGCACCACCTCGATCGCGGAACTCGCCGTGCTGCCCGCCAAACCGGTCCTCGTCGCCGTGGACAACTGGACCGACTGCCTCGTCATGCTCCAACAGGGCCAGATCGACGCCATCTCCACCGACGCCGGCATTCTCGCCGGCCTGGTCGCCCAGGACCCGAACACCGAGATCGTCGGGAAGGCGTTCACCGAGGAACCGCACGGCATGGCGATCAGCAAGTCCAACCCCGACCTGGTCCGGTTCGTCAACGCCCTGCTGGAGAAGACGAAGGCCAACGGGGAATGGGCCGCCAGCTACCGGCGCTGGCTGGAGACCCGGATGGGACCGCAGCCCCCGCCCCCGGCGAAGTACCTGCCGTGACCCGACCGTTCCCCGCCGACCAGGCCGACGAGGCGCTCGGCCGGTTGACCGCCGAACACGACCGGATCTCCGCGACCCTGCTCGAACTCGACGCGCACCCCACCCGCCGGATGCTCGACGTCGTCGTCCTGTCGGGCCAGACGGCGCGGCGCTGGACCGTCGCCCGGGCCGGCCTCGACCAGCTCTGGCGGCTGTACGAGGCCTACCAGGGCGTCCTGCACCACGCCCGCGAGGTCCGCGCCCGCCGGGGCCGGCCGAACGCCGACGACCTCGCCGAACTGGCCACCCTGCTCCTGGGCCGCTCGGTGTGGCTGGTCGGCCCGGACGTGCCCCTCGGCCAGCGCAGCCTGGCGGGCCCGACGGCCGTGATCGAGGAGCTGAGCCTGGCCGAGGCGGTGGGCCGGATGGAACAGTCGTTCGCGACGGCCTCGGGCCTCGTCGCGGCCGTCGACTTCGTGTGGACGGAACTGAACCCGCAGCTCACCGCCCTCGCCGACCGGCTGGCCTCGACGCACCGGCTCGCCGGGGACCTCGGCTCGGTCGTGGACCCGGCGCTGGAACGCGACCTGGAGGCGCTGCGCGCGAACCTGCTGGCCGACCCGCTGGCGTTCGTCACCCCCGAGGGGCCGGACCGCTCGACCCTGGACCGGCTGGCCGCCCGGGTCACCAGTACGCACGCGGGCCTGGAGCGGGCCGCCCGCAGCCGCGACGAGCTGGAGACCCTGGTCGAACGCCTGGAGGCGGCCCTCGCGGAGCTGGCCGACCGGGAGGCCGACGCCGCGAGGGAACACGCGACGGCGGTGGAGAAGATCTGCGCCCCGCCGGTACCGGACCCGCCGAGGGTGACCGGCCCGCTGCGGGCCCGGCTCGACGCGCTGCGGCTCCTCGGCCAGCGCGGCAGGTGGGCGCTGCTCGCCGAGGAGGCCGACCGGGTCACCGAGGCGCTGCGGGTCGCCGGGGCCGCCGTCGCCGCCCGCCGGGCCGAACTGACCGGCCTGCTCGACCGGCGCACCGAACTGCGGGGCCGGCTGGCCGCGTACCGGGCCAAGGCGCACCGGCTCGGGCTCGCCGAGGACGCCGAACTCGCCGGCCGGCACGAGGAGGCCCGGGTGCTGCTGTGGACCGCGCCCTGCGACCTGGAGGCCGCGGCGGCGGCGGTCACCCGGTACCAACGGGCGGTCCTCGCCCGAGACTACGGAGGCACCCGATGACGATCTGCGACCGGCCCGGCTGCGGCGGCACCGTCGAGGACGGCTACTGCGACGTCGCCGGGCACGCCTACGGCACGGCCCCCGCGTCCGCCGCCGTCTCGACCCCCACCGCGCCCGCGACCCTCGGGCTCAGCTCCGCGCGCGGCTCCCGCAAACCCGGCTCGGGCCGCACGTCCGGCCGGACCGTCGGGCGCGGCCGGCTCGGCGCGGGCCTGATCGACATCCCGCCGGTGCCGTACCGGGACCCGGCCACCGCCGTCCTCGACACCGCCGAGGTCCCCGAACGCAAACGGTTCTGCAGCCGGTGCTCCGAACCCGTCGGCCGGGCGGCGGGCGGCCGACCGGGGCGCACGGAGGGCTTCTGCAAGAACTGCGGCCACGCGTACTCGTTCACCCCCAAGCTGCGCCGGGGCGAGCTGCTCGGCGGCCAGTACGAGGTGCTCGGCCCGATCGCGCACGGCGGCCTGGGCTGGATCTACCTCGCCCGGGACCGCAACGTCAGCGACGCGTGGCGGGTGCTCAAGGGCCTGCTCGACTCCGGCGACGCCGACGCGATGGCCGCCGCCGTCGCCGAGCGCCGGTTCCTCGCCGAGGTCGACCACCCCAACATCGTGAAGATCTACAACTTCGTGCAGCACGTGGACGCGAAGTCGGGGGAGAACGTCGGCTACACCGTGATGGAGTACGTCGGCGGCCGGTCGTTGCGCGACATCCTCCTCGACGAGCGCGCGGCCGGCGGGCACCAGGGGCCGCTGCCGGCGGAGCGGGCCATCGCCTACATGCTGGAGATCCTGCCCGCGCTCGGCTACCTGCACCAGCGCGGCCTGCTGTTCTGCGACTTCAAGCCCGACAACGTCATCCAGACCGAGGAGCAGCTCAAACTCATCGACCTGGGCGGCGTGCGCCAGATCGACGACCTGGACAGCGCCATCTACGGCACCGTCGGCTACCAGGCGCCCGAGATCGCCGACGAGGGCCCGTCGGTCAGCTCCGACCTGTACACCGTCGGGCGCACCCTGGCCGTGCTCAGCCTCAACTTCCAGGGCTACGCGACCAACCGGTCCGACTCGCTGCCCCCGGTGTCGGCGACCCCGGAACTGGCCGACGCCGAGTCCTTCCACCGCTTCCTGCGCCGGGCCACCCACCTCACCCCCGACCTGCGGTTCGCGACGGCCGCCGACATGGCCGAACAACTCACGGGGGTACTGCGGGAGCTGCTCGCCAGCCGCGACGGCCAGCCCCGCCCGGCCGTGTCCACCCTGTTCGGCCCCGAGCAGCGCGTCGCCCCCGCCGACCCGGACCCGGCCGAGGCCGCCGCGTGCCTGCCCGTACCCCTGGTCGACGGCACCGACCCGGCCGCCGGCTTCCTGGCCAGCATCACCGTCACCGACCCGGCCGAACTCCTCGCCCTGCTGGCCGCCGCGCCCAGGACCACCCTGGAGGTGACCCTGCGCCGGGTCCGCGCCCTGCTGGCCACCGGCGACGTGCCGGCCGCCACCGCCGAACTCGACGGCGTCCCGGCCGACGAGGCGCTCGACTGGCGGGTCGGCTGGTACCGGGGCGTCGCCGCCCTCACCGCCGGCGACACCACGGCCGCCGCCGCCCTGTTCGACGCCGTCTACGACGCCCTGCCCGGCGAGGCCGCCCCGAAACTCGCGCTCGCCGCCACCGCCGAGTGCGCGCGCGACCTGCCCACCGCCGACCGGTACTACGAACTCGTCTGGCGCACCGACCGGTCCTACGTCGGCGCCGCGTTCGGCCTGGCCCGGGTCCGGGTCGCCGCCGGCCGGCACGTGGCCGCCCGCGAGGCCCTCGACGCCGTCCCGCACACGTCCAGCCACCACCTGGTCGCGCAGCTCACCGCGATCAGCGCGCACGTGTCCAGCCGGTCGGCCGCCGACCTGTCCGCCGCCGAACTGCTGTCCGCCGGCGCCCGCCTGGAGGCGCTGACCGTGGACGCCGAACGCCGGGGCCGGATCAGCGTCGACCTGCTCACCGCCGCGCTCGCCTGGCACTCCGAGGGCCGCCCCGGCGGGGACGCGCCGCCCCGGGCCCGGCTGCTCGGCACCGGCCTCACCGAGACGGAGCTGCGCACCGGCCTGGAGGGCGCCTACCGGACCCTGGCCCGGCTCGCCACCGACCCCGGCACCCGGGTGGCCCTCGTGGACCAGGCCAACGCCGTCCGCCCGCGGACGTGGGTGTGACCGCCGTGCTGAGCTGCCCGGGCTGCGCCGAACCGGTGGGGTCCGGCGACGGGTTCTGCGAGGCCTGCGGCCGTTCCCTGAAACCGGCCCCGGCGTGCGCGCGCTGCGGCGTCGGCACCGTGGACGACGACGGGTACTGCACCGCGTGCGGCGCGCGCCAGCCCGGGCCCGGGGACCACGCCGAGGTGGATCTCGCCGACGTCGCCGGGGTGACCGACCGGGGGCTGCGGCACCACCGCAACGAGGACGCGATGGCCGTGGTGCGCACCGACGGCGGGGTCGTGGCCGTGGTGTGCGACGGGGTGTCGGTGTCGCCCCGGCCGCAGGACGCCTCGCGGCTGGCGTGCGACACGGCGGTGGCGGTGCTGGCCACGGGGTTCGACCCACCGGCCGGGTCCGCCGACCGGACGGACGCCGCCCTGCCCGCCGACATCCCGCTGCCGCGCGCCGGGGACTCCGCCCCTCTCGGAGCCGATGCTCCGCTGGCCGGAGACGGTTCCGGGGCCGACGCGACCGCCGAGGCCGCCACCCGCGAGGCCGCCCTGAGGGCCGCCGCCGCCGTCGCGGCCCTCGGCACCCCCGAGTCCGCCCCCGCCTGCACCTATGTGTCCGCCCTCGTCCGGGGCGGCACCTTCACGGTCGGCTGGATCGGCGACAGCCGCGCCTACTGGCTCCCCGCCGACGGCGCCCCCGAACTCCTCACCGTGGACGACTCCTGGGCCGTCGAGATGGTCGCGCACGGCCTGATGACCGCCGAACAGGCCAACGCCGACCGGCGCGCGCACGCCATCACCCGCTGGCTCGGCGCGGACGCCGGCCCGGTCGGCGCGCGCGTCGTCACCCGCAGCCCGACCGGCCCCGGGACCCTCCTGCTGTGCAGCGACGGCCTGTGGAACTACCTGCCGACGGCCGAAGCCCTGGCCGCCCGGTACGCCGACCTGACCGGCCCCGCAGTGGACCGTGCCCGGGCGCTCGTCGGGCACGCGCTCGCCGCCGGCGGGCACGACAACATCACCGTGGTGCTGCTGCCCGTCCCGACGCCCCCCGAGGAGGACCCGTCATGACCGAGTTCCAGGTCGAGGTCGACCAGAACGAGTACCTATCGGACGGGGCGAGCACCGTCGACGCCATCGCCACGGTCACCTCCACGGGACAGGCGTCCACGGGCGTCGCGCCCCGGGCCGCCGAGATCATCGTGATCGACCGGTCGGGCTCGATGGAGTACCCCCCGACGAAGATCAAGGCGGCGAAGGAGGCCACCCGCGCGGCCATCGACGCGCTGCGGGACGGCACCCTGTTCGCCGTCATCGCCGGCTCCTCGTCCGCGCAGATCGTCTACCCGCGCGTCCGGGGCCTGGTCCCGGCGAACGCCACCACCCGCGACGAGGCGAAGAAGGCCGTCCAGGGCGTCAAGCCCGGCGGGGGCACCGCGATCGGCAGCTGGCTGACCCTCGCCCGCGAACTGTTCCTCCCGCACACCGACGCCATCCGGCACGTCATCCTCCTCACCGACGGCAAGAACGAGAGCGAGCCGGCCGTCGACCTGCAACACGCCCTCGACGCGTGCGCGGGCGTGTTCGTGTGCGACGCCCGGGGCATCGGCACCAACTGGGTCGTCGACGAGCTGCGCCGGATCACGACGGCGCTGCTCGGCTCGTTCGACATCGTCGCCGACCCGGCCCACCTCAAGGACGACTTCCGGGCCCTGATGACCCACGCGATGGGCAAGGCGCACGGCGACATCCGGCTGCGGCTGTGGACCCCGCGGGGCGCGACCGTGAAGTTCGTCAAGCTCGTCGCCCCCGAGGTCCGCGACCTGACCGGCGGCAGGATCGACGTCAGCGCCCAGATCGGCGACTACCCGACGGGCTCCTGGGGCTCGGAACGCCGCGACTACCACGTGTGCGTCGAGATCGCCCCGGGCGCGGTGGGGGAGGAGATCCTGGCCGGCCGGATCCGCCTGGTCGAGGTGGCGGCCGACGGCACCGAGCAGATCCTCGGCCAGGGCCTGGTCCGCGCCGTGTGGACAGACGACCTGGTGCTGTCCACCCGCCTGCATCCGTCCGTCGCGCACTACACCGGCCAGGCCGAACTGGCCGACGCCATCCAGGAGGGCCTGGAGGCCCGCCGCGCCGGCGACACCGACACGGCGACCTCGAAGCTGGGCAAGGCCGTGAAGCTGGCCGCCGAGACCGGCAACGAGGCGACGTCGAAGCTGCTGAAGAAGGTCGTGGACGTCCTCGACGCCGACACCGGCACGGTCAAGCTCAAGCCCAAGGTCAGCGCCGAGGACGAGATGACCCTCGACGTCGGCTCGACCCGCACCGTGCGCACGAACAAGAAGAACTGACGGGGGTACCGATGCCGACCTGCCCGAACGGCCACGAGTCCGCCGACGCCGACTACTGCGACGTGTGCGGGGCCCTGATCGGGGGCGCCGCGCGGCCCCCGTCGGGCGCTCCCCAGGGCGGCGTGTCCCCGTCGCCGGCTGTCGGAGCCGGCACGTCGGGCCAGTCGTCGTCGAGTTCTTCGGGCCCGACCGGCACGGCGGCGTCGGGCCACGTTGCAGGTGCGGCCGACGGCCGGGGACCGGGCCCCGCTCCAGGGGCAGCCCCGGCCGCCGACGCGCCCTGCCCCGAATGCGGCGACCCCCGCACCGGCCGGTTCTGCGAGACCTGCGGCTACGACTTCACCGCCAGCGGCACCCCGCCCCGCGCCCGGCCCGCGCCGGCCACCCAGGGCCAGGCGCCCCAGCCCCCGGCACCCGGCCCGACGCCCGGCCAGTGGAGCGTCACCGTCACGGCGGACCGCGCCTACCACCGGGCCGTCGCCGACCGCGCCGACGACGACTCCGAAGAGGTGCCCTTCCCGGCGTACTGCCCGGAGCGCCGCTTCGCGCTCACCGGCGGCCAGCTCCTGATCGGCCGCCGGTCGCGCTCCCGGGGCATCGTCCCCGACATCGACCTGACCGGCCCGCCCGAGGACACCGGGGTGTCCCACGTGCACGCGCTCCTGGTGGCCACCGCCGACGGCTGGGAACTGGTCGACCCCGGCTCGACCAACGGCACCCGGCTCAACGGCGCCGAGGACCCGCTCGCGGAGAACACGCCGGTACCCCTCTCGGACGGTGACCGGATCCACGTCGGGGCCTGGACGACGATCACGGTCCACGCCGCCTGACCACACTCGCACCCGTCGTGGCCCCGGGCACCCCCCACGCCCGGCCGGGGCCCCGGGCACCCCCCACGCCCGGCGTCCCCGGCACCGGTGGCCCGGCCGGCCCTGACAGGGCGTCCCGGGACGTCCCGGTAGACTCCGCCGGTGTCCGAGGAAGCCCAGCCCGCGCCCGCCGACCCCGCCGGGCGGAGCCTCCTGAACCTCCGTGCCGACTGCGCGAACTGCTTCGGGCTGTGCTGCGTCGTCCCGGCCTTCGCCGCGTCGGCGGACTTCGCGATCGACAAGCGCGCCGGCCAGCCGTGCCCGAACCTCCAGCGGGACTTCCGGTGCGGCATCCACACGAACCTGCGGGACCGGGGGTTCCCGGGCTGCACCGTGTACGACTGCTTCGGCGCGGGCCAGAAGATCGCCCAGGTCACGTTCGGCGGCCACGACTGGCGGGAGCGCCCCGACACTCGGGAGCGGATGTTCGCCGGCTTCACGGTGATGCGCCACCTGCACGAACTCCTCTGGTACCTGACGGAGGCCCTCGCCTGGCCCGCCGCGCGCCCCGTGCACGCGGACCTGCGCCGGGCCCTCGACCACACGGAGCGGCTCGCGGCCGGCGACGCCGAGGCCCTCGTGGCGGTCGACGTCGACGCGCACCGCGGGGCCGTCAACGTCCTGCTGCTCCGGGCCAGCGAACTGGTCCGCGCGGGCGTACCCGGCAGGCGTCTCGACCGTCGGGGAGCGGACCTGGTCGGCGCGGACCTGCGGACCACCGACCTGCGCGGCGCCCACCTGCGGGGCACGCTCCTGATCGGCGCGGACCTGCGGGGCGCTGACCTGGCGGACGCGGACCTGATCGGCGCCGACTGCCGGGGTGCGGACCTGCGCGGCGCCGACCTGTCCGGGAGCCTGTTCCTGACCCAGTTCCAGGTGAACGCGGCCCGGGGCGACCTCGGCACGAAGCTCCCGCCGGCCCTGACCCGCCCGCCGCACTGGGACCCGACCACGACCCCCGGCTCCGCCCCGCGCCCCACCTCCGCGACCCCCGCCGGCCGGGCGCGACGCCCCCGGCGCCGCTGACGGCGCGCTCCCGACCACCGGGCGCCGCTGACAGCGCGCCTCGACCATTGGCGCCGCTGACGGCCCGTTCTCGACCACCCGGCCGGCACCAGGATCCGGTCGGACGGCGTCGCACCACGGGCGCCCGGCCCGTCACCCCCGTCGCGTCCATGGGGATCCGGATTGCCGTTGACGCTCCGGAGACGATGGTGGGATGCGGGAACTACTGACGACCCCGGCCGGGTACCGGTTGCGGCCCTGGGCGGTCACCGACGTCGACGCCGTGCTGGAGGCGTTCGCGCCGCCGGAGATGCTCCGCCAGTCCGGGGGCACGCCGATCGACTCACCCGGGGCCGCCGGTGCGTGGCTCCGGGCCCGGCGCGCGGCGTGGGACAGCGGCTCGGGCTACTCGTGGGCCGTCGTCGACCCGGCGGGCGCCGTCGCGGGCAATGTCGCGGTGTCCTCGGTCGACCGACGGCACGACACCGGCTGGGTGTCCTACTGGACCACGCACGCCGCCCGTGGCCGGGGCGTGGCCGGGGCCGCCACCCGCGCGGTGGCCGACTGGGCGCTGACCGACCTGGGACTGTTCCGGCTCGAACTCGGCCACCGCGTCGACAACCCGGCCTCGTGCCGGGTGGCCCGCCGGGCCGGGTTCGCGGTCGAGGGCCTCGAACGGGCGAAGCTGCGCTACGACGGCACCCGCCACGACGTCGAACTCCACGCCAGGCTCGCCATCGACCCGGCCTAGGGCGCGAGGGCCAACGGCGTCACCGCCTCCCGTGACCGGCCGCCGGTCAGACACCCCCGGTCGACCACGCGCCGCCGGTACCCGGAGAAATGCGCTCTTCGGGGTCGCTCGTCCGCACTATCCATGAAGGACTGATATCCGGGTAGCATGGGTTGATCATCAAAGGGGAGGAGTTGTCCGTGACGACTGCCAATGCCGAGCTGTTCACGCCCGCTTTCCAGGCCGACCCCCATCCGGTGTACGCGAGACTCCGCGCGGAGGAGCCCGTGCACCGCGTGACACTCCCGGGCGGGAACCTCGCCTGGCTGGTCACCCGCTACGACGACGCCCGCCAGGCCCTGTCCGACCCGAGGCTGGCCAAGGGCGGCCTGCTCACCCCCACCGGCCCGAACGCGTTCATGGACCCGGCGGTCATCGCGGCGATGAGCACCCACATGCTCACGGCCGACCCGCCGGACCACACCCGGCTGCGCCGCCTGGTGTCGGCGGCGTTCACCCACCGCCGGGTGGAGCTGCTCCGGCCCAGGGTGGAGGAGATCACGGCCGGGCTGCTCGACGCGATGGCCGGCCGGGACGAGGTCGACCTGATCGACGCGTTCGCGTTCCCGCTGCCGATCCAGGTGATCTGTGAGCTGCTCGGCGTGCCGGCCGAGGACCGGGACTCGTTCCGCGAGTGGTCGGACACCATCGTGGCGGGCGTGATGTCCGGCGACCGGCTGCCGTGGGCGTTCGCGTCGATGCTCGCCTACCTGCGGGAGATGCTGGCCCGCAAGCGGGCCGAGCCGGCCGACGACCTGGTCTCGGCCCTGATCAGTGTGCGCGAGGAGGGCGACGCGCTCACGGAGAACGAACTGACGTCCACCGTCTTCCTGCTGCTCATCGCCGGCCACGAGACGACGGTCAACCTGCTCGGCAACGCCGTCCACGTGCTGTTGTCGCGGCGCGAACGCTGGGAGGCGCTGCGGGCCGACCCAGAGCTGCTGCCGAGCGCGATCGAGGAGTTCCTGCGGTACGAGAGCCCGGTGGAGACCGCCACGTTCCGGGTCGCCGTCGCCGACGTCGAGCTGGGGGGTACGACGATCCCGGCCGGCGACGCGGTGCTGATCGGGCTGCTGGCCGGCAACCGCGACGACCGCCGGTTCGCGGCCGCCGGGGAGTTCGACCCGGCGCGCGGGGACAACGCGCACCTGGCGTTCGGGCACGGCATCCACTACTGCCTGGGCGCGCCGCTGGCCCGGCTGGAGGCGCGGATCGCGCTCGGCGCGCTGCTCGCCCGGTTCGGGGACCTGCGGCTGGCGGTGGAACCGCAGGAGCTGCTGTGGCGGCCGGGGGTGCTGATGCGGGGCCTGGTCGGGCTGCCGGTCACCGGTCTGGGCTGATCCGGAGCCGCACCCGTGCCCGCTCGTGGCACGGGTGCGGCCCGCCGGCTGTCAGGCGGTGGGGGCCGAGCCGAGCGTCACCCCGTCGAGTTCCAGGACGAACCCCGCCCCGAACGCCGTCGACGGCGTGTGGAACCCGGGCGCCAGCCCCGCCATCCGGGGCACCG
Source organism: Longispora sp. NPDC051575 (assembly GCF_040681875.1). Taxonomy (NCBI): domain Bacteria; kingdom Bacillati; phylum Actinomycetota; class Actinomycetes; order Micromonosporales; family Micromonosporaceae; genus Longispora; species Longispora sp. NPDC051575. The sequence goes on along the minus strand of NZ_JBFAZP010000003.1, from coordinate 369,268 downwards.
CGCGCAGCACCGCGTCCGCCGTCAGGTCGTACGCGTTGGGCGTGACCAGGGTGTCCGTCGCCGTCCGACCGTCCGGGTCGCGCACCTCGCCCCACACCTCGGTGCGGGTCCGGGCCCGGGTCGCCGCCGAGGGCCCGGTCATCGTGGTCCGCACGAGCCGGTCGGCGACGGACCTGGCCCAGGGCAGTTTGAGCAGCGCGGGCCCGACCCCGGCGGCGGCGGGCAGCGCCGTGTAGGTGGTGATGTTCGGGATCCCGGTGCTCCGGTACGCCGTCGCGAGGTCGCCCCACGGGATGGCCGACACGGTCCGGGCGCCGGACGGCAGCGGCACGGACCGGGTGACCGCGCCCCCGGTGACGGGCACGAGCCGGCCCTCGACGCGCCGCCACATGACCCCGCCGCCGGACAGCGCGGTGCGCGCCGTGCCGCGACTGAAGCCGCCGCCGGCCACGAACGCCAGCTCCAGGCTGGTCGCGCCGGGCAGCCGGGCGTGCAGCATGGCCGCGAGGCAGTCGGTGGGCACCACGTCGAAGCCGGCGCCGGGCAGCAGGGCGACCCCTGCGGCGGCGGCCTCGGCACGCCGGGCGTGCAGGGCCTCGAACACCGCGATCTCGCCGGTGATGTCCAGGTAGTGCGTCCCGGTGGCCAGGCACGCGTCGACCATCGGCGCGGCCGTGGCGTGGAACGGGCCCGCGCAGTGCGCGACGACCGCGACGGCGCCGAGGTGCGCGGCGGCGTCGGCCAGGTCGAAGGCGACGTGGTCGAGGCCCAGTTCGCGGGCGAGCCGGGCCACGGGTTCGGCGGAGCGTCCCGCGAGGACCGGGCGTTCGCCCCGGGCGACGGCGAGCCGGGCGACGAGTTCGCCGGTGTAGCCGTTGGCGCCGTAGATCATCCAGTTGTCCGTCACCCCGCCAAGCTACTCGCAGGTAGCCATCCGGGGCCAGATCCAGACCAACCCCGATCAGAGGGGTACGCGTCCCGCGCGGCCGGTCCGCCGTCGATGCCCGCGCCCACGGACTCCGCAGTCCTCCGGCTTCTCAGTGAACGTCGGCCGATTCCGATTCCGTCTTCTGCGCCGGCACCTGAACGGGCGCAGCCGCCACCCCGGGCGACCTCGCGGGCGTCGCCACCGCCTCCCCGAGCACCCGGGACGCCAGCTCCGCCGCGATCCGGGGCACATGGACATCGAGCAGCTCCCGCCGCACGGCCTCGTATTCCCGCAGCAGCCGTTCCCCGCCCTCCGCGAGCAGCCGGTCCCGTTCGACCACCGCGCCCGCCAGCACCCGGTCCCGCTCGGCGTACGCCAGGGCCGCCGCGTACCCCCGGATCTGCCGCGCCTCGGACCGGGCGTCGGCGAGCACCCGGTCGCGTTCCTGGCGCACCCCGTCGGCGTCGGCCCGGGTCTGCGCGGCGGACGCGAACTCGCCCTCGATCACCAGCTCCCGGATCTCGGCGATGTGCGCGACCGGGGGCAGCACCCAGCGCAGCAGCACCCAGCACAGCAGTCCGAACGACAGCGCGCCGACGATCAGTTCGGCCGGTTCCGGGTACAGCGGGCCGAGGAGTTCCCGGACGGTGTCGGCGGCGAGGGGCACGACCATCGCTCCAATCGGGACGAGTCAATGGCGAAGATGCTAGTGCGTGCGGCGCCGGGACCGGACGCGGGGACACCTTCCGGAAATGCACGTGCGAAACACCACGAAGAGGAGGCCTCCCGGCACGCTACGACACCAGGAGCAGCAGCACGTCGGCGAGCGCCACGGCCAGTACCGCCCGGAAGGCCGCGCGTGACCCGGGGACCCGCCCGGCGTACAACCCGAGGGACAGGACCACGGCGGCGGTGCCGGTCACCGCCCACCCGAACCAGGTCGGCGGCCCGGGCGGCCCGAACGCGAGCACCGCCGAGGCCGCGAACAGCCCGGCGGCGGCGAGGACCCGGCTGGCCGGTGCCCCGATCCGGTGCGGCAGCCCCCGCACCCCGGTGGCCACGTCGTCGGCCAGGTCGGGCAGCGCGTTGGCGAAGTGCGCGCCGAACCCGAGCAGCCCACCGGCCGTCATCAGCCACCACGGCGGCGTGCCGTTCCCCGCGAGCACCACGAACGCGGGCAGCGCCGCGAACGACACCAGGTAGGGCACGGGGGACAACACGGTCCGCTTGAGGGGCACGTTGTACAGCCACGCCGACACGAGCGCCAGGGTCAGCACGGCCGCCGCCCGCCACCCGGACAGCAACGCGAGGGGTACGGTCGCCAGCCCCGCGACCAGCGCCGCCACCCCGACGGTCCGCCGGGACACCTGGCCGGCCGCGACGGGCTTGTCGGTCCGGCCCACCCGGGCGTCCCGGTCGGCGTCGAGCCAGTCGTTGCCCCAGCCCACGGACAGCTGGCTGGCCAGCATCGCGACGGCGACGGCCGCCACCCCCGCCCAGCCGAGCCCGACGTTGACCCCGAGCAGGGCCGTGACCAGCGTGACGGCGAGGGTGGGCTCCGGATGGCAGGCCCGGATCAGGGGAGACACACCCGATAGTGTGGGCCCCGGGCCGCGCGCGTGCCACTCTGGACGGGTGCGTCGCCCCCCGAACGACCTCGGAATGTACGACGACCTCGCCGACGAGTGGTGGAAACCCGCCGGGGTGTTCGCCATGCTGCACTGGCTCGCCGCCGCCAGGGCCCGGCTCGTCCCGCCCGCGACCCGCCCCGGGGCCGTGCTCCTGGACCTGGGCTGCGGCGGCGGCCTGCTCGCCCCGCACGTGGCCGGCAAGGGCTACCGGCACGTGGGCTTCGACCTGGTGTCCAGCGCCCTCTACCACGCCGGCCGGCACGGGATGGCACCGGTCCGCGCCGACGTGTCCCGCCTCCCGGTCCGGTCCGGGTCCGCCGACGTGGTCAGCGCGGGGGAGATCCTCGAACACGTCACCGACCTGGCGGCCACCGTCGCCGAGGCGTGCCGAGCGCTGCGCCCCGGCGGGACGCTGGTCCTCGACACCCTGGCCGACACGGCGCTGTGCCGGCTGGTCGCGATCACCCTCGCCGAACGGGTCGGCGGCGCGCCGCGGGGTGTGCACGACCCGGCGCTGCTGGTCGACCCGGCCCGGCTGGTCGCGCTGTGCGCCGCGCATGGCGTCGAGCTGGAGGTGCGCGGCATCCGGCCGTCCCTCGCAGGGCTCGTCCGCCGGGCCGCCGGAGACCCCGGCCCGGTGCCCATGGTCCCCACCTTCACGACCGCCGTCTTGTACCAGGGAAGAGGAGTCAAGTCGTGACCGATCTCGTCCGCACCGCCGAACGGCTGGCCCGGGGGTTCGCGCCCCGGGCCGCCCAGCACGACGCGTCCGGGGCGTTCCCGGCCGCCGACTTCGCGGACCTGCGCGCCGCCGGGCTGCTCGGCCTGATGGTGCCGGCCCGGCTCGGCGGCCTGGGCGCGGGCTTCGCGGAGTACGCGGCGGTGGCCACCGAACTCGCCCGGGGCAACGGGGCCACGGCGCTGGTGTTCAACATGCACGCCTCGGTCACCGGCGCGCTCGCGCACACCCCTGACTCCCTGGTCAGGGCCCTGGGCGCGCCGGAGTCCTACTTCGAGGCCCGGGACCGGATCCTCGCCGGGGCCGCGAACGGCGCGCTGTACGCGGTGGCGATGAGCGAGCGGGGCGCGGGTTCGCGGCTGTCGCAGCTGCGCACCTCGTACACCAGAGTCGAAGGGGGTTTCCGGATCACCGGGTCGAAGACCTTCGTCTCCGGGGCCGGTCACGCCGACGCCTATCTCGTGGCGGCCCGCGACGGCGAGGAGGTGTCGCAGTTCCTGGTGCCGGCGGGCGAGGGCCTGCGGGTGGAGGAGACCTGGGACGCGCTCGGCATGCGGGCCACCGGCAGCCACGACCTGCACCTCGACGTCGTGGTCGGCGAGGACGCGCTGCTCGGCGGCCTGGAGGGCCTGGCCCTGCTCGCCGCCCAGCTGATGCCCCAGTGGCTGGTCGCCTCCTACGCGGCGGTCTACGTGGGCGTGGCCCGCGCGGCCATCGACGCGGCCGTGGCGCACCTGGTGGAACGGAACCTGCACGAACTGCCCGCCGTGCGCGCCCGGATCGGCCGGGCCGACGCCGCCGTGGCCGCCGCCGCGCTCGTCGTCACCGAGGCCGCCCGCCGGGTGGACGCCGCCCCCGGCGACGACGCGACCAACGTCTGGGTGTGGCGCGCCAAGCTCCTCGCGGGCACCACCGCCGCCGAGGTCGCCGCCTCGATGCTGGAGGCCGCCGGCACCTCCGCCACCCGGCGCGGCCACCCCCTGGAACGGCTGTACCGCGACGCCCGGTGCGGCTCCCTGCAACCGGCCACCTCCGACGTGTGCGCCGACTGGCTGGGCGTCGTGGCGCTCGGCGGCGACCCGAACCCGGGCCGATGGTGATCCCCACGGTCGCCGGCCTCGGCATCGCCCTGCCGCCGGCCACCAGCCAGGACGACCTCTGGCACGGCTACTTCCACCGGCACTTCAACGGCTCGGCCCTGGCCAAGCGGATGTTCGCCAACGCCGGGGTCGACCAGCGGCACACCGTGCTCAACCCGATCGGCGAGGACTTCTCGGGCGCCTCGACGGGCGAACGGATGCGCCGGTACGCGGCGGAGGTCGTCCCGCTCGGCAAGTCCGCCGTGGTGGCCGCGCTCGCCGACGCCGGGGTGGAACCCGGCGACCTGGGGCTGCTGGCCGTGGCCACCTGCACCGGGTACACGACGCCGGGGCTGGACATCCTGCTCGCCCGGGACCTGGACCTCGACCCGGGGCTGCGCCGCCTGACGATCGGTCACATGGGCTGCTACGCGGCGCTGCCGGGCCTGGCGTCCGTCGCCGACTACGTGGCCGCCTCGGGCCGGCCGGCCGTCCTGCTGTGCGCCGAACTGACCAGCCTGCACGTCCAGCCGCCCACCACCCAGGTCGACCAGATCGTCTCGCACGCCCTGTTCAGCGACGGCGCCGCGGCCGTGGTGGTCACCCCCGGCGGCCGGGGGTACGCGATCGAGGGCTTCGCCGCCCGCACCGACCCGGCCACCGCCGACCACATGACCTGGGAGGTCACCGACCACGGGTTCCGGATGGGCCTGTCGCCCCGGGTGCCCGACGTCCTGGAGGAGCACATCGCGCCCCTGGTCGATGAGTTGCTCGGCGCGCGCGGGCTGGACAGGTCCGACGTGGACGGCTGGGCGCTGCACCCGGGCGGGCCGGGCATCCTGGCCGCCGCCGCGAAGGGGCTCGGGCTGCCGCCGGGCGCGCTGCACGCGTCCCGGGAGGTGCTGCGCGAGCACGGCAACTGCTCGTCGGTGACGGTGCTGCTGGTGCTGGAGGCGTTGCGCGCGGCGGGCGCGTCGACGGTGGTGGCGGCGGCGTTCGGCCCGGGCCTGACGCTGTACGGGGGACTGCTGCGCCACACGGGCTGACCGGGGGCGGCGGCCGTGGTCGCGCCGGGCTCCGACCTCGCGGGACGACGTCGACCCGACGGTGGAACACAGGACGGCGTCGCCCCGGCGAACCCGCCGGAGACGCCGGACGGCGGCAACTCGGGGGAGCTGCCGCCGTCCAGCGCGGAACCGGCGCTGCGGAGATGGGTCGCGCGCTCAGCGCCCCGCGAGGTCCCGGGCCAGTACCCCGATGTCCGGCATGTCCGTGAACAGGCCGTCCACTCCGGCGCGGTGGAACGCGATCTGCTCGTCGATCGCCCGCCCGTAGGCGTTCGGGTCGGTGCCCGTGCGGTAGTCGGCCGGCAGGAACTGGTTCTCCGCCCGGAACGTGTACGGGTGCACCACCAGCCCGGCGGCGTGCGCGTCGGCCACCAGCGGCGACGGCGTCCCGAGCGTGCCGTCCGCCCTGCGCGGGATGACCAGGCCCTTGTCCGGCCCGATCCCCGACACGAACCGGCTGAGCTCCCCGAGCCCGGCCGGCGTCAGGTAGCTGGCGTAGGACCGGGTGTCCCCGAACGGGCCGCCCGCCGCCGAGGCGAGGAACACCAGACGGGTACGGATCTTGTGCACGTCGTGCAGGTCCCGCAGGTTCGCCGCCTCGAAGGACTGCACGAACACCGGCGCGGTCGGCTTGTTCAGCCCGTTGCGCCGGAGCGCCTCGGCCAGCGGCTTCTCCAGCTCCAGGCCGATCGAGCGGAAGTAGCTGGGGTGCTTGGTCTCCGGGTACACGCCGATCTCGCGGCGCAGCTCCTTGCACAGCCGGTCCTGCAGGTCCAGGACCTCCTGGAACGTCGGCACCTGGAACAGGCCGTTGTAGAGCGTGTTGCGCTGCCGGACGGCGGGCAGCCGCTCCACGGCGCGCAGGGTCTTGAGCTCCGCCAGGGTCAGGTCCTCGGTGAACCAGCCGGTGACGGTCACCCCGTCGATCACCTTGGTGCGCTTGCGGGCCGCGAACTCGGTCCGGGTCGCCACGTCCGTGGTGCCGGAGATCTCGTTCTCGTGCCGCGCGACCAGCACGCCGTCCGAGGTGGACACCAGGTCGGGCTCGATGAAGTCCGCGCCGAGCCGGGCGGCCAGCTCGTAGGAGGCCAGGGTGTGTTCCGGGCGGTAGCCGGACGCGCCCCGGTGGCCGATCACGAGGGGCCGGTCCGACGGCTTCCCGGGGGCGGCGGACGCCACCTCCGACGCCAGAACCGGGGCCGCGAGGGCGGCACCGGCCGCCAACGCTCCCATGCGCAGTACCTGCCGACGATCGGCCACAGCTCCTCCAGGGTGTCTTCGTCCTACCTGGCCGGAGTCAACGCGCCCCCGGCGACGCGGCGCGAAAGCGCGGGTGAACGCCGACCGAATACGCGCCACACTCGCCGGGGTCCCGTGCCCGCACCGCGGGTGCCTCGTTGTCCGTGATGGTCGGGCTGGCGGCGGAGGGAGTGCACGGGTGCGGTGGGACACGGTGTTCGTGGAGCGGTACACGAGGCTGGTGCGGGCCGCGTACGTCATCGACGCGGGTCAGCGCAACCACGCCGCCCGCTGGGACCGGGCCCACCGGGTGGCCACCGCCGCCGCCCCCGCGCACCGCTGGCGCTCGTCGGCGGGCACCGTCGAGGAGGTGTACGCCGTCCTCCTCGCCCGGGTCGTGCGCACCGCCGTCGGGGGCCACCGCGCGCGCGGCCTGCGCCTGACCCGCCCCCGGGCCACCGCGTTCATCGGCGGCATCGAGCACGCCACGGTCGACGTCCGGCTGGCGGAGGCGGAGCCGGCGGTGCGCGCCGCGTACCTGCTGCTCACCGTCGAGGACGTGGCCGCCGGTGAGGTCCTGACGGCCGCCGGGGTGCCCGACGTCGACCGGGTGCTCGCCGACGCCCGCGCGCTCGCCGACACCCTGGGTCTCGACCACGAGGAACAGCGACGGGTACTCGACGGCATGGCCATGAACCCGGCCGTCGCCCGGCTGTCCGCGCCCGCCCCGTCCCAGGTCCGCCGGGCCCGGCGCGCCCCGCTGGTCGTCCTCGGCGGGGTGGCCGTCCTGCTGGCCGCGTCCGGTTTCCTCGTCCCGGACCGGGCCGTGCGCACCGAGGCCGCCGTGCGCCCGACCGAGCCGGTGGCCCCGTCCGTCCGCCGGGCCGCCGACACCGCCTGGCAGGGCGCCGGCCGGCCCCGGCTCGTGGTGTGGCCGGCGACCGGGGACCGGCGGGCCGACACCGCCCTGGTCGCCGAGGCCGTCACCCGCTGGCAGGTCGGCGCCGCCCAGTTGCTGTACGCCGGGAACGTGGACGGCACCGCCGTGGTGGTCCTGACCGACGGCTCCCGGCTGGCCCGGTACACGGCGGGCACCGGGGCGCTGGACGTGAGCCCGGTCGGCGACGACGACGTGTACGGCTCCAGCGCGCTGACCCTGACCCCCGGCCGGTACGCCGTCGCGCCCTGGATCTCCAAGGTCGAGCAGCTCACGGCGGCCGGGGAACGCCGCCCGGTCCCCGTCACCGGCGGCGTCACGGCCAAGGTGTCCGACGTCGGCCCGTGCGGCCGGGGCCCCCTGCTCCGGCTGACCGCCACGTCCCCGACCGCCACCGCGCTCACCGTCGCCGACGGGGGAGGAGTGGCCCCCGCCCACGCCATGTACCTGCCCTCGGAGCTGCCCAACCCGGTCGCCCGGCCGCACGAACTGGACAGCCCCGGCGCCGTCGCGGCCTGGGCGCAGGCGGGCTGCCGGTTGCCGGCCGGCGCCCGGTACCGGACCCTCACGCTCTGGGAGTTCGCCGTGACCCCGCTGCCCGAGGGCCGGACCGGCCGGTGGCTGTGTCTGCGCGGGGACGACGCGTCCGGCGGCAGCGCGGTCACGGTCCTGCTGCTCAGCGGCACCGAGGTCCGCCCCGTCGACACCGCCGTCGACACCGCCCTGTGCACCCGCCGGGTCCCCGACCTGGCCGCCGTCACCTGGTGGCGGGCCCCGTCGGGCTCGTGGTCGGCCGTCGCGGCGGCGAGTAGGGGAGTGGACCGGTTGGAGCTGGCCGGCCGGTCCGGGGACAGATCGGTGACTGCCGGCCCGTACCCCACCCAACCGGCCGCCCTCCCGGCGGTGCGGGCCTCCCGGGACGGCCGGGTGGTCCAGGTCGTCGGTCGGCCCGCCTGATGCTGTGCTGTGCGTCACACTGAGAACACCATGGGTGAACCGACCGTGACGCCGATGAGTAATCGGACAAATCAACTTCGTTTTGTTGTTGATTTGAGTCGATTACAGGCATTGCCGTGCCCGTCGCGCCCCCTCTACGGTGAGATGGACGTTTGCTAGCACCTGCTGATGTAGCTGCGAGGACACCGGCATGGCGGAGAGAAGCGGTCCCCGGGCGAGCGTCCGGCGATGGACCCTCGGGGTGGCGACCACGCTCGCGCTCGCAATCGGTCTGGCCCCCACCCCCGGCTGGGCGGATCCGGCGGTCGGCGACGCGGCCACCCCGGCCCCGGTCGAGCCGCAGCCCACCGAGGGTGCGGCCCAGGACACCGGCACCACGCCGGCCGAGCGGCCGGCGACGCCCGCCGGGCAGGACCCCGCGGGGACCACCGGCGCGCCCGATCCGGGCCAGCCGCAGACCGCCGATCCGGCCCCCGCCCGGCCCGCCACCGCCGACCCCACCCCGCAGCCGGCCCCCGGCCCCGCCGTGGAGTCCCCGGCCGCGACCGACCCGACCCCGGCCGCCCCCGCTCCGACCCCCACCCCCGACCCGCCGCAACCGTCCGCGAGCCCCACACCACCGGGCTCCGGCGTCCCGACCGCACCCCCCACGACCGGGCAGCCCGCGAACACCCCCAGCCCCACACCGGTACCGAGCCCGACCGCCGGCCCGACCCCCGGCCCCTCCCCGTCGGGTACCCCCGGTCCCACGCCGTCCGGCACGCCCCGCCCCACGCCCTCGGTCCCCACCCCGTCCGGGACCGCCGGCCCGGCGCCGTCCCCGTCGCAGTCGGGACACCCGACCCCGAAGCCCAGTCCGACGAGCCCCGGCCCGACCACGCCGAGCGAGCCGGACCCGGTGCCGCCGAAGCCCCCGGCCCCACGCCCCGCCCCGCTGGTCCCCGCCCAGCCGCCGCTGGCCCAGGACACGACCGCCGCGCAGCTCGCGCTGGAGGCCGCCGTCCGGGCCGCCGACGAGGCGAAGACCGCCGCGACCGCCGCCGCCCGGACCGCCGCCGCCGACGCGGCCGCCGTCACCGCCGCCGAGACGACGGTCACGGAGAGCCGCGCCGCCCGCGACCAGCTCCGGACCGCGTTCAACGACGAGGTCACCCGGCTGTACAAGGGCGCCGGCTACCAGGACCTGCGGCAGTTCGCGCCCGACACCTCGGTGGGCCGGACGAACGAGCTGGCCGCGAAGCTGAAGACGGCCGAGGACAAGCTCACCGCCGACGAGGCCGCCCTGGCCGCCGCGAAGGACAGGGCGCTGCTCAGCGCCGCCGCCGCGAAGTCGGCCGAGGACACCCGGATCGCCGCCGACAAGAAGGTCGAGCTGCTGCGGATCGAGGCCGGTCGCCAGCCCGCGCCGGTCCTCACGGCCGTGCCGTTCACCTTGTGCCTGGCGGCGGCACCCGCCGGCTCCCGACAGGGGCTGTCAGCGGCCCAGTCGGCGAACGCGGCGACGATCGTGGCCGTGGGGCGCCGGCTCGGCGTACCCGAAAAGGGCCTGGTCATCGGGGTTGCCACCGCGATGCAGGAGTCGTCGCTGCGCAACCTGGCCAACGTCGCCTACCCCGAGTCGCTGACCATGGCCAACCAGGGCGTCGGCTACGACCACGACTCCCTGGGCCTGTTCCAGCAGCGCCCCGCCACCGGCTGGGGCACCCCGAGCCAGGTCATGGTCCCGGAGTACGCGGCGGAGAAGTTCTTCCGCGCCCTGCTCAAGGTGCCCGGCTGGCAGGACATGCAGGTCACGGCCGCCGCCCAGACGGTGCAGCGCAGCGCGTACCCGGACGCCTACGCCCGGCACGAGGCCGCCGCCGCGCAGCTGGTGCTCGGCCTGGCCGGCGTCGAGTGCGCCACCGGCGCGTGGGTCGCCCCCGTCAACGCCGCGATCACCTCCGGCTACCTGCAGCCCGCCCGCCCCGACCACCACGGCGTCGACCTCGGCGCGGCCCGGGGCGCGCAGATCAGGGTCGCGGCGGCCGGGATCGTGCGCACCGCCGCGTGCGACGCGACCCAGGGCGGCCGCGACTACGGCTGCGACGTGGACGGCTCGGTCGCGGTCAGCGGCTGCGGCTGGTACGTCGACGTCGAACACGCCGACGGGGTCCTCACCCGCTACTGCCACATGCTCCGCCGGCCCGAGGTGAAGGTCGGCGACCAGGTTGCCGCCGGCCAGGTCCTCGGCCACGTCGGTACCAGCGGCAACAGCTCGGGCCCGCACCTGCACTTCGAGGTGCACCTGGGCGGCGGCCGCGACAACGCGTCGACCACCGACCCGATCAGCTGGCTCCGGGGCCACGGCGTCCCGCTGAACTGAGCGGGCACCCGTAGGCCCTCAACGACGGAGGAGCCCGACTCACCTGTGGGTGGGCCTCCCCGCGCCTGAGTGCTCTACCACTGTCCGAGGTCGGGCAGGACGAAGTCGCCGTATCCGAGGAGCTCCGCGAGTCCGATGAACCGTTGGAGCCGGTCAGGGCTGAAATCGGGCCGTGACGGGCTGTAGCGCCCCAGGAAGTGGAGCAGGAACCGGAAGGTGAGGTCCGGGCAGTCTATGACGCCGAACACGGCGGTCTCGTCCGCCAGCTCGGCCGCCACGGCGGCTCTCACGCCGGGGGGACAGACACAGGGCTCGTAGTTGATCGGCTGGTCCCGCGCGGTCAGCCATTCCTCGGCCCGGGCTTTGACGTGCGGGACGGAGACGTCGCTGGACGTGCGGACGAGGCGCAGGCACGCCGCGAGGTCCGGCCCGGCCAGCCGGGAGAGGATCGTGAGGTCCCGGTGCAGCTCGTCCACGTCGAGGGCGTCACGGTCCTCACGGAACGTGACCCGCAGCACCTCGTCCAGCCCCGGCCGGTCGCAACAAGGGCACCACTGGCTCAGGAAGCCGGTGAAGCCGAAGTCGAACGTGCGCGGATTGCGCGGTTCATCGGGTTCGACGTGCACCGAGGCGGGAGCCGGCAGGGTCGTCGGGCAGGCGGCACAGTCGTCACGGCACTCGCAGAAGTACTGCAGGCCGGTCAGCACCCCTCGCGTGACCTGGAGTGTGAACGACCCGACGCGCCTGCCGGCCGGACTTTCCAACCACGCCTGAACTGGTAGGGCGCCGTTGAGAAGGTGGGCGCGGGGCGCGTCGGCGGGGACCTGGAAGGCCAGGTCGGCCTCTGCCACCGAGCTGATCGTGGCCAGAGCGAGCTGGGCACGCAGTGCGATGACCTCGGGCAGGTCGTCCAACAGCATCGCCTGTACGAACTCGCGCTCGGCCCCCGTGAACTCCCGCATCCGGGCACCCTAACCCGCACGCACGGGTCACGCCCCTGCCTGGCCGGGGTGGCGCGTTCCTCAGGCCCCGGGTCGTCGGGCGAACAGGATCGCCCCCGGGGTCGGGTCGTCCGGGCGCAGCAGGTGCTGCGCCTCCACGGTGAAGCCCGCCTCCCGGAGCCAGTCGGCCACCCGGGTCGGTGTGCGGTAGTGCACGTCCGCGTGCCGGGCCCGGTCGTCCCGCCCGGCCGTGCCGGCGACGTGGAAGCCCACGGCCAGCACCCCGCCCGGCCGCAGTACGCGCCAGAACTCCCCGACCACGCCCGGCACCGCCTCGTCCGGGATGTGGATCAACGACCACCAGGCGAGCACCCCGGCGAGGGAGTCGTCGGCGATCTCCAGGTCGGTCATCGAGCCGACCTCGAACCGCGCGTCCGGGTGCTCGCGGCGGGCGATGTCGATCATCGCTGGGGACAGGTCGACGCCGAACGCGTCCGCGCCCAGCTCCCGCAGCAGCGCCGTGGTGTGCCCCGGCCCGCAGCCGACGTCGGCGACCGGCCCGCCGCCGGTCGCGCGCACCAGCTCGGCGAACAGCACGACCCCCGCGCGGACGTACAGCAGCCGGTCGAGCAGGTCGCGGGTCTCGTCGGCGTAGTTGGCCGCGATGGTGTCGTACGAGGCGCGGGTGTCGTTCAACCAGGTCATCAGGAGACCGTAGCCCGTCGATGGACGCGGGACCGCGTGCGCCCCGCTCCGGCTACGCGTTGCGGACCCGGGCCCGCGCGTACCCCGCCACGGCCACCGCCGTCCACACCACCATGTGGCCGAGCGCCACCCCGGCCGCTCCCGGCCCGGCACCCTGGGCCGCGTTCCGGGCGGCGGCCATCACCGGCGGCACCAGGAACGCCACCGGCGACCCGTCGCGGCCGAGGATCAGCACCAGCGTGACCCCGCCGACCAGGACCAGCACACCCAGGCCGACACTGCGGGTCACCGCCCGGCTCGCCCACGCCCCGAGTGCCACGGCCGGCGGCACCGCCAACAGGTGCGTCCACAGTCCCACGCCGATCGCCGCCCCCAGCCCGTCGGGCAGCGTGACCAGCTCGAGGGCGAGGGGCGCGGCGAGCAGCGGCGGGATGAGCGCCAGCCCGGCCCCCAGCGCCGCGAGCAGCCCGGCCGTCCCCTCCCGGCGCGCGCCGACCGCGATCCTGGTCAGGTACCGCTGCCCGTCCGGCTCGACGTCCAGCAGGGCCTTGGTCTGCCAGGCGAGCAGCCCGAACAGCGCCAGCCCGGACGCCCCGAACGAGTTCGCCGCCGGGGCCGCCCCGCCGCTGTAGATCAGGCCGTAGACGACGAGCGCGCCGAGCAGGGGGCCGAGGGCGACCTGGCTGCGCACGTACCCGGTGAGTCTGGTGCGGATCAGCGTGATCATCGCGGCCGTACCCCCAGAACGTCGTGGCCCTGGGCGCGCAGGGCGGACACCGTGCCGGCCGCGTCGGCGGCGGGCACCTCGATCTCGATCACGCACCGCGCCGGGTCGCCCCCGTCGAGGTGCACCCCCTGGTCGCGGACCGTCCAGCGCTGGGCGACGGCGAGCCGGGCGATCTCGCCCCGGTGGTCGCTGACCAGCACGATCCCGCCGGCCCCGGTGACCTCGCCGACGATCAGGGGGATCTCGGCCCGCACGACCGCGTCCAGGCCCTCCCAGGGTTCGTCGAGGACCAGCAGCCCCGGCGGCACGAGCAGCGCCTGGGCGAGCCCGACCTTCTGCGCGGACCCCTTGGACAGCTGGCCGAGCCGCACGTCGAGGAACGCGCCGAGATGCAGCCGCTCCGCCCAGTGCGCGACGGCCCGCCCGGCCGCGTCCGCGCCGAGTCCCCGGACCCTCCCCGCGCCGACGAGGTACTCCCGGGCGGTGAACGGCTGGGCGGCGGGGAAGCGTTCGGGGACCCAGCCGACGACGGGCGGCCGGTCGGCGACCCGGCCCCGGTCGGGGCGCAGCACCCCGGCGCACACGGTGAGCAGGGTGGACTTGCCGGCGCCGTTGCGGCCGAGAATGACGACGGCCTCGCCGGGGCGCGCGGTGACCGAGACGCCGTCGAGGACCCAGGGGCCGGAGCGCGCGTAGCGGACGCTGACGTGGTCGAGCAGCATCCGCCCGACAGTACCCCGGAAATCGCTCTGTTCCCGCCCCGGTCCGGGGACCCTTTGTGGACCGGTCGCGCCGCTCGACCGGTCCGCCGCACGGCCGCCCCGACCGGTCGGCGCCGCCGGGTGCCGCTCCGCCGGCGTTCAGTCCAGAACGACCCGCAACGCCAGACGGGTACTCGTGTGCGCCACCCCCGCCGTGTCCTTCAGCGCCCGGATCAGCGCGTCCAGGGTGGCCGTGTCGGGCACCCTGGCCCGGATCAGGTAGTCGCTGTCCCCGGTGACGTGGATGACCTCGGTGACCCCGGGCAGCCGCACCACCGCGTGCTCGAACAGGTCGGCCGTCGTCTCCGGCCGCAGCCGCGCGTCGATGAGGATGACCAGCCCGGAGTCCGTGACGGCGGCCCGGTCGACCAGGGTGGTGAAACCCCGGATCAGGCCGGTACGCCGCATCTTGCGCACCCGGTCGGCCACCGCGTTGGCGCTCCGCCCGACCCGGCGGCCCAGATCGTGGTAGGAGATCCGCGCATTCTCCTGGAGCGCGTCGAGGATCTCGCGGTCTGTGGCGTCCACACCGCGATTCTCGCAGGATCCGCCGATATCCGCGAGCGCTCCGGCGGCGGGCCGCCCGATAGTGGGGCCATGAGCGCATGGTGGTCGATGGCGGTGGCGGGCGGGGCCGCCGGGTTGGGTGTGGCGGTGCCCCTGGGCGGGGTCGGGGTGCTGCTGCTGAAGGAGGGCATGCTCGGCTGGCGGCGCGGCCTGGCGGCTGCGTCGGCCGTGGCCTGCGTGGACGGGGCGTTCGCGGCCGGCGCGGTCCTGGCCGGCTCGGTGGTCAGCGGGGTACTCGCCGGGCACGAGCGGCCCGTCCGGTGGTGCGCGGCACTGGTCCTGGCGGTGGTGGCCGTCCGGGGCCTGCTGGCGCTGCGCCACCCCGAGAGCGGTCCGGCCCCGGAGCCGCCGGCCAGGCGGATCTTCCTGCGGTTCGTCGGCCTGACGGCGGTCAACCCCACCACGATGGTGTACTTCGTGGCCCTCGCCGCGGCCCTCCGGGGCCGGATCGGCGGCGGGGCGCTGCTCGGCGCGTTCGTCGCGGGGGTGTTGCTGGCGTCGCTGGTCTGGCAGGTGGGGCTGGCCATGGTGGGGGCGACGGCGGGCTCCCGGCTGGGGCCGACGGCCCGGCGGTGGACGTACATCCTGGGCAACGGCCTCGTCCTCGGCTACGCCGCGCTCCTGGCCACATCCGGCTAGCCGGTCACGGCGCATCCTGTGCCGGGTGCCGGGTGCCGGGTGCCGGGTGCCGGGTGCCGCGCCCGACCCGCCGCCCGGCTCCCGGGGCGTGACACGCCGGTGGGCGTGGGGTCCGCTGTGGCGCGCACGGCCCCCGGCCCCGCGTTTCAGGCCACGTCGTCGAGGAAGTCGTGCTGGGCCGCCCGCAGCCGGTCCACGTCGCGGTCCGCCCCCGGCGGGCTCACCCGGTGCAGCTCCGCCCAGGCCCGGGCCAGCTCCCGCCGCGCCGCCGACAGCTCGGCCCCGTGCTGCCGCCGCAGGTCGGCCCGCAGGGTCTCGCACCGCCGCGCCCACCCGGCGGAACTCGCCGCCGCCCGCTCGGCGACGACGCGCGCCTGCTCCCGGGCCGCGTGCACATCGGCACCGGCCGCCGCCGCCAGCTCCCGGACCGTCCGCAGCTTCTCGGCCGCCGCCCGGACCTGCCCCGTGGCGACCCGGGCGTTCTCCTCGGCGGCGGCGACCCGCCGCTCCAGCTCCGCGATCCGCCGGTCGTCCGCGCGCGGGACGGCCGCCGCCCGCGCGACCGCCAACGGCACCAGCGCCGCGAGGGGCTGGTTCGTGCGGTCGTCCACGATGACCGTCACCTGCCCGGCGGCCCGGGCGAGCGCGGCCAGGTGCGGCAGGCGCATCCGGACGTCGCGGAGCGGCAGGGTGCGGCCGACGTCTTCGGCATCGGCGGCGAGTGCTGCGTTCTCAGCCATGCGCCCAGGGTGACATCAGGGTCTGACAATTCCTCCGGACCCCGGTCGGCGGGAGGTCCGGCCCGCGCGACGTGTTCTCCGGACCCCCGGCCGGCGGCGAGCCCGCCCGACGCGGCCCGCCCAGCCCGGTCAGAGCGCCCCCACGTCCAGCCGGCTGATCCGGCCGTCCGTCAGCTGGAAGTGCCAGAACGTCGGCATGTCCCACTGGTCCGAGTGGAACGTCCCCGTCAGGTGCCGCCCGCCGCCCTCCTCGCGGTCCACGTGCAGCCGCCCGTGGAAGCGGAAGATCTCCCGGTCCGCCCACGCGGCCAGGGACTGGGGCTGGCCGTCGTCGGTGAGTTCGGCCCCGGGCGCGAAGGCCGCCAGGAACGCGTCCCGGTCGCCCTCGACCATCGCCTCGACGACGCCGCGCACCACGGGGTCGGTCAGTCTGTCGAGCTCCATGCGTACCCCCGGGCTGGTGTCCTTTCTCCCGATTGTGGGGGATCGCGGGGGTCCGGAGCACGGGAACGGCGCCGAAGATCCGCCCCAGTTCCCGCCGGTCCGCCCCCGCGCCGGCCTGCGGCCCGGTCGCCCCGTGCCCAGTTCCCGATAGTGCGGGACCGGGCCGGCCGGCCCGCCCTAACCTGCGGATATGACTGACACCATCACCCGCGTCTGGCCGGGTCTGCGGTACGTCGACGCGCCCGCCGCCCTCGACTTCCTGGTCCGGGCGTTCGGCTTCGTGGAGACCGCCCGCTACCCCGGGGCCGAGCCGCACTCGATCGGGCACGCGGAGCTGCGCTGGCCGGCCGGGGGCGGCGTCATGCTCGGCTCGGTCCGCGCCGACAGCGTGATCAGCGACCTGCCCGCCGGGGTCGGCTCGGTCTACGTCGTGGCCGACGACGTGGACGCGCTGTTCGACCGGGCCCTGGCGGCCGGGGCGACCGTGGCCCGGGAACTGCGGGAGGAGGAGTACGGCTCGCGGGGCTTCACCGTGCGCGACCCCGAGGGTGTTTACTGGAGTTTCGGTACCTATCAGGGGGAATGACCGTCCAGGCCGTGGAGCGCGCGCCCCGTGGCCGGCTAGAGTCTGGGTTGACTGGCCGACGAACACCGGGGAGGGCTCATGGCGCAGGAGCACGGTGCTGTTCCGTGGCGTCCGTTCACCCTGGCCAACGGCATCACCTTCCTCCGGCTGCTCGGCGTCCCCGTCTTCCTGTGGCTGCTCCTCGGCCCGGACCGCCATGACATCGCGGCGGTGGTCGTCCTCGCGGTCGGCGGTTCGACGGACTGGCTCGACGGGTACGTGGCCCGCCGGATGGGCCAGGTCAGCCGCCTCGGTCAGCTCCTCGACCCGGTGGCCGACCGGCTGTACATCCTGGCCACCCTGATCGCGCTCACCGTCCGTGACGTCGTGCCGTGGCAGTTCACGGCCGGCCTGCTGGCCCGCGACGTCGTCCTCGGCGTCGGCCAGCTCGCGATCCGCCGCTACGGGTACCCGCCGCTGCCGGTGCACTACGTCGGCAAGACCGCCACGTTCGTGCTGCTGATGGCGTTCCCGACCCTGCTGCTGGCCGCCGCCACGACGGGTACGACCCACACCTGGGCGTACGCGGCCGGCTGGGGGACCGCCCTGTGGGGCCTCGCGCTGTACTGGCTCGCCGCCGCCTTCTACTTCTGGCAGATCGCCGGCCTGATCCGGGCGGCCCGCGCCGAGGTCCGGGCATGAGTCCCGCCGACCCGGCCCCGTCGACCCGCGACCCCGCCGCGTCCCGGGCCGCCGCCCCGGTCGAGCCGCCCCGCGCCGCGCCCCCGGGCCAGCAGTTCGGCGGCGACCTGCTCACCGAGATCTTCAACAACTCGATGGACCCGGGATACGCGGACGCCGCCGAGAAGGGCCGCCGCGACACCCCGCTCGGCGTGGCCGGCCGGGTGCTCGCCCTGGCCGCGATCGGTTTCCTGCTCGCCGTCGCGTACCTGAAGGTCGTCGCCGACACCCCCGCCACCACCCAGGCCCGCGACAAGCTCGTCGCCGACGTCAAGCGCGACCAGGCCACGGCCGACCGGCTGGAGACCGACGCGGAGAAGCTCCGCGACGAGGTGTCGGGCATGCGCGACCAGGCGTTCCGCGAGGCCGGCGGTGACGCGAAGTACCTGCGCGACCTCGAGGCGGTCACCGGGCTCGGCCGGGTCCGGGGCGACGGGATCGTGGTCACCGTCGGTGACGCCGAGAGCGCCAAGGACCCGGTGACCGGCAAGCCGAAGGCCGAGAACAGCGACGGCAAGATCTACGACCGGGACCTGCAGAAGATCGTCAACGCGCTCTGGTACGCCGGGGCCGAGGCCGTCACCATCAACAACCAGCGGATCTCCGGCCGGACGACGATCCGCGCGGCGGGCGGGGCGATCCTGGTGGACTTCAAACCGGTCGACGGTCCCTACCGGATCTCCGCGATCGGGCCGTCCGCGATGCGCCGGACGTTCGACGCCACCCCGGCCGCGAAGCAGTTCCGCGCCCTGGCCGGCAAGTACGGCCTGGTGTTCGGGGTCAAGGAGACCGACGGGATGACGTTCGCCGCCGCCGGTGACCCGCAGCTGCGCCTGGCCCGTCCGGTCCCGTCCCCGTCCCCGAGCCCGAGTCCCACACCCAGCACGACCCCGTCCGGAGGTGGCCGTTGATCGCGGTGCTCGCCCTGATCGCCGGAGTGGCGTTGGGCCTGATCCTGAAGCCGACCGTCCCGGTCGAGCTTCAGCCGTACCTGCCCATCGCCGTGGTCGCGGCGCTCGACGCCCTGTTCGGCGGCCTGCGCGCCAAGCTGAACAAGATGTTCGACGACCGGCAGTTCATCATCTCTTTCGTGTCGAACGTGCTGGTGGCCGGTCTGATCGTCTTCCTCGGCGACCAGTTGGGCGTGGGCGGGCAGCTCGCGACGGGCGTCGTGGTCGTCCTCGGGGTGCGCATCTTCAGCAACGTGGCCGCGATCCGCCGACACTTCTTCAAGGCCTGACCGTGGCCGACGACGAACCGGGCGAGGGCACGGGCGGGAGCGGCGCCTCCCGGCCGCGCCGGAAGCCGTCCCCGGCCGCCCAACAGGACCGGTCCACTCCGGCCACCGCGCGGCCCGAGCCCGCTACGACCACCGCGCGGCCCGGACCCGCTACGACCACGGAGCGGCCAGCCGCCACGCCCGCCGCTGACGGGACGTCCCCCGACCCGGAGCCGGTGTCCGCGGAAAGCCCGTCGCCAGAGGCGGCCCCCGCAGCGGCCCCGGAGCCCGACCCGTCCTCCGAGCCCCCGTCGGAGCCCGGCCCACCGTCCTCCGACGACAGGTCCCCGGAAGCCCCCGGCCGCTCCCCGACGAGCCGCCGCCTCTCCGGCGCCCTGATCGCCCTCCTCCTCGCCGTGGTCGGCTTCGCCGTCGTCATCCAGGTCCGCAGCAACGCCACCGACGAGGGCCTGTCCAGCGCCCGCCAGGAGGACCTGGTCCGGATCCTCGGCGACCTGGACTCCCGCCAGGAGCGGCTGCGCACCGAGCTGTCCGCGCTGGAGGAGAGCAAGCGGCAGCTGACCTCCGGTGCGCAGAACAAGGAGGCGGCCCTCGCCGCCGCGCGCGCCCGCGCCGACGAACTCGGCATCCTGGCCGGCACCCTGCCCGCCCAGGGACCGGGCCTGGACATCCGGGTGACGGTCGGCAGCAAGCCCGTGCCGGCGTCGACGATCCTGGACGCCATCGAGGAACTTCGCGGTGCCGGGGCCGAGGCCATGCAGATCACCGGCGCGAACGGCGCGTCGGTGCGGATCACCGCGTCGACGTACTTCGTGGACGACGGCGGCCGGCTCAACGTCGACGGGTCGAGACTGGACGCCCCGTACGCGATTCTCGTGATCGGCGACCCGCAGACGATGCGAGCCGCGCTCAACATCCCGGGCGGGGTAGTCGACACCGTCAAGCGGGCTGACGGTAACGTCGTTGTCTACGAGCCCGGTGTGGTGCGGGTGACCGCGCTGCGGCAGGTCAGCACGCCCCAGTACGCTCGGCCTGTCTCATGATCGAAAGGAACGCACGGTGATTCCCGAGGACCTTCGCTACACGGCCGAGCACGAGTGGGTGCGCGCGACCGGCGACACCTTCCGGGTGGGCATCACCCAGTTCGCGCAGGACGCGCTGGGCGACATCGTCTACGTCGACCTGCCCACGGCGGGCACCGAGGTCGAGGCCGGCGACTCCGCCGGAGAGGTCGAGTCGACGAAGAGCGTGTCGGAGATTTATGCTCCGGTGTCCGGTACGGTGACGGCTCGCAACGAGGCACTCGGGAACGCGCCGGATCTGATCAACACCGACCCGTACGGCGAAGGTTGGCTCCTGGAGATCAGGCCGACCGATCCGTCCGTGCTGGACTCACTGCTCGACGCCCCCGCGTACCGCAAGCTGACCGAGCAGTCCTGACCGTAGTGAGACGTCGGCGGGGCCCCAGCCCCGCCTGGCCAGATCCGTGAGGTGGTCCGATGACACGTTCTGATGACGAGTACCCCCCGCTCGATGTGACGTCGACCCTGAATCTCGGCGCGATAGATGACGCGCTGGCCTCAGACGACGAGGTCATGCCCGCCCGGGTCTCCGGCTCCCTGCCCCCGGGCACGGCTCTGCTGGTGGTCCGGCGCGGCCCGAACGCCGGGGCGCGCTTCCTGCTCGACCACGATGTGACGACGAGCGGTCGGCACCCCGACAGCGACATCTTCCTCGACGACGTGACCGTGTCGCGTCGGCACGCGGAGTTCCAGCGGGAGGGCGGCTACTTCACCGTCCGGGACGTGGGCAGCCTCAACGGCACCTACGTCAACCGCGAGCGCGTGGAGGCCGTGACGCTGAGCAATGGCGACGAGGTCCAGGTCGGCAAGTTCCGGCTGGTCTTCATCGCCGGTCCGCGCCCGGACGAGGAGGTCGGCGGGGCGTGACGAAGTCCGGGAGCGCCGCGGCGGCGGACCTCGGCGCTGCGGCCACTGGCCTGATGAGCATCGGCGAAGTTCTTTCCCAGCTCCGCGCGGACTTCCCGGACATCACGATCTCCAAGCTCCGGTTCCTGGAGACGGAGGGCCTGGTCGAGCCGTGCCGTACCGCCTCCGGGTACCGGAAGTACTCGTGGGGGGACCTGGTCCGGCTGCGCTTCATCCTGACGGCGCAGCGCGACCAGTACCTCCCGCTGAAGGTGATCCGCGAGCAGCTCGACGCGGGCGCGCACGAGATGACGTTGCGGCTGGTGACGGCCGACGAGCGCGCGGGCGTCGAGCTGCTGCTCACCCGGGCGGAGCTGCTGGTGCGCACCGGGCTGGACGAGGAGTGGCTGCGCGGCGTCGAGCAGTACGGGCTGCTGGCCGCGCGCCCCGACGGCCGGTACGAGCCGGAGGCCGTGGAGGTCGCGACCGTGGTCGCCCAGCTCGGCGAGCACGGCCTGGAACCCCGGCACCTGCGCGCCTTCCGGGGCGCGGCGGACCGCGAGATCGGCCTGTTCGAACAGGTGGTGGCACCGATGGCGCGGCAGCGCAGTCCGGAGGCCCGGGCGCGCGCGGCGGAGACGTTGCGGGAGCTGGCGGCCCTGTCGCTGCGCCTGCACGCCGCCCTGTTGCAGGCAGGTCTGCGGGGGAGCGCGGGCGGGTAGCCTGAGAGGGAGACGGCGCGTACGGACGGCGCGCCGCCGGCAGGGCGGAAATGAGGGCTGGCGTGCACGAGTTGAACGTGGTCGGGGTGCGGGTGGAGTTGCCCACCAACCAACCGATCGTGCTTCTCAAGGAAGCCGGTGGCGAGCGTTACCTGCCGATCTGGATCGGCGCCGTGGAGGCCACCGCGATCGCGTACGAGCAGCAGAGTGTCAAACCGCAGCGCCCGTTGACCCACGACCTGCTCAAGGACGTGCTGGCGGCGTTGAAGGCCCCGCTGCAGGCCGTGGAGATCACGGAGCTGCGGGACCAGATCTTCTACGCGGACCTGGTGCTCGGCGAGGGCGTGCGGGTGTCGGCGCGGCCGAGTGACGCGATCGCGTTGGCGTTGCGTTCGGAGGCGCCGATCCGGTGCTCGGAGCAGGTCCTCGCGGAGGCCGGGATCGTCATTCCGGACGCGCAGGAGGACGAGGTCGAGAAGTTCCGGGAGTTCCTCGACCAGATCAATCCGGAGGACTTCGAGTGACCCGCATCCAGTCACTCATTGTGATTGACTGGGCACGGGGAGCGCCTCGCCGACTGTGACGGACATCGCTTCGGCGTGTCGTTCGTTCCCGGGACCCCGATCCCCAATGTGGGCTATAGCGTGGCGGTTGGCACGACAAGCCGGGGGAGGTGGTCGCAGTGGACGAGCGGTTCTCTGAAGGGCCCGGAGCGGGAGTTCCCGACGCCGGGGTCCCCGCACAGACCGGGCACGGTGACCCCGTGCAGGGTGTGCTCTTCGACGGTGGCGAGCTCGGCGACGACGGCTCCGTGGGTTACCGGGGAGTGACGGCCTGCACCGCCGCCGGCATCACCTACCGTCAGCTCGACTACTGGGCGCGCACCACCCTGGTGGTGCCGAGCATCCGCCCGGCGGCCGGTTCCGGCTCCCAGCGGCTCTACTCGTTCCGCGACATGGTCGTCCTCAAGGTCGTCAAGCGCCTGCTGGACGCCGGGGTGTCCCTGCAGAACATCCGCAAGGCCGTCGACGCCCTGCGCTCCCGCGGGGTCGACGACCTGGCCCGGATCACGCTGATCTCCGACGGCACCACGGTCTACGAGTGTCGTTCCCCGGAGGAGGTCGTGGACCTGCTCCAGGGCGGCCAGGGCGTGTTCGGCATCGCGATCGGCGGCGCGTTCAAGGAGATCCAGGGCACCCTGGCCCACCTCCCGTCGGTGCGGGCCGAGGTCGAGCGCCCGGCGCCCCTCGCGCTCACCCACACGGACGAGCTGGCCGCCCGCCGGGCCCGCCGCAGCGCGAGCTGAACCCGAACCCCAGTTCAACACCTTTTTTATGATTACGAGTGTGCGTCCGACCCCGCACGCGCCGGTTCGTCCGGGGTCGGACGGCCGCTCGCCCCGATCGCGACGGCGGCCAGTGCCACCCCGACCCCGATCACGGTGTTGACGGCCAACTGGTGCCCGGGGGCGGGCGCCACCAGGTCGAGGACGACGGCCCCGACGAGCTGACCGGCCACACTGCCCAGCGCGAACACCAGCACCCCGGTCGCGCGCACCACGGTCGCGGCGATCGCGATGAACAGGATGCCCAGCGGCCCGCCGACGTACAGCCACGGGGCGGTGGGCACCGTCGTCGGCAGGCCGCGCACGGCGACGACGACGGCGGCGACGAGGACCAGCGCGACCGTACCGGCGAGGAAGTTCACCAGGGCCGCCGGCAGTGCCGCCCGGGCGGCCTCGCGGACCCGGCCGTTGACGGCCTGCTGCCAGGCGATGGCCACCCCGGCGACGACCGCGACGGCGGCCAGCCCGATCCCCGACAGGCTGTCCACCCGGTCGGCGACCGCGATGGTGACGGCCACGAGGGCGACACCCGCGCCGATCAGCCGGCGGCGGGTGACCGGCTGGGCGGCGGCGGGTCCGAGGCCGGCCCGGTCGACGAACAGGCCGCTGGCGAGCTGTCCGCCGACGACGGACACGCTGAACAACGCGACCCCGAGGCTGGCGACGGTCAGACCCTGGGCGGCGACGAACAGCGCCCCGCAGGTGCCGCCGAGCAGGTGCCAGAACCGCAGTTCCCCGGTCCGCAGGGCGGTCCTGATCCGGCCGAGGGCCCGCCGGCCGGCCGGGAACGTCGGGACGAGCAGCAGGAGCAGGACCAGGCCGGAACCGAAGGAGAACGTCGCGGCGGCCACTCCGTCGTGCAGCTGGTGGCCGAGTTCTCCGTTCACCCGGGCCTGGACGGCCATGGCGGCGCCGCACAGCGTGGCGAGGGCGATTCCGAGGGGGCGTTGCATTCCCTTGATCCTGCCCGACCCGACGGCGCGGCGGCGTTCCTTGCGAGGATGTTCACATGGCTACCTTCCCCTCATACGACGGCACCGTGCTCGCCTACCACGAGAAGGGCGACGGACCGCCCCTGGTGTGCGTGCCGGGCGGTCCGGCCCGCGCGTCGGAGTACCTCGGTGACCTGGGCGGACTGTCCGCGCACCGCCGGCTCGTCCTGCTCGACAACCGGGGCACCGGCGACTCGGCCGTGCCCGCCGACCCCGCGACGTACCGCAGCGACCGGCTCGTCGACGACGTCGAGGCGCTCCGCGCGGCCCTGGGCCTGGAGACGTTCGACCTGCTCGGACACTCGGCGAGCGGCGCGGTCGCGCTGCGGTACGCGGCCCGGTTCCCGCACCGGCTGCGCCGCCTGGTGCTGGTGGCCCCGGGCCTGGCCGAGGTGGGCCTGGCCGCCACGGACGACGAGCAGGGCGCGGTGATCGGGTCCCGGGCCGGCGAGCCGTGGTTCCCCGAGGCCCTCGCGGCCCTGCGGACCTGGCTCGGCGGCGAGGACAGCCCCGCGTTGACCCTCGCCCGGTCCCCGTTCTTCTACGGCCGGTGGGACGAGCGGGCCGCCGCGCACGTCGCGTCCGGCGAGCGGCAACGCAACCCCGAGGCCGCCGAGCTGTTCTCCGCCGAGGGCGCGCACACCCCGGCGGAGACGGTGCCGGCCCTGGCCAAGGTGGAGGCCCCGGTGCTGGTCCTGGCCGGTGCGCTCGACCCGAGCCCGGTGGTCCGGATCGCGGGGGAGGCCGCCGACCTGTTCCCGAACGGCCGGCTCGTCGTCCTGCCGGGCGGCGGCCACTTCCCGTGGCTGGACGACGAGGCGGCGTTCGTCCGCGCGGTGGAGGACTTCCTCGCCGAGTAGCCGGACCGGCGCGCGTCCGCCACGCGGCCCAACCCCGGCGTTCGACCGTCCGCGTGCCGCCGGGTCCCCGACGTGGGGGACCGGGCGGCACGCGCGGAACGCCTGGCTACATCGGCTCGCCGAGCGGCGCCCGGCAGAACGCCCCGCCGACCTGCACCAGGTCGGGTTCGCTCGACCAGTCGGGCTCGGGCTGGCCGGCGAGGACCTTGTCCGCGTACCCCTCGGCGTCGTCTTGCGGGTGGTAGCCGATCTCCTCGCCGGCGGCCAGGGACCACCACCGCCGGGTGTTGGCGCTGACGCCCCACACGGCCCGGTACCCGGTGAGCGGGGTGGTCAGCGCGGCCTCGACCATCCGGCCGCAGTCGTCGGGGGACAGCCACGTCGCCAGGGACCGCACGTTGAACGGCTCGGGGAAGCACGACCCGATCCGCAGCGCCGTGACGGTCATCCCGAACCGGTCCGCGTACAGCTTGCCGAGGGCCTCCATGGCCGTCTTGGAGACCCCGTAGTAGGTGTCGGGGCGGACCTCGACGTCGGCGGGCATGTCGCCCTCGCCGCGCTCCTGGAAGCCGACCGCGTGGTTGGAGGAGGCGAGCAGCACCCGGGGCACTCGTGCGAGCCGGGCGGCCTCCAGGACGTTGCGGGTGCCGTCGATGTTGACCCGGAGGATGTCCGCCCACGGCCCCTCGACGGAGACGCCCGCGAGGTGCACGACGGCGTCGACCCCGGCGCACGCGGCCGTCAGCGCGTCGAGGTCGGTGATGTCGGCGGTGCGGATGTCCTCGGGGCCGTCCTCGACCGGGGCGAGGTCGACGAGCCGCAGGGTGTGGTGGGCGAGGCGGGTACGCAGCATCCGCCCGACGGAGCCGGCCGCGCCGGTGATGAGCACATGAGTCACGACTCCGAACCCTACCTGCGGCACTGCCAGGACGTCGCGTCGTCCCGATTGGTGAACTCTGCCCGGGCTTCGGCGCCGAACTGACGCCGGCAGGCCGCGGTGAGGTCGGTGTCGTAGAGGAAGAGCCCGATGGAGTCCGAGCACGCCCAGTTGTCCACGGCCGCGTCCGGCCCCTGGGCGGCGCGCCGGAGCCGGGCCTGCCCGCCGGTGGTGGCCGCGCAGTGTCCGGGGACGTCGGGGGCGCCGAGCACGGTGACCGTGGGGGCGGCGCTGGTCGGCGGGCCGCTGGTGCGCGGCCCGGACCGGGTGGGCGTGGGGCTCGGCGACGGCGACGCGCTGGGGGTCGGGGCCCCGGTCGTCGCGGTGGCCCGCCGGGTCGCGGGGGCCGCCGCCTCCGCGTTGGAGGTCGGCAGGACCGGGCCGGGGCGCTCGTCGGTCCGGGTCGCCGTCCACAGGCCCACCCCGGCGAGCAGGGCGATCACCCCGCACAGCACCACCATCGCGTACCTGCGCCGTGGCCCCCGGGCCAGCCCCAGCTCCACCGTGTCCTGACTGGACGCGACGGGCAGCTCCCGGGTGGCGCCCTCGCCGGCGCCGGCGTGCTCGGGGGGCAGCCAGGGCGCGACACGCAGCCGGCTGCCGGGACGGTCGTCGGGGGTGGACATCCGGTTCCCTTCGTGGTGGGCAGGGATGCAGCGTACGGAGTCCAACGCCCGCTTCGGGCCGGGGGACACGGTGTTGAGAATGATTTAAGGGTCTTTCCAGGGATAACCCTGTTCACTGGTTCCCGGACACCCTATGTTCATATCCATCGGATCCGGACGATGTGGCGTCTGTGATGACGACCACGGGTGGACGACCCCTCCGGTCCCCGGGCCGCGTCCACAGTGGTGCACCGGTCGGCGGTCACCCCCCTCTCGGCGGGGCGGCCGCCGACTCCTTTCCCGACAGTCCGCGCAGGTCGGCCCGCGAGCCGGGCATCCCGTTCCGGCGGCGGTCCGGGCGCCCGGCAGAGCCTGCGGTGGGGGCTCAGTCCGCGAGCAGCGTGTCGAGGTGCCGGCCGAGGACGGCCCGCTGGGTGTCCGGCGGCAGCCGGTCGGGGTGCAGCACGGCGTTGACGGCCAGCCCGTCGAGTACCGCGCACAGCCGTTCGGTCTCCAGCGCCGGGTCCAGGCCGCTCACCAGCCGGCCCGCCGCGTCGGCCCGGGCGAGGACGCGCCCGACGATGGTGCGCATCCCCTCGTACAACCTGAGGGCTCTGGGGTGTAGCTCGGGTCGGGTCCTGGCCGCCGTGACGAAGGCCAGCCAGACGACGATCTCGTCCCGGCGCGCGTCGTCGAGGGGGAGGAACTCGCCGAGCAGGTCCTCGACGTCCCTCCGGCGGACGGAGGCGGTGCCCCGGGCCGGGTCGTTCAGCCGCTCGACGTGCGCCAGGATCCGGCCGGTGACCCGGTCGGTGAACTCGTCCAGCGCGAACAGGGTCAGCTCGGTGTGGCTGGTGAAGTAGTGCCGGACGGAGCCGATCGCGAGGCCGGCCTCGTCGGCGATGGCCCGCAGGGTCGCGCCCTCCAGCCCGTCGCGGCGGATCACCCGGAATGCGGCGTCGGTGACGGCGAGCCGGCGGGCTCCGGGGTCCACGATCTTCGGCATGGCCTTTTATAGCATGCCCGTGTTATTTTATTTGGCATAACCATGCTAAATAAGGGGGAAGTCGTGAGTTCCTGGATCGTGCCGGCCGTCGTGGCCGTCGCCGTGGTCGCCCTGATCGTCAAACGCCTGGTGGGGGAGCCGCTCAACGCCCGCGACCTCGCGCTGCCGCCGCTGGTCCTGGTCGGGATCGGGGTGTACACGGTGGCCAAGGTCGACCACCTGACCACCCTGGATGTCGCGTGGACCGTCGGCGGCGCGGTCGTCGGGCTCGCGTTCGGGGCGGTGCGCGGTACGACGGTCCGGCTGTTCGCCCGCGACGGGGTGCTCTGGCAGCGGTACTCCGGGTGGACGTTCGCCGTGTGGCTCGGTTCGCTCGCCGTGAGCCTGGGGCTCGGCTGGCTGGCGGTAGGCGCGGGCACCAACGCGCAGGCCCGCCCGATCACGCTGTCCATCGGGGTGAGCCTGCTCGGCGAACTCGCCACCCTCGGCCTGCGCGCCCTGTCGACCGGCGTGCCGTTCGCGCCCGGCGCGGGGAACCCGTTGTCCGGGGCCGGACAACCCGGCCCCGCCCGGCGTGACCCGCTCTCCGGCGTCCTGGACGCGCTCCGGACCGCGCGGACCCCACCTCCGGCCGGCGAGAACCCGTCCCTCCGCGAGGCGGCGGCCCGGCTGCGCGCCCGGACCCGCGACTGAGCCGGCACGCCCTCCAGTGCCACCCAACCCCGGCGCCTTCCGGGCCCCGCCCGCCCAGCCCCTGAGCCTCAGCCCGTGACCGTCACCGTCCGCAGCACCTCGGCGCGCCCCTGCCGCCCGAACAGCCAGTTCTCGGCCCAGCGGCGCAGCCCGCACGGCCAGTCCATCCCGCACAGTTCGCACACGGCGAACTCCTCGTGGCTGAGGTGGCAGGCGTACTCCTCCAACGCGATGGAGGTCAGTTCGGCGATCACCTCGGGGGTGTCCTCCGGAGGTTCCCCCTCGTCGCACCGCGCGTCTTCCTCGCCCATGCCGCCCACCGCCCTCACGATTCGGCCCCATTGTCCATGACGCGCCCGCAACCGGCGGGTGACGGCACTATTCGACACCATGGCCGGAAATCGTCCGCCACCGCACCGCCGCCCACGGGAGCGGGTGTGCGCCGACCCAGGTCCAACGAGCCGTGCGGGCTACGGGGGACGGCGCCGGCCCCAAGTCGAACGGCAGCTCAGGCCGCCGGGCCCCGGAACGCCCGCAGGATCCGGTCGGCGGCCGACGTCGGCGTCACCGTGCCCTCGACGACGGCCCGCTCCATTTCGGGGGCGAGCGCCACCACCTGGGGATCGGCGCGCAACTCGTCCAGCAGCCGGCCGCGCACGGTCGCCCACACCCAGCCGACCTGCTGCCGCCGCCGACGGGCCGCCAGTTCCCCGGACGCGGCCAGGGTGTCCTGGTGCCGGACGACCTGCTCCCACACCGTGTCCAGCCCGACCCCGGTCAGCCCGCTGCACGTGAGGACCGGCGGGTCCCAGCCGTGTTCGGGGTGCCGGAGCAGCCGGAGCGCCCCGGCGAGTTCGCGGGCGGCCGAGCGCGCCGCCGCCTCGTGGTCCCCGTCGGCCTTGTTGACCGCGAGGACGTCGGCGAGCTCCAGTACCCCCTTCTTGATGCCCTGGAGCTGGTCTCCGGTGCGGGCGAGGGTGAGCAGCAGGAACGAGTCGACCATGTCGGCGACGGTCGTCTCGGACTGGCCGACGCCGACCGTCTCGACGAGGACGACGTCGTAGCCGGCGGCCTCCAGGATCACCATGGCCTCGCGGGTGGCCCGCGCGACCCCGCCGAGCGTGCCGGCGGTGGGGGAGGGCCGGATGAAGGCGTGGTCGTCGGCGGACAGCCGGGTCATCCGGGTCTTGTCGCCGAGGATGCTGCCCCCGGTCCGGGTGGACGACGGGTCCACGGCCAGCACGGCCACCCGGTGCCCGAGGCCCGTCAGGTGCGTGCCGAGCCCGTCCACGAAGGTCGACTTGCCCACGCCGGGTACCCCCGTGATGCCGACCCGGCGCGCGTTCCCGGCGTGCGGGGTCAGCGTGACCAGCAGTTCCTGGGCGAGCGCGCGGTGGTCCGCCCGGGTGGACTCGACCAGGGTGATGGCCCGGGCGATCCAGGACCGGTCGCCGGCCAGGACCCCCCGGGCGTACTCGTCGACGGTCGGCATCTCCTACCGCTCGGTGTGGCCGAGCTGCGCGGACAGGTCCCGCAGCAGGTCCAGGGCCGCGTCGGCGATCACGGTCCCGGGCGGGAAGATCGCCGCCGCCCCGGCCTCGTGCAGCTCCGCGAAGTCCTGCGACGGGATGACGCCGCCGACCACGATCATGATGTCGGGCCGGCCCAGGGCCGCGAGTTCCGCCCGCAGCGCCGGCACCAGGGTCAGGTGCCCGGCGGCGAGGGAGGACACCCCGACGATGTGCACGTCGGCCTCCACGGCCTGCCGGGCGACCTCGCCCGGGGTCTGGAACAGCGGGCCGACGTCCACGTCGAAGCCGAGGTCCGCGAACGCCGTGGCGATCACCTTCTGGCCCCGGTCGTGCCCGTCCTGGCCCATCTTCGCGACGAGGATCCGGGGCTGGCGGCCCTCGTTCTCGGCGAACAGGGCGGTCGCGGCGCGCACCTTCTCGATGTTGGACACTGCTCCGGCCTCGGCGCTGTACACCCCGGAGATGGTACGGATCTGGCCGGAGTGCCGCCCGTACACGGTCTCCAGCGCGTCGGAGATCTCCCCGACGGTGGCCATGGCCCGCGCGGCGTCGATGGCGAGCGCGAGCAGGTTCGCGTCCCCGCGCGCCCCGTCGGTGAGCGCCTGCAACGCGGCGGCCACGGCGGCGTCGTCGCGTTCGAGCCGCAGCCTGCGCAGCTTCTCGATCTGGCTGGCCCGGACCTGCGCGTTGTCCACCTTGAGCACGTCGATCGGCTCGTCGGCGTCCGGCCGGTACTTGTTCACCCCGATCACGGGCTGCCGGCCGGAGTCGATCCGCGCCTGGGTGCGCGCGGCGGCCTCCTCGATCCGCAGCTTCGGGATGCCCTCGTCGATGGCCTGGGCCATGCCGCCGGCCTTCTCGACCTCCTGGATGTGCGCCCAGGCGCGCTCGGCGAGGTCCTGGGTGAGCCGCTCCACGTAGTCGCTGCCGCCCCACGGGTCGATGACCCGGGTGGTGCCGGACTCCTGCTGGAGGAGCAGCTGGGTGTTGCGGGCGATCCGGGCGGAGAAGTCCGTCGGCAGCGCCAGGGCCTCGTCGAGGGCGTTGGTGTGCAGCGACTGGGTGTGCCCCTGGGTCGCGGCCATCGCCTCGATGCACGTCCGCGCGACGTTGTTGAACACGTCCTGCGCGGTCAGCGACCAGCCGGACGTCTGGCAGTGCGTGCGCAGGCTCAGCGACTTCGGGTTCTTCGCCCCGAACTCCCGGACCAGCTTCGCCCACAGCAGCCGGCCGGCGCGGAGCTTGGCGACCTCCATGAAGAAGTTCATCCCGATGGCCCAGAAGAACGACAGCCGGGGGGCGAACGCGTCCACGTCCAGGCCGGCGTCGCGGCCCGCGCGCAGGTACTCGACGCCGTCGGCCAGGGTGTACGCCAGCTCCAGGTCGGCCGTCGCGCCCGCCTCCTGGATGTGGTACCCCGAAATGGAGATCGAGTTGTACCGGGGCATGTGCTCGGAGGTGAACCGGAAGATGTCCGAGATGATCCGCATCGACGCCGTGGGCGGGTAGATGTAGGTGTTGCGGACCATGAACTCCTTGAGGATGTCGTTCTGGATGGTCCCCGACAGCTGCTCGGGGGCGACACCCTGCTCCTCGGCCGCGACGATGTACAGCGCCAGGATCGGCAGCACCGCCCCGTTCATCGTCATCGACACGCTCATCTTGTCCAGCGGGATGCCGTCGAACAGCTGCCGCATGTCGTAGAGGGAGTCGATGGCCACGCCCGCCATGCCCACGTCCCCGGCGACCCGGGGGTGGTCGGAGTCGTAGCCCCGGTGGGTGGCCAGGTCGAACGCGACGGACAGCCCCTTCTGGCCGGCCGCCAGGTTGCGCCGGTAGAACGCGTTGGACGCCTCGGCGGTGGAGAACCCGGCGTACTGGCGCACGGTCCACGGCTGGGTCACGTACATCGCCGGGTACGGCCCGCGCAGGTAGGGCGCGATCCCCGGGTACGTGCCCAGGAAGTCCAGGCCCTCGGTGTCGGCCCCGGTGTAGACGGGCTTGACGTCGATGCCCTCGGGGGTGCGCCAGACGGGTTCGGCGGCCGGCGTCCCCGGCTCCGGGGTGGCCGTCCCCAGCTCGACGGTCGAGAAGTCGGGGATCATCGGGCCACTCCCAGGTCGTCGAGGGTCGAGTCGCACACGGCGACGGCGTCGCAGCCGGCGTACAGGTAGTCGGCGACCTGTTCGGAGGTGCCGCGCCTCCCGGCGAGCCAGACCCGGGTCGCGCCGGCCGCCCGGAGCGCCTCGGCGGCAGGCCCGGCCTGGTCGGCGTACACCTTGTCGCTGGAGCACAGGCAGGCCACGGTCGCGCCGCTGGCCGCGAAGTCCGCGACGTCGCCGGTGACCGTGCCGATCCCGCCGGCCGCGAACAGGTTCGCCGCGAACGACGCCCGCGCGGTGTGCGCCGACACGGGGCCGAGGGTGGCGAGGAAGACGGTGGGCCGGGCCGGGTGCGCGTCCGCCCGGTCCCGCAGCGCCTCGAAGTCCTGTGCATATCGCACCCGGGGCAGGCCGCCGGAGCGGGGCGCGGGCGCGGGGTCGCGGACCGGCAGCTTCTCGTCCAGGTTCGGGAACTCGCTGACCCCGGTGATCGGGTCCTTCCGCCGGGCGATGTTGGCCCGCCGCTCCGCCCAGGTCGCGGCCAGCCGGTCGGCCACCGGCCCGTCGAGGGCCGCGGCCATCCCGCCGGCCCGCTCGATCTCGGTGAACCAGTTCCACGCGGCCTTCGCCAGGTCCTCGGTCAGGTTCTCCACGTACCACGACCCGCCGGCCGGGTCGGCGACCCGCGCGACGTTGGACTCCTCGACCAGCAGCGACTGGGTGTTGCGGGCGATCCGCCGGGTGAACCCGTCCGGCAGCCCGAGCCGCGCGTCGAACGGCCGCACGGTGACCGCGTCGGCCCCGCCCACCCCGGCCGCGAACGCCGCGAGGGTGGTCCGCAGCATGTTCACCCACGGGTCCCGCGCCGTCATCATGGCGTCGGAGGTGACCGCGTGCTGGCGCTGGCCGCGCGCCTCGGGGGCGGCCCCGCACACCTCGGCGACCCGGGACCACAGCCGCCGGGCGGCGCGCAGCTTGGCGATGGTGAGGAACTGGTCGGCGGTGGCCGCGTACCGGAACTCCAGCTGCCCGAGGGCGTCCTCGACGGACAGACCGCCCCCGGTGAGCGCGCGGAGGTAGGCCACGCCGGTGGCCAGGGCGCAGCCCAGCTCCTCGGCGTCGGAGCCGCCCGCGTCGTGGTAGACGGTCGCGTCGACGGTGACCGCCCGGGTGCCCGCCGGGCAGCGCCGGGCGAGGTCGGCGAGATCCAGGTCCAGGTGCTGCCCGGTGCGGGCGCGCAACCCCAGCGGGTCCGCCCCGAGGTTCCCGCCGGGCGCGACCTCCCGGCCGGCGGTCAGCGCGAACCACGCCTCGGCGGCGGCGAGGGTGTCGGCCCCGGCGTCGAGGACCACGGGTGCGAGGTCGAGCAGGACGCCGTCGAGGACCCGACCCAACCCCGGGACGGGTACGCCGGACGGGCCGAGCACCAGCCAGACCGAGGTGACGCCGTTCTCCAGGTCGGCCAGTACCGCCTCGCGGGTCACCGCCGGGTCCGGGTGCTCGTGGCGCTGCCGCAGGTCCCAGCCGCCCGCCGTGGCCCGGGCGCCCCGGGTGTACGGCGCGGCCCCCGGCAGCCCGGTCGGCGGCGCGCCGTCCTCCGCCGTGTACAGGGGAGCGATCCGCACCCCGTCGTACGTGGTCGTGGCCAGTATCCCCTCGACCTGGTCGAGGGGGGTCTCCTCGTCGGCCTTGCCCAGTTTGCGCAGCACACCGGCGGCGAGGTTCCGCCACTCGTCACGCGTCGCCGTGGGAAAGCCGGTGGCCAGGAGAAGCTCGTCGGGACGCACCGTCATGAACGGATGTTAAGGCCGGGCCACCGGTCACCTACGCGCGAGTAGCCGATTGTGAGAATGTCCACCCGCGTGTCGCCCCGTCCCGGGCGCGCCGGTCCGCCCGGAGCGTCCGCCGGTCGACCGCCCGCGTCCGGCCGACGGACGGGGATCCGGGGCGCGGGATGCGCGGGAGCGTGGTGACCATCCGCCGAGTGCCTCCGGGCCGGGGTCACACACCCGGCGTAACCGTCGATGTTCCCGGGTCCGGGGTGTCCGGGCCCCTGTCCGGGGGCCGGTCCCGGGCATAATTCCGGCATGACCGTGATCTTCGAGCGCACCGTGCCCATCCTCCGGATCTTCGACGTCGCCAAGGCGCACGAGTTCTACGTCGACTACCTGGGCTTCACGGTCGACTGGGAGCACCGGTTCTCCCCGACGGCCCCGCTGTACACCCAGGTGTCGCGCGGGGCCCTGGTGCTGCACCTGTCCGAGCACCACGGCGACGGCACCCCGGGCACGGCCGTGTACGTCGAGCTGACCGGTGTCCGGGAGCTGCACGCGGAACTGCGGGCCAAGGCGTACCCGTCGCTGAATCCGGGTCTGGAGGACGACGAGCTGGGCCTGTCCCTGACGCTCCTCGACCCGTTCGGCAACCGGCTGCGGCTGAACCAGCGGCACATGCCAGAAAGGTGAATCTTTTTCCTCTACTCTGGACCCGGGGCGCACGGGAGCGATACCTTTCGATCTCCTGACGGGATCGGAGTACACCGTGCACCCTCGGCGCAGAGACCTCCTGCTCGGCGCGGCCGCACTGACCGCCGCGACCCTGCTGCCCGCCGCCCCGGCCGCGGCCACGCCCGACCCCCCGACCGCACCGGGGTTCGGGGCCCCAGCCGACTGGATGTCCCCGCTCCCCGCGGCCACCCCGCTGTGGAAGCTCACGATCCCCGGCACCCACGACACCTGCGCCCTGTACGGCGGCCCGGCCGCCCAGTGCCAGACCCAGTCGGTGCCCGCCCAACTGGAGGCCGGCGTCCGGTTCCTGGACATCCGGTGCCGGGCGACCGGCGGCTCGTTCGCGATCCACCACGGGCCGGTGTACCAGAACCTGATGTTCGGCGACGTGCTCGTGAGCTGCTGGAACTTCCTCGCCGCGCACCCCGGCGAGACGATCCTGATGCGCGTCAAGCAGGAGTACTCCTCGGTGTCGGACGCCGAGTTCGGCGCGATCTTCACCGACTACCTGGACCGCCGGGGCTGGCGGAGCCTGTTCCGCCTCGACGACGGCCTGCCCGCGCTCGGCGACGTCCGGGGCCGGGTCGTGCTGATCGGGGACAACGGCGGGATCGGCGGCATCCGCTGGGCCGGCCCGCTGATGGACCTCCAGGACGCCTGGGACGTGCCGACGGTCTTCCACCGGAGCCAGAAGTGGGGGCGGGTCGCGACCCAGCTCGACCGGGCGGCGGCGAACACGGCCCCGAAGCTGTTCGTCAACTTCGCCAGCGGCAGCAGCGCCGGCTGCTACCCGGACGCGGTCGCCTCCTACGTCAACCCCCGGCTGCGGGACAAGGTCGCCGGGATGCCCGCCCACGCCCCGCTGGGCATCGTGGTCACCGACTTCGCCGACCGCTTCGCCCCGACCCTGCCGTCCCTCCTGATCACCCACAACTGAAGACCCTTTTCCGGGTACTGACACCACCCGGCCCGGCCGCCTCCCGGGCCACCGCGCCCCGCCCCGCCGTAGGGTGGGCCGGGTGACCGAGACTGCGGGCCTGCGGGCCGAGGTGGCCGACGACGGCCTCGCCACCCTGACCATCGCCCGCCCCGAGAAGCGCAACGCCCTCACCCTGGCCATGTGGACGGCGATCCCGGGCCTGCTCGCCGACCTGGCCGCCGACCCCCGGGTCCGGGTCCTGCTGGTCACCGGCGAGGGCGGCACGTTCTCGGCGGGCGCGGACATCGCCGAGCTCCTGGAGGTCTACGCGGACCCGGAGCGCGCCGACGCCTACCACCGGATCAACGTGGCCGCCGAGGAGGCGCTCGCCGCGTTCCCGCGCCCGACGATCGCGGTGGTGCGCGGCTCCTGCGTCGGCGGCGGCGCGCAGCTCGCCGTGGCGTGCGACCTGCGGTTCGCCGAGCCGGAGGCCCGGTTCGGGATCACCCCGGCGAAGCTCGGCGTCGTGTACCCGGCGGTGCCGACCGCGCGGCTGACCCGCCTGGTCGGCCCGGCCCGCGCGAAGTATCTGCTCTACTCGGCCGAGCTGGTGCCCGCCGGGCGCGCCCAGGACTGGGGGCTCGTGGACGAGGTGGCCCCGGACATGGACGCCCGGGCGCGGGAGTTCGCGCTGCTCCTGGCGTCGCGGTCCCCGCAGACCCTGGGCGCGGTGAAGGCCGTGGTCGACGCGGTGGTCTCCGGCGGCGACCCGCAGGCGGCCGTGGAGCCGTGGGAGAAGCGGTCCCGGACCGGCCCGGACGTGCCGGAGGGGCTGGCCGCGTTCGTCGAACGCCGCCAGCCCCGCTTCGAAGGTTGATCAGCTGCCGCCGGACAGTCCCCGCACGCCGATCACCCCTTGACCCCCGTCAGCGTGACCCCTTCCACGAACGCCTTCTGCGCCAGGAAGAACACCAGGATCACCGGTGCCATGACCAGCACCGTCGCGGCCATCACCAGGTTCCACTCGACGTGGTGCATGCTGCGGAACGACGCCAGGCCCAGCGACAGGGTCCAGTTCGCCTCGTTCTCGCTGGTGTAGAGCAGCGGGCCGTAGTAGTCGTTCCAGGCGTAGAAGAACTGGAACATGGCGGTGGCGGCGATGCCGGGCTTGGCCATCGGCAGTACCACCTTGAGCAGCGTCTTCCACTCGCCGCACCCGTCGACCCGCGCCGCGTCGAGGTACTCGTCGGGGATGGTCAGCAGGAACTGGCGCAGCAGGAAGATCGAGAACGCGTCGCCGAGCAGCATCGGGATGATCAGGGGCCACAGGGTGCCGGTGAGGCCGGCCTTGGCCCACATCAGGTACAGCGGCACGGTCACCACCTGCGGCGGCAGCATCATCATGCAGATCACGGCCATGAACATCGTCGTGCGGCCCTTGAACTTGATCTTCGCCAGGGCGTACGCCGTCGGCACGCTGGCCAGCAGCATCGCGAGGGTGGCGCCCCCGGCGTACATCACGGTGTTGAGCAGGTAGCGGGGCATCGGGGTCTTCTGGAACACCTCGATGTAGTTCTCCGGGTGCCAGGACGTGGGCCAGTAGTTGGCCGTCATGGCCTGGTCGCCGCTCATCAGGGACGTGAGCACGATGAACACGACCGGTCCGAGGAACATGATGGTCAGGGCGATGCCGATGCTGTGCTGGGCGATCCACACGAGTCGGGTCTTCACGAGGCACCTCCGAGGAACGCCTTGTTGCGGCGGAGCAGGATCACGGTGACGGAGAACGCGACGAGGAACAGCACGACGGCCAGGGCGTTGGCGTAGCCCATCGCGCCGTAGCGGAACCCGACGACGTACAGCCACAGCGGGTAGGTGAACGTCGACTCCTGGGGGTAGCCGAAGGTGGAGCTGATCCCGCCGCCCGTCGTGGCCTGGTCGGAGGCGACACTCGCCGCGACGGCCGCCTGGGTGAAGTACTGCAACGTCGCGATCGTCGTGGTGATCACCGCGAACAGGATCACCGGCGAGATCGTCGGCAGGGTGATGTGCCGCATCTTGTGCCAGGCGTTCGCGCCGTCGAGCTCGGCCGCCTCGTACTGCGCCTTGGGCACGTCGAGCATCGCCGCCAGGAAGATCACCACCAGGTCACCCATGCCCCACAGCAGCAGCAGGGTCAGGGACGGCTTGGACAGGTCGGGGTCGTTGAACCACAGCGGCCCCTCGAACCCGAACCACTCGATGACCGCGTTGACCGGCCCGGTCCCCGGCTTGAACAGCGCGACGAACGCGATGGTCGCCGCGACCGGCGGGGCGAGATAGGGCAGGTAGAAGACGGTGCGGTAGAAACCCGAGGCCTGCCGGTACTTGGTCAGCAGGAACCCGGTCAGCAACGCGCCGAGCACCTTCGCCGGCACCATCACCGCGACCAGCCACGCCGTGTTGTACGCCGCCTTCCGCAGACTCGCGTCCTCCAACATGAACTTGTAGTTGTCGAGCCCGACCCACTCCGGGGTACTGAGCAGGTCGAACCTCGTGAACGACAGGAACACGCTGGCGAGCAGGGGGTACACGAAGAACACGGTGATCCCGAGGAGCGCGGGGGCGACGAACGAGATCACGGCGAGTCTGCGGCGGGCGGCGTACGTCACGTCAGCCGCCCAGCTTCATGACGGCGTTGACCTGCTTGTCGACCTCGGCGAGTCCGGCCTCGGTGGCCTTGCCGGCCTGCCACTCCTCGAGCCACTTGGCGAACGTCTCCTGGTACGCCGGCCCCGAGGCGGTCGGGGGCGTGGTCGACGAGTTCGGGTTGTTGAACATGTCCACGAACACCTTGAACTCCGCGTCGAGCTGCAGGTCCGGGGCGGCGAGGGCGGCCTTGGTGCTGGGGATGTTGCGCAGCGAGTTGGACAGCCCGACGATCGCCTTGGTGTCGTTGGTCAGGTAGCGGATCAGTTCCCAGGCCGCCTCGGGGTTCTTCGCGGTCTTGGACACGCCGATCACGTTGCCGGTGACGTAGCCCGCGCCGTGCCGCTCGGCGGTCAGCGTCGGCAGGGGAGCGACCCCGAACTTCACGTCCGGCGCCTGGTCCTTGAGGAACGCGGCCCGGAACTCGCCGTCCACGTTCATGGACACCTGGCCCTTGTGGAACGCGTTGTCGGCCGAGAACTCGTCACCGAGGCTGGCCTTGAACTTCTCCAGGTTGGCGTACCCGTACCAGTCGACGAGCTCCTTCTGCCACTTGAGCAGCTCCTTCCACGCCGGGTCGGTACCGATCGCGGAGGTCTCGTCGCTCTTGAGCCACTTGCCGCCGACCATCGGGCCCCAGTGCGAGGCGGAGTTCTCGTAGAAGCCGAACAGCGGCAGGAAGCCGGCCCGCTCGATGGTGCCGTCGGCGGAGCGCTTGGTCAGCTTCTTCGCCGCGTCGGACAGCTCCGCGAGGGTCTTGGGCACCGAGGTGATCCCGGCCTCGGCGAACTGGGTCTTGTTCACGTACAGGCCGTAGGAGTCGGCGAGGAACGGCATCGCGCACCGCTTGCCCCGGTACTCGGTGTACTGCTTGACCAGGTCCGGGTACCCGCCCATGTCGACCTTGTCCCGCGCGATGTACGGCGACAGGTCCCGCCACGCGCCCGAGGCGCACAGCTTGCCGACCATGTCGGTCGAGTACGACAGCCCGATGTCGGGCCCCTTGCCGCCGGCGATGGCCTGGACCATCTTGCTGTCGTCCTGGCTGTCCTTGACCTCCACCTTGATCTTCGGGTGGGTGGTCTGGAAGTCCTTCACGGCGGCGGCGATCGCCTCGGACTCCCGCCCGGTGAAGAAGTGCCAGAACTCGACGGTGCCGGACGCCTCCTGCCCGGCGGCGGCGATCTTGTCGGTGTCGCCGCCGGACGAACAGCCGGCCAGGGCCAGGGCCACGGCGAGTACCAGTGCGGTGCGTTTCATGGGGTGCTCTCCTGAAAGGGGGAATCAGAACTGCAGGCCGGACAACAGGTGTTCCCGGACGGCGGACAGTGCCGCGTCCAGCGCGCCGAGCAGGGCGGCGTCGTCGGTGACCCCGGTCGAACTGATCGGGGTGCGCAGCGGGCCGGCGGTGTTCAGCGCCGACTCCACCGCGGCGCGGAGCGCCTCGCCGCCCGCCTGGGACACCTCGCCGGCCAGCACGACCAGCGGGGGATCGAGAACGGCGACGACGGCGGCGAGGCCGACGGCGATCCGTTCGGCGAGGGCGGCGAGGAACGCCGCGGACTGGGGGGTACCGGCGGCGACGGCCAGGGCCACCGCCGCCGGGGCGGTGCGCGCGCCGAACCCGTGCTGGCGGGCCAGGGCCTCCACGGCCGTCCCGCCGACGAGGTCGTGGAAGTCGGGGCGGCCGTCGGGGCCGGGCATCCCGATCGGCATGTACCCGATCTCGCCGGCGCCCTGCCGGGCACCGCGCAACAGGGTGCCCGCGAGGTCGATGGCCAGACCGATGCCCTCGCCGAGCCAGAGCAGCGCGAAGCCCTCGGTGGCGTCGGGTCCCGGGCCGCCGGCCGGCTGGGCGGCCACGCCCCGGTGCCGTTCGGCGACGGCGGCGAGATTCACGTCGTTGTCCACGTCGACGACCTTGAGTACCCGGCGGCGCAGCTCGCCGACCAGGCCGGGCCGGCTCCAGCCGGGGACGTCGATGTGGTGCACGGTGTCGGTCCGCGCGTCGTAGGAGCCGGGCACGGCCACCTGTACGTGGTCGAGCTGGCGCATCGTGATCCCGGCCTGCCGGCAGACCTCGGCGAGCGCGTCGGTGACCGCGTCCACCGGGTCGGTGGCCCGGGGGTCGATGTGCAGCTCGGCGCGGGCCCGCAGGGTGCCGGTCAGGTCGCAGACGGCCGCCGACAGCGCGGGGAGGGTGGCGCTGCTCAGGGTGTCGCGGACGGACACCGCCGCCGCGTACGCCGCGTTGGGGTTGGCCGCGTACACGTCGGCGTTGGGGCCGGGGCCGCCGCTGGTCCGGCCGACGATCATCGCGAGCCCGGCCTCCTCCAGGCGGCGGAGCACGTCCGAAGTGGTCGGCTTGGACAACCGGGTCAGGGCGCGCAGGTCGCCCCGGGTGAGGGGGCCGCGTTCGAGGAGGTGTCCGAGCGCGGCGGATTCGTTGATCGCCCGCAGTAGTCGGGAGGAGCCCGCAAGCCTGGCCATGACGCCACCTTCGTCGCACGAGATGAATAGAAAGACTGACTTACTATCGTGGGAGGACGCTAAGTCGGTGCACGGCCCATGTCAATACGTTGACGGGATCCTTAACAATTGGGCTGGTCAGAGGGCGGAAAAACCGACACTGTGCCAATAGGAAGACTGCCTTACCCAATCCCTTGACACCACTCGACGCACCGGCATACGTTCCGATTCGTCACCCGGGCCCGGGTCACAGCGCGTCACCCCTCATGACCGCCCGCAACGAGGAGGCACCCATGCCCCGCCCCCCTGTGATCGCCCTTTCCGTCGCCGTAGCCGCCGCTCTCGCTGTCGGAGGGCTGGCAGTGCTGCCCGCCGGGGCCGCGGAGACCAACCTGGCCCTCAACCGTCCCGTCGCGGTGTCCTCCTCGGAGTCGTCCTCGCTCGGCGGCGCCAAGGCCGTCGACGGTTCGAGCAGCTCCCGGTGGGCCTCCG
The DNA here is from genome assembly GCF_040681875.1 of Longispora sp. NPDC051575. Taxonomy (NCBI): domain Bacteria; kingdom Bacillati; phylum Actinomycetota; class Actinomycetes; order Micromonosporales; family Micromonosporaceae; genus Longispora; species Longispora sp. NPDC051575. Next base: position 328,462 of record NZ_JBFAZP010000003.1, on the reverse strand, counting down.
TCGAGGGTCATGACCCCGAATGGCTCCGGGTGGACCTCGGCGCGACGTACCCGGTGACCCGGGTGCTGCTGCGCTGGGAGGCCGCCTACGCGAAGTCCTACCGGGTCGAGGTCTCCGACGACACCACTACGTGGCGTCAGCTGACCGCGACGACCACCGGCAACGGGGGCTCCGACGACCTGACCGGCCTGTCGGGCTCCGGCCGCTACGTGCGGGTGTACGGCACCCAGCGCGGCACGGCCTACGGCTACTCCCTGTTCGAGGTCGAGGTGTACGGCGGCGGCACCACGCCGACCCCGACCGCGAGCCCCACGGCCGCGCCCACCACCGCCCCGCCGACGACCGCGCCCCCGACCACCCAGCCGCCCGGCGGCCCGGCCGTCCCGTTCGGCAGCCACCTGTACCCGTACGTGGCCGGCACCCTGCGGCCCAGCGGTTCCCAGTCGACGGTCGACCAGGCCGTGGTGACGTACTACCAGAAGTGGAAGAACGCGTTCGTCCGGCAGAACTGCGGCAACGGCTGGTACGAGGTCATCTCCCCGGACGCCGACCACCCGTACGTGGCCGAGGCCCAGGGCTACGGCATGGTCATCGTCGCCACCATGGCCGGCGTGGACCCGGACGCGAAGAAGATCTTCGACGGCATGGTGAAGTTCATGCTGGCCCACCCGTCCGTGAACAACAAGGACCTCCTCGCCGCCGAGCAGGACGCCGCCTGTAAGAGCGTCAGCGGCAGCGACTCGGCCACCGACGGCGACATGGACGTCGCCTACGGCCTGCTGCTCGCCTCGAAGCAGTGGGGCAACGCGGGCACGTACAACTACCAGCAGCTGGCGATCAAGCACATCAACGCGATCAAGGCCAGCGAGATCAACCCGTCCACGAACCTGCTCACGTTCGGCGACTGGAGCACGCCGGGCGAGGAGCACTACTACATGACCCGCCCGTCGGACCACATGATCGACCACTTCCGGGCGTTCCGGAAGGCCACCGGGGACTCCGCGTGGGACACGATCCGCCAGGCGCACCAGACGCTGACGACGAACCTGCAGAACCAGTACTCGCCGAACACGGGTCTGCTGCCGGACTTCGTCATCAACACCAACTCCAGCGCGCGGCCCGCCCAGGGCCAGGTCCTGGAGGACCCGAACGACGGGTACAACTGGTGGAACTCCTGCCGCACCCCGTGGCGGCTCGGCGCCGACGCGGCCGTCAACGGCGACGCGGCCTCGCGCACCAGTGCCCGCAAGCTGACCACCTGGATCCGGGCGAAGACCGGTAACGACCCGTCGAAGATCGCCATCGGGTACAAGCTGGACGGCACCCAGATCTCCTCGGGCAGCGAGCCGGCGTTCTTCGCGCCGTACGCGGTCGCGGCGATCAACGACCCGGGCGCCCAGACCTGGGTGGACTCCCTGTGGTCGAAGATGCTGGCCACCCAGCCGGGCACCACCGACTACTACTCGACGAGCATCCAGCTCCAGACGATGATCGTGGTGTCGGGCAACTACTGGCAGCCGTAACCCGCCAGTACTGAACACCGGGGTCCGGCGTGTGTCGCGCCGGGCCCCGGACCCGTCACGGCAACCCCGTCACAGCGACCGCCGCCGGACCGACACCAGCCAGTCCTCGACCCGCGCCCGGTCCGGCTCCCACGGCAGCGGGCTGTCGGGCAGCGCCCGTTCGAACCGCCCGACGGCGGCCGCGTGCCACTCCTTCACCCGCTCCCACGGCACCTCGCCCCGCCGGACCGCGAGCAGCCGGTCCCGGTCGGCCCCGACGTCGACGGTCAGCGCCCCGGTCTCCAGCAGCCCGGTCCCGGCGTCGAGCAGCCGCAGCAGGTGCATGACGTGCTTCCAGGTCGGCGTGCCGTCCCGGGCGACGGCGTTCTCCGCCCGGTTGAGCTGGGCGCGGACGTAACCGAGGTAGGTCTGGTACACCTTGCGGGACAGGAACGCCTCCCGCAGTGCCAGCAGTTCGGTGCCCAGCGGCGTGCACACCTCCACGTGCGGGGAGTGCAGCACCTCCAGGATGTTCGGGTTCGCGGTCAGGGCCAGCGCGCAGAACCGCTCGACCTCCCAGCTGAACGGCTCCTCGCCCGGGCCCTCCACATGGGTCGGCGGCTTGTCGAACCGCCAGAACAGCGGGGTCGGGGCGACGTACACGCCGCGCCGGTCGTGGTCGGAGGTCGCCGTGGCCAGCCCGAAGGCCCGCGATCCGGCGACCACGGACAGGATGGAGTGCTCCTCGACCAGGTTCATCGGCCGATTGTTTCACCCGCCGAAACCCTTTTTCGGGTACGCAGCGTGAGCACCGCGTGCGCGCCCAGCCCCGCGACCAGCCCCCAGAACGCCGACCCGATCCCCAGCACGGTCACCCCGGACGCCGTGACCGCGAGCGTGATCAGCGCGGCCTCCCGGGCCGGCACGTCCTCCACGGCCCCGACCAGCCCGGTCAGCACCGCCCCGAGCAGCGCGACCCCGGCCACCACCGCGATCAGGGCCTTCGGCAGCGCGGAGAACGCCTGCACCAGCCCGGCGGAGAACACCCCGATCACCAGGTAGAACACCCCGGCGGACATCCCTGCGGTGTACCGGCGGCGCGGGTCGGGGTGCGCCTCCGGGCCGGTGCAGATCGCGGCGGTGATCGCGGCCAGGTTCACCGCGTGGCTGCCGAACGGGGCGAGCAGCACGGACACGATCCCGGTACCGCCGAGGAGTTTGCGGTCGTTCGGTTCGTAGCCCGAGGCGCGCAGCACCCCCAGCCCGGGCGCGTTCTGGGACGCCGAGGTGACCAGCAGCATGGGGATCCCGATGCTGATGATCGCCGACAGCGAGAACGCCGGCACCGTGAACTCCGGCCGGGTGACCTGCGCGCTGACCTGCGACAGGCCGTCGAGCTGACCCTGGGCGGCGGCGACGCCCACCCCGACGAGCAGCGCGAGGAGCACCGCGTACCGCGACGCCAGCCGCTTGGCCAGCACGAACACCACGATCACGGCCACGGTGAGGACCGGCGCGCCCGGCACCGCCTGGAACGCGTGCAGCACGAACTGGAGCAGTATGCCGGCCAGCAGCGCCGAGACGATGCCCGTCGGGATCCGCGCCATCAGCCAGCCGAACACGCCGGTCAGCCCGATCAGGGTCATCGCGACCGCGCTGAACAGGAACGCCCCGACCGCCGCCCGGTACGGGTAGTCGCCGAGCGACGTGACCAGCAGCGCCGCGCCGGGGGTCGACCAGGCCGTGATCACCGGCATCCTCGTCCACCAGCTCAGCACCAGCGAGGTGATCCCGCTGCCCACGGCGATCGCCCACACCCACGAGGCGCGCTGCCCGGTGGTGAGGTGCCCGGCCTCGGCGGCCTGGGTCACGATCGCGAACGGGCCGGAGAACCCGACCAGCACCGCGACGAGGGCGGCGACGGCCGCGGAGGGGGAGAAGTCCCGGAAGATCGTCACCGTCCGCAAGCTACCCGCCGCGCCCGCCGACCGCGACCGGATACTCCGACCCGGGTCCGGCCGCCGGGCCCCGCCCGGTCACCGGAACCCGACGGTCCGGTCACCGGACCCCGGACGTGGCCGCTCCTCGATCCGGCGCGCCGACGATGGCGTGCCGTCGTGGACCGCGCACGGTGTCCGCCCGCTCGACGGTGCCGGGGTCGTTCCTCGGCGCCCGCCGGATCCTCGGCGCGGCCGGCATTCCCGTCTGCCCCGCGACGGCTCCGGCCCCCGCCGTCGGATCGACCGGCATGCCGCGTGTCGTAGGGTGTCGTTCTCGGAGGGGGGTCCCGTGCTCACGAACTACCTGGCGGGCATCGTGCTCGGCCTAGGCCTGATCATGCCGATCGGCGCGCAGAACGTGTTCGTCCTCGGCCAGGGCGTGGCCGTCGGGCTGCCCCGGGCGCTGTGGGCGGTGGTGGGCGCGGCGCTGTGCGACACGCTGCTGATCCTGCTCGGCGCGGCCGGCGTCGGCGGGCTGCTCACCGCCGTGCCCGGGCTGCGGGCGGCGATGCTCGGCGCGGGCGCGCTGTTCCTGGCGTACCTGGGGGTGCGGGCGCTGCGGTCCACGGTCGCCGACCATCCGGCCGACGCTGCCCCGGCGGCGTTCGCGGTGCGCGGCGTCCTGGGCCGCACGGTGGCGGTCTCGCTGCTCAACCCGCACGCGATCCTGGACACCGTCGGGGTGATCGGCGCGGCGATCGTGGCCCAGCCGGCGGCGGGCCGGACCCTGTTCACGGCCGGCGCGGTCAGCGCCTCCTGGCTGTGGTTCGGCGTCCTGGGCGTCGGCGCCGCCCTGGCCCGCCGGTTCTTCACCCCGACCCGCCGGGTCTGGTTCGACCGCTTCTCCGGCCTGGTACTCCTCGTCTTCGCGGTCCTGCTCGCCGTGGAGCTGTTCCGCGCCTAGGAGCCCGCCCCGCGCGTCGGCGTTCCCTCCGCGCCTAGGGGGACGGAGTGGGCAGGAACGGCGGGGTCGGCAGCTGCCGCACCGGCGTGGGCCGGACGAACTCCGGATCGAAGACGCCGTAGTCGTCGAGGAGCCACCAGCCGCAGCAGCCCAGGCACAGGAGGACGGCCAGGACGCCGAGGGTGATCCAGAGCCACTTCACAGTGCCGCCCAGATGTTGTTCGCCACGGCCGCCGCCGCGGGCACCGCGAGTTCGGGGGTGGAGGGCCCGGCGGCGTAGGTGACGATGACCAGGTCGCCGTCGACCTGACTGAGCAGGTGGACGGTGACGAGCCGGCGGTCGGGGCCGGTGAGGGCGAAGGCGCAGGCCCGCCGTCCCACCCCGGGCACCGTGACCTCCACGCCCCGGGTCTCGGGATTGGCCCGCCAGGTCGCGCAGGTCGGGTCGTACGCCCTGTTCGCCATCTCCCTGGGGGGATTGCAGACCGTGGAGCCGTCGTCGGCACCGGCGCAGGAGCCGTGGCGTTCGAGGGTCGCGGTGAGCTCGGCGGTCCGGGGCCCGGTCGCCGAGCCCTTCACGGTGCAGGTCACGCTGTTGTACGAGTCGCCGGGCATCCGGGTGGTGACGGCGCGTTCGTGGCCGGGGACGAGCTGGCCGACGAGTTCCTCGCCGATCAGGACGCACGCGCTGTCCGGGGACGCGGGGGCGGGGGAGCAGGCCGCCAGGGCGGGCAGCAGGAGCAGCGCCGCCAGCCCGAGCCTTGTGGATCTTGTCATCGGCACGGAGCCTACAACAGCCGGATGGCCCTACTGGAAACTGTCCGTAAAGAAAGCCGGTCGGCGTTACCGGCCGGTAGGCTCGGCGGCATGACCGAGGTGTGGCGGGAGCTGGGTCTCCCGGGGCTGGTCGACGTGCACACCCACTTCCTGCCCGCCCCGGTCCAGGCCAAGGTCTGGGCGTACTTCGACGCGGCGGGCGCGAACTACGGCGTCGACTGGCCGGTCCACTACCGGGGCACGGTCCCCGAGCGCCTGGCCCAGCTCCGTGCCCAGGGTGTGCGCGCCTTCACCAGCCTCGTCTACGCGCACCGCCCCGGCATGTCGGCCTGGCTCAACGACTGGGCGGCACAGTTCGCGGCGGCCACCCCGAACTGCCTGCACTCGGCGACGTTCTTCCCCGAACCGGAGGCCGTCGGCTACGTCCGCGCGGCCCTCGACCGTGGCGCCCGGGTGTTCAAGGCGCACGTCCAGGTCGGCGGGTACGACCCCCTCGACCCGCTGCTCGACCCCGTCTGGGGCCTGCTCGCCGACGCCCGGGTCCCGGTGGTGATCCACTGCGGGTCGGGTCCGATGCCCGGCCGGCACACGGGTCCCGGTCCGGTCGGCGCGGTGCTGGCCCGGCATCCGGAGCTGCGCCTGGTGATCGCGCACCTGGGCCTGCCGGAGTACCACGAGCACCTGGACCTGGTGGCCCGCTACCCGGGCGTGTACGCCGACACCACGATGGTCGGCACCGACTTCACCGAGCGGCTGGCCCCGATGCCGGCGGACCTGGGCCCTCGCCTCGCCGCGCACGCCGACCGGATCCTGCTCGGCTCGGACTTCCCGTCGATCCCGTACCCGTACGCCCACCAGGTCGACGCGCTGGTCCGGCTCGGGCTCGGGGACGACTGGCTGCGTCGGGTGCTGTGGGGCAACGGGGCGGATCTTTTCGGGATCAGCTCCACATAGTTCACTTGTTGGGCACCTGGAGGGTGGACGCCGGCCACCCGGTACCCATAGAAAGATTTTCATGTTTCTCTCCGCCCCTCGGCGTGCCCTGCTGGGCACGCTCGCGGCCGCCGCGACGGCCGCCGTCCTGCTCCCCGCCACCCCCGCCCAGGCGGCCCCGCCCCGGCTGAAGGTGCTCAGCCACAACGTCTTCCTGATGAGCCGCAACCTGTACCCGAACTGGGGTCAGCTGCACCGCGCGGACCTGATCGCCAACGCGTCCTTCGCCTCGGGCAACGACGTGGTGGTCCTCCAGGAGGCGTTCGACAACGAGGCGTCCGACCGGCTGAAGGCCAACCTGGCCGGCCGCTACCCGCACCAGACCCCGGTCGTCGGCCGGTCCACCGCCGGCTGGGACGCGACCAGCGGCAACTACTCCGGCTCCACCCCGGAGGACGGCGGCGTCACGATCCTGAGCAAGTGGCCGATCGAGCGCCGCGAGCAGCACGTCTTCGTCGACGCGTGCGGGGCCGACTGGTGGTCGAACAAGGGCTTCGCCTACGTGGCGATCAATGTCAACGGCGTCCGCGCGCACATCGTGGGTACCCATCTGCAGTCCACCGACCCCGGCTGCTCCGCCGGGCAGGCCGCCGAGATCCGGGCGAAGCAGCTCCGCGCGATCGACGCGTTCCTGGACGCGAAGAACATCCCCGCCGCCGAGCAGGTCCTCGTCGCCGGCGACCTGAACGTGGACCACACCTCGGGGGAGTACCCGGCGATGCTGGCCGCCGGTGACCTGGCCGGCGCGGACACCCGCGACGGCTGGGCGTACTCGTTCGACACCCGGGACAACTCGATCGCGCACTACCGGTACCCGGGTGACCCGCGCGAGAGCCTCGACTACGTGCTGTTCCGGGCCGGGCACGCGCGCCCCGCCGGCTGGCGCAACACGGTGCTCAAGGCGCCGTCGCCGACCTGGTCGGTGACCAGCTGGTTCACCACGTACACCTACACGGACTACTCCGACCACTACCCCGTGGTGGGCGGCTGACGTCCCCTGATGTCATTACGACATCAGTAGGCCTTGACTGGCATCGCGTATGACGTCATGATGGTGTCATACCTGATGCCAGTGAAGGAGAACCACGATGAACATCGACTTTCTGCGCCGCCTCGGCAACCGCCCGCGGAACACGCCCCGCGCGCCGTACCCGGCCAGGCGGGTCGAGATCGCCGCCCGGCGCCGCGAGGAGTTCCGGCTGGCCGGGCGGTGAGCCCGGCCGGCCCGGGCCTCCCGGGCCCGGTCAGCCGATCGCGGCCGCCGCCACCCCGGCCACGGTCACGCCGACCCCGGTCAGCTGCCACCGGGACAACCGTTCGGTCAGCACCTGCCGCGCGATCAGCGCTGTCACCACGGGGGACAGCGACGCCAGCGCGGACACCACCGAGAGCATCGCGCCGGGCTGGGTCGCGGCGAGGGTGTAGGTCAGGTTCGCCGTGATCTCGGTACCGGCGATCAGCGTGATCCGCCCCAGCGACCCGGGGCCCACGGTCACCTGGTGCCGGGAGGCGAGCACGATCGCCGCGATCAGCGCCGTCATCGTGATCCGCTGCACGATCAGGGTCGTCGTCGCGTCCTGCTGGGCGCCCAGCGGGACGGCCGTGTAGACCACCCCGACACACGCCGCCGAGGTCAGAGCCATGATCATGGCCGGCCGGGGCGTGCGGCCGTGCGCACCCGGCGCGCGGGCCACCAGGGCCACCCCGGCGAGCGCCGCCCCGACGCCGAGCAGTTGCACCGGCTGCGGCCGTTCCCCGGTGGCCAGCCCGACGAGTACGGGCAGGACGGCCGCCGACGCCCCGATCGGGGCCACCACGCCCATCGCCGCGCCGGCCAGGGCCCGGTACATGGTGATCATCGCGGCGACCGCCGCCGCGCCGGCCACGACGCCCCAGGCCGCCGCGCCCGGGTGCGGGACGAGGCCCCGGACGGTGACGATCACGCACGTGCCCACCAGGATCAGGGGCTGGGCGATGAACAGCACGGTCAGGGCCGGCATCTGGCGGCTGATGCTGCCGCCGAGGAAGTAGGACGACCCCCACAGGCCGCTGGCTGTCAGCGCGAGTACCGCCGCGAACACCCTTACCTCCGTACACTTTGTTGGACTGCGAGCACAGTACAACGCATGGCCCACTGTAGTGAACTAGAGGTGCATCACAGTGCACCATGGAGGTCGATGTGACGGAGCAGGACGTCGTGGCCCAGGCGATCGCCGCGCACCTCAAGGAGCTCCGTGCCCTGCGCGGCTGGAGCTTCGACGAGCTGGCCGCCCGGTCCGGGGTCAGCCGGGGCATGCTGATCCAGATCGAGGGCGCCCGCACCAACCCCAGCGTCGGCACCCTGGTCCGGATCTCCCAGTCCCTCGGCGTCACCCTCGCCCAGCTCGTCGTCACCGACGTGCACCCCGTGCTGCGCACCGTCCGGGCCGCCGAGACCGTCCGGCTCTGGCAGGGCGGCTCCGGCGGCTGGGCCCAGCTCGTGATCGGCTCCGACCCGCCCAACGCCGTGGAACTGTGGTCCTGGGAGATGCGCCCCGGCGAGCACTACCAGGGCGAGGCGCTGCCCGGCACCCGCGAACTGCTCACCGTCACCGACGGCGACCTCGTCCTGATCGTCGGCGGCGACGAGCAGACCCTGTCCGTCGGCGACGCGGTGGCCTTCCGGTCCGACCGGCCGCACGGCTACCGGGTCGACACCGCCGCGTCCGTCCGGTTCACCTGTGCCGTCCTGCGACCCGCCCAGGACCCGTCATGATCGGGTACGAAACGTGAAAGGTCATCCGATCGGCACGATCTCCTGGCCAACACCATGATCCGGGTACCCGGGACGGGGAGCATGATGGGAGTTCACAACCGTTTCTGAACCGGGGGTGGAAGTGACCATCCAGCACGACAGCCCCTCCACGGCTGTCGTCCGCGACGCGGCCGGGCTGTCCCGGCTGATCCGGTCCGGGCGCAGCAGTGACGCCGTGCTGCGCGCCGACGAGATCCTGCCGCTCCTCGACGACCAGACCGAGATCATCCGGGTACTGCTGACCAAGCTCGCCGCGCTCCTCAACCTCAGCCGGATGGCCGAGTGCCCCCGCGTCATCGACCAGGCCGACGCGGCCCTGCGCGGCCACGACGAACCGGCGATGCTCGGCGAGTTCCACGCCCTGGCCGCCTGCGTCGCCCACCACCAGGGCTCCCTCGAACGCTGCGTCACCCACCTCGTCCGGGGCGCCCGGGCCCTGGAGGAGGCCGGGCCGGCCGACCCCGGGGCGGCCCGCGCCTGGCTGGACCTGGCCGTCACCTACTCCTGGGTCGGCTTCCACCGGCACGCCGTCGCCGCCCAGCAGCGCGCCATGGAGATCTCCCGGGCCGCCGCCATGGACCCCGTGTTCGTCACCCACCCCGAGATCCGGGTCCGGCACGCCCTCGCCCTCGACCACCAGGGCGACACCGAGGCCTGCCTGCGCGCCCTCGGCGAGCTCACCCGCACCCTCGGCCCCGAGGACGTCACCGGCTTCGAACTGCCCTACCTCGGCTACGCCCTGTCCCGGTACGCGGCCCTCGGCGGCCGGGGCGGCATCGACGCCCGCCCCCTGCTGCGCACCGACCTGGAGCCCTACCAGGAGAACGGCGAACTCCGCCGGCTCGGCGAAGCGTGCCTGGCCATCGCCGAGAACCGCCCCACCGTGGCCCTCGCCCTGCTCGACGGGGCCTCGGCGGCGGCCTCCCGGCTCGGCGCGGCCGAGGTGCCCCGGCTGCGCGCCCTCGCGCACACCGCGCTCGGCGACCACCTGGCCGCGCACGCCGACGACCGGGTGGTCGCCGGGATGCTCGCCCGCACCACCACCCGGCTGTACGACCTGTTCGTCGACGGGGTCACCGCGCGCCTCGACCACGACGAACTGCGCCGCTCCGTCACCCGGTACGCCGACGAGGCGCACACCGACTCCCTCACCGGCCTGCCGAACCGCCGGCACCTGGAGCGCTACGTCGCCGAACTCGCCAGCCACGGCACGTACGGCACGGTCGGCGTCGCGGACCTCGACGGCTTCAAGTCCGTCAACACGGTGCACGGACACCTGTCCGGCGACCAGGTCCTCCAGCACGTGGCCGCGATCCTGACCCGGGCGCTGCGCGGCGGGGACTTCCTGGCCCGGTTCGGCGGCGACGAGTTCGTCGTGGTGCTGCCCGGGACCGCGCTCGCCGAGGCCCAGGAGGTCGGCAGCCGGTTGACGGCCGCCGTCGCCAGCTACGACTGGAACACCCTCGTCCCGGGCACGCCGGTCACGTTGACCATGGGGCTCGCGGAGATCAGCAGCCGCACGAGCCTGGCGGCGGCGTTCCGCGCGGCGGACCTGGTGATGCTCCAGGCGAAGGCCGGCTGACGGTCCCGGGAGCGGCGCCCGCGTCTCCGGACACGGGTCACCGACACGGGTGGCCGCTTCACGGCCAGACACAACCCGGCCCGTCGTGCGATCGGGTCAGGGCGTCGTCGGCGGGCGGACCGAGCGCCAGACCTCCAGCGCCCAGGCCAGGTCGTCGGGGTCCTCGTATAGACAGATGACGTGCGCCGTCGTGCCGGGGCGGATCACGTGGCCGTAGAACTCGCGCCCCTGGTCGACCTGCTGCCACAGCGCGTGCCGCAGACCGGCCGCCGGCGCACCGGTACCCCCCTCGGGGTCCTCGCCCTTCCCGGCCCCCAGCTCCTCGCCCTCCAGGAGCCTGCCCTCCGGATCGGCGGGCGCACCCTTCAGAACCACCTCCAGGGTGTGCTCCGGGGTCCACTCCTCCGGCGTCGTCAGCACGTCGACGATGACCACCCGCCCCGGCCCGACGAACCGCAGCCCCTCGGCCGTGTGCGCCGGACTCAGCCCCGCCGTGCGGGTGAACTCCCACCGGTCGGTCACCGGCTGGCGCACCGGCACGGGCAGCGCGCACCCCATCCGGCTCAGCACGTCGTCGGGGTCCCAGTCCTCGGCCAGCATCCGCGCGACCTCGGGATGACCGCTCGACACGACCGTCGGCAGGTGCGCCGGGTCCAGCACGGACGCCGTCGCGGGCGCGCCGAGCACCTCCGGCCCCCACGGCAGGATCGTGTTGCCCAGCGTCCCCTCCAGGACCAGGTCCGCGTAGGCGGGGGAGCTCCAGGCCAGGAACGCCCGGTGCAGCTCCTCCTCGGACACCCGCAGCCAGGTACCGAACGTGATCGACGACCCGCCGCGCAACCCGACCGGCAGCAGCACCCGGACGAACGCCCCGCCGCCGCCCTCGGCGCGCATCAACAGGTCGTTGCCCCACTCCCGGCCGGTCACCCCGTCGGGCAGGTCGACGCGCAGATCGAGGTCGTACGGCTCCGGTTCAGACACCCGGGCACTGTAGCCGCCGGTGAGCAACACCACTGTCGCGGCCACGGTGGACGCACTACCGTGGCGGCATGATCACCCCCGCTGAGTTCGTCCCCGAGTGGGAACTGTGGCACGCCCGCCGGCAGACCAGCGTCGCCGCCCAGCACGGGCCGCTGACCCTGACCGGCACCCACTGGCTGCTGTACGGCGACACGGTCATCGACGGCGTCCCCGGCACCTGGCGCGCCGAGGACGGCAAGGTCCGGCTCACCGGCGGCGAGGGCCTGACCGGCGACGACGGCCAGGCCGTGTCCGAGGGCCTGTTCGGCGTGCACGAGTGGCTGCACCACGGCGACGTGGACCTGCTGACCATCCAGCGCGGCGACGACCTGGCCGTCCGGGTGTACGACCCGCACGCCGACGCCGTGGCCCGCTTCACCCGGATCGACGCGTTCGCCCCGGACCCGCGGTGGCGGGTCGAGGCCGAGTTCGTGCCCGCCGGTGACGACGAGAGCGTGCACATCGCGCACAGCAACACCGCCCGCGAGGAGGACTACCCGGTCTTCGGCACCTTCGTCTTCGAGGTCGACGGGCGGCGCGCCGAGGTGGTGGCCCTGCACTCCGGCGCGGAGAACGGAGCGCAGCTGACGTTCCGCGACGGCACCAGCGGCCGGGAGTCCTACGGCGCGGCCCGATTCCTGTTCGTCACGGCCCCGCCGGCCGGTGGCCCGGTGGTCCTGGACTTCAACCGCGCGCAGCTGCCGCCGTGCGCCTTCTCCGACGCGTTCGTGTGCCCGCTGCCCCCGCCGGGCAACGTCCTGCCGTTCCGGATCGAGGCCGGCGAACAACAGGCCATCTCGGAGAACTGACCCTCGGGTACGGGGTTCCACCACCGGGATGTGCGCGTTGCGGGAGCGGTCGGCGCCCACTGACGCGCGGGCTGAACCAGCGCGCGGGCCGAACCTGCCAAGAGTCCGCGACGGGCCCGGCGCCGCCGGCCCCCGGTACCCAGAAAAGGGGTTGGTGGGGTCAGGCTGTCGCGACGGACAGGGCCGGTGGGCGCATCGGCAGCCGGAGCAGTGCCCGGACCGGTCGGGCCGCCGGCCCCCGCCCGCGCACCTGCACCCCGAGCTCGCGCCCGCCCCGGAACGGCGGCCAGGACCCGGGTGTCTCCTCCAGCAGCACGTCGGCGGCCGCCCACGCCGGCCCGTGGCAGACCAGCACGCTGCCGCACTGCCGGGCCAGCGCCGCCAACTGCTCGGCGTCGCGGGCCCCGACCGCTCCGGCGGGCAGCACCACGACCGCGCCGCGCACGTGCAGCAGCTCGGCGACGACCCGGGCCCACGCCGGACCCGGGTTAGGCAGGGTGGCCACCTCGCCGGGCACGAGGCCCACGACGACGGGCATCCCGACGGCGGTCACCCGGGCCCCGGCGGACGCCGCCTCGGCCAGCAGCGCCAACAGCAGGGTCAGCGAGCCGGTGACCGACACGGTGGAGCCCCGGCGGAACCCGCCCGCGGGCAGGAGCCGGCGCAGGACCGGCGGGGTGGCGAGGGGGAGCATGGCGGAATCGTACACCTGTTCGAAGTCCTGGTTCAGTTCTGTTCGTGCCAAGGTTGGGCCCCCGAGACGAACCTGTCCAATTGATCTCCGTGTACGACCCGTCCGGGCGGTTTGTCCCGGACGACCCGCGCCGTCAACCGTGCGACCGGCACCCCGCCCGGGGCCGTGGCCGCCGCGAACACCACGTTGCCGAACCGCCGCCCGCGCAGCATCCCCGGCTCGCCCACCACGCACACGTCCGCGAACGCCGCCCGCAGCGTCGCCGCCTGCCGGCGGGAGAACGACAACGGGGGCAGGTCGGTGACGTTGACGGCGTAGAGCCCGCCGGGGCGGAGCACCCGGGCCACCTGCCGCGCGAACTCCACACTCGCGACGCGGGCCGGCATCTGCGCGCCCCGGTAGACGTCGGCGACCACCAGGTCGTACCAGCCGTCGGCGCTGCTCTCCACCACGTCCCGCGCGTCGGCCACCCGGAACTCCACCTCGGCCTCCAGCGGCAGGATCCGGCGCACCGCCTCCAGCAGGGTCCCGTCCCGCTCGACGACCCGCTGGGTGGACCCGGGCCGGGTGGCGGCGACGTACCGTGGGAGGGTCAGGCCGCCCCCGCCCAGGTGCAGCACCCGCAGGGGCGCCCCGGCCGGCCCGGCGACCGCCACGACGGCCGCCACCCGCCGCATGTACTCGAACTCCAGATGTCCCGGATCGTCCAGATCGACGTAGGACTGCGCGACCCCGTCGACGAGCAGCGTCCAGCCGGCCCGGCGGCGCGGGTCCGGCACGAACTCGGCCTCGCCGAGGTCCACCGGCATCGTCAAGGGGTGCATGGGCTCACGCTAGCGCCGCCCGCCCGCCGGGACGCCGGCAGCACGGCCGTAGAGTTCTCGGGGCACACGGAAGAGGGGCAAGACCATGGGAATCGATCCGGAGCGGCTGTCGGCCGCCCTGCGGGTGCTCGCCGAGGCGGAACTGCTCGAGGCGGAGCACCCCGACGCGGTCGCGCTGCGCCGGGCCACCGCGGGGCTGTTCAAGGCCGTCAAGCAGCGTCGGCGCGCCGACCGCCGCGCCGCCGTGATGGCCGCCGACCTCGCGGTCACCGAGGCGACCGCGACGGGCGCCCCCGACCGGATCGACGACGAGACCCAGGGCATCCTGCTGGAGTCCCCGACGATCGGCGCGTCCGCCGGCACCCTGATCCGGGCCCGGGCCTGCTACACGTGCAAGACCCGCTACACCGAGGTCGACGCCTTTTACCACCAGCTGTGCCCGCCGTGCGCGGCCCGCAACCGGTCCCGCCGGGACGCCAGCGCGGACCTGACCGGACGGCGCGCGCTCCTCACCGGCGGCCGGGCCAAGATCGGGATGTACATCGCGCTGCGGCTGCTCCGCGACGGCGCGCACACCACGATCACGACCCGGTTCCCCAACGACGCGATCCGCCGGTTCTCCGCGATGCCCGACAGCGCGGAGTGGCTGCACCGGCTCAAGATCGTCGGGATCGACCTGCGCGACCCGGGCCAGGTCGTGGCCCTCGCGGAGTCGGTGGCCGCCGCCGGCCCCCTCGACATCCTGATCAACAACGCCGCGCAGACGGTCCGCCGCTCCCCGGGCGCGTACGCGCCCCTGGTCGAGGCCGAGTCCGCGCCCCTGCCGGCGGGGGAGCTGCCCGAGGTGCAGACGTTCGGGCACCTGCCGCGCGGCCGGGCCGAACTGACCGGCGCCGTCGAGCACCACTCCTTCACCCCGGCGATGCTGACCGAGCTGGCCCTGACCGCCGGCTCGACGTCCCCGGCCCGGATGGCCAACGCGACCGCGATCGACGCCGGTGGCCTGCGCCCGGACCTGCACGAGGAGAACAGCTGGACCCAGAAGGTCGACCAGGTGGACCCGGTCGAGCTGCTCGAGGTGCAGCTGTGCAACCAGACGGCCCCGTTCATCCTGGTCAGCATGCTGCGGCCGGCGATGGCGGCGGCGAGCGCGCGGCGCAAGTACATCGTCAACGTCTCGGCGATGGAGGGCCAGTTCAGCCGGGCGTACAAGGGGCCCGGGCATCCGCACACCAACATGGCCAAGGCCGCGCTGAACATGCTGACCCGGACCAGCGCCGAGGAGATGCTCACCGACGGCATCCTGATGACGGCCGTGGACACCGGCTGGATCACCGACGAGCGCCCGCACCCGACGAAGATGCGGCTGCACGAGGAGGGCTTCAAGGCCCCGCTGGACCTGGTCGACGGTGCCGCGCGGGTGTACGACCCGATCGTGCGCGGCGAGCTCGGCGAGGACCTGTACGGCTGCTTCCTGAAGGACTTCGAGCCGGCGGCCTGGTAGCGGGCATCCCGCCCTCCCGGGCCACCGCTCACCCGGGGCGTGCTAGCTCGCCCCGGGGTGAGCACCACGTGCCCCGGAGGTCGCCGCCCGTCCGGCCCGGCGACCTCCGGAACACCCCCGCCACCCCCTCAGATGGCGGCACCTCCCGGCAGGACCCCACCGCGCCGCCCGGCGACGTGGTCTCCTCCCGGGAGCCGTCTCAACACTCGGGTACGCCGACCCCCACCCGGACCCGGGTACCCGGCAGGCTCATCCACCCGGCGTTCGTCGCGGTCCCGGCCTGCGAGTAGTGGTCGACCCGCACCGACCCGGCGCTCATCCCGAACAGTCCCCGCCCCGGCTCCACGGGCCGCAGCCCGGACGTCTGGGCCGCCACCAGCGTGACGTCGGCCCCGGCGAACTGTTCCGCGTCGAGCACCAGGTCGTGGATCCGGACCCGGTGGCCGGGGGAGCCGGCGGTGGCCCGCCACACGACGGGTCCGACCCGCCGGGACTGGCAGACCCGCGCGGCGGTGGCGTTGTCCATGACGGCCACGGCCCCGGTGTCGCTCGTCGGGTACATCTGGAAGTTCTCGCCGGTGAGGTCGTCGACGCTCATCCGGAAGTCCTCGCCGGTGGCGGCGAACGCGACCGGCACGATGCCCAGGTCGATGAGGGGCGCGAGGACGAACAGGCCGCCGAGGGCCGCCGCCATCGCGGTCGTGAATCGCCGTCTGTGGTAGGACATGTCCTCAAGGTAGGTGTCGGATCGGCCACGGGTTATGGCCTCCGACGACAGGTGATTGCTATTTTCGGACACTGTGACCGTCACCTGGCCCCACCGCCGCACCACCACCGGCATCCGGCACATGCTCGCCGTGGCCGCCGAGGACGGCATCCCGCCGTCGCTCTGCCTCGTGGGCACGGGCCTGTCGACCGAGCTGCCCGCCGAGGCGACGGGGGACCAGGAGCTCGCGGTCGCCCGGAACCTGATCGCCGCGCTCGGCAACCCGGCTGGCCTCGGGCTGCGGGTGGGCGCCAACCACCGGCTGCCCGAGTTCGGCATCTGGGGTTTCGCCATGCTCACCAGTCCGACCCTGCGGGACGCCGCCGTCGTGGGGCTGCGGCACCTGGGGCTGACGTTCGCCTTCGCCCGGATCCGGCTCGTCGAGGGCCCGACCGAGGTCGAGATGGTCATCGACGACTCGGACGTGCCCGCCGACGTGCGCGCCTTCCTGCTCGAACGCGAACTGGTCGCGATCTACGGCATCATCGCCGCCCTGGTCGGCGAGCCCCTGCAACCCCTGCGCCTGGAACTCGCCGTGGACCGGCCGCCGCACGGTGACCTCTACGAGCTGGCCGCCGGCTGCCCCGTCCGGTTCGGCGCGCCGGAGAACGTGATCATCGCCGACGCGGCGCTCCTGGACCGGCCCCTGCCGCACGCCGACCCGCACACCTGGGAGGTCTGCGAGCGCGAGTGCCGGGAGCTGCTGGTCCGCCGGGCGGAGGGCACCCTGGCGGTGGCGGTCCGCGACCGGCTGCTGGCGGGGGTGGGCACGGTGCCGGCGATGCCGGAGGTGGCCGCCGAGCTGCACATCACGACCCGCACCCTGCACCGCCGGCTCGCGGCCGAGGGCACGTCCTACCGCAAACTGCTCGACGAGGTCCGGCACGGCCTAGCGGTGGAACTGCTGGCCACGACGGGGCTGAGCGTGGAGCAGGTGGCCGCGCGGCTGGGCTACACGGAGGCGTCGAGCCTGATCCACGCGTTCCGGCGCTGGACGGGCACGACCCCGCGCGGCCGCTAGAAACCCCTTCGACGGGTACGCGCCGGCGCAGCGCCCGCCCTCTTTCCTCGACACCTAGCAACCTAGGACGCTCTACGCGCTGTGCGCGCCACCATCGGAACCGACAACCGACAACCGACGACGGCTGGCTGGAGCCAGAGCCGGGTCGCGGGGGAGGCCTGTCAGCCGTGCGGGGCCGGACGCATCTTCTTGGTCGGACAGTGATGTCGACCCGTCGCTCTTCGGCGACCGTCGCCGTCACGGGTCAGCGCGACAGCTCCAGTACCCGTCTGGCCTGTTGGTCGAGGGTGCCCGGCGGGTTGCGGCGCGCGGCGGGGCCGCCCGGCAGGAGCATGTGCAGCCAGAGCGCGGCGGCGAGTCTCCGCGCCGCCCGGAACCGTCCTGCGCACACCTCGAACCGCGCCCGGAACTCCTCCCAGTCGGTGCCCCGGCCGGCCAGGTGCCGCACCGCGAAAGCCTAGTGTCCCCAATAACCTAGCGACCTAGGATGCCTTAGGCGCAGTAACCCGCACCACCCCAAACCCAAAAAGGAACATCCCTGTTCACCAAAAAGCAGGGCGCCCGGCCGGGGAGCATTCATCAGCCTGGACCGCAGTGGGGTGCCTTCCGGGTGAGGCGAGCGCCGTGGCCGCCGACCGGGGTCTGACGGGCGAAACCGCGTTGATCAGCCGGACCGGCGGGGCTACCTTCGGCGACCATGAGTCGATCCCGGCGGATTCCCGCGGCCCTGCCCGTCCTGTCGACTGACCGTGAGGGCCTGGAGCTCCTGGAGCTGGGCGTGGCCGACGCGGACGCGTACTACGAGCTGGTGCGGGCCAGCCGGGTACATCTCGCCGCGTTCGGGAACTACGACGAGGAGATCGCGGCGACCCGGGAGGAGGTCCGCGCGTACTTCGCCGCCCCCGATGACGAGAACCTGCGCTTCGGGTTGCGGCTGGGCGGGGAGCTGATCGGCCGGTTCGACCTGAACCCGGTCCGGCCGCCGCACTACGTGGTCGGGTTCTGGCTCGGGGCGCACGCCACCGGCAAGGGGTACGCCACCGCGGCCGGGGCGGCGGTCGTCGACTTCGCCCGGCGGGAGCTGGGGGCGACCGACCTGTTCGGCGGTGTGACGCACGGCAACGACCGGAGCGTGGCGGTCCTCGTCCGGCTCGGGTTCCGGGCGGTCGCCGAGTTCGAGGACTACACCCGCTACCAGCTGGTCCTCGCCGAGGCTCCGACCGCCTGACCACGGAGACGCCGCCGACTCCGCGTCCGGAGCTGCGGGTCGTCCCGGTGCCCGGAGGCGCGCCCGGCGAACGCGGGCACGACGCGCGCGGCGCCACCGGTACCCGGATGCTGGTCTGGATCTTGGTCTTGGGTGTGGGGCAGCGGCGTCGGGGGCTGTCCCGTTAGGGTGTCCTCGGTCTAGGGGAGGACGAATCGTGTCGATGCGTGGGTTCGCGTTGGGTGCGTTGGTGATGGTTCTGGCCGTTTCGGGGTGTGCGGGGGATCCGCCGCGTCCGAAGCCGGTGGCGAAGAAGGAGGCGGCCTCGGTGCCGTCGCCGTCGGCGAGCCCGAGCAGTGCCCCGACGTCCGCGGCGCCGACGGTCGCCCCGTCGCCGTCCGCGAAGCCGACGAAGGCGCCGGTGAAGCCCGCGCAGGTCAAACCCAGCTACCAGCCGCCGCCGGCTCCGGTGCCGACCCCGCCGGCCGCGCCGCCGCACACCCCGGGCAGTGACTGCCGGCGCTATGAGGGGACGAACGCCGAGCGCCCGGCGGTGAAGGCGGCGTTGACGGCGGCGGCGAACCGGCAGTACTGGCAGTCGGTGCACTTCACGGTTCCGGTGAACCTGATGAAGGCGATCGCGTGGCAGGAGTCGGGCTGGCAGTCGGCGATCATCGCGTGTGACGGCGGCATGGGCACGATGCAGTTGATGCCGGGCACGGTGGAGTGGATGAACCTGAAGTTCAACGACACGCCGGAGGACCCGAAGACGCTGAAGGGGAACACGGTGCTGGGTGCGGAGTACCTGGCGTGGTTGATCAGATATTTCGGGGATCTGTACTTCGACCACACCTATGACCTGGCGAACCCGGATCTGCTGAACGTGGTGATCGCGGCGTACAACGTGGGGCACGCGGGGGTGCAGGACGAGGCGACGCACACGATCCGGATCCCGAACCAGCGGTATGTGGACAATGTGCGGGCGTTGATGACCGAGTGCGAGTGCCTGGCGTTCTGAGAATCCGCCGCAAGCGGACAGATCACGCGCAGTGACCTGGGCCATCCGTGGAGCGGATCACCGGTGGTACGGTTGCGCTGCCGTCTCACCCGAGTGGGAGAGACCCCTTGCCTTCGGGTGGGGGGCGCCGAAGGGGCAATACCTCCCCGGAAACTCTCAGGCAAAAGGACCACTCGGGCAGGCACCTCTGGACTGGGTCATGCCCGCGCGCAGAGGGGGAGGAAGCTCATTTGCCCGAGCCGACTCTCCTGGAGCACATGTATGTCCAGTTCTCGCGCCAGTCTCACTGATCTTTCCCGTGGGGTGCCGTTCTCGCGCCGCCATATCGGTCCTTCGGCCGCCGATTCGCAGAAGATGTTGGACCTGGTCGGCTACGGCTCGACCGAGGAGCTGCTGGACGCGGCGATCCCGGACGCGATCCGTACCCAGCAGGGGCTGAGTCTGCCGGCGGCGGCGACGGAGCCGGAGGTCATCGCGGAGCTACGGGCGATCGCGGCGCGTAACCGTCCGATGGCGCAGATGATCGGCCTGGGGTACTACGGGACGCACACCCCGCCGGTGGTGTTGCGCAATGTGCTGGAGAGCCCGGCGTGGTACACGGCGTACACGCCGTACCAGCCGGAGATCTCGCAGGGGCGCCTGGAGGCGCTGCTGAACTTCCAGACGGTGATCTCGGACCTGACCGGTCTGCCGACGGCGGGCGCTTCGCTGCTGGACGAGGCGACGGCGGCCGCTGAGGCGATGACGTTGACCCGGCGGGTGAGCAAGGTCAAGAGCGACCGGTTCGTGGTGGACGCCGACGCGTTGCCGCAGACCATCGCGGTGATCGAGACCCGGGCGGAGCCGCTGGGGATCGAGGTGCTGGTGGCCGACCTGTCGCAGGGGCTGCCGGAGGGTGAGTTCTTCGGGGTGCTGGTGCAGTACCCGGGGGCGTCGGGTGTGGTCCGCGACCATGAGGCGCTGATCGTCGACGCGCACGCGCGCGGTGCCCTGGTGGCGGTGGCGGCGGATCTGCTGGCGTTGTGTCTGCTGCGCGCGCCGGGTGAGATCGGCGCGGACATCGCGGTGGGGTGTGCGCAGCGGTTCGGGGTGCCGATGGGTTTCGGTGGTCCGCACGCGGGTTACATGTCGGTGCGGGCGGGTCTGGAGCGCAACATGCCGGGCCGTCTGGTGGGTGTGTCGAAGGATGTGGACGGCAATCCGGCGTACCGGTTGGCGTTGCAGACCCGGGAGCAGCACATCCGGCGGGAGAAGGCGACGAGCAACATCTGCACGGCGCAGGTGCTGCTGGCGGTGATGGCGTCGATGTACGCGGTGTATCACGGTCCGGACGGGTTGCGGCAGATCGCGGAGCGCGCGCACCGGATGGCGACGGTGCTGGCGGCGGGGTTGCGTGAGGGTGGTGTCGAGGTGGTGCACGGGGCGTTCTTCGACACGGTGACGGCGCGGGTGCCGGGTCGGGCGGCGGAGGTGGTGGCGTCCGCTGCCGAGGCGGGGGTGAACCTGCGGCTGGTGGACGCGGACCTGGTGGGTATCTCGTGTGACGAGACGACGGTGGACGGCGATCTGCTGAGTGTGTGGCGGGCGTTCGGGTTGTCGTCGGTGTCGGTGTCGGATCTGGACGCGTCGACGCCGGACGCGGTGCCGGCGGCGTTGTTGCGGTCGTCGGAGTTCCTGACGCATCCGGTGTTCCACGCGCACCGGTCGGAGACGGCGATGCTGCGGTATCTGCGGGCGTTGTCGGACAAGGACTACGCCCTGGACCGGGGCATGATCCCGTTGGGTTCGTGCACGATGAAGTTGAACGCCACCACGGAGATGGAGGCGGTGACGTGGCCGGAGTTCGCGGACATCCACCCGTTCGCCCCGTCGGAGCAGGCGGCGGGGTACGAGTCGCTGGTGAGCGATCTCGAGGGTTGGTTGGCGGAGGTCACCGGGTACGACGCGGTGAGTGTGCAGCCGAACGCGGGTTCGCAGGGTGAGTTGGCGGGTCTGTTGGCGATCCGGGCGTATCACCGGGACAACGGGCAGGCGCACCGGGATGTGTGTCTGATCCCGTCGAGCGCGCACGGCACGAACGCGGCGAGCGCCGTCATGGCGGGTATGCGCGTGGTGGTGGTGGCGTGTGACGACGAGGGCAACGTGGATCTGGTGGACCTGGACGCGAAGGTCGACAAGCACCGGGACAACCTGTCGGCGATCATGGTGACGTACCCGTCGACGCACGGGGTGTACGAGGCGGGGATCACGCAGTTGTGCGCGAAGGTGCACGACGCGGGTGGCCAGGTGTACGTGGACGGGGCGAACCTGAACGCGTTGCTGGGTTGGGCGAAGCCGGGGCACTTCGGGGCGGACGTGTCGCACCTGAACCTGCACAAGACGTTCTGCATCCCGCACGGTGGTGGCGGTCCGGGTGTGGGTCCGGTGGGTGTGCGGGCGCATCTGGCGAAGTACCTGCCGGGGCATCCGCTGCACAACGAGTCGCCGGTGGGTCCGGTGTCGGCGGCGCCGCACGGTTCGGCGGGGATCCTGCCGATCTCGTGGGCGTACCTGCGGCTGATGGGTCCGGACGGTCTGACCCGGGCGACGGCGTCGGCGGTGCTGGCGGCGAACTATGTGGCGGCGCGGCTGCGCAACCACTACCCGGTGTTGTACTCGGGCAACAAGGGTCTGGTGGCCCACGAGTGCATCCTGGACCTGCGCGGCATCACGAAGGACTCGGGTGTGACGGTGGATGACGTGGCGAAGCGTCTGGTGGACTACGGGTTCCACGCGCCGACGATGTCGTTCCCGGTGGCGGGCACGTTGATGGTGGAGCCGACGGAGTCGGAGGACATGGGTGAGTTGGACCGGTTCTGCGAGGCGATGATCGCGATCAAGGGCGAGATCGACCAGGTGCAGGCGGGGGTGTGGCCGGCGGAGGACAATCCGTTGCACAACGCTCCGCACACGGCGGCGTCGGTGACGGTGGACGAGTGGTCGCACGCGTACTCGCGGCAGGTGGCGGCGTATCCGGGTGGGGTGTCGGCGGTGAAGTACTGGCCGCCGGTGCGGCGGATCGATCAGGCGTTCGGTGACCGGAACCTGGTGTGTTCGTGCCCGCCGCCGGAGGCGTTCGAGGAGTAGGAACGGATCAAGGGGCGTCCCAGGTGTGGGGCGCCCCTTTTTCTGTGGGGTACTTCAGGCGGCGGTCAGGTGCAGGGCCGGTCCGCGGTGCGGTGCGATGGTCTGGCCGTCTGGCAGGAGTTCGCCCGTGTCCTCGAATATGATCACGCCGTTGCACAGGAGGCTCCATCCCTGTTCGGGGTGGTGGTGGGTGATCCTGGCGGCTTCGCGGTCTACGGCCTCGGCGGTGGGGCAGGCTGGCTGGTGGGGGCACATTGTCGGTTCTCCGGTCTGGCGTGACGTGTCTCACAGACGCAGTTCGCACGCTATCAAGTTCAACGGCATTTGTGGCACACAGTAACGGGGTGGACGGAAGAAATGACCATTCGGTTGAGTCTGACGGCTCCTCCAGTCACTCCGCGTAATTGTCAGGGGACGGTGAGGGTTCGGGATCGGCTCGAGTGGCGGGTCGGGGACCCCGGTGATCCGGCCGCTCTGGCTGAGGAATTCCTCACCCTCCACCGTATGCCGGCCGCCGACCTGTCGTTACTTCCAGGAGGCTCTTGTCCGGGCGGGCCGACGGGCTCGCTGTGCGGGGCGGCTGTGCTGCTGTCCGGTGCGGGCGGGGCCGCGGCGATCGGGGCCCCGACGGGCGCGCCGTCCCCCGCGCCCGCGGTGCCGGATCTGGCCGTGGTGGTCTACGAGCACTGCCCGCCGGTCGCGCCGGAGGAGCCGGGCGGGTGGCGGCTGGGGGCGTGGGCGCCGTCGTGGAGTACCCGTCAGCACGCTGAGGCGGTCGCCAGCGTCCGTGCGGCCATCGGGCGGGGTGACGTGTACCAGGTGAACGTGGTGGGCCACTGGTCGGCCTCCTACGTCGGGGACCCGTCGGCGGCCCTGGCGCGGGTGGCGGCGATCGAGGGCGCCGTGTACGGGGGTGTGCTGTCCGGGGACGGGTGGGCGGTGGCGTGCGCGTCGCCGGAGACCCTGGTGTCGGTGGCCGCCGGCCGGGTGGAGTCCCGGCCGATCAAGGGCACCCGGCCGGCGACGGAGCAGGGGCGGCGGGAGTTGCTGGCGTCGGCGAAGGAACGCGCCGAGCACATCATGATCGTGGACCTGGTCCGCAACGACCTGGCGCTGGTCGCCCGGACGGGTTCGGTGCGGGTGGAGGAGCTGTTCGCGTTGCGCCGCTGGGTGGGGCTGTGGCAGGCGGAGTCGGTCGTGGCGGCGGAGCTGGCCGGCGGGGTCGGGCTGGCCGGGTTGCTGCGCGCCGTGGCCCCGGGCGGTTCGGTGACGGGTGCGCCGAAGCGGGCGGCCCTGGCGCAGGTGGCGCGCCTGGAGCGGGTGGGCCGGGGGCCGTCGATGGGGGCGGTGGGGTTCGTGTCGCCGTACCGGCTGGATCTGGGGTTGACGATCCGGACGGTGGCCGCCGACGCCGGGCGGGTGCACGTGTGGGCCGGTGGCGGGATCACGTGGGGCAGTGAGCCGGCGGCGGAGGTGGCGGAGGCGGCGGCGAAGGCGGGCCCGATTTTCGGCGCCCTACGGGGCTGAAAAAGTGGGGGGAGGCCACGATGGCCTCCCCCCTCTTTTCGACGGGTACTAGCTGAACAGCGCGTCGAGCATGACGGGGCCGATGTCGCGGGCCGTCTTGGACTGCAGGGCCCTACCGCCGGAGGCGAGCGCGACCTTCTGCAGGGCGCCGAAGTCGGGGTTGGGTCCGTAGCCGATGGTGACGACCTGGACCTTCTTCTTCCCGTCCTCCTTGCCGTTGGAGTCCTTGAGCTTGGTGACGAGCGCGTCGAGGCTCAGGCCACCGGCGACGGTCTCCTCGGAGCCGTCGGTGATGACGACGACGACGTTGGCGGCCCCGTCGAGGTAGTGGCCCTGGACCTCCTGGTGCGCGGCCCAGGTGGTGTTGAACAGGGCCGTGTTGCCGACGGCGGCCAGGCCGTTGATCTGCCCGACGAGGTTGTCGCGGTGCTCCGGGTCCAGGGTCTTGATGGGCGCGACGGGCCGGTAGTCGGGGCCGCCGGGCGTCGGGGTGGAAAACGCCCACAGGCCGACGTGCGCCTGGGTGCCGAACATGCCGACGGCGTTGGTGGCGGCCTCCTTGGCCAGGTCGAGCTTGGTGCGCCCGCCGGTGCCGGGGACGACCTCGTTCATGGAGCCGGTGACGTCCATGACGAGGAGCAGGTTCACGGGCCGGGCCAGGGCCTGCCAGGTCTTGCGGGTGACCTTGACCGAGTCGGGCAGGAGCACGGCGCGCGGCAGGGTCTGGACCTGGGGCTGGATGCCGGTGGCGGAGGCGAGGTTCGCGCCGCCGATCCGGTTGGGGTCGCGGTAGCCCTCGGCCTGGAACGCGGCGCGCCCGTGGTCGCCGCGCAGGTAGGTGAGGAAGTTCTTCGCGACGGCCTGGCGGTCCTTGGTGGTCCAGGACGCGTTGAGGACCAGGAGGGGGATGTCGGCGTCGGCGCTGCCGCCCTCGGGGTACACGGCGACGAGGGGCACCTTGGGCTTGGTGGCGTTGTAGTTGATGATGTCGCGTTCCAGCGCCGGGAAGCCGGACACGTACTTGAGGGCGGCCTCGGCGCTCTGGGCGTCGGCCTTGGCGAGGCCGGCGAACAGCTGCTCGGTGCTCTCCTTGTACATGTCGGACTTGGAGACGGCCTGCTTGAAGTTCCAGACGGTCTGGCGTTCCTTGCTGTCGACCTCGCCGTCGTCGTTGGCGTCGGTGACGGCCATGAGGGCGTGCAGGCCGGCGGTGGACTTCGCCGGGTCGGTCATGCCGACCTTGAGGGCGCCCCATTCGGGCTTGCCGTAGCTCTCCCAGCTGGCGCCGCTGCCCAGGGCCGCGATGAGCGTCTCCCAGGTGGGCTTGTGGTCCTTCCACACGGTGGCGGACAGGGCCTTGACCATGGGTTCGGGCATGGCGATGACGGTGGGGGTGCGGGCGAGGCTGGGCTGCAGTTCGGGGAGGATGCGCTCGGCGTCGGCGTCGGCGGAGGCCTCGCGGACCCAGGCGGTGGACGCGGGGATCCACACGTCGGGGGCGGGGCCGGTCAGGCGCGCGTCCCACTCGTTGCCGAGGGCGAGGGCGACGTCGGCGGAGTCCTTGGCGAGGACCTCGACCTCGACGCAGCGTTCCTCGCCCTTGGCGTCGGTGATGGTGGGTTCGGTCTCCTGCCATTCCCGGGCGAGTTTGTCGAGGATCGACTTCACGGACGGGTCGGCGAGGATCTCGGCGCGGACCGGGTCGCCGGAGCAGCCGCTGTTGGCGAGGTAGACGTACCCGCCGGTCATGCCGGACAGGACCAGCGTGGAGACGCTGGCGATGACGATCCACGGCGCGACGGTGAGGCGGCGGCGGGGCCCGCCCCGTCGGTGGGACCGCACGTTGGCATGACGGCCATGCGGTGCCATGGGGGTTCCTCCGTACACGTAGCTCTAGCCTGGGACCGGCATAGTGTAGGGCGTCTGGGGGCCGGTGTTGAGGGGTGGAACACGAGGCGTGACCTGGCACTTCAGGCCGTATCGAGCTCATTACACTCGGCTACGATTTTCGTCCGAATTTAATAGGACGTGCCTTGTATGGATAGATAAAGTTTGACCGAACGGTGTAGTCGAGTTGTTAACTAACCTCCGCACAGAGGGGTACCGGCACCGGACGCTACGGTGTCAGACATGACCATGCGACCCATCCGGATCATCGGCGACCCCGTGCTGCGCACCCCCTGCGACGAGGTCACCACCTTCGACGCCGGCCTGCGCGCCCTCGTCACCGACCTGATGGACACCCTCCTCGGCGCGCCCGGCCGCGCCGGCGTCGCCGCCCCCCAGATCGGGGTCGGGGCCAGGGTGTTCGTCTACGACGCGGGCGGCGCGCGCGGCCACGTGGTCAACCCGACCCTGGAACTGTCCGAGGAACTGCAGGGCGGCGACGAGGGCTGCCTGTCGGTGCCGGGCCTGTGGTACGAGACGCCGCGCGCCCAGCGGGCCGTGTGCCGGGGCTTCGACCAGCACGGCGAACCCCTCGTCGTGGAGGGTTCAGGGTTCCTGGCCCGGGCGTTGCAGCACGAGACGGACCACCTGTCGGGCAGGCTGTACGTGGACACGTTGACCGGGGACACCCGCAGGCAGGCCCTGCGCGCCATCCGGGCCGCGAACTGGCCGCGGACGACCGCCAGCGCCTGAGGGGGACGTCATGCGCGCCACGACCATCCACGCTCCGTTCGACATCCGGGTGACCGAGGTGCCCGACGCGGCGCTGCGGGACCCGTCCGACGCCGTGGTGCGGGTGACGCACGCGTGCGTGTGCGGCAGTGACCTGTGGGCGTACCGGGGCGTGTCGAAACGCAAGCCGGGGCAGCGCATCGGGCACGAGTTCGTGGGTGTCGTCGACTCCGTGGGCCCGGACGTGGTGACGGTGCGGCCGGGGGACACCGTCATCGCCCCGTTCGTGTGGTCGGACGGGGTGTGTGACTTCTGCGTCGAGGGCCTGCACACCTCCTGCGCGCACGGCGGGTTCTGGGGTTCGCCCGGCTCCGACGGCGGGCAGGGCGAGGCCGTGCGCGTCCCCTACGCCGACGGGACCCTGGTGAAGGTCCCCGAGGGCACCGACCCGGCGCTGACGCCGGCCCTGCTGTCGCTGTCCGATGTCATGTCCACCGGCCACCACGCCGTCATCCGGGCCCTCGCCGGCCCCGGCCCCGGGCCCGACGGGTGGGTCGCGGTCGTCGGCGACGGCGCCGTCGGGCTGTGCGCGGTCCTGGCGTTCCGCCGCCTGGGGGCGCGCAACATCATCGCCCTGGGCCGCCACCCCGGCCGGACCGCCATCGCCACCGCGTTCGGGGCCACCCACATCGTCGCCGAACGCGGCGAGGCCGCCGTCGCCGCCGTCCGTGAACTCACCGGCGGGCACGGCGCGCACCACGTCGTGGAGGCCGTGGGCACCGAGGAGTCGATGCGCACCGCCCTGGCCGCCACCCGCGACGGCTGCACCGTCGGCTACGTCGGTGTCCCGCACGGCGGTAGCGCCGGCGTCGACATCGCCGACATGTTCAACCGCAACGTGTCCCTGCGCGGCGGCGTCGCCCCCGCCCGGGCGTACATTCCCGAACTCCTCGCCGACGTCCTCGCCGGCACCCTGGACCCGTCGCCCGTCTTCGACATGACCGTGCCGTTGAAGGACACCCCCGACGGGTACGCGGCCATGCACGAACGGCGCGCCCTCAAGGTCCTCATCGAGATCTGAGGAGTACCTGCGGCACGGGGTGCGACAGGAAGTCGTGGTGGGACACCTCGTAGCCGTAGGCGCCCGCCAGGTCGAACACGAGCACGTCACCGACGCGCAGCACGTCCACCGGCTGCTCGCGGCACAGGATGTCGCGGGGGGTGCACAGTTCCCCGGCCGCCGTGACCGGCACGCCGCGCACCTCCGGCCGGGGCAGGTCGTACGGCCACCCGTCGACCGGGTGCACGGTGAACGGGTGGTCGTAGCCCCACGCGGCCGGCAACCGGAAGTGGTGCGTACCGCCCC
Source organism: Longispora sp. NPDC051575 (assembly GCF_040681875.1). Lineage (NCBI taxonomy): Bacteria > Bacillati > Actinomycetota > Actinomycetes > Micromonosporales > Micromonosporaceae > Longispora > Longispora sp. NPDC051575. Next base: position 300,409 of record NZ_JBFAZP010000003.1, on the reverse strand, counting down.
GCAGGAGCGCGAACCAGTGCCCGTGGCTGCGTTTGAGGTCCAGGACCTCCGCCGCGTACCGGCCCGCCGGGGCGGCCACGTAGCGGCCCACCTCCACGACCAGGCGCGGATCGGCCGGCACCCGGGCGGCGAACACGCCCAGGTCGAAGGCGTCGCCGCCCGTGTAGTCCACGCCCAGGCCGCCGCCGATGTTGACGACGTCGGCCCCCGGCAGCACCGTGTCGGTGTAGGCCACACAGTCCGCGGCGAACCGGGCGTGCGCCGCAGCGTCCAGATTGTTGGACACCGCGTGCAGGTGCAGGCCCCGCAACCGCAACCTGCGGGCCCGGCGCGCCGCGACCAGCACCCGCGGCAGGGCGTCCTCGTCGATGCCGAACGCGGTCGGCGCGCCCGTCATCGTGTGTGAACCCGACAGGGGGGACGTGGCCCGGTTGACCCGCAGGCAGATGTCCACCGGCCGGTCGGCCAACGCGTCCAGGCGGGCCAGTTCCCACGCCGACTCCACGTTCACCGTCGCCCCGGCCGCCACCGCCGCCAACAGCTCCGCGTCCGTCTTCGCCGGGCCGCCGAACACGATCCGCCGCGCCCCCGCCGCCACCGCCTTGACCAGCTCACCGCCCGACGCCACCTCCAGGCCGTCGGCCACCGCCACGGCGGCCTCCAGCAGCGCCGGATGCGAGTTCGCCTTCACCGCGTAGTACACGCCCGCGCCCGCCGGCAACGCCGCCCGCACCGCCGACAACCGGTCGGCCAGCACCCCCGGGTCGTACAGGTACGCGCACACCGGGCGCGCCGCGTCGCCGATCACGCGGCGAGGGGATTGTCGACGGGCACGTAAACGTCACCGCCGTCTTCGATGCGCATCCGCACCAGGGCCTTGTGCGCCCACGGCTGTGTGGTGAACACCGCCAGATCCCCGGCCGCCGCCTCGCCCACCAGCGGATCGTCGACCAGCGGCCCGTACACCTCCCGCAGCACCCGGCCCACCGCCGCCCAGCCCACCGCCCCCAGCCCCAGGCCGTCGACGAGAGCCCCCAGGTGGTTACCGAGCGCCGTGTACGCCACCTTCGCCCGCAACACGTCCACATCGTCGGTGCCCGTCACCGAACCCGGCCACAACGTCAACGGATGACCCGCCGCCCGCAACCGGGGCCCGTGCAACCGCACCCCGCCCAGGTCCCGGAACACCATCCGCGCGCACTCCCCGCCCCGGAACAGGGGCACACAGTTCTGCAGGTGCGCCTCCAGACCCACCCCGTGCGCCAACAACCGCAGCACCGGCCCCAGCAGCGCCCCCGCGTACCCGGAAAGCCACGCCACCGGACCCCCCGGATGCGCCGCCGCCAACAACTCCAGCACCGTCGAACCCGTCACCGGACACACCGCCGGCAACGCGTTGGCCGGCACCGCCAACTCACCGGCCGCCACCACCCCCGCCAAAGGGTGCCGCACCACGGCCGTCACGTCCCGCTCCGACGCCGGCAGGAGAGCCCCCGCGCCCGCGAACTCGCCCAACAACACCCCGCCCGTACCCGCCAACAGGGTTTCCACCAACGCCGACACCGGGGGACCGTTACGGGCCGTGGCCACCGAGATCGACCGGCGCGTCGACGTGATCTGCACATCCAGGGACACCTTCACCAACTGCCCCGAGCCGGTCAGGACCGTGCGCAGCGACGCCGTCGGCGCCGCCGGCACCCGCACCCCGTCCACCAGCCGCCACAACCCCGCGCGCCCCGCCCCGGCGTGCCGCTCGCGGAGGACCTCCGCCAACTGCCACGGATGCACCGGCTGCGACACATACCCCTCCGGCGCCGCCGGCAGCCCCAACGCCGCCCCCACATCGTCACCCACGTGCACATCCGACCGCAGCGCCACCACCGCCAGCTCCAGCCCCGGACCCTCCAGGTCATAGGCCAACACGTCCGCCACACTCATCCCCAGCCGCGTCCGGCCGCACGGATGCAGATTGTGTCCCTCCGTCGCCAGGCGCTCCAGGAACAACACCCCCTCGTCCGGCCCCAGCCGCCCCGCCACCGACACCGCGTCCGGGCCGTCGACCACCGGACGGCGCGCCGTACCGATCGCCAGGTTCACCACCGCGTCCACCAACTCCGCCGGCAACGAACCCACCTCCGGCCCCACCAGCAGCCGCAGCAACGCCGCCGGGTCCGTCACCGCGATCCGCGCACACCCCGCCTCGTGCCACACCGGCCCCGCCAGCGACAACGTCGACCCGGCCCGCACCTCACCGGCGAACGTCACCACCCCACCCGACAACGCCGGCCACACCCACACATCACCCAGAGCCCGCAACCCACCCCGCAGACCCGCCACATCCTCCGTGTACAACGCGCCCGCCAGACGCGCGCACACATGCGCCGCCGCCTGCGGCAACGCCGCCCGGAACCCGCCTACCAACCCGGGCGGCAACTGCGGCACCGCCCGCGCCGCGGCCGCCGCCAACAACGCCGGCAACGTCGACGGAGCGACCGTCACAACGCCCCCACCGGACTCGGCACCCACGCCCACACATCCTCCAACGGATCAGCGGCCAACCGCATCGTCATCAACGCCTTCACCGGCCACGGCCCCCGCACCAGAGCCCCGTGCCCCGACAGCGCCTGCGCCACCGGCCACCACAACAACCGCGGCGACACCCCCGTACCCCGCGCCAGGACCGCCACCACCTCCCCGAACAACGTCGACAACGCCGACGACGCGAACTTCGCCCGCAACACCGCCGGATCATCCGTCGCCACATCCCCGAACAACGGCGGACAAGCGATCCGGTGCCGCGCCAACAGGGCAGGGGACACCCGCACCCCGCCGAAATCGCGGTACACCCCCCGCACCGGCAGACCGTCACGCAACACCACCATCGTGTTCTGCCCGTGCGCCTCCAACGCCACCCCCACCGTCAACAACGCCAACAACGGCGGCAGGACCGCGTCCACCAACGCCGACACCCACCCCACCGGATCAGCCCCCGCCAACCCCACCACCAACGGCTCCGGCCCCGCACACAACGCCGACACCGCCGACACCCACTCACCCGCGCCCAGCACCGGACCCGCCCGCAACACCGCCGCCCGCTCCCGGTCCCCACCCACCGACCCCGCCGCAGGCTCGCCCAACACCTCCAGACCCGTCAACGACGCCACCAACGCCGACAACGCCGGACCGTTACGCACCGACGCCACCGACACCGTCCGCACCGCCGACGTCATCTGCACACTCACCGCCGTCTTCACATGCCACCCGTCGGCCAGCACCAGAGTCCGCAACGACATCAACGGCCGCCCCCGCAACGTCCCCGCCACCACCGCGTCGCCGGCCCACACATGCTCCCGCTGCCACGGGTGCACCGGCAACAGGAAGTCCGCGCCATCCCGCCACGGCCAGTCACCCACCCCCACCCAGTCGCCCGCCCGCACCCGCACCAGATCCAGATCCACCACCGGACGAAACTCCGGCGCGAAACGCACCTGCTCCGCCGCCGACATGCCCGTGCGCGTCCGGCACAACGGATGCAACGGATGACCGTCCACCACCCGGGACTCCACATCCGCCAGATCCCACGGAACCCAAGAACCATCCGACGGGTACCGGGGGACGGGGGAGCCCTCAGAGGTGCCCGGGAGAGGGGGAGAGCCCGGAGTCGGCGCGCCGCCCAGGGGAGCCGGTGAGCCCGGGGTGCCCATGTCCGGCACGGCGGGCCTCGGCGCGCGGAGGCCCGGCGCGTCCGGGGCCCCGGGAGTTCCCGCCCGAATGCCCCGGCCCGTCGCCCCCGCCGCCTGACCGGGGGCCGTCCGCGACAGGGCCAGGTTCGCCACACTGTCCGCCAACTCCGCCCGCACCCGCGCCGGCCACCCCAACCCCGCCGCCAGCCGCTCCGGATCGTTGTACCCGACCCCGCCCAACGTCACCGTCAACCCCGCCGGACACACCGCGAACGGCACCCCCGCCTCCGCAGGCCCCACCAACCGGCGCCCGTCAGCCAGCGTCACCACCGTCTCGCCCGCCACCGACTCCCGGGACACCACCCCCGGCAACGGCTCCCTGCACAACGCCCCCCACAACCTGCCCAGCACCGCGGCCCGGGCACCCGGAAGTTCCACCAACGGGGTCGACACGAACCCAAACACCCCAATCCGATAAGTAAGGGCAACCTTACAGGCGGTTGACCTCAGCCGTTAGGCCAGTGGTCACCCACCCCGCACCGTGGCAGGCTACGCCCCGATGAGCACGCCCGAGCAGCACCGACACGACGCCGGCGAACCCCGCCACGCCCGGCGCCCCGGCCGGGCGGCCCCCATCACCGCCAGCATCGTCCTGGCCCTCGCAGCCCTCACCGCCGGCACCGCCCTCGCCTTCCGCACCCTCGAGGACACCCCCACCCCGGCCACCACCACACCCCCCGCCGGCCCCACGAACACCGCACCGGCCCCCAGCACCGCACCCACCACCGGCCCCGCCCCCGCCACCTACCCCGCCGACGGCCCCGGCACCTACACCACCATCGGCGACACCGGCCCCGTCCGCGGCACCACCGGCACCCTCCTGCGCTACCACATCGCCATCGAAAACGGCCTCACCCAACCCGACCCCACCACCATCGCCACCCTCATCGACAACACCTACAACGACCCCCGCGGCTGGACCTCCGCCGGCGCCTGGCGCTTCCAACGCGTCACCGCCACCCAACCCGCCGACATGACCATCTACCTCGTCACCCCCGGCACCCGCGCCAAACTCTGCGGCGACCCCACCGACCGCTACACCAACTGCCGCACCGGCGACAAGATCATCCTCAACATCGCCCGCTGGACCCGCTCCGTACCCGACTACGGCGCCCCCCTCGACACCTACCGCCAATACGCCCTCAACCACGAAACCGGCCACCGCCTCGGCTACGACCACGAACTGTGCCCCGCCACCGGCAACGCCGCCCCCGTCATGCAACAACAAACCCTCGGCCTGCACGGCTGCGCCGCCAGCGCCTGGCCCTACCCCGTCAAAGGCATCCGCAACGCCGGCAACCCCGGCCAATACCCCGACCCCATCCCCACCGACTAGAACCCCAGCTGCGGAGATCCGCACACAGGGGGAGCGGGACACAGGGGGAGCGGGACGTCGGCCGGGACATGAGCCGTCGGCTCCGCATCGGCGCGCCAGACGATGAATCCCTAGCGCATCCGGACCGGTAGCCGTGCGCGGAGCCGGTAGCCGCGCCCGGACACAGCCGGCGGCGCGCCCAGGCCCGACCACAGACCCGAACATCCCCGGTCGCAGGGAACGAGACGCTGGCCGAGGCGCAGACCGGAACCAACCATGACCCGAACCCGGCACGCCACCCGCTCCCCACGGCATTGGGGGAGGAGGCGCGCCCCGACATGGCCGATCACCACCGCCAGGGCCGGGGATACCCGGAGGCCACGGGGATGCGTAACCGAGCAGCCCAACTGGCAGCCCCACCGCCCCGCCACTCTCCGATGGTCGCCTCGCAGGGGAGAGCGAGGGGGAACCCAGTTGGCCGAACCATCCGGCAAGCGGACCATGGCTACGCCCACCCCTCGGCACCGCCCACAGCCCCGACCAAACACTCGACGAAGACTGGAACATGTCCCGGACACATCACAGGCCGAGGTCAGCGGAGCCCACATGCGACAGCAGAGGGAAAGCCTCGGTCCGGTGACCGAAGCCCCCGCCGTCCGCCGCGTACTCCACGCCGGCCACGGCCAGCTCTACCTCCGCGACGTCAACGCCTACGACACCTGGATGCGAACCAGCGCGGCCAACGACCCCGACCTCCACCCGGACCACCACGTCGACCTCCCGGCCGGGCGCTACCGGGTCCGGATCACCTACCTACCGTCCGACCCACCGGACGCCGAACCAGGTGACTACTTCACCTATCGGATCGACATCTGGCCGACGTCCACCACTGCCGCAACCACCGTCATCAGACAAGGCCCCGATCCATGGTGAAGCTGATGACCACGCCATGTAGGGGGACTCTCGCAGGCACTCACCGCCCGGCGAGGCCCGCCACCTGGCCCGGCGGCGCGCCGCAGCCCCACAGGACCGAGCCGAGACGGACACCCGGCGGTCGAGTACGCCACAGGTCACCGGCCGCAGCCGGCAACCCGCCTAGCCGCCAGCCACAACCCGGTCCAGCATCGTCCGGCTCGTCGAATGCATCACCGGCAGATCCTCCAGGTCGAACCACGTGGGAGTACCCATCGTGCCGTCGAGCTCGGCACGGGGCTGCCCACCGGTCACCGCGACCAGGTACACCAGGTACACGCAGTGCCAGTCCACCGAGAGCCCGGGAAGCTCCAACCGGCGGTGATCCGACCCCACATGAGAGAGCCCGTCCACCCGCACCGCGTACCCGGTCTCCTCGGCCAGCTCCCGGACCACCGCCTCCTCCGGATGCTCACCGTGTTCGACTCCACCACCGGGCAGAATCCACAGACCCACCTCACCCGAAACCTCGGTCCGCGCGATCGGGACCAGCAACACCCGACCATCGCGAACCACGACCCCGTAGGCGGACACCCGCTGACGCTTCTCCATGCGCGCCATCATGCCGAACACCACGACGAACGTCAGCCCCGTCGCAGCCACCCGGCACGGCCCGGTCCACCTCACCCGGGCACGCCAGCGCCACCAGCGGACCAAAGACCACCAACCAGGGCCGCCACACAGAGTTGAGCGCGGGCGCAGGGGGACGAGGAGACGGTCACCTCGGCGAATTGTCGGACGGTGACGCACACGACGCACCAGGGGCCGTCGGACGTCCAGCCGCGAGGAAGCGCCAAGAGCCATCGCGAGGAAGCCCCAAGAGCCAGGGGAGGTCCAGCCGCAGGGAAGCCCAGGAACCGACGGAAGTCCGGCGTCAGGAAAGCGCAAGGAGACGGCGAAGGAGACGGCGAAGGCCCAGCCGCACGGGATCGTCGGACAGGCCGCGGACAACAGAATGCGGACACCGGGGGAGCCACAGCTTCCAGAACACCGGAGGAACCCGCAACGCCCCGGACACCGGGGGAACCCTGGCCGTGCGCGGGGCGCGGGCCGCCGGAGCTCACAACGCCCCAGACACCGGGGGAACCCCCCAACGCGAAGACCGCCGCCCGGGACACCCCGGCACGACGGCCACCACACCCAACAACCCGCCTACGACTGCGGCAACTCCGCCAACCGGGCCTCGACCTCAGCCAACTGCCGCCGCAACCGGTCAGCCTCCTCCTCAGCCGCCGCGCGCGCCGCCGACACCAGATCCTCCACAGCCTCCCGCACCGCCGGAGCATCCAACAACGCCACCATCGCCAACGCGTCCGGCGCGCGCACCGGCGTCGGCTTCGCCACCACCTTCACACCCCGCGCCGCCTGCACCGACCACACACCCTCCTGACAGGTCAACGTCACCGTCAACTCCGCCGGAGCCTTCACCTTCGCCGGCTTACGAGGCGCGACAACCTTCTCCACAGCAGCAGTCTCCATAGTCGTAATTGTCGGCTTCGGAGCCGGCGGCAACAACGGCGGCCCCGCCAGAACAGGCTCCGCCACCACCTCAGGCTCCGGCTCCGGCGCGCGCGGAGCCGGCATCTTCTTCGGCGGCACCAGCAGATCAGCGGGGGAGAACCCCAACTCATCCTTACCGAACCGCACCGTCACGAACTCCGGACCATCCGACGGATCATCCAACCGGACCACCTGGCCCAGCTGACCCGCCATCTGCCCAGCCGACGGCGCGAACATCACCCGCGGCCGCTTGCCAGACTCCAAGACAGCCCGCAGACCCTCCACTTCCTCAGTGGACAACACGATTGACCTCCCAGAGTCACAACGTCCCGGCAATTTTTAGCACACCGGTACGACAAAGGCGCACACCGACGCCCTACGACTCCTGCAACCGCTCCAACAACCGGTACGACGGATTCGAGCGCGCCGCGTCCCGCAACTCCCGCGCCGTCGTCTTCAGATACCCCTGACTCGCCGACAACGACCGGTGCCCCAGCAACTCCATGATCTCCATCGCCGACGCCCCCGACTGCCCCAACCGCGTCGCGAACGTGTGCCGCAACGCGTGCACCAACGCGCCCCGCTCCACCCGGTCCGACACCCCCGAGTACCGGTAACACTGCCGCACCAGATACTGCAGCTGGTTGCGCGTCAACCGCTCACCCCGCCCGTCCACGAACAACGCCGCCATCGTCGGCAACGGACGACGCTCCTGCGGCAACCGCGCCCGCCGCGACAACACATACCCCTCGATCAGGTTCTCCAACGCCGGCTCCACCGGCAACGACCGGTCCGCGTCACCCTTGCCCGCCCGCACCGACAACCGCCGCTCACCCACCGGCCCCGCCAGATCCCCGACCGTCAACGCCAACAACTCCGCACTCCGCAACCCCGTCAACAACAACGTCGCGATCACCGTCAGATCCCGCTCCGGCCACGGGTCGCGCGCCTTGCGGGCCCCGCTGGCCAACGCCACCAGCAGGTCGTCGGGGGTGTCCTCGCCCCGCAACGGTTTCGGCTGCCGCGACGGCGGCTGCGGCCGGGCCACCCCCGCCATCGGATTACCCTCCAGGACGCCCTCGGAGACGAGGAAACCGCAGAACGTGTTCCACGTCGACCAGCACCGGGCGATCGACGCCTTCGCCCGGCCGTCCGCGAACGCCGCGAACGCCTGCCGCAACGGGGACAGGGCCAGGGCCGAGCAGGGGAGTGCCTCCAGCGGGACACCGGCACGCTCGGCCAGGAGAGCGGACACGAACATCAGATCCCGCCGGTACGCCGCCACGGTGTGGGGGGAGTCCTTCCGCGGGGCGCGCGCGGTGAAAAAGCCGTCTATCGCGTCGATGATCCGGATCACGGGTTCAGTATGGCCTCCGGGTGTGACACTACCCGAATAGGTGTTTTGTCCGCATAACGCCACTTATGCTTAATTCATGGGAGGGGTACCGGGGAGGAGCGGCGGGGGCGGGCAGCCTTCCGTTCCGGGATGCTCGTCTGCGGCTCCGTGGTGTTGTCGGCGTTGGTGGCGTCGTTGACGGGTCTACTGGAGTGTCGGGCGACCGGCGACCGGCGGCGAGCTCGGGCCTGGCTGATCGCGCGTGGGTGCGCTGACTGGGCAGTGCCTTCAGGGTCAGGGCCGGCGATCTCCGTAACCATCAAAAGGTGTTGGATCTTGATCTGGGGCTTTCGGGCCCGACTCGGCTGAATCTTCCCGTAAGCACCTGCTTGCGTCACGGTGACGAAACAAGGGGTCGGTGTCCGGGGCTGGGGTCGGGGAGGTTGGCGGCTCCGTGTCCCGCTGAGGATCTTCGCGGCGGAGTGGAGGCCCTTGCCTGCGGCCAGCGGGGCGACCTTGTGAACTCCCGCCGGCCGGGTTCTCTTCCGAGAAGCCCGCCGGCACCTCGGACCGATGCCGCCACTCGCACGCGCGCCGCCGGTGCGCGCGGACCAGGCGACCAATCACAAGGCCGAGCTGGCACGGTGTCGGCCGCGTTGGACAACCCCGTTCCAGCGCCTTTCCACGCCTACCTATCCTGTGGCGATAATCGACATTATGTTAAGTAGGTCGAATGGAGGCCCTCCCCGGGGCGACGAGAACACCCCTTTCCCGGTTGCGAACACTCCCCGAATCCTGCGGTACACAATCTGTCACATCACGTGATGGTGCTGCCCGCGCTGTGAGCGCACCATGACGGTATGGACAGGCGTGCAACTGTGGGGGCCGTGTGCCTCGTGCTGATGGTGGCCGTGCCGGGGTGCACCCGGTCCGAGCCGCGTCCCGCTCCCCCGTCGACGTCGGCGGCCCCGACCGCGGCGAGGACGGGCACCCCGACTCCCCCGGTGAACACGCCGACCGCCGCCGGCCCGTCGGAGAACTACCGCAGCTACACCACGAAGTGTGACTGGATGTGGCCCGGCGGCGGCGCGGCGTGCACGGTCACGCACCAGAATCCGGTGCCGCCGCTGTCGGGGGTCACGTCGATCGCGGCCGGGCAGCACTCCGGGTTCAACCGGCTCACGTTCGTGTTCACCCACGCCGTCCCGACGTACGACGTGCGCTTCGTCCGCGAGCTCCTCGACGGCGGGCGGGGGGTGCCCGTGCCGTTGGAGAACACCGGTGGGGTGGTGCAGATCTGCTTCGACGGGGCCCAGGCCAACGCGGTGACGTCGCAGCCGCCGCCGAAGGTGGCGCTGAGCAGGATCGTGAGCTTCGCCAAGGGCGAGGACTTCGAAGGGGTCGTGCGGTACGGCATCGGGCTCGCCGGGCCGGTCGGAGCGGACGAACGGGTCAAGGTGAGGGTCGCCGAGGGGCAGCGGGCCGACGGGGCGTTCGTGGTCGTCGTGGACGTGGAGGGCTAGCCGCCCTCGCCCCGGCCGCGAAAGGCCCCGGCTCTGTCGTTAGCCGCTCCCCCACAACAGCCACGCCGCACCGGCCCCCAGATACGCGGCCGCGAGCCCGGCCCCGATACTGGCGGCCGCATAACCCAGCGCGTGATGGCCCCGTCGTTGTTCGATGAGGGCCATCATGTCGTAGCTGAACGTGGAGTACGTGGTCAGCGCCCCGCACAGTCCGGTGCCGAGGAGGTTCCACAGGCCGTCGCCGACGGCGCCGAGGAGTACGCCGGCGGCGAGGAAGCCCAGGACCAGGGAGCCGGCGGTGTTGACGGCGAGGATGCCCCACGGGAACGGCCGGCCGTGCCGGCGTTGGATCCACTGGTCGGTGACGTAGCGCAGGGGTGCCCCGACGGCGGCGCCCAGGGCGACGAGGAGCCAGGTCACGGTCGCCGCCGGAGAGGCCGGTTGCCCGGGTCGCGGCCGCCCGTCGCCCGGGTCGCCGTGCCGCTCATGTCCGCCGCCCCAGCAGCGTGCCGAGGGTGACGGCAGCCAGGGCCGCGACGGGCGTGACGGTCAGGTACAGCAGCGCCATCCCCGGCCGGTGGGCGTCGAGGAGCCGCTGGGCTTCGAGGATGTACGTGGAGAAGGTGGTGTACCCGCCGAGGTAGCCGACGCCGAGGAACAGCCGGTGTCGCGGCCAGCGGGCGAGGAGTACGCCGATGAGCAGGCAGCCGGTGACGTTGACGGCGAGGATGCCCCACAGGTCGGGCCAGGCGGTGGCCAGGGCGTGCCGGGTGAGGGCGCCGAGGGTGCCGCCCGCGGCGATGACGCTAAGCGTGCGCCAGTTCATGGTGGGTGATGGTAGTGGTGACGGGGATGCCGGCGGGTGGTGGCTGGTGGGTGATGAGCAGGACGGTGCGGCCGGTGGTGGCGGCGAGCAGGTCGTGTTGGAGTGCGGCGGCGGTGGCGGGGTCGAGGTGTTCGGTGGGTTCGTCGAAGACGAGGACGGGGAAGTCGGCGAGGAGGGCGCGGGCGAGGGTGAGGCGTTGGCGTTGGCCGCCGGAGAGGTGGGTGCCGTGTTCGCCGACGTGGGTGTGCAGGCCTTCGGGGAGGGTGCGGACCCAGTCGTCGAGGCGGGCGGCGGCCAGGGCGGTGTGCAGGTCGTCGTCGGTGGCGTCGGGGCGGGCGAGGCGCAGGTTGGCGGCGATGGTGCTGTCGAAGAGGTGCGCGTCCTGGGCGCACAGGCCGATGGTGCGGCGCAGGGTGTCGGGGTCGAGGGTGGCGATGTCGACGCCGCCGAGGAGTACCCGGCCGGCGGTGGGGTCGCAGAAGCGGGTGGTGACGGCGGCGAGGGTGGACTTTCCGCTGCCGGAGGGGCCGGTGAGGACGTGGGCGGTGCCGGCGGGGATGTCGATGTCGGGGAGGGCGCGGCCCCGGGCGGTGAGTCCTTCGACCCGCAGGTCGTGCCGGCCGGAGGGGGTGGCGGTGGCGGGGCGGGCGGCGCCGGGGTCGAGGGTGGCGACCCGGTCCTGGGCGGCGCGGATCCGGGGCCAGGTGGCGGCGGCGGGCACGAGGGTGGCGAACAGTTCGTGCAGGGCGAGGGGTAGCAGGACGAGGACGGCGAGGTGCACGCGGTCGACGCCGGGGTTCGGGGCGGCGAGGGCGAGGGCGGCGAGGACCGCTCCCCCGGCGGCGGCCGCGGTGAGGGCGAGGGCGGTGCCGCGTCCGGTGGCGGCGCGGCGTTCGGCGGTGGTGAGGCGGGCGTCGGCGGCGGCGTGGTCGGCCAGGGCCCGGTCGGTGCGGTCGTGGGCGGTGAGTTCGGCGGCGGTGGTGAGGGTGGTGTGGACGTGGGTGGCGAGGTGGCCGTGCAGGGGTGCGAGGCGGGCTTCGGCGCGGCGGGCGTGCCGGCCGGCGAGCCAGGGGGCGGCGACGGCGACGGTGAGCAGGCTCAGGGTGAGGGGCAGGCCGGTGGTGGGCAGGAGGAGGGTGCTGAGGGTGATGCCGGCGGCGCCGACGGTGGCGGCGGTGGCGTAGGGCAGGGCGACGCGGAGCCAGCGGTCGGCGAGGGTGTCGATGTCGTCGACGAAGCGGGTGGCGAGGTCCCCGGAGCGGCGGGTGAGGTCGGCGCCTGAGCGTTCGAGGCGGTTCCAGGTGGTGACGCGGAGTTTCGCGAGGATGCGCAGGGCGGCGTCGTGGCCGGTGAGGCGTTCGGTGTAGCGCAGGACGCCTCTGCCGATGCCGAAGGCGCGGACGGCGACGACGGCGACCATGAGGTAGAGGACGGGCGGGTGTTGGGCGGCGCGGGAGATGAGCCAGGCGGCGGTGGCGGTGAGGCCGACGGCGCAGGTGGCGGCGAGGGTGCCGGTCCCCCAGGCGAGTGCCAGACGACGACCCAGGACCTTTCGAGGGGTACCGGCGGGGGCTTCGCCCGACGTGCCTGTTGACGTGTCGGTCGACGTGGCTGGCCGGGGTGCGCCGACCGGGCAGCTGGCGGTCGTCGCGTCCTCGGCGCGTGGGGTGCGGGCAGGGCCGCCCTGGTCGGTGAGGTGCGCGCTGACCTGGGGTGCTGTCCGGAACGTGTCGACTGTGAGGCGGGTGCGCGGCCCCGGTTCGGCCGGCTCCCGGTCGTCGGCGGTCTCCGGCTCGGTGAGGGTGATGACCCGGTCGGCGGCGGCGATGACGGCGGGCCGGTGGGTGGCGACGAGGACGGCGGCGCCCCGGGCGGCGTGTGCGCGCAGTACCCCGGTGATGAGGTTTTCGCGGTCGGGGTCGACTCCGGCGGTGGGTTCGTCGAGGAGCAGGAGGGCGGGGTCGCGGTCGAGGGCGCGGGCGAGGGCCAGGCGGCGGCGTTGGCCGGCGGACAGTCCGGTGCCGTGTTCGCCGATGGGTTGGGTGGGGTCGAGGTCGTCGAGGTAGGGGTGGGCGGTGGTGTCGACGAGGTCGGCGACGGTGCCGGGTGCGAGGTGGGGTTCCTGGGGTACCCAGCCGATGGTGCGTCGCCACGCCCGCGGGTCGAGGTCGGACAGTGCGGTGCCGTCGACGGTGACGGCGTCGGTGGGGGTGAAGCCGAGGAGGGTGTTGAGGAGGGTGGTCTTGCCGGTGCCGGAGGGTCCGGTGACGGCGACGTACTCCCCCGGGTTGAGGGTGAACGTCAGTCCGGTGGGTGCGGGGGTGGGCCGGTCGGGGTGGTGGACGGTGAGGTCGGTGACCGCGAGGCGGGGCGGGGGCGCGGGCAGGGTGCCGGTGGGCGGGAGCGGGGTGTCGAGTACCTCGAAGGCGGTTTTCGCGGCCTCGAGTCCGTCGGCGCTGGCGTGGTAGTGGGTGCCGACGGCGCGGAGTGGCAGGTAGGCCTCGGGGGCGAGGAGGAGGACGAGGAGGGCGGTGGCGAGGGTGAGGTGGCCGTCGACGAGGCGGAGTCCGATGCCGACGGCGACGAGGGCGACGGAGAGGGTGGCGAGGAGTTCCAGGACGAGGGAGGACAGGAACGCCAGGCGCAGGGTGGCCAGGGTGGCGGTGCGGTAGTTGTCGGTGATCTTCGCGATCTGGGCGGCCTGGGCTTTGGCGCGGCCGAAGACCTTGAGGGTGGGTAGGCCGGTGACGACGTCGAGGAAGTGGTGGCTGAGGCGGTGCAGGGCGAGCCAGCGGCGGCGGGTGTGCGCGGCGGTGGCCATGCCGACGAGGGCCATGAAGATCGGGATGAGGGGCAGGGTGACGACGATGATGGCGGCCGAGGCCCAGTCGGCGGGTGCGAGGACGGCGAGGACGGCGGCGGGGACGAGGACGGCGAGGAAGAGTTGTGGGAGGTACTTGGCGAAGTAGCCGTCGAGGGCGTCGACGCCGCGGGTGGCGAGGCTGGTGAGGTCGGTGGTGCGTTGGCCGGTGAGCCAGGCGGGTCCGAGGCGTAGGGCGTGGGTGACGATGCGGGTGCGCAGGGCGGATTTGACGGCGGCGGAGGCGCGGTGGGCGGCGGTTTCGCTGGCGAGTGCGACGGCGGCGCGGCCGGCGACGACGAGGGTGAGCAGGGCGAGGGCGCGGGGCAGGCCGGTGGTGTCTCCGGTGAACGCGGCGGCGAGGGCCTTGGACAGGATGAGGGCCTGGGCGATGACGAGGGCGGCGGTGGTGGCGCCGAGGGCGATGACGGCGGCGACGGCGGGGCCGGCGAGGCGCAGGAGCCGGGGGTTCACGCCGGGATGTCCTTGACGCTGATCCGCTTGCGGAACACCCAGTAGGTCCAGGCCTGGTAGCAGCCGACGATGGGGGTGAAGATGACGGCGACCCAGGTCATGATCTTCAGGGTGTACGGGGTGGACGCGGCGTTGGTGGTGGTCAGGGAGTACGCGGCGTCGGTGGTCGACGGCATGACGTTGGGGAAGAGGCCGAGGAACAGGGTGGCGACGGCGAGGGCGATGGTGGCGGCGGTGCCGGCGAACGCCCAGCCTTCGCGGCCGGCCCGGTTGGCGCTGAGGGCGGCCAGGAGGGCGACGGCCGCGAGGACCGCGGTGGTGAGGGCGGCGGGGTCGAAGCGCAGGCCGAGGGTCCAGGCGAGGAACGCGACGGCGAGGACGGCGGTGACTCCCCCGGCGCGGGCGGCGAGGGCGTTGGCGCGTACCCGGATGTCGCCCGCGGTCTTGAGGGCGAGGAACAGGGCGCCGTGGGTGACGAAGAGGCCGACGAAGGTGAGGCCGCCGAGGAGCGCGTACGGGTTGAGCAGGCTCAGGACGGTGCCGGTGAATTCCTTGTCGGCGTCGATGGGCACGCCGCGGTAGATGTTGGCGAACGCGACTCCCCACAGGAGCGCGGGGACGGTGGAGCCGACGATGATGGCGAGGTCCCAGCGTTGCTTCCACTGCGGGTCGGGGCGCTTGTGGCGGTATTCGAAGGCGACGCCGCGGATGATGAGGGCGACGAGGATGGCCAGCAGCGGCAGGTAGAAGCCGGAGAAGAGGGTGGCGTACCAGTGCGGGAAGGCGGCGAAGGTGGCGCCGCCGGCGACGATGACCCAGACCTCGTTGCCGTCCCAGACGGGGCCGATGGTGTTGATGAGGACGCGGCGTTCGGTGTTGTCGCGGCCGAGGACCGGCAGGAGCATGCCGACGCCGAAGTCGAAGCCTTCGAGGACGAAGTAGCCGGTCCAGAGGACGGCGATGAGGATGAACCAGAGGGTGGTGAGTTCCACGGCCGTGCCTCTCTAGTACGCGAAGGCGAGTTGGTCGTCGTCGGTCTTGCGTTCGGGTGGGGTGACGTCGGGCAGGCCGGCGCGGGCGGTGCTGATCAGGAGGCGGGTCTCGATGACGGCGAGGATGCCGTAGAGGACGGTGAAGACGACGAGGGAGGTGACGACCTCGCCGGTGGACACGGACGGTGAGACGGCGTCGGCGGTCTTGAGGAGGCCGAACACGGCCCAGGGTTGCCGGCCCATCTCGGTGAAGATCCAGCCGGCGGAGTTCGCGGCCAGGGGCAGCAGGGGCAGGACGAGGCCGGCGCGCATGAGCCACTTCGAGGTGGGGGTGCGTCCTCTGCGCAGTGTCCACAGGGTCAGGAGGGCGATGCCGGCGCCGGCGGCCCCGAAGCCGATCATGAACCGGAAGCCCCAGTAGGTGACGGGGATGACGGGTGCGTAGTCGCCGGGGCCGTAGGTGCCGCTGTATTCGTCCTGGAGGTTGTTGATGCCCTTGACCTCGCCGTCGAAGCTGCCGGTGCCGAGGAAGGACAGCAGGTTGGGGACGGTGAGGGCCCAGACCTCCTCGGTGCCGTCGAGGGTGCCGATGGTGATGATGGAGAAGCTGGCGGGTTTCTCGGTCTGGTAGAGGGCTTCGGCGGCGGCCATCTTCATGGGTTGGGTCTCGGTCATGACCTTGCCGAGCTGGTCGCCGGTGAGCGCGATGGCGGCGAAGGCGGCGATCATGGTCCAGGCGCCCAGTTTCGCGGCGCTGCGGAACGCGGGCCGGTCGTCGTCGCGGCCGCGCACCAGGTGGAAGAGGGCGACGCCGAGGACGAGGGCCCCGCCGGTGAGCATGCAGGCGGCGAGGGTGTGCGGGACGGTGGCGAGGACGACCTTGTTGGTGAGGACGGCGCCGAAGTCGGTGAGTTCGGCGCGTTTCGTCTCGGGGTTGTAGGTGAATCCGACGGGCCACTGCATGAAGGAGTTGGCGGCGAGGATGAAGTAGGCCGACAGGGCGGTGCCGATGGCCGCGGCCCAGATGCTGGCGAGGTGCAGGCGGGCGGGGAGCCGGTCCCAGCCGAAGATCCACAGGCCGAGGAAGGTGGATTCGAGGAAGAAGGCGACGAGGCCCTCGATGGCCAGGGGCGCGCCGAACACGTCGCCGACGAAGCGGGAGTAGTCGGACCAGTTCATGCCGAACTGGAATTCCTGCACGATGCCGGTGACGATGCCCATCGCGAAGTTGATCAGGAAGAGTTTGCCGTAGAACTTGGTGAGTTTGAGCCACTTCTCGTTGCCGGTGCGGTGCCAGGCGGTCTGGAGGCCGGCGACGAGGAAGATCAGACCGATCGTGATGGGTACGAACAGGAAGTGGTAGACGGTGGTGATGCCGAACTGCCACCGCGCGAGGTCGAGCGTGTCCATGTGGGTCCCCCATCCGCGAGGTCCCCCACGGAACCTCTACGCGTCGTAGAAGATTCTACGACGCGTAGAAGATGGGTCAGTCCCGCGGGGTCACCCACAGACGATCAAGCTCCCCCGCGGCGGCCTTGACCTGCTCCAACACTCCCCGTAGCTCCGCCGCCGACGCTGATTCACCGAGAACCACTGTCGCATCGGAAACGGCGCACCGCAGGGCGAACAGGCGATCCTGGAGATGATCGAGCTCGGCGCGGCTGACCACGACCGCGTCAGGCGGAAGCCCAGCCCTGGCCGCCAGCGTGCGTTGTTCGTAGGCACGCTGGCGGCAGGACTGGGCGCAGTACAGGCGGGGGCGGCCGAGGCCGGCCCGGGACGGTAACGGGCTTCCGCACCACGTGCACCGGGCTCTACTGGCCATAGCGGTCACCACGACCACAGACCGTATCAGGCGCGCAGGGCGGTCACGATCTGGCGCGCGAGGTCCTCGTGCTTGGCGTACGCCTCGGGGAACGCCGAGATCTGCACGGCCTGGATGGCGTACGTCAGCGGCATGGCCCACCAGTTGGTGACCGTCATGAGGACCTTGTAGAAGGCCCGGGCGGCGTACTCGCGGTCCAGCAGCTGGGGCACGGTGCCCCAGTTGGGGCGCTGCTGGAACAGGCCGACGGAGTCGTGGTCCCAGCCGACGCCCTCGTTGGGCAGGGCGAGGGACTCCGGGAGGCGTCCGCTGGCGAGGTTGAGCAGCCGGGTCTCCTGCAGGGCGCACATGACGGCTGCGATCTTGGCCTGGGCCGGCAGGTACATCTTCCCGCCGACGGCCACGATCACCGCCGCGTTGTCCATCTGTGCCTGGCTGAGTCCGCCGACCGGCGGTACGTGCAGGAGGGGGCCCGCCGGCGCCGCCCCGGGGGCGGGGGTCGGCGCGCCCGGCTGGGGCCGGCCCTGGCCGCGGGAGGCGGCCTGGGGGATGTCGCGGGCGCCGTCCTCGGCGGCGGCCGCTGCCTTGGCGGACGGTACGGAAGTCTTCTGCAGGTTTCCCGTGGGGAGGAAGAGGCCACCGGCCACTGACAGAACACAGGCTCCCACGACGATGCGGGGGCCGAAGGTTTCGACGAGCCGACGGTGACGGCCCGACGACGCGGGGGGTTGTCTATGTCGCATCGGGCAACCATAGACAGCGATAGGTAACGGCTTCTACCTGCGGGAACGTGGGTTTGACAACAACTAGATAACTGAAAACAGGACACTATCTGCGTCTGCGGCGGATGTATGCCAAAACCGCTTCGCGGGTGGTGGTGACCCCGAGGGCGTCGCGGGCCTGGGCGATTCTCCTGTTGGCAGTGCGTAACGACAGGTACTCCGCGGCCGCCGCGGCGGCGATGGTTTCGCCGTTGGCCAGCCGTTCGAGCAGTTGGCACTGCTCTTCGGACAGAGGTAGGGCGTCGGAAGTACCGTCCTCGACACCGCGTACGACAGGCCCCACCCGCGACAGATCGGCCAGCAGGGCACGACCCAGGTCGGACTCGCACTCGATGACCGCGACGACGCCCGCGCCCCGGGCGGCGGCCAGCACGGCCAGGCGGACGGTCTCCACGTCGATGATCCGGCCGAACAGCACCAGGCGGGCGTCGGAGACGTCCCAGGCGGCCTCCGGCAACGCGAAACTTTCCCGGGTGCGCCAGCCCTCCCGCGCGAGGCGACGCAGGACCGTCGTCGCGTCCGCACCGGTGCCGACGACGTACCGAGGTCGGTTCACAGCACCTCCAGACAGCGTGCCGCGGCCTCGGTGCGAGTCCGGGCACCCAACTTACGCATCCCCGCACGGATGTGGGTCTCTACTGTCTCGCGTGAGACACCCAGAACGCTAGCTATCCGCCTGGTCGGTTCACCCTGGGCGACGAGCTCCAGCACCTGCCGTTCGCGCTGGGTGAGCGACCCGTCACTTTGCGGTCCCCGTCGGTCCCTGCGGACGGCGTGCTTGCGCAGTCCGACCCGGGCCCGCCCGGCCAGCAGCACCATGCCTGAGGAGGTCGCGAGCGCCTCGGCGGCCAGCAGCGGGGGTACCGCCACGGCCGGGTCGGCGCTGAGCAGCCCCAGGGCCAGCAGACAGCGCACCTCCTCACGCACCGCCACCGCCCGCCACGCCTCGGCGGCCCCGGCGAACCGGTCCGGGCGGCCCGCCCACGCGGCCAGGGTCTCGGCGACGGGGGGCGGCCCGGACTCGCCGCCGGCCTTCGGGCCGCCGGCCGCGCCGTCGAGGTGTGCCCAGTGCGCGGTGATCCGGCGCAGTCCGGGCAGCAGTGGGCCGAGGGTGTCCCCCGCCGCCAGGGCGAGTTCCGGTTGGCCGTCGAGCCAGGCGGCCTCGGCGGCGACCCAGTCCACAGGAGAGTCCGGTACCGACACGCCGTCCAGTCGCGACCGGGCGGAGCGGGTCAGGCCGGCGTCGGCCTCGGCGAGCGCGGCGGCGGACAGGGCGTAGCCGCGCGCCACGGCCGGCAGGGTGCGGTCGGCGAGTTCGACGGCGCGGCGGGCGACGTCGTCGAGGCCGGTGCCGGACAGGGCGGCGCACCACAGTTCGACGGCGACGAAGCGGGCCTGCCAGGAGTAGGCGATCTCGGCGGCGCAGGCGGCGGCGGCGGAGCGGGCGGCGTCGCGGGCCTCGGTGAGCCGGCCGTCGGCGACGAGGGTGCACACGAGTTGCCAGGCGCACCAGCGGGCGGACAGGGCGTCGTCGTCGGCTCCGGCGGCGGTGGCGGCCGACGCGAGCGCGTACTCCCAGCCGGGGTCGCGGCGGTGGGCGGCGACGGCGGCGACGGCGGCGCGCAGTCCGGTGTCGTCGGGGACGGCCGGTAGGCCGGTGACGAGGGCGGAGGCGCGCGACGGGTCGGCGGCGAGGGTGGCCAGGATCCGGACCCGGAGGGCGTCGGGGTCGGTGGTGTCCTCGAGGGCCGCGAGGGCGGCGACGGGGTCCCCGGACTGTAGGAGGGCCTCGGCGCGCAGGGCGGCGGCGTCGTCGGGGGTGACGGCGAGGGCGGCGGCGGGGCGGCCGACGGTGAGGGCGGCGCGGGCGGCGGCGCGGCGCACGGTGTCGTCGTCGGTGAGGGACGCGGCCAGGAGCAGGGCCTCGGCGCGGGCGGCGGCGGAGTCGGCGAACTCGGCGGCGAGTTGGGCGCGTTCGCAGGCGGCGTCGCGGTCGCCGGCGGCGGCCAGGTGCCGGGCGGCCTCCAGGCCGGTGGTGAGTTCGGCGAGGCGTTGGTGCAGGGCGCGGCGTTCGGTGGGGTCGAGGGCGCCGGCGGCGATCTCGGCCACGTACGGGGAGGTGGGGGTGGCGGTGCCGTCGCGGACGGTGACGAGGTCGGCGGCGGCGAGTTCGGTCAGGCCGCCGCCGAGGAGGTCGGGTTCGGCGGGGCGGCCGAGCAGGCCCAGGGCGGCCAGGGCGGTGCGGGCGGGGCGGGTGAGGTCGGCGACGGCTTCGGCGACCAGGTAGGCCATGTCGTCGCGTTCCCCGCCGGTGCCGGCGCGCCGGGCGAGGGCCTTGACCGCGAGGGGTACGCCGCCGGAGCGGGTCACGACCTCGGCGACGGCCGCCGGGGACAGGCCGGGGGTGGTGGCCAGGGCCAGCTCGGCGGCCTCGGCCCCCGTCAGGGTGGGCACGGTCAGCCAGGCGGTGGCTGCGGAGCGTAGTCGGGCCTCGGTGTCGGGGGGTAGCCGGTGCGGGGTGCGCAGCGCGACGAGGACCCGGACATGCGCGGCGATCAGCGGCAGCGCCTCCAGGGTCACGGCGTCCGCCCACTGCAGATCGTCGAGAACCAGCAGGCCACCGGCCACCCGGGACCGCACCGCCTCGGCGAGCAGTGCCGGGTCGTCGGCGGGCAGGCGCGCGCGGACGGCACGGGTGAGGGGCAGCGCCGGCGTACCGCATAGGATCGCCAGGCCACCACCGGACAGCACGGGCCCGGCGAAACCAGCGCTCACGTGACCCAGCGTCGTGCTGCGACCACTGCCCGGACCGCCGGTGAGCACGACGAGGCCCGGCTCGACAAGATGGGTCAGGATGTCGGGCGGGGCGAGCACTGCGGGGTTACCTCCCGGGGTGGCACGAACATGTGATCCTGCCAAGGCAGAGTATTCGTAGTGTGGCCTGTGGTGTCCAGGCCAACGGAGGAAGGGGCGGTACATGACGTCGGGACCATTGAGCGCGAGAGTGGCGGGCATCTGCGTGGACGCCGCCGCACGCATCGGAGGTCCGACCCGCGCGCAGCTCCTCGACGTGCAGCGACGTCTCGGTGAACCCCTGCGGGTGGCCATCGCCGGCCGGCTCAAGGCGGGCAAGTCCACCCTGGTCAACTCCCTGATCGGCCGTCGGGTCGCCCAGACCGAGGTCGGCGAGTGCACGAGGGTCGTCACCCAGTTCCGCTACGGCACCTCCGACCGGGTGGACGTGGTGCGCCGCGACGGCAGCCGCGCCAGCCTTCCTCTGGACGACCTGGGCATGATCCCCCAGCGCCTCGGGGTGCCGTCGCACGACATCGCCTACGTCGACGTCACGCTGACCAGCGACCGGCTGCGCGACCTCACCGTCGTGGACACCCCCGGGCTGTCGTCGACGAACACGTCGGTGTCGGCCGGTACCCGGCGGTTCCTGTTCAACGAGGCCCCCATCGACGACGACATCGACCCGGACTCCGCGGGAGCCCTGTCGGGGGCCGAGGCCATCATCTACGTGTTCACCCAGAGTGTGCGCGAGGACGACGTGCAGGCCCTGGAGTCGTTCCGATCCATGTCGTCGCGGTTGTCGAGCAACCCGATCAACTCCGTGGGCCTGTTCAACAAGGTCGACAAGCTCGCCGGCGCCGGTACGGACCCGTGGGGGGTGGCCGCCGCCCTGGCCACCGACCAGCGGCGGGTGCTGCGCCGGGTCGTCTCCGACGTCGTACCCGTCATCGGGTTGCTCGCCGAGACCACCGAGGCCGGCCGGCTCACCGCCGCCGACTGCGAGGCCCTGCGCGAACTGGCCCGGCTGCCCGAGTCCGAGCGGCTCGTGCTCCTGGCGTCGGTGGACCTGTTCGCCAACCGCGAGTGCTCGATCGACGCCGAGCAGCGCCAGCGTCTCCTGCGCCTGCTGGACCTCTACGGCATCGGGTACGCGATCGCGGCCCTGACCGCCCAGCCCCAGCTCGCCACCGGGGAACTGCTGCGCATGCTCCTGGCCGCGTCCGGCATCGCCCGGCTGCGCCAGACCCTGGAGGAGACGTTCCGCTGGCGCACCGACGCCATCAAGGCCGGCTGGGCCCTGTCGAGCCTGGAGAAGATCGCCAGCCACGCCCCCCAGCCGCGGGACCGCGAGATGCTCCGCGACGCCATCGAACGGGTCCTGCAGGAACCGGAGTACCACCGGCTGCGCCTGCTGGAGGTCGCCCAGCTCGTCACCACCGGCGCCGTGGACCTGCCCGACCAGATGGAGGGCGAGTTGACCCGCCTGGCGCTGTCGACCGACCCGGGCTGGATCCTCAACCTGCCCGGCGCGCCCCAGCAGCACCTCGCCGACGCCGCGTTGCAGGCCGCCAGCCGGTGGCGCGCCTTCGCCGTGGCCGGTGCCAGCCCCGCCCAGTCCCGCGTCGCGCTCGTCGCGCACCGCGGCTTCCACCTGCTGTCGCAGCGCGTGCGCGGCCAGGCCGCCTACAGCTAGTGAACCGACCCACCCCCTTTCCAGGAGAAGCGATGTCCCCCAGCAGTCTCCGCGCCATCGCCGCCGGCGTCGCCGCGTTCGTGGCCGTACTCACCGGCATCCTGGCCGGCCTCACCGGCGGTGGAGAGACGTGCACGACGATCATGTCGGCCGAGAAGCGCCCCGGTGAGATCGGCCCCCTCAAGCCCGAGGACACCAGCTGCGAGAAGGAGACGTTCAACGTCGTCCCCGCCGCCGCCGGGTTCGTGGGCGCGGCCGTCGCCGGCGGGGTCGTCCTCGTCGTCACCGCGTTCGTCCGGCCGCCCGCCCCCGTGTCGGTGCCCAGCGTGGCCGTCGACAACGGCCGGGTCGCGGCCCTGGAGGTCGAACGCGACACCCTCGTCAAGACCGCCGTGTACGTCCGCGACCGGGCCAACAGCAAGGCCATCGCCGACCGGCTCGGCTGGGCCCTGTCGGAGGTCGGCGTCGCCACCGTGTCGCCCGTCGGGGTGAAGTTCGACCCCGCCCAGCACGAGGCCGGCGGGTCCGCGGCCGCGCCCGACCCCGCCCAGGCCGGCCTGATCGCCGCCGTCGAGGTCCCCGGCTACACCGACCGCGGCACCGTCCTGCGCGCACCGGTCGTCACCGTCTACCGGGACGGCAAGTGACCGCCCCCGCGGGGGCGCCCGCCAAGCCCGACATGGGCAAGATGCTCAAGACCACCATCGACGGCGGCCTGGCGTTCCTGCGCAAGGTCGACCCCGACGCAGCCGCCGACATGGACGCCGTCCGCCGCCGCGAGCTCGGCCGGCCCACCATCGTCGTCGTCGGCGAGACCAAACGCGGCAAGAGTTCCCTGACCAACGCCCTCGTCGGGGTACCGAACCTCTCGCCCGTCGACGCCGCCGTGGCCACCTCGTCGTACCTGGAGTTCTCGCACGCCGAACGGGCCGCCGTCCGCGCGCACGTCCCCGGCCACGAGATGCCCATCACCCTGTCCGTCGGGGACCTGCGCGACTGGGGCACCGTGCTGGGCAACCTGCCCGACGGCATGCGCCCGCCCCGGCGGATCGAGGTCACCCACCCGGCGCCGCTGCTGAAGTACCTGACGCTGGTCGACACCCCCGGCGTCGGCGGCCTGGACTCCCTGCACGCCGAGATCGCCCTCGACGCCGTCGAGCGGGCCACCGCCCTGCTGTTCGTCGTCGACGCGTCCTCCCCGTTCTCCAAGCCCGAACTCGACTTCCTCCTCGAGGCCAGCAAGCGGATCAACTTCGTGATCTTCGCGCTGACCAAGGTGGACGCCTACCCGGGCTGGCGCACCATCCTCGACGACAACCGCGCCCACCTGCAGGCCCACGCGCCCCGGTTCGGCTCCGCCCCGTTCTACCCGGTGTCCGCGCGGCTGGCCGAGCTGGCCATGACGCTGAAGGGCGACGCCGGCAAGGAACTCGTCAAGGAGTCCCGGGTCGGCGAACTGCAGCACGCCCTCGTCGAACTGGCCGGCAAGGGCCACCTGCTCCAGCAGACGAACATCCTGCGCACCCTGCGCAGCGAACTCGTCCGCCTCGACATCGGCATCGGCGACAAGCTCAAGTCCACCGACCCCGACCCGGCCGACGCGCAGCGCGCCAAGGAGGAACGCACCAAGATCGCGTCCCGGAAGCGCTCGGAGTCCAAGCAGTGGTCACTCGCCCTGAACACCGAGACGTCCCGGGCCCGGGTCGACGCCACCGGCCTGCTGCGCACGTACGTGTCGAAGACGCAGGAGGAGTACCTCACCAAGATCGAGAAGGGGAACGCGGCTACGGTCAAGGCGCTGCCCGCCGACATCGACAAGGCCCTGCAGGCGCTGTCGATCCGGCTGTCGCAGGACCTGGAGTTCCGGTTCCGCAAGATCGGTGAGCGGATCCTCGCCCAGGTGTTCACCCCCCAGGAACTCGGCCAGGTCCTGCGCCGCCTCAACGCCCGGCTGCGGCACGCCATCGCCAGCAAGCCCCGCCGCGAGGGCAACCAGGACAACCTGATGATGATCACGTCCACGGCGGGCATGGCCATGATGGCCGGCCGGGGCGCCATGGCCGGCGTCGGCGCGATGGGCATCGGCGGCGTCGTCGGCGGCGGGCTCATCATCCCCGGCGTCGGCATCGCCCTCGGCCTGGCCGCCGGCGCGTTCATGCTGTACCGCAAGAAGGTCGCCGGCGACAAGACCCAGGCCAAGGTGTGGCTGCGCGAGGTCCTCGGCGAGGCGCGCGCCGCCCTGTCCGATGAGATCATGCACCGGTTCACCGACCTGCAGTACGCGCTGACCCTCGCCCTCGACGACGCCATCGAACGCCGGCTCAAGCAGCTCGACGACCACATCGCCGACATCGACAAGTCCATGGCCGAGGACAAGGCCAGCCGCGCCAAGCGCCGCACCACCCTCACCGGCGAACGCGAGGCCCTGCGCGCCCGGCTCAAGCAGCTCGACGAGGTCCTCGTGCGGATGCGGTCCATCACGCCCGTGGGCCCCGCCGAGGTCAAGGAGTAGCACGATGGAACACGAGGAGTGGCCCGACGGGGGCGAACACACCCCCGACGGGTACGAGCCGGCGTACGAGCCCCACCTGGACGGCACCTGGGACGGCCACGACGACCCGCACGCCCACGACGAGGAACCCGACACCGCCGAGCTGCCCGTCGACGACCTGACCGACGCGTACCCGGACGACCTGGCGTCCGACGGCGGCCCCTCCGACGTGTTCCCGCCGGCCCTGGACTTCGACACCCCCGAACCCGTCGACGGCTTCCCCTGGACCGACCCGACGAGCCTGGGCACCACCGGCGACTACGAACCGGCCCTGGAGAACCCGCCCGTGTCCGAACTCCTCGCCTACGACGGCCTCGACGCCACCGACGCCGACCCGTGGACGACCCTGGAGAACTCCGAGGACCCGGCGACCAGCTCCCTGGCACGCTTCTGGCGCCCGGAGAACTGACCGGGTGGTGTGCCGGGGCCGGTGGAGTTGGCCGGCCCGGACGTGAACCACTGCCCGGACCCCACGCGCCTGGGGCGGGGAGGAGCCCCGGGCCGACGGGTGGTGCGGTTCCACAGAGCCGAACGCCCAGTTGGGTACGGGGCCGCCCGGCCGAGGCTTTTGGAACAGCTGGTCGGGGATGTGCGGACGGCGGCGCGCCGGGCGACGGTGGGGCGACGGTGGTAGGCGTCGGTGAACCGGTTGCCCATGGGACGCCATCCGAGCCGAAGGCGGTCGCGCGCGGCTGTGCCGACGGCGCCGCCCGGGGCCGTGGCGGTTGCCCACGGCTGTGTCGGCCGCGCTGCCCGGGGCCGTGGCAGTTGCCTACGGCTATTTCGACCGCGCCGCCGGAGGCTGTGGCAGTTGCCCACGGCTATATCGACCGCGCTGCCCGAGGCTGTGGCGGGTGGCGTCGGTCCACAGGTTGCCGACGACGTGCCCGAGGTGACGTGGAGCCGGGTCGCGGGCGCGGCCGGGCCATGGGGGTGGGGCAGGGCTTCCTCGCGGGACGGCGCTTCCAGTTTCCCCCGCACTGGGCCGAGGCTCCCATCATCCCTGCCCTGGCCTGGAACAGCCGACCATCCCTACCCTGATCTGGAACAGTCGACCATCCGTGCCCTGGCCTGGAACCGTCGACCGAAGACGGTGACAGTCCGGCCGGCTCTGTGGCCACAGCGCCGCAGTCCCGCACGGCGGGCACAGTTCCGCACCCGGTCACGGCTCCGACCCGGGGGCCGCGTGCCCGGTCCCGGCCCTACAGGTCCACCGCGCGGGCGTCGAGCGTGAGCCCGGCCTGACGTCCCCCGCACCCGCCTCCGGAGGCGCCGATCGTCCGGTCGACCCGGGCGCGCCTTCCCCGCCCGCCTGGCGCGCCCCCGCTATAGTCCTGCCGTCGACGGGAGGAACCCATGGACCCCGAAGCCCGCGCCGTCGCGGCCCGCCACGACCTGCGCCCCCTGCCCGTCGAGGGCGGCCTGTACCGCAGAACCTGGTCCGGCCCGCCCGACCCGACCGGCCGACCCGCCGGCTCGGCCATCCTGGTGCTGCTCGCCGGGGACGACTTCTCCGCCCTGCACCGGCTGCTGATCGACGAGATCTGGCACTTCCACGAGGGCGACCCGCTCGAACTGCTCCTCCTGCACCCCGACGGCACCGACGAGCTGCGGAACCTGGCCCCCGGCGGGGACGTGCAGGTCGTGGTGCCCGCCGGTACCTGGATGGGTGCCAGGGTCGCGCCCGGCGGACGCTGGTCGCTGTGCGGCACCACGATGGCCCCCGGGTTCGTGCCCGCCGACTACGAGGGCGGCGACCGGGCGGCCCTCACCGCCGCCCACCCGGCCCGCGCCGCACTCATCGGCGCCCTGACCCGCGCGGACGCCCCCACCAGAATGGAGTCGGACCCCGATGCGTGACCAGGCCCCGCCCACAGCGCCGACCCCCGGGTGCCGGTGATGGCCGGCGCGCGCGACCCGCTGCTGCCCGACCTCACCGGCGAGGTCGTCCTCGTCACCGGCGCCAGCGGCGGCATCGGGGCCGGGATCGCCAGCCAGTTCGCGTGGGCCGGCGCGCACGTCGTCGTGCACCACCACACCGGCGCGGACGCCGCCCGGGCGGTCGTCGACGAGATCACCGAGATGGGCGGGTCCTCCGTCGCGCTCCAGGCCGACCTGACCAGCGAGAGCGCCTGCCACGACCTGGTCCGGCGCGCGTTCGCCTGGCGCGGCCGGCTCGACAACCTCGTCACCAGCGCCGGGATCCAACCCGTCCAGGACCTGGCCACCATGACCGCCGAGGACTGGCGGCGGGTCCACGAGGCGAACCTGACCAGCGCGTTCTCCTGCACCCAGGCCGCCGCCGAGGTGATGGCCGCGCACGGCGGGTCCATCACGCACATCGCGTCCATCGAGGGCCGCCAGCCCGCGCCGGGGCACGCGCACTACAGCGCCGCGAAAGCCGCCCTGATCATGTTCGCCCGCTCGGCGGCGGTGGAGTACGGGCCGCTCGGCATCCGGGTCAACACCGTCTCCCCGGGACTCATCGAACGCCCCGGGCTCGCCGAGGACTGGCCCGACGGGGTCCGCCGGTGGACCGGGGCCGTCCCGCTCGGCAGGCTCGGCCGGCCCGACGACATCGGCAGCGCCTGCGTGTTCCTGGCCAGCGCCGCCGCAGCCTGGATCACGGGCAACGACCTGGTCGTCGACGGCGGAATGAGCGCCCGCCCGACCTGGTGAGCACCGGACCGGCGGACCGTGTCGCCGACCCCCCGGCTGTCCTGCGCCCGGAAGCGGACGTGGACAACTGGAGGTCCGGCGCCCGGACGTGCCGGCGGAAGCTGGCGTGAGCGTCCGAAGCGCGTCAGGTGTCCCACCGCCCGGAAGAGGGCCGTACTACCCCGCGCCGACCGGACTCCAGGCAGAGACCTGTCAGGTCCGGCGCCGACCGGACTCCAGGCGGATCTGTGCGGCCCGGGCGCCGACTTGACTCCAGGTGGGCCCGTGCGGCCCGGGCACCGACCGGACTCCAGGTAGGCCCGGGCGCTGGCTGGACTCCCGGTAGGCCCGTGCGGCCCCGACGCCGACCGGTCTCCAGATTGGGCTCGCGCCCGGTGCCGACCGGATTCCATGTAGGGCTCGCACGGTCCCGCGCCGACCGGTCCCCAGGATCCACCGGACACCCCCCGGCGCACACCCCGGGCGACCCTGCCTCCCCGCGCGAATCCGCCCGCCCCGTTCGGCGCCGAACTCCCCTAGGATGACGACTGTCTATCGTGGACAGACGTGTCTGGCTGTGAGGACAGGCCGCCCGGAACCCACTCCGGCCGGCCCCGCGAACCAGAGGGGTAGTCATGATCACCACACGCTTCATCGTCCGCGCGGCCCTCGCCGCCACAGCGGCCGCCGCCCTCGGCCTGGGCCTCGGCCAGGCCCCGGCGTCCGCCGACTGGGTCGGCGAGATGGGCCCCTACGCCACCTACGCCGAGTGCGACGCCGAACACGACCTGTACTGGAACGCGATCACCGAGTGCGCCTACCGCGACAGGCCCGGCACCGACAAGGACGGCTGGTACTACAGGTTCTACGTCGAGACGCGGTAACCGGAACGGGGCGGCACCGGACCCGCGGTGCCGCCCCACGCGTACCCCTCGAATGGATCTAGCCGAGGCGGTCGAGAGCCGCCGTCGCGAACCGGACGAACCGGTCGGAGTGCGCGGCGGGGACGACCACCCAGTCCTTCATCGCCCGCCCCGAGCCGCCCGGGTCGAACAGTTCCGCCCCGGCGAGCCCCAACGCCTCCGCGTGTTCCGGACTGCCCGCGACCAGCCGGAACACGACCGCGTCACCGAACAGGCTCGCCAGGGCCTTGCCGTTGGCGTTCTTCAGGGTCGGCTTGCCGAACAGCTGACCGGCCGCGACCCCGCGGCCGGCCAGCTCGTCGACGAGCGCGTCGAAAGCGTCCATCCCACCGACCCTAGTCCAGGGTCAGGACCATGATCACGATAAAGCTGATCAGGACCAGCACCGCCACCACGATCATGACCATCGGCCCGGTCTGCTTGTACCAGCTGGTCTCCTCGACCTGCTGCGGAACCTGCATCGGCCGGGTCTGCGGCGCCATCATCGGAGGCCGGGGCGGGGACACCGGACGCGGCGGCTGCTGCATCGGCGCGGCCGGGCGGTTCTGCGGCATCGGCGGGCGCGGCGGCTGGGGCTGCGGGGCCATCATCGGCGGCCGGGGCTGCTGCTGCATCGGCTGCGGCCTCGGGGCCATCACCGGCGGGCGCGGCGGGGCCACGGGGCGCTGCGGGGCCGGGGCGGGCATCGGCGGACGCGGACCCTGCTGGGGCTGCATCGGCCGCTGCTGCTGCGGGCCCTGCGGACCCGGAGGGCCCTGGTTGGGACGCTGCGGGGCGATCCGCTGCGCCTGCGGGGCGACCTGACGCGGCGCGCCAGACTGCGGCCGGAACCCCGTGGTCGGCGCGCCGCCCACGCACAGGGCGCCCTCGACCACGACGGTCTCGGGCTGCTCCAGGGTCGTCGGGGCCACGGACAGCTCGCTGTGGATCAGGTGCGCGGCCAGCGGGATCCGGCTGGAGCCGCCGACCAGGAAGATGCCGACCAGGTCCTTCGGGGCCAGCCGCGCGTTGGTGACCGTGCGCTCAAGACAGGTGACGGTCCGCTCCAGGTACGGGCGGATCAGCGCCTCCAGCTCCTCACGGGTCAGGTGCGCGTCGACCTCGAGGGCCGGGAGGTGGATGTCGGCGGCCGAGGTACGCGACAGCATCTCCTTCGCGCCGCGCACGTCCTCGTAGAGCATCCGGCGGTGCCGGCGGTCCCCGGCGTCCTGCGGGTTGATCAGACGCTTCCACAGCTCGCTGTGGCTGGCCTCGTACGTGTTGCCGAGGTGCTCGATGATCGCGTGGTCGAAGTCGACGCCGCCGATGTCGCCCAGGCCCTCCTCGGCGAGCACCTCGAACCCGGTCTGGGTCCGGCGCACCACCGTGGCGTCGAACGTGCCGCCACCGAGGTCGTAGATCGCCAGCGACCGGCCCACCGGCACCCCGGAACCGAGGACGGCGGTGAAGTACGACGCGGCGCCGACCGGCTCGGGGATCAGCTGCGGCTGCTTCATGCCGGCGATCCGCGCGGCCTCCAGCAGCAGGCGGCGGCGCTGCTCGCCCCACCGGGCCGGGTGCGTCATGCGGACCTGCTCCGGGTCCCCGCCGAGCTGGCGGCGGGTCTCGGCCATCACCTGCTCCAGGACGTAGGCCATCACCCGGGGCACGGGGATCTCCTGGTCGCCGAGGAAGATCGTGCCGTCGTCGATCCGGCGCTTCGGGTTCGGCTCGAACCGGCTCGGGTCCAGCCGGGCGCTGCGCTCGGCGTCCTTGCCGATGGTGATCCGGCCGTCGGGCTGCAGGTACACCGCCGAGGGCAACAGGGGGGAACCGTCGAACAGCAGCGGTCGGACCCGCCCGTCGGGGGTCCGCAACATGGCGACGGTGTTGGAGGTGCCGAAGTCGATGGCAAGGGCGCGCATGGGAGCACCTTACTGCCTCGTCACCACCGGCCGGTCGGGTGCCACAACCACCGCAGGTGGACACCATAATGGCCCGGTGCATCCTTACCTGACGGGCCAGTCCGCCCCGATCGCGTTCGCCCACCGGGGCGGGGCGGCGGCGGGCGCCGAGAACACCATGGCGGCCTTCGAGCGGGCGGTGACGCTCGGCTACCGGTACCTGGAGACCGACGTGCACGCCACCTCCGACGGGGTCGCCGTGGTCTTCCACGACGCCGACACCCGCCGGCTCACCGGCCTGCCCGGCACCATCGCCGGCCGCACCTGGGAACAGGTCCGCGAGCTGCGGGTCGACGGCGAGCCCGTGCCCAGCCTCGACGAGCTGCTGGCCGCGTGGCCGGACGCCCGGCTCAACATCGACGTGAAGTCCGAGGCCGCGATCGGCGCCACGGTGGCCGCGATCGACCGGGCGAAGGCCCGCGACCGGGTCCTGCTGGCCACGTTCAACGGGGCGCGCCTGCTGCGGATCCGGGCCGCCGCCCCCGGGGTCGCCACGTCCCTGACCCCGCGCGAGGTGGCCGGTCTGCGGTTCCGGGGAAAAAAGCCCGCCGCGGGGATCGCGGCCCAGGTTCCGGTGCGCTACGGTCCGGTGACCGTGGTCAACAGGCGGTTCGTCGAGGCGGCGCACGGGTGTGGGATCCGGGTGCACGTCTGGACGGTCGACGACGCCACCACGATCAACGCGCTTCTCGATCTCGGTGTGGACGGGATCATGACCGACCGCGTCGACGTGCTGCGCGACGTGTACCGCAACCGTGGCCTCTGGACGGAGCACTGATGGAAAGCACGCGCCGCGAACGGGTCGGCTGGTACTTCTACGGCTGGGCGGACCACGCGTTCTACACGACAGTGACGGCCGTGGTCATCGCGCCGTACCTGACGGGCATCGCCAAGGCCGCCGCCGGGTGCGCCTCCGACGACAAGTGCGCCGACGGGTACGTGCACCCGCTCGGCCTCAACGTCGCGGTCGGCTCGTTCTACCCGTACCTCGTCACGCTCGCCGTGATCCTGTCCGTGGTGACGCTGCCCGTGGTGGGCGCGATCGCCGACCGGTCGAAGCACAAGCGCAAGCTGCTGGGCGTGTTCGCCGGGGTCGGGATCGCCGCGACGTTCGGGTTCTGGTTCGTCACCGGCGACCGGTACCTGCTGGGCGGGGTGCTGTTCATCATCGCCACCATGGGACTGTCCGCCGGGGCGGTGGTGTACAACTCGTTCCTGCCGCAGCTGGCCACGCCCGAGAAACGCGACATGGTGTCCAGCATCGGCTGGTCGCTCGGCTACATCGGCGGCGGCCTGCACCTGGCGCTGTGCCTGGTGGCGTTCGCGGTGTTCGGCACGGGCGAGTCCATCCGGTACGTGCTGGTGTCCGCCGGCGTGTGGTGGGGCGTGTTCACCATCGTGTCGCTGGTGCGGCTGCGCGACCGCGAACCCGTCGAGGTCAACGCGGTCGGGGGCAACCGGGTCACGGCCGGCTTCCGGCAGCTCGGGCACACGCTGCGCGACCTGCGCAAGTACCCCCTGACGCTCGCTTTTCTCGGTGCCTACCTGATCTACAACGACGGCATCCAGACGGTCATCTCCCAGGCCAGCCTGTACGCCACGGAGGAACTGGGCCTGGAGACCGGCACCCTGGCCACCACGATCCTGGTGATCCAGTTCGTCGCGTTCGGCGGGGCGCTGACCCTCGGCCGGCTCGCCAAGAGCATCGGCGCGTGGAAGACGGTGCTGCTGTCCCTGATCCTGTGGATCGGCGTCGTGCTCACCGCGTTCTGGCTGCCGGCGCACAACCCGGGCGCGTTCATGCTGCTCGGCGCGGCGCTGGGCCTGGTCCTCGGCGGCAGCCAGGCGCTGAGCCGGTCGCTGTTCAGCCAGCTGATCCCGCGCGGCAAGGAGGGCGAGTACTTCGGCTTCTACGCCCTCGCCGACAAGGGCATGAGCTGGCTCGGCCCGCTGGTGTTCGGCCTGACCTACCAGGCCACGCACAGCTACCGCACCGGCATCGTCATGCTGCTCGCGTTCTTCGTCGTCGGGTTCTTCGCCCTGCTCGCCGTGCCGATGCGCCGCGCGATCGTCGCCTCGGGCAACGTGCCCCCGCAGGTACTTTAGGCACCATGGATCTCGAGGCGGTCTACCGCGACCTGCACGCCCACCCCGAACTCTCCTTCGCCGAGCACCGCACCGCCGCGGTCGCCGCCGCGCACCTGCGTGCCCTCGGGCTGGAGGTCACCGAGGGGGTCGCCGGCACCGGGGTCGTGGGGCTGCTGCGCAACGGCGACGGTCCGACGGTGCTGCTGCGCGCCGACATGGACGCGCTGCCGGTCACGGAGGACACCGGGCTGGCGTACGCGAGCGTGGAGCCGGGGGTCATGCACGCCTGCGGGCACGACGTGCACGTCACCTGCCTGATGGGCGCGGTGCAGGAGCTGGTCGGGGACCGCGACGCGTGGCGGGGCACCCTGATGGCCGTGTTCCAGCCGGCCGAGGAGGGCGCGGGCGGCGCGGCGGCCATGCTCGCCGACGGCCTGTTCGAGCGGTTCGGCACCCCGGACGTGTGCCTCGGGCAGCATGTCGCGCCCCTGCCGGCCGGGGTGCTGGCCTACTGCCCCGGGGTCGCGTTCGCCGCCTCCGACAGCATCCGGATCGTCCTGCACGGCCGGGGCGGGCACGGCTCGCGCCCGGAGACCACGGTCGACCCGGTGCTGATGGCCGCGTCCCTGGTGCTGAGGCTCCAGACGATCGTGTCCCGCGAGGTGGCCGCCACCGAGTCGGCGGTCGTCACCGTCGGCGCCCTGCACGCCGGCACCCGGGGCAACATCATCCCGGACGACGCCGAGCTGCTGCTGAGCGTGCGCAGCTTCGACCCGGGGGTCCGCGACCGGGTGCACGCCGCGATCGACCGGCTGGCCCGGGGCGAGGCCGCGGCGGCCGGGGCGGACCGGGCGCCGGAGCTCACGGTGCAGCACGCGTTCCCGCTGACGGTGAACGAACCGGAGGCCACCGAACGGGTCGCGGAGGGGTTCCGGGCGGCCGGCCTGACCGTGGTGCCGATCGGCCCGGCGTCGGGCAGCGAGGACTTCGGCCTGTTCGGCGCGGCGGCCGGCGTGCCGTCGGTGTTCTGGCTGCTCGGCGGCGGCGAAAGGGACTCGAACCATTCCCCCAGATTCGCGCCGGACATCCACCCTACGCTGGAAATCGGGGTCGCCGCGTTGGCCAACGCCGCAAAAACGTACTTTTTTCAGATAACGAGATAATTCCGAATCGCCCTCTTTTTTCCGAGCGCATCAACTACGGTGCGTAACTATCGGTTGCTGCCCGTATGCGGTCGCCGACAGGATTCTCCCAGTTGGGACGGAGGAAAGATGATCGGCACCAGGAAGATCAAGATTCTCGGGGTGTCACTCGCCGCGTTGGCCGCCCTCGCCGTGTTACCGGCGTCGGGGGTCTCAGCGGCCACCGACAAACCCGAGGGGACGGCCGCGTGCGCCGACCTCACCAGCGATCTGACCAAGGCGTTGACCGATGTCACCGGCGCGCTCGGAGCCCTGCCGCCCGACCTGGGCAAGGTGACCGGGATCGTCGGCAAGCTCACCAGCACCGCGACCAACCTGGTCGCCCTGAACTGCCTGCCGAACCCGGCGACGGCCGTGCCGCTGCCCGTACCCGTGCCCGCCGCCGACGAGGCCCAGGCGCTCCCGCTCCCGCCGCTGCCGGGCACCCCGGCCGTACCCGCGTGCGCCGCCCCCGCCGCCGGACTGCTCAGCCAGGTCTTCGCCCTGCTGCAGAACCTGCTCAAGGCGCTCGGCGGCGGCCTACCCGACGTGACCGGGCTGCTCGGCCAGGTCACCGGGCTGACCACCACCGTCACCGGACTCACGTCGAGTGTGGGCGGCGCGGCCTCCTGCCTGCCGGTGCCCGTACCGGTGCCGGCGAACCAGTAGCCGCTCAGGCCAGACGCAACTGGCCGGCGTTCGGCGCTACCGGACCGAGGTCACCGGTCCGGTAGTGTCGCCGGCACATCACCTGGTAGCGCACACAGTCCCCGGCGGTGTCGCCGATCACCACCTGCGCGCCGTGCCGGATCACCGCGTCGCCGACGATCCGGGCGTTGAAGTTGCCCTCCCGGCCGCACCAGCACAGCACCTCCACCTGCAGCCGCGACACCGAGTCGGCCAGCTCCAGCAGCCGGCGCGCGGCCGGGAACAGCTCGGAGCGGAAATCGGTGGCCAGCCCGAAGGCGTAGACGTCCACGTCGGAGCAGTCCACCAGGTCCGCGAGCTGCTCGATCTGCGCCACGGTGTAGAACTGGGCCTCGTCGCAGATCAGGTAGTCCACCCGCTCGCCGGCCGCCCAGTGCGCGCGGACCAGGTCGCGCAGGTCCACATCGTCGCGCAGTTCCAGGGCGTCGCTGCCCAGGCCGATCCGGCTGGTGATCTGCGCGCTGCCGGACCGGTCGAGCTTCGTGAGCAGCAGCCCACGGCGACCCTGCCGGGCGTGGTTGTGGTTCATCTGCAGCGCCAGGGTGGACTTGCCGCAGTCCATCGGGCCGTAGAAGAACTTGAGGGAGGCCCCGTGGCGGAGCCTCCCGTCACCGGCGGCCGGCACCGCGAGAGCGTCAGAGGTCACGGGGAGCCACCATACCGGCACGGCTCCCCGCGCCGGCTATCGGCTGTAGAACTCCACGATCATCTGCACGTCACAGATCACCGGGATGACCGCGCGCGGCGGCACGGCCAGCAGCGTCACCCGCAGCGCGCTGATCGTGACGTCCAGGTACGGCGCGGGCTGTCCCCCGACGTGCGCGCCGGCGGCGGAGACCAGGAACGGGTCCATGGCCTTGCTCTTCTCGGCCACCTCGACGGTGTCGCCGGGCCGCAGCCGGTAGGACGGCTTGTCGACCCGGCGGCCGTTCACCAGGATGTGACGGTGCGTGACGAACTGGCGGGCCTGGTAGATGGTGCGGGCGATGCCGGAGCGCAGGACCACCGCGTCGAGCCGCTGCTCGAGGAGGGCGATCAGGTTGTCGCCGGTCTTGCCCGTCATCCGCACCGCCTCGTCGAAGGCGCGCCGCAACTGCTTCTCGCTCACGTTGTACTGGTGGCGCAGCCGCTGCTTCTCCAGCAGCCGGGTGCCGTAGTCGGTGACCTTCTTGCGGCTGCGACCGTGCACACCAGGCGGGTACGGCCGCCGCTCGAAGTACTTCACGCACTTGGGCGTCAGCGGGATGCCGAGCGCGCGGGAGAGCCGCACCTTGGGTCGGGCCTGGTTCACACCGTCTCCTTTATAGGTTAGCCTGCACTAAGTTAGGTAAGGCTAACATGCATCGGAGGACGGTCATATGTACCCCAGCCCAGCAGCGGTCGCCCGGACCCTGGCCACCGGCCGCCTCCTCGGCACCGCCCACGTCCGCGGTTACCGCTGCCCGCTGCGGGTCCGCCACGCCACCGGGGCCGACGGCCAGCCCCTACTCCTCGTCCACGACCACAGCCACCTCGCCACCGCGCTGCGCCCCGAACCGGGCGACACCGACACCGGGGTGATCCTGTCCGTCGACCACTGCGAGCACGGCCGGCTGTGGCTGTCGGGGTGGGCCACCCGCCTCGACGGGGACGAGGCCCGGTCGGCCGCCTGCGAGTTCGCCGACGTCAACCCGCTGCCCGACCTGCTCGGGATCGGCGAGGAACACACCCTCTACCGGCTCGACGTCGCCGAGGTCCGCCTCGCGCACGGCGACAGCCTGGTCGACGTGGACGTGGACGAGTACCTGGCGGCGGCGCCGATCCTGACGTAGGGGACGCCGCCCGCACCGGCGCCGTGGCCCAGCGCGGGCCGTGGACCGCGCGCTACCGGGACCGCGTGTAGGACACGGTGCGCGCGTAACCCGTGAAGCCCAGGTCCGTGTACAGGGCCAGGGCCTGCGGATAGTCGTCGTCGCCCCGGCAGTGCACGATCGCCGTCTCCGCGCCCGCCGCCCGGAACGCGTGCAGCACCGACGCGCACACCGCCCGGGCCAGCCCCCGACGGCGGAAATCCGGATGGGTACCGACCGGCTCGAACTCCCCCACCCGGTTCGCCTCGTCGTACCAGCCCAGGCAGTACGCGGCGAACCGGCCGTCCGGGGCCACCACCACGTGGTCGAACCCGGCCCGGTACGGCCACGCGGCCGTCACGTTGAGGTAGCTCTCGGCGGTCACCCGCGACGGGTGGAACGCGGCCTGGTGCGCCTCGGCCCACCGGGCGGCGTCGGCGGCCCCGCGCACCGGGCGGACCGTGAACCCCTCCGGCAGTACCGGCGTCGGCAGGTCGACCAGGTCCCGGCCCGTGTGCAGGAAGAAGGGGCCGTCCGTCGCGGCCGTGAACCCGGCCCGCAGCAGCCCGGCGGCCAGGTGCTCCTCCGCGTCGAGGATCTGCGTCTCGTACCGGGCGAGGTCGAGCGCCGCCAGGCCCCAGGCGAGCACCTCGTCCACGAGGTCGGCGCGCGCCGGGTCCACGCACAGGTCCAGGTCGCCGCCCTCGCGCACCCAGCACCAGGCGACCACCTCGCCGTCGTGCTCCCACAGCGACGTGGCCCACTCGGACTCGCGGCCCACGTGCAGGTAACGGTTCCAGGCCAGGTCGCCGACGGTCCACTGGGACCGGCGGGACCACAGGCGCGCGGTCAGGGCCTGCATCGCGCGCAGGTCGGCCGGGCCGGAGTAGTCGAAGCGTGTCATGCGAGAGAGCGTCGCAGCGACCCGCCCGGCGGGCCACCGGATTTCCCCGGGCGGGTCCGGAGCGGTCGCGGGCCGTGCATGGTGGCGTCCACGCCGGGAGCCGGGCCACGGGTCCGGGGGCCACCAGGCACCGCAGCGGGGGTCCGGAAGTCGGCGGGAGCGGGAGCGCGCGAGTCGGGATGGAGGCACCGCGCGGAGCCGCCCCCGGTGCCCCGGCGTCAGCCCAGCAGCACGGCCAGCTGGTGGCTCGGCGACCGGTCGAGGCTGAACCGGGCCCGGTCGTACCGCCGGGTGGTGCGCGGGTCGGCGTGCCCGAGGAGGTCCTGCACGTCGCGGAGCGCGGCCCCGGCGTCCAGGGCCAGGGTGGCGCACGTGTGCCGCAGGTCGTGCGGGTGCAGCCGGTCGGCGAGGTGCGGGACGGCCACGGCGGCGAGCCGGCGGATCAGGCGCCACAGGGCGTGCCGGTCGAGGGGCTTGCCGGTCGCGGTACACAGAATGGGGCCTTCGCGGCGCTCGCCCAGGTAGTCGTCGATCGCGGCGGCGGCCCGGGGCGGCACGGCCATGGTCTGGCGTTTGCCGCCCTTGCGGGTCACGGTGAGCACCCGGTGGCCGCGCTGGTAGCTGAGGTCGGCGACCGTGGCGGTGCACAGCTCGCTGACCCGCAGGCCCAGGAGCAGGGACAGCAGCACGATGACGGCGGCGCGGGGCGAGTGCGCCTCGGCGGCGGCGATCAGTTCGCCGGCCTCGGCGACCGTCAGGCCGGTGGACTGCACGTTGTCCCCGGCGGCGGGGCGGCGGACCCGGGTCGCTGGGCTGCGGGTGATCAGGCCCTCGTCGACGGCGTAGGCGTAGAAGCCGGCGACGGCCGACATCCGGCGGCGGATCGTGGTCGCGGCCGCGCCGTCGCGGGTCTGCTGTTCGACGTAGGCGTCGAGGTGGGCGCGGGAACAGGCCAGCACGTCCACGTCGAGGGTCGCGCACCACCGGCCGAAGTGGGTGAGGTCGGCGGCGTACGCGGCCCGGGTGTTGCCCCGGTAGGCCAGCAGGAACGCGGCGGCGATCCGGGCGGCGGACGGGGTCTGGAAACCTACGGGCAGTGCTGCGGCGGCGGGGGCCAGCTCCATGGTGTCAAGAGAACCACACCGCTGGGCCGGCCTCCCACCGCCCGCGCCGTCAGGAGCCGTCGACCGCGCTCAGGATCGCGCTGCCACAGCAGCACAGCACGATGAGCGCCAGCGGGACGACCATCAGCAGGATGCCGGCGACCTTGCCGGGCACCTCGACGGGCTGGGTGCCGATGGCGCCCTTCATGAACGTGATCGCCGGAGCGGCGTAGAACACGGGGACGCTGCCACCCGGGTGGACGGTCACCTGGATGACGGCCTGGCCGATCTTCCAGAGGTAGGGGACCCAGACCTCGATGGTGTGCGTGCCCGGCGGGACCGGGATGGGGTTGTCACCCCAGACGAGGTTGACCTGGTGGCCGTTGATCAAGGCTTTCGGCTTGAACATGGCCAGCATGAAGGCCATCCACGTGTACTTGGTGTTGATCGTGATGCCCTGAGGCTGTTGAGGATGCACGAGGGTGGATGGTAGTGGATCCGCGCCACCCCGCTGGGTCGGGTGAGGTTGCCTGCCTTCGGCCTACTTTGTCCACCCGGTCCGGACGGGCCGGTCCGTCGGCAGGGCCCCGGCGAGTTCCCGCAGGTCGGCGAGGGTCTGGTCCAGCCAGCCCTCCCCGAGTGACTCGGCGCCGCGCCACCGGGGCTTGGTGACCAGGTGGAACCGCAGCCCCGCGAGGACCTCCACGGCGTCGAGCCACGGTTCGGCCCCCAGGTCCTCCGGCGCGAGCGGCCGGACCTCGGTGTAGCCGGCGAGGAAGTGTTCCCAGTTGGGCGAGCCGAAGGGGAAGTCCGCGACCGCGTACCCGTCGCCTGCGAGGTCGAAGTCGAACACGACGAGCTCGGGTTCGGCGTCGGTGCCGCCCACGATCGCGACGTTGTCCATCGTCGCGTCGCCGTGGCACAGCGCCCGGGCCGGGGGCCGCGCGGTCAGACCGGCACGGGCGGCGGCGGCGACCCGGACGGCCCGGTCCCGGTCGTCGGCGGACAGCAGGGGCGCGATCTCGGCCAGCGGCCCGTCGAGCAGTGCGGCCAGGTCCGGGGCCGGCCGGTGGTGCGCGGAGCGGAACGTCTCCCCGGCGGCGTGGATCCGGGCGATCAGCCGGCCGTGCGCCCGGTGCAGGCCGGGGGCGAACGGCGGCTCCGGTCGGCGGCCGGCGACCCGTTCCAGGAGGACCAGCGGCCGGGGCCCTCGGGGGCGTGCCACACGCCGGGGCGGCCGACCACCGGGGCGACCGGGACGCCCTCGGCGAGCAGGTGCGCGACGAGGTCGCACTCCCAGGCGACCTCTTCGGGGGTGCGCCAGCCGTGCCGGTACACCTTGAGGAAGTGGCCCGGGTCGACCCGGTAGACGTCGTTGGCGAGGGAACGGTGCAGGGTCACCCGCTCCACCGGCACGCCCCACTCCCGGGCCACGAGCCGCCCGAGGGCCTCGGGATGGGCGAGGGACCGCAGCACGTCGGACATGCGCCCAGTATCCGGAGGCGGGCAACGGGATAAACCTTCAACCTCACGTTGAGCTTGACGTCAAGTACAGGTTGAGGGTTGGGGTCCTCTCAGCGCGGCCGGCCCTCCAGGTATCCGACGAGGATGTCCTGGAAGGCCTTCGCCGCGTGCGAGGGCTCGACGTCGCGGCGGCGGGCCAGCGCGACCGTCCGGGGCACGCCCGGTGCGGCCAGGGGCGTGGCGTGCAGGCGGGGCCGGCCGGCGAGGACCATCCGGGGCACCAGGGCCACCCCGAGGCCGACCTCCACGAAGCCGAGTACCGCGTCCATCTCGCCGCCCTCCACCGCGAACCTCGGGGTGAACCCGGCCTTCGCGCAGGCCTCCAGGGTCGCGTCGCGCAGGTCGTAGCCGGGGCGGAACATCACCAGGTCCTGGTGCCGCAGGTCGGTGATCTCCATTTCCCGGTGGTGCAGCGGCGACGCCGAGGCGACCACCAGGCTCTCGGTGAGCAGCGGCTCGGTGTGCAGGGCCGGGTCGGTGCCGGACTCCGGCAGGATGATCAGGGCGAGGTCCAGGTCGCCGCCGGTCAGCGCGCGCACCAGGTCCTGGGAGCCGCCCTCCTCGACCTGGAGCCGGATGTCGGGGTGCCGGTCGCGGAACAGCTTGAGGGTCTCGGCGACCAGCGACGTGCACAGGCTCGGGGTGGCCCCCAGCCGCAGCCGGCCGGTCCGCAGCCCGACCAGGTCGCCGATCTCGTGCCGGGCGGTCTCGGCGTCGGCGACGATCCGCTGGGCGAGGGGCAGCAGGGCCTCGCCGGCCTCGGTGAGCGTGATCGCGCCCCGGTTGCGGTGGAACAGCGCCGCCCCCAGGTCCTCCTCCAGAGTGTGAATCTGCTTACTCAGCGTGGGTTGAGTCACACCCACCGCCTCGGCCGCCTGGGTGAAATGCCGGGAATCTGCGACCGCGAGGAAGTAGCGGAGCTGTTGGAGCTGCATGTCCATAGCTTAGAGGAATGGACCATGGACCCGTGATGCATTAGACGACTGACCGTTACGGCCCTAGCGTCAGACGATGTGGCAGTTATGACGAGGTCCAGGTCGTTGACGAGGTCGACGGTCGGCAAAAAAGCCGTGATGGCGGTGACGGGCGTCCTGCTCGTCGGGTTCCTGTTCTTCCATGCGCTCGGGAACATGAAGGTGTTCCTCGGCGAGGAGTCCTTCGACCACTACTCGCACTGGCTGCGCACCCTCCTGACGCCGATCCTGCCGCACGAGGGCTTCCTGTGGCTCGCCCGGATCGGCCTGCTCGCCGCCGTCGGGCTGCACATCTGGTCGGCCACCTCCCTGGCGATCCGGGCGAAGAAGGCCCGGCCGGTGAAGTACGCGCACCGCAAGCCCGTGCAGGGCTCCTACGCCGCGCGCACCATGCGCTGGGGCGGCGTGATCGTCGTGCTGTTCGTGATCTACCACATCCTCGACCTCACCACCGGGCACCTGAACCCGGTCGGGGCGGCCGGCAAGCCCTACGGCAACGTGACCGCCGACTTCGCCCCGTCGCGCTGGTACGTCACCGCGTTCTACGTCCTGTCGATCGTCACGATCGGCTTCCACCTGCGCCACGGCCTCTGGAGCGCCCTCCAGACCCTGGGTCGCAGCAACGCGCGCCGGGAGAAGTTCCTCAAGGGCGTCGCCCTCGGGTTCTCCGTCCTGCTGTGCGCGATGTTCCTGTCCGTACCGTTCGCGGTCCTCACCGGATTGGTGAAGTAGACATGAACTTTTCTCATGGTGAGCCGATCAAGGACACCAAGGCCCCCGAGGGGCCCGTCGAGACCCGCTGGGACTCCCGCCGGTTCGGCGCGAAGCTCGTCAACCCGGCGAACAAGCGCAAGCTGAAGGTCATCGTCGTCGGTACCGGCCTGGCCGGCGGCGCGGCGGCGGCGACCCTGGGCGAGCTCGGCTACCAGGTCGAGTCGTTCTGCTACCAGGACTCCCCCCGCCGGGCGCACTCCATCGCCGCGCAGGGCGGGATCAACGCCGCGAAGAACTACCGCAACGACGGCGACTCGATCCACCGGCTGTTCTACGACACGGTCAAGGGCGGCGACTTCCGGTCCCGCGAGTCGAACGTGCACCGCCTGGCCCAGATCTCCGTGGAGATCATCGACCAGTGCGTGGCGCAGGGCGTGCCGTTCGCGCGCGAGTACGGCGGCCTGCTCGACACCCGGTCCTTCGGCGGCGCGCAGGTGTCGCGCACGTTCTACGCCCGGGGGCAGACGGGCCAGCAGCTGCTGCTCGGCGCGTACCAGGCACTCGAACGCCAGATCGCGGCCGGCACGGTGAAGATGCACTCCCGGCACGAGATGCTCGACCTGATCGTCATCGACGGCCGGGCCCGGGGCATCGTGGTCCGCGACCTGGTCACCGGCGAGGTCGGCACCCACTACGCCGACGCCGTGGTGCTGGCCTCCGGCGGGTACGGCAATGTGTTCTTCCTGTCGACCAACGCCAAGGGCTGCAACGTCACGGCCACCTGGCGGGCGCACCGGCGCGGCGCGTACTTCGCCAACCCGTGCTACACCCAGATCCACCCGACCTGCATCCCGGTGAGCGGCG
This sequence comes from Longispora sp. NPDC051575, assembly GCF_040681875.1. NCBI lineage: Bacteria > Bacillati > Actinomycetota > Actinomycetes > Micromonosporales > Micromonosporaceae > Longispora > Longispora sp. NPDC051575. The sequence goes on along the minus strand of NZ_JBFAZP010000003.1, from coordinate 257,808 downwards.
AGCACCAGTCGAAGCTGACCCTGATGAGCGAGTCGCTGCGCAACGACGGGCGCGTGTGGGTACCGCTGAAGGGCGGCGACCCCCGGGCGGCGAAGGACATCCCCGAGGCCGAGCGCGACTACTACCTCGAACGGATCTACCCGGCGTTCGGCAACCTCGTGCCCCGCGACATCGCCTCGCGCGCCGCGAAGAACGTGTGCGACGAGGGCCGCGGGGTCGGGCCGGGCGGGCTCGGCGTGTACCTCGACTTCGCCTCGGCCATCGAGCGGCTCGGCCAGCCGGCCGTGGAGGCCAAGTACGGCAACCTGTTCGAGATGTACGCGCAGATCACCGGCGAGGACCCGTACAGCACGCCGATGCGGATCTACCCGGCCGTGCACTACACGATGGGCGGCCTGTGGGTCGACTACGACCTCCAGTCGACCATCCCCGGTCTGTTCGTCGCCGGTGAGGCCAACTTCTCCGACCACGGGGCCAACCGGCTCGGCGCGTCCGCGCTGATGCAGGGCCTGGCCGACGGGTACTTCGTCCTGCCGAACACGATCGGCGACTACCTGGCGGCCGGCCCGTTCGCTCCGGTCTCGGACGAGGCCCCGGAGGCGGCCGAGGCCCTGGCCAGGGTCCACGACCAGATCGAGCGCCTGGTGAACAACGACGGCGACCGCACCGCCGACTCCTTCCACCGCGAGCTGGGCCAGCTCATGTGGGAGTACTGCGGCATGGAGCGCTCCGAGGCCGGCCTGCGCAAGGCGCTCGAACGCATCCCCGAGCTGCGCGCGGAGTTCTGGAAGCGGGTCAAGGTCTCCGGCACCGGCGAGGGCCTCAACCAGGCCCTGGAGCGCGCCGGGCGGGTCGTGGACTTCTTCGACCTCGCCGAGCTGATGTGCCTCGACGCGCTGGTGCGCACCGAGAGCTGCGGCGGGCACTTCCGCGCCGAGAGCCAGACCCCCGACGGGGAGGCCCAGCGCGACGACGAGAACTTCAGCTACGTCGCCGCCTGGGAGCACACCGGTGCCGCGCCGGTGCTGCACAAGGAGGAGCTCGTGTTCGAGTACGTCAAGCCGTCGCAGAGGAGCTACAAGTAATGAACCTGACTCTGCGCATCTGGCGGCAGGCGGACTCCGACGCCAAGGGCAGGATGGTCAGCTACCAGGTGGCCGACGTGTCCCCGGACATGTCCTTCCTGGAGATGCTCGACGTCCTCAACGAGCAGCTGATCCTCGCCGGCGACGAGCCGGTCGCCTTCGACCACGACTGCCGCGAGGGCATCTGCGGCGCGTGCAGCCTGGTGATCAACGGGACGCCGCACGGGCCGAAGAAGGCCACGACGACCTGCCAGCTGCACATGCGGTCGTACAAGGACGGCGACACGATCGACATCGAGCCGTGGCGCGCCAAGCCGTTCCCGGTGATCAAGGACCTGGTCGTCGACCGGACCGCCTTCGACAAGATCATCCAGGCGGGCGGGTTCATCTCCGCGCCCACCGGCTCGGCCCCCGACGCGCACGCCGCGCCCGTGTCCAAGCCCGACGCCGACTCCGCGTTCGAGGCCGCGACCTGCATCGGCTGCGGCGCGTGCGTGGCCGCGTGCCCGAACGGCTCCGGCATGCTGTTCACCGCCGCGAAGATCACCCACCTGGGGCTGCTCCCCCAGGGCCAGCCCGAGCGCGACGCCCGGGTGCTGGGCATGGTCGCCGCGCACGACGACCTGGACTTCGGCGGCTGCACCAACACCGGCGAGTGCACGGCCGTGTGCCCCAAGGGCATCCCGCTGGAGACGATCTCCCGCCTGAACCGGGACTTCCTGAAGGCCAGCAAGGCATAACACCCCTCGACGGGTACTGACGTGGCGGGGACCTCCGGGTCCCCGCCACGCGCGTGTCCGGCCCCGGCCGGCTCTCCACCACGGTCGCGTTCCGCATCGGTCGGATGGGAGTCCGGTCAAGCTGGTCCCCGCCATCCGCCTGTCCTTCCCAGGCCGGTGCCTGCCGCAAGGGCGTTCGGTCAGGGTCGACTCCCTGCCACGCGGAATACCCGGTGTGCCCCCCGCCGCGCGGATACTTCGCCCTGGCGCGACGGGGCCGAGGGCGTCGTCGGATCGCCGTCAAGCCCGTCGCCTGGATGTGACCATCCGCTGCCCTCGGGTGTGACCTGGCTGGTCCGGGACCCGCCCCAGGACAGGTCCTGCCGATCATGGCGGCCGCGCCAACCCCGACCACTACCGGCAGGACATGCCCGGGCTGAAGATCGACAGCGCGCTATAGCCTGGAGCCTCGGTTCGCGCGGTCGGAGGTTCGGAGAATGCGTGGAGGTCGGGCCGCCCTGAGTCTGGGCGCGGTGTCGCGACCACCGCGATCGGCGCCGTCACCAATCTGCTCACCGGCCTGGCCGAACAGGAGTGGGTGGGCCGTTTCGCGGTGCCGCTGGCGATCGGCGGGGTGATCGCGGTCACGCTCGCCGCAGTGACCGGCCTGCGTCCGGGCGGTGCGCGGCGCGGTTCCCGGTCCGGGTTCCAGGCGGTCGCGACCGCCTGCCCGGGCGGCGGTGTGCTGCACCTCCTGGCCGTCACCCAGGCGGGCGGCCTGCTGGCCGCCACCTATCAGGAACCCGGCCGGTGGTCCGACTGGCAGGATCTGCGGCCGCCGACCCCGGTGAGGGACGTCGCCGCCTCGGTACCAACCGCAGACCAGCTCGAAGTGTCCTGCGCGGACGTCGACGGGCAGGTCTGGACCGCGGTCCTGCAACTGTCGGGCGCCGTGCCGCGCTGGTCCAGACTGCCCGGCAGCACACGGAACGGCCGGATCGCGCGCCTCGCAGCGCTCAGCATGAGCCCGGGACACGGCGAGATCTTCGCGGTCGACGAGTACGGCGGCGTCGTGCACAACTGGCACCACCGGGACGGGATCTGGCAGGCCGAGTGGACGAGGATGCGGCCGACCAGCGAATGCCGGGATGTCGCGGCGTCCGTCCCGACGTCCAGCCTGATGGAGATCTTCACGGTCGGCACCGGGCAGCGGATCCTGAACCACTGGTATGTGGCGGGCAGCGGCTGGCAGGAGTGGACAGAGGGCTTCGAAGCCGGGCTCGGTCGGGCCTGCGTGGCCTTGGACGTGCTGAACGGCTGGGACGAGCACCAGGAGGTCTTCGTTGTGCGCGCGGACGGCGGGATCAGCCATCGCGACCACTGGCAGGGACAACCGAAGCCAGGTTGGCGGGACCTGGACGCCCCGGCGGAGATGCGGGACGTCGCCTGCGGCACGACCAGCACCGGCCACCTGGAGGTGTTCGGCGTGAGCCGGGCCGGCGAGCTGTGGCAGAAGTCCTACCCGGACGGGGCCGACTGGAGCGGGTGGCGCCCGGTGGGAATCAGGCGCGCCCCGGGCGAGCTGGCCTCAGCCGAGTAGCCGTCCCGGCCGCCGACGTGGACCGCCGGGCTGGCGGGTCGGCCCGGCTGATCTGCCGGCCTACCGGTGCCGGGTCGCCCGGGCCGCGCTGGCTCAGGTGGCGAAGATCCGGTCGAGCGCGCCGTCGAGGAGCCCCACCGCCTCCTCCGGCGTGAACGTCCCGATCAGCAGCGGCCCGACGAGCCCCTGGGTCAGCACGTACAGCGAGGTGGCCTCCGTCGCCGCGTCGACCCCGGGTCGCAGCTCCCCGGCGGCGTCCGCCTCGGCGAACCAGCCGCGCAGGACGGCGAGGATCCGGGTGTAGCTGTCGTGCAGCAGGCGGGCGTAGGCCGGGTCGACGGTCGCGTAGGAGAAGAAGGCGATGGTGACCACGGCCTCGTGCCGGCTCGGGTCGTCGATCGGCATGGTGGCGCGCAACGTGTGCCGGACCGTGGCCCGGCGGGTCGCGGGCTGCGGCAGCAGGGCCATCTCGGTGGCGAGCCGGCGGCCGATCCGGTCGCGCAGGTGGCCGAGCGCGAACAGCAGCATCTCGTGCTTGGTGGCGAAGTAGTGCTGGACCGTGCCCAGGGACACCTCAGCCTGCCGGGCGACGTCGCGCACGCTGACGGCCTCGATGCCCCGCTCGCCGATCACCGCGAACACCGCCTCGGCGAGCGCGCGCCGCCGTTCCTCGTGGTCGACCTTCTTGGGCATCGACACCTCCTTCGCAATACGAGTGTATGATAAAAACGCGGTCATGGTCGACCGCACCGGAGATTCGGGAGGACACCATGACCGTGCGGTACGCGGCCAACAAGGACGTGCAGATCGCCTACGAGGTGCTGGGCGACCCCGCCACCGGCGTGCCCCTCCTGCTGATCATGGGGCTCGACTACCAGATGGTGTGGTGGCCCGACGAGTTCTGCGAGCAGCTGGTCGCCGCCGGGTTCGCCGTCGTCCGGTTCGACAACCGCGACACGGGGCTGTCCACGCACTTCGCCAAGGGCGACTCCTACACCGGCAACGACATGGTCGACGACGCGCTCGCCGTCCTCGACGCCGTCGGCTGGTCCGACGCCAACGTGTTCGGCGGATCCCTGGGCGCGGCGATCGGCCAGGCCCTGGCCCTGCTGCACCCCGAACGCGTCCGGTCGCTGGTCAGCGTCATGGGCACCCCGGTCACCGCCGGCACGCTCAGGACCCTGCGCTACGTCCGGTTCGGCACCGTCGCCAAGCTCGCCCGACTGCCGAAGGCCGCCACCCGCGAGCAGGAGATCGACAACCTCGTGACCGTGTACCGCACGGTCGCCTCGCCCGGCTACCCGTTCCCGGAGGACTGGGCGCGGCACGTCGCAACGCTCAGCCACGACCGGCACCCCCGCGACCCGGGCACCACCGTGCGGCAGAACGCCGCCAGCCGCAGGTTCACGGTCCCCGCGCTGAGCACGCTCACCCGCCCCACCGTCGTCATCGCCGGGGCCGACGACCCGCTCGTGCGGCCGGTGGCCGGGCGCGACACCGCCCGCCAGATCCCCGGCGCCACGTTCGTCAGCTATCCCGGCATGGGGCACAACCTGCCCGAGGAGCTCTGGCCCGACATCATCGAGCGGACCCGGGCGGTCGCCCGCTAGGACGGGCCGACCCGCGCCGGGGACCGGGGCTGCGGCCCGACCCGGCAACGCGAGGACCGGCCCGGAGCCCGACCTGCCCGGCGACGTGTGGGCCGACCGGAGTCCGCCCGACCCGGGCGATGGCCCGAAGGCCGGGCCGGAGCCCAGGAACCCGGGGCCCCCGCCGTGGACGCGGCGAGGGCCCCGGAACGACTAGTGCCGGTAGCCGTAACGGCCGCCGTGCCGGTAACCGTGCCCACCGTGGCGGTAGCCGTGGCCGTAGCCCGGGCCGTGGCCGTAGTGCGGCGGGGGCGGCGGGTAGCCGTGGTGGCCGTAGTGGCCGTGGCCGCCGTAGTGCTTGCCGAATATCTTCCGCATGATGCGGTACTTGATCGATCGTTTGATGTGCTTGAACAGACCCATGCAGCCAACTATGACCGGCGTCCGCCACCCCGCAAATCCCTTGATCGGCCAGGCGGCCCCGGGGCCCCGGACACGCCACCAGACACCGTGGCAAAGCGGCTCCGACCCACACATGGCCGGACGGAACGACGGGTCGGAAAAAAGTTTCCGCGCCGATGTCGAAAACCCGTGGCCGGCTCCGTCCCTGCTGTGAGAGCGACGAGAATGGGTCGCGACAGTGCGAAGGAGAACCACAATGGCGAAGTACCTGCTGCTCAAGCACTACCGGGGTGCCCCGGCCGCCGTGAACGACGTGGCCATGGACCAGTGGACGCCGGAGGAGATCACCGACCACATCCAGTACATGCGCGACTTCGCGGCGCGGCTCGAGGGGACCGGCGAGTACGTCGACGGCCAGGCCCTGGCCCCCGAGGGCCTGTGGGTGCGGTACGACGGCGAGGGCCGCCCGCCGGTCACCGACGGCCCGTTCGCCGAGACCAAGGACCTGATCGCCGGCTGGATGATCATCGACGTCGACAGCCAGGCGCGCGCCGTCGAACTGGCCGGCGAGCTGTCGGCGGCCCCCGGAGCAGGCGGCAAGCCGATCCACGAGTGGCTCGAGGTGCGCCCGTTCTACGGCGAGTCCCCCACCATCACCGAATGAGTACCGAGGTGGACGGGACCCTTCTCCGGAGCCTGACCCCGAGCGTGCTCGCGATCCTCGTCCGCCGCGGAGCTGACTTCGCGGCGGCCGAGGACGCGGTGCAGGACGCGCTGGTCGAGGCCCTCCGGGTCTGGCCGGCCGACCCGCCCCGGGACCCGAAGGGCTGGCTGGTCACGGCCGCCTGGCGCAAGTTCCTCGACGCGACCCGCGCCGACACGGCCCGCCGCCGCCGGGAGGACCTCGTCGACGAGGAACCGGCGCCCGGGCCCACGCCGGCGGTGGACGACACCCTCCAGCTGTACTTCCTGTGCGCGCACCCGTCGCTGACCCCGTCGTCGGCGGTGGCGCTCACGCTGCGCGCCGTCGGCGGGCTGACCACCCGCCAGATCGCGGACGCGTACCTGGTGCCCGAGGCGACCATGGCGCAGCGGATCAGCCGGGCCAAGCGCACGGTCTCGGCTGTGCGGTTCGACCAGCCCGGGGACGTCGCGACCGTGCTGCGGGTCCTCTACCTGGTCTTCAACGAGGGCTACTCCGGGGACGTGGACCTCGCCGCCGAGGCGATCCGGCTCACCCGGCAGCTCGCGGCCGCGATCGACCACCCGGAGGTGGCGGGGCTGCTGGCCCTCATGCTGCTGCACCACGCCCGGCGCGCCGCCCGGACCACGCCCGACGGCAGCCTGGTGCCGCTCGCCGAGCAGGACCGCGGCCGGTGGGACACGGCGGTGATCGGCGAGGGGGTCGGGGTCCTGCAGGCGGCGCTCGCCCGGGACCGGCTGGGCGAGTACCAGGCCCAGGCCGCCATCGCCGCGCTGCACGCCGACGCGCCGACCGCCGGGGAGACCGACTGGGTGCAGATCGTCGAGTGGTACGACGAACTCGCGCGCCTCACCGACAGCCCCGTCGTCCGGCTCAACCGCGCGGTCGCCGTCGGCGAGGCGGACGGGCCGCGCGCGGGGCTGGCGGCGCTCGCGGCGGTGGACGGGTCGTTGCCCCGGCACGCGGCGGTGGAGGCGTACCTGCGGGAACGTGACGGGGACCTGACAGCGGCGGCCCGGCTCTACGCCGAGGCGGCCCGGAAGGCGGCCAACCTGGCCGAACGCGAGCACCTGACGCGCCAGGCGGCCCGGCTCAACGCCCGCCGGGGGCAGTGACGGCAGCGGCGGCCGTGAGTCAGGGGCGAAGTGGGCAGGCGGAGGCCTGTCCGCCTGTCTACGGTCGGCGGGCCGTCAGTGCCGGACCAGCACCCGCTCCACCGCGTGGTCCGCGCCCTTGCGGAGCACCAGGTTCGCCCGGCTGCGGGTCGGCTGGATGTTCTCCACGAGGTTGACCTCGTTGATCTCCCGGAAGATCCGCTGCGCGGTGGCCTCGGCGTCGGAGTCGCTGAGCGAGGCGTACCGGTGGAAGAACGACGCCGGGTCGGCGAACGCGGTCCGGCGCAGGGTCAGGAACCGTTCCATGTACCAGCGGCGGACGTGTTCCAGCCGCGCGTCCACGTAGATGGAGAAGTCGAAGAAGTCGGACACGGCGAGCTGGCTGCGCTTGTTCGGGCCGGTCCGGGGCGGCTGGAGCACGTTGATGCCCTCGACGATCAGGACGTCGGGGCGGGCGATGGTGACCCGCTCGTCGGGGAGCACGTCGTAGGCCAGGTGCGAGTACACCGGGGCGGAGACCTTGTCCGCGCCGCCCTTGACGGCCGCGAGGAACCGGCGCAGCGCGCGGGCGTTGTACGACTCGGGGAATCCCTTGCGGCTCATCAGCCCCCGGCGCTCCAGCTCGGCGTTGGGCAGCAGGAAACCGTCGGTGGTGATCAGCTCGACGTTGGGGTGGCCGGGGCCGCGGGACAGCAGTTCGCGGAGCACCCGGGCGACCGTGGACTTGCCGACCGCCACCCCGCCGGCGATGCCGATCACGAACGGGGCGTGCGGCGGGCCGGGGGTGTCGACGCTGGCCAGGAGCGTGTCGAGGGCGTTCTGCCGGGCCTGGGTGCCCGTCGCGTACGCCTCCACGAGCAGGGCCACGGGCAGCAGCACCTGGGCCAGCTCGGCGGCGTCGAGGCGGTCCCCGAGGCTGCGCAGCGGTTCGAGCTCGGCCGGGGTGAGCCGCGACGACCAGCCGGCCGCGAGCCGGGCGAGAGCCGATCGTTCCAGCTCCCACCAGGGCGCGGGCGGCGCCGTCGTCTCGGCGAGGAAGGTCATGGCCCCCATCGTGTCACCGGAGGACACCGCCGTGAACAAAGTGTGAATTACCTCGCCTCCGGGCGCTGCGGCGTGTCGCGCGCCACACGGAGCGCGCGGGACGCGTACCCGGAAAAAGTTCTGGATCGGGGGTGTCGATCCCGGAGGTCGTCGTTCGTCGTCATGCTGTGGGGCGACCCCGCCCCGCGAGGACCACAGGAGTGACACCGTGAAGTACATGATGCTGATCTACGCCGCCGCGCAGCCCGAGGACGCGAGCCTGTGCACCCCGCCGGTGTTCGAGGAGTGGATGGCCTACGACAAGGAGGTCCAGGAGGCGGGCATCTTCGTCGCCGGGCACTCCCTGGCGGACCTGACCACGGCCACGACGGTCCGGGTCGGCGACGCCGGCGACCGCACGGTCACCGACGGGCCGTTCGCCGAGACCCGGGAGGTGCTCGGCGGCTACTACGTCATCGACGTGCCCGACCTCGACGCCGCGCTGGACTGGGCCGCCCGCTGCCCCGGGTCGCGCGGCGGCGGCACGATCGAGGTCCGGCCGGTCGCCGACTTCGAGGGCTGAGCGCGATGGACGAGCGGGCGGCCGCATCCGTCGAGGCGGTGTTCCGGGAGGAACGCGGCCGGCTGCTGGCCGCCCTCGTCCACCGCTTCGGCGACCTGGACCTGGCCGAGGAGGTGGCCTCGGAGGCCATCGAGGCGGCGCTGAACCACTGGCCGGTCGACGGCGTGCCGACCCGGCCCGGGGCCTGGCTGCTGACCACGGCGCGGCGCAAGGCCGTCGACCGGCTCCGCCGGGACAAGGCCTATGCCGCCCGGTTGGCGATCCTGCAGGCCGAGGCCGACCGGGCCGACCCGGCGCCGCCCGCCGACGCCGACGGGGAACTGCCCGACGAGCGGCTGCGGCTGTTCTTCACCTGCGCGCACCCGGCGCTGCCCGCCGAGGACCGCGCCGCGCTGACGTTGCGCTGCCTGGCGGACCTGACCACCGTCGAGGTCGCGCGGGCGTTCCTGGTGCCGGCCGCGACGATGGCGCAGCGGATCGTGCGGGCCAAGAAGAAGATCCGCGACACCCGGATCCCGTTCCGGGTGCCCGGCGCCGACGAGCTGCCCGAACGCCTGCCCGGGGTGCTCCAGGTCGTCTATTCGATCTTCACCGAGGGGTACGCGGCCAGCTCCGGCTCCACCCTGCAACGCCTGGACCTCGCCGAGGAGGCCATCCGCCTCGCCCGGATCCTCCGCCGCCTGCTGCCCGCCGAACGCGAGGTCGCCGGCCTGCTCGGCCTGATGCTGCTCGTGCACGCCCGCCGCGCCGCCCGGACCGGACCCGACGGCGCCCCCGTGCTCCTCGCCGACCAGGACCGGACCCGCTGGGACCGCCCGATGATCGACGAGGGCGCCGCGGCGGTGTTCGCGGCGCTGACCGGCGGCCCGCCCGGCCCGTACGGGGTGCAGGCCGCCATCGCCGCCCTGCACGACGAGGCCCCCGACGTGGCGGGCACGGACTGGCCGCAGATCGTCGCCCTGTACGACGTGCTCCTCGGCCTCACCCCGTCGCCGGTCGTCGCGCTCAACCGGGCGGCGGCGGTGGCGATGCGCGACGGGCCGCAGGCGGGGCTGGCCCTGCTCGACGCGCTGGCCGACGAGCCGAAGCTGCGCGGGTACCACCTGTACCCGGCGACCCGGGCCGACCTGCTCCGGCAGTTGGGGCGGGGGCAGGAGGCGGCGGCGGCGTACCGGGAGGCGCTGGAGCTGGCCGGAACCGAGCCCGAGCGGGAGCACCTGCGGCGGCGGTTGGCGGCGGTGGAGTCGCCCGGCGACGGGACGGCGGGCTGACCGTTCGCGCCGCGGGCCGCCGGTGCCCGGTGACCCGACCGGAGCGGGCACGGGAAGTCGGGTCCGGCCCGGGGCCGTCCTCCTAGGCTCGGTGGCACAAGGAAGGGAGGCCGGGAGTGCTGGAACCGCTGAACCGGGCCATGGACCACCTCGAAGCCCACCTCGACCAGCCGGTCGACATGGCGGAGCTGGCCCGGATCGCCGTCACGTCGGAGTACCACCTGCGGCGGCTGTTCGCGGCCCTGGCGGGCGTCGGCCTGGCCGAGTACGTGCGGCGCCGGCGGCTCACCGTCGCCGGCGCCGAGGTGCTCGCCGGGGACCGCACGCTGCTGGACATCGCCGTGCGCTACGGCTACGGATCGGGCGAGGCGTTCGCGCGCGCGTTCCGGGCCCTGCACGGCGTCGGCCCCGGTGAGGCCCGGCGCACGGGCGCGGCCCTGTACTCCCAGCCCCGGATGACCTTCCGTCTCGTCGTCGAAGGGAGCAGTGCCATGCGGTACCGGATCGTGGACAGGGAGGCGTTCACCGTGGTGGGCAGGCGGGCGAGGGTGCCGCTCGTACACGAGGGGATGAACCCGGCGATCGTCGCGTTCCTCCGTGGCCTGGGCCGCGACACCCTCGACCGGATCGCCGCCCTGTCCGACGGGGAACCCTCAGGGGCCGTCGCGGTCACCGACAACCTGGCCGAGGGGCGCGCGGAGGGCACCGAGCTCGACTACTGGCACGGGGCGGTCACGTCGGCCGCCGCGCCGGAGGACATGGAGACGCTGACCGTGCCGGCCGGCACGTGGGCCGTGTTCGACAGCTCCGGGGAGTTCCCGCGCGCGTTGCAGCACCTGTGGCGGGACGTGTACACCCAGTGGTTCCCGTCGAACCCGTACCGGAGCGTGCCGGGGCCGGAGGTGCTGTCGACCCGGCTGTCGGAGGACGGCACGCACGCCGACGCGCAGTTGTGGATCCCGGTGGAGCGGGCGTGACCGGGGCCCCGGAGCAGTCACATGCTCCGAGGCCCCGATCGGGCCGGGCCCGCGGCCCGGTACCCGTGGAAGGTCCTAGCTCGTCACGTCCTTCGACGAGAACCGCGCCCACGCCGCCGTCGTGAAGATCGCCGTGTACACCGCCGCCGACAGCAGCCCCGGCCCGACCGAGTTCATCGCGATCGGGTCGCGCAGCAGGTCACCGAACGCGTACCAGTAGTGCGTCGGCAGATACGGGCCGAGGAACGACAGCTGCGGGATCGCGTCGAGGATGGTGCTCACGATCGTCAGCATCAGCACCGCCACGCCCGCGCCGATGGGCTGCTCGGTCAGGGTGGAGAAGAACAGCCCGATCGCGGCGAGCGCGGTCAGGCAGACCGTGACGTAGCCGCAGACCAGCAGCAGCCGGCCCACCCCGCCCCAGAACCCGATCTGGGTACCCGACAGCAGGGTCATCGGCCCGCCCCCGAACAGGGCCAGCCCGGCGACGACCCCGGTGACCGCGACCGCGAGGGTGGCGGTCGCCGAAAACACGACGAGCGCCCCGAACTTGACCGCCAGCAGCCGGGCCCGGGTCACGGGCACGGCCAGCAGGTACCGCAGGGTGCCCTGGTTGGCCTCCCCGGCGATGGAGTCCCCGGAGATCGTGGCCACCGCCAGCGGCAGGAACAGCGGGATCTCCACCATCAGCGCGGCCAGCCCCACGAACAGCCCGTTGTCGGTGATCGCGGAGAAGAAGTCCCCGCCGCCGCCCCCGCCGTTGTCCGGGTTGTCGACCTTCACCGCGATGGCGATGATCAACGGCACGGCGGCGAGGATGGCCAGGCCCACCCAGTTGCGCCGCCGCCCGAAGATCAGCATCAGTTCCGAACGGAAGAACCGGGTCGTCGGCCGGCCCACCCGTGCGGGCGCGTCAACCGCTGACATCGAAGCCCTCCCCGGTCAGTGTGACGAACAGTTCCTCCAGGTCGGGGCGCTGCACCGCGAAGCCGCGCACCGGCACCCCGTCCCCTACCAGCGCGGCGACGACCTTCTCCGGGGCGATCTCGCCCAGCAGCCCGGTGGCCGAGGACTCCCCCACCGCGACGTCGGTCAGGCCCAGGCCGCGCAGTGTCGCGGCGGCCTCCTCGGGCAGGGCGGTGTCGACCCGGGCGGTCGGCAGGGTCCGGCCCCGGATCGCGTCGATCGAACCCTGCGCGACGAGCTTGCCCAGGTGCATCACGCCCACGTGGGTGCAGATCTGCTCGACCTCCGACAGCAGGTGCGTCGACAGCATCACCGTCGAACCCTCGGCGGCCAGCCCCGCGATGATGTTGCGGACCTCCCGGGTGCCCTGCGGGTCCAGCCCGTTCGTCGGCTCGTCGAGGATGAGCAGCTCACGGGGCTGGAGCAGGGTGCCGGCGAGGGCCAGGCGCTGGCGCATACCGAGCGAGTACGCCCGGTAGCGCTTGCGGGCCGCCGGCAGCAGCCCCACCCGGTCGAGGGCCCTGTCGATCCGGGTCGCGGCCGTCGCCCCGTCGGCGGTGCGGTCGGCCGCGTCGAGCCGGCGCAGGTTGTCGCGCCCCGACAGGTACGGGTGGAACGCCGGCCCCTCCACCAGCGAGCCGACCTTCGACAGCGCGGTGGCGGCCGGCGTACCCAGCAGCTCGTGCTTGCCGGCCGTCGGGCTGATCAGGTTCAGCAGCATCCGGATCGTGGTCGTCTTGCCGGAGCCGTTCGGGCCGAGGAAGCCGTACACGGCCCCGGTCGGGACGGCCAGGTCGACGGCGTCCACCGCGACCTGGGCCCGGAACCGCTTGGTGAGGCCCTGGGTGCGGACCGCCAAGGGGTGGTACGTCACTTGGCCGCCTCGTACAGCTTCGCCGGGGCGACCGCGCCGACGATCACGCGACCGTCGTCGGTGAGCAGCGCGGAGAACAGCTTCGAGCTCAGCAGCCGGCCGCTGCCCCAGTCGCCGCTGACCTTCGGCAGCTGGCCGAGGATGCCCCGGGCGTCCTTCGGCATCGTGCCGGGCTTCGCGACGACGACCGTGGTCCAGCCGGTGCCCTTCAGCACGGGCTTGGCGGCGTCGTCGACCGGCGGCAGGTCGGACGGGCCGGGCGCGGCCGGGGCCTCGGACTTCTCCGTGCCGGGCGGCGGGGTGAACTGGAAGTGCTCGGCGCCCGGCTTCTCGAACGAGATCTGCTGGAAGCCGACCTCGAACGCCGCCGCCGAGGTGCCCTTCGCGAAGACCTGCACCCGCAGCGGGACGTGCCGCTCGCCATCGACGGCCACGTGCACCGAACCGATCAGCGAGTCCTTGTCGCGCGGGGCGAGGATCAGGTCGTACGCGGCCCGGCCGGCGACCGTGACGTTGCTGGCCGTGGTGACGACCGTCGACGGGTCGATGGTGGCCAGCAGCCGGTCGGCCGCCTCCTGCGGGGTCTTCGGCAGGTTCTGCGGGTCCAGCGGGCCCTGGTCGGACTTGTGCTCCCCGGTGACCTTGGAGTGCACCGCCTTGTGGTCCTTGCTCGACCACAGCCACAGGTCGTCGCCGTTGCGGATCACGTCGGACTCACCGAGCGTGCCGAGCAGGGCCAGGCGGACCTTGTCCGGGCCGGCGTACCAGACCTTGAGGGTGTGGTTGCCGCTCACCAGGGACGTGAAGTCCGAGCCGCCCCCGGCGGCGGCGAACGCCGGCAGCCCCAGGTCGGCGCGCTGCACGACGGTGCCGCTCAGGGCGTCGAGCTGGGCCCCGCGCAGGTCGACGAGGAGTTGGGAGGCGGTGCGTTTGGGCAGGTCGGGCGCATCCGTGGCGCCCGCGATCTGGCTGAATCCCACGACGGCCGCGACGGTGGTGACGATGCCGACCGGGACCGCCCAGCGAAGCCTGTTGTCAGTCATGCCCCCCATCCTGCGCCGCCGACCCTGTGAGGAGCCTGAGAGCGCCGCCGGGCGGGGCCGCGCGCGTGGCAGGCTGTGGGCATGCGGCTGCTGGTGGTGGAGGACGAGGAACGACTGGCCCGGGCGCTGAAGCGGGGGCTGGAGGCCGAAGGCTTCGTCGTGGACCTCTCCGCCGACGGGATCGAGGGCCTGGAGGCCGCCCGGTACGGCGACTACGCGGCCGTCGTCCTCGACATCATGCTGCCCCGGCTGTCGGGGTACCGGATCGTGGCCACCCTGCGCGCCGAGGCCAACTGGGTGCCGGTCCTGATGCTGTCGGCCAAGGACGGCGAGTACGACCAGGCCGACGGGCTCGACGCCGGGGCCGACGACTACCTGACCAAGCCGTTCTCGTTCGTGGTGCTGCTGGCCCGGCTGCGGGCACTGTTGCGCCGGGGCGCCCCGGAACGGCCGGCGGTGCTCGCCGTCGGGGACCTGACCCTGGACCCGGCCAGCCGGCAGGTGCGGCGCGGGGACGTCGACATCGCGCTGACCAGCAAGGAGTTCGCGCTGCTGGAGTACCTGATCCGGCATCCGGGGACCGCGTGCTCCAAGATCGCGATCCTGGACCACGTGTGGGAGGCCGGCGCGGACACCGACCCTAATGTGGTGGAGGTGTACGTCGGGTACCTGCGGCGGAAGATCGACGCGCCGTTCGGGCGCCGGTCGGTGCAGACGGTGCGCGGACTCGGGTACCGGCTCGCCGACGACCGGGGCGCGTGATGGGCGGCACGCCGGCGACCTCCCGGCCCGGCCCGGTGACCGGCGGCACGCGGGCGCCCGGCCGGCAGGGCCACCACGGTCCGCCGGGCCGTTCGGTCGACCGGTCCGGGCGGCTCCCGTGACCCGCCGCCTCGACCTGCGGACCCGGCTCGTGCTGCTCGGCACCGCCGGGGTCGCCGCCACCCTCGCGCTCGGCGGCCTGCTGCTCGTCCTCGCCCTGAAGTTCGCCCTGGTCCGCTCGCTGGAGGACACCGCCCGGCACACGGCCAACGACGTCGCGGAGCTGGCGCTGGCCGGGGAGCTGTCCGACCCGGTACCCACGAGTGGTTCCGGGGTCGTGCAGCTCGTCGACGGTGACGGGCGGATCCTGGCCGCCTCCATCGGCGCCGACCGGCTCGTGGCGCTGCTGCGCCCGGACGACCTGGACCGGGCCCGCACCGGTCAGACCGTCCACCTGCGCGGGCCGGAAGGGGAGACGCTGGTCGTCGCCGCCCCGGTGCCCGGGCAGGGCACGGTGCTCGTCGCGGTGTCCGCGCGCGACGCCCAGCAGACCGTCCGGGCGCTGCGCACCACCCTGCTGGTCGCGTTCCCGCTGCTCCTGGCCTGCCTGGTCGCGATCGCGTGGCGGCTGGTGGGCGCGACCCTGCGGCCCGTCGAGGAGGCCCGGGCCCGGCAGCGCGCGTTCGTCGCCGACGCCGCCCACGAACTGCGCAGCCCCCTGGCGAGCCTGCGCACCCAGCTGGAGGTCGCCGCGCACCTCGGCGAGCAGGCCGACCCGGAGGAGCTGCTCACGGATGTCGCCCGGCTCAACCGGCTCACCGACGACCTGCTGCTGCTGGCCCGGGTCGACGAGCGGGCGTCCACCCGGCGGGAACCGGTCGAGCTGCTGGACCTGGTGCGCGGCCTGCGGGCCCGGTACCCGACGGTGGCCGTCACGGGCACCCCGCAGTCCACGTCCGGCGACCGGGGCCAGCTGGAGCGGATCGTGGCCAACCTGGTCGACAACGGGCTGCGGCACGCCCGGGGCACCGTGGCCGTCGACGTGTCCCGCGACGGCCCGCAGGTCCTGGTCACGGTCACCGACGACGGCCCGGGCATCCCGGCGGAGGACCGCGAACGGGTGTTCGGCCGCTTCACCCGGCTCGACGACGCGCGCGGCCGCGGCGGCGGCGGTACCGGCCTGGGGCTGGCCATCGTCCGCGAACTCGTCGCCGCGCACAACGGCACCGTCCGGCTGTCCGACGCGGGCCCGGGGCTGCGCGCGGAGGTGCGGCTACCGCGGTTCGTCGGGCCGGTGGAGGTGGCGGACCGGCAGGTAGGCCAGTAGCCCGATCGGGGCGAGCAGGATGGTCACCAGCAGGATCGGCCCCGTGACCAGCGGGTGGATCCGGCGTTCGCGGCTGTCGAGGTAGATCCACCGGCCGACGAACAGGTCGAACGCGATGAAGTGCGCCCAGCCGACGGTCGCGCCCAGCGGGGTGCCGAGCAGGTCGCGGATGCCGTCGAGGGACGGGCTGGCCACCGCAGGCAGGATCGTCGTGATGTCAGGGATGACCAGGAGCAGGTACACCACGGCCGGCGGGGCGGCGATCCACGGCGAGGACACGATCCGCCGGGTCCACGACCAGGTCGGGGCCAGGATCATCAGCGCCCAGAACGGCGCGGCCATCGAGAAGATCGCGGAGAACACGGTCCGCACGGGTCACCTCCACCGGCGCGTGTCGCCGCGCCGAGTATAGGGGGTAGCATCGCGCAACCCACCCTTCTGGAGGAACGCAGTGCACCGCATCGTCCGCACGGCTGCCGTCGTCAGCCTCCTTCCCCTCGCGCTGGCCGGCTGCGGAGACGGCGCGAAGGACGCCCCCACCCCGGAGCCCACCCTCACCGTGGCCCTGCCGAGCCCGACCCCACCGTCCACGGTGAAGGCCACCCCCGCCGCCCCGGGCGTGAAGGCGTGCCCGGTGGCCGCGGACAAACTGCTGACGGACCTGAAGACCTTCGACGCGGTGTACCTGGGCGCGGGCGCCCCCGAGAAGCTGGAGAAGGTGGTCTGCCAGGACAACTTCGCGCTCGCCAGCGCCGTCGGCCCGATGCAGAGCGCCCGGGTGCTGTTCGCCTACGACGCGACGACGAAGAGCTGGCGCGCGCTGACGGCCGGCCCGGGGCAGCTCTGCACGGAGCAGTACGTGCCGGCGGCGACCGCGAAGAAGCTCAACTGCCAACCGGCGGGTTAGTACGTCCCTTTTACTCCGATACGGTTACGCTTCCGGCTGACCAATACATCGGAGAAAGGGTCAAGATGGACACCTTGAAGTCCGGCGAGAGCCTCGGCGTGGAGCAGAAGCTCACCTCGAACAACGGCAAGCACGCGGTGCGCCTGCAGGGCGACGGCAACCTGGTGCTCTACACCGACGCCGACGTGGCCTGGTCGAGCGGCACCGAGGGCAAGGGCGCCGTGCGCGCCGAGCTGCAGTCCGACGGCAACTTCGTGCTGTACACGTCCGACAACTCGGCCGTGTGGGCGACCGACACGTCCGGCTCGGGCACGTCGCTGACCCTGCGCAACGACCGCGAGCTCGTGCTGTCCGGTGGCGACGGCGCCGTGCTGTGGACGTCGAACACTTCCAACGGCGAGGCGCTGGAGGCCCCGGCCCCGGCCGCCGCCGAGCCCGCCGCCGCCGCGCCGGCCGCCCAGACGTACACCGTGGTCGACGGCGACACCCTGTGGGGCATCGCGGAGCGGTTCTACGGCGACGGCAACCAGTACCAGAAGATCGCCAGCGCGAACGGCATCGCCAACCCGGACCTGATCAACGCGGGTCAGACGTTGACGATCCCGGCCTAGGGAACGTTCTCGGGGAGGGGTCCGACGCGGGCCCCTCCTTTCGCGTGTGCCGTCACGCCGGCGCGGTCCAGCCCAGTTCCCGTTCGAGGTGGGCACCCAGAGCCTCGGACAACTCAGCGGGGTACCGGTCCCCGCACAGCTCCCGCGCCAGCGGCACGAACGCCTCCAGGCACGCGCGGTGCACGGCCAGCACCGACCCCCGGTCCGCCGCGATGGCCGGCAGCCCCTCCAGGACGGCCCGGTGCCCGGGCGCCAGCAGCGCGTACCGCCGGCTCGCCCCGCCCGGGTCCGCCACCGGCACCGCGAGGTGCGCGAGGTCGAGCAGCAGCCGGCGCACGAGGGTCGCCCCGGAGGCACCCAGCACCCCGTCGCCCCGGAACGCCACCATCGGCAGCAGCCCCATGACCCGGAGGAACTCCGTCGTCACCGCCACGGCCAGGTCCCGGTCGACGGCGGGAACCGGCGGCCCGTCGGCCAGCAGGGCGTGCAGCCCGGACGGGTCCCACAGGGCCACCAGCCCCGCCCGGGACCGCCCCGGCACGTCGGCCACCGTGCCCACCGACAGGTCGAACCGTTGCCAGTCGGGCGTGACCTGCGTGAACACCGGCGCGGAACCGACCTGGGACCGGAGCACCGTCGGCGTCACGGCGTCGCACACCGCCGGCCAGTCGGCCAGGAACCCCGCGACGTCGTCGACGACGAGCCACAGGTCCACATCGCTGTACCGGTCGGCGTCGCCCCTCCCCCGACTCCCGGCCAGCCACAGCCCGCGGGCCCCCGGGTGCGCGGACAACGCCGAGGTCAGATCATCGGTCAGCACCGGCGCAGCGTACGCGAAAGGGGCCCCACCAGGGGGCCCCTCCATCGTGCGGGTGACTACTTGGCGCCGCGCGCCGCGTCGAACCGGGCCGACACGTCGCTCCAGTTGACGAGGTTCCACAGCTGGTCGACGTAGTCCGGGCGGACGTTCTTGTACTGCAGGTAGTACGCGTGCTCCCACGCGTCGAACACCAGCACCGGGGTGGTCCCGACGCCCACGTTGCCGTGGTGGTCGTAGACCTGGGTGACCTGGAGGCGACCCGACAGCGGCTCGAACCCGAGCACGCCCCAGCCCGAACCCTGCACCAGCTTGGTCGCGTTGGACAGCTGCGCCTGCAGCGCCTCGAACGAGCCGAAGTACTCGTCGATCGCGGCGGCCAGCTCGCCCTCGGGACGGTCGCCGCCCTCCGGGGACAGGTTCTCCCAGAAGATCGAGTGCAGGACGTGACCCGAGACGTTGAACGCGAGGGTCTTCTCCAGGCCGACGATGCCCGCGTAGTTGCCCTTGTCGCGGGCCTCGGCGAGCGCGTCGAGCGTGGCGTTGGAGCCGGCCACGTACGCGGCGTGGTGCTTACCGTGGTGCAGCTCCAGGATCTGGCCACTCATGGCCGGCTCCAGAGCCGAGTAGTCATACGGCAGATCAGGCAGGGTGTAGATGCTCATCGGCTTCCTCCGGAGAAAAGAATTGCGCGAGCAAGCGCGGGCGCATGAGTGCGGGGCTGGGGATGAGGTGTGAGTTCGACCGGACCAGTGGGACACAGGGGAACGCCTCGTACACCCTGAATGTCTCCTCCCCGCACGAGTCAAAACTATACCGGCGCGCGAAACCGAAGATCGCCAACACCGTTGCGTAGACTGCCGTCTATGGAGTTTCGCGAGGTTCTGCGCCGCCGCCGGATGGTCCGCGAGTACGACCCCGACCGGCCCCTGTCCCCCGAGATCGTGGAGCGGATCGTCGCCCACGCGCTGCGCGCCCCGTCGGCCGGGTTCTCCCAGGGCTGGGGCTTCCTGGTCCTGGAGGGCCGCGAGGACCTGGACCTGTTCTGGGAGGTCAGCACGTTCGGGAAGGACAGCCGCAGCGGCCAGACCGCGGCGGCGGACATCCTCGACGAGTGGCTCGCCGGGATGCGGACCGCGCCGCTGGTCGTCGTGGCCCACTCGCACAAGGACGCCTACCTCGACCGGTACGCGCAGCCCGACAAGGGCTGGACCGACCGCGCCGAGGACCGCTGGCCGGTGCCGTACTGGGACATCGACGCGGGCATGGCGGCCCTGTTGATGCTGCTCACCGCCGTGGACGAGGGCCTGGGCGCGTGCCTGTTCGGCGTCCAGCCCGAAAACCACGACGCGTACCGGGCGGCGTTCGACGTCCCCGAGGGCTTCGTGCCGATCGGCGCCGTGTCGGTCGGATACATCGCGCCGAAGGAGCGGAAGGTCACCCCGGAGCGGCGCGCCGTCGTGGCCGCCCGCCGCCGGCCGGTCGCCGACGTCGTGCACCGGGGGCGGTGGGGCGCCTAGCCCTCAGCGCGGCAGGTGCCGCTCCAGGAAGTCCAGTTGCAGCGCCGCCTGGGCGATGCGTTCGGTGATCACGACACTGAAGTGGCCGGCGTCGAACCGGTACACCTCGTGGACGGCACCGCGCTCGGCCAGGCGGCGCACGTAGTTGTCGATCTGCCGGGTCGAGCAGCGCGGGTCGTTGTCCCCGGCCGTGATCAGCACCGGGGCCCGGACGTGCTCGACGTGCGTGATCGGGGACGCGGCCGCCCACACCTCGGGCCGGTCCTCGGGGCCGCCGCCGAACAGCGCCAGGTTGTAGTCGCGGAGCATCTCGGTCGCGTCGGCGTGCAGGGTGAGGAAGTCCCCGATCGGGACGAGGGCCAGGCCGGCCGCCCACAGTCCGGGCTGGGTGCCCAGGCCCAGCAGGGTCAGGTAGCCGCCCCAGGAGGCGCCGCCGAGCACGCACCGGGCCGGGTCGGCGATGCCGGCGGCGACGGCCCAGTCGTACACGGCGGCGGTGTCCTCGAGCTCCGGGCCGCCCGGGTTGCCGACGAGCGCGTCGCGCCAGGCGGTGCCGTAGCCGTGCGAGCCGCGGTAGTTGACGTGCACGACGCAGTACCCGGAGTCGACGAACGCCGACCGGCCCGGGTGGTACCGGTCGACGTCCTGCGCGTCGGGCCCGCCGTGCAGGTAGAAGATCGTCGGGTACGGGCCCTCGCCGGCCGGCCGGGACAGCAGCACGTGCACCCCGGCGACCCAGTGGTCCTCCAGCGGCGCGGCGTCGGGGGCGTGCGCGCCGAGCAGGACCGTGCCGTCGAGCCGGCGGACGACGGGGCCGTGCTCGGCGGACGTCCACCGGTACTCCACGTCGCCGTCGGGGCGCACGGCCGCCGCGTCGATCACGCCGCGCGGGGTGTCCAGCCGGGCCAGCGCCCCGGTGTTCAGGTCGAGCTGGTAGAGCTCGTCGCGGGCGTGGTGGGAGTGGGTCAGCAGCAGCGAACGCCCGTCCGGGTACCAGCTGGCCGACACCTCCCCGGGCAGGTCCACCCGCACCTCCGCCTCGTACCCGGTGACCGGCTCCCACAGCAGCAGCTCGTGCTTGCCGTGCCGGTCGTGGGTGAGCAGCAGCCGGTTGTCGGTGGGCGCGAAGTCCACCACCGACAGGCCGTGCGGGTCGCTGATGTCGCCCACGGTCTTGCCGTCGAGGTCGAGGACCCGCACGGCCCGGTGCCGCGAGTCGGAGTTCTCCGAGTGCTCGACGGCCAGCAGGGTCTCGTCGGCGTTGAGCGCGCACACGGACGCGTCGCGCGGTGAGGAGTACACGACGGTGTCGCCCGCGCGGACGGTCACGCCGTCGGCGCCCGACACCCCGACCACGGTGACGGTGGCCCCGGGCACCAGCCCGACCGGGTACCCCGCGCCCAGGGCCGCGAACCCCGGCTCGGCGGGCGCGGAACCGTCGAACGGCTCGCGCATCCACACCCCGTACTCGTCGCCGTCCGTGTCGGCGAACCACCACACCCACCGGCCGTCCCGGCTGACCGCCGCCGACCGGGTGCCCTGCGGCCGGTCGGTGACCTGGCGGTGCGTACCCGTCGAACGGTCCCAGGCGTAGACCTCCAGGACGCCGCCGACCGTGGACCGGTACACGGCGCGGTCCGGGGCGTCGCGGGCCCACTCCGGCGGCAGGATCAGCGGGGTACGGAAACGGCGCGCCCAGCGCGGTTCGTCGGACATCCCGTCAGCCTCCCAGCCCCGCCGACGGGCATCAAGGCCGAACGCCCTTGCCGGGACCCTTGCGTCGGGCACGATGGGACCATGCGGCACTGGAGGGAGCGGGTCCGGTCGGCGTTCTGGCCGGTGCCGTTGTTCCTGCTGATCCTCGGCATCGCGCTGCCGGCGTTCACCGAACAGCTCGACGAGTGGGCGTCGTTCGACCCGGAGCTCGTCAAGGAGACCCCGATCGGGGACGAGGCCAACCGGGCGGTCATCTCCACCATCGCCGCGGCCATGCTCAGCTTCCTGGGCGTGGTGTTCTCCATGTCGCTGGTGGGCCTGCAGCTCGCGGCCAGCCAGTTGTCGCCCCGGGTGCTGCGGTTCTACGCCCGGCTGCGGATCACGAAGATCACCCTCGGGGTCTTCCTGGCCACGTTCGCGTACTCGGTGACCGTGCTCGGCGTGATCGGGGAGTACAAGTTCGAGGACGGCTCCTCCGACGTGCCGATCTTCTCCATCGCCGTGAACTGGCTGCTCCTGTTCGCCAGCCTGGTGCTGTTCGTGTTCTACGTGAACACGATCCTGCGGCTGATGCGCAGCACGTTCATGATCGAGGCCGTGGCGGTCGAGGCGCGCGGCGTCATCGACGAGTGGTACCCGGTGGCCCACCCCGACGAGTCGGCCACGGTGCCCGACCGCGAACCCGACGGGGTGGTGCTCGCCGCCGAGGCCTCGGTCCTGACGTCGCTGAACTTCCACAAGCTGGTCCGACTGGCCGCGCGCGGCGACACCCTGCTGCGGGTGGTACCCAGGGTCGGGGACTTCGTGGCCCGGGGCGCGCCGCTGGTGCGGGTGTGGGGCACCCGGCTGCCGTACGCGTCGTCGGTGCGTTCCGCGTTCCACTGGGGCCGGGAGCGGACCCTGCACGACGACCCGTCCTACGCGCTGCGCCTGCTCGTGGACATCGCGATCCGCGCCCTGTCCCCGGCCGTGAACGACCCGACGACCGCCGTGCAGGCCGTCGACCGGATCGTGGACCTGCTCGCCGACATCGGGGCCCGCCCGGACGCGGCCGGCGTGCACCGCGACCGCAGGGGCGTGCCGAGGGTGTTCGTGGAGGTGCCCGACTTCGAGAGCCTGACCCGGCTCGCGTTCACGGAGATCCGCCGGTACGGCGCCGACGCGCCCCAGATCAGCCGCCGGCTGCTCGCGGCCTTCGACGACCTGGCGGTGATCCTGCCGGAGCGGCTGGCCCCGGTGCTCGCCGAGCACCGCGACCTGGTGCTGGCGGCGGTCCAGCGGGCGGTCCCGGACGAGGCGGAGCGGCGGATCGCGCTGACCCCGGACCGCCAGGGACTGGGCTAGGCCCCGGGCCCGCCCGCTGCCCGAGGGGCCGGCGCCCGCCCCGCGCGACCGTGGCCGTGAGTTGGTCCGCCCGTCATGTCCGGGTGAAGTGGCCGTGTCGGATTCCTGATAGGAGCGCGACGGCCGGGCACTGTGTACCTTGCATCCATGGTCGAGGACAACGGGCTGGCGGCACGTCAGAAGCTGCCACCCCGGGTGCTGCCGTGGCTGCAGACCCTGCGCGGCTGGGAGAGCATGGAACCGCCGCCGAGACCGCCCCGCTGGCGGCGGCTGAGCGCCACGGTGATCGCGGTCGGCGCCACGGGTGTGCTGTTCGCGCTGGGCATGGTGGGCTGGGACAGCGAGCACGGCCCGGTCGACTCGGCCTCGGCGGTGCCGAGCGTCGTCGGCACGGGCGAGCGGACCACGGTCGCGCTGCGGGTCACCCCGGACGTGCTGGCCGCCTCCTGCGCGCCGGGCGCGACCGCGACGGCCGGGGTGTTCGTCACCGTGCACCCCGTGGGCCGCCCCGCCGAGGTCACCTACCGGGTGCACTACGGCGACGGCGCGTCGGAGACGGTGACCCGCAAGCTGCTGGCCGGCGAGGTGTCGTTCGTCGACGAGCGCCGGCACACCTGGGCCGCCGACTCCCGGCGCGCCTACCGGGTGACCGTCGAGGTGCTGGCCCCCGCGCCGGCCGGGGCGGCGGAGGGCCTGGTCTCGGTCAGGTGCTAGAGCCGGCCGCGGCGCCGGTCGCGCGGTCGGTGCCCCAGCGGGCGACGGCCGCCTCGAGGTCGAGCTGGCGGTTGCGGGCCTCGCCGTCCCAGTCCTCGGCCGGCACCCGCCACATCACCTCGAACTCGATGCCGTCGGGGTCCTTCGCGTAGATCGACGTGGACACGTGGTGGTCGGTGGCGCCGACGATCGCGCCGCGCTCCTGGAGCCGGGCGCCGACGTCGAGCAGCTCGCCGAGGGTGCCGACCTCCCAGGCCAGGTGGTAGAGGCCGACCTGGCCCCGGGTCGGACCGGCGGCCCCGGCGCCCACCGCGAACAGGCCCAGGTCGTGGTCGTTGGCGCTGCCGGCCGCCTTGAGGAACACCGCTCCGGGGTGGGCGGCGGTGACCTCGAACCCCAGGGTGTGGGTGTAGAACTCCACGGCGACGTCGGTATCGCGCACGTAGAGGACCGCGTGGTTGAGCCTGCGGACGGCCATGTCGACTCCTTTAGTTGACGTGTCAACCGAAGGTAACACATCGTTGACGAGTCAACCAATATGATGTGGGGGTGGATACCCGCTGGTTGACCCCCGAGGAACTCGCCGCCTGGCGCTCCTACACCACCCTCACCGAGCTGCTCGAGGTCGAACTGGGCCGCGACCTGGGACCCAGCGGCCTGTCGTACCCCGATTATCTGGTCCTGGTCATGCTCTCGGAGGCCGAACCGCACCGGCTGCGGATGCAGGAACTCGGCGCGGCCCTGTCCTGGTCCAAGAGCCGCCTGTCGCACCAGCTGCGCCGGATGGAGGCCCGGGGGCTCGTCGGCCGGGAGGACTGCCCGTCGGACGCGCGCGGCACCTACGCGACCCTCACCCCCGCCGGGCTCGCCGCGATCCGGGCCGCCGCCCCGCTGCACGTCGCGAGCGTCCGCCGGCTGGTCGTGGACGTGCTGACCGGCGAGGAACTGGCGACCCTCGGGGCGCTGTCGGACAAACTGCGCGACCGGCTGGACGCCCGGGGGTGACCCAGGTCAAACGCGCGGGCGGCGGGGAACGGGCCGCCGATCCGGTGCGGGAGGATCCTCCTCCCGCACCGGATCGCTTCGGTGGGACGATCACGGCATGGGAATCGTCACGGCGGTGAGCCGCAGCGGGGTGCACGGGTTCAGCAAGGACAACCAGCCGTCGATCCGGCTGCTCGCCGGACTCGGGGTCGAGGGCGACGCGCACCTCGGGGAGACCGTGAAGCACCGGTCCCGGGTCGCGCAGGACCCCACCCAGCCGAACCTGCGCCAGGTGCACCTGATCCACGCCGAGCTGCACGACGAGCTCGCGGCGGCCGGACACGACGTCACCGGCGGCCAGCTCGGCGAGAACGTCACCACCCGGGGCCTGGACCTGCTCGGGCTGCCCCGGGGCGCCCGGCTGCGGCTCGGGGACACCGCGGTCGTGGAGATCACCGGACTGCGCAACCCGTGCGAGCAGATCAACGGGTTCCAGGCGGGGCTGCTCAAGCGGGTCGTCGGCCGCGACGCCGACGGGGCCCTCGTCCGGCGGGCCGGGATCATGGGCGTGGTCGTGACCGGCGGCGAGGTGCGTCCGGGCGACCCGATCACCGTGGAACTGCCGCCCGAGCCGCACGAGGCCCTCGACCGGGTCTGAGCCGTCACACGAGGACCGGGGGAATCCCCCGGTCCTCGACCATGTCCGGATCCGGGCGCCTCCCCCGTTCGGGGGGAATTCATCACCTGGGTGGTATCGATATGAATGAAACTTTGATACCGTTTTGTACTATGAGTCTTTCCACGGAACAGATCGGCAGCATTCCGCGCCCTTCAGAGCTCATCGCCGGCGTAGCAGCACACGCCGCGGGCACTCTGTCCTCCGAAGACCTAACTGTGTTGTCCGACAATGCGTTACGGGACACCATCGAACGACTTGAGGCGACCGGTTCCCCGGTCGTCACCGACGGCGAGCAGACCAAGCCCAGCTTCGCCACCTACCCGGTCGGGGCCCAGTTCGACGGCGAGGGCATCGTGCTGCCCTTCGCCGACGGGCACACCCGCCAGCTCCCCCGGCTCGTGTCGGGGCCGTTCCGCTACAACGTGCACGCCGACGAGTACCTGGTGGCCGCCCAGCGAATCGCCACCGTCCCCGTCAAGCAGGCCGTCATCGCGCCCTCCGCGCTGAGCCTGTTCTACCCGGCCGACGGCGTCGAGGGTTACCCGCGCGAGGAGTTCATCGCCGACCTCATCGACGGGGCCGAGGCCGACGTCCGCCGCAGTCTCGACGCCGGCGCGCACGTCGTGCAGCTCGACTTCACCGAGGGCCGCCTCGCCGTCAAGCTCGACCCGAGCCTCGGGCTGCTGCGGTCCTTCGTGGACCTGAACAACCGGCTCCTGGAACGCTTCTCCGACGCCGAGCGGGCCCGGATCGGCGTGCACACCTGCCCCGGCGGCGACCAGGACTCCACGCACAGCGCCGACGTCGACTACGCCGACCTCCTCCCGGACCTGTTCCGGATCCAGGCCGGCAACGTCTACGTCGCCCTGGCCAGCGAGGCCGACCCGCGCCGGGTGCTGGAGGTCATCGCCCGCGAGGCGCGCCCCGACCAGAAGGTGTTCGTCGGCGTCACCGACCCGATCGACCCCCGGGTCGAGACCGTCGAGGAGGTCCGCGACCGGGTGCTGCTCGCCGCCGAGTTCATCGCGCCCGACCGGCTCGGCACCTGCGACGACTGCGGGTTCTCGCCGTTCGCCGACGACGCGTCGACCTCGCGGGAGATCGCGTTCGCGAAGATCACGTCCCGGGTGGAGGGCACCCGGCTCGCCAGCGAGCGGCTCGGGGTCTGACGGCGACGGGGGCCGCCCAGGGTCCCCGTTGCCCGGGCCGCGCGGGGTGCCTGTCCTCCCGTGCGGCCCGGCCTCCGATCGCGACGGCTCCACCCGCCGTGGCGGTCAGGCGTCCGCGAAGTGCGCGCGGAGCCGGTCCGCGTAGGGCCGGCGCCGCTCGGCGCTCTGGTAGCCCGGCAACGGCGACAGGCGATAGAGCCCGTCATCGGGGTACCGGGGGAAGACGTGCACGTGGTAATGCCACACGTCCTGGTCCCCGGCGGGCTCGTTGTGCTGTCGGGTGGACACGCCGGGCGATCCGTAACAGTGACGAATGGCCACGGCCATCTCGCGCACCAGGTCCTGCACCGCGTGGCCGGCGGCGGGCGGCTGGTCGTAGAGGTTCTCGTGGTGCTCGGTGGGCACGACGAGCACATGGCCACGGTTGTTCGGCCACATCCGGGGCGAGATCAGGGCCAGCGCGCCGGACGTGCGGCGCACGATGTCGTCCGGGCCGCTGAGGGCGTCCCCGCCGCCGGCCGCCAGGCGGCAGAACGGGCACTCGTAGTCCGGGGGCGCGTGGGTGACCGTCATTCCACCGATCATGACCAAGGTGGAGGGTGCCCGCAACCCCGCTCGTCGGGCTGTCGGCGTCTCCACCCACAGCCCGACGACCGATCCCGCCCACAGCCCGACGGCCGACCCCGCTCAGTCCGGGCGCAGGCCCGTGACCCGCGCACCGTGCTCGGCGCGCAGCCGCTCGGCCACCAGGGAACGGTGGCACGCCTCCGGATCCCGCTCGACGCAGAACAGCGCGGTCACCGGGTCGACCGGCAGCCCGGCCAGCAGGGCGCCGAGGTCGAACGGATCGAGGATCTCCCCCGTGTAGCCCTCGACATACCCCGGCGCCAGCGCGATCCGGTCACGCTTGCCCACGCCCAACCGGTCGTCCTCGCGGTACTGCAACTGGCGCAGCCCGGTCGTCGGCGCCAGCTCCCGCACGTGCCGGTAGCCGATGCCCGCCCCCGCCAGCGCGGCCTGCAGCCGCGCCGAGTTCGCCCAGGAGTAGTCCGGGCCCCGGACACCGCGGCGCTGGCGGAGGTCGAGCAGCAGCCCCACCCCGCCCTCCGCGAGCTTGTCGAGGAAGGCTCCGGCGGTGAAGCCGTACACCCCGATGGTCACGATCCTGTGCACTGGGACTGTCCTTCCGGTAGCCGTGCCGGCTCACGCGACAGCGGTGCCCTCCAGTTCGACCAGCTGGCCGGGGACCGCCAGCCGGGTCACCCCGAGCATCGTGGTGGCCGGGGCCACCCGGGCCGCGCCCAACCGCGCCGCCAGCACCCCGTAGTGCTGGAAGAGCAGGTCGACGTCGGTGGTGTAGACGTTGAGCCGGACGAGGTTCCCGAGGGACATGTCGGCCCCGCCGAGCACGGCCTCCAGGTTGTCGAGGCTCAGGGCCAACTGCGCCGCCAGGTCACCGTCGTGCTCGGGCCTGCCGTCGGCGCTCATCGCGGTCTGGCCGGAGCAGTACAGGGTCCTGGTGTGCCCGGAGACGAGTTCCCCCTGGTTGAATCCCAGCTCCACCGACCACGTCACCGGGTTGACTGCCGTTCGTTCCATCGCCACATCAGATCCATTCGCTTTTCGGGGTACGCCCGCCGATCGCCACCCGCTGTGGCGCCGTCCCGATCAGCCTCGCAGCGATACACGACACCCTCTGTCGTGTATCGCTGGGACACTTTCCGGATGCGCGCCGACCGGTTGGTCTCCCTGGTACTCCTGCTCCGCCAGCACGGCCGGCTGTCCGCCGCCGCCCTGGCCCGCGAACTGGAGGTCTCCGCCCGCACCGTGCTGCGCGACGTCGAGGCGCTCTCGGCCGCCGGCGTCCCGGTCTACGCCGAACGGGGCCGGCACGGCGGCTTCGCGCTGCTGCCCGGCTTCCGGACCGAGCTCACCGGACTCAACCACGACGAGGCGCTCGCCCTGCTGGTCGCCGGATCGCGGCGCGGCGCGCAGGTCTTCGGCCTCGGCTCGGCGCTCGCCTCGGCCATGCTGAAGGTCGTCGACGCGCTCCCCGAGAGCTACCGGACCACGGCGGCGGGCGCCGCCCAGCGCCTGCTCATCGACCCGGAGACCGACCTGCTCTCCCGCCGGCTGGTCGCCGAGGAGCTACCCGACGCCACCGTCACCGAGATCCGGCGCGCCGTGTTCGCCGGACACCGGCTGCGCATCCACTACGCGGCGGCAGACCAGGAACCCCGGTGGCGCACGGTGGACCCGATCGGCCTGGTCACCGTGCGCGACCAGGGGTATCTGCTGGCCACGCGCGCCGGTGAGGACCGCACCTACCGGCTGTCGCGGGTCCTGGCCGCCGAGGAGCTCGCCGAACCCGCCCAGCGACCCGACCGCGTCGACCTGGGTCGGGCCTGGCGGGAACGCGGCACCCGGTTCCGGACCGGCGGCGACCTGGTCGCCGTGCTGCTGCGGGTGGACCCGTCGCGGCGGAAGGAACTGGTGGGCACCGCGCTGGCCGTCCTCGCCGAGGGGACCGACCCGGACGGCTGGCTGCGGCTGGAGGTGACCTTCCAGGACGCGAGACACGCCGAATGGGCGCTGTGGCAGCTCGCCACGAACGCGGAGGCCCTGGAACCGCGCTGGTTGCGCGACTCCCTGCGCGACCGGGCGGCCGCGATGGTCACCCGCTACGGGGAGTAGCGCTGCGCTGGGAGGATTCGAGCCGCACGGCGGTCCTGACCAGGCTGGCCAGGGCCGGTGAACGGCTGTGCGGGGGCCAGGCGATGTGGGTGACGACGGGCGGCGCGTCGGTCAACGGGACGGCGGCGTGCCCGGACCACAGCCAGGCGCGCGCGGACTCCGGCAGCACGGCGACGGTGCGCCCGAGGGCGACCAGCTGGGCCAACTGCGTCTGGTCGTGCACCTCCGGGCCGGGGCCGGGCGGGTACACGCCGTGTCGGGGCCAGCGCGCCCGGGGCAGGTCGGGGAGGTCGTCGATGTCGGCCATGGACAGGGTTTCGCGCGCGGCGAGGGGGTGTCCGGCGGGCAGGAGGGCGAACTGCTCCTCGGTCACGAGTTCCTCGCTGTCGAACCCGGCGAGGGAGTTGAACGGCACGTGCAGCAGCGCGGCGTCGGCGGTGCCGTCGCGTAGCCGTGCCTCCTGGTCGCTCATCCGGCACTGCAGCACCTCGACCTCGGCGGCGTCGGGCTCGGCCGCGTAGGCGTCGAGGAGCTGGTGGAGCAGTCCGTGGACGGCGGCGGTCTTCACAGCCAGAACCAGACGGGTACGCGCACCGCCCGGGTTGTCGGCTCCCCCGGCGCGGCGGGTACGGCGGACGGCGGCGAGGGCCGCGTCCAGTGTCACCCGGCCCTCGGACAGCAGCACCCGCCGGCGTCGGTCAGCGCGACGCCCCGGCGGTCGCGTTCCAGGAGGCGGACGCCGAGGCGCCGTTCGAGCTGCTGGATCGCGCGTGACAACGGCGGCTGGGCCATGCCGAGGCGTTCGGCTGCCCGGCCGAAGTGCAGCTCCTCGGCGACGGCCACGAAGTATCTCAGCTCGCGGGTCTCCAGGGCGTCCACGGCCACAGCGTACGGCAGTGATACCCGTCGGGTATGACAGCGCACCCGATCGGTGTTGGCCAGCGCGCCCCCCTGCCAGCGAGGCTGGACGGCATGAACCCAACGAAGATCGCCCTTGTCACCGGCGCGAACCAGGGAATCGGCTACGCGATCGCCACCCGGCTCGGAGCCCTCGGATACCGGGTCGCCGTCGGGGCGCGCGACGCCGGCCGGCGCGAGACCGCCGTCGGGAAGCTGCGCGCCGCCGGGGCCGACGCGTTCGGGGTGCCGCTGGACGTCACCGGCGACCGGAGCGTCACCGACGCCGCCGACCTGATCGAGCGGGAGGCCGGCCGGCTGGATGTCCTGGTCAACAACGCGGGCATCTCCGGCCAGCAGGGCTCCGACTGGGCTCAGGACCCGACCACGCTCGACCTCGACCTGGTCCGCACGGTCGTGGAGACCAACGTCCTCGGCGTGATCCGGGTGACGAACGCGATGCTCCCGCTGCTGCGGCGCTCGCCCTCGCCGCGCGTCGTCAACCTCTCCAGCAGCGTCGGCTCCGTGACCCTGCAGGCCGACCCGGCCGTCGAGATCGGACCGGTCATGGCGGCCTACGCGCCGTCGAAGTCGTTCCTCAACGCCGTCACCGTCCAGTACGCCCGACAGCTCGCCGGTACCGACATCCTGATCAACGCCACCTGCCCGGGCCTGGTCGCGACCGCCTTCACCGGGTTCCACGGCCCCCGCACCCCCGAGGAGGGCGCGGCCACGGCCGTCCGGCTCGCCACACTGCCCGACGGCGGTCCGTCCGGCGCGTTCTTCGACGACGAGGGCGTCGTCCCCTGGTAGGGACGATGCCCCCACTCAGGGCAGTGGCTCGGCGGCCGTCAGCCACGCCCCGGGAACCTGGCCGAGTCCGACCCTGGCGGCGACGATCCCGCCGACGATCGCGCAGGTGGTGTCCATGTCGCCGCCCGCCGACACGGTGGCCCACAGTGCTTCCGGCAGGTCGTCGAGATGTCGGGCGGCGCACCAGATCGCGTACGGCACCGTGTCGGGCGCGGAGATCAGGGCCCCGCAGCCGACCACTGCGGCGACGGACCGGGGCTCGGCGCTGAACGGCAGCTCGCCGGCGCGGCGGAGCCGGGCGGCCACGTCGCTGGCGGGGGTGCGGGCGGCGGTGGCGGCGATCAGTTCGTCGGCGTCGACGCCCCGGGTGGACAGCGCCGCCGCGATCGCCACCGCGACGGCACCGGCGGCGGCTTCCGGATGGGCGTGGGTGACCGTCGCGGACAGTCGGGCCTGCTCGGCGACCCGGTCGAGATCGTCGGCGAACCAGGCGCCGAGCGGTGCGACCCGCATCGCGGCGCCGTTGCCCCACGATCCCTGGCCGTCGAACTGCCGGCCGGTCACCTCCGTCCACGGCTCGCCGTCGGCGATCGCCGCGAGGACGTCGTGCATTCCCGCGCCGTAGTTGCGGTACGGGTCGGCCCGGTACCGGTCGGCGAACCTCGTCGCGAGCAGGTCCGGGACGATCCCTCCGTGGCTGACCAGCATGCCGTGCACCTTGACCGCCATCGCCGTGTCGTCGGTCCACGGCCACGGGGCCGGGGCGAGCACCCGATCGCGTAGCTGCCGGTCGAGGTCGGCGGCCGGCCGGAAGAACCAGGTCTCCCCGAACGAGTCGCCGAGCGCCAGACCGCGCAGGGAGTGGCGGGCGGCGTCCGAGGCGGCGGTGGTCATCCCGTGATGGTGCCAGCCCGTCACGGCTCACGACACCGGATATGCCATGCACGGGTAGCCGTCCAACCTCGCCGGGGCGCCTGCCAGGACGACGACGGCCCTCGTCGGCAGGTCACGGCCATGGTGGAGGGTCTTGGCGACCCCGCACAGAGCCGTGCCCACATAACAGGAATTATGGTGTACCCGGAGAAGGGGGTTATCGGGGTTGATTATCGGATTAACGTTAACGGTAATACGGTAATGAACGAGCCTGCCTGTGCGCGCGGATCCCCTGGATCCGTCACTGTGACGGATGAGAGTGCTACCCCTGAGTGGCCACCGCGCGCCCGATCCGTCGGCTACAGTCGGCCGGGTCGCCGGACGCGCGGCCACCGGAGGAGGAGACCGTGGCCGGGTCCAGGTACGCGCGGGTGGTCCTGAAGATCAGTGGCGAGGCGCTCGCCGGTGAACGCGGCTGGGGCGTGGACCCCGCGAGCCTCGCCCACATCGCCCGCGAGATCCTCACGGTCCGCGAACTGGGCGTGCAGGTGGCCGTCGTGATCGGCGGGGGCAACTACTTCCGGGGCCGGATGGCCGACGGCTGGGGCATCGACCGGGCGGAGGCCGACAACATCGGCATGCTCGGCACCGTCATGAACGCGCTCACCCTGCGCGGCGCGCTCACCGGGGCCGGCGCGCGGAACGTGCGGGTGATGACCGCGATCCCGATGACGAGCATGGCCGAGCCGTTCATCCGGCTGCGGGCGGTCCGGCACCTGGAACACGGCGCACTGGTCCTGCTCGCCGGCGGGATCGGGCAGCCCTATGTGACCACGGACTACCCGGCCGTGCAACGCGCGCTGGAGTTGGGCGCGGACGCGCTGCTGGTCGCCAAGCGCGGCGTCGACGGCGTGTACGCGGCCGACCCGAACACCACGCCCGGGGCCCGGCGGTATACCTCGTTGACGTACGCCGAGGCGCTGGCCGGCAACATCCGGGTGATGGACGCGGGGGCGTTCGTGCTGGCCGGCGAGCAGGGGCTGGTGACGCACGTGTTCGACGTCGCGGCGACCGGGGCGATGCGGGCGGTGTGCGAGGGCGAGGACGTCGGGACCCGGATCCACGCCTAGCGCCGAGCCCGGCGTCAGGAGTGGATCCGGACGGGAGGGCCCGCGGGCCGCATCCGGCGGGCGTTGCTCCGTCATCGCCGCGACGCGGACGCCGGGCCCGTTGCCCACCGGGTCCTCGGGGACGGGCGCGAACCCGCCCCCGAGGAGCGGTCACAAGTGCAGGTAGTACATGGCGACCGGGTACCCGACGCAGCCGAGGCTTTCGTAGAGGGCCCGGGCGGGAGCGTGGAACTCGTCTCCGCCGGTACCGATCACGGCGACCTCGGCACCGGCGGCGCGCATCTGGTCGAGGGCGTGTCCGCACAGTGCGGCGCCCAGGCCGTGGCGGCGGTGCCCGGCGTCCACGGCGAGGATGACGACCCTGCCGTTGCGGTGGTCGGGGTCGACACTCCAGGCCACGTACCCGGCGACCGTGGTGTCGATCTCGGCGACCACGACGTGTTTGTGCTGGTCGGGTTCGTGGAGGTCCGCGAGGAGTGTGCGGTAGTCCCCGCGCCAGTCGCCGTGCTGGTTGGCGAAGACGAGTTCGCCGACCACCGGCCGGAACCCGTCCTTGAGGAAGGGCCCGAAGGTGGCGATGGTCAGCTCGGTGAGCCGGGCGAGGTCATGCTGACGGAATGCGCGTAGCCGCATGGAAGGTGTGCCTTTCTCGAACATGAGGAAGCGAACGGGGTGTCCGTCGACCGGCACGCGGCCCCGTGGGGCGGCGGACCGGACCTCAGTCGCGAGTACGCCAGGAGGCGAAGCACGTCATGGCCGCGACGGTACCCGCGCCCGGCCGGTTCCGCAGCCCGGTTTCCGCAAGGGTCACCTGTCCGCACGACGGCGGGCCCGGCACCGCACACGCGGCCCGGAAAACCGGATGCCGCCCCTCCGGTCCGGCGCTAGCTTCAGCGGCATGGACTCAGCCACCGCCACGGCCCTGCTCGCCGAGCACGCCGCCGCCCGCGACGCCCTTCTCGCCGGACTCGTCGACTGGGCCCGGGCCGGCGGGCACCCGCTCTGGCAGGTCGGCTCCGGCTCCGACGGCACCGGTGACGAGTGGAGCGACCTGGACCTGGTGCTGTGCGGTGCCCAGCCGCCGGACACCGGGGCCGCCCTCCGGGTGGTCAATCCGACCAACGGGCTCGCCGGCCACGGCTACGTCGGCGAGGCGCACCTGGCCGGCCCGCTCGTGCAGTGGATCGACTGGTACCCGTGGCCGGTGGACCTGCCCTCCCCGGCCGGGGCCCGGCTGCTCACCGGCGACGGCCCGCGCGGCGAGCTGACCCTGAAGGAATGCCTCGACGGGTACGGGCGGGGGCGGGGTGCCGAGCGGCCCGACCGGGACACGTTCGCGCTGGCCATGATCCCGCTCGCGGCCAAGTACGTCGCCCGGGGGTTGTCCGACGACGCCGCCGGCATGGTGGAGATGCTCGGCGGCGACCCGGACGGGGACCCGATCGCCGAGCTGCGCGCGCTGATCCCGGCCGGCCCGGTCGCCGGGCGGGTGGCGCTGACCCTCGACGTGGCCGGGGCGCTGCGGGCCTGATCCGCGTGCCGGACCAGGCCCGCGCCCGTCAGAGCCGGGTGGGCGCGCCGAACCAGCGGGCGAGGTGGCCGTCCAGGTCCCGCTGGTCGGCACCGATCCAGGCCACGTGGCCGTCGGGGCGGACCAGGACGCACGGGACGTCCAGCCCCGCAGTGGGGTCCGTGAGGAGGTCGACCCGGTCGGACCAGCCGTCGACGGTCAGGCGTCCGGTGCGGTCCAGCAGCAGGCCCCGACCCTGGTGCAGGAGTCCGTAGAGGCGGCCCTGTCGCAGGTCGAGGTCGCGCAGCCGGCGGCCGAGCAGGTCGGGGCCCGGGCCGAAGTCGTACCGGATGCCGATCGCGGTGATCTTCTCGATCAGGTGGCGGTTCACCTCGTTGAGGTCCATCAGCTCGGTGAGCAGCCTGCGCACGGCCTGTGGGCCCGGTTCGGGGGAGGTGAGTTCCCGCTGGGCGCGGGTGTTGTCCAGCACGTCGGCGGCGACCGGGTGCCGTTCGGCGTGGTAGGTGTCCAGCAGGGTCTCGGGCGCCCAGCCGCGGATCTGCGCGGCCAGTTTCCAACCGAGGTTGAACGCGTCCTGCATGCCCAGGTTGAGGCCCTGTCCGCCGATGGGCGGGTGGATGTGCGCGGCGTCGCCGGCCAGGAGTACGCGCCCGACCCGGTAGCGGTCGGCCAGTCGGGTGGCGTCGCCGAAGCGGGACAACCAGCGCGGGGAGTGCACACCGAAGTCGGTACCGGCGAGGGCGCGCAACTGTCGTCGGAAGTCCGCGATCGTGGGCGGCTGCGTGCGGTCGCCGACGCCCGCTGCGGGGACGACGACGCTGTAGGTCCCGGGGCCCACCGGCCGGATCCAGAACGGCCCGCGGGTCCGGTCGAGGTCGGCGACCTTGGCGGCGATCTCCCCGTGCGGTACGCCCACCTCCATCTCGCCCATCAGCGTGTCGTTCCGCGAGGGCTCGCCGGGGAAGCCGACGCCGAGCACTTTGCGCACCGTACTGCGCGCGCCGTCGCAGCCGACGAGATAGCGCGAACGCAGCCGTGCCCCGTCGGCCAGCCGGACGGTCACCCCGTCGTCGTCCTGTTCGAACCCGGCCACCGCACAGCCGCGCCGGACCCGCGCGCCCAGCGCGATGGCGTGCTCCTCGAGCAGGCGGACGATGACCGGCTGCGGGATGCCGAGCAGGTAGGCGTGCGCGGAGTCCAGGCCCTCGGGCACGGGTTTGTCGATCGCGGCGAAGAAACCGGCGGCCGGCCGCTGTCTGCCGTGTTCGGCGACGCGCTCCAGGAGGCCGCGCATCGCCAGCAGTTCGAGGCTGCGGATGTGCAGGCCGACGATCCGGGCGAACGAGACGGGCGCGGTGTCCTGTTCCAGGATGAGAACCCGCACGTCGTGCAGCCGGAGTTCGGCGGCCAGCGTCGCGCCGGTCGGCCCGCACCCGGCGATGATCACGTCGATGTCGGGGGGCGTCGGGTCGGCGCCGGAAGGAGTCAGGGGCCCGGACGGTTGCGGGGTGAGCTGCGGAGGGTGCACAGGTGTTGCCTTTCGGGAGGGCCTGGTGGCGCTCCCGGCGACGCCTACGCCAGCCGCCCGCCCGTGACGGGTAGGGGGAGCACCCACATCGGTACAGCGTTCATGGGTCTCACCTCCTCGGGCCGCGTCACGGTCCAGTGCAACGTACAGGCCCCGGCCGGGGTCCGTCCATCGCTTTCCCTCCCGGGTGATCGCGACCGGGGCGGGCCCGCTCGCCGGTGGTCACGACGCCCGGCGGGCTGGTCAGGGCCCTACGGATTTGGTGAAGTACACGAGGGTCCACGTCCATTCCGGCCGGGTCTCGCGGCCGATCTCCCGGTAGCCGAGGCCCTGGTAGAACGCCACGGCCTCGGGCTGGTTGGTCGCGGTGTCCAGGAACATCTCCCGCAGCCCCGACGCGGCGGCCCGGTCCTCCAAGGCGGCCATCAACGCGCGCCCGACGCCCTGCCGGCGGGTCGCGGGGTGCACCCGGACCCTGAGTACCTCGGCCTGGCCGTCGGCGTTCGGCACGAAGCCACCCATGCCGACGAGGTGGCCGTCGTGCTCGGCGACCAGGAAGTCGCCGCCCGCGAACGACGCGCGCACGTCCGCCAGGTCGTCGAACGCGGCGGGCGGCCCGGCGGCGGGCTCCAACGCCAGCGGCATCGACGCGTCCGCCGTCGCCCCGACGTTCGGCAGTGTGCTCAGTGTCCACACCAGCGGCGCGTCGGCGTCCTGGAACCCTCGAATGGTGACCATCACCGGATCCTGCCGCGAACAACGGCCGACAGCGACCGAATAAAAACGAGAGAACCCTTCGCGGGGTACGCCGGCAGCGGTCACTCGCGGGAGCCCGGTGTCCACCAATGGCCTGGCGCGGCGGGGAGCGGGAGAGTGCCCCGCTCCCCCGGCGTCACCGGCCCACGTAGGCCGCGAGGTGCTCGCCCGTGAGCGTGGACCGGGCAGCGACGAGTGCCGCTGGGGTGCCCTCGAACACGAGCCGGCCGCCGTCGTGGCCGGCGCCGGGGCCGAGGTCGATGATCCAGTCCGCGTGGGCCATGACGGCCTGGTGGTGTTCGATGACGATGACGGACTTGCCGGAGTCCACGAGCCGGTCGAGGAGCCCGAGGAGCTGTTCCACGTCGGCGAGGTGCAGGCCCGCCGTCGGCTCGTCGAGGACGAACACGCCGCCCTTCTCCGTCATGTGGGTGGCGAGTTTGACGCGCTGGCGTTCGCCGCCGGACAGGGTGGTCAGGGGCTGGCCTAGGCTGAGGTAGCCGAGGCCGACGTCGGCGAGCCGGTCGAGGATGGCGTGCGCGGCCGGGGTGTGCGCCTCGCCCGCGCCGAAGAACGTCCCGGCCTCGGTGACCGACATGGCGAGTACCTCGCTGATGTCCTTGGTTCCGAGTTTGTATTCCAGGACCGAGGCCAGGAAGCGCTTGCCCTCGCACTCCTCGCAGACGGTGGCGACGCCGGCCATCATGGCCAGGTCCGTGTAGATCACGCCGTTGCCGTTGCAGGTCGGGCAGGCGCCCGCGGAGTTGGCGCTGAACAGGGCCGGCTTGACGCCGTTGGCCTTCGCGAACGCTTTGCGGATCGGTTCGAGCAGTCCGGTGTACGTGGCCGGGTTGCTGCGCCGCGAGCCCCGGATCGCGCCCTGGTCGATGGACACGACGCCCTCGCCGGCCGGGATCGAGCCGTGGATGAGCGAGCTCTTGCCGGAGCCGGCCACGCCGGTGACGACGCAGAGCACGCCGAGTGGGAGGTCGACGTCGACGTCGCGCAGGTTGTTCGCGTTCGCGCCGCGGATCTCCAGCGTGCCGGTGGGCGTGCGCACCGTGTCCTTGAGGGTGGCCCGGTCGTCGAAGTGCCGGCCGGTGATGGTGCCGCTGGACCGCAGGCCCTCGACGGTGCCCTCGAAGCAGATCCGGCCGCCGGCCGTACCGGCGCCGGGTCCGAGGTCCACGACGTGGTCGGCGATCACGATCGTCTCCGGCTTGTGTTCCACGACGAGCACCGTGTTGCCCTTGTCGCGCAGCCGCAGCAGCAGGTCGTTCATGCGCGCGATGTCGTGCGGGTGCAGGCCGATCGTGGGCTCGTCGAAGACGTAGGTGACGTCGGTGAGCGAGGAGCCGAGGTGCCGGATCATCTTGGTGCGCTGCGACTCGCCGCCCGACAGGGTGCCCGACGGCCGGTCGAGGGACAGGTACCCGAGGCCGATCTCCACGAACGAGTCGAGGGTGTGGGCCAGCTTGGCGAGCAGCGGGGCCACCGAGGGCTCCTTGAGGCCGCGTACCCATGTCGCCAGGTCGTTGATCTGCATGGCGCACGCGTCGGCGATGCTGATCCCCTTGATCTTCGACGACCGGGCCGCCTCGCTGAGCCGGGTGCCGTCGCAGTCGGGGCAGGTCGTGAACGTCACGGCCCGCTCGACGAACGCCCGGATGTGCGACTGCATCGCGTCGACGTCCTTGACCAGCATCGACTTCTGGATCTTCGGGATCAGGCCCTCGTAGGTGAGGTTGATGCCCTCGACCTTGATCTTCGTCGGCTCCTTGTACAGCAGGTCGTGCAGTTCCCGCTTGGTGTACTTGCGGATCGGCTTGTCCATGTCGAAGAAGCCGCTGCCGCTGAAGATCCGGCCGAACCAGCCCTCCATGCTGTACCCGGGGATGGTCAGCGCGCCCTCGTTGAGCGACCGGTTCTCGTCGTAGAACGCGGTCAGGTCGAAGTCGGTGACCGAGCCCCGGCCCTCGCAGCGCGGACACATGCCGCCGGTGACGCTGAAGGTGCGCCGTTCCTTGACGGTCTTGCCGGCCTTCTCCATGGTGACCGCGCCGGCTCCGCTGATCGAGGCCACGTTGAAGGAGAACGCCTGGGGCGAGCCGACGTACGGCTTCCCGCGCCGGCTGAACAGGATCCGCAGCATGGCGTTGGCGTCGGTGGCCGTACCGACCGTGGAGCGCGGGTCGACGCCCATCCGCTGCTGGTCGACGATGATCGCGGTCGTCAGCCCGTCGAGGACGTCGACCTCGGGGCGCGCCAGGGTCGGCATGAAGCCCTGCACGAAGGTGCTGTACGTCTCGTTGATCAGCCGCTGGGACTCCGCGGCGATCGTGCCGAACACCAGGGAACTCTTGCCCGAGCCGGAGACGCCGGTGAACACCGTCAGCCGGCGTTTCGGGAGTTCGACGCTGACGTCCTTGAGGTTGTTCACGCGCGCGCCCTGGACCCGGATCAGGTCGTGGCTGTCGGCGGCGTGCGTGGACGTGTCCGTCTTCCTGGCCCTACTCGTCATGACGGTCACTCTAGGTGAGTCCGGGGCTGCTCGAATCCTGATCGGGATCCCATCGCCGAAATACTGGAACGGAATGCTTCGTTCTGCTATGCTGAACGGGTACCGAAGCCCGTGTGAGCAGCGAGAAAGGCCCGAGCCGTGTCCGAGTTGAACACCACTGCCGCCACCGAGATCCGCCCCTTCCGGATCGCCGTCCCCCAGGCCGAGCTCGACGACCTGCGCGACCGCCTCGGCCGCACCCGGTGGGCGGGGCAGCTGCCCGGCGACCCGTGGACCCGGGGCGTGCCGGTGGACTACCTGCGCGGCCTCGCGGAGTACTGGGGCGGGCGCTTCGACTGGCGCGCCGCCGAGGAGAAGCTGAACGCGTTCCCGCAGTACACGACGGAGGTCGACGGGCAGAACATCCACTTCGTCCACGTGCGCTCGGCCAACCCGGACGCGCTCGCGTTGCTGCTCGTGCACGACTGGCCGGGCTCGTTCACCCAGTTCTCCGAGGTCATCGCGCCACTGGCCGAGGACTTCCACGTGGTGGTCACCTCCACGCCCGGCGTCGGCTTCTCCGGCCCGCACGCCGGAGCCGGCTGGAACACCGGCCGGATCGCCGGCGCGTTCGTCACGTTGATGGCGCGCCTCGGCTACGGGCGCTACGGCGTGCAGGGCAACGGCGGCGGCGCGTGGATCGCCGCCGAGATGGGCCGCCAGGACCCCGAGCGGATCGTCGGGCTGCACCTCAACGGCCTGATCACCTTCCCGTCGGACGACCCGGCGGACTTCGAGGGCCTCACCGAGCTGGAGCAGGGCCGCCTCGGCCGGCTGCAGAACTTCCGCGACGACATGATGGGCTTCAACGCCATCCAGTCGACCCGCCCGCAGACCCTGGCGTTCGGCCTGCACGACTCCCCCGTCGGGCAGCTGGCCTGGATCACGGAGAAGTTCCAGGAGTGGACCGACGCCGCCGCCACGTCCCCCGAGGACGCGGTCGGGATCGACAACCTCCTGACCAACATCAGCGTGTACTGGTTCACCGGCACCGCCGGCTCGTCGGCCAACCTGTACTACGAGTCGGCCCACGACCCGGCCGCCTGGGCCCCGAAGCCGCGCGGCACCGTGCCCACGGCCGTGATCGCGACCGCCACGACGGACGTGGCGATCCGTCGGTTCGCCGAGCGCGACCACAACGTGACCCGCTGGACCGAGGTGGAGCGGGGCGGCAACTTCCTGTCGCTGGAGCAGCCGGCGACGCTGGTCGACGACGTCCGGGAGTTCTTCCGCGCGGTCTGAGGACGACGACGTCCCTGCCACGGTCACCGGATGACCGTGGCAGGGACGTTTTCAGGCCCGGGCCCGGGCCGCGTCGAGGGTGTGCCGCAGCAGCAGGGCGGTCGTCACGGGACCCACTCCGCCGGGTACGGGGCTCAGCGCCCCCGCCACCCCGGCCACCGAGTCGGCGTCGACGTCCCCGACCAGTCCCCCGTCGGCCGTCGGGTGGGTGCCCACGTCGATGACGGTCGCACCCGGGGCGACGTGTCCGGCGCGGATCAGTCCGGCCCGGCCGACGGCCACGACGAGGATCTCCGCGCGCCGGGTGACGGCCGCCAGGTCGGCGGTGCGGGAGTGGCAGACGGTGACCGTGGCGTCCCGGTCGAGCAGCAGGTGCGCGAGCGGTTTGCCGACCACCGTGGACCGGCCGACCACCACGGCCTCCCGACCCTCGACGGGTACGCCGTGGTGGTCGAGGAGCGCGACGACGGCCTCGGCGGTCGCGGGCGGGTACGCGGGCAGGCCGCAGACGAGCCGGCCCAGGCTCTCCGGGTTCGCGCCGTCGACGTCCTGGGCGGGGTCGATCGCCAGGGCCACCTCCCGGGCGTCCACACCGGCGGGCAACGGGGTCTGCAGGATGACGCCGTGCGTGCCCGGGTCGGCCGCGAGCCCCCGGAGGGCGTCGGTGATGGTGGCGGTGTCGGCGGCCGGGCCGAGGTCCACCACCTCGCAGGTGATGCCGACCTTGCCGGCGGCCGTGGCCAGGGAGCGCACGTACCAGGCGCTGGCCTCGTCGGCGGTGGCCGTGACGATCGCGAGCTTCGGCGCGGGCCCCTGGGCGACCCGGGCGGCGACGTCGGCGCGGATGGTGGCCGCGAGTTCCCGTCCGGACAGGTTCACGCAGCCAGCCCCTCACGCACGTCGGCGGTGACCCGGTCGGCGCGGGCCACGAGTTCGTCGACCCCGGCGAGGGTCGCGAGCAGGTCGCGGCGCGCGTCGGGGTCGGTGATGCCGGCGAGGTTGACCTCGACGTTGACCCGGGAGGTGGTCACGGCGGCGCGCGCGGCCTCGGCGGCGGCCGCGACGTCGGTGACCACGTTGCGGTTGCCGACGGGCAGCAGGTCCTCGGCGAGCGCGACCAGCCGGGCCGCGACGGCGATCACGGCGGCCGGCGGGCGCGCGGCGTCCACCAGGGCGGCGGCCAGCACCTCCCGGGGCCCCTTGTACGCGGCGGCCACGGCGGCGAACGCCTCCGCGTCCTCGGCGACCAGGGCCAC
Organism: Longispora sp. NPDC051575; assembly: GCF_040681875.1. Lineage (NCBI taxonomy): Bacteria > Bacillati > Actinomycetota > Actinomycetes > Micromonosporales > Micromonosporaceae > Longispora > Longispora sp. NPDC051575. The sequence continues at coordinate 216,028 of NZ_JBFAZP010000003.1, read as the reverse complement.
GGCGCGGCCGCGCAGCTCCTCGGCCTCGGTGAGCACGGCGGTGATCAGGGGCGCGTGCCCCGCGTACTTCGGGCCGTCGCTGTAGCGGGCGACCATCGCGAGCAGGGCCGCGCCCTGGGCGGCGTGCAACGCGGCGGCGGCCCCGCCACCGGGGGCGGGACTGCGGCTGGCCAGTCGGTCGAGAAATTCCTGCACGGCGAACCTCCGTCGGTGGGACAGAGGTGCCCAGGCGGACGACACCGTCACGTGTGTGTGCTGCCGCTCCCCGGTGGTGATCCACCTTCGCCAGTCGCGGCACGGCCGAATCTACCAGGGGCCGCCGGCGTCGCCTGGCTCCGCAGTCGCCGGAGCGCACCCGGCCACGATCCCGTGCGGGCCGGCGACATCCGGGAACCGGCCCAGGGCGGCGTCACCAGGTGGGACGCAGCCGGCCCGGCGCGGCGACCCGGGCCAGGTCGGTGACCAGGGCCCCGACCCGGTCCTCGCCGAGCACCTCCGCCCAGCGCGCCACCGCCTCGGCCGCCGCGGCGTCGGCGGCCCGGGTGCAGGCCCAGCCCCGGTCGGTGAGCGTGACGAGCCGGGCCCGGGCGTCGCGCGGGTGCGGCTGGCTGGCCACGTACCCCTTGCGGGTCAGTTCCTCGATCAGCTGGCTGGCGGCCTGTTTCGTGACGCCCAGGTGTTCGGCGACCTGTCCGACGGTGGCCCCGTCGGGGGCGAGCCGGACGAACGCGAAGCCGTGCGCGGGGCGGACGTCGTCGAAGCCGCGGGCGACCACCCCCGCGTGGATGGCCTCGCTGAGGGTGTTCGCGGCGGCGAGTACGAGGTAGGCGAGCGCGCGGTGGTCGGTACCCATGAAAGCAGTTTGACAGCACGGACAAGATCGTTGACCATTTAGACAAGCTACTTGTCTACTTCTGAGGAGTCACCGTGCCTGTCGTCCGCCCCTCCGACGCCGTCGTCCACGAGATCCACGGCGCGACCTTCACCTCCTACGCCGCCCCGCGCAGCGGCAGCGCCGAACTCGCCGCGTGGCAGGTCGACGTCCCGGCCGGCACGACCGGCGTCCCGCACCGCGTCACCCGGGAGGAGGTGCTGCGCATCACCGCCGGGTCGGCCACGGTCACGCTGGACGACCGGAAGCACGACGTGACAGCCGGCGACGTCGTCATCGTGCCGGCCGGCGGCCTGTTCGGCATCGACACCGGGGCCGAGCCGCTGACGGCGTGGGTCAGCACCAGCGTGGGCCTGCGGGCGGCCCTCGCCGACGGTTCGTGGATCACGCCCCCGTGGACGGTCTGATATTCCGCGAGGTTGATCACATTGATCGTTAAGGTGACCCACCGTATCGTCGACAGGGAACTTGAGCGCTCAAGCACCGTGGAGGACAACGATGATTGCTCCGGCCGGAATACGGACCAGGGTCCCGGTGCCGCTGCGTTTCGGCGACGGTTTCACCACCCCCGCCGAGATCGTGACCTTCACCGGCCTCGCCGACGGCAAGGAACACCTGGCGATCGGCCTCGGTGACGTGACCGGCGTGGACGTGCCGCTCGTGCGGGTGCACTCCGAGTGCATGACCGGCGACGTGTTCGGCTCCGCCCGGTGCGACTGCGGCCCGCAGCTGCGCGAGGCCGTCGAGCGGATCGCCGAACACGGCGGCTGGCTGCTGTACCTGCGCCAGGAGGGCCGTGGCATCGGGCTGTACGCGAAGCTCGACGCCTACGCCCTCCAGGACACCGGCCTGGACACGTACGCCGCGAACCGGGCCCTCGGGCACGCCGACGACGAGCGCGACTACACGGCGGCCGCCCAGATGCTCACCGCGCTCGGCGCGCCCCGGGTCGACCTGCTGACGAACAACCCGGACAAGGCCGCCCAGCTGCGCGCCCTCGGGGTGGACGTCCGCGTCCTCGCCCGCACCGGGGTGCACGCCACCGAGGCGAACCTGCGCTACCTGCACGCCAAGGTCGAACGGACGGGTCACACGATCGACCTGACCCCCGCCGCCTGACATGCCGAACAGCACGCTGGCCGAACCCCGCTGGCTGAACGACTCCGAGCGGCGCGCGTGGCTGGCCTACCTGGTCACGACGCGCCGCCTGGAGGAGGCCCTCGACCGCCAGCTCCAGCGGGACTCGGGCCTGCCGCACACGTACTACATGATCCTGGCCATGCTGTCGGAGACCGACGGCTGGTCGCTGCGGATGAGCGACCTGGCCGAGCGCACGCACTCCTCGCAGAGCCGGCTGTCGCACGCGGTGGCGCGCCTGGAGGAGAACGGCTGGGTCATCCGCAAGAAGTGTCCGTCCGACCGGCGCGGCAACTGGGCCACGCTGACCCAGTCCGGGTTCGACACGCTGGCCGCCGCCGCCCCCGGGCATGTCGCGGCCGTCCGGCGGCACCTGTTCGACGTGTTGACACCCGAGCAGGTCGAGCAGTTGGCGACGATCAGTGAGGCGGTCCTGGGGCGGCTGGGCGAGGTCGAGGAGGCCTGACCGGCCGCGGCCGTCAGTCGTGGTCGGAGCCGGGTGGGACGTTTCCATCGGTCTCGGGTTCGAGCGCCTCAGATCACCTTCGCGCTCGTCAGCCGGCGCCATCCCGGCACGGCCCGCCACAGCCGGCCGACGAGGATCGTGGCCACAGCGAAGACGACCCAGGCCCAGACGGTCATCCGGCCGCCGGTCCAGACGCCCTGACCGTGGTCGAGGGTGAACGTGGCCGCGTCCTGGATGAAGCTGAACCGACTGCTGGTGAAGGTGCCCGTGGCGTCCGGGTTCGCGGCCATGAGCCCTTCGTTGAAGGCGAGGACCCGCTCTGTCAGCAGCGACTGGATGAGTAACTGTCCGGTCATGAAGAAGATGAACGCGGTGAACCAGTTCGCGCGGACCTCCCCGTCGAACTCCGCCGCCCGGTACTCGGCCGCGAGCCGGCGGCTGCCGCCCAGGTTACGCAGGGCCTCCGAGGTGCCGATGTCGGCGGACGCGGTCAGCAGGTTCTCCCGCACCTCGCGGCGTTTGGCGATCCGCGACCTCGGGGACAGGTCGTAGAGGCGGTGGTCGAGGGACCACACGACGGACTCGATGCGCAGCCGGTCGAACCAGCTCACGGGGTGGGACATCTCAGGATCCTTCGATCGGGGCCGGGGGGACCGGGCGGGTGAGGACCGCGCCCACGACGTCGGCGAGGGCGAACCACTGGGCCGCGCCCGTGGCGAGGGCCTCGTAGCCGGCGGGGGTCGGGCGGTAGTACTTGCGGGCGGGGCCGGAGGTCGAGGAGACCAGGCGGGCGGTGACCCGGCCCTCGCGTTCGAGGCGGGACAGGGCCGGGTAGACGGTGCCCTCGAGGATGTCGGGCAGGCCGGTCTCGCGCAGGCGCTGCACCACCTGGTAGCCGTAGGACTCGCGTTCGGCGAGCAGGTGCAGGAGCAGGAGGGACAGGGCGCCCTTGAGGAGTTGCGGGTCGCGGGGCGGGATCACCACACCAAGCTATGCCCGGTACTGGAGATAGTCAAGTACCGGGCGTGGCCTCGTACCCGTCGGGGGTCAGGGCAGGGGCACCCACGGCCGGAACGGACTGTCGGGGTCCGGGGTCTTCTGCGCGGCCATCAGCAGCCGGCCGTCGGGGGCGAGCTGGAACATCACGACCCGGCCGGTCCGGTCGAGCGCGACGGACGGGGTGTCGATCGAGGCCCCGGCGCTGTCGGTCCACGCCGCCGGCCAGCCCTGCGCGGTCTGGCGGAGGTGGCTGACCCCGGTGGCCTGGTTGCGGCCGAACACCAGGATCCGCCCGGCGCTGGTGACGGTCTCCAGCTCCCCCACGCCGCCGTGCCCGCCCAGGGACAGCGGCCCGCCGCCCCAGTCGCCGTTCACCGCCGTCTGGTACAGGTGCGCGACGTCCCCGGTGTTGGGACCCCGGTAGAAGAGTTCCAGTCGGCCGTCGGCGTTCTTGGCCACGTTCACCGGACCGGCGACCCGGACCGGCAGGGTGTGCGACACGAACGGCGAGTTCGGGGCGACCTGGTAGCGGTGGTCCACGCCGGCGCGGGTCGCGGCGAACACCTCCAGTCGGCCGTCGTCGTTGGTGACCGCGACCGGCACGCCCTGGATGTCGGAGCCGCCCATGTCCAGCCAGCCCGGGGTCCACGGGCCGTTGACCGAGGTCTGCCACTTGGAACCCAGGCCGCCGTTGCCGTTGGTGACGAAGATCTGCAGCCGGCCGTCCGCGTTGGACCCGACCGCCGCGCCGCTGACCGCCCGGCGGACCTGCGGTGTCACGGTGTCGTTGGGGTTGCCGAAGTTGTCCCAGTGCCCGACCCACTCGCCGTCGGCCCGCTGGTACGTGGTGTGCACGGCCGCGCTGTCGTCGGCGCCCACGACGAAGATCTCCAGCCGGCCGTCGGCGTTGTTGCCCACGGACACGACCCCGGTGACGGGTACGCCCGGGCCGCCCAGGTCCACCGGGCCCGCGTACGTGCCGTCGCCGGTCTGCCGCCAGGTGAGTACCCGGCCGCCCAGGACCACGAACGGTTGCAGCCAGCCGTCGCCGGTGCGCCCGACCCAGGCGGTGCCCCGGGGGAAGCGGGCGTACATGACCCGGCTGTAGGTGACGTACACCGGGGCGGGGTTGCCGGCCGGGTCGCGGGTCGCGTCGTCGTAGGGGATGTAGTGCCGGAACACGGCGTCCTTGAGCGCCCGGTCGCCCTCGGTCAGGTTCGGCACGGCGGTCTGGATGTTGTTCTGCCGGTAGAACTGGGTGGCCAGCCGGCCCCCGTACGCGGCGGTGATCTCCTCGGCGAACAGGGCCGAGGCGACATGGTCGTAGTGGTCGTCGAACGTGCGGCCCAGGCAGCGGTAGCCGGGCTGGTAGCGGTGGTCGGGGTGCGGGTCCTGGCCGCGCACCAGGGTCGGGCGGACCGCGCGCAGGATCGCCACGACCGTGTCGCGCAGGCTGTCGTGGGTGTAACGGGTCGCGCCGACGCCCGCCGGGTCGGTCGCGTCGTCGGGGACCACCGGGGCGGCGGTGAAGGAGCCGTCGGTCCACAGGTGCATGAGATCGCAGCTGCCGCCGGAGTCGTACCCGTCGCGGACGTTCAGGAAGATCAACTGGACGGTGGGGCGGGCCGTGAGGGTGAACCGCTGCACCACACCCGCGCCCACGGCCCACGCGTCCTGGGTCCAGCAGGCCCGCGGGGTCGCGCACGCCGGGGCGCCGGCCATGTGCCGGTGGGCCTCCATGGCGCCGTCCTGCCGGGACCGGGAGTATCCGGGGCCGCGGTCGGCGTCGCCGGCGGTGAGGAAGACCGTGGTGTTGGCGTACCCGGCCTCGGCGGAGCGTTGCAGGTCCGGGTTCAGGAAGAGGATCTCGTCGTCGGGGTGCGCGACGATCTGCGCGAGGCGCTCGGTGCGGGCCTCCGGGCCGGCGGCGGCGGTCTCCGGGCTCGCAGGACCGGGCTCGGCGCTCGCCGGTGGCGGGGTCGCCGTCACGGCCGCCGCGAGGAGCACGGACAGCACGGCGATGGGTCCACGACGCAGGATCCTCACGGAGACCTCCCTTGGCACGTGAGACCGACGCTACCAACGGAAAGTCCAATTTATAGGTCTATGCGACAGATCCCGATCATCTTCTCCTCGAGGGTCGCGGGCACCTGGCGGACGTCCGCGGGGACCCCGGCGGCGCGCAGTACGGCGGCCACGGTGTCCGGTTCGGTGTCGGCGACCCGGACGCTGCGGCCGGCGAGGGTGACGGCCAGCCCGGCCCGGTGCAGGGCGTCGAACGCGGCCGCCCAGTCGTCGGTCAGGGCCGCTACGGCCGTGGTGCCGGCGACGATGTCCGCCTCCGTACCCGACGCGACGGCCGCGCCCCGGGCCATCAGCACGAGGCGGTCACACTGCTGGGCCTCCTGCATGTAGTGCGTGGTCACGAGCACGCCGACGCCGCGTTCGGCCTCCGCGTGGATGGTGTCCCACAGCCGGGCGCGCGCCAGGCCGTCCACGCCGGAGGTCGGCTCGTCGAGGATCAGCAGCTCCGGGCGGTGCGCGAGGGCGGCGGTGAACGCGAGCTGGCGTTGCAGGCCCAGGCCGATGTCGCCCACCAGGCGGTCGCGGGCCTCGGCGAGGGCGCCGGTGAGGACGGGCTTTTCCTTCTGCCCGTACGCGGCGGTGACGAACGCCAGGTTCTCGGCGACCGTGAGGGTGGCGTAGAGGCCGAGGCCCTGGGCGACGTACCCGAGCCGGGTGCGGGTGGCCCGCGACGGGGCGGCCCCGAACAGGGCGACCCGGCCGCTGGTGGGCGCGGTCAGGCCGAGGATCATCTTGAGCAGGGTGGTCTTGCCGGCCCCGTTGGCGCCGAGCAGGCCGACGATCTCGCCCGGTCCGACGGTCATGGAGACGGCGTCGACGGCGGTGAAGGTGCCGAAGCGGCGGGTGGCGGAGGCTACGGTCACGAGGCTGGCCGGGGCGGGGCGGGTCATGACGGGCTCCCCGAAGTGGTGGGGCCGGGGGTCGTGGCCGATGTCGCCGTGTCGGGGCCCGGGGTCGTGGGCGGCAGGCCCGACGTCGCGGTGTCGGGGCCCGGGGTCGTGGCAGACGGGTCCGACGTGGCCGCAGACGGGCCCTGCTCGCGGAGCGCGAGGGTCGCGGCGATCACGGCGTCCTCCATGTCGGCGGCCACCGGGGTCTCCCCCGGCAGCGGCGGCCCGGGATGCCACGCGTGCCACTGCCGCCCGCGTCGCCAGGCGAGGTCCCGGTCCGGCGGGTCGTCGGTGACGGTGATCGTGCCGGGGGTCGAGGACATCACGTCCTCCGGCGGCCCGGAGCGCAGCACCCGGCCGTTATCCAGGACGCACACCGTGCCGGCGCGTTCGGCCTCGTCGAGGTACGTGGTGGACAGCACCACGGCCGCCCCGTCCACGGCCGCCCGGGCGATCAGGCGCCAGAGTTCGACCCGGCTGACCGGGTCCACGCCGGTACTGGGTTCGTCGAGGACGAGCAGGCGCGGGGCGTGCAGCATGGCGAGGGTGAAGGCCAGCTTCTGCCGCATGCCGCCCGACAGCTGCCCGGCGAGGCGGCCGGTGACCTGTTCCAGGCCGGCGGCGGCGAGCAGGGCCGCGCGGCGGTCGCGGTCGCGGACCCCGTAGGCGGCGGCGACGAAGTCGAGGTTCTCGGCGACGGTGAGCTCGCGCCACACGCCCGTACCCGTCGGCATGAAACCGATCTCGCGCAGCGCCGGCGCGTCGACCCGCCCGGACGTGGGCCGCACCCCGCCGACGAGGCTGCGCAGCAGGGTGGACTTGCCGGCCCCGTCGCCGCCGACGACGGCGGAGATCTGACCGGCGGGGGCGGCGAACGTGACCGCGTCGAGGGCCAGGGTGTGGGGATAGCGCACGGTCAGGTCGGTGGTGCCCCAGGTCATGACGCACCCCCTGCGGCCGCCCCGGTCGATGGCTGACTCGGGGCCAGGTCGCGGCGGAAGCGCAGCACGGCGGCGGTGAACACGACCACGGCCATGCCGGCGAGGACGACCAGCGGCAGCCACAGCGAGGCCAGGTCGTCGCCGCGCAGCATGACTCCCTGGGACAGTTTCGTGAAGTAGGTCAGGGGCAGCAGGTAGCCGATCCAGCGCACGCCCGGGGCCATCGCGTCGAGCGGGAAGATCATGCCCGACAGCAGGATCTGCGGCATCATGATCATGAGGGCGAGCTGGATGGCCTGGCCCTGGTTCTGCGACACGGTGGAGATCAGCACCCCGACGCCGAGCACGACGAACAGGAACAGCCCCGCGCCGAGCCCGAAGGTGAGCACCGACCCGGCGAACGGCACCCCGAACAGCAGCCGGCCGAGCAGCGTCACCACGACCAGGTCGAGGGCCGCGAGCAGGTAGTAGGGCACGATCTTGCCGAGGATGACGTCCGACGGCCGAAACGGCATGACGGCGAGTTGTTCGAGGGTGCCGGCCTGCCGTTCGCGGACCAGGCCGATGGCGGTGACGATGGTGCCGATGAAGGTCAGGATCAGCCCCACCAGCGCCGGGACCATCACCCAGGAGGTCTTGAGGTCCGGGTTGTAGAGAACCTCGACCTTCAGGGGGGTACGCGCCAGCGCGGCCTTCGCCGCCTGCGCCCCGAACAGGTTGGACCCGTCCACGAGGGCGACGGCGGTGTCCCCGCCGGTGACGAGCACGACGTCGGCGCGGTCGGTCCGCAGCCGTTCGCGGGCCTCGGCGTCCCCGGCCGCCGGGTCGACCCGGCCGACCTCGAAGGGGGCGCGCAGCGCGGCGGCAGCCTGGGTGGCGCCGGGGCCGACGACGTCGGTGGTCAGGGTCGACACATTGAAGCTGGCCGCGTATCCGAAGACCACGAGCAGGAGCAGGGGTAACACGATCAGCATGGCCATGGTGCGCCTATCGCGGCGCAGCTCCAGGAACTCTTTGAAGATCATCGCCCACATGGCGGACTCCGTATCGGCTCATCATCAAGTGTTGAAGATGGCCCGAGCGTAGCATCCGTAGGCGTGACGCAACAGATTCCGCAGCGCGCGCGGCGCTCCGAGGGGGACGACACCCGCGAGCAGATCCTGGCCGCCGCCCGCCGCGAGTTCTCCGACCGCGGGTACGCCAAGACGACGATGCGGGGCATCGCCTCCTCCGCCGGGGTCGACGCGGCGCTCGTGCACTACTACTTCGGCAACAAGGACAAACTGTTCGCCGCCGCCGTGGACCTGCCCGCCGTACCCGGCGAGGTGCTCCGGCACGTGCTCGACGGCGATCCGGAACAGACGGCGGCCCGGATGCTGCGCACCGTGCTGGGGGTGTGGGACGCGGAGGCGGCGGCCGGGGGCGGGCGGCTCACCGCGCTGCTGAGGTCCCTCGCCGACGATCACGGGCCGGCGACGACGCTGCGGGAGTACCTGACGAACCAGTTGTTCGCCCGGATCACCACCCACCTGGGCAGTGACCGGCCGCAACTGCGGGCCGCGTTGTGTTTCTCGCAGGCGGTGGGGCTGATCCTGACCCGGTACGTGGTGCGGGCCGAGCCGGTGGCCAGCGCGGACCGGGAGTTCCTGGTGGAGTGCTACGCGCCGACGTTGCAGCGGTATCTGACCGGGGAGCTGCCGGCGGAGCGGTAGCGGGCGTGTTCGCGGTGGTCGCGCCGGTCGGGGCTCCGGGCTCCGCCCGGTGCGTGCGGCGTCTCCTCCCAGGGCCGGCGCGGCTGCGGCGTCGAAGCCCCGAGGCGGAGGGCTCACGCTCCCTGCCGATCCGTTTCCGCTGGTGCGGTCGGCTATCCGGCTTCCGGACCCGGCCCGGTCCTGGCGGGCGAACCCGCACCCGGCCCGGCCTTCGTATGCAGGACCTCGCGGGCCTGCTGCGCGGCGCGGGCGATGCTCTCGCTGACGAAGTCGAGGAACCGGGCGATGTTCTCCATCCGGGCGCCGGCCGGCGTGGCGGGGCCGAGGACATCCACACCCTGCCGGGCGGTCACGACCAGGTGGGCGGTGGCCCGGGCGCTGGCCATCATCGACTGGAACCAGACGTCGTCGTCCACCACGTACCGGTCGCGCCGGCGGTCGTCGCGTTCCCGGCGGACGAAGCTCTGACTCTCCAGGAACGCGACGGCCTTGGACACCGACGCCGGACTGACCCCCAGGTGACTGACCAGTTCGGCCGCGGTGAGGCTGCCGGAGTCGGCGAGGGTGAGGCAGGTCAGTACCCGGGCCATCATCGTGGGCATGCCCGAGGACATCATGACGGTGGTGAACACGTCCTCGAACTCGCGCACCGCCTCGGGGTCGCGCCCGTGGACCTGCGGTTTCGCGCCCGGCTCCCGGGGGGTGACCTGCCGGCGCCGGTGGGCGCGGCGTTCGGTGGCGCGGTGGGCAACGTCGGCCCGGTAGGCGGTGGGGCCGCCGTTGCGCAGCACCTCGCGCGTGACCGTGGAGGTGGGGCGGTCGACGCGTCGGGCGATCTCCGCGTAGGCGAGGCCGTCGGCCAGGCCCAGCGCGATCTGCTGGCGGTCCTGCTGGGTGAGCCTGCCTCCCGGCATCACGACCTCCTCCGTCGACGCCCAGAGGGTAGCCCTCAGATCAAACCCATTGCAATCGACGGGTACCCGGCCGGCGCGGCGAACCCGACGCCAACGCAATCGCCAGGCGCCCCTACCTGCGGTTATGTCCACCTCGCGCACTGAACGGGTTCGCGGGCCTGGCTAGCGTTTCCCTTGCTCGAAACATGGCGCGCCGGATTGTGGACGTCGACGTCCGAGGATTCGCACCGCGCGGCCCGGGCTTGCCACGCCGGAATGCCAGGCCGCGAGGGCGTGTCTGACCACCCGCCCGGGCCACCGGGCCACCGGGCCACCGGGCCAAGTAAACCTACGCTGGGCCCGGTTGTGGGTCTAGGCGCGCCCCGGCCCCGTTCGGGGAGGGGCCGGGGCTGTGGACTGGGTGCGAGTGGTGCTTCGGGCGGCGTACCCGTCGAGGGGTTGGGTCAGTGCACTGTCCGGTAGTGGGTGGTGAGGTGGCCGTCGTCGAGGACGTGGAACGCGATGCCCGGCGGGTCGTCGAAGGAGAGGTGGCCGCGGCCCTCCCACTCCAGCATCAGGGTCGACACGACGCCGGGGCCGACGAGGAGGGGCAGGCCGGCGAAGGTACTCGCGGCGGCGGTGTGCGCGTGGCCGCACAGTACGGCGACGACGTGCCGGTGGCGGCGCAGGACCCGTTCGAGGCCGCCGGGTTCGGTGAGCAGCAGGGTGTCGAGGATCGGGTTGTACATCCGGACCGGCGGGTGGTGCAGGGCCACGAACACCGGGCCGGCGGTGGCGGCGAGGGTGGCGTCGAGCCAGTCGAGGGTGCCCGGCGCGAGGCGGCCGTCGTCGCGGCCGGGGATGGTCGAGTCGCACAGCACGAAGGTGACCCCGCCGACGGTGCGGACCTGGTTGATCGGCGCGACTTCGGGGCCGGGGACGTCGTCCGCCGCCGGGGAGGGCCCGCCGGGCGCGTCGTTTCGACCGACGAAGTCACCGGGCAGGGCGGGGTCGAGAAGTCCCTTGCGGAACGCGGCCCGCTCGTCGTGGTTGCCCGGCAGCACGAGGACGGGCACGGGTGCGGTGAGCAGGTCGGCGGCTTCGGCGTACTCCCCCGGCGCCCCGTGGTCGGCGATGTCCCCGGTGACGAGGATCGCGTCGAGGGGCAGGTCGCGCAGGTAGGCCATGACGGCGGCGGTGCGCGCCGAGGCCCGGGGCTCCCCGTCGAGGTGGGTGTCACTGACGTGGGCGAACACGAAAGGCATGGACCCGATCATGCCACGGCCCGCGGCCCGCGACGATCATGGACTTCTCCGACCGGCGACCGGGGCGCGCTCACACTGACCGCGCGATCGCCGCCAAGGCTGCCGGAGTTGCCGCACACGGCCAGGTCCGGTGTGGGTGACCGCGTTGCCCGGCATGGTGCCGCCGGTCGCCACCGGGCAGGGGGCCGGACCATCCGACGACCGGGTGGCGCCCTGCCCCACGCCCCCAGAGCGTGCGGTGCGAGCCACGGGATGGCGCCCCAGGCATGGGTGGCGCGGCGCAGGTCACCCCTGCCGCCGCGCCACCCCACCGATGCCAGGTGTCGGCGCGCCTACGCCCCCACGTACTCCGCGAGGTGCTGTCCCGTGAGCGTGGACCGGGCGGCGACGAGGTCCGCGGGCGTACCCTCGAAGACGATCTTTCCGCCGTCGTGGCCGGCCCCGGGCCCGAGGTCGATGATCCAGTCGGCGCGGGCCATCACCGCGAGGTGGTGTTCGATGACGATGACGGACTTGCCGGAGTCCACGAGCCGGTCGAGGAGGCCGAGGAGCTGTTCCACGTCGGCGAGGTGCAGGCCGGTGGTGGGCTCGTCGAGGACGTAGACGCCGCCCTTCTCGGCCATGTGGATCGCGAGCTTGAGCCGCTGCCGTTCGCCGCCGGACAGGGTGGTGAGGGGCTGGCCGAGGCTGAGGTAGCCGAGGCCGACGTCGGCCATCCGGGCGAGGATGGCGTGCGCGGCCTTGGTCTTGGCCTCACCGGTGGCGAAGAACTCCCCGGCCTCGGTGACGGACATGGCCAGGACCTCGCTGATGTTGCGGCCCCCTAGCTTGTACTCCAGGACGGCGGCCTGGAACCGCTTGCCCTCGCATTCCTCGCAGACGGTCGCGACGCCGGCCATCATCGCCAGGTCGGTGTAGAGGACGCCGTTGCCGTTGCAGTTGGGGCACGCGCCGGCGGAGTTGGAGCTGAACAGGGCCGGTTTGACGCCGTTGGCCTTGGCGAACGCGGCCCGGATCGGGTCCAGCAGGCCGCTGTAGGTGGCGGGGTTGCTGCGCCGGGAGCCCCGGATGGCGGTCTGGTCGACGGACACGACTCCGGCGCCCTTGGGGATGGAGCCGTGGATGAGGGAGCTCTTGCCGGAGCCGGCGACGCCCGTGACGACGCACAGCACGCCGAGGGGGACGTCGACGCTCACGCCGCGCAGGTTGTGCCGGGTCGCGTCGCGGATCGCGAGCACGTCGGTCGGGGTGCGCGGCTCGGCCTTGAGGACGGCCCGGTAGTCGAGGTGCCGGCCGGTAAGGGAGCCGCTGGCGCGCAGTTCGGCGACCGTGCCCTCGAAGCAGATCGTGCCGCCGTTGCCGCCCGCGCCGGGGCCGAGGTCGACGACGTGGTCGGCGATGGCGATGGTCTCCGGTTTGTGTTCCACGACGAGGACCGTGTTGCCCTTGTCGCGCAGCCGCAGCAGCAGGCCGTTCATCCGCTGGATGTCGTGCGGGTGCAGGCCCACGGTGGGTTCGTCGAAGATGTAGGACACGTCGGTGAGGCTGGAGCCGAGGTGGCGGATCATCTTGGTGCGCTGCGCCTCGCCGCCGGACAGGGTGCCGGAGGGGCGGTCGAGGCTGAGGTACCCGAGGCCGATCTCGACGAACGAGTCGAGGGTCTGGCGCAGGGTCACCAGCAGCGGCGCGACGGTCGGGTCGTCGATGGCGCGGACCCAGTCGGCGAGGTCGCTGATCTGCATCGCGCACGCCTCGGCGATGTTGACGCCGTCGATCCGGGAGTCCAGGGCGGCCTTGTTGAGCCGGGTGCCGCCGCACGCCGGGCAGGCGGCGAACGTGACGGCGCGGTCGACGAAGGCGCGGATGTGCGGCTGGAGCGCCTCCTTGTCCTTCTGCAGGAACGACTTCTGCACGCGGGGCACGAGCCCCTCGTACGTCATGTTGATGTTCTCGACCTTGACCTTGACCGGCTCCTTGTACAGGAAGTCGTCGAGCTCCTGCCGCGTGTAGTCGCGGATGGGCTTGTCGGGGTCCATGAACCCGGAGGCGGTGAAGATCCGCACCTGCCAGCCGTCGACGTTGTACCCGGGGATCGTGATGGCCCCGTCGGCGAGGGACTTGTCCCGGTCGAACAGTTCGTCGAGGTCGATGTCGGCGGTGCTGCCCATGCCCTCGCAGTCCGGGCAGGCCCCGGCGGGCAGGTTGAAGCTGTAGTGGAACGAGGGGCCGGCGCTCGGCGTGCCGAGGCGGCTGAACACGATCCGCAGCATGGCGTTGGCGTCGGTGGCCGTGCCGACCGTGGAGCGGGAGTTGGTGCCCATCCGCTCCTGGTCGACGATGATGGCGGTGGTCAGGCCCTCGAGGAGGTCGACGTCGGGGCGGCCGAGGCTGGGCATGAAGCCCTGCACGAAGGCGCTGTAGGTCTCGTTGATGAGGCGCTGGGACTCGGCGGCGATCGTGCCGAACACCAGGGAGCTCTTGCCGGAACCCGACACCCCGGTGAAGACGGTGAGGCGGCGTTTCGGGATGGCCAGGCTCACGTCCCGCAGGTTGTTCTCGCGGGCTCCGTGGACGCGGATGAGGTCGTGACTGTCAGCGGCATGCACCGGGCCACGATAGCCGGGACCCCCGACATTTTCCTGACAGTTCTTTCCGGAAAAACGCCCAGACGGGTACGCTCTGCGCCGCTGCGCGCCAGGTCAGGGGTCGGGTGCCGTCGGCGGGTCCGGGCGTCGTCCTGGGCCGGTCGGGGACCAACGGCGCGCTCCGACCGGCCGCGCAAGGGCTGAACACGGGGGGCGGGCGTGCCCCGATTATATTTGTCAACCATGACAAACTCCGAGGGCACGGCGCGGCGCATCACCTATTACGGCGAGGCCGTCCTGCACAAGCCCTGCCAGACCGTGACCGTGTTCGACGCCGAGCTCAAGGCCCTGATCGAGGACATGTTCGCCAGCATGTACGAGGCGAACGGCGTGGGCCTGGCGGCCAACCAGATCGGCGTGGACGCCCGCGTGTTCGTCGTCGACTGCCCGGACGCGTCGGAGGAGCACGTCGTCGCGCACATCGTCAACCCGGTCCTGGAGCTGCCCCCGCCGCCGCGTGAGCTGGTCACGGAGGGCGAGGGCTGCCTGTCGGTCCCGGGGCAGTACGCGGAACTGGGCCGGCCGGGCGTGGCCACGGTCACGGGTTTCGACATGGACGGCAAGCCGATCACGATCGTCGGCACGGGCCTGCTCGCCCGGTGCCTGCAGCACGAGGTGGACCACCTCGACGGCACCCTGTACGTGGACCGGCTGCCGGCCGCGCAGCGCAAGGAGATCCTCGTCGCCGCCGGTCTGGGCAACTAGCGTGCCGCTGATCCTGGGCATCGAGACGTCGTGCGACGAGACGGGCGCGGGTCTGGTCCGCGACGGGGTGCTGCTGGGTGACGCCCTGGCCTCCAGCGTCGACGAGCATGCCCGGTTCGGTGGGGTGGTGCCGGAGATCGCGGCCCGCGCGCACCTGGAGTCGGTCCGGCCGATGGTGCAGCGGGCGGTGGAGGCGGCGGGGGTGCGCTTCGCCGACATCGACGCGGTGGCGGTGACGGCGGGCCCGGGGCTGGCGACAGCGGTACAGGTGGGTCTGGCGGCGGGTAAGGCGTACGCGTTGGCGTTGGGGGTGCCCCTCTACGGGGTGCACCACCTCGCCGGGCACGCCGCGGTCGACGTCCTGGAGCACGGGCCGCTGCCGGGGCGGTGTGTGGCGCTGATCGTGTCCGGGGGGCACACGTCGATCCTGCTGCTGGGTGACCTGGCGCGGGATCCGATCGTGCACCTGGGGGACACGGTCGACGACGCGGCCGGGGAGGCGTTCGACAAGGTGGCCCGCCTGCTGGGCCTGCCGTATCCGGGGGGTCCGGTCATCGACCGCATCGCCCGCGACGGGAACCCGGCGGCGATCGACTTCCCTCGGCCGATGACGGGCCCGAAGGATCCGCCGTACGGGTTCTCCTTCTCCGGTCTGAAGACGGCCGTGGCGCGGTGGGTGGAACGGCACGAGGGTCCGCTGCCGGTGGCCGATGTGGCGGCCAGTTTCCAGGAGGCGGTCGCCGACACGTTGACCCGTAAGGCGCTGCGGGCCTGCGCCGAGCACGGCGCGGACACGTTGCTGCTGGTCGGCGGGGTGGCGGCCAACAGCCGGGTCCGGTCCCTGGCGGAGGAGCGGTGCAGGGCGGCGGGGGTGACGTTGCGGGTGCCGTCGATCCGGCTGTGCACGGACAACGGGGCCATGATCGCCGCCGTCGGGGATCTGGTGGTCCGGGCCGGCGCGCCCGCCGCCGACCTGTCGTTGGGGGCGCAGCCGTCCGCGGTGCTCACCGGGGCCCTGGTCACCGGGCCGTGGCGCTGATCTCCTGGTAGTCGGAGGCGGCGACGAAGCCGAGACGTTCGTAGAGGCCGATGGCGGAGACGTTGTCGGCCTTCACGTTGAGCCCGATGTGGTCGACGGTCTCCAGCAGCCGGGTGCACAGCGCGGACACGGCGACGGCCGCCAGGCCCTGGCCGCGTAGTTCGGGCAGGGTGGTGACGTTGCCCAGCGCCGCGATCCGCCGGGACGGGGAGTGCACGTGCAGGCCGGCGACGGCGACGAGCCGGCCGTCCCGGCGGATCCCGACGTAGTCGCCGCCGTCGAGCATCCGGGCGTCAAAGGTGTTGCCCGGGTACGCCCGGTCGTAGAGTTCCCGCAGCTCCCCCAGGTCCGCCGGCGTCAGGACCACGGTCGGCTCGCCGGTGACGGGCGTGAAGTCCACCAGGGCCATCTTGCGGTGTACGCCATGGTCGGTGACCTCGTACTCCTTGGCCAGGATGTGGTGCGCGCCGCCCGTGACGTGCGCGTAGAACCGGCGCGGCAGGACGGGCAGCAGGTGGGTGACGAGGGAGCGCAGTTCCTCGTCGCGGTCGGGGCGGCTGAGCGCCAGCAGGATCGGCCCGAACTCCGCCCCCGTGTACACCAGCGCCGTACACTGCCCGCCCCGCAGCCGGTACCAGGTGGTGTAGGGCCAGAAGAAGTCGTCGAGATCGCCCAGCTCGTAGGCGTGCAGGGCCGCGTCGGCGGAAAAACGGGTGCCCAGGTCCTCACGGTCGTGCACAGTCGTCAACAGCATTGGATCATCCTGACGCATGCCTTCATTCCCGCTAGTCTGGGTGTGACTCACGGAGAGGGGCGGACTGTGACTGTTGCCGACCGGCTGCTGCGCATGTTCACGCTACTGCTGGGAGAGGGACCGCCGCTGCGGGTCCGAGGGTGGGACGGTTCGACCGCCGGCCCCCCGGACGCACCCGTCGTCGACATCAGGTCCCGCCAGGCCATCCGAAGACTCGTCCACGAACCCAACCAGCTCGGCCTGGGCCGCGCCTACGTGGCCGGTGAACTCGACGTCGAAGGCGACGTGTACGAGGTCCTGGACACCCTGTCGGTCATCGCCGGCAGGCAGGTCGCCGCCCTCGACAAGGCGCAGCTCCTCAAGGAGGCCACCCTCCTGGGCGCGATCGGCAAGGAACCGGCCCCGCCGCCGGAGGAGATCCACCTCGCCGGCGCCAAGCACAGCCGCGACCGCGACCGTGCCGCGATCAGCTCCCACTACGACGCCGGCAACGAGTTCTACCGGCTGCTGCTGGGCCCGTCGATGGTGTACTCGTGCGCCTACTGGGCCGGCCCCGACGCCACCCTCGAGGAAGCCCAGCGCGACAAGCTCCAGCTGATCTGCAAGAAGCTGGAACTGGGCCCCGACTCCCGGCTCCTGGACGTCGGCTGCGGCTGGGGTTCCCTGGCCCTGCACGCCGCCCGCGAACACGGCACCCGCGTCGTGGGCGTCACCCTGTCCGTCGAACAGCTCGAACTGGCCCGGGCCCGCGCCGCCGAGGCCGGCCTCACCGACCGGGTCGAGTTCCGCCTCCAGGACTACCGCGACGTCACCGACGGCCCGTTCGACGCGATCTCCAGCGTCGGGATGGCCGAACACGTCGGCGACGAGATGTACACCGAGTACTGCGAACACCTCTTCGAACTCCTGCGACCGGGCGGCCGGCTCCTCAACCACCAGATCTCCCGCAACCCGAGCCACCCGCCGAACGAACCGTCGTTCATCGCCTCGTTCGTGTTCCCCGACGGGGACCTGGCCCCGATCGGCACGACCGTCGGCCTGATCGAGAACGCCGGCTTCGAGGTCCGCGACACCGAGGCGCTCCGCGAGCACTACACGTCCACCCTGCGCGCCTGGTCGGCCAACCTCGAGGCCGGCTGGGACCGGGCCGTCAAACTCACCAGCGAGGGCCGCGCCCGGGTCTGGCGGCTGTACATGGCCGCCACCGCCCTGTCGTTCCGGTACGGCCAGATCGGCGTCCACCAGGTCGTCGCCGTCAAACCCGCCGCCGGTGGGTTCAGCGGCATGCCCGCCACCCGCAGGGCCTGGCTTGGGTGACATCGTGCTCCTCCGCCACGGCGAGACCGACTGGTCCCTCGCCGGGCGGCACACGTCGACGACGGACCTGCCGTTGACGGCGCGCGGCGAGGACCAGGCGGCGCTCGTCCGCCCGGCCCTCGCCGCGCGCGCGTTCGCCGCCGTGTGGGTGTCCCCGCGGCTGCGGGCCCGGCGCAGCGCCGACCTCGCCGGCCTCACCCCCACCGCCGTGGACCCCGACCTGGCCGAATGGGACTACGGCGACTACGAGGGCGTCACCACGGCCGACATCCGTCTCGGGCGCCCCGGCTGGGACCTGTGGCGGGACGGCTGCCCCGGCGGGGAGTCCCCGAAGGACGTGGGGGCGCGCCTGGACCGGGTCCTGGGTCGGGCCCGGCCGCTGCTGGCACACGGGGACGTCGCGTTCGTCGCGCACGGGCACAGCCTGCGGGTGTGCGGGGCGCGGTGGATCGACCTGCCGCCGGCCGGGGGCGCGTCGCTGCGCCTGGACACGTCGACACTGTCGGTGCTGGGGTACGAGAGGGACACGCCGGTACTGCTGCGGTGGAACGCGCCGGTGGGCTGAGGGCCCGGTGCGGTAGTACCCGTCGAGATCCTGGGGTTGTGGCCAGGGTCAGGTGTCGAGGCCCGCCACGATCCGGTCCACGATCTCATCCGGGGTGCCCTCGATCGGCACCACCAGCGGATCCTCGTCCACGCCGGGCTCTTCCAGATCCGCGAACTGGCTGGCCAGCAGCTTGTCCGGGAAGAAGTGCCCGTGCCGGGCCACCAACCGCCCGGCGATCAGTTCCCGGTCCCCGCGCAGGTACACCAACCGCACGTCCCGCCGATCGGCCCGCAGCAGGTCCCGGTAGGAGCGCTTCAACGCCGAACACGTCACCACCGCCGGTTCCCCGGCCGCCCGGCGCTCGTCCATCCACGCCGCGATGGCCCCCAGCCACGGCCACCGGTCGGCGTCCGTCAGCGGCTCCCCGGCGGCCATCTTCGCCACGTTGGCCGCCGGGTGGAAGTCGTCGGCCTCCGCGTACCGCCACCGCAACCGGCCCGCGAGCATCGCGCCCACCGTCGTCTTCCCGCTCCCGGACACGCCCATCACCAGCAACAACGTCTCGTCACCCATCCGTTCACCCTAGCCGGCGGCCGTTACCGGGGAGTTCGGCGGAAAAAGTCGTAGCCCCGGGCGAGGATGGGGACATGGCTGACACCACCGCGCCGGGCGCCCCCAACTGGGCCGACCTCGGCAGCACCGACGTCCCCGGCGCCATCGCCTTCTACTCCGCCCTGTTCGGCTGGACCGCGCAGGACATGGGACCCGAAGCCGGCGGGTACCACCTGCTGCACCTCGACGGGAAACAGGTCGCGGGCCTCGGCCCCGCCACCGACCCGGCGCGCGGCACCTCCTGGGCCGTGTACTTCGCCACCGACGACGCCGACGCCACCGCCGCCCGCGTCGCCGCGGGTGGCGGCACGGTCGTCGTCGCCCCGATGGACGTCATGGACGCGGGCCGGATGGCCGTGTTCACCGACCCCACCGGGGCGTACTTCTCCGCCTGGCAGCCCGGCCGGCACACCGGTTGGGAGACCGCCGGCGAACCGGGCAGCGTCTGCTGGACCGAGCTGTACTCCGCAGACCTCGACAAGGTCAAACCCTTCTATCCGGGGGTACTGGGGGTGACCGTCCGCGACCTCGACGGCGATCCGCCGTACACGCTCCTGGAACAGGACGGCCGGGCAGTGGCCGGCGCGATGGCCAGCCCCGACGGCGACTCCCGCTGGGGGGTGTACTTCTTCGTGGACGACTGCGACGCCGCCGCCGACCGGGCCCTGGCCCTCGGCGCCACCGAACTGTTCCGCCAGGACTCGCAGGCCGGGCGGATGGCGGGCCTCGTCGACCCGCAGGGCGGGATGTTCTCCGTGATCAAGGCGGACCCGAACTACCAGCCGTAACGGCGGTCGGGGGTCGCGAATCCGGTTGCGGAGCGAACGATACTGAACCGGTGAGCGACCCCTACACCGACCTGCTGACCCGCGCCGAGGCCGACCCGGACGTGCTCGGCATCGTCCTGACCGGATCCCGGGCCCGCGAGGGCATGGCCACCGCGCACTCCGACACCGACGTCATCATCGTCGTCGCCGACTACGGCGGCGCCTGGACGGCCACCACCCGCACCCCCGCCCTCGACACGATCCCGACATCACTGGCCGACCTCGCCGACGTCTCCGACCGGTGGGGCCGCTACGCCTACCGGGGCGCCCGCGTCCTCCTGGACCGCCTCGACGGCCAGATCGCCGCAGGGGTCCACGCCCAGGCCACGCTGACACCCGCGGAGACCGA
This sequence comes from Longispora sp. NPDC051575, assembly GCF_040681875.1. NCBI lineage: Bacteria > Bacillati > Actinomycetota > Actinomycetes > Micromonosporales > Micromonosporaceae > Longispora > Longispora sp. NPDC051575. The sequence continues at coordinate 195,953 of NZ_JBFAZP010000003.1, read as the reverse complement.
CGCCTGGGTCCGCGAAGAACTCGACGGGTACGTCAACTTCATCTACCGCGCCGCCAAGAACCGCCGCGACGGCCGGCCCGACCTGGCCCGCCTGGAGGAGATCGAAGCCGCGTCCTGGTTCGGCTGGACCCTGTTCGCCCTCCACGGCCGCGTCCGCCCCTACAACAAGTACCTGCGCTGGGAACTCGAAACCCATCCCCTGCCACGACCCTGGACCGCCGACCACGTCATCGCCGGCCTGACCGACCGGCCCTCGACGCTGTACGCCGACCTGGAGAAGGTGGTGCGCGCCGAGGGCTACGGCGACGTACTCGACTCGTGGGGGCCCGAATTGGATCTGCTGCGCTGAGCGCGCGGCGGCGCGTCCGGCCGGCCGGCGCGTGCGCGCCCCGGGTCGGGGCTTCGTTCGGCCGTTGTCACGCCGCCCGGTCGAACCAGTCGAGGGCGAGGCGGGCGACCTCGGCCGGGGCGTCGTCGGTGAGGAAGTGCGCCGCGTCGTCGACGTAGGCGAACTCGACCCGGTCGGCGTACCGCTCCGGTTCGCGGCAGACGCGCCCCATGAGTTCCTCCGTCCAGGGCCGGTCGCGGCGGCCGAACACCACGAGGGTCGGCACGGTCAGCCGGCGGCGGCGGTAGAAGCCGCGCGTCATGCGCATGGCCTCCGGCAGGATCATGCCGCGGGTGAGCGGGCGCACCGCGGCGTCGATCTCGGGCCGGGCCATCGGGGCGAGGTGGGCCTCGACGGTGGCCCGCGACATCGGGTGGGCGACGTAGGCGGCGGAGAAGATCCCGCGCAGCGAGACGCCCGGGCGGTGCCAGATGAACCGGGGCAGGTGCCGGAAACCCGGGGCGAGCCTCGGGCTGAACGTGAAGAACCCCGGTGGGACGGACAGTTGCACCGCCGTGCGCACCCGCTCGGGGTGGTCGTAGGTCAGTTGCATCGCGGTGATGGCGCCCATGTCGTGGGAGACGAGGTGGGCGCGCCCGATGTCCAGGGCGTCGAGGAGGGCGAGCAGGTCGCGGAGCCGGGTCTCGCGTTCGACCCGGGGGTCGTCGGCCTCGGTCCAGCCGGCCCCGCGCAGGTCGGGGCAGTACACCCGGAAGCCGTGGGCGGCGATGGCCGGGGCGACGGCGTGCCACTGCCACCAGTGCTCGGGGAAGCCGTGCAGCAGCACGACCGGGTCGCCCTCGCCGAGGGCGGCGACATGGGTACGCAGGCCGGGCGTCTCGACGACGAGGTGGTCGAATCCGGGGGCCTCCGGCAACGGCGGCGACCAGGCCGAGGCGTCGACGGTACGGGTGAGGTGGGGCTCGGGGGTGGGCATGACGACCCCTTCCACGCGACAAACTACTACGTTCATAGTACCCCTCAGAGTGGGGTTCGCACCCCCGGAAAATGTCGTACCCCCCGCGTAGCGTGAAGCCAGACAACCGATGCTTTCCCTACAGCGGAGGTCACTGTGCCCGTGTCCGAAACCCTGTCCACCGAGACCGCGACCAACCCCGCCAACAACGGCGAGGTGTGGACCGAGCACCACCACGCGGAACTCGTCGCCGAGCTGCGCACCGGCGCGTCCCTCGACCAGATCGCCGTCGACCTCGGCCGCTCCGTCACCGCCGTCGAAGCCCAGCTCAAGCAGCTCACCCCGCTGCACCTCGACATCCGGCGCACCGCCGCCGCCGAGGAATGGCTCCGCGAACGCCTCGCCGACGAACCCGACTACGACTGGCGCAGCGTCATCCTCAACCGGTACGCGGCCGAAGGCCGCCAGTACTGGACCGTCGGCGACGACGACGTGCTCCGCGACGGCTGGCAACGCCGCACCCCCCTGCCCCGCCTCGCCCTCGCCGTCCGCGCCTCCGAGATGCTCGTCGCCCGCCGCCTCGTCACCCTGCACCTCGCCGACGACCTCATCACCGTCGTCGACCAGCTCGGCTGCGCCCCCGGCGGCAGCGTCGAAGCCCGCTACCGCATCGCCCGCGACGACCGCGCCGTCACCCTGCACACCCTCGTCGTCGACACCCCGAGGGGCTGGCACGTGTCCGTGCACGGCAGCGTCGAAGAAGCCCGCGCCACCCTCAACCGCGTCGACCCCGACCGCCGCCTTCCCTGGCGGATCGCCTCCCGCACCCCCGGCGGCGGCGTCGACGGCCCCGTCCTCGGCCCCGGCATGTCCGCCGGCCAGCTCCCCGGAGGCCGCCGCCCCGGCCCCGACGAGCGCTACCCCGTCGCCCCCGGCACCCTGCGCAACTACATCTGCGCCGACTGCGCCCAACCCGTGCACTTCTCCGCCGACCACGGCTGGACCCACCACCAGCCCGGACGCGGCGAACAGGTCTACTGCCCCCACTTCGACACCGGCCCCGAGAAGGTCCTCGCCGTCGAACTCGCCCCCACCGGCCCCGGCGACCTCAGCCCCAGCCTCCGCATCATCGGCGCCCAGAACCTGCGCCACTGACCCACCACGGCTACGGGGCCGGTCAAGCCCCGCAGCCGCCCGGCAGAGCGGGCCGGGAGACGACGGCGTGCCGGGCGGGGAGTCTACGGGGCTCCCTGCCCGGCACGGCACCACGTCGACCGGCGCGCACACCCAGCGCCGAACGCCCCCGCACCCACCGGCGGTCCGGGTCAACACGGTCGAGGACGACACGGCCCTTGGCCGAACAGGTCAGGACGTCACGCCCGTCAACTCCTCCGACAACGCCCACAACCGCCGCGCCGCCCCCTCGTCCAGAGCCGACGACACCGGACGCACCACCTTCGGATACCCACGCATCTCCCCCGGCCCACCCGGCCCGATGAACTCCCCACCCACCGCACCCGGATCACTCGCCGCGTACAACTGACTCAACGCACCCGCCGCCGCGTCCTGCGCGAACAACCCCGAACCGATCCGCGCCACCACGTTCAACACCCCCGTCGGACCCGTCGAATGCAGATTCGTGTCCGTGTACCCCGGATGCGCCAACACACTGCGCACCCCCGCACCCGACGCACGCAACCGACGATCCAACTCCAGACCGAACAGGACGTTCGCGAACTTCGACTGCGCGTAGAACCCCGCCGGCGAATAGCGGCGCTCACCCGTCAGATCGTCCCAGTGGATCGCACCCCGCCGGTGCAACGACGAACTCACCGTCACCACCCGGCCGTCACCACCCGCACCCAACCGGCCCAACAACAGACCCGTCAACGCGAAGTGCCCCAGATGGTTCGTCCCGAACTGCAACTCGTGACCCTGCCGGGTCAGGGTGCGCGGCGGCATCATGATCCCCGCGTTGTTCACCAACGTGTCCACCCGCTCCACCGTGCCCGCGAACGCGCGCACCGAGTCCAGATCCGCCAGATCCAGGTGGCGCACCTCCACGGCCGCGTCGGGGACCTCCGCGAGGAGGGCGGCGCGCGCGGCCTGCCCGGCGGCCACGTTGCGGACGGCCATGACGAGGTGGCCGCCACGGCGGGCGAGTTCGCGGGTGGTGGCGTAGCCCAGTCCGCTGTTGGCGCCGGTGACGACGATGGTCCGGCCGGCCTGGTGGGGGATGTGTGCGACGTTCCAACGAGCCATCATTGACATAGCATGCCCTGGATGGCACCGAGTGTCAATGATGTCAGCTGGTACTCTCCGGAGGTGAGAAACCTCGCCGACCGCAAACGCCAACTCGTCCGGGACGAACTGGCCGAGGCAGCCCTCAAACTCCTCGCCCACCAGGGCTTCGAGGAGACCACCATCGAACAGATCGCCGCCGCGGCCGGCGTCTCCAAACGCACGTTCTTCCGGTACTTCCCCGCCAAGGAAGACGTCATCCTCGACCTCGTCACCGAACTCGGCACCCTCGCCCGCGACGCCCTCGCCGCCAGCCCCGCCGACGAACACCCCGGCACCTCCCTGCGCCGCGCCCTCGGCCGCTACGTCGAGGCCCTCGCCGAAGGCGGCCCCAAGTCCCTCCGCCTCACCCGGCTCACCCTCGCCACCCCCGCGCTCCGCGCCCGCTACCTCGACCGCCAACTCCAGGCCCAGGACGACATCGCCGCCACCCTGCACACCCGCGGCCTGCCCCGCCCCCGCGCCGCCGTCACCGCCGCCGTCGCCTACGCCGCCTACGAGACCGCCGTCCGGCAATGGGCCGACCTCAACGGGGCCCAACCCCTCACCGAGCTTGTCGATCAGGCCTTCGCGCTGGTCAGGGACTCGCTAGCGTAGACAGATGAACGTACGACCCGAGTCGCCGCGCGACGGCGGCGCCGTCCACCGGGTACACGTCGCAGCCTTCGGCCGCACCGACGAAGCCGACCTCGTCGACACCCTCCGCGCCAGCAACGCCTGGATCGACGGACTGTCCTGGGTAGCCGACGAGAACGGACTCGTCATCGCCCACGCCCTCATCAGCCGGGTCGAGATCGACGAAGCCCCCGCCCTCAGCCTCGCCCCCGTCTCCGTGCACCCCGACCACCAACGCCACGGCCACGGCACCGCCGTCATCTCCGCCGCCCTCGACGCCGCCCGCGCCACCGGACTCCCCCTCGTCATCGTCCTCGGCGACCCCGCCTACTACCGGCGCTTCGGCTTCGAACCCGCCGCCGACCACCACCTCACCGCCCCCTGGCCAGGAGTCACCGACGCCTTCCAGGTCCTCCTCCTGCCCTCCTACACCGGAGAACCCCAGGGCAAGGTCAGCTACCCGGTGCCGTTCAAGGAGATGTAGACGCGGAAGGGCCCCGCCCCCACCCGAGGACGGGGCCCCGCACCCACCACTCACTCGTACGAGATCGCCTGCAACACGTTCACCCGCGCCGCCCGGATCGCCGGCAGGATCGCCGCGAACAACCCGACCACCACCGCCAGCCCCAGGAACACCAGCATCCGGGTCCACGGCACCGTCAGCACGTCGAAGCCCTGGTCCTTCAGGGCGCGCACCACCGCCACGCCCAGCCCCGTGCCCACGGCCAGGCCCAGCAGCGCCCCGAACACCGAGATCACCACCGACTCCACAGTGATCATGCGCATCGCCGACCAGCGGCTCATCCCCACGGCCCGCAGCATGCCCAGCTCCCGGGTCCGCTCCAGCACCGACAACGCCAGCGTGTTCACGATGCCCAGGATCGCGATGATCACCGCGAGGGCCAGCAGCGCGTACAACATGTTCAGCAGGGTGTCGACCTGACCGGTCTGCTGCTTGATGAAGTCCGCCTGGCTCGCGACGCTGATCTCCGGCGAGTCCACCAGCAGCGCCTCGATCTGCCGCTTCACCCCGGCCGCGTCGGCGCCCGGCTTCAGCTTGACCGCGCCGATCATCGGCGCAGGGGTGTGGAAGTACTCCTGCGCGTCGGCCACCGACACCAGCGGCTCGTTCAGCAGCTGCTGCTTGGCGTACACGCCGACGACCACGAACGTCTGCTCGCCGCCCCGCGACGTCTTCAGCTTCAGCGACGACCCGGTGCCCAGCCCGCGCTTGGTCGCGAACTCCTCACCGAGCACCACCTCGTTGTGCCGCAGGTCCCGCAGCTCGCCCGACTTCACCTTCAGGTTGAAGATGTCCTTGGCCGCCGCCACGTCCGTACCCGACAGGTAGACGGCCTTGCCCGTCACGTCCGTCGTCGCGTCCCCGTACAGGCCGACCGCCCCGGCCACGCCCGCCATCTGCCGGGTCTTGTCGATCACCGACGGGTCATAGGTCGCGTCCCCGGAGTCCCGGTCGATCACCAGGTCCGCCCGCAGGTCCTGCGTGAACACCTTCGACATGCTCGAGTTGATCGACGCGGCCAGCACACTCACCCCCGTGATCAACGCCAGGCCGATCATCAGCGCCGCCGCCGTGTTCGCGGTACGCCGCGGGTTGCGGGCCGAGTTGCGCCGACCCAGCTTCCCCGGGAGCGACCACGAGAACAGCCGGCCGATGACCCCGACCGTCGGACGCGCGATGCTCGGGGTGAGCAACGCGACCCCGATGAAGCTGAGCAGGACCCCGCCGAGCAGGACCAGCCAGATCGAGGACCCTTTCAACGAGCCGAACAACGCCCAGCCCACCCCGCCCACGCCGAGCGCACCGAGCACCGCGCCCGTGACGGTCACCTTGACCAGGGACTTGTCCGCCGTCGCCGCGTCGCGCAGGGCCGCGATCGGCGCCACCCGCGAGGCCCGCAACGCCGGCACCACCGCCGCGACCAGGGTCACCAGGACACCCACCAGGTAGGAGGCGACCACCGCCGACGTGGTGAAGCCGAGCGTGGCGTCCTTCAGGGAACTGAACAACAACTGCTTGAGGAGTACCGCGACGCCGTACCCCGCGAACAGGCCCAGGGTCGAGGCCACGATCCCCACGACCAGCGCCTCCACCAGCACCGACCGGATCACCTGCCCCCGGCCCGCGCCGAGGGACCGCAACAGCGCCAGCTCCCGGGTGCGCTGGGCCACCAGGATCGAGAACGTGTTCAGGATCAGGAAGATCCCCACGAACAGGGTCACCGCCGCGAACCCGAGCAGGAAGTTCTGGAAGATCGTCAGGAACTCCTGGACATCCGCCGCCTGCGCCTTGGCGACCTCCGCGCTGGTCCGCACCACAGCCGTCGCACCGAACACCGCCACCAGGTTCGCCTTCACGGCATCCGCCGACACCCCGTCGGCCGCGCGGACCGTGATCGAGCTGTACACCCCCGGCTTGCCCAGCATCAACTGCTGCGCCACCGGCTCCGTGAACGCCACGATCGTCTCGCCGCCGAGCGAGTCACGGTTGCCCGTCATCCCGAACACGCCACTGACCGTGAACGACTTCTTCGCCGCCAACGTCAGCACGTCGATCCGGTCCCCGACCTTGAACGGCCCCGCCTTCGCCAACGTCACGTTGATCGCGACCTGGTCGGCGGCCGTCGGCCCCGTACCCTCCCGCAGGTCGGTCACCCCGTCGCCGTCCCGCCAGCCCACACCCAACCGGGGCGGACCCTGCGTCACGATGACCTTGCCGTTCTTCCCCACGACCCGGGCACCGTCGGAGCTGACCACCCCGACCGCCTCGCGGACCCCCGCCACGCCCCGGACCTTGTCCACGGCCGAGGCCGCCAACGGCTCCGCGCGCCGGTCCTCCTCGCTGCCGGGACTCGTCGAGGCCCCGCTGACCTGCACGTCCACGTTCTTGTTCACCGTACGGAACATGTCGTCGAACGACGCGCTCAACGAGTCGGTGAGAATCAGGGCGCTGGACACGGCCATCACGCCCAGCACCACGGCCATCCCCGACAGCAGCAACCGCAGCTTCCGGGACAGCAGGGACTTCCAGGTGGCTCTGAACATTACCGGGCACCCTGCCCGTCGAGCCGCTTCATCGTGTCCAGCACCGCGTCGGCGGTCGGCTCGCGCAGCTCGGAGACGACCTTGCCGTCGGCGAGGAAGATGACCCGGTCGGCGTACGAGGCCGCGTTCGGGTCGTGCGTGACCATCACGATCGTCTGCCCGTACTCCCGCACCGAGCTGCGCAGGAAGTTGAGCACCTCGGCACCGGACCGCGAGTCGAGGTTACCGGTCGGCTCGTCGGCGAAGATGACGTCCGGCCGCGACACCAGGGCCCGCGCGCACGCCACCCGCTGCTGCTGACCGCCCGACAACTCGGTCGGCTTGTGCTTGAGCCGGTCCGCCAGTCCCACGGTCCGGATCACCGTCTTGTACCAGGTCGGGTCCGGCTTGCGGCCCGCGATCGACAACGGCAGCAGAATGTTCTCCTCCGCCGTCAACGTCGGCAGCAGGTTGAACTGCTGGAAGATGAAGCCGACCTTCTCCCGGCGCAGCGCCGTCAGGCCCCGGTCGGACAGCCCGGTGACCTTCGTGTCCCCGATGCTCACCTCGCCCCGGGTCACCGTGTCCAGGCCCGCCAGGCAGTGCATCAGCGTCGACTTGCCCGAGCCCGACGGGCCCATGATCGCGGTGAACTCGCCCCGCGCCAGATCCACGCTCACCCCGCCGAGGGCGATCACCTGCGCCTCGCCCTTGCCGTACACCTTCCACACCGCGTCGGCTTTCGCCGCGATCCCCGTGGTCCGCATCACTGCTTGAGTGGTCATGCCTCACATCGTCGGTCCCGGATGTCTCCGGCGAGTCCACCGTGGGTATGACCGGGGCACCGATTTCCGGGTCGGGGGTCACCTGACCCGGTCTCAGGGTTATCCCCCATCACCGGCCAGGGTCGCGAACCGCACGGAGTCGCGCCACACCCCGTCCACCAGCAGATTCCGGCGGGTACGACCCTCGTAGCGCATGCCGATCTTCTCGCAGACCCGCTGCGCTCCCCCGTTGTCGTGCCCGACCGTGGCCTCGATCCGGCGCAGTCCCAGGTCGCGCAGGCCGAAGTCGACGAGCAGCCGGGCCGTCTCCGTGGCGAGGCCCTGTCCCCACCAGTCGGGGTGCAGGACGTAGCCGATCTCGGCCCGGCCGTGGGCGGCGCCGGTGATCCGGAGGGCGCCGCCGCCGACCACCTCGGCGTCCTTCTCGACCACGAGGTGGTACGCCGTGCGCTCACCCGGCCCCGGGTCGACGGGTCCCTCCACCTCCTGGCAACTGAGCCGCACGGCCACCAGCGGATGGCCCAGCACCCGGCCCACCGCCTCGGTGTCGGCGGCGGTGACCTCGCGCAGGGTCACCCGCCGACCGACCAGCCGCACCGGGAACATGCCGACAGGCTACCGACGGACGTCAATGTCTCCCGGCTGGGTCGCCCCTGGTTTTTGGTGAACAGGGATGTTCCTGTGTCGGGTGGTACACCCGCTAGAGCATCCTAGGAGGCTGGTTTTGTCGCGGGAACACCGCAGTGCGAGGTCCACCACGCCGTGAACCGGCCCAGAGCCGCGTCGTACTCCGGGCTGGTCATCCGGGCCGGGCCGTCCTGCTCGCCGTTGATCAGGGCCAGATCCGCGTCGATCACGAACATCAGGTCCGGCTTGATGTCCGCCGGGGCGGCGTCGCCGAGCGCGCGCAGGTCCTTCGCTGCCTGTGCGCGGTCGAGGTGGCCGGTGGCGATGGCGGTGGCGAAGCTGTTGAGCACCATGCCGTCGCCGAACCGGGCACAGAAGGCGGCGGTCCCTCCCCCGGGCGCCGCCTGAGGGGCTCCCGCCGGGTTCGGGCCCGAGGTGGTGGTCGTCGGGGTGCAGCCGAACAGGGCGAAGGGCAGCACCGCCACGGCGGCGAAGGTTCCAAAGCGTCGATGCACGGGGTACTCCTCAGGTCAGGGCGACCGGTGCGCGCTGTGCGGGACAGCACCCCGGCTTCTGGCGCCAGCGTCCCCGGGACCGGTCAAGAGCCGCTCAACGCCGAGGGCCGGATGTGCGGGGCACGCGCTGCCGCCACGCGGGCGGCGTCCTGGAAGGGCCCATCCCCCACCGACCCTGCGCCCGGGCGGTGAAACCCGGTGGACACGCGGTGAAAGGGCTGGTCAGGATGGGCGGATGCGAGTGTTCCTGGAGACCGACCGGTTGACGCTGCGCCGGTTCGCCCCGTCCGACGTGGACCACCTCGTCGCCCTCGACGGCGACCCGGCCGTGATGCGGTTCCTGACCAACGGCCGGCCCACGCCCCGCGCCACGGTCGAGGACGAGGTGCTCCCGGCCATCCTGCGCGGCTACGAGCTGGGACCCGCCGGCCGGTGGGCGGCCGTCGAGCGGGCCACAGGGGCGTTCCTGGGCTGGTTCGCGCTCGACCCCGGGCCGGACGGGGACGCCGGGGAGGTCGAGCTCGGCTACCGGCTGCGCGCGGAGTCCTGGGGGCGGGGGTACGCGACCGAGGGCTCGCGGGCGTTGGTGCGCGCCGCGTTCACGGAGCTGGGCAGCCGGCGGGTGTGGGCGCAGACCATGGCGGTGAACCTCGCCTCGCGCCGGGTGATGGCGAAGGCCGGGCTGCGGTACGCGCGGACGTTCCACCTGGAGTTCGACGACCCGATCCCGGGCACGGAACACGGCGAGGTGGAGTACGAGCTGCTGCGGGACGACTGGGCGGGTTCGGCAGCCGTGACCGGACCGTTGTGAACCGGGTGGCCCCCCGCTGGCAATAACGGGTGTGACGTTGTTACAGGAATCAGCATCCGACGACGCGGCGGCGATCCGCCGGTCCAGGGACGACCCCGAGTACTTCGCGGCGGTCTTCGACCGGCACGCCGTCGCCGTCCACCGCTACCTGGCGCGCCGGGTCGGCACCGGGCACGCCGACGACCTGCTCGGCCAGACCTTCCTCCTCGCGTTCGAGCAACGGTCGCGGTACGACCCCGACCGGGCCGACGCCCGACCGTGGCTGTACGGCATCGCGACCAACCTGCTCCGCCGGCACCGCCGCGACGAGGCCCGGCTGCTGCGCGCCCTCGCCGAGCCGGCCCCCTGCGACCCCACCGAGCAGATCGCGGCCAGGGTCGACGCGTCCGGCATGTCCCGGCGACTCGCCGCCGCGCTCGGGCGTCTCACCCGCGCGGACCGCGACACCCTGCTCCTCTTCGCCTGGGCCGAACTCTCCTACGAGGAGATCTCCCGCGCCCTGGCCATCCCCACCGGCACCGTCCGGTCCCGCCTGCACCGGGCCCGCGCGCAGGTCCGGGCAGCCCTGAACCTTGGAGACGACGATGAGTGACCTCGACCTGCTGCGCGCGTTCCGGACCGACGTGGCTCCCCCCACCCAGGCGGTCCTCGACGACGTCCGGCACGCCCTGGTGAACCGGGCGGTTGCCCCGGCCCCCCGTCGCCGTCCCCGGCTGCGCCTCGCGCTGGTCACCGGCACCGCCGTCGCGCTGATCCTCGGCGGTGTGGCCGTCCACGACGCGACCGCGCCGCGCACCCCCCTGCCGTCCGGCCCCGTTCCCGCGCCGGTCACCGCCGCCGACCGGCTGATCCTGGCGGCCGCGCTCGCCGCGTCCGACGCCGACCCGGTGCCCGGCCCGGGCCAGTACCGGCTGGTCCGCACCCACGGCTGGAACGAGGTCGGTACCACCAGGGACGACGGCTCCCTGCTCACCTACCGCCGGGAGTTCACGACCGAGACGTGGATCCCGGCCGACGACTCCCACGTCTGGTACCTGCGGCACACGTTCGGGCCGGGTACCCGGTTCGACAGCCCGGCGGACGAGCGCTACGTCACCGCGAACCGTCCGCCGGAGAACGGCAGCACGGTCCTCCAGGGACCGGGTGGCATGTTCGACGAGAACTCCGCGCCGCCCGCCCCGGGGTGGGACCGGCCGACCGGCCCGTGGCTTGCGGCCCTGCCCCGCGCACCGCGCGCCCTTCTCGACCTGACGCTCGCCAGGGTCGGGCCGGGGGTCGTCAAGGGCACGTCGCCGGACAGCCGCGCCCTGGGGCAGCTCGCGTCGCTGCTCGACACCGGCCTGGTCCCGGCGGACCTGCGGGCCACGTTCTTCCGGGCCGCCGCGCTCCTGACCGACGTGCGGGTGACCGAGAACCAGGCCGGACTCGACGGCCGGACCGGGGTCGCGGTCGGCGTGCCGCCGGCCGGTGACCTGCGGCAGGAGTTCCTGTTCGACCCGGCCTCCGGGGAGTACCTGGGACAGCGCCGGGTCCGGGTCGCCGACGGCACGGTGTACGCCTCGCAGGCCACGACGGTCACGCTCAGCGGTGCACCGGGGTTCTGACAGCACACCGGGAGGTCGGATCCGGCGGGGGTCACGCCCTGCCGGGTCTGGTCCAGAACAGGGTGCCGGCGGCCGCGACGAGCAGGAGCGCGCCACCGCCCAGGAGCCAGGGCCAGCGGGCCCCGCCCCCGGAGGAGCCGGCCACGGGCACGGTCGAGGTCGCCCCGCCAGCGGCTGAGTTCGGGGACGCGGCGGTCACCGGTGGGGACGCCTTCGCGTCGGGCGACGAACCCGCGGCCCCCGGGGAAGCACCCGCGGGGCCGGTGCCGCCGTCGGTCACCGTGAACGTGAACGCGCCCTCCACCGGGTGGCCGTCCTGCGACACCGTGCGCCACGCGACCCGTACCTGGCCGGCGGGCAGCGCCCGGACCCGCTGCGTCACGGTCGTACCCCGCACCTGGGGGGTGTCCTCGGCGTGCGACGCTCCCCCGGACCCGGTCACCACGACCGTCGTGAACTGCTCCTTCAGCGGGTCGGAAAACGTCAGGGTCACCGCCGCCACGGTCCCGGTCACCGCCGCCCCGTCGGTCGGGGTGCTGGACAGCAGCCGGGCGTGCGCCCACGCGGGCGTGGCCACCGAGGCCGCCGCGACCAGGCCGACCGCCAGGGCCAGGACCAGCCGGCGGACGGTACCGAGATTCGTCATACGTCGCTAGTCGACCGGCGGGGGCGTTCAGTTCCCGGGCGTGGTTCAGGCCACACCCGGGCCCGGGAACCGGCGGCGGTCCGGTGCCGACTACCCGTGCGACAGTCCGCTGACCACACAGGAGTCGCCATGCGCCCCCAGTCCACCCTCCGCCGGTCCGTCCGGGTCCTGGTCGCCGCCGGCGCGCTCGCCGCCACGGTCGGCCTCGCCGGCTGTGGCGGTACGGACACCCCCGCCGCGAAGGGCGGCACGCCCACGGGTTCCGCGTCGGTCGGGCCCGTACTGACGGTCGTCGACCCGTGGGTGAAGACGGCCGACTCGGGGATGAGCGCCGCCTTCGGTACCCTGCGCAACGACTCCGACAGCGAGCTGACCGTCGTGTCGGCCGCCTCGACGGTGTCGCCGATGGAACTGCACGAGGTGGTCATGGACGGCGGGAAGATGGCCATGCGCCCGAAGCCGGGCGGGTTCGTCATCCCGGCGCGCGGCACCCACGAGCTCAAGCCCGGCGCCGACCACCTGATGCTGATGGACCTCAAGGCGCCGATCAGGGCGGGCGAGCAGGTCACGGTCACCCTGATGCTGAAGGACGGCCGGACGGTGGCGTTCACGGCACCGGCGAAGCCGTTCGCGGGCGGCAACGAGACGTACGTCCCGAGCGGCTCGCCGTCGCCCATGACCCATGGCTGACGGGACGGGCCCGGAACCTGCCGACGGCCAGGACGTCACCGACCAGGGCGGAGCCGCCGAGCCCGGGTCCGCGTCCGGCGACGAGCCCACGACTGTGCCGGCGCACGAGTCGTGCCGGCTCGCCGCTGGCGGCGGCGGGCCGGCCACGCGGCGCACGGACCAGCAGCCCGTCGGCCGGACGCGCCCCGAGCTACCGGCCGACGGCCTTCAGAGCTCCGCCCAGCGGACCCCGGTCAGTCGGCGGCGGATGCTCGCCGGTGGGGCGCTCGCCGTGGGCGGGGCCGCGTTGACCGGGGCGGCGGCCGGGTCGGCGTGGGGCACACCCTCGGCCCCGTCGGCACCCGCGGCTCCGGCGGTACCCGTCGTGGTGCCGTTCTGGGGTGAACACCAGGCCGGGATCGCCACCCCGCCGCAGGCGCACGCGGTCTTCCTCGCCCTCGACCTGGGCCCCGGCGTCGACCGGGCCGCCCTCGTCCGGCTGATGCGGCTGCTCACCGACGACGCGGCACGGCTCACCCAGGGCCGGGCCGCGCTCGGGGACACCGAACCCGAGCTGGCCGGGGACCCCGCCCGGCTGACGGTCACGTTCGGGTTCGGGCCGGGGCTGTTCCGGGCCGCCGGGCTGCCGAGTCCCGTCGCGCCGCTGCCGCCGTTCGGGATCGACCGGCTGGAGGAACGGTGGTCGGGCGGGGACCTGCTCGTCCAGGTGTGCGCCGACGACCCGCTGACCGTGGCGCACGCGCACCGGATGCTGGTCAAGGACGCGCGGCCGTTCGGGCGGGTCCGGTTCGGGCAGCACGGATTCCGCCGCGCGGCCGGCACCCAGCCTGCGGGGGCCACCCAGCGCAACGTCATGGGGCAGCTCGACGGGACCGCCAACCCCGCCCCGGACTCCGCCGACCTCGCCGCCGCCGTGTGGATCACCGACGGCCCGCTGCGGGGCGGCACGACCCTGGTGCTGCGCCGGATCCGGGCCGAGCTGGAGACCTGGGACGCCGTGGACCGGGCCGGCAAGGAGTTCGCCGTAGGGCGCAGGCTGGACACGGGCGCCCCGTTGACGGGTACCGCCGAGCACGACCTTCCCGACCTGGCCGCCCGCAACGCCCTCGGCTTCCCGGTGATCGACGACGCGGCGCACATCCGGCGCGCGCACGTGGCCGAGCCGGGCGCGCGCATCCACCGGCGGCCGTACAACTACGACGGGGCGGCCGGGCCCGACGGGCGGCCGGACAGCGGGCTCCTGTTCGCCTCCTACCAGCGGGACGTGGCCGGGCAGTTCCTGCCGATCCAGCGCCGGCTGGCGGAGGCGGACCTGCTCAACGAGTGGACGACGCCGATCGGGTCGGGGGTGTACGCGGTGCCGCCCGGGGTCGAGCCCGGCCGGTACGTGGGACACACGCTCCTGGAGCCGTAGCCCGCGTACCCGTCAGCGCGGCCCGCCTCGCGTACCCGTCGAAGGGTTGTCCGGGTTCTTCGACGTCTCCAGGTAGGTGGCGAGGGTGGCGGCGGCGGTCAGCATCGACAGGCCCCGGGCCGTCAGCCGGTCCCGCCATCCCCGCAGGGTCGCCTGGAGCGGCTCCGGTCCGCCCGCCGCGCGCACCCGCTCCAGCACGCGCGCGATCTGGTCGAGGCCGTGCCCGCCGCGCCGGAGCTGGTGGGCCAGCAGGACGTCGCGGCCGTCGGCGGAGGAGTACACCCGGTAGCCGGTGCGCGGGTCGCGGCCGGGGACGATCAGCCCGGCCCGTTCCCATTTCCGCAGCGTGGCGGGCCGGACTCCGAGCCGGCGCGCCAGGGGGCCGATGAACGTCTCGCCCGATCGCGGCTGGCTGGCCGGGGTCAGGTCCGACAGTGCCCGTTCCACGGCCTCCAGGGTGCGCCGGTCGTCGGCGAGCTGCGCGTGGCTCTCGTCGATCAGCCGGAGCGCCTCGGGGACCGCGTCGGCGTGCACCGCGCACATGATCGCCGCCGCCGTGGGGTGGCCGTGCGCGGGGATCAGCGCCAGGAAGGTGCGCAGGGCCGCCGCGTGCAGGGGGGTGTAGGCGCGGTAGCCGTGCGGGGAGCGGTCGGCCGGGGGCAGGATGCCGGCCTCCTCGTAGTTGCGGACCGCCTGGGTGGACAGGCCGTGTTCGCGCGCGAGGTCGACGGGTCGCAACCGCATTTTGAAGGTACGTCCTCGTCGCTCGCCTGTCTTGGCGCCTGCCGTGGCATCAAAGTCTACAACGAAGGTTCAACGATACGGTGGAAGGTATGACGATCACCGCTGTTTCCTTCACCGGTGGGGCCCTCACCGCGCTGCTGTCCCCCACTACCCGGCTGCTCGGTCTCGGCGAGCCCACCCACGGCGTCGGTGCCTTCCCCGAGCTGCGCAACGAGGTCTTCCGTCATCTCGTCGAGCACGAGGGCTACCGGTCGATCGCGATCGAGAGCGACTGCTTGGCGGCGCTGACGGCCGACGAGTACGTGGCCGGGGGCGCCGGGACCCTCGACGATGCGCTGGGTCGGGGATTCAGCCACGGGTTCGGTGAGTATCCGGCCAACCGGGAGCTGCTGCGCTGGATGCGCGCGTACAACGAGGGGCGTCCCGCACACGAGCGGGTCCGGTTCTACGGCTTCGACGGGCCGCTGGAGATGACCGGCGCGGCCAGTCCCGGCCCGGCCCTGACCGCCCTGTACGACTACCTCGCCGGCCACGTCGACCTGCCCTGGAGCCGCGAATCGCTGGTAGAGCTGCTGGGCTCCGAGGGGCGCTGGTCCGATCCGGCGTCGCTGATGGATCCGGCGCGGTCCGTCGGACGCGACCCCGAGGCCCGGGAGCTGCGGCTGCTCGCCGACGACCTGGGGGCGCTGCTCACGGTGCACGCCCCGCAGCTGGTGGCGGCCGGCTCCGCCGACGACTGGTGGCACGCCGGGCTGCGGGCGCGGACCGCGACCGGGCTGCTGCGGTACCACGCCGCGCTGGCCGATCCCGCGCCCGGCCGGCTCGGCGCGATCGTGCGGCTGCGTGACGGGATGATGGCCGACAACCTCGACGCGGTCGTCCGCCGGGAGGCACGGCGGGGCCCCACGCTGGCGTTCGCCCACAACAGCCACCTGCAGCGCGAGAGGAGCAGCATGCGGTTCGGGGGCGAGTCGCTGGAGTGGTGGAGTGCGGGGGCGATCGTGGGGGCGAACCTCGGAGACGGGTACGCGGTCGCGGCGGGCACGTTCGGGAGCCGGGGCTCCGACGTTCCCGGTGCCGACACGGTCGAGGGGCGGTTGTCGGCCCTTCCCCACGCCAGGGCCGTCGTCGACCCGGGTTCCCTGGCGGCGCTCGGCGGGACGGTGACGCGGCGGGTGCCGGCCGACCACACGTACATGGCGCTGGACCCGGGGACGGTCGGGCAGTTCGACGCGATCGTGTTCGTGCAGGAGATCTGAGCCGCCCGGGGCGTCGCGCCGGGCCCCTCACTGCTCGTTCGGCACGTCGTCCACCGGACACCGGGTGGCCATCCCGGGCCGGGGCATGTGCGGGACGGGGCCGGGCGTCGCGTTCCGCAGCGCCGGGGCCCCGCCCGGGGTGAGACTGGGGGTGTGACCCGTTGGGTGCTGCACGTCGATCTCGACCAGTTCGTGGCGGCCGTCGAGGTGCTGCGCCGGCCCGAGCTGCGCGGCCGTCCGGTCGTGGTCGGCGGGGACGGGGACCCGACGAAGCGCGGCGTGGTCAGCACCGCCTCCTACGAGGCCCGGGAGCGCGGCGTGCACTCGGGGCTGCCGTTGCGGATCGCGGCGCGCAAGATCCCGGACGCGGTGTTCCTGGCGGTGGACCGCGACGCGTACGAGGCGGCGTCGGACGACGTGATGGCCACCCTGCGCGGGTTCGACGCCGTGGTGGAGGTACTCGGCTGGGACGAGGCGTTCCTGGGGGTCGACACCGACGACCCCGAGGCGGTGGCCCGGGAGATCCAGGACAGGGTGCTCGCCGCGACCCGGCTGCACTGCACCGTCGGGATCGGGGACAACAAGCTGCGGGCGAAGCTGGCCACCGGGTTCGGCAAGCCGGCCGGGGTGTTCCGGCTGACCGGGGACACGTGGTTCGAGGTGCTCGGCGACCGGCCGACGGACGCGCTGTGGGGCATCGGGTCGCGTACCGCGAAGAAGCTCCTCGCAGAAGGCGTGCGCACGGTCGGCGAGCTGGCCGCCGCGGATCCGGCGGAACTGGCGGCGCGGTTCGGGCCGGCGACGGGGCCGTGGCTGGTGCGGCTCGGGCGCGGGGAGGACCACTCCCCGGTGGACGACGCGCCCTACGTGCCCCGGTCCCGGAGCCGGGAGACCACGTTCCAGCAGGACCTCGACGACTGGGAAGAGGTGGGCCGCGAGGTGTCGGTGCTGGCCCGGCGGGTGGCCGACGACGTCGCCGACGACGGGCGGGCGGTCGCGCGGGTCGTCGTCAAGGTGCGGTACGCGCCGTTCCTGACCCACACCCACGGGTACGCTCTGCCCGCCCCCACCCGCGAGCCCGCGCCGATCGGGGACGCGGCCCTGGCCGCCCTGGCCCTGTTCGCCGAGCGGCGCCCCGTGCGGCTGTTGGGGGTGCGCGCGGAGTTCGAGAGGGAGGACTCGTGACCGACACGCCCGCCACGGTCACCCGGACCTACTACGTCCTGTCCCTCGGCACCACGCTCGCCGCGTCGCTGATCTGGGGCATCAACACGATCTTCCTGCTCGACGCGGGGCTGTCCAACCTGGAGGCGTTCGCCGCCAACGCGTTCTTCACCGCCGGCATGGTGCTCTTCGAGGTGCCGACCGGCATCGTCGCCGACATGTGGGGCCGGCGGATCTCGTTCCTGCTCGGCACGGTCACCCTGGCCGCGACCACCGGCCTGTACGTCCTCCTCTGGCAACTGCGCGCCCCCTTCTGGCAGTGGGCCGTCGTCTCGCTCCTCCTCGGCCTCGGGTTCACGTTCTTCTCGGGCGCGACGGAGGCGTGGCTGGTCGACGCGCTCACCGCGACCGGCTACACGGGCGCGCTGGAGGCGGTGTTCGCCCGGGCCCAGGTGCTCGGCGGGGTGGGCATGCTCGGCGGTTCGATCGCCGGCGGGTACCTGGCGCAGGCCACCGACCTCGGCGTGCCCTTCCTGGTCCGGGCCGGGGTGCTGGTCGTGGTGTTCGTGCTGGCCGCCGTGCTGATGCGCGACCTCGGGTTCACGCCCCGCCGCGACGGCCGGCCGCTGGCGGAGATGCGCCGGCTGGTGGCGGACTCGACGCGGTACGGGTGGCGGATCCCGGCCGTGAAGTACCTGATGCTCGCCGCGCCCTTCACCGGCGGCGCGTCCATCTACGTGTTCTACGCGCTCCAGCCGCACCTGCTGAACCTGTACGGCGACCCGCGCGCGTACGGCGTCGCCGGCCTGGTCGCCGCGATCGTCGCCGGGGCCCAGATCCTCGGCGGCCTGCTCGCGCCCTGGATCCGGACCCGGTTCCGGCTGCGCACGTCGGTGCTGCTGCTCGCCGAGGGGGTCGGCGCGGTAGCCGTGGTGCTGATCGGCGCGGTCGCGAACTTCTGGGTGGTCGTCGGCCTGATCGTGTGCTGGGGGCTGGTGTTCACGGCGGCGGCGCCGGTCCGGCAGGCGTACCTCAACGGGCTGATCCCGTCGCGGCAGCGGGCCACGATCCTGTCGTTCGACTCGCTGATGGGGTCGACCGGCGGGATCGTCGCGCAGCCGGCGCTGGGGCGGGCGGCGGACGTGTGGGGGTACCCGACGTCGTTCGTGCTCGGCGGGGTGGTCTCGGCGCTGGCTCTGCCGTTCGTGCTGCGGTCGCGGGCGGAGCGCACGGCGGCGGACCACGGGGTGACGGGGACTCCGGCCGCCGGGCCCCCGGAACCCCCCGATGTGGAGCCCCGGTCGGGAAGTTGACATAGTCACAGCTCGATGTACCTGCCGGTCGGGCCGTGTGAGCTGTGGCACAGCCGGGTTAGCTTCGAGGCATGGGTATCGACGAACTCGCGGGGGCGGCACTGCTGGCGGTGCTGTCCGACCCGGACGGTAGGGGGCGGAGCTGGCCGGCGGTCGTCGTCCGGACCCGGCTCACGGCGGGCGCGACCGGGCGGGGCGCGCTGTCGGCGCTGGTCGCCGACCCCGACAACGCCGCCATCCGCGCGCTGGCCCGCACCACGATCGAGGCGGAACTGGCGGCGGATCCCGGCTTCGCCACCGACGTGCGCCGGGCGCTGGGCCTGCCGGTCGACGGGGTGCGGGTCGGGATGCCGCGGGTCACCCCGGGCGCCGTGGCCACCATGGCCTGCGCCGTGCTGGCCGTGGCGGCGATGGCGCTCGGCGCGATCGTGTACGGCACGACGGCCAAGTCCGCGGCGCTGCGGCCCCTGGAAGGCACCTGGGCGGCCGACGGCGGCGCTGCGGCGACGGAGGCGCATCCGGTGCGGTTGACCGTGGATCCCGACCACCGGTTCCGGTACCGGGCGGCGGTCGGGTCCGCCGGGCAGGGCGGGGCGGGGGTGTCCTCCGGGGCGACGGTCGAGTGCTCCGGTGAGGTGGACACCGAGGGGAACGGGTTCGTGTTCCGGAGTACGTCGGCGGCGTGCCCCACGTTCACCGGGCGGCTCGGGCCCGACCGGCGCCGGTTGGACGTGGCGGGGAAGACGCTGACCCGCCAGCCCTGACCGGGGCCGGTGCCCGCACGGAGTCACGCCCAGGCGTTCTCGTTCACCGCCGCCCGCTCCAGCAGCGGCTGCCACCAGTCCCGGTGCTCCGCGTACCAGGTGACGGTCTCCGCGAGGCCCCGGTCGAAGCCCACGGTCGGCGCCCAGCCCAGTTCCGTGCGCAACCGGGTCGAGTCCAGCAGGTAGCGGCGGTCGTGGCCGGGCCGGTCGGGCACCGTCTCGACCTGGGTGCGGGGCAGCCCGAGCTGGTCGAGGATCCGGTCGGCCAGCTCGGCGACGCTGGCCTCCACCCCCGAGCCGATGTTGTACGTCTCCCCCACCCGGCCGTCGGCGAGCACCCGGTCGATGGCCGAGCAGTGGTCGTCCACGTGCAGCCATTCGCGGCGGTTCGCGCTGGACGCGTAGACGGGCAGCGGCAGGCCGGCCAGCGCCCGGCTGACGAACAGCGGGATGACCTTCTCGGGGAACTGGTACGGGCCGTAGTTGTTGGCGCAGTTGGAGATCGTCACGGGCAGCCCGAACGTCTCGTGGTAGGCGCGCACCGCGTGGTCGGCCCCGGCCTTGCTGGCGTTGTAGGGCGTGCGCGGCCGGTACGGCGAGTCCTCGGTGAACGCGCCGGGGTCGTCGAGGGCCAGGTCGCCGTACACCTCGCAGGTGGAGACGTGGTGGAACCGGGCCACGCCCGCGCGCCGGCACGCCTCCAGCAGGCGCTGGGTGCCGAGCACGTTGGTGCGGAAGAACAGTTCGGGGTCGAGGACGGCGAGGCTGTTGTGCGACTCGGCGGCGAAGTTGACGACCACGTCCACCCGGTGTTCGCGGAGCAGGGCCTCGACGGCGGGCAGGTCGGCGATGTCGGTGTGCGCGAAGGTGACCGGCAGGCCGTCGAGGTTCGCGGCGGTGCCGGCGTAGGTCAGGGCGTCGAGGGCGACGATCCGGTCGGCGGGGTGCTCGCGGTGCCAGTACCGGACGAAGTTGGTGCCGATGAAGCCGGCCGCGCCGGTGATCAGGATGTTCATCTCACTCCTCAGGGGATGGGGGTCACGCCGGGGGGTTCGGTGGCCGCGGTGCCGGGCCAGCCGCGGAACTCCACGTCCAGCCGGAACCGGTGGCCCAGGTAGCGGTGCTCGGACAGGGCCAGCGGCCGGGCGTCGCCGAGGAGGGCCAGCCGGCGGACCAGCAGCACCGGGGTGCCCTCGGCGACGTCGAGCAGGGGCGCGATCGTGGTGCTCGCGGCCGTGGCGGCGATGGACTGCCGGACGACGTCGACAGCGTGCCCGTTGCGCCGCAGGGTCTCCCAGACGCCCGGGTCCTGGGCGTCGGCCCGGCTGACGGGCGCGGCGAACTCCAGCGGCACCCACTCGGTGACGACGTCGAGCGGGTGCGCGCCGGCGAACCGCACCGCCTGCACCCGCAGCGTCTCGACCTCGCCGGACAGCTCGAGGAGCCGGGCGACGTCGGCCGGCGCCGGCCGGTACTCGTAGCCGGTGACCCGGCGGACCAGCGGCACGCCGGCCTCCGACACGGCGGAGCCGGCGTGCTGGAAGCTGCCGAGCGCGATGGACTGGCCGAACGACGTCCCCGACAGGACGAACCAGCCGGAGCCCCGGCGCGCGCCGATCAGGCCCTCGTCGCGGAGCTGTTCGAGGGCCCGGCGCACGGTCACCCGGCTCACGTCGTGCCGGCGGCCGAGTTCGGCCTCGCTCTCCAGCGCGCCGGAGGTGGCGTAGTCGCCGAGGGAGATGCGTTCGCGCAGTTCGGCGGCGAGCCGGGAGAACCGTGGACCTGTCATGGATTTGTATCGTACAGGTGACAGCAGATCTCGCAAGACCACCATGCAGGTGTACTAGAAGCGCAGCACCCGCTCCAGGACCGGCCGGAAGTGCGCGAAGTCGCGGGTCGGGGCAGCCGGGTCCTTGGCCGCGTCGTCCCAGCGGCGCAGCGCGACGGCCTCCGCCGCGTAGGGCTCGGCCGCGAAGTCGGCGACCTCCCCGGGACCCATGGGGCCGCCCTGCACGCCCAGGGTGTACACCGAGGCGGCCGACAGCCGACCCAGGTAGTCGGGCTCGACGGCGCACAGGTAGCGCTTCGCGGCCACGTGCAACCGGACCGGGTCGGTGACGGCGACCGGGAACCACCGGCCGAGCCAGTCCGCCCCGGCGTGGCTGTGCCGGTTGTCGGTGCCGGCCATCAGGTCCGCGCCGGACACCGCGCCGGTGAGGTGCCCGACGTCGTGCAGCAGCGCGGCCGCGACCAGGGTGTCGGGGGCGCCGGCGGCCTCGGCCAGGGTCGCCGCCTGGAGCATGTGCACGGCCTGGGTGACGTCCTCGCCCAGGTAGTCGGCGGCCCCGGCACCGGCGAACAGGTCCGCGAGCGTGTCCACCGGGGTCCGGCGGCGCAGGACGGCCAGGTCGCTGGCGACCGCGTCGAGGTCGGCGTAGCAGCCCTGCAGGTGCCGGGCCGCGCTCTCCGTGAACGCCGTGCGGGCGTGCAGCATCCGGGTGTTGTCGAAGACCAGGCAGTCGCCGGGTACGAGCCGGAAGTCCAGCCGCAGGTCCGGCCGGGCGATGATCCCGGCGAACGTGCGGTACGCGGCGTAGAACGCGACGAGCTCGGCGTGCGGGGCGCGCAACGGCCGGGCCGAGCGGTTGTTGAACCGGACCTCCCGGATCCGGCCGCGCGGGTCGAGCCCGATCAGCGGCCTGCTCGCGGACAGGTCGGTGTCCGGGTCGGCGTAGCGGAACGTGACCGGGGTGCCGGCCAGCACCGCGAACGCCGCCGGGTCCTCCGCGCGGAGCAGCGCCGCCGCCGCGAAGCCGTCGACCAGGCCGGAGTCGCCCCCGGTGCCCTCCGGCGCGGCCACCAGGCAGTGCAGCAGCTGGACGGTCGGCACCGGGTCGCGGTACGGGTTGTCGGTGTGCGGGGCGATCTCCCGGCCGGTGAACGCCAGGTTGGTCGGGTTCTCCTCCACCCTGACCTCGAAGAGCGTGCCGTAGTTGGTCTCCCGGACGTACCCGAAGCCCCGGGCGACGTCGAGGACCGTCCGGTCGGCGGTGGGCACGCCGCGCAGCAGCACCCCGCCGCGCCGCAGCAGCGCGTCGAGGGCGGCGGTCCGGTCGGCCCGGAAGTCCGGCCAGGACAGCGTCGTGAGGCCCGCGCCGAACTCCTTGCCGTCCTCGGTCCGCTCGTCGGGGGCCGCCGGGGCGAGCAGCCAGTCCCGGGCGAAGGTGGACACGTGCCCGTCGGGGGCGAACGTGACGGTCACCGTGGTGCCGTCGTCGTGCGCGGCGGCCACGGCCAGGTCGGCGGGCAGGTCCGCGATGCCGAACAGCTTCTGGCCGCTGCGCGGGTCGGCGCACTCCGGGCAGCGGCAGTTGTCGCGGAGCCAGACGGCGGGGAGGGTGAGATGGTCCACGGACACGGTCATGACTTCTGCCTTTCGAGCACGCTGGCGGCGACGGAGTTGTGCACGGTCACGGCGACGGCGTCGCCCAGGTAGCGGTCCTCGGACCACTCCAGCGGCCGGCCGTCGGGGTCGGTGGTGCGGCGACGTTCCCGCAACAGGGCGGTGCCGGGGGCGCAGCCGAGCAGGGCGGCGTCCTCCTCGTCGGCGGGTACCGCGTCGAGGGTGTGTTCGGCGTGCGCGAACACGATGCCGAGTTCGGCGAGCCGCTCGCAGATGGACTCGGTGTCGGTGTCGATGCCGGCGACCAGCGCGCCGACCCGGTCCACGTAGGCGGTGCGTTCGATCATCACGGGCCGGCCGGACAGCAGCCGGACCCGGGTGAGGTGGTAGATCCGGTCCTCGCCGAGCGCGTCGCGCTCCCCCGGGCTGGCCTCGCGGCGGACCAGGGCGACCTTCCGGCCGGACGGGGTCTCGCCGAGCGAGCGGGCCCACAGCGAGAAGCTGCGCAGCTCGGCGAAGCTCTGCACCCGGGGCGCGGCGAGCACGGTGCGACGGGCGCCCTGGTGGGAGGCGATCAGGCCGTCGGCGCGCAGCAGGGCGAACGTCTGGCGGACCGTGCCCCGGGACACGCCGTGGCGTTCGGAGAGTTCGCTCTCGGAGGGCAGGTGGGAGCCGGGTGGGTAGGTGCCGTCGGTGATCGCGGCCCGCAGTTCGGCCGCGAGGTCGCGGAATCTGGCTGACATGGCAGCCATGTTGTCACTTGGCTATACAAGTCGCCAGGGGTGCGCGGCGGAGTTCATCCGACGTTCACCGCAGGCCGGTGTATGCCGCCATCGCCCGCACCTGGTGCGCGAACCAGGCGTCCCGTTCGAGGATCGTGTTGTTGATCCGACCGAACAGTTCGAAGCTGAGCGCGCCGAACAGTTCGGTCCAGGCGAGCAGGCCCCGGACCATCGCGTACTCCGGCACGTCGGCCCCGGTGAACTCCGCGATCCGGCGCACCTCGGCCGCCAGGGCCGGTGGCAGCGGGTCGTCGCCGTGGTCGACCAGCAGGCCCGCGCGCCACGCGTCGGCCAGGATCCCGCCGAGCAGGACGACGGGCCGGGTGGAGGGCTCGACGGTGTCCACCGGGGCCGCGTACCCGGGCACGGGGCTGCCGTAGATCAGCGCGTACTCCTCGGGGTGGGCCAGCGCCCAGCCCCGCAGGCCGTCGGCCACGGCGAGCCACCGGCCGAGCAGGTCACCCCGGGGCACGGCCGCCTCGGCGCGCTCGGCCGCGTCGCCCAGCGCGTTGTACGCGTCGAGGATCAGCGCGGTGAGCAGGTCGTCGCGGCTCGCGAAGTACCGGTAGACGGCCGAGGAGACCATGCCGAGGTCGCGGGCGACGGCGCGCAGGGAGAGGTTCGCCCCGTCGACGGCGAGGTGCCGGCGGGCGACCCGTTTGATCTCGTCGACCATCTCGGCGCGGACCCGGGCCCGGATCGAGGCCGCCTTCTGCTCTGCCATGCGGGGAGTATCGCACAGTTTCGAGAGCACTGCTCTTGACAGTGAGCACCCGACCGGGAGAGCATGACTCTTGTTAGAGAGCACTGCTCTCGGCACCTCCCGAAGGAGCACCACGATGCACGTCATCCTCGGCGCCGGCGCGGTCGGCACCGCCGTCGCCACCCAGCTGGCAGCACGCGGCGAGCAGGTCCGGGTCCTCAGCCGGCGCGGCTCGGGTCCCGAGCACCCGGCCGTCGAACGGGTCGCCGCCGACGCCACCGACACCGCCCGGCTCCACGCGCTCACCGCCGACGCGACCGTGCTCTACAACTGCGCCAACCCCGAGTACCACCGCTGGCTCACCGACTGGCCGCCGATCGCCGCCGCGCTGCTCACCGCCGCCGAACGCAGCGGGGCCGTGCTCGCCACCACCAGCAACCTCTACGGGTACGGGCCCGTCACCGGCCCGATCACGCCGGAGACCCCGCTCGCCGCCACCCACCCGAAGCTGCACCTGCGCGCCCAGATGTGGCGCGACGCGCTCGCCCTGCACGGGGCCGGAAGGATCCGGGCCACCGAGGTCCGGGGCAGCGACTACCTCGAAGCCAACTCGATCTTCACGTACCTGGCGGCGCCGGCCCGCGCGGGCAAGCGGATCCAGTCGCCGGTGCCGCTCGACGTGCCGCACAGCTGGACGTCGATCACCGACGTGGCGCGCACCCTGATCGCGGCCGCCGGCGACGAACGCGGCTGGGGCCGGGCCTGGCTCGTGCCCTCGAACCCGCCGATGACCGTCCGCGAGCTGACGAACCGGTTCGCGAAGGTGGTCGACGCGCCGGAGCCCTCGCTGAGCGCGGTGCCGTACCCGCTGCTGTGGACCATGGGGTTGTTCGACCGGATGGCGCGGGAGCTGCGCACGACGCTGTACCAGTTCGAGAAGCCCTTCGTCCTCGACGCCATCCTGACCGAGCGGACGTTCGGCGTCACGCCCTCCGACCTGGACGGGGCCCTGCGGGTCGCGTGACCGCCACGGCCGGACCGGCGGGGTCCGTGGCTCCCGGCGCCGCGCGCCGGAAACCCGGCGGCCCGGGTGGGCACGGGGGACCTAGGCTGCACCCGTGAGCACCGTGCCGGGGGCAGCCCGGAGCACCGAGGACGCGTCGCCGACCGGGCTGCCCGGCTCCCCCGAGGCCGCGCTGGAACTCGCCGGGCACCACCTCCGGCGCGGCGCGGAGGACTGGCCGGACTGGCGGGCCGGGGACCTGCCCGTCCCGGTCCGGGTGGCCTGGCTGCGGGCCGAGATCGCGCACCGGCCGGACGCCCTGCGCGCCGAACCGGCCGGCGAGCTGCTCTACCAGGCGGTGCACGGGCTCACCGGAGGCGACCTGCCGACGCCGGAGGCGTTCCTGACCGAGCTGACGGGTACCCGTCGGGATCTGGTCCTGCGGGGTGAGGCCGTCCGGCTGGCGCGGGAGGCCCTGCACGCCGGATCGCTCGCCCCGGACCGGGCCGGCGCGCTGCTCGCCCGCCTTCTGGACCAGTGTGCCGCTGCCCCGGGCCGGAGCGACGAGCGGCACGGGCAGGCCCCGGCGCGGGTTGTGCCTCGCACGGAGACCGTGCCACCGCACCGGCTGACCCCGGCGCACGAAGGACCCGACTCGCGGGTGCTGGCCGCCGTCCTGCGGGAGTGGGCCGAGCCGTGGGCGGTGCTGGTCGGCCTGCCCGCCGCCGCGCTCCGCCCCCTGCTGGACCGCCCGGAGGCCCTGGAGGTCGCGGCCCGGCACGGCCACGCCGACCTGCTGTGGGCGGTGGCGACCGACGGGACGGCCCCCGAGGACGCCCGGTGCCGGGCCGTCGAGGCGCTCGGCGGGCTCGTGGACCGGTCCGACCTCGACGCGCTGCTCGCGGTGGCCGGCACCGACCCGCTGCTGTTCGGCGGCCCGGCACTGGCCGCCCTCCGCGCCGCCCACCAGCGCGGACACTTCCCCGCCGACCCCACCGCCACCCTGGACCTGGCGCTGGCCGACCACGGGACGGCCGCCACCGAGATCGCCACCGTGCTGTACACGTGCCGGCACGACGCCCTCGCCGCGCTCGTCGCCGCGGCCCCCGACGATCCGAGCTGGCCGCGCCGCCTCGACCTGCTGGTGGCGCTCGCCGACCAGGGCGCGGGAAACCCGGCGGTCGGCGACGCGATCGCGGCCGTGCTGCCCGGGGTCGCCGACCCGACGCCGTTCCTGGACGCTCTCCGGGTACTGCGGCACGCGCCCGCCGAGCGCGCCCTCCTCGACGCGCTGCCCCGCGCAGCCGGCCCGGCCCTGGAGGCCCTCGCCCCGGTCGCCGGCGCCCGGACGGTCGAGGCGCTGCGGGACGGACTGCTCGGGCCGGTGGTCGCCCCGCACCTCCGCCCGGTCCGGTACCGCGCCCTCGAACTGCTCTGGCACCTCACCGACACCCCCGCCGACCGCGCCGGGCTGGTCCGCCGGCTCGACCCGCGTGACCTGCCCCGGGGCATCGCGCGCGACCTGGGAGCCCCGGAGGAGAGCGAGCTGGCGCTGCTGGCCGCCGACTTCGCCCCGGACCGGCCCGATCAGGCGCTGGTCGCCCTCGCCCGGGTGGGCGGGGCGCGCGCCGTGCCCGCGCTGACCGATCTGCTCCGCCGGGTCGTGTCCGCGGGACCGGTCCCGGTCCCCCGCGACCACGACTACCTGCACCCGCGCCGGATCCCCGGCTCCGCGACCCGGACCGGGAGCCGGGCGGGCACGGATCCCGCCCGGCCCGACACCGGAGCCGACGCGGCCGGCGTCGCTTCGGGGCAGCTTTCAGCAGGTCGGGAGCCCGTGCTGCCGGTCGAGGTGACCGACGCGCTGCGGGCGCTCGGCGGGCGGCTGCACGACCGGGGCCGGATCCGGCCGGCGGGCCTGCTCGGCGCTCCGGACGCCCGGGCGGCCGGCGACGCGTTCCTCGCCGGGCTGTGCCTGGACCTGCTCGACCGGCCCGACCTGGCCCCGGCGGAACGCGCCACCCTCCTGGAGGTCCTGGCCGGCGCCCGGCACCCCGACACCCGGCGCCGGGTGTACCCGCTGCTCCGGGACCGGGACCGGCGCGTCCGGCAACGGGCGATCGGGCTGCTCGCGGCGGACGCGCGGACCCTGTCGGCGAGCCTGGTGCCCCTGACCACGGACCGCGATCCGGGCACCGTCCGTCAGGCGCTCCTCGCGCTCGGCACCGCCCGGGCCACCTGGGCGGCCACCGCCGTCGCGGCGTGCCTCGACCATCCGGCCATGGCCGTGAAGAAGACGGCGGCGGCGACCCTCGCGGTGGCGGGCACGCCGGAGGTCGTACCCCGGCTGCTGTTCTGGGTGGGGCGGCACGACAACCCGGGGCTGCGGGCCGCGCTGGTGGCCGCGCTGCGGGCGATCCTGGGCCCCGCGTTCGCGGCGACGGTCCGCGCCGCCCGCGACCACGCCGCCGACGACCGGTCCCGGGACCTGCTCGGCGAGGTGCTCGGCGACGGGTCGCAACAGCCCCCGGCGGGAGTGTCCGCCATGGCGGAACTGGTCCGGGACGGCTGGCAGGACGCGACCGGCGACCGGGTCCTGGCCGCCGGACTGACGACGGAGGAGCTCGCCGTGCTCCGGCCCCTGCTCCCCGACTGGCTCCGGTTCGCCGAGCGCCGGTCGGCGGTGAGGGTCCGGCCGGACGGAGCGGGCGACCGGGGTGGATCCGAGGCGAGCGGAAACCCGTCACCCGGAGGCTCCGAGGTGGCCCGGGTCGCGCTGCGGGTCGCGCCCGGGCCGTGGTCGGCGGCGGAGTCGGCGGAGTTCCTGCGGGTGTTCCCCACGCTGCGCGCGCACCTCGGCACGATCGACGGACCCGACCGGGACCTGCTGCTCGCGGTACTCGAGGACCTCGCGCCCCGGCTGCGCCCCGACGAGGCGACGGAACTCCGCCGCGCGATCCGGGAGCTACCTCCGACCGCCGGCGGCACGCGGGGAACGTTGCCGCTGCTGCGGGCGTCGGGCGCGGTGCTCACCAGGACCGACCTGGACCGCGCCCTCGCCGACGCACTCCTCGGCCCCGATCCGTGGCGCGCTGTCGAACGCACCCTGCGTGACGCCTTCGACCAGCCGCCCGCCCCGGGTCGCGTCCCCGACGGGAACTCCGCCCTGACGGCGGCCGCCGCGACCCCGGAGACGCTCCGCGCGTTCCGGCACCGCTGCGGAGCGGGTCTCCCGGCCACCGACGGCACTCCGCGGCCCGGCGGCCGATCCGGCGCGACGCCGAGCGCCACCGTGGCCGACCGCCCCGGGGCACGGCGGGCGTCCGGCGCCGAGCGGGCCGGTTCGCGGGACCGGCTCGATGCGCTGATCAGGATGTATCCGACCGCGGACCGGGCCGTGCGGGAACCGTTGCTCGACTGGATGCTGGACCTCCAGCCGCTCGGCGCGGCCCCCTGGACCCTGGGCGAGCGGGCCGGGCCGTCCTGCGGGTCGGGGTCGACCGGCGCACATCGTGCCGGCGGGCCCTGGGCGGAGAGCGACCACCGGGGGGAGGCCCGGCACCGACCGGACGGCGGACAGGCCGTGGCCGCGCCGCCGGTCGCGCGCCGGTCCGGGGCGCGGCGGGAGCAGCTGCGGGCGGCTCTGACCGGGGCGGATCCCGGCGCGCGGCGGGCGGCCGCCGAGGAGCTGACGGGCTGGCCGGATCCGGCGGACCGGCTGGTGGTGCTCCGGGAGTACCTGGCCGGGCGGGTCGACCTGCCGATCGGCCGGGCCGTCGCCGGGACGCTGCGCGCCGTGCCCGGGGCAGAGCTGCGCGCCGCCCGGCCGGACCGGATGGTCGACACCCTCCGCTGCCTCGACGGTCCGGGTCGGGCGGCGCACGCCCCGCTGCTGCTCGCCTGGTGGGAACAGGGGCGGATATCCAGGACCGACCTCCGACAGGTACCCGACGAGGCGCTCTTCGATCTGGTCGGCGCCCGGATCTCGGCCGGCGAGACCGGACTGGTGGCGGCGGTCGCCGGCCTGCGGGTGCCGTACACGCCGGAGCGGGCCGCGCTGCGGCGCCGACTGGCGGGGCTGTCCGACACGTTCGAGCTGGTGGAGGGGCCGCTGCGGTCCCCGGCGGACCGGGCGCGCGACGGGGCGGCCCTCGCGGCGCTGCGCGAACCCCCGCACCCGGCCACCCGGCGGGAACCCACCTGGGTGGAACTGCTCGACCGGGCCCGGGCCGGCGACCCCGAGGAGGTCCGCCGCGCGCTCACCCTGCTCGGCGAGGCGCACGGGGACGGCCGGGGCGGCGCGGGACTGCCGGAGCTGCTGGCCCGGTTGCTCGGGCACGGCGAGCCCCGGATCCGGCTGCACGCGCACCGGTTGTCCCGGCGGCTGCTGGACCGCGACACCTACCTCGGGCACACCGAGCTGTTGTTGCGCGACCCGCAGCCGGCGATCGTGCGCTCGGCGGTCGCGGCCCTCGGGCACGCCGGACACCGGCCGGCGGTCCCTGCGCTGGTGGAGCTCCTGTCCCATCCACATCCGACGGTGCGGCGCGCGTCGGCCGCCGCCCTGGAGCTGATCGGACCGGCGGCGGTGCCCGCGCTCCGGCACGCGGCGGGGCGGGCGCGCCCGGACCGGCGGGCGGTGTACACGGCGGTGCTGGACCGGCTGGGGTGAACCCCGGGATGGGCCGCGTCACCCCGGGCGCGGTCCGCTCGGCGGGGTCGGTGCCGGGGCGTAGCGTACGGGGCAGACGATCACGGGAGGACCACAGCATGATCAGCCGTACCGACATCGAGGCCGCCGCCGCCCGGATCGACGGCCGGGTCCGGACCACGCCCGTCGCGCGGGTCGGGGCGGGCGCCTTCGGGCCGGCCCCCGAGCTGTGGCTGAAGTTGGAGTTCCTCCAGCACACGGGCTCGTTCAAGGCCCGGGGCGCGTTCAACCGGATCCTGGCGGCCGCCGGGTCGGGCACCCTGCCGGCCGCCGGCGTCGTCGCGGCCTCCGGGGGCAACGCGGGGCTGGCCGTGGCGTACGCGGCGTCGGCCGTGGCCGTGCCCGCCGTCGTGTACGTGCCCACCACCGCCCCCCAGGTCAAGGTCGCCAAGCTGCACAAGCTGGGCGCGACGGTACGCCAGGTCGGCGCGGAGTACGCGGAGGCCTACGAGGCGGCCGTCCGGTACGCGGCGGACACCGGCGCGCTGTTCTGCCACGCGTACGACCAGCCGGAGATCTGCGCCGGTCAGGGCACCCTGGGCCTGGAACTCCTCGACCAGCTCGGCGGCGAACTGGACACCGTCCTGGTCGCGGTCGGCGGCGGCGGGCTGCTCGCCGGGGTGGCCGCCGCGCTGGAGGGCCGCGCCCGGGTGGTGGCCGTGGAGCCCGAGGGCATCCCGACCCTGCACGACGCGCTCGCCGCCGGCCGTCCGGTCGACGTCCCGGTGGGCGGCATCGCCGTGGACTCCCTGGGCGCGCGCCGGATCGGCGACATCGCCTTCGACGTGGCCACCCGGACGAAGGTGGCCAGCCTCCTCGTGTCCGACCAGGCGATCGTCGACGCGCGCCGGCTGCTGTGGGACCGGTGCCGGGTGGTGGTCGAGCACGGTACGGCGGCGGCGCTGGCGGCCGTGGCCACGGGCGGGTACGTGCCGGCGGACGGCGAGCGGGTCGCGGTGCTGCTGTGCGGGGCGAACACGGACCCGTCCGACCTGGGCTGAGCCGTCCGGCGCACGGACACGTCGCACCTGGCCCGGCCGCGCGGCCCCGGTACCCCGCGAATGGTGCGTTTGATCTTGGTTTGAGGGGCGGGTCCGGGCACGTGCCGTGGCCGGTTCACCCCGAGTTCACGGTCCGGCCACTATGGAGCCCCATCCTGTCGTCATGACATCTACGGGGCTGGGTGCGGCGTGCGGCGTGCGCTGAGCGTGCTGCTGGCGGTCGTGCTGATCGGCGGGGTGGTCACCGCGGTGCTGCTGGGCCGCGACAGCGACGAGGCGCCCGGCGCGACGACCGTGCACGGGGTGATCGGCTCGGAGAAGCTGCCGTTCTTCGCCGACCCCGACGTGGTGGTGGCGTTCGCGAAGCACGGCCTGACCGTGAAGGTCGACCCGCTGGGCTCGCGGGAGATGGCGGCCCGGGACCCGAAGACGTACGACTTCGCGTTCCCGTCCAGCGCCCCCACCGCCGAGCGGATCGAACGCCAGCTGGGCACCGGCCGGCACTACACGCCGTTCTCGTCCCCGATGGCCGTGGCCACGTTCGCGCCGGTCGCCGAGCTGCTCGCCAGCCGCAAACTCGCCGCGAAGGACCCGGCGGGGCACTGGACCCTGGACATGAAGGCGTACCTGGCGGCGGCCCGCGACGGGCTGCGCTGGGGGGACATCCCGAACAGCGCCGCCGTCGCGCTGCCGTCCCGGCACGTGCTCGTCACGACCACGGCGCCCCGCGCGTCGAACTCGGCCGCCATGTACGCGGCGGTCGCCGGCTACCTCGCCAACAACGACCGGGTGCTCGGCGACGAGGCCCAGGCGAAGGCGGTGCTCGACCGGGTCGGCCCGCTGTTCCGCGACCAGGGCTACCTGGAGACGTCGAGCGGCTACCCGTTCGAGAGCTACCTCTCCCAGGGCATGGGCTACTCGCCGATGGTGTGGATCTACGAGGCGCAGTACGTGGGGGCGAAGGTGAAGCCCGAGATGGCGCTGATGTACCCGTCACCGACGATCCTGTCCCAGCACACGGTCGTGCCCCGCACCGACGGCGGCGACAAGGTCGGCAACCTGCTCGTCAACGACCCGGAGCTGCGGAAACTGGCCGCCCGGCACGGGTTCCGCACCCCCGACACCGGTGCCGCGCTGCCCGCGCTCACCCAGACGGTGCCGCCGCCGTCCTACGACGTGCTCGAAGCACTCCTCGACGCCCTGCAACACTGAGGACCGACCATGCGACGCACCCTCGCCCTGCTCTCCGCCGTGGCGCTGCTCGCCGGCTGCACCGCCGACGAGCCCACCGTCAGGGACGACACGCACAAGGCCGCCGCCGGCACCCTGCGCGTGTTGGCCGGCAGCGAACTGGCCGACCTGGAACCGATCCTGGAGGACCTGACCAAGGCCACCGGGGTCAGGGTCACCCTCGACTACACCGGCACCCTCGACGGGGTCGAACAGGTCACGTCCGGGACGGCCGGCAAGGACCACCAGGCGGTGTGGTTCTCCTCCAACCGGTACCTGGAGCTGCAGTCGGGGGCGTCGGGCCGGATCGGCACCCAGACGAAGGTGATGTCCTCCCCCGTCGTGCTGGGGCTCAAGCAGTCGGTGGCGAAGTCCCTGGGCTGGGACGCCAAGCGGCCCAGCTGGCAGGAGATCGCCGACGCGGCCGCCGCGAAGCGGTTCAGCTACGGCATGACCAACCCGGCCGCGTCGAACTCCGGGTTCTCCGCCCTCGTCGCGCTCGCCACCGCGCTGTCCGGCAAGGGCACCGCGCTGACCGCCGAGCAGGTCGGGCCGGTCACGCCGAAGCTGCGCCAGTTCTTCGACGCGCAGGCCCTGACGTCGGGCTCCTCGGGCTGGCTGGCCGACACGTTCACCCAGAAGGGCGGCGTCGACGGCCTCGTCAACTACGAGTCGGTGCTGCTGTCCCTCAACGCGGGCGGCAAACTGCCCGAACCCCTGACGCTGGTGTACCCGGCGGACGGGGTCGTCACCGCCGACTACCCGCTGACCCTGCTGTCCGGGGCCGACGCCGAGGTGAAGGACCGCTACCAGGCCGTCGTCGACTACCTGCGCCGGCCGGAGACCCAGAAGACCCTGATGGAGCGCACCTCGCGGCGGCCCGTCGCGCCCGGGGTGGCGCTGGCCGAGCGGTTCGGCGGCGGCACGCTGTTCGAGCTGCCGTTCCCGGTCAAGCTGGACACGGCGAACGCGCTGATCGACGCGTACAACAACGTGGCCCGCCGGCCGTCGAACACGATCTACGTGCTGGACCTGTCGGGCTCCATGAACGAGGACAACCGGCTCGCCGGGCTGAAGACCGCGCTCCTGGGCCTCACCGGCGCCGACACCAGCCTGTCCGGCCGGTTCTCGGGCTTCCACCAGCGCGAACAGGTGACCCTGCTGCCGTTCTCCAGCGCGCCCAGGGCGCCGAGCACGTTCACGGTGCCGCCCGACGCGCCCGGCCCGGTCCTCGACCAGATCAAGGGGGCCGTGAACGGGTTCCAGGCCAACGGTTCCACCGCGATCTACGACGCGATGCGCGAGGCGTACCGGATCGCGCGGGCCCAGCAGGAGGCCGATCCCGGGCGGGTCACCACGATCGTGCTGCTCACCGACGGGGAGGTCACGGCGGGGGCGAACCTGAAGAGCTTCACGGATCAGTACCAGAAGCTGCCCGCCGCCACGAAGGCCGTACCCGTGTTCCCGGTGTTGTTCGGGGAGAGCGCCGTGGAGGAGATGAAGGCCCTGGCCGCGCTGACCGGCGGGCGGACCTTCGACGGCCGGACGGGCACCCTGTCGGCGGTGTTCAAGGAGATCCGTGGGTATCAGTAGGTACCTGCAGTCCACCCGCAACCTGGTCGGCTCCGCGCTCGGGCTGGTCGCGCTCGGCCTGCACGCGCTGGCGGTCGCCGGCCGGTACTGGCCCCTGGTCGTCGCCGGCTCCTACCTCGCCGGGGTGCTGGCCACGCCCCCGGACCGCCGGGTGGCCCTGGCCCCGGAGCCGGCCGAGGAGCTGCGCACCAGCCTCGCCCGGCTCGCCGCCACCGTCGAGGAACACGAACAGCGGTTGCCGCTCAGCGCCCTGGAACACTTCCGCCGCACGGTCGCCCTGCTCGACGCGCTGCTGGGGACGCCCGTGGACCTCGCGGCGAACCCGGAGAACTGGTTCACCGCGCACACCGTGATCCAGGTGGACCTGCCGCTGGCCGTGGGCGGGTACCTGAACCAGCCGCGCTGGCACGCCGCGCTGCCCGGGGTCCGGCCCGGCGAGATGACGCTGATCGACGAACTGGAGGCCGTGGCGTCGAAGGTCGAGGGGGTCGCCGACTCGGTCTACCAGGAGTCGATGCGGCGCGCCACCGAGGGCCCCTGATCATACTTTGTCCTGAATAATGGCACCGTGGACAGAGAAGAGGAACGACTCCGGGGTGTGCGGTGCGCGGCGGAACTGGCGGCCCGCGACATCCGGGCCGTGGCGCTGACCTGGGTGGACAATGCCGGCGTGACCCGGGTCAAGGGCGTCCCCACGGCCCGGCTGGCGCACGCCGCCGCCTGGGGGGTGGGGGCGTCGCCCGTGTTCGACGTGTTCCTGGTCGACGACGCCACCACGACGAGCGCGCACATCGGCGGCCCCGTCGGGGACCTGCGGCTGCACCCCGACCTCGACCAGCTCACCCCGCTCGGCGCGCAGCCCGGCTGGGCCTGGGCCCCGGCCGACAAGTGGACCCAGGAGGGGACCCCCGCGGCGTCCTGCCAGCGCGGCTTCGCCCGGCGGATGGTCGCGCGGGCCGCCGAGCGCGGGCTGACGTTCAGCATGGCCTTCGAGGTGGAGTGGTTCGTCGGCGCGCCCGACGGCACCCCGGCGTGCGCGGGCTCGGCCTACGGGATGAACCGGCTGATCGCGGTCTCCGACTACCTCGCCGACCTGCTCGCAACCCTCGACCTCCAGGGGGTACCGGTGGAGCAGCTGCACCCCGAGTACTCCCCCGGCCAGTTCGAGCTGTCCGTCGGCGCGACGGATCCGGTGGCGGCCGCCGACCTGACGGTGCTCGTCCGGCAGACGGTCCGCGCGGTGTCGGCGCGGCACGGGTTCGGGGCGTCGTTCGCGCCCGTCGTGGTGCCCGACCAGGTCGGCAACGGGGCGCACCTGCACTTCTCCGCGCACGCCGACGGGCGCAACCTGTTCGCCGGGGGCCCGGGGCCGCACGGGACGACCGCGCGCGGGGAGGGGCTCCTGGCGTCGGTCCTGGCCCGGGTGCCGGCGCTGGTCGCGATCGGCGCGCCGGGGGTGGCCAGTCAGCTCCGGCTGGTGCCGCAGCGGTGGGCCGGGGCGTACCAGTGCTGGGGCCGGGAGAACCGGGAGGCGGTGCTGCGGTTCGTGACCGGGCCGGTGGGCGCGCGGGAGGCGGCCGCGAACGCGGAGCTGAAGTGTGTGGACGGGGCGGCGAATCCGTACCTGGTGGTGGGGGCGGTGATCGCGGCGGCGCTCGGGGGCGAGGCGGGGGCCGGTGCGGCGGCGGCCGGGGACGCGGGCTGGGGGACGTTGCCGCCCGAGGTGACCGTCGACCCGGCGACCCTGGCCACGCCACCGCCCCGGCTGCCCGACTCCGTGGCCGCCGCCCTCGACGCGCTCGCCGCCGACGACGTGCTCCCGGCGGCGCTGGGCCCCGAGCTGTACGCGGCGTTCGTCGCCGTGCACCGCGCCGAGGCCGCCCTGTTCGACGGCCGGACCCGCGCGGAGATCACGGAGGCGGTCCGGTGGACGTACTGATCGACCAGCACTGCCATTCCGTGCTCGCCGACGACGACGTGGACCTGGGCCGGTGGGCCACCGAGGCGGCGCACAGCACCCTCGACGGCCAGCTCGGCCTGGCCCTGCGCCGGTGGTGCGCCCCGGTCCTGGACCTGGAACCGCACGCCCCGCTGGCCGTCTACGCCGCCCGGCGCCGGGAACTGGGCGCCGCCGAGGTGAACCGCCGGATGCTCGCCGCCGCCCGGCTCGACACCCTGCTCGTGGACACCGGCCTGGACACCCCGGGGCTGCTGCCGCTCGCGGAGTTCGGCCGGCTGGCCCCGGTCCGCGAGGTGGTCCGGCTGGAGCACGTGGCGGAGCGGGCGACCGGGGACTGGTCCGAGGCCCTGTACGCCGCGACCAGGGACGCGGTGGCGGTGAAGTCCATCGCCGCGTACCGGTGCGGGCTCGATCTCGATCCCCGGCGGCCCACGGCGGGTGACGTGCGGCGGGCCCTCGCCGGGCACGCGGGCCGGCTGACCGATCCGGTGCTGGTCCGGCACCTGCTGTGGCTGGCCGTGGACCTGGGGCTGCCGATCCAGCTGCACACCGGGTTCGGGGACGACGACGTGCCGCTGGCGCGCGCCGATCCGGCCCTGCTCCAGCCGTGGTTGGCGGCGGTCGAGCCCTCGTGCGTGCCGGTGGTCCTGCTGCACTGCTACCCGTTCCACCGGCAGGCCGGCTGGCTGGCCCAGGTGTTCGGCAACGTGTACGCGGACGTGGGCCTCACGGTCGGCCAGCTCGGTACCCGGGCCACGGCGGTGCTGGGCGAGTTCTGCGAGCTGGCCCCGTTCGACCGGCTGCTGTTCTCCACGGACGCCTTCGGGCTCGCGGAGCTCTACGTGGTCGGGGCGGCCCAGTTCCGGCACTCCTGGCGGATCCTGGTGGACGGCTGGCTGGCCGACGGGGCGCTGTCCCCCGCCGACGCGGCCGCGATCGGCACCCGGGTCGGCGCGGACAACGCCCGCTGTCTGTACGGGCTCGGGCAATCCGACCCGCCGCCCGCCGACATGAATGAATAGTCCCAATTTGGCGGAATCCCCAATTTTGAGATGTCAGTAATTCAATACTTTGCCCTGAACCACTGTCGAGATTCAGGAGGCAGAGATGCGAAGAATCCTCATCGCGATCGGCGCGGCGCTCGCCGCGCTGGCCGTCGTACCGGTCGCGGCGCACGCCGAATCCGGTACCGGCCGGCACTGCGCCGTGCAGCTCACCCAGGACGGACCGCGGCACCAGTGCTTCGGCACGTTCCGGCAGGCGATCGCGTTCGGCACCGACGGGGCGATCACCAGCGCGCCCGACGCCACGGCCGCCGCGACCGACCCGGGGTTCCAGGCGGAGGTGGAGCACCCGGCGACCCGAGCGGCGAACGTGCTGATCGGGATCGAGTACGACGCGACGAACTTCGGCGGCAACACCTTCTCGGTGTTCCGCTACGCCGCCTGCACCGGGCCCACGAACGACGTCGACAAGCAGATCGTCGACCTCGACGTGATCGGCTGGAACGACAAGGTGTCCTCGTTCCGGACGTACAACAACTGCATCGCCGACCACTACTACCTGACCAACTTCGGCGGCGTGCACACCGGGTACCTGGGCTCGTCGGCGACCATGCCCGTCATCAACGGCACCAACATGAACGACAACGCCCGCTCCATCAGGTGGAGCTGACCGTCCTTCATGGACCGGCCCGCGACGGGAGCCACCCGCCGCGGGCCGGTCCGACGGCCAATGACGCACAATCCGTCCGATCCCGCCCGGAGCGGGCTTGGCACGATGGCGGCGGAACGGAGTTCAAGGAAGTAGCCGCCCCGCCGGGCGGTGAACACGTCCGTACCGCCGGCACAACCGTGGCCACCCCGGGCCCTCGCCCAGGGGTGGCCACTGTGGCGAACAGCTCCCTGGGATCCGGCCCCGGCCGGGCGGCCGGGACACTACGCTGCGGGGGACGACATCGGCCGGCACGAGGAGTGACCGATGGTGGACAACGACAGGCCCGAGACCCCGGCCGAGGCGCTGCGGCTGCTCCTGGAGGGCAACCGGCGGTTCGTGGACGGGGATCTGCGGCACCCCAACCAGGACGCCGAGCACCGTACCGCCCTGGCCCCGGGCCAGCGCCCCTTCGCCGTCCTGTTCGGCTGCGCCGACTCCCGGCTCGCCGCCGAGATCATCTTCGACCGCGGGCTCGGCGACCTGTTCGTCGTCCGGACCGCCGGGCACGTCGTGGGCCCCGAGGTGCTCGGCAGCATCGAGTACGGGACCGCGATCCTCGACGCCCCGCTCATCGCCGTCCTCGGACACGACTCCTGCGGGGCGATCGCCGCCACCCTCGACGCGCTCCGCGACGGCCAGACCCCCGGCGGCTTCATGCGCGACGTCATCGAGCGGGTGATGCTCAGCGTGCTGACCGTCCGCGAGGAGGCCCTGGCGGACTCCGAGGCGGCGGTCGAGGAGCACGTCCGGTACACGGTGGAGATGCTCACCCAGCGGTCCACGATCATCGCGGACCGACTGGCCCAGGGCAAGGTGGGCGTGGTCGGGCTGTCCTACCGGCTGGCCGAGGGGACCGTGCGGCGGGTGGCCGGGCACGGGGTGTGAGCTCCCCGCTCCGGTCACTGGCCCGGGCGGCTCCCGTCGTCGGTGTCCTCGGTGCCGTCGTCGGTCAGCCACCGCCGGTCGGTGAACTCGTCCGCGTCGTCCATTTCGTCCGGATCCGGATCCAGGACGGGCACCCGGATCCGGCCGCCGTCCAGCACCGCTCCGGGTGTCGAATCCTCGATGTCGAAGTCCATGGCCATGGTGACCTCCCCGCCGCCCCATAGATAGATTGCACCTTTCGCACATTATGTGTCAGCCGTTGACGAGCAAAACCCAGCCCCCTCCTCCGGGTACCGGCGCGCCGGTCACCCCGCGATCGGCACCGGGGTCCGCCGTGACCGGTCCCTTCCGGCGGGTGCACTGCCGCGCTTCGTCGGCCCCGGTGGGGGTCGCGGCCGCGTAGGCTCGGGCGGGTGGAGTGCTTCGATGTGGCGGTGGTCGGGGCGGGACCGGCCGGGTCGGCGGCGGCACTCGCGGCCCGGCGCGGCGGGGCGGACGTCGTCCTGCTGGACCGGTCGGACTTCCCCCGCGACAAGCCCTGCGGCGACGGCATCGCCCCGGAGGTCCTCGACGTGCTGGCCGCGTTGGGGGTGCGGGGCGTCGCGGACGGGTACCCGCCGGTGCCCGCCCTGCGGCTCGTGTCCCCCGGCGGCGAGGTCGTCGCGCGCCCGTTGCACGCCGGCACCCACACGATTCCCCGGGTCGTGTTCGACCACCGCCTGGTGACCGCCGCCCTCGGGGCCGGGGTCCGGTTCCGCCGGCACCGGGTCCGCAGCGTGGAACGGCTCCCCGACCGGATCGTCCTGGACGGCACGCTCGCCGCCCGGGTCGTGATCGGGGCCGACGGCGCCGGTTCGGTCGTGCGGCAGGCGCTCGGGCACGCCGGCAACCCGCCCGGCCACCTGGCCCTGGCCCTGCGGGGGTACGCGCCCGCGCCGCCCGGCCCGCCCGAGCAGCGGATCGTCACCATCCCCGGCCGGTGGCCCGCCTACGCGTGGTCCTTCCCGATCGGGGACGGCCGCGCGAACGTCGGCTACGGGGAACTGCTGCGCGGCGGCCCGCTGAGCCGGGAGTACCTGCTGGAGCGGCTGCGTACCCTGATGCCGGATCTGGATCTCGACGCGGCCACCGGCTGGCGCGGCCACCACCTGCCGCTGTCGACCCGCCGGCCGCCGCCCGGACGGGGCCGGATCCTGCTGGTCGGCGACGCGTTGTCGCTGGTCAATCCGTTCACCGGCGAGGGCATCTTCTACGCGGTGGTGTCCGGCGCGCTGGCCGGGGCCGCCGCCGCCGCGTCCGTGGCGGGCCCACCGGCCGACTGCGCCCCCTCCGGCACCGGGCGGGGATCGGACCGCGCCACCGGTTCCGCGACGGGCACCGGTGGCGCGGGCGCCGCCGACCTCTACCGCCGCGCCCTCGCCCGGCGGCTGCACGGCCACCTGCGGCACACCGCCGTCACGGCCCGGCTCGGCCGCTGGCCCCGGCTCGTGGACGCGGCCGTGCGCGCCGCCCGCGACGACCAGGGGGTCTTCGACACCCTGCTCGCGATCGGGCTGGCCGACGGCCGCCTGAACCTGCACACCCTGCGGCACATCGTCCGCCACCTCTGACGTCCGGAAGGCCCGGTTCGGGGGCCGCCGCCTCCGCGACCTGCGGGCGTGGACCGAAGGCCGCCGTCTCTGCAGCCTGCGGGCAAGGCCCAGTGCCGCCGCTTCCGACGACTCGCGGGCCCGGCTCAGTGGCCGCCGACGGGCCCGGCCGGGCTACTCCGGGACCGGTACCCCGAGCCGGGTGTAGGCCTCGCGCGCCCGTTCCCGGTGCGCCGCCCCCTCCGCCCCCGGCAGGGCCGCCCCGAGCCCCCGGTGCGCCCGGGCCTGCTCGTACGGGTCCCCCATGTCCACCGCCAGCACCCGCCGGTGCTCCGCGACGGCCCCGGCCTCGTCCCCCAGCGCGTGGCACGCCTCGCCGAGCCCGTTGCGGGCCACCACCTCCAGCCGCCGCGCCCCGGTGTCCAGGGCGATCGCGAGGGCGGCCCGGTGGCTCTCCAGTGCCTCCTCGTGCCGCCCCAGCAGGCCGTACGCGAAGCCGAGGCACGTCCACGCGCTGCACTCGTTGTCCCGCGCGCCGACCTCGCGGGCGATGTCGAGGGCCCGCAGGTGGTGTTCGACGGCGAGGGTGGTCCGGCCGAGGCTCGCGTACACGATGCCGAGGCAGTTGGTGCTGCCGCCCTCGCCGCGCCGGTAGCCGTTCTCCCGGGCGAGTTCGAGGCCCCGGGTGTGGTGGTCGAGGGCCTCGTCGTAGTGGCCGAGGCGTTCGAGGACCATGCCCAGGTTGAAGTGCCAGATGCCGACGGACACCTGGTCGCCGAGCGACGCGAACTCGGCGAGGTTGTGCCGCAGGGTCGCGACGGCCTCCCGGTAGCGGCCCACCGAGCTGTACACGTTGGCCAGGTTGCCGGACACCCGGGACTCGGTGATCCGGTCGCCGGTGGACCGGGTGACCTCCAGGACCCGTTCGTAGTGGTCGATCGCGGCCGGGAACCTGCCGAGCTGCGCGCTCAGGTTGCCGAGGTTGCCGTGGGCGTAGGCCTCCTGGGTGCGGTCGCCGGCCGCCCGGGCCATGCCCAGCGCGTCGGTCTGGTGGCCGATGGCCTCGTCGTAGCGGCCGGTGAGTTCGCAGGTGCGGCCGAGCGCGACGGCGGCGCGGATCCGCTGGCCCGGGTCGCCGAGGCGGCGGGCGGCGGTGTGCAGGACCTCGGCGTCGGGGTAGTGGCCGGATACCTCCAGGTGCCGTTCCAGGTGGGCGGCGAGCCGGCAGGCGTGGTCGGACCAGCCGTGCTCGGCGGCGTGCCGGGCGGCGGCGACCAGCACGGCCCGTTCGTCGGTGAACCACCGGACCGCGCCGGCCTGGTCCGTCACCCCGGGCAGGGCGGGCGTCCCGGGGGTCCTGCCCTGCGGGAAGGCCAGCGCGTCGGCCGTACCGGCGGCGTGCGTCAGGTGGTCGAGGAGCCGGGTCACGGCGGCGTGCTGGCGGCTGTGCGGCTCCTCGACGTGCGCGAGCCGCCGGGCGTGCGCGCGGACCAGGTCGTGCATCCGGTACCGGCCGGGGGCGCCCTCCTGCACCAGGTTCTCGGCGTGCAGCCGGCGGAGCAGCGCGCCGCCCTCGTCGGGGTCCACCCCGGCCAGGGCCGCCGCCGCGTCGGGGGTGACGTCGGGTCCGGGGTGCAGGGCGAGCAGCCGGAACAGTTCACGCTGGCCGTCGGGCAGGGTCGCGTAGGAGGCGGCGAGCGCCGGGCGGACCGCCTCGTCCCGGGGCAGGGCGGCGATCCGGATGACGTGGTCGGCGAGGGTCCAGTGCGCCTGCCGGGCCAGGTCGGCGCCGGTGACGGCGAGGTCGAGGGGCAGGTGGCCGCACAGTTCGGCGATCCGGCGGGCCGCGTCGGGTTCGGCGGCGAGCCGGTCGGTCCCGGTGGCCCCGGCGAGCAGGTCGAGCGCCTCGGCGGCGGTGAACACGTCGAGGGGCACGTGGGTGGCGTCGAGGTCGGCGAGGTGTCGGCGGCTGGTGACGAGCACCCGGCAGCCGGGGCCGGTGGGCAGCAGCGGCCGGACCTGGTCGGTGCCGGCCGCGTCGTCGAGGACGAGGAGGGTCTCCCGGTCGGCGAGCAGGCGCTGGTAGAGGGCGGCGCGGTCCTCCGGGGTCAGCCGGCGGACCTGGTCGGCGGGTGCGCCGAGGAGCAGCAGGACCTCGGCGAGCACGGACTCCGGGGCGGCGGGCGGCGCCTCGGGGTCGTAGCCGCGCAGCCCCACGAACAGGGGGCGGGTGTCGGGCGCGGCGCGCAGGACGGCGTGCGCGGCCCGGACGGCGAGGTGGGACTTGCCGACGCCGGGCATGCCCGCGACCAGGCAGTGCCCGTCGGCGAGGGCGGCGAGGACCCGGTCGAGGTCGGCGACGC
Organism: Longispora sp. NPDC051575; assembly: GCF_040681875.1. Lineage (NCBI taxonomy): Bacteria > Bacillati > Actinomycetota > Actinomycetes > Micromonosporales > Micromonosporaceae > Longispora > Longispora sp. NPDC051575. The sequence goes on along the minus strand of NZ_JBFAZP010000003.1, from coordinate 153,413 downwards.
GGCCGGTGAAGGCGGGCGGGTCGGCGGGCAGGCCGGTCCGGGCGTGTCCGGGGGTCGACGGCGGGGGGCTCAGGGTGTCCCGGCAGGCGTCCCGCCACCGGCCGGCGGCCTGTTCGTCGTCGGTCAGCGCCCGGACGATGTCGACGACGAGTTCCACGTCGATCCGGCGCCGGCCGGGGCGGAAGCAGTCGTACACGGTGACCCGGCCTGGGGAGCGCTCCCCCGGCGGCAGGCCGCGCCCGGCCCGCAGCCGGCCGATCCGGCGGACCAGTTCGGCGTAGGAGGGGTTGCCGGCCCACGCGCGCAGGGCGAGGAGTCCGGCGGCGAGCGCGTCGAGCGTTCCGGCCGGGGGCGGGCCCGGGGGTCCGGTTTCGGTCACCGTGGGTCCGTTCCGGTAGGTCTGGTCATGATCTCGGTCGAGTCTATCCGGCCCGGTTCGACGCCCGGTCCCGGCGGAAAAGGGCACGTCCGGACCGCCCCGCCCGACCCCACTGTCCCTTTAGGATGCTCGGATGGTGATCAGGGTGGTGGGCGGCGGGTTGGCGGGCGCCACGGTCGCGTACGCGCTGGCGGGGGCGGGCCGCGCCGTCGAGGTGCTGGAGGCGGATCCCACCTGGGGCGGCCAGCTGCGCACCGCCCGGGCCGGCGGCGTGTACTACGAGCCGACCGGCGCGCACATCTTCCACACCCGCGACGCCGAGGTGTGGCGGCTCGTGTCGGGCCTGGTCCGGATGCTGCCGTACCGGCACCGGGTCCGCACCCGGGTGTTCGGTACGGAGCTGAGCTGGCCGCCCCAGCTGGGCGAGCTGCGGAAGCTGGCCGAGTGGCCGGCGATCGAGCGCGAGCTGCGCGACCGCCCGCCGACCCCCGCCCCGGACAACTTCGAGACCTGGTGCGTCGACCTGATGGGCGCGACCCTGTACCGGGAGTTCATCGCCGGGTACACCCGCAAGCAGTGGGGCACCGAGCCGGCGCGGCTGGCCGCCGCCTGGGCCCCGAAGCGGATCGAGCTGCGCGACGACGGGTTCACCGACCTGTTCCGGGACCCGTACCAGGGCTGGCCGGCGGGCGGGTACACCGATCTGGTCGACGCGCTGCTGCGGGACGTACCGGTCACGATGGGTCGCCGGGTGTCGGTCGCCGACTGGGACGGGTTGTGCCGCGACGCCGAGGCCGTGGTGCTGACCTGCGCGCTGGACGAGTTCTTCGCCGAGTCCCGGGGCCGGTTGCCGTGGCGCGGGGTGTCCCTGGTCAGCCACTACCTGCCGGGGGTCGAGCACGAGCTGCCGTGCGGGGTGCTGAACACGCCGGGGCCGGAGGTGGCGCACACCCGGGCGATCGAGACGAAGTGGATGAGCGGCCAGTCGGGGCCGGGCACCGTGGTGAGCTACGAGTACCCGGGCGCGCCCGCGCGGCACTACCCGGTGGACGACGTGGCCGGGGACAACCGCCGGCTGCAGGCGGAGTACGAGAAGGATCTCGACGCGCTGCCGGGACCGCCCCGGTTCGCGGCCGGCCGGCTGGCCACGTACACGTACATCGACATGGACCAGGCGATCAGGCAGGGTCTGAACGTGGCCCGGAGAGTCGCCGGAGCGGGACGGTGAGCACGGCGGCGGCGAGGGCGAGGTGCACGGCCAGGAAGACCACGGCCTCGACCACGGACGGCTGGTGCCCGTAGAACACGGTGATGTGCGAGGCCCACTTCAGGTGGGTGGGCCGGCCGGCGGGCCAGTGGTAGGTGGCCCAGAAGGTCAGGTCGTTGAGCCCGGAGATCATCACCAGGACGGCGGCGAGCCCGGCCCGCGCGACACGCAGGGTGCCCGCGCCGCCGAGCCGGTAGGCGAACAGCACCGCCAGGACCGTGAACGAGCCGACGAACAGCTGCGCCTGGTACAGCGGCGGGAAGGCCGACTCGGCGCCCGACGCGGCGGCGTAGTCGTCGATCCGGGTGATGTAGAACGTGTCCACCGCGCCCATGTAGACCACGAACAGGGCGAACACCAGGCCGAGCCCGAGACCCTTGCGCTGCGGGAAACCGGCGACGGCCAGCACCGCCAGTACCAGTGGACTGGTCTTGAACAGCACTTCCCAGACGCTGTCGATGGACCGGTCCGCCGGGAGGACCACCATGATCACGGCGGCCAGGACGGCGGCGCCGAACGCGGGCAGGATCCACCACCAGCCGCGCAGCAGCCGCGTCACTTCTCCACCCAGAACGGCCCCAGGGCGAGGGCGTCCATGTCGGTCTTCAGGAAGCAGCGCACCGCCTCCTCCGGCGAGCACACGATCGGCTCCTCGTTGTCGTTGAAGGACGTGTTCACCAGCATCGGCACCCCGGTGAGCTCGTCGAACCGGGAGATCAGCGCGTGGTACAGCGGGTTGTCGGCCTTCGACACCGTCTGCACCCGGGCCGTCCCGTCGGCGTGCGTGATCGAGGGCACCTTGTCCCGCTGGTGTTCCAGCACGTCGAAGACCAGGAGCATCACCGGCGACGGGTACCCGCTGGCGAAGTAGTCCCCCGCCCGCTCCGCCAGGCACGACGGCGCGAACGGCCGGAACGACTCGCGGTGCTTGACCTTCTCGTTGAGCCGTTCCTTGCTGTCGGCGCGGCGCGGGTCGGCCAGGATCGACCGGTTGCCCAGGGCGCGCGGCCCGCACTCGCCCCGGCCCTGGTACCAGCCGACGATCCGGCCGTCGGCGATCGCCCGCGCGGTGGTGTCGAGCAGGTCGTCGGGGCGGGTGTGCGCGAGCCCGGCGGCCTCCAGCGCGGCGAGCATGACGTCCTCGCCGAAGGAGGCGCCCAGGAAGATGTACTCGCCGCCCTTCTTCCACGGCCGGCCCAGTTTCGTCGTGCTGACCATGACCGCCGCGCCCAGGGCGGACCCGTCGTCGGCGGCGGCCGGCTGGGCGTAGAACTCCTCGAACGGGGTCTCCAGCAGGATCCGGCCGTTCATGACGCTGTTGAGGGCGACGCCGCCGGCCGTACACAGCCGGGTCTCGCCGGTGGCCTTCGCCAGCCAGTTAGCCGCGTGCAGGCCGACGCGCTCCAGGGAGTCCTGGAGGGCGTAGGCGACGTCGGCGTAGTGCTGGTCGATCTCGCCGCGCACCCGGGGCCGGGGCGGGCCGAACAGCTCGAGGAACTTCTTCGACACCTGGTGCTTGGCGGTGGCGTGGTGCCGGAAGTAGGACAGGTCCAGCTCGTACGCGCCGCCGTCGGTGAGCCCGACCAGGGGCGCGAACGCGTCCACGTAGCGCGGGGTGCCGTACGCGGCCAGGCCCATCACCTTGCCCTCGTCGCGGCTGGGGTGGAAGCCGAGGAAGCCGGTGACGGCCGCGTACAGCGCGCCCAGGGAGTGCGGGAACCGGATCCGCTTGAGGTCGACGATCGTGTCGCCCTCGCCGAGCCCGAAGTAGGTGGAGGTGCCGTCGCTGCCGATCCCGTCCCAGGTGATGATGGCCGCCCGGTCGAACGGGGACAGGAAGTACGCGCTGGCCGCGTGCGCGTGGTGGTGGTCGACCAGGTGCACCTTGAACTTCGTGGGCCGGGTCCAGCCGAGCTGCTCGCGGACGATCGCCCCGAACCGGACCGACCGCTTCAGGTGCAGCAGCAGCGCGCCGCCCACGTGGTAGTCGTCGGGGTGCCGCTGGACGCCCTGGTCGCGCAGCGTGTCGACGAGCCCGGTGGCCTTCGGGGTGAAGTCGCCGCCGTCGTTGCGGAACACCGCGAGGGTGTCGGGCAGGTGCCGGACGAAGTGGGTCAGCGCGTGCCCGATCTCGCGGTAGCCCTGCCAGAAGTACGCCACGTGGTCGACGTCGCCCAGGGTGATGCCGGCCTCGTCCAGGCACCAGCGCGCGGCCAGCCGGGGGAAGGCCCCGTCGTGCTTGAGCCGGCTCAGCCGCTCCTCCTCGATGAAGGCGACGATCTCGCCGTCGCGCAGCAGGGCCGCCGCGGAGTCGTGGTGCTGACTGAGGCCGAGTACGTACATGGCTGCGATCATCCACCGGGGGACCCGACGAATCAAGGGCGTCGATCCCTTCCTTTTGCCCACAGTGGACGCTAGTTTCGCCCGATGACGCCGTTCCCCCTCTCCGTCGTGGTGCCCTGCCACAACGAGGAGGACAACGTGGGGCCCTGCTACGCGGAGATCGTCGCCGAACTCGGCGACTGTCGGCCGCTCCAGGTGCTGTTCGTGGACGACGGCAGCACCGACGGCACCCTGGACCGGATCCGCGCGCTGGCGGCCGGCGACCCCCGAGTCGGGTACCTGTCGTTCAGCCGGAACTTCGGCCTGGAGGCGGCGTTCTCGGCCGGGTACCTCTACGCCGCCCAGCCGTGGATCCTGCACCTCGACGCCGACCTGCAGTTCCCGCCGGCCGAAGGGCTGCTCCTGATCGCCAAGGCCGCCGAGGGCTACGACGCGGTGTTCGGGGTCCGGCCCGACCGGCGCGACTCCGGCCTGCGCAAACTCGCCTCCCTCGTGCACGACCGGATCGCCCGCCGCGTGCTCGGCATCCAGCTGCCCCGGGGCGCGACCTGCTTCCGGCTGGTGCGCACGGACCTGGCCCGGCGGATCGTGCGGCTGCGGCTCGGCACCCCGTACTTCCTGGCCACCGTGCCCCGGCTGACCCGGGCCTGGACGACGGTGCCGACCGCGCACCGGCCCCGGGTGCGCGGGGAGTCGAAGGTGTCCGTCCGGGGCCTGGCGAAGCACTCCGTGGAGCTGTTCGTGTCGTACTCCGACCGGCTGCTCACCTTCGCGGCCGTCGGCTGCCTGCTCGGGGCGGCCGTCGCGCTCGCCGGCTTCCCCGCGGTCGGGCTCGCCCTGGGCCTGGCGGCCCTCGCCGTCGTCGCCCGCTACCTCGTGCACCTGTCCCGGGGCGGTCCCCGCCCGCCACTGTTCCTGGTCCGGGAGACCAACCTGACCGTGGCTCCCGCCGACCTCCTGTACCCCGAGGAAACCCCATGAGAACCCTGGTCGTCCTGGGTGGCGCCGACGGAGCCATCACCACCCTGCGCACCGCCCGCCGGCTCGACGTGCGCACGGTCTGCGTGGACGTGCGGTCCGACGCGCCCGCCGTGGCCTGGGCCGACGAGTTCTGCAACGTCAGCACCCGCGACGTCGACAGGCTCGTCGGGGTGCTCGCCGGCCGGCCCGACCTGGCCGGGGTGCTGTCGCCGGCCAGCGACGTCAACCTGCCCACCCAGCTCGCCCTGGCCGAGCGCCTGGGCCTGCCGTGCGGGCTGTCTGCCGAGGCGGTGCGGGCCTCGGTGGACAAGGGCTTCTTCCGCGCCGTCGCCGACGGGCTGGGCCAGCCGGGGCCGCGCTACGTCCAGGGCTCCCCCGCCGAGGTCCGGGCCGCGCTGCCCGGCCTGCGGCTGCCGGTGATCCTCAAGCCGACCGACTCCAGCGGCGGGCGGGGCATCAGCCTGTGCTCCACGGCCGGCCAGTTCGAGGGCGCGTTGGACGGGGCCGCCGCGTACTCGATGTCGGACACGCTGATCGCCGAGGAGTACCTGCCGGGCCGGCACCTGACCGCCGAGGCCGTGGTCGCCGACGGCCGGGTCGCGCTCCTCGGGCTCAGCGACCGCCGGCTCACCGCCCTACCGCACTTCGTCACCGTCGAGCACACCATGCCCGAACGCGGCCACGGGCTCGCCGGCCGGGTCCGGGCCATGCTCGACGACGTGTGCGCGGCGCTGGCCTACCGGTGGGGCTCGCTGAACGTGGACGTGCTGGTCACCGACGACGGCGACGTGGTGCTGATCGAGGTCGGCGCCCGGCTGGGCGGCAACGGGGTCGCGGAACTCCTCGGGCTGGCGCAGGGCGTGGACGTGACGGAGCTCTACATCCGGATGGCGCTCGGCGAGGCCGTGGACCTGACCCCGGGGGCGGCCCGGCACGCCGGGTTCCGGGTGCTGCGCGCCGAACGGGAGGGCAAGCTGACCTCGATCGCCGGGCTGGACGTGGCCCGGGCGCTGCCGGACGTGGTGGACATCGTGGTGGCGGTGACGGAGGGCGAGCACGTGGAGCCGTACACCCGGGCGGGGGCGAAACTGGGCTACGTGCTGGCGGCCAGCTCCGACCGCGACCAGCTGATGGGCACGCTGGACGCCGCGGAGCGGCTGCTGCGGTTCGACATCCGGGACGCGGCGTGAGCAGCGGCGGCGGGGTGTCGCTGTGGGAGCTGGGCTCCCTCGTCGCGGCGCTGCGGGTCCGCCGCCGGTCACCGCAGGACGTCGAGCGCCGGGCCAGGGCACAGATCAGGGCCTTCCTCGGGTACTGCCGGGAGCACGTCCCCTACTACGCCGACTACCCGGACGTGCCCCTGGAGGACCTCCCGGTCCTGGCCAAGCCGGTGGTCGTGGCCGCCGGCGTCGAACGGTTCCACGGCCCGGTGGCCGACTACCTGGTCGACCGGACCAGCGGCACCACCGGCCTGGCCATCGAGGTCCGGCACGACCGCCGCGCGTACGGCTACCACGGGGCGACCATCGTCCGCCGCTTCCTGACCGCCGGCTACCGCCCCTGGTGGCCGATCACCCAGCTCAAGCCGTTCGACCGGCCGACCCGGTGGTTCCAGCGCCTCGGGGTGTTCCCGCGCACCGTGATCCGGTCGACCCTGCCCGACGCGGACGTGGCCCGCGCGGTGCTGGCCTCGCGCCCCCGGGTCCTGATGGCGTACCCGCTGGTCCTGCGCACCCTGCTGCGCACCCTCACCCCGGACGAACTCGACCGGCTCCGGTGTCGGCTGCGGGTCGTGCTGACCGACTCGGAACTGCTCACCCCCGAGGCCCGGACCCAGCTGGCCGACGCGTTCGGGGTGCCGGTGTTCGACGAGTACTCCGCGTACGAGGTGCTGACCGTCTCCTCCGACTGCGCGCTCGGCCACGCGCACGTCGACCTCGACCGGGTGTGGGTGGAGGTCCTCGGCCCCGACGGCGGTCCGGTGCCGGCCGGCGAGGAGGGCGACGTCGTCGTCACCCACTACCGGGAGCGCGCGATGCCCCTGGTCCGGTACCGGGTCGGCGACCGGGGCGCGCTGGTGCCCGGCCGGTGCGGGTGCGGCAGCCCGTTGCCCCGGATGCGGCTGGCCACCGGGCGCACCGACGAGCACGTCGTCCTGATCTCGGGGCGCCGGCTCGGGGCGGCGCTGTTCCTGCGGGCCGGCGCGTACACCCCCGGGCTGGCCGAGTGCATGGTGCGCCAGGACGCCACCGGACTGATCACCGTGCACCTGGTGCTGGAGCGGGGCGCGGAGTTCGAGCCGGTCGCGCGCGGGTACGACGCCCAGGTCGCCGGCAGCCTCGACGGCACCCGGATGCGGCTCGTCGAGGCCGACCGCGTCGAACTGACCGCCGCCGGGAAGGGCCGGTTCCTCACCTCGGACTACCGGCCCAGGGCCGACGCGTGAGCCAGCACCGTCCACTGCGGCCGGAGCCGGAAGCCCAGGGTCCGCTTCGTCTGTTCGCTGCCCTTGCCCATCACCACCCCGGCCCGGCCCTCGGCCACGCACCACCGGACGCACGCGGTCAGCATGTGGAACCACAGGTGCTTGCGGCCGCCGTCCTCCGGGGCCAGCGCGCCCCAGGACCCCAGCACCGGCCACTCGGCATGGTCGAGCAGGTACGCACAGGCCAGCAGGCGGCCGTCGCGGTCGCGGTAGGTCAGCCAGTGCGTGGTCGGGTCGGCCAGCAGGGCCGCCGCCAGCGCGGGCCCGGTGGACGGGGCCGGCAGCAGGCCGGTCCGCTGCCGGCGGGCGGTCGCCGCGACCAGCCCGACGACCTCGGCCGGCTCCGGCAGCGCGTCCCGGCCGAACCCGCAGACCAGGCCCGGGTCCGCGTCGATCCGGCGCAACTGCGTGGTCAGGGAGTTCCGCCGCCCCTTGCCGAGGCCGGCCAGGTAGCCGTCGAACGAGTCGAAGTGGTTGTCGAACACGGCGACGGACAGGCCCCGCCGGACCACGGCCGGGCCGCGCAGCACCGCCGGCAGGTGGGCTTCCTGGAGCTGGCGGAGCAGCACCGCGCCGCCGAGCGCGCCGCCGACCGCCCGGAGCGCCTCCGACCAGACGCCGGGGTCCGCCGCGACGCCGGGCAGGACGCTGGACGCCGGACACAGCACCTCCGTGGCGCCGGGCACCCCGCGCCAGGCGGCCAGGCCCGCGACCGAGCCGTCCTCGGCGCGCAGCAGCGCCCGGACGCCGCGCCGGCCGGCCCGGGCCCGCAGCACCGGCCACGCCCAGGCCGCGTGCAGTCCGGCGGCCGACACCGCCGCCGCCCAGCCCGGCGGCTCCACCCCGTGTCCCTTGTGGAGTTCCACGCGCATCGCCAGACGGTACCGTGGCGCGGCTGAGGACCGTCGTCACCCTGATCGCCGGGCGCGGCGCGTACCGGATCGCCCAGCAGGTGTCCGAGGTGTCCCTGCTGGCCCTGTGGGGCGCGCACGGGTTCGCCCCGTACGCCGCCGCGACCGGGATCTCCGCGTGGCTGTTCGCGCTGACGTCCAGCGGGGTGGAGAAGGCGGCGCTGACCCTGATCCCCCGGGGCGACGGGCCGGGCCTGGAGCGGTTCTTTCACCGGCTGGCCCTGGTGCCGCTCACGGTGTGCCTGCTCGGCTGGCTGGGGGCCACGGCCGTGCAGCCGGGCGGGTCGGCGGCCCGGTACGCCGCCGCCGCGACCCTGGCCACCGGGATCGGCTGCTGCGCCGTGCAGGTGGCGCTGTTCCGGCTCCGGGGGCTCCCGCACGCCGACGCGGTCGCGTACTCGGCCATCGCGGCGAGCTACGGCTGCGGGGTGCTGCTGGTGGCCGCGACCGGCGCGCGCGCCCCGGCGGTGCTGGCGTTCCTCGCGGGCGCGGTCACCCTGGTCAACGTCGTGCTGGCGCTCCGGCTCCGGCCGCCCGGCCCCCGGCTCGCGACCGGCGCGTGGCCGGCGGCCCGGGCGGCGGCGGTACTCACGGTCGGCGAGGCGCTGGCCATCGCCTCGGTGTCGGTCCTGTACGCCGAACTCGCCGCCCTCTCGACCCCCGAGCAGGTCAGCCTCTTCTACCTGCTGGTCCTCGGCCCGGTGGCCTGCGGCGTGCTGTGGGGCTACCTGCTGCGGATCTGGCAGCCGCGCACCGTGGCCTGGCTGCGCTCCCACGGGCCGGAGGCGGGGGTGCTCCTGGCCCGCCGGGTGCTGCGCTGGCTGCTGCCGCCCGCCGCCCTGGCCACCGGGGTGCTGGTGGTCCGGCCGCACCCGGTGGCCATCGGGGTGGAGATCGCGCTGTCGGCCGGCTGCGTGTTCTGCGTGTACCTGATGGAGAACCTCGACGCCCGGTGGCGGCGCGGCTCGGCCGGCACGGCGGTGGCCCAGTGCGCGACGGTGGCCGTGGCGGGCTGGCTGCTGGTCCCCGGGGCCGGCGCGGTGGGCGGCATCGTGGCCGTGGCGGCCGGGTACGTGGTCCAGGGCGGGGTGTTGTGGCTGCTGCTGCGCCGGGGCGGGCCGGCCCCGACCGGAACGGTCTGAGGACGCGACTCCAGGGCCGCCCGAATGTGCGGGATCGGCCAGGACGAAACATGGCCGACTTCAATTCTTGACGAAGTTAATTTATTGGCGCTACGGTGCTGACACATCATGCGGTAGGTCCACAGGTCGGCGCCGGGACGCGCGGCACCGACGCGCACCGCCATGTCCACGCACGGCGGTCAGGTCACCAAGAAGGGGCCCTAGCTGTGAACGCACTAGTCAGAACAAGGATCGGTCGGGGGTTGTCAAGCGTCCTGATTGGCCTCGGCATGACCGCGGGGACTCTGCCCGTGGCACAGGCGGCGGCCAGCCCGGTCACGGCCGCACCCGCACCCGCACCCGCCGTGTCCGCGGTGGCACAGAAGCCGTACCTGGGCTGGAGCAGTTGGAGTCTGCAGTCCACCAGCTACCCCGGGGTCAACACGCGCGGCAACTACAGCTGGCTCACCGAGGCCAACGTCATGGCCCAGGCCAACGCCATGGTCTCCACCGGCCTCAGGGACGTCGGCTACCAGTACGTCAACATGGACTCGGGCTGGTTCGCCGACTGGAACTGGAACTTCAAGGTCGACGCCTACGGCCGCCCGACCCAGGACACCGTCCGGTTCCCCACCCCCATGGGCACGGTGATCTCCCGGATCCACGCCCTCGGCCTCAAGGCCGGCCTGTACTACCCCGCCGGCATGATGGTCGGGGGCTACGACGCGAACGCCCCGGTGTTCGGGAGCACCACCGGCTGTACCACCAGGAAGGCCGTGCTCAAGGACGCCAACGGGAACCCGGTGCCGATCCGCAACCAGTGGAACGGCTGGTACGTGCTGGACTTCTCCCCGTCGAACCCGTGCGGCCAGGAGTACATCTCCTCGGTCGCTCAGATGTTCTCCGACTGGGGCGTCGACCACCTCAAGATCGACGGTGTGACGCCCGGCTCCACCAACGACAGTCCCGCACCGCTCGCCCACAGCAGCTACTACGAGGTGGCCGCCTGGCGCACCGCGTTCGCCGCGCTCCACTGGCAGGGCGAGATCCAGCTGTCGTACTCGCTGCCGATCTCCTACGCCGAACACTGGAAGGCCAACGCCGAGAGCGTCCGGATCGACAACGACGTCGAGTGCTACTGCGGCACCCTGGTCGGCGGCTGGAGCGGGTCGCTCACCCAGCGCTGGCGCACCGTGGTGCCCTGGCTGCAGCACGCCAGGCCCGGCTTCTGGCCCAACCTCGACTCCCTCGACGTGGGCAACGGCGCCATGGACGGCCTGACCGACATCGAGCGCCAGTCCTACATGACGCTGTGGTCCATCGTGTCCGCACCGCTCTACATCGGCGACGACCTGACCAGACTGGACAGCTACGGGCTGTCCCTGCTGAAGAACACCGAGGTCATCGCCCAGAACCAGTCGGGCCTTCCCGCCCGCCCGGTCAACCAGGACACCGGCCGTCAGGTCTGGACCGTCAGGAACGCCGACGGCACCTACACCGTCGCGCTGTTCAACCTCGACGGCTCAGCCGCCGACGTGACCGCCGACTGGTCCGACCTCGGCCTGCCGGCCACGCAGCGGGCGGCGGTGCGCGACATGTGGAGCCGTACCGACCTGGCGCCCGCCACGGGTCGCTTCACCGCGAACCTGCCCGCCCACGGATCCCGCCTGATCAGAATCAACCCCGGCCCGCCGCCGGTGGGCCCGGAGGCTCCCGGGAACGTCCGGGGCTACGCCCCGTCCCCCACCAGCGTCACGCTCAGCTGGACCGAACCGAAGGACAACACCGTTCCGCCGTCGTCCGTCACCAGCTACGACGTCTACCGGGGCACCGTCAGGGCCGCCACCGTCGCCGGCACCACCGCCACCATCACCGGCCTGAGCGCCGCGACCGCCTACACCTTCACCGTCGTGGCCCACGACGCCGCCGGACACACCGGCCCACCCAGCAACCCGGTGTCGGTGACCACCCTCAACGCCGACGGGTCGGCGACGTACAAGGCCGACGACCCGGGCAACACCCTCGCCGGCGGGGCGAAGGTGCAGGCCTGCACAGGATGCACCGACGGCAACGTCGTCGGCTACCTCGGCGGCGGCGGCACCCTGACCTTCAACAACGTCGGCGCCGTGGCCCCGGGCGCGCACCAGATCAGGGTCGTCTACGTCAACGGGGAGGCCGCTCGCACCGCCGACGTCAGCGTCAACGGCGGCACCCCGGCAACCGCCACCTTCCCCGGAACCGGCGACTGGAACACACCGAGGACCCTCACCCTCACCGCGAACCTGGCCGCGGGCGCCAACACCGTCCGTTTCGCCAACCCCGGCGGCTGGGCGCCCGACATCGACTCCATCACGGTGCTGCCCTCCGGCCCCGTCCCCGGCGACTTCGCGCTGACGCTGGCCACCGCGTCCGGCTCCACACCGGGCGCGGGCACCCTCTCCACCACGGTCGTGACCCAGACCACCGCCGGCAGCCCGCAGAACATCGCGCTGACCGCCTCCGGCGCGCCCCCGGGCGTCACCCTCGCCCTGAACCCCACCACCGTCACCAGCGGCGGCAACGCGACCCTGACGATCACGGTCACCGCAGCGGCGGCGGCCGGTACCTATCCCGTCACCGTCACCGGTGCCGGGGCGTCCGGCAGCCACGCGGCCACCTACAGCCTCACGGTCGCCCCGTCCGGAGGCACCACCACCTACCAGGCGAGCGAAGCCGGAATCCTGGCCGGCGGCGCCGTCGTCCAGACCTGCCCGGCGTGCTCCAACGGTAGGAAGGTCGGATACATCGGCTACGACGGCACCCTCACGATCCCCGTCGACAGCGTGCCGATCTCCGGGAACTACACCCTGCGGATCGCCTACGTCAACGGTGGATCCGGCAGGTCGGCCACCATCACGGTCAACGGGACGGCGACCAGCCGCTCCTTCGGCGGCACGAACGACGACAACTGGAACGTCGTCCAGACCCTCACCGTCACGGTCGCGCTGGCGGCCGGCGGCAACACCATCCGGTTCGGCAACCCGAACGGCTGGGCGCCCGACATCGCGACGATCACCGTCTGACGTCCGCCCCCAGACCCGCTCGGCGGCGGGCGGTCACAACGGCCGCCCGCAGCTGGGTGAGGGGGTCCGGCGGAGCACCCGCGTCCGGTGCTCCGCCGGCACCCCGGCCCGCCTAGACCGATCCCAGGAACGACCGCAGCGACTCCCGGTCCGACGGCAGCCCGTACGACCGGACCAGCATGGACACGTTGCCGAACGTCTGCTCCCCGATCTTCCACGGCCCCTCGTGCTCGGCGAGCACCCGGGCCAGCCGGACCTGCCGCTCGTCGAGCCCGGTGGCCGGCACCCCCTCGGCGAGCGGACCGGTCGGGAACGCCAACCGCAGCGCCTCGCCGAGCACCGGCAGGGTCTCCGTACCCGTCACGGTGGGCATCCGGGTGAGCAGCGCGTCGTAGGTGGCCTCGACGTGGGCGGGGCCGAGCTGGGCGAGCGCCAGGGCCGCGTACCCGGAGAGGTCGCCCTCCAGGAACGGGATCTCCCACCGGACCCCCGCCCCGGTGCGGGTCCAGCCGAGCAGCTCGTCGGCGACCGCCTGGTCCGCGTCGGCGCCCCGCACCCGGGCGGCGGCGACGGCGGCGGCCCAGCCGATGACCGGCCGGTTGTCGACGGGACGCTCGAAGGTGCCGCCGAGCAGCCCGATCGCGACCAGGGCGGTGGCCGCCACGCCCTCGTACTCCTCCGGGGAGACGAGTTCCACCAGGGGCGGCAGGCTGTCCTCGGCGTCGTCGGGGAACCAGGCCAGCAGGTAGGCGGCCATGGTGCGGACCCCGAGGTCGGGCGAGCCGAGCAGGTCGCGGTAGAGCCCGACGCCCGCGCGCACCGCCCCGTAGGCCGCCGACGCCGCCGGGTCCGACCACAGCTCGGCCTCCGTCAGGCCGGCGGGCAGCCAGTTCTCGTCGTAGCCGACCGTGAGGGCCGCCAGCAGGCCCAGCAGGGTGGACTGGTCGGCGGGGGCCTGCGCGGCGAGCACCTCCAGGAGGAACGGCACCGCGTGCGCCGTCGCCTCGAAGCGGGCGCCCTGGTGGAAGATCGTGCCGTACAGCCCGCCGAGGGCCTCGTCGCGGGTCCTCTCGTCGGGGGCCAGCAGGGCGCGGATCAGGTCGGGCACGTCCCCGGCGGATCCGGGCGCGCGGCCGAGCCGTGTCCAGTTGATGTCGTCCAGTCCGGTCAGCACCCGGATATCCTGTCATCCGGGTCCGACATCAGTGCGCCGGGCGCAGGTCCGCCCAGGCCCGGCCGAGCGCCGCCAGCCGCCAGCCGTCCAACAGTCCGTCGAGGAGCCCCGCCGGCCCGGCGAGCCACACCAGTTGGGTACCGGGCGCGACCACCCGTTCCTGGGTCACGCTCCCCTCGCTGCAGCACCGGCACAGCACCCGGGTGTTCGCGGCCGGCTCGGCGCACAGGCCGCGCGCGTCGAACAGGTCCACCAGGTCCTCCAGGTCCCCGGGGGCCGGCACGGTCACCGTCACCGTCCACGAGGACAGCTCGGACGTGCGCCACAGCAGGATCTCGTCGAACACCGGGAACGTCTGGTCGCCGACCACGCGTTCGCCGTTCGGCGCGCCGTCGTGCAGCACGATCTCGCCGAACCGGCGCTCCGAGGCGGTGGGGATGCTGACGACCCGGGCCCGGGTGGGGCAGATCCGGCGCGCCCAGACGACCTCGGAGCCGTCGGCCTCGTCGAGCCGGACGCACGTCATGCCGAAGTCGTCGACGATCTCGCCGTCGCCGGGCGCGAGGTCGATGCCGAAGCCCTGCCAGGCATCGCGGGCGGTGGCCCACTCGCCGAGGACGGTGGCGGCGATGCCGAGGTTCCAGTACGCGGGCTCCTGGACTCCACGCTGGACCCGGGCGGCGGCCCGCACGCCCATCGAGTAGGCGCGCGCCCAGTCCCGGCGGAACTTGTGCGCGAGGGCCGCGTCGAACAGCCACGCGGGACAGCCGGCGTGGTCGGGATAGTCGGCGGCGAGGACCTCCAACAGTTCGGCGGCGGTCTTCCAGTCCTGGGTCTCCCAGGCCGCGTACGCCTGCTCCAACCGCTCCCGCCCCACCGAGCCCACCCACTCCCCGTCGCAACTGACACAGGCGGCCCACCCTAGAGGACGGGCACCGCGACGGACAACTGTGCACAGGTCGCCGCCGGTCACGGGGCGTGGTGGGGTTCCGGGCCGGCCCGACCGACCCGGAACCCCGGTCTCCGCTACCCGCAGGCGAACCGGGCCGCCGCCCAGTCCGCGTGGTCGCCGCCCTTGCCGTCACCCCCGTCGGTCACCACGAGGTCGACGAGCCGGGCCCCGGTGATGTCCACCGACACCGGTACCGGCGTCGACGTGCCGGTCATCAGGGGCGAGCGGTACTTCTCCACCCCGTCGACCTTGACGGCGAACACCACCGAGCCGTAGTCGGCGATCTCGTCGTCCACTCCGACGGTGGCCGTGAACCGGCCGCACTTCCTGTCGAGGTGGTAGGTGACGGTGGAGTCGGCGTGCGCGCCGAGTCCCTTGGGGTACACGGTGCCGGCCAGGGTGAGCGGCGCGCCGTCCCCGCCGTCGTCCTCGCCGTTGCTGCGGTCGCGTTCGACCGGCCCCCAGCCGTTGCTCGACTCGACCCAGGTCAGGTCGCTGGCCCAGGTGTCGCCGGTCGGGGCGGGCGGCAGCGGCACGCTGGCCACGGTCGCGGCGAACAGGTGCAGGGCCGGCGCGTCGGGCAGGGTGATCGCCTGCACCGTCTTGCCGGGGTCGATCCTGACCTGCTGGTAGAACACCCGGTAGGGCGTCGTCGGGTACTGGTGCGCCCCGGCCGGCGTGTTCTTCCCCAGGGTGCTCAGCGCGACGGTCGCCCCGAAGCCGCCGGGGTCGACGCAGCACCAGTTCGGCACCCCGAGGTCCCGGGTCTCCGTACTGCCGTCGGTGTAGCGGACCGTCACCGGCCCGTTGGCCTGGCCCGTGCCGGTGGCGAGGACCGCCAGGTGCGTGCCCTGGCCGGACAGCGAGATCGTCTGGCCCTTCGCGGTCACGTTGTCGGGCCGGCCCGCCGGCACGTCCGGCCAGGTGAAGGAGGTGCCCTTCACGGTGACCGTCGCGCCCGGGGCGGCCCCGGCGGCGGCGAGGGACTGGGCCGAGAAGCTCGAACCGGCGCCGTCGATGTTGCCGGCGGTGGTGGCCGCGTCGTCGCTGGTCGCCACGTTGTTACGGGCGGCGGCCAGGGAGCCGTAGGGCACCTGGGTGGTCGCGTTCGCGGCGGCGGAGTTCTGCCGGCCCCGGACCGTGTAGTCGACCTTGCCCGTGACGGTCTTGTCGCCCGGGCCCTCGGCGGGGGTGACCCGGAACCGGACCTCGAACACCTTGCCGGGCTGCACCAGGTCGGATGTCGGGCGGCCCACCGGGGTGGCGGTCCAACCGGCCGGGGTCTGGATGCTCAGCTTGACGTCCTTGACCGGCTGGCCGGTCAGGTTGCGGAACAGCACGCTCTCCTCGTGCGTCACGCCGGGCGGCGCGAACGCCGGGGCCCCGATCTCGGCGCGCCCGAGCCCGTCGGTCGGGTACAGGCCGCCCAGGGCGGTGCCGCCGACGAGTTCGACGGTCGCCGACGCGGTGACGGCCACCGACGGGGTCTTGACGCGCACCACGCCGGCGCGGTCGGCCGGGTCGTAGTACCAGCCGGTGGTCGCCGTGGCGTAGGCCGCCTTGTCCAGGGCGGGCAGGGTCTCGCCCGCCACGGTGACCATGGTCGGGGCGGAGCCGGAGTGCACGGTCAGCTCGTAGGGCCGGGCGGTCGGGCTGCCGGTGTAGGAGCCGACCGACGGGCCGATCCGGACGGACACGTTCCCGGGGCCGTCCTTCGGGGCGGAGACCGTGAACTCCTGGGCCGCCGACGCCGTGGAGCGGGTCACGCCGTCGTCCTCGTGCAGGGTGAACGACGAGTTCCCGGCCGGGTACACGTCGAGGGTCAGCCGGTCGCCCGGCGCCCGGTCCCGGTGGTTGTTGATGCCCTCGGGCCACATGGGCACGACGGCGCCGGCCTTGACGAACAGCGGCAGGGTGGCCAGCGGCGCCTGGTAGCTCTCGATCGTGGTCGGGCCCTGGTAGAGCCGGCCGGACCAGTAGTCGACCCAGGTGCCCTTGGGCAGGTAGATGCCGCCCCGGGACTCGCCGGAGGTCGACACGGGGGCCACGAGGAAGTCCTCGCCGGCCAGGAACTCGCCCGTCGCGTTGCCGCCCCAGGTCTTCGGGTCGTCCGGGTACTCCAGGACCAGGGACCGCGCGATCGGGGTACCGGTCC
Source organism: Longispora sp. NPDC051575 (assembly GCF_040681875.1). Lineage (NCBI taxonomy): Bacteria > Bacillati > Actinomycetota > Actinomycetes > Micromonosporales > Micromonosporaceae > Longispora > Longispora sp. NPDC051575. Next base: position 136,583 of record NZ_JBFAZP010000003.1, on the reverse strand, counting down.
GGTGCGCCTCGGCCGCGTACGTGTAGAAGTACGGCAGCAGCCGTTCGCGCAGCTTCAGGTAGTTCCGGTTGATGCTGGTGTACGGCTCGCCGTAGGTCCACGGCTGCTTGTCGTACTCGGCCCAGCCCGACATGCTCATCAGCGCCGGGGTGAACGCCTTCCACTGCAGGTCGCGCACGTAGCTCTCGGCGGAGCCGCCGAAGATGCCGTCGATGTCGCCGGCCGCGTACGCCTGCCCGGACAGCCCGGAGCCGTGGATGGCCGGGATCTGCCAGCGGATCGCGTCCAGCGAACCGGCGTGGTCCCCGGTCCAGGTGACCGCGCAGCGCTGCGAGCCGGTCCAGCCCTCGACCATCCACACGAAGCCGCGCGCGTCGGAGTGCCGTTCGATGCCGTCGTGGGCGTCCTCGCAGCCCGACAGCGCCTGCCGGTAGCCCTCGCCGACCCAGGCGACGTCGAGCTTGCGGACCCGGACGCCGGCCGTGCCGACCTCGTAGGGCTGGTTGGTCAGGGCGCGCTCGGTCCACAGTCCCATGTCGATCTTGCGGTCCCGCAGCGCGGTGCCGACCTGGTCGAGGTCCACGTACTCGCAGCCGTAGCCGTCGTTGACGAGCATCCAGCCGCGCGGCATGTCGTGGTCCACGAAGCCCTGGGCGACCTTGACCGCGTCGGGGGTGCGCAGCTTGTCGGGGTCGCGGGTGCCCTTGTAGCCGGGGTTGGACCGGTTGTAGCAGTCGGCGTCGCCGTACTCCAGGCCGTAGACCGGGGGCATGAAGGGCCGGCCGGTCAGCTCGGTGTACCGGTCGAGGGACTGCTTGAGGTCGCCGACGAAGAAGTACGCGTCGAAGCGGCGCTCGTCGTGCGTGGTGGCCACGGGCGCCGTGAACGCGTAGCTGCCCGGGGCGAAGGTGTTGCGGAAGACGCCGTAGCCGGCGGTGCTCATGTAGTACGGGACGGCGTTGGGGTTGCCGCCGTCCTCCCAGTTGTAGTCGGTGGAGATGGCGATGGTCTGGTCGCGGTGCGAGAACCGGCCGTTCTGCATGCCGCCGCCGAAGAACTGCTCCTTGTCGCCCCGGCTCAGGCTCTGGGTGGCGCTGCCGGAGGTCCAGGACAGGGGCGCGGTCTCGGCCCAGATCTTCTTGTTGTCGGCCCCGTACAGGGTGAAGGTCAGGGCGCTCTTGCGGGCCACGAGCCGCATGGAGGCGGTCCGCAGCTCGTAGGTGTCGCGGGTCTCCTTCCACGTGGTCGCCGGTACCGGATAGTCGGTCTTGACGACCAGGTTGGCCTTCGGCGCGGCCGGGTCGGCGGGCGCCGTGTTCGCCGGGTCGGTGAACTCGCCGTCCGGGGCGAGCCACAGCCGGAACACGTCGGCCTTCTGGAACACGACCCGGACCTTGGCCGCGCCGGAGCTGAAGGTGTAGGTGGCGCCGTCGGCCGCGAAGCCGGTGACCGCGCCGAGGTGGCCCGGATCGGCCGCCACGGCGGTGCCCGGCGACAGGATCGAACTGGCGAGTACCAGTCCGACCGCCGCCGCCAGCAGGGGTTTCATACGCATCTTTCCGACCGCCCGTCGTTGAGAGGGATGAGGCAGTGCTACTTGGAACCGGTGAAGGCGATGCCCTGGATGAGGTGCTTCTGGGCCACCACGAAGATCACGATGACCGGGAGGGTGGCCATCAGGGAGCCGGCCATCAGGACCGGGTACTCGGTGAGGTGCTCGCCCTGCAACGTCGCCAGCCCGGCCGACAGGGTCATCGACTCCGGGGAGGTGTTGACGACCAGGGGCCACATCAGGTCGTTCCAGGACCACAGCACGGTGAGGATGCCCAGCGCGAGCAGCCCCGGGCGGGCCAGCGGCAGCATGACGTGCCAGAAGATCCGCAGCGGGTTCGCGCCGTCGATCCGGGCCGCCTCCTCGATGTCGTTGGGCAGACCGAGGAAGAACTGCCGGAGCAGGAACGTGCCGAACGCGCTGAACATCCCGGGCACGATGAGCGCCGCGAGGGTGTTGAGCCAGCCCAACGACGACACGATCTGGTACTGCGGGATGAGGAACAGCTGGCTGGGCACCATGAGGACGGACAGGAACACGACGAACAGCGCGCCCCGCCCGGGGAACCTCAGCCGGGCGAACGCGTAGCCGGCCAGCGCGCAGAACACGAGTTGCGCCAGCGTCCGCCCGGCGGTCATCAGGACCGTGTTGAGGAACTGCCGGCCGAACGGCAGGGAGTCGAAGACCCGGCCGTAGTTGGACCACTCCCACGAGGGCACGAACGTGGGCGGGATCCGGGTGGACTCCCCGAACGACTGCACCGAGGTGAGGAACTCCCAGAAGAACGGGGCCACCATCGCCGCCGCGCCGATCGCGAGCACCAGGTGCACCGGCCAGAGTCGGCTCCTACTCATAGTGCACCCACTTCTTCTGCAGCCGGAACTGGACCACGGTCAGCGTCAGGATCACGGCGAGCAGCACGACGGCGATGCAGGCCGCGTACCCGCGCCGGTTGTCGACGAACGCCGCCTCGTAGAAGAGGTAGACGATGGTCCGGTTGTCCGTGAGCGCCGGGTTGCCGCGGTCCATCATCATGTAGATCAGGTCGAACATCTGGAGCGAACCGATCACGGTCAGGACCGTCACGAAGAAGATGCTGGGGCTCAGCAGCGGCAACGTGATCGAGAAGAACTGCCGGACCCGGCCGGCGCCGTCGATGGCCGCCGCCTCGTAGTAGTGCTGCGGGATGCCCTGCAGGCCGGCGAGGAAGATGACCGCGTTGTAGCCGATCAGGGTCCACACCCCGACGACGGCCATCGCGTACAGCACGACCCGGCCGTCGGAGACCCAGTACGGGCCGTCGACGCCGAACAGGGACAGGCCGTAGTTGAGCAGGCCGTAGTCGCCGTTGTAGATCCACCGCCAGAGCATCGCCACGGCCGCCGGCATGGTGACCACCGGCAGGAAGTAGAGCGTGCGGTACACGCTGACGCCGCGCAGCTTCGGCGTGTTCAGCAGCACCGCCAGCACGATGGACAGCGGCACGCCGAGCAGTACCAGTCCGGAGTAGACGAACGTGTTCCGCAGCGCCTGCCCCACGGCCGGGTCCTGGAACAGGGTCGTGTAGTTGGCGAACCCGACCCAGGTGTGCCCGCCGAACGCGCCCCACTCGGTGAAGCTGAAGTAGACGGTCTGCACGACCGGCCACAGGTAGAACACGGCCAGGCCGAGCCCGGTCGGGGCGATCATCAGGTACGCCCAGGGCCAGTCGCCGCGCGGCCGCCGACCCGCGCCCCCGGAGCCCCCGAGCCGGGCCAGCCACCCCGGGGCCCGGGTGACCGCGTCGGCCACCCGGGACTCCGTCGCCGTCATTCCTTCGCCAGCGCCGCGTTCATGGCCGTGGCGAGCTCCTTGGCCACGCCCGGCAGGTCGCGTGAGCCGTCCCAGGCCAGCGGGAGCAGCTTGCGCTCCTGGTCGGCCCATCCGGCGGTGTTCTTCGAGATCGGGTACGCCACGGCGTAGGGCAGCTCGTCGAGGAACGCCTTCAGCTGGTACTGCGGCATCGCGCCGACCCACGTCGCCTGCGTGCCCTCGTAGGCGGGGATCACCGTACCCGTCTCGGCCTGGATCCTGTGCGCCTGCTCCGAACCGAGGAACGTGGCGAACTCCAGGGCCTCCTTCGGGTGCTTGCTCTTGGCGTACACCACGTTGCCGAGGCCGTGGATCACGACGGCGCGCTTGTCGCCCCGCGGCAGGACCGCGACGTCGATCTTGCCCTTGAGCGCGTCGTCCTTGGCGAAGCCGACGGCCTCCCAGGAGCCGCCGTACATCATGGCGACCTTGCCCGAGGTGAACAGCTGGGTCGGCTCGGTGTCCGACATCTGTTTCACGGTCGGCGACACCTTGTGCCTGTTGATCAGGTCCACCCAGAACTGGAGGCCCTTGACGGTGGCCGGGTCCTCGTAGCCGGACTTCTTCCTGTCGGCGGACACGACCGTGCCGCCGGACTGGAAGATCGTGTTGTAGTAGTTCTCCTGGCTGTAGGCCGGCGCCGCGATCCCGAACTGCCCCTTGGCCGGGTCGGTCAGCTTCTTCGCCGCCTCGGTCAGGGTCTCCCAGGTCCAGGTCTCATCGGGGTACTTCACGCCCGCCGCGTCGAACAGCGCCTTGTTGTACCAGAGCCCGATGGTGTCGAAGTCCTTCGGCAGCGCGTACTGCCTGCCCTGCCAGTTGTAGGTGTCCACCAACGACTTCGGGTACTTGGACAGGTCCGCTTTGCTGTCCATCGGCGCGAGCACCCCGGAGGAGGCGTAGAGCCCGAAGCGCGGGGCGTTCATCCAGAACACGTCGGGGGCGCTGCCGCCGGTGACCGCGGTCTGGAGCTTCGTCCAGTACTCCTTGTTCGGCGTCAGCTCCACCTTGACCTTGACGGTCGGGTGCGCCTTGGTGAACTCGGTGGCGATCTTCTCCATCGCGGGCACCTGGTTCTTGTCCCACACCCCGTACGTCAACGTGACGTCGCCGCCGGAGTCCCCCGACCCCGAGCAGCCCGCCGTCGCCAGCAGGGCAGCCGTGAACAGGCCCGCCAGCACTCTTCTCCGCAACATCAGTCCGTCCTTCCGCGGTGCGCGTGGCCCCCGATGTTGAGGGAGCCTAGCGCGCACTTATGCAAGAAGGAAGCATAATTCTTGCCGAACTTTGCAGACGGCGTCAGACGGTGAGCACGGTGACCCCCAGGTCCTCGAACGCGCGCACCGCGTCGGCCGGGGCGTCGCGGTCCGTGATCAGCAGGTCGACCTCCCGGGTGTGGCAGATCCGGGCGAAGGACCGACGCAGCAGTTTGGAGCTGTCGGTGACCACCACGACCTGCCGGGCGAGCTCGGCCATCAGGTGGTTGATGCTGGCCTCGCCGTCGTGGTGCGCCGAGGCCCCGAACGCCGGCTCGATGCCGTCCACGCCGAGGAACGCGATGTCGAAGGTCAGCTCGGAGATGATCTTCGTCGCGAGGGGGCCGATCAGCTCGTAGGACTGCGGCAGCGCCACCCCGCCGGTGGCGACCACCCGGACGTTCGGCCGCATGATCAGTTCGGAGGCGATGTTCAGCGCGTTGCTGACCACCGTCACGACCTGCCCGCCGCCCGGGTCGGCCAGCGCGGGGCTGGTCGCGATGGCCCGGGCCACGGCCGTCGTGGTGGTACCGCCGTTGAGGGCCACCACCATGTCCCGCTTGACCAGGGCGGCGGCGGCCGCGGCGATCCGCTCCTTCTCGGAGACGTGCCGGGCCGACTTGTACCGCATCGGCAGGTCGTAGGACACCTGGTTGGCCACCGCCCCGCCCCGGGTGCGGGTGACGAGCTGCTGGGCGGCCAGCTGGTCGAGGTCGCGGCGGACGGTCGCGGCGGACATGCCGAGTTTCTCGGCGGCCTCGTCGATCTCGACCTGGCCCTGGGTGGCCAGGATCTCCAGCAGGGCGCTCAGCCGTTCGTGACGGTTCACGGGGTCCTCTCGTAGCGCGTGTGTTCCACAGACTCCACCATGAGTCCACACGAATCTACGCTCCGCGCACCAATGTTGCAAGAAGCTGCAATATTAGTCGGCAATCTTGCAGTTGGACCGCGCGGCGGGTGGGACGGGCCCGTGCGGCTCCGGCGGTGGTGGTCGCGCGGAGGTACGAGGGGCCGGCGGTCGCGCGCCGGCCCGCACCGGTCACGTCACGAACACCGTGAACTCCGCCAGCTGCACCTTCCCGCCCGCCGCGAACTGCAGGAACATCCGCTGCTCCCCCCGGGTGCCGAACTGGGCGTGGAACACCAGGGTGGACCCGCTCGGCCCGGCCGTCGTCATCGCCGGGGCCAACGGGTGCAGGTGGGTCAGGGCCAGGCTCTGGGACTCGAAGGAGGACAGGTGGGCGTACGCGCCGAGGTAGGGCTCGAGGGCCGTGACCACCGTGCCGGACGCGTCGGACACCTCGAACCGCATCATCGCGCTCCGCCCGACCGGCAACATGGCCAGCCCGTCGAGCCGGGTCACCGTGTACGGGCCGGCGGTCGCGGTCTTCGCCGGGGCCGGCAGCGGGACGAAGTTCGTGTCGCCCGGGATGAGGAAGGGCACCCCGAGAACGGTCGGGTGGCCCGCGCCGCCCCGGCCCCGGGGCAGGAACTCGGCGAAGACCCGGTACGCGCCGCCGTCGGGGACCGCGACCGTCGCGCGCCAGGTGCCGGCGTCCAGGGTCGGGTGCAGGTGCTGGTAGGCGCTCATGTCGTCGCGGACCACGTACATGTGCAGGCGCTGGGTCTGCAGGTCGTCGTACTCGGTGGCGGGTTCGCCGTCGGGGCCGAGGATCCGGAACGCCACCTCCTTGGCCGGGCCGCGCGCGTCGGGGACCGTCACGGCGATCATCCGGTAGCCGTCGTGGCTGTCGGACAGGCCGTCGCCGTGCAGGGTCGGGGACGGCGAGGGCAGGGGGGCCGACGCGGCGGGCGGACCGGACGCGGCCCGCACCGTGTACAGGACGGACGCGGCGAGGATGCCGGCCAGCAGTACCCCGAAAGCGATCTTGAGTTTCACGGGTCCTCCACGGACGCGCCGAGCCCGGGCGGGGAGCGAAGGGGCGCTCCCCGCCCGGGCGGGCGGGATCAGAACTGCAGGTTCCAGGCGTCGATCTTGCCGACGTCCTGCGAGGCGACGTCCTTGACCTGCAACTTCCAGACGCCACCAGGCGCCTCGGAGGAGGCGTTGACCGTGTACGTCTTGATCACGTTGTCGGCGCTGTCGCTGTTGGCGATGTCCTCCAGCAGGTAGACGGTGCCGTCCGGCGCGATCAGGGAGATGACCAGGTCACCGCGGTAGGTGTGCTTGATGTCCACGCCCACCTTCAGCGTGCCCGGCGTGACGGTCGGGCCCGACACCGTGATGGAGCTGGTCACCGTCTGGTTGTCGACGATCGCGACGTCGGCGGTGTTCTCGAAGTAGCCGCCGGTCGGCGGGGTGCCGCCCAGGTTCGGCTTGACCAGCACCAGGCCCTGCTCGATGCCGTTGATGGCCACGATCCCGCTCTTCAGGAACGGGTAGACGTTCCACGCCCCGTTGAACGACTGGTTGTTGTCCGCCGGGTAGATGTCGAAGTAGCCGGCCTCCGTCAGGGTGTTGGAGGCGATGTTCTTCGCGTCCAGGATGTGCAGCCCGGCCCGGTAGTTGGCCTGGTACACGTACCCGTTGTGGATGTACTGGTTGTGGTCGATCGCCGCGCCCATGGTGCTCGGGTTCGGCGTGTAGGTGCCCGACCACACGGGCGCGTCGAGGTCGGCGACGTTCCAGATCAGGGTCCGGCCGTCGTTGTCGAGCTCGTCGTCCATCACCAGCATCTTGTGGTCGGCGGTCAGCCAACCCTGGTGGGTGTACCGGTTGTTGGTGTACCCGGTCCGCGACAGCTGCTTCGGGGCCGACTTCGTGGTCACGTCCACGATGGTCAGCGTGTCCTCGTTGTAGTTGAAGCAGATCTCCTTGTTCTGGTACGCCACGTCCGGCCCGTGGTAGACCACGCACTGGTTCTCGTGGGTGTACCCGTCGTTGCTGACGCAGCCCGCGTTCGTCGGCGACTTCGGGTTCTGCACGTTGACCATGTGCACGCCGCCGCTGCACGTGTTCGTGCCCACGGCGTAGATGAAGCCGGTCTCCTCGTTCACCGCGAGGGTGTGGGAGTTGCCGAAGCCCGTGTAGCGCGCGTCGGCGGTGAACGTCTGCGGGGTGGTCACGGTCCGCAGCCGGGTCAGGTCGAACACCTGCATGCCGTGGGTCGAGATCGAGTCGGCGCCCACGTACGCGTGGTTGGCGTACACCTTGATGTCGCGCCACGAGCTGCTGGTGCCGTTGTACGACGGCAGGTTGCCGAGGTACTTCGGGTTCACCGCGTCGGTCACGTCCACGAAGGACGTGCCGTTGGACCGGCCGACGAGGATGTACTCCTTGTTCGTGGAGGTGTCGGTCCAGCCCCACATGCTGTTGCCGTTGCCACCGCCGATACTCGACAGCGGCAGCACGGACAGCAGGTCGATGTTCGAGCAGGGGTAGCTGCCCGCCTTGCCGTTCACGCACGTCACGGCCGCCCCGGTGATCGGGGCGGTGCGCCAGGCGGGCTGGTGGTCGGCCTGGTGCCGGCGGACGTCCTCCTTGCCGGCGGGCGAGTCGGGATCGTGGGCCGAGGCGGGGGTGACGGTCAGCAGCAGGGCCAGGGCCCCGACCGCCAGACCCGCCACGCGGATACTAGTGCGCACGGCGGCGCTCCATTCCGGGGCGCGCGGACGATCCGACGCTCGCGGCACGGCCGGACGGGCGCCCGGTTCCGCACGACCCTGTGAGTGAGGGGAAGGGTGTCGCGTCCACATATGTGGTGGTCCACATCGTACGCAGACAATCGCCGCACGGCACTCACAGTTGTCTATGTGAAATTTCCGTTCAGCCTGGCACACCGGTCACGGGTACAGCCGCAGCTCCGTCACCACGGCCGTGACCAGCTCGGCCGGCGTCACGTCGAACGCCGGGTTGTACACCCGGGTGCCCGGCACCGTGGCCAGCTCCCCCATCCAGTCGGTCACCTCGGCCGCGTCCCGCTGCTCGATCACGATCCCCGCGCCCGTCGGGGTGTCCGCGTCGATCGTGGACTCCGGCGCGACCACCAGGAACGGCACCCCGCTGCGGGCGGCGGCGCACGCCAGCGCGTACGTGCCGACCTTGTTGGCGACGTCGCCGTTGGCGGCCACCCGGTCCGCGCCCACGATCACCGCGTCGATCAGGCCCGCCCCGATCGCGGCCGGCCCGGCGGAGTCCACGCACAGCCGGTACGGGATGCCCTCGGCGGCCAGTTCCCACACGGTCAGGCGCGCGCCCTGCCGCAGCGGCCGGGTCTCCGTGGCCAGCACCGACTCGACCCGGCCTGCGGCGGCCAGTTCGCGGACCGCGCCCAGGGCCGTGCCCCAGGCGACCGTGGCCAGCGCCCCGGCGTTGCAGTGCGTGAGCAGGCGCAGCGGCCGGTCGCCGTAGCGCTCCGCGAGCAGGTCGGCGGCGCGCTTCCCGGCGGCCCGGTTGACCCGCTCGTCCTCGTCGACCATGGCCACCGCCTCGGCGAGGACCGCGTCGGGCCCCTCGGGCAGCTTCGCCAGGGCCCGGCGCACGCCCCAGGCCAGGTTCACGGCCGTCGGGCGGGCGTCGGCGAGCCGGGCCGCGTCGGCGCGCACCGCAGCCTCGTCGCCCGGGTGCGAGAACGCGGCCAGAGCCACGCCGAGGCCGCCGGCCACCCCGATCGCGGGGGCGCCCCGGATCGCGAGGCGCTGGAGGGCGGCGATCAGGGCGTCGACCGTGTCGAGGCGGATCAGCCGGTACTCGGCGGGCAGCGCGCACTGGTCGATCGCGAGGATCGCTCCGTCGTTCCAGTCCAGGGTCCGGTCCATCGTGAAAGCCTAGGGGAAGGGGGCGGCCGGCGCCCCGTAGCATCAGCCGGGAGATCCACCGAGACGAAGAGGGCCCGATGCGCGACCGCTGGAACGACGCCGACGCACCCGCCGACCCGCTCGGGAGCTGCGTGTACGGCTCGCGGCTGCTCGGGGCCGAACCCGACCTCGTCCTGCACGGCGGCGGCAACACGTCCGTCAAGACCACCGTCGCCGACCTGGACGGCTCCGAGATCGAGGTCCTGCACGTCAAGGGCAGCGGCTGGGACCTGGCGACGATCGAGCCGGCCGGGTTCGCCCCGCTCCGGATGGCCCGGCTCCGCCAACTGCTCACCCTGCCGGCGCTCAGCGACCCGGCCATGATGAACGCGCTGCGCTGCTCCTCCCTCGACGCGGGCGCGCCCGACCCGAGTGTCGAGTCGCTGCTGCACGCGCTGCTGCCGTACCCGGCGGTGCTGCACAGCCACGCCGACGCCCTGATCGCGCTGACGAACCAGCCCGACGGGGCCGAGCGGGTGCGCAAGCTGCTCGGGTCGGCCGTCGTGGTCGTGCCGTACGTGATGCCCGGGTTCGACCTGGCCCGGCGGTGCGCGGACACCGTGCTCGACCAGCTCACCGACGAGACCGTGGGGCTGGTGCTGCTCAACCACGGGCTGTTCACGTTCGGGGCGGACACCCGGGAGGCGTACCGGCGGCATGTCGAACTGATCAGTCGGATCGAGGGGGCGCTGCCGGAGCCGGGGGGCCGCACTGCGACGCCGGTGGGCGACGCGCGGGTGACCGACCGGCCGGCCGGGGACGCGGCCGTCCCGGTGTTCCCGCCGGTGGAGCACGCCCGGCTGCGGGCCGAGGTGTCGGCCCTGGTGGGCGCGCCCGTGATCCTCAGCCGGCACGAGGATTCCGCGCTGCGGGCCTTCGTCGAACACCCCGGGCTGGCCGACCTCGCCGGGCGCGGCCCCCTCACCCCCGACCACGTGATCCGGACCAAACGGGTACCCCTCGTCGGTCGGGACCTGGCGGGTTACGCCGCCGACTACCGGGCCTACTTCGCCGAGCACGCCCACCGGCGCGGCACCGCCCTCACCATGCTCGACCCGGCACCCCGGGTGCTGCTCGACCGCGCGTTCGGGCTGCTCACGGTCGGTCGGCGCGCCGTGGACGCCGACATCGCGGCCGACATCTACCGGCACACGGTGACCGTGATCGGCCAGGCGGAGGAGCTCGGCGGGTACCGGGCGCTGCCGGCGGCGGACCTGTTCGACATGGAGTACTGGGACCTGGAGCAGGCCAAGCTGCGCCGGGCGGGTGCCGCCGCCGAGTTCACCGGGGAGGTCGCCCTGGTCACCGGTGCCGCGTCCGGCATCGGCCTGGCCTGCGCGGACGCGCTGCGGGCCCGGGGCGCGGCCGTCGTCGGCGTGGACGTCGACCCGGGCGTGACCGGCCTGTTCACCGGCCCGGACCGGCTCGGGCTGGTCGCCGATGTCACCGACCCCGACGCCCTGCGCGCCGCCGTGGCCGCCGGGGTGGCCCGGTTCGGCGGGCTCGACATGGTGGTGGCCTCCGCCGGGGTGTTCCCGGCCAGCCGGCCGCTCGCCGACCTCGACCCGGTGGAGTGGCGGCGCACGATGGCCGTCAACGCCGACGCGACCGCCACGCTGCTCGCCCTCGTCCACCCGTACCTGGCGCTCGCGCCCCGGGGCGGCCGGGTCGCGGTGATCGCGTCGAAGAACGTGCCCGCGCCGGGGCCGGGCGCGGCGGCGTACTCGGCCTCGAAGGCCGCCACGACCCAGCTCGCCCGGGTCGCCGCCCTGGAGTGGGCCGCCGACGGCATCCGGGTCAACCTCGTGCACCCCGACGCGGTCTTCGACACCGGCCTGTGGACCCCGGAGCTGCTCGCCCAGCGCGCCGCGCACTACGGGATGAGCGTGGCCGACTACAAGAGGCGGAACCTGCTGGGTACGGAGCTGACCAGTGCCCGGGTCGGGGAGCTGGTCGCCACGGTGTGCTCGGCGGTGTTCTCGGGCACGACCGGGGCGCAGATCCCGATCGACGGCGGCAACGAGCGCGTGATCTGACGGGGCCCGGTGGGGGTGGCGCGCGCCGCCCCCACCGGGCGCCTACGGCAGGGTGGCCGCCCGCCAGGTCCGGCCGTCGTCGGACAGGTACAGGTGTTCCCGGTCGCCGATCTGGAGCCGGCCGGGGCCGAGGAACCGGGGCGGCGCCCCGAGTCCGGTGGCGCCGGGGAGGTCGACGACCTTGTACGTGCGGCCGTCGGGGCTGGTCAGGTAGCGGGTCGACCCGGAGGTCTGCACGGCCATCAGGTGCCCGCCGTCGGCCGTGGCGACCGAGGTCGGGCCCAGGAGGAACGCGCCGCCGGGCATGTTCGCCGCCGTCCGGACCCAGGTCCGGGCGCCGTCGGTGGTGCGGTAGACCCGGGTGTCGCCGCCGCCGACGAACAGGGCGTAGCCGGTCCGGCCGTCGAACGTCGTCACGTAGGGCCGGTACATCGTCGCCGGGTTGGGCCGGGGCGCCTCCCCGTCGAGCACCGTGACCTGCCAGGTCGCGCCCCGGTCGGCGCTGGACGCCACGGCCGGCTTCTGGGTGGCCGGGTCGAAGCCCGTCATCCACAGGCCCTCCCCGGTGGAGCCGGGGTCGAACGCCGGAGAGTCCAGCGCGGGCTGGGACCGCAGTTCGGCCAGGATCCCGGTCGCCGGGTCCACCACGGCCAGCCGGCACTCGTCGCCGTCGCAGCTCAGCGGCCGGGTTCCCGCCGGCACCGCGTCCGCCGGCCGCTCCGACTGCCGCAGCGCCTTCCAGGTCCGCCCCCCGTCGGTGCTGACCTGGTAGCCGGTCCCGGTCGGCGTCGGCGTCGGCTTCGCGGTCGCGTTCGGTGGCCTCGGGATCATGAACCCGCCCGCGCCGCCGACCAGCAGGTCCGGGCCGAGGACCCGGAACCGGGTGACCCCCGGGGCTTCGCGGCGCTGCCAGGTGCGGCCCTGGTCCTCGGAGACCATCAGTTGGCCGTTCCTGAGCACGTAGAAGTGGTCGCCGTAGCCTTCGACGGTGCCGCCCAGGCCCATGCCCAGGTCCAGGCTCGTCGGTTCTCGGAGGGCGGGCGGGCCCGCCGGTCCGGGCTGGCGGTCGGGCGAGCCCGCGGTGAGCGCCACCGCGCCGGTCACCGCGACCACGGCCAGGAACACGCCCCCGAGGACGACCGCCCGGCGGCGGCGCACCGTCTTCACCCGGTGGGTGACGGCGTCGAACTCCGGCTGGCGGGCCGCCGCCTCCGCGTCGGACCGCAGCCCGGCGAAGTCCAGTTCAGGCATGACTGCTCCTCGTCTTCAGGGAGTGGGGGGCCGCGTCGTCGGCCAGGTGCCGGGCGAGTTGGGCCCGGCCCCGGGACAACCGGGCCTTGACCGTGCCGACGGGGACGCCCAGGTTCTCGGCCACGTCCTCGACGCTCAGGTCCGCGAGGTGGTGCAGGATGACCGCCTCCCTGGTCCCCCGGTTGAGCCGGGCCAGCGCCGCGACCAACGCCACCCGGTCCGGGGACACGCCCGGCACCTGTTCGGCGACGCCGATCCGGCGGCTGCGGGCCAACTGGTCGAAGAGCCATCTCCGCCGGTACCGGGTGCGGGCCACGTTGAACGCTGTCCTCCGCAGCCAGCCCTCAGGGTTCGCCACCGCGAGGAAGCGCGCCGGGCGGGTGAGCGCCCGGGCGTACGCCTCCTGGACCACGTCCTCGGCCTCCACGAAACTCCCCGTCAGGCCGTACAACTGCGCCACCAGTCGGCGGTAGTGCGCGTGGTACGCCTGGCGGACGGCTTCGGTCGCGTCCATCTGGTCTCCTCTCGACGACGTCGTCAGTAGACCAGCGGGCGGGGCTTCCGGTTGCACCCGACCTTTCCGGCGCGGGGGCCGGCCCGGCTCAGGCGGTCGTCAGGGTCACGTCGTCGAGGACGAAGCTGGTCTGGAGCCGGCTGTCCTCGATGCTGGTGAACGTCAGGAGCCCCGTGGTGCCGGCGAGCGCGGACAGGTCGACGGTGTGCCGGACGTACCCGGAGCGGGCGTCGCGGTCGCTGTGGCCGGCCACCGCCGTGCCCCCGAAGGTGACCGTCAGCGTGTCGTCGGCGGTGTCCCGCCACTCGAACGTGTCCACGTGCAGGAAGTAGCTGAGGGTGGCGGTGCAGCCCGCCGCGATCCTGACCGGCTGGGACAGCTGTCCGGTGTCGGCGCGGCCGTGCCCGCCCAGCCAGGCGGCCCGGTCTCCGGCGTGCGGCCGTCGCAGGAGGAAGTGTCCGATCGTGACGGTGTCGCCGGTCCAGGGTGCCGTGCCGTCCTCGAAGCCGGGGTTGCCGAGCAGCTGCCGGGCGACGCAGCCCCGGGTGGTCCAGGTGAACGTGGCCGTGCCGTACTCCCCGCCGGGGTCGGTGGCCGTGACGGTGACGGTGGCGGTGCCGGCCTCCGTCGGCGTACCCGAGATGAGGCCTGTGGCGGGGTTGATCGTGAGCCCGTCGGGCAGGCCGGTGGCGGTGTGGCTCAGCGCGTCGCCCTGCGGGTCGGTCGCCTGGATCTGCAACGAGGTCGCCACGCCGACCGGCGAGTCCTGGTCCGTCGGGCGGGTGACCGTCGGGCCGGGGGCGGTGACGAACAGCAGCCGGTTGGGGGAGCCGGCGCCCAGGTCGGTGAGCACGTCCTTCGTGGCCACCGCCAGGAGCCGGGCCTTCGCCTGGGCCATGGTCAGCGCCGGGTCGTCGTGCAGGGCGAGCGCGACCGCGCCGGCGGCCAGGGGCGCGGCGAACGAGGTGCCGTAGTAGCCGCCGACCGTGGCCGTGTCGCTGGAGATCGCCGCCCCGGTGACGTCGGCCCCGGGCGCGAACGCGGTCACGCACGGCCCGTAGCTCGACGCGTGGGCGGCGGTGTTGCGGGCGTCGGCGCGGTCCGTGGCGCCCATGGTGATGGCGCGCGGGTCCTTGGGCGAGTTCTGGCAGTCGCCCCGGTTGAAGTTGCCGGCGATCAGGACGACGAGCAGCCCGCCGTCGACCAGGCCCTTCGCCGCGTCGTCCATCGCCGGGTCGCTGTCGCCGCCGCCGCTCTGGATGCTCAGGTTCACCACGGCCGGCCGGACGGCGTGCGCGGCCGTCCAGTCCATGCCGTCGACGATCTCGTCGGTGGAGGCGCTGTTGTCGCAGCGCAGGATGCGGACCGCGTGCAGGGTCGCCTTCTTGGCCACCCCGTACGTCTTACCGCCGACGTGGCTGGCGACGAACGTGCCGTGCCCGGCGCAGTCGTTCGTGCCGTTGCCGTCGTTGATGGAGGTGTACTCCCCCGTCGCCCGGCCCTCGAACTCGGCGTGGCTGGCGCGCACGCCGGAGTCGACCACGTAGACGTGGGTGCCGGCCGCGTCGCCGGGATAGGTGTAGCTCGTGTCCAGGGGCAGGTTCCGCTGGTCGATCCGGTCGAGGTGCCACGGGGCGGCCGGTTGGGTGCCGCGCGCCGTCTCCATCCGGTGCAGCCGGACCGACTGGACATAGGAGACCGTCGGGTCGGCGCGCAGCCGGGTGAGCGCGGCGGGCGGCAGGTCGGCGGAGAAGCCGCGCAGGGCGGAGGTGAACCGGCGCAGCACCGTGCCGCCGGACGCGCGGGCGGCCGACAGCGGGCCGGCGAGCGCCTGTTCGGGGCCCGAGCGGGGGCCGCCCTGGTCGGGGCGTTTGAGGACGACAACGTACCGGCCGGGGATGTCGCCGGTGTCGGACCGCAGCAGGGGGGCGGGCGCCGCAGCGGCGGGCGTGGCCACCCCCACCGTCAGGCCGCCGGACAGCACCAGCGCCGCGACGCCGACCCGCATCAGGACCGTCATGTCTCCCCCATCGGACGCCGAGCACCTGAATCGGCACGTTATCAGTGCCAATCCCCATAATGGGTACTGATCGCGGGACGAGGACGGACGCGCCGAGTCACCCACCGATGACCCTGGGTCTCCTAGACTGCGAGGATCGCGCAGCCGCCACCGAGGGGGTCCTGATGACCGATTCCGCCTACCGCGATGACCGAGCCCACGTCTTCCACTCCTGGTCCGCGCAACGCGCCCTGAACCCGACCGTGCTGGCCGGCGGCGAGGGCAGCTGGTTCTGGGACGGCGACGGCAAGCGGTACCTGGACTTCTCCTCCCAGCTGGTCAACCTGAACCTCGGCCACCAGCACCCCCGGATCGTCGCCGCGATCCAGGAGCAGGCCGCGAAGCTGTGCACGGTGGCGCCGACGTTCGCCAACGACGCGCGCAGCGAGGCCGCCCGGCTGATCGCGGAGGTCGCGCCCGGGGACCTGTCGCACGTCTTCTTCACCAACGGCGGCACCGAGGCCGTCGAGCACGCGCTGCGGATGGCCCGGCTGACCACCGGCCGGCACAAGATCCTCTCGGCGTACCGGTCCTACCACGGGGCGACCGCCGGGGCGATCACGCTCACCGGGGACCCGCGCCGGTGGGGCAGCGAGCCGAGCATCCCGGGCGTGGTCCGGTTCTTCGGGCCGTACCCGTACCGGTCGGCGTTCCACGCGGTCACCGCCGCCGAGGAGTGCGACCGCGCGCTGGCGCACCTGGAGCAGGTGTTCACGCTGGAGGGTCCGCACACGGTGGCGGCCGTGATCCTGGAGAGCGTGGTCGGCACGAACGGCATCCTGGTGCCCCCGGACGGGTACCTGGCCGGGGTGCGCGAGCTGTGCGACCGGTACGGGGCGCTGCTGATCTGCGACGAGGTGATGAGCGGGTTCGGCCGGTGCGGGGAGTGGTTCGCGGCCGACCGGTGGGGCGTCGTCCCGGACCTGATCACGTTCGCGAAGGGCGTCAACTCCGGGTACGTGCCCCTCGGCGGGGTGATCCTGGGTGCGCGGGTCTACGAGGCGTTCGCCGACCGGCCGTACCCGGGCGGGCTGACCTACTCGGGGCATCCGCTGGCGTGCGCGGCGGCCGTGGCGACCATCCAGACGATGCGCGACGAGGGCATCCTGGAGCGGGTGCGCGACCTGGGTTCCCGGGTGGTCGGGCCCCGGCTCGCGGAGATCGCCGAGCGGCACCCGAGTGTGGGCGAGGTGCGCGGGCTCGGGTTCTTCTGGGCGGTCGAGCTGGTCCGCGACCGCGACACCCGGGAGATGCTGGTGCCGTACAACGCGGCGGGGGCGGACGCGGCGCCGATGGCGGAGCTGGTGGCGGCGTGCAAGGAGCGCGGGCTGTGGCCGTTCACGCACTTCAACCGGGTGCACGTGGTGCCGCCGTGCGTGACGTCGGAGGCGGACCTGGTGACGGGGCTCGACATCCTCGACGAGGTGCTGACGTTGGCGGACCGGCACTACACGGGGAAGGTCTAGCGGCCGGCCGGGGACGCGGATCCGCGTCCCCGGTGTCGCCCATCGGGTTCAGGCCTCCCGCAGCGCCGGGATCACCGTCTCCTCGTAGGCGGCGAGCGTCTCGGCCTTCGCGTCGTGCTGCAGGTACACGGCGAACTGGTCGACCCCCAGATCCCGCAGCTCCCGCAACCGCTTCACGTGCTCCTCGGCGGGCCCGAGCACACAGAACCGGTCCACGATCTCGTCGGGTACGAAGCCCGTGTGGGTGTTCCCGGCCCGCCCGTGTTCGGCGTAGTCGTAGTCCTGCCGGCCCCGGATGTAGTCGGTGAGCGCCTTGGGCACCGCCCCGGTGTCGCCGTACCGGGTGACGATGTCGGCCACGTGGTTGCCGACCATGCCGCCGAACCAGCGGGTCTGGTCGCGCTGGTGCGCCAGGTCGTCCCCGACGTACGCGGGCGCGGCGACGCAGATCTTCACGGCCGCCGGGTCGCGCCCGGCCCGCTCGGCGGCGGTCCGTACCGCGCCGATCATCCACGCGGCGATCTCGGGGTCGGCGAGTTGCAGGATGTACCCGTCGCCGACCTCCCCGGCGAGCGCGAGCGCCTTCGGCCCGTACGCGGCGACCCACACCTCCAGGCTGCCGTCGGTGATCCAGGGGAAGTGCAGCTCCTGGCCCCGGTAGCTGACGGTGCCGCCGTTGGCCAGGCCCCGGACCACCTCGACGCAGGCGCGCAGCTCGGTCAGGGTGGTGGGTTTGAGGCCGAGGGTGCGCATGGCCGAGTCGCCCCGGCCGATCCCGCAGACGGTGCGGTTGCCGAACATCTCGTTCAGGGTGGCGAACAGGGACGCGGTGACGGTCCAGTCGCGGGTGCCGGGGCTGGTGACCATGGGGCCGACCATGACCCGTTCGGTGGTGGCGAGGATCTGGCTGTAGATGACGAACGGTTCCTGCCACAGCAGGTGCGAGTCGAAGGTCCACACGTGGCTGAACCCGGCCCGTTCGGCCCGTTGGGCGAGGGCCACCACGTCGAGGGCCGGCGGGTCGCACTGGAGGACGACGCCGATGTCCATCGTCACCTCACCTTCGGGAAGCCGAGGTCGACCGCGCTGGTCGCGGGGTCGGGCCAGCGGGACGTGACGACCTTGGCCCGGGTGTAGAAGGCGATGCCCTCGGGGCCGTACATGTGCAGGTCGCCGAACAGGGAGGACTTCCACCCGCCGAACGAGTAGTACGCGACGGGTACCGGGATGGGCACGTTGATCCCCACCATCCCGCACACCGCGTCGTACTGGAACTGCCGGGCCGCCCCGCCGTCCCGGGTGAACAGCGCCGTCCCGTTGCCGTACGGGTTGTCGTTGACCAGCGCGAGCGCGTCCTCGTACGTGTCCACCCGCACCACGGACAGCACGGGGCCGAAGATCTCCTCGGTGTAGAACACCGAGTCGGTGGCCACGTGGTCCACGAGACAGGGGCCGAGGAAGAAGCCGGGCCCGTCGTGGGCGGCGCGCCCGTCGATGACGACCCGCCCGCCCGCCGCGTCGAGGTACCCGGCGACCTTGTCCCGGTGTTCGCGACTGATCAGGGGACCCATCTCGGCGTCGGGGTCGCTGGCCGGCCCGACCCTGATCTGCCGGATCCGGTCGGCGATCGCCTCGACCAGGGTGTCGCCGACGGAGCCGACCGCCACGACCACGGACACGGCCATGCACCGCTCCCCCGCCGAACCGAACCCGGCGGACACGGCCGCGTCGGCGGCGGCCGGGATGTCGGCGTCGGGCAGCACGACCATGTGGTTCTTGGCCCCGCCGAGCGCCTGGACCCGCTTGCCGGCCCGGGTACCGGCCTCGTAGACCGCCCGGGCGACCGGCGTGGAGCCGACGAAGCTCAGCGCCGCGATGTCCGGGTCGGCGATCAGCGCGTCGACGGCCACCTTGTCGCCCTGGACGACGTTGAACGCGCCCGGCGGCAGCCCGGCCTGCCGGAGCAGGTCCGCGAGCAGCAGCGACACGGACGGGTCCTTCTCACTGGGCTTGAGCACGAACGTGTTGCCGCACACCAGGGCGTTGCAGAACATCCACATCGGCACCATGGCCGGGAAGTTGAACGGGGTGATCCCGGCGACGACGCCGAGGGGCTGGCGGATCGAGTACACGTCGACGCCGGTCGCGGCCTGTTCGCTGAACCCGCCCTTGAGCAGGTGCGGAGCCCCGGTGGCGAACTCGACGTTCTCCAGGCCCCGGGCGACCTCGCCGAGCGCGTCGGCCACCGTCTTGCCGTGCTCGGCGGACAGCAGGGACGCGATCTCCTTGCGGTGCGCGTCGACGAGTTCGCGGAACCGGAACATCACCTCCGCGCGCCGGGACAGCGACGCCGCACGCCAGCCGGGCTGGGCGGCCAGGGCGCTGGCCACGGCCGCGCGGACCTCGGCGGGCGTGGCGGCGAGGACCTCGGCCTGCTGCTCGCCGGTCGCAGGGTCCCAGACGGGCAGCCGCCGGTCCCCGGTGCCGGGGACGGCCGCGCCGTCGATCCAGTGCGTGACCTGCTTCATCGCGGCTCCTCCTACGTCAGGTACTGCGACAGGCCCCGCCGCAGGTAGCGACCGTGCCCCTTGCGTCCGTGGTACTCGCCGCCGGCCACCAGCACGCTGCCCCGGGAGATCACCGTGTCGACCCGGCCGTTGACCTGGAAGCCCTCGTAGGCGGAGTGGTCCATGTTCATGTGGTGGGTCGCCACGCCCAGGGTGGTGTGCCCGGCGGGGTCGTAGACGACGATGTCGGCGTCGGAGCCGGGGGCCAGCACACCCTTGCGGGGGTAGAGGCCGAACATCCGCGCCGGGGTGGTCGAGACGGTCTCCACCCAGCGGGCCAGGGACAGCTGCCCGTCGACCACGCCCTGGTAGAGCAGGTCGAGGCGGTGTTCGACGCCGCCGATCCCGTTGGGGATCTTCGAGAAGTCGCCGAGGCCGAGTTCCTTCTGGTCCTTGAAGCAGAACGGGCAGTGGTCGGTGGACACCACGGCCAGGTCGTTCGTGCGCAGCCCGCGCCACAGGTCCCGCCGGTGCGGCTCGTGCCTGCTGCGCAGCGGGGTGGAGCAGACCCACTTGGCGCCTTCGAACCCGGGCGCGCCGAGCTGGTCTTCGAGGGTCAGGTACAGGTACTGGGGGCAGGTCTCCGCGAACACGTTGCGCCCGGCGTCCCGGGCGGCGGCGACCTGTTCCAGGGCCTCGCTGGCGGACAGGTGCACGATGTACAGCGGGCAGTCGCGGGCGACCTCGGCGAGCCGGATCGCGCGGTGCACGGCCTCGGCCTCCAGCGCCGGGGGCCGGGTCAGCCCGTGGTAAATCGGATCCGTCTCGCCCCGGGCCAGGGCCTGCTGGATCAGCACGTCGATCGCGATGCCGTTCTCGGCGTGCATCATGATCGTGGCGCCGTTGTCGCGGGCCTTCTGCATGGCGCGCAGGATCTGGCCGTCGTCGCTGTAGAACACGCCCGGGTACGCCATGAACAGCTTGAAGCTCGTGATGCCCTCGTGCGCGACGAGCTGGTCCATGGCGGTCAGCGCCGCCTCGTCGACCCCGCCGAGGATCATGTGGAAGCCGTAGTCGATATGGCACTCGCCGTCGGCCTTCGCGTGCCAGGCGGCGAGCCCGTCGGCGACCACCTCGCCCGTCTTCTGCACCGCGAAGTCGATGATGGTGGTGGTGCCGCCGAAGGCCGCCGCCCGGGTACCGGTGTCGAAGGTGTCGCTGGCGCTCGTACCCCCGAACGGCAGTTGCATGTGGGTGTGCACGTCGACCCCGCCGGGGATCACGTACTTGCCGGTGGCGTCGATTTCCCGGCGGTTGGTGTCCTCGGGGGCGCGGCCGGGGGCGAACAGGGCCGCGATGGTCTCGCCCTCGACCAGGACGTCGGCCTCGGTGGCGCCGGACGGGCCGATCACCGTGCCCCCGCGGATCAGGAGCCCGGTCACGGCGTCTGTCGCCCCATATCGCTCGCTGCGCTCACTCACGGCGTCACCAACGGCCCATAGGCGTCCGGCCGGCGGTCGCGGTAGAACTGCCACCGGTCGCGCACCTCCGCCAGCAGACCCATGTCCAGGTCGCGGACGATCAGCTCCGGATCGTGGTCGTGCCCGACGTCGCCGACGAACTTGCCCTCCGGGTCCACGAAGTACGAGGTGCCGTAGAAGTCGTTGTCACCCAGGTCGCTCTCGATCCCGACCCGGTTGATCGCGCCGACGAAGAACTCGTTGGCCACGGCCGCCGCCGGCTGTTCGAGCTTCCACAGGTAGGCCGACAGGCCCCGGCTCGTCGCCGACGGGTTGAACACCAGTTGCGCGCCGGCCAGGCCCAGTGCGCGCCAGCCCTCGGGGAAGTGCCGGTCGTAGCAGATGTACACGCCGACCTTGCCGACGGCGGTGTCGAACACCGGGTACCCCAGGTTGCCGGGCTTGAAGTAGAACTTCTCCCAGAACCCCTTGACCTGCGGGATGTGCGTCTTGCGGAACTTGCCGAGGTAGCTGCCGTCGGCGTCGAGGACGGCGGCGGTGTTGTAGAGGACGCCGGGCTGCTCCTGCTCGTACATCGGCAGGACCATGACCATGCCGAGTTCGCGGGCCAGGGCCTGGAAGCGTTCGACGGTCGGGCCCGGGACCGACTCGGCGTAGGAGTAGTAGGCGGCGTCCTGCACCTGGCAGAAGTACGGCCCGTAGAAGAGTTCCTGGAAGCAGATGACCTTCGCGCCCCGCGCCGCGGCCTGGCGCGCGTACTCCTCGTGCGCCTTGATCATGGATTCCTTGTCGCCGGTCCACGTCGTCTGCACGAGTGCCGCGCGAATGATGTCCGCCATGCTCAGTCCCTCCGTCGTGCCGCGTGGGCGGTGTGGAGAACTCACCATCAGTATCAGGTTCACGGCGTGGAGTCACGCATAGCGCAGAACGGAGATTCTTTTTCGGGTACCGGTGGGGCGGGCGTCGCGCGGGCCGGACGCGAGGTCGCGCGGGCTAGAGTGGCGGACGTGTCGCGGCCAGCCTTCCCCGTGCCGCCCGGACCGTGGGCGCCGCGAGTCCCGCCCGGACCATGGGCGCCGCGAGTGCTGCCCGGTCCGTGGGCGCGATGAGAGTCCTGCCCATGGGCGAACACGCCCTCCTGGTCGAGGTCTCCTCCACCGCCGAGGTCACCGCCCTGCACGCCGAACTGCTCCGCCGCCGCGCCGCCGGTGACCTGCCGCCCCTGACCGAGATCGTGCCGGCCGCCCGCACCGTGCTCCTCGACGGCCTCGACACCCCCGGCGACCTGGCCCGGGAGCTGCCCGGCTGGCGCGTTCCGCCGGTCCGTGCCGCCGACGGGCCCGCCGTCGAGGTGCCGGTGACCTATGACGGGGCCGACGTCGGCGAGCTCGGCGCGCTCTGGGGTGCCGACGTCGCGGCCGTGCACTCCTCGTTCGAGTACCGGGTCGCGTACTGCGGCTTCTCCCCCGGCTTCGGCTACCTGACCGGCCTGCCCGAGCGGTACCACGCGCCGCGCCGGGCCACGCCCAGGACCGCCGTGCCGGCCGGGTCGGTGGCCGTGGGCGGGGAGTTCACCGGTGTGTACCCGCGCGCCTCGCCCGGCGGGTGGCAGCTGATCGGGCGGACCGGGGTCGTGGCCTGGGACGCCGGTCGGGATCCGGCCGCGTTGTTCGTGCCCGGAACCCGGGTGCGGTTCGTGCCGGAGCGGGCATGAGACCGGCGTCCGTGCCCGGCGCACGGGCCGCGGCCTGTATGCCGCCCGCCGGACGACCGGCGGCGGGTGTGGTGCCCGGCGCCCGGCCAGCCGCCCGCGTGCTGCCTGCCCCAGGGCCGCCGGTCATGGTGCCCGCCGGTCTGCCGGGTGCGGTCATGGTGCCCGCCGGTCTGCCGGGTGTCCGCGCCCTCCGGGGGCTCCGGTGATCGTCGTCGTGCGGGCCGGCGCGTTGACCACCGTCCAGGATCTCGGGCGGCCCGGGCTCGCCCATCTCGGCGTCCCCCGGTCCGGGGCCCTGGACACCCCCGCGCACGTCCTCGCGAACCGGCTCGTCGGGAACCCCGCGTCCGCCGCGACGCTGGAGACGACGCTGACCGGGGTCGCCGTGCGGTGCGTCCGGGACACCGTGGTCGCGGTGACCGGGGCGTTCTCGACCGTGCGGTGCGACGGGCGGGCCGTGCCGTGGGGGGCCGCGGTGCGGGTGCCGGCCGGCGCCGTGCTCGACGTGGGGCCGGCCCGGCGCGGGGTACGCGGTTACGTCGCCTTCGACGGCGGTCTGACTCCCCCGCCGGTCCTGGGCAGCCGCGCCACCGACCTGCTCTCCGGCCTGGGACCGCCCCGCCTCACCACAGGCGACACCCTTCCTCTGGGTACGCCTCCGGAGCCGTCAGCCTCCGAGCTGTCGCCCAAGAGGACGGCGACTCCGGAAGCCGCGCCGACGCCCGCTCCCCCGGTGGAGCTGGTGCTCCGGGTCCGGCTGGGCCCCCGGGAAGACTGGTTCGTCGACGCGGCCAGGGACCTGGGCCGGGGGCGGTACTCGGTGGCCACCCCCAGCAACCGGATCGCGCTGCGGACGGACGGGCCCGCGGTGCGGCGAGTGGGGCCGGGCGAGCTGCCCAGCGAGGGAATGGTGCTCGGCGCGGTGCAGGTACCCGCCGACGGGTCGCCGATCGTGTTCCTGGCCGACCACCCGACGACCGGCGGGTACCCGGTGATCGGCGTGGTCCTGGAGGATGATCTCGCGGCGGCCGCACAGGCCAGACCGGGGGCGCCGGTACGGTTCGTGCCACTCGGCACCCGGTGACGAGGCGGGCACGCTTCCTGTCGGCACCCGGTGGCGAGGCGCGAACGCTTTCCGACCCCGGGCCGACGCGGTGACGTCGGACACGCGGTGTGTGACGTTCGCGTGTGGCGCGGAACACCCCGTCGGCGTGTCGCGGAACCGCCCCTCCGCCGTCCGGCCGATCCCACCACGCCCGAAGTCTTGATCTTGCCTCCGAACGGCCCCACGGGCCCCCGATCCTTCGCGGCCCGGCGGATCCGGTGGCACTGTCGAGGTATGAACGACGCCCCCGACCACTGGTGGAACCTGTTGTCCGGACCCGACCAGGCGCTGATGCTGAAGTACCGGCACCAGCCCCTCATCGAACCCGTGATCGACCGGCTCACCGCTGTCGGGCAGCTCGAGGTCGGCGACCACCCGTACTGGATGCCCGAGGACCTCGCCACGTTCCTCGACGAGCGGGCCGACAGCCAGCTCGCCGCCTAGGGCGAAGAGCGGCAACCCCGACGAGCGCGGAGCCCGCCGCAGCGGTCGGCCACGGAATCGGGCGATCCCCCGTAGCTTCTCAGACTGGCCTTAAACGCCCCATTGCGTGCTAATCGATGGGGCGGCGGCTGCCGGTACCCGTCAGTGGTCTGTGGTTGCCTGAGCCAGGCCCGGGCTGGCCTGGGCCACCAGCGCACCCGGGAGCAGGCTGGACAGCTCCGGCGCCGCCGCGATCGCCCGCTCCGCGCGCAGCATCCGCACGATGGCCTCCTCGGCCTGCGCACCGGCAGTCCCGTCGCCGAACGGGTTCACGACGGTGCTCATCTGGCGGTGCCGTTCGGGGTCGGTGAGGAGCTGGTCGGCGGCGGCGAGGATCACGGCAGGGTCGGTGCCGACCAGGTGCGCGCAGCCGGCCTCGACGGCCTCCATGCGTTCGGTCACCTCGCGCAGGACCAGGACGGGTACGCCGAAGGTGGGCGCCTCCTCCTGCAGACCACCGGAGTCGGTGAGGACGAGATAGCTGCCGGCGAGGAGCCGGGTGAGGTCCTGGTAGGGCAGCGGGTCGGTGACGAGCACCCGGGGCAGGTGCGCGAGTGCGGTGTCGACCTGGCGCCGCACGTCCGGGTTCGGGTGGCTGGGGAGCACGATCCGCAGGTCGGGGTACCGGTCGTGCAGGGTCGCGACGGCGCCGAGGATGTGGTCGAGGGGTTCACCCCAGGATTCGCGGCGGTGTGCGGTGACGAGGACGACGCGGTGTCCGCCGGCGAGGATCTCGTCGAGGCGGGGGTCGCCGGCCGGGTAGGCGCGGGCCGCGACGGCGAGTGCGGCGTCCACGACGGTGTTGCCGGTGTGGACGATGTCGCCGGGGACGCCTTCGCGGCGCAGGTTCTCCTCCGCGCGGGTGGTGGGTGCGAGGTTGAGTTGACTGATCTGTCCGATGAGCCGGCGGTTGGCCTCCTCCGGGAACGGCGACGCCAGGTCCCCGGACCGCAGGCCCGCTTCCAGGTGCACGACGGGGATCCGGCGCCAGAAGGCGGCGAGTGCTCCGGCGAGGGTGCTGGTGGTGTCGCCGTGCACGACGACGGCGGCGGGGTTCGTGGCGGCGAGGTGCGCGTCGAGGCCGGTGAGGATCTGGGTGACCAGTTCCGGCTGGGTGCCGGTCCGCCGGTCGAGGGTGAGTGCCACGTCCACGTCCAGGCCGAACGCGGCGAGGGCCTCGGCGACCATGGTCGGGTGCTGCCCGGTGGCGACGATGACCGGGGTGATGCGCCCGGCCGCGCGGGCGGCGAGCACCAGCGGCGCGATCTTGATCGCTTCCGGGCGGGTGCCGACGACGATGTGGATCTCGGTCACGTGGTCTCCTCGACTGTGCGGCCCTGGGCCGTGCGGTTTCGGGCGGGTGCCCGGGTCGGGCCGCCCCGGCGGTGCGCCTGCGGCATCCGGTTCCTCGGAATCCCCCGGGTCATGCGGGTTCTTCGATGACGCGGTCGGTCTTGGCCCAGGTGCCGCGTCCGGTGAGGTGTCGGCCGAGGCCGCGCAGGGTGGCCAGCAGGCCGATGAGCAGGAAGAAGGGGTAGGCGACCCCGGCGGTGACGCATCGCCACAGGGACGCGTCGCCGAGGCTGGCGCGGTGCACCAGGGCCCAGAACAGGCCGGCGACGGCCATCGTCCCGAACAGGGTCCCGATGGTGGCGCCGACGAGGGCCGCGTCCAGGTCACGCCAGGCGAGGGCCAGGCCGGCCGGGGCGGCGACGAGGCCGACGATCGTCAGCCACGGGGCGAGGAGGTAGTACATCATGTCCAGCAGGGCGGCGTTGCCGACCCGGCGGGACGCGATCAGTTTCGGGGCGTAGCGCAGGCACTGCAGGTTCCCCTGCGCCCAGCGGGTCCGCTGCCGGAGGAGCCGCCGGGCGTCGACGAGGCCCTGCTGGGTGATCGCCACCTGGGGGATGTAGCGGATCCGCACGCCGTTGAGGTGCAGGCGCAGGCCCAGCTCCAGGTCCTCGACCAGGCATTCCGACCAGGGGTTCTCGCCCAGGATCCCGAGGGCGCTGAGGCGGGTGAACTGGCCGTTGCCGCCGAGTGCGACGGCGTTGACCCGGTCCCGCAACGTCTGCCCGGCGTTGGCGATCGCGGCGAACTCCAGGTCCTGCAATGCGGCCAGGGTGTGCTTGCGGTTGTGGATCCGTACCCGGCACTGCACGGCCCCGACGCGCGGGTCGCGGAAGTACTCGGCGACGGTGTCCAGGGCGCCCGGTTCCATCCGGCCGTCGCCGTCGATGACGCCGATGACGACGTCCTCGGGGTGCAGGCCCGCTTCGGCGGTGACCTGGCGGATGTAGCGGTAGGCCGCGTTGAGGGCCTGGCCCTTGCCCTGTCGGGCGAGCGGGGCGGTCCTTCGGAACACCTGGATGCGCGGGTCCACGATCATCGACAGCACCACACCGGTGTCGTCGTCCGAGCCGTCGTCGACGACCAGGACCTTCACGGGGGTACCGGGCGTGGACAGCTCCGCGGCGGCGTACACCGTGCGGTCCACGACGCGTTCCTCGTTGAGGCAGGGCACGATGATCCAGTACTGGGCGGGGCGCGGCGCGGTGGCCCGCCGGCGCCGCGCGGGACGGGTGCCGCCCCAGGAGGCGAACGCCATCAGCAGGATGTGCGCCGGCCAGGCGAGCAGCAGCACCAGGCCGATGACGGAACGCGTCACGTCAGGCGTCGGTGCGGCGACGGCCGCTGCGGATCAGCAGAACGCCGCCGACCAGCAGGGCCACTCCGGCGGCGATGACGCCGATCAGACTCACGCCGGTGACGGGGAGGGTGGCGGCGCCGCCACCGATCACGACGACCGGGACGACGGGAACCTTGGTCTGGCTCATGGGCTGATCCTTCGAGATGCAGGTAACCGGAGAGTGATCCTTCCATAAATCTTTTAAGGCAGTTAAATCAATGTGAGGTACGCCATGGACGCCACTGGACAAGACCGGCGTTTTTCCTGGTCAGCGGCGTTGTAGGGCCGGATTGTGGTCGGTCGCGCGGCCCGTCTCCCCCACCGCGAGGAGCCGCCACGCAGGTGTGACCGTGACGGTGACGACAGCTTTCAGTGACACTCCGTGATTTTTCTGATCCGCGCGGATCGCGGCGGCCCCGCGCAGGGTCGATGCGGATCATGGCGGCCCGGCGCGGGGGCGATCTGGCGCCGGGCCGCCCCGGTCCCGGTCGACCCGGCACCAGACGTGTGGCTCCCGGTGCGGCTCGCCGGGCGGCGCCGCTTTCCGGCCGACTCGGTGACCCGCTGGCCGGGTGACCTGTGCGACCCCACTTAGAGCGTCCTAGGTTGCTAGGTATCGACCGTTCCGCCCGGGGCCGGCGGGACGGTCCGGTCAGCCCAGGGCCGCGACGCCCAGGACACCGCCGACCGGCACCAGGGGCAGGTCGATGTCGAGCAGCGCGGCCAGGTAATCCTTCCGGGGCACCGGCTCCGCGCCCAACGCCGTCGTGTACCCGCTCGGCACCTGCACGTCGATCAGCCGCCCCGCCGTACCGTCCAGCCGCCGCCCCAGGTCCGCGAAGGCCACCTTCCCCGCGTCGGGCCGGCGGCTGAACACGGAGTCCACCCCGAACACCCGCCCCATGCCCGTACCGAACAGCCCGCCGATCAGCTCCTCGCCGTCCCACACCTCGACGCTGTGCGCCCAGCCCGCCGCGTGCAGGGCCTCCAGCGCCGCGCACAGCTCGTCGGTGAGCCACGCGGTCGCCCGGAACCGGCGGCACTCCCGCACCACCCGGGCGAAAGCGTGGTCGCGGGTCGTGACCCAGCGGTGCCGGTTGCGCAGGTCCCGGCGCAGGTTCCGCGACAGGTGCACCCGGTCGGCCGGGATCACCGGCCGGTCGGGCGGACTCCACCAGGTGAGCGTGTACGGGGCCGGGCCGGGGAACAGCGCCACCCGGCCGTCGGCGACGTGGTCGGCGTAGAGGACCTCGTTGACCTCGGCCGCGTAGCCGTCCGGGCAGGGGAAGGGGAACGCGCCGTGCCGGTACGCCTCCAGCAGGCGGTGCGGGGCGACGGAGCCGCCGACGGCGACCGGCAGGTCCGGTTCCGCGAGGGACAGGTCGACCCGCTCCCAGGCCATCTCCACCGCTCAGCCCTCCTTGCCGGGCAGGACCGGGTCGACCGCGACGGCCCGGGACCCGGCCACCGGCGCCTGGCGGGTCGTGGCCCGGGAAACGGCCGCCGTCCGCGCGGGACCGGTCTCGGCCGGGCGGTCAGTCGCGGTCCCCGCCGGGTCGTCTGTCGCGTCGCGGGGTTCCGGGGGTGGCGGGAGGAAGCCGGTGGCCGCGTGGTGGGCGACCTGGCGGGCGAGCACGTCGGCGTCGACCACCGCCGGGGGCACGTCCAGGCCCGACAGTGCCCGCGCCGTGGCCGCCCGGCCCCAGAGGAGCCCCGTGCCCTCCGCGCGGAACCCGGCGCTGAGCAGCGCCGCCGAGGCCCAGGTCCGGTCGCCGGCCGCCAGGGCCGCGCCGGCCGAGGAGGCGAGCCGGCGGTCCCACTCCTTCGCGGAGACCACCTCCAGGGGGTACCCGTGGCCACGCAGTCCCGCCACCACCGCCCCGACGGACACCGGCTCCTCCCCCACCAGGTGGTACGTGCGCCCGGTCGCCGGTCGGGCCGCCAGCGCCACGATGCCGGCCGCGACGTGGTCGACGGGCACCAGGTCGACGGTGACGTCCATGGCCCCGTCGTCGGCGGTGACCGCCCCGAGCCGGGTCATGGCGCGGACGTAGTTCCAGAACGCGTCGTCGGTACCGGCCGCCCCGGTGCGGCTGTGCCCGCTGACCCGGCCGGGCCGGTACACGGTGACGGGCAGGCCCCGCTCCCCCGCCGCGCGGACGAGTTCCTCCGCGACCCACTTGGTGGCCACGTAGCCGGAGGGCACGACCCGGTCGGCGGGGATCCGGCGGTCCTCGTCGACGACCTCGGGATTCTCGCCGAGCGCGACGGCCACCGACACGCTGGACACCAGGTGCACGGGCTTGGTCCGGCCGGTGGTCGCGAACCGGAGCACCGCGCGGGTCCCGTCGACGTTCGCGGCCCGCAGCCGGGCGTACCCGTCGAGGTGGTTGACCCTGGCGCCGTTGTGGAACACCGCGTCCAGGCGGTCGGCGAGCGCGGCGAACGCGGCCGGCGCCAGCCCGAGCAGGGGGCGTTCCAGGTCGCCGGGCACCGCGACGATCCGGTGCCCGAGGGCGTCGTCCCACAGGCCGTAGCCGGTGAGCGCGGTCCGGAGGCGGCGGTGGCCGGTGGGCTCGTCGGGGGCGCGGACCAGGCAGTACACGTCGGCGTCGGTGCGGTCGAGGAGTTCGCGGAGCAGGAAGGCGCCGAGGAAGCCGGTCGCGCCCGTGAGGAGGACCCGGCGGTGGGTGGTGGCCACGGGCAGGTCGGGGTCCACGAGGAATTCACGGTCCAGGAGGGCCTCGGCGGCGAGGTCGGGACCGGGGGCGGCAGGATCGTCGGGACCCCACCTGGTACCGGACCCGGGTACGGCCGAGGACACCGCCGCCAGTCCGGCCACCGTCGGCCGGTCGAAGACGGTCCGGACCGACAGGTCCACGCCCAGCTCGTCGGCGATCCGGCCGATCAGGCGGATCACGAGCAGCGAGTGCCCGCCCAGGTCGAAGAAGTCGTCGTCCACGGTCACGCCGTCCACGCCGAGCACCTCGCCGAACAGGGCGCACAGGGCGCTCTCGTACGGCGAGCCGGGGGCGCGCCCCGCCGGTCGGGCGACGGGTTCCGGGGCGGGCAGGGCGCGCCGGTCGAGTTTGCCGTTCGGGGTGAGCGGCAGGGCGTCGAGGACGACGAACGCGGCCGGGACCATGTACTCGGGCAGCGCGGCGGCCACCCGCGACCGGAGGGCTGCCAGGTCGGGACCGTTCGCGGCGGCGGTCGCGACCAGACCGGCGACTGCGGCGGCCGCACCGGCGGAAACGGGCGCGTTCCCGGTCCCCGGCTCGGTCGGGGTCCCAGGGACGGACGCGGTCCCCGGAGCCGGGGCGGTCCCCTGATCGGGGGCTGTCCCAGGAGTCGGGGCGGTGGCCGTCGGGACGATGTAGGCGACGAGGCGGCGGTCGCCCGGCCGGTCCTCGCGGGCCACGACGGCGACCCGCCCGACGCCCGGGTCCCCGGCGAGGACGGCCTCGATCTCGGGCAGTTCGATCCGGAAGCCCCGGATCTTGACCTGGTCGTCGACGCGGCCCACGTAGTCGAGGACCCCGTCGCGGCGCCAGCGGGCGGCGTCCCCGGTCCGGTACAGCCGGCCGCCGGTGCCGAACGGGTCGGCGACGAACCGTTCGGCGGTCAGCCCGGGGCGGCGCAGGTAGCCGTGGGCGAGTTGCGCGCCGCCGAGGTAGAGCTCCCCGGTGACGCCGGGCGGGACGGGGCGCAGCGCGGCGTCGAGGACGTACGCGGTGGTGTTCCACACCGGCCGGCCGATCGGAACCGGGCCGGGCGCGCCGTCGGTGGGCCAGGCGGTGACGTCCACGGCCGCCTCGGTGGGCCCGTACAGGTTGTGCAGTGGCGCGTCGAGCAGCCGGCGGTACCGGGCCACCGACTCCGCCGACAGGGCCTCCCCGCTGGCGAAGACCCGGCGCAGCGTGGTGCAGGTGGCCGCGCCCGGGGCGGCGAGGAACACGTCGAGCATCGACGGGACGAAGTGGACGGTGGTGACGCGTTCGCGGCGGATCAGTTCCGCGAGGTACGCCGGGTCGCGGTGCCCCTCCGGCGCGGCCATCACGAGGGTGGCGCCCGCGAGCAGCGGCCAGAGGAACTCCCACACCGACACGTCGAAGCTCGACGGGGTCTTCTGCAGGACCCGGTCGTCGGGGGCGAGGCCGTACTCGGCCTGCATCCAGAGCAGCCGGTTCACGATCGCGGAGTGCGCGACGACGACGCCCTTGGGCCGGCCGGAGGAGCCGGACGTGTAGATGACGTAGGCGGGGTGTCCGGGGCGCAGCGGGGCGAGCCGCTCGTCGTCGGTCAGATCATGCGACGGGTACGGATCATCCGGCGCCGTCCCCGCCTCGGAGTCGACCCGGCCCGGGTCGGTGCGGGCGGAGCCCGGGGCCGTGTCGCCGGGGTCCCCCGCACCGGCAGCCGTGTCGACCACCAGTGCCCCCGGGTACCCGGTGGCCGCGTCGGTGAGCACCAGCACCGGTGCCGCCTCGGCCACCATGAACGCGAGCCGGTCCGCCGGGTAGCCGGTGTCCAGCGGCAGGTACGCCGCGCCGGACTTCAGGACCGCCAGCAGCGCGACGACCAGGTGCTCGGACCGGGGCAGCGCCAGCCCGACCACGCTCCCCGGCCCGGCCCCGGCCGCGATCAGCCGCCGGGCGAGCCGGTTGGCGCGGGCGTGCAGTTCCCCGTGGCTGAGGGTCACGGCGCCGGACACGACGGCCGGGTGGTCCGGGGTGCGCGCCGCGCGGGCTTCCGTGAGGGCGGTGAGCGTGGTCGCCGGTACCCCCCGACGGGTGTCGTTCCAGTCGACCAGGAGGGCCCGGCGCTCGGCGGCGGACAGCAGGTCGACGTCCCCGAGGCGCGCGTGCGGGTCGTCGGCCACCGCGCGCAGCAGCCGGGTCAGCCGGTCGGCGAGGGCCTCGACGGTGGCGTGGTCGAACAGCTCGGCGGCGTACTCCAGGTTGGCGTCGATCCCCGCCGGTGCCCGGGCCGTGTCGAGCTTCTCCGCGAACGCCGCCGTCAGGTCGAATTTGGCCGTGTCGCTGGTCAGCGCCTGGCTGGCGACGGCCACGCCGAGGAAGTCCGCCGCGGCCTCGGCGTTGCTCTGTAGCACGAGACTGACCTGGTGGACGGGGTGCCGCGACAGCGAGCGGGTCGGGTTGAGCACCTCCACGACCCGCTCGAACGGCACGTCCTGGTGCGCGTACCCGGCCAGGTCCACGGCCCGGACCCGGGCCAGCAGCTCGGCGAACGTCGGGTCCCCGGACGTGTCGGTGCGCAGCACGAGGGTGTTGACGAAGAACCCGACCAGGTCGTCGAGTGCCTCGTCGGTGCGGCCGGCGACCGGGGTGCCGACCGGGATGTCGGTGCCGGCGCCGGTCCGGGTGAGCAGCCCGGCGAACGCGGCCTGCAACACCATGAACAGGGTGGCGCCGTGCCGCTGGGCGAGCGCGTGCAGCGCCCGGTGCAGGTCCGGGTCGAGCCGGAAGGGCACCAGCCCGGCGGTGTACGTCCGCACCGCCGGCCGGGGCCGGTCCACCGGCAACGCCAGCTCCTCGGGGGCCCCGGCGAGGGTGTCGACCCAGTAGGCGAGCTGCCGGGACACGAGGCTGTCGGGGTCGTCCTCGCCGCCGAGCAGGTCCCGCTGCCACAGGGTGTAGTCGGTGTACTGGACGGGGAGTTCCGCCCAGCCCGGGGCCCGCCCGGCGCACCGGTCCGCGTACGCCGCCGCGAGGTCGCCCAGCAGGGGGCCGAGGGACCAGCCGTCGCTGACGATGTGGTGCAGGACCAGGAGGAGGACGTGGGAGTCGGCGCCCAGCCGGTACACCCGGACTCTGATCTGGGGTTGGGTGGCCAGGTCGAAGGGCCGGTAGGCGACGCGGTTGAGTTCGTCGACGAGGTCGCCGTCCGGGTCGGTGCCTGCGGCGGCCCCGGGTGCCGGCCAGTCCAGCACCGTGAACTCCGGCCGGGTCCCGGCGGGCAGCACCACCTGGTGCGGCTCCCCGTCGACCACCGGGAACACGGTCCGCAACGTCTCGTGCCGGTCCGCGACGTCGGCGAACGCGGCCTCCAACGCGGCGAGGTCCAGCTCCCCGGTCAGCCGGAGGGCGAGCGGCGCGTGGTGTGCGCCGCCGCCCTCGAACCGGTCGAGGAACCACAGCCGCCGCTGGGCGAAGGACAGCGGGATCATGACGCCCCCTGCGGGACCCGGCGGCGCAGCGTCGGGCGGGCCTTCTCGGCGCCGACCAGCCGCAACGCGAGGCCGGCCACGGACGGGGCCTCGAAGATGGCCTGGATGGACAGTTCGACGCCTAGCTGGGACCGGGCCCGGCTGATCAGGCGGGTGGCGAGCAGCGAGTGGCCGCCCAGTTCGAAGAAGCTGTCGTCGACGCCGACCGTGGTCAGTCCCAGGACCTCGGCGAACAGGCCGCACAGGGCCTCCTCGCGCGGGTTGCTCGGGCCCCGGCCGGACACGGCCGCCTGGAGGTCGGGCTCGGGCAGGGCGCGGCGGTCGAGCTTGCCGTTCGGGGTGAGCGGCAGGGCGTCGAGGACGACGAACGCGGCCGGCACCATGTACTCGGGCAGCACCGCCGCCACGTGCCGGCGCGCGCCGTCCGGGTCGGGGGCCGGACCGACGAGGTAGCCGACGAGCTGCTTGCCGCCGAGCGGGTTGTCCCGGGCGACGACGGCGACCTCGGCGATCCCGGGCGCCTGGCGCAGCACCGCCTCGACCTCGCCCAGTTCGACCCGGAAGCCCCGGATCTTGACCTGGTCGTCGGCGCGGGCCGTGAACTCCAGGGCGCCGGCGCGGTTCCACCGGACCAGGTCGCCGGTGCGGTACATCCGCTCGCCGGGCTTGCCGAACGGGTTGGCGACGAAGCGTTCCGCGGACAGGGCCGGGCGGTTGACGTACCCGTTGGCCAGGCCGATGCCGGAGACGTACAGCTCGCCGACGACGCCCGGGGGCACCGGCCGCAGGCGCGCGTCGAGGACGTAGCCGGCCTTGTTGGTCAGGGGCCGGCCGATCGGCACCGAGGCGCCGCCCAGGTCCGCGCGGGTGACGGTGTGGGCGGTGGTCAGGCCCATGCTCTCGGCGGGGCCGTAGCCGTTGCACACCCTCAGGTGCGGGAACGTGGTCAGGGCCCGCTCGACGTGCGCGGCGGACGCGGCCTCGCCGGCGGTCATGGCCCAGCGCAGCGCGGTGTAGACGGCCGGGTACTCGTCGAGCATGAAGTTGAACAGGCTCGCCGACATCTGGAGCATGGTCACGCCGTGCCGGGCGACGAGGGCCGCGATGGCCTCGGGCTCCGGGTTCTGGCCGGGTTGCAGGACGCAGGTCGCGCCGAACAGCAGCGCGCCGTAGACCTCCAGGACGAACGCGTCCCAGGAGACGGGGGCGCACTGCAGGTACACCTCGTCGGGGCCGAAGTCGACGTAGTCCTGGCCGGACACGGTGCCGACGATGGCCCGGTGCGGGGCGGCGACGCCCTTGGGCCGGCCGGTGGACCCGGACGTGAACATCACGCAGGCCACGTCGCCGGGGGTGGCGCCGGAGGGCACGTCGTGCGCCGGCAGCGCCGACAGGTCGAGGGTGTCGACGGGCACCTCGACCCGGTCGCCGCCGAGGGTGCCGAGCAGGCCGGCGCGGGTGACGACCACGGGGGCGGCCGTCTCGGCGAGGGCGACCCGGAGCCGTTCGGCCGGGAACCGGGGGTCGAGCAGGGTGTAGCCGCCGCCGGCCTTGAGCACCGCGAGCGCGGCGGTCATCAGGTCGGGGCCGCGTTCCAGGTGCACGCCGACGAGGACCCCGGGCCGCACCCCCAGGTCGCGCAGGTGGGCGGCGAGCCGGTTGGCCCGCGTGTTCAGCTCGGCGTAGCTGACGGCCGTGTCCTCGAAGACCAGAGCGGTCCTTCCGGGGGTACCGGCCGCCTGGCGCTCGAACAGCTCGTGCGCGCAGTACTCGGCCGGCACGTCGGCGACGGGTCCGTTCCAGTCGGCGAGGACCTGTCGGCGCTCCTCGGCGGACATGATCTCGATGTCGCCGAGCCGGGCGTCCGGGTCCCCGGCGACGGCGTCGAGCAGCCGGACCAGGCGCGCGCCGACGTCCTCGGCGGTGGCCCGGTCGAACAGGTCGGTGGCGTACTCGACCCAGCCGTTCATGCCGGCCGGCACCCCGTCGGCGGAGTGCCGCTCCTCGAACGTGACGGTCAGGTCGAACTTCGCCACCGTCAGGTCGAAGGACTCGTCGGTGACGTCGAGCCCGCCGAGTTCCAGGGTCGCCTCGGCATTGTTCTGCAGCACGAGCATCACCTGGAACAGCGGCTGCCGGGACAGCGACCGGGCGGGGTTGACCACCTCGACGACCCGCTCGAAGGGCACCTCCTGGTGCGCGTACGCCTCCAGGACGGTTTTCCGGACCCGGCCCAGGAGCTGGGTGAACGTCGGGTCCCCGGACGTGTCGGTGCGGAACACCAGGGTGTTGACGAAGAAGCCGACCAGCTCGTCGAGGGCCTCGTCGGTCCGGCCGGCGATCGGGGAGCCGATCGGGATGTCGGAGCCGGAGCCGGTGCGGCTGAGCAGGCCGGCGAGCGCGGCCTGCATGACCATGAACATGGTGACGCCGTGCGCGCGGGCCAGCTCGGCGAGACGCGCGTGCGTGGCCGCCGACAGTTCGACCTCGACCGAGTCGCCCCGGTAGCTCGACGTCGGCGGGCGCGGCCGGTCCAGGGGCAGCGGCAGCTCCTCGGGGGCCCCGGCGAGGGTGTCCACCCAGTACGCGAGCTGCTTCGACACGACGCTGTCGGGGTCGTCCTCGCCGCCGAGCAGGTCCTGCTGCCACAGCGTGTAGTCGGAGTACTGCACCGGCAGCTCCTCCCACCCGGGCTCGGCCCCCGCGCACCGCGCCGTGTACGCCGTGTTCAGGTCGCGCAGCAGCGGGCCGAGCGACCAGCCGTCGCTGACGATGTGGTGCAGGGCCAGCAGCAGCACCGCGTCGGTCGGGTCGAGCGTGAACAGGGTCGCGCGGACCGGCAGCTCAGCCGCCAGGTCGAAGCGGTACTTCGACGCGGCGTCCAGCGCGGTGGGCAGCCCGGCCGGGTCGGACGCGACGACGTCGAAGTCGACGAGCGCCTCGGCGGCGGGCACGATCCGCTGGACGGGCGTGCCGTCGACGTCCACGAACAGGGTGCGCAGCGCCTCGTGCCGGCCGACGACGTCGCCGAGCGCGGTGCGCAGGGCGGCCCGGTCCAGGTCGCCGCGCAGCCGCAGCGCCAGCGGGGCGTTGTAGGTGAACGACGGGCCCTCGAGCTGGTCGAGGAACCACAGCCGCTGCTGGGCGAAGGACAGGGGGATCACAGTGCCTCCTCAGGCGTCGCCCGCCGACGGACCGTCGGTCGGGCCTTCTCCGCGTTGCCGAGCCGCGTCGCGAGCCCGGCGACAGACGGCGCCTCGAACACCGTCTGGATGGTCAACTCCACGCCCAGGACCGAGCGGACCCGGCTGATCAGGCGCGCGGCGAGCAGCGAGTGCCCGCCCAGGTCGAAGAAGCTGTCCTCGACCCCGATGGACGCCACGCTCAGCACCTCGGAGTACAGGCGGCACAGCGCCTCCTCCCCGGGGTCGCGGGGCGCGCGGCCGGTGGTGGTGCCGCGCACGTCGGGCTCCGGGAGCGCCGCGCGGTCGACCTTGCCGTTCGGCAGCCGGGGCAGGGCCGGCAGCGCCAGGACGGCGCCGGGCACCATGTGCTCGGGCAGCAGTGCGGCCACGTGCCGGCGGACGGTGGCCGGGGCCGGGCCGCCGACCAGGTACGCGACGAGCCGGCGGTCGCCGCCCGGGTCCGCGGTGGCCGCCACGGCCGCGTCCACGACGCCGGGGAGGCGGCGCAGTACGGCCTCGACCTCGCCGAGCTCGACCCGGAAGCCCCGGACCTTCACCTGGTCGTCGGCGCGCCCGACCAGGTCGAGCATCCCGCCGGGCAGCCAGGCGGCCAGGTCTCCGGTGCGGTACATCCGCTCCCCCGGCGGGCCGTACGGGTCGGCCACGAACCGCTCGGCGGTCAGGGCGGGCCGGCCCAGGTAGCCGTCGGCGAGTTGCGTCCCGGCGACGTACAGCTCGCCGATCACCCCGGTCGGGACGGGCCCCAGGTCGGCGTCGAGCACGTACGCCCGGGTGTTGGGCACCGGCCGGCCGATCGGGACCCGCGCCGCGTCCGGGTCGTCGGCGCACAGCCACTGGGTGACGTCGACGGCGGCCTCGGTGGGCCCGTACAGGTTGTACAGCGGCACGCCCAGGGTCTCGGCGACCCGGCAGGGCAGGTCGACCGGCATGGCCTCGCCGCCGCACTGCACCCGGCGCAGGTCCGCGCACTCGGCGGCGGCCGGTTCGCGGAGGAACGCGGCCAGCATCGAGGGCACGAAGTCCACGGTGGTGATCCGCCGGTCCCGGACGGTCGCCGCCAGGTACGCGGGGTCCCGCCGGCCACCGGGCCGGGCCAGCACCACGGTCGCGCCCTCGGCCAGGGGGCGGAAGATCTCCTCCACGGACACGTCGAAGCCGATGTGCGCCTTCTGGAGCACCCGGTCGTCGGGGGCGAGGACGTAGAGGGAGTTCAGGGAGCAGATCCGGTTCACGATCGCCCGGTGCGGCACGACCACGCCCTTGGGCCGGCCGGTCGAGCCGGACGTGTAGATGACGTAGGCGGGGTCGTCGGGGGTGGCCGCCGGTCCGGTGCCGACCGGGCCGGTGAGCAGGTCGTCGACCGTCCACCGGGGGGTGTCCCCCGGCAGGGCGGTGTCGGCGGTGGTCAGGACGGCGGTCGGGCGCGCGTCGGCCAGCACGTACGCCAGGCGGTCGGCGGGGTCGTCGGCGTCCAGGGGGACGTAGGCGGCGCCGGAGCGCAGGATCCCGAGAAGGGCCGCGACCAGGTCCAGGGCCGGGGGCAGCGCGACGGCCACCCGGTGCCCCGGCCGCACGCCCCGGCCCCGGAGCCCGAGGGCGATCCGGTCGGCGCGCGCGTCGAGGGCGGCGTAGGTGAGGAACTCGCCGTCGGCCGCCTCCGCCGCCGTGGCTTCCGGGGTCCGGGCGGCCCGGGCCGCGACCAGGTCGTGCAGGCACCCATCGGGGTACGAGGCCCCCGGGCCGGCCCACCCGGGGCGGGCCGGGACCGGCGCGGGCTCGGCCAGGCCGGCCAGTACCGCGTCGAAGCGCTGCCGCGCCCGGGTCCGCTCAGTCGGCTGGCGCACGGTACTCAGATCCCTTCCGGGGTCAGGTCGGTCCAGTGCGCGTCGACGTGGTCGAGGCACTCCTGCCGGCCGGCGGGGCCGTGCGTCGCCGCCCAGCCCGCGGGGACCGTGAGGTCCGCCGGCCACAGGGAGTGCTGGCGCAGGTCGTTGACGAGGACGAGGTAGGACGCGTCGGCGTTCTCGAACGGGTTGGTCATGGTGTGCTCCTAGGGGCGCGGGGAGGTCGGGGCGGGGCTGGTGGGCAGGTCGCGGGACCTGCGGATCGGTCCGAACAGGAGGACGAGTTTGCCGAGCACCCCGGCCGTGAGCAGGATCCACAGGGTTTCGCGGATCCCGATCGTCGCGCCGAGCGCGCCGCCGGTCAGCGCGCCGAGCGGGATCAGGCCGAAGGCGACGAAGCTGCCGCTGGTGCCGATCCGGCCGAGCATGTCGGGCGGGCAGTAGCCCTGGCGGAACGCGCCGCCGATCACGTTGCCGGCGACGATCCCGGCGGCGGGCACCAGCAGGCCGACCGCGAAGAACGCGAGCGCCCAGCCGGGCCCGGTGAGCGGGATGAGCAGCCCGAACGGGGTGGTGCCGAGCGAGAAGAGCAGCAGGGCCCGGGCGGTGCCGACCCGGCGGGCGACCCGGTTGGCGACGACCGCGCCGAGCACCCCGCCGAGGCAGTCGGCGGCGAGCAGCAGGCCGACCATGCCGGGTCCGGCGCCCACGGTCTGGACCAGGAACACCACGAGCAGGGCGTGCCCGGCGCTGAGCAGCAGGTTGTCGATGGACGCGCCGACGGTCAGGATCCGCAGGTACGGGTCGCGGACCATGAAACCGAACCCGGCCCGGATCTCCTCCCGCAGGGTCGTGGTGCGCGGCTCGGTGGACCGGGCCGGTTCCTTGGTCCGGATGGCCAGCAGGCACACCGTGGAGATGACGAACGTGCACGCGTCGGCGACCAGGCCGAGCACGGCGGTGAGCGCCTGGGTGAGCATGCCGCCGATGCCGCTGCCGGACACGACGGCGGCCTGGGCGCTGCCCTGGAGTTTCGCGTTGCCCTCCGCCAGGTCCTCCTTCGCGATGATCGACGGCAGGTAGGCGGAGTAGGCGGGGCTGAAGAACACCCCGGTCGCGCCGCCCAGCAGGCTGACCGCGACGAGCTGGCCGAGGGTGAGCGCCTCCAGCCAGGCGGCGATCGGCACGCTGAGCACCAGGACCAGGGACACCAGGTTGGCGACGACCATGGTGGGTCGGCGGGGCAGCCGGTCGATCCACGCGCCGGCCGGCAGGCCCAGGACCAGCCACGGCAGCCAGGAGGCGGCGCTGAGCAGGCCCATCACGAACGGGCCGGCGTGCAGGAGTTCCAGGGCGACGAGCGGGAGGGTGACGCCGGAGATGGCGTTGCCCATCACGCTGGCGGTCTCGCCGAACCAGAGCAGGCGGAAGTCGCGGTGCCGCAACAGGCCGCCGCGCGGGGCCTTCCGCGCCGGACCTGTGGCCGGGCTGGCCGGGGTGGCCGGGGCGGGGGCCGGGGTGGCCCCGGTGGCCGGGGCCGGGGGGCTCTCGACGGTGGTCATACCAGGTGCTCCTGTCGTTCGGGCGCCGTCGGCGTCCACACGTCCTCCGGGCCGACGTCCGGCACGGAGTACTTGCCCAGCGCGCTGATCAGCAGCCGCAGTTCCAGCGCTAGCGCCTCGACCAGCCGGACGAGTCCGAGCCCGGGGTCGGCGTCGGCGGCCAGCAGCGCCGCCCGGCCGAGTCCGACCGCGCTCGCGCCCAGGGCCAGGCACTTCAGCGCCCGGGTGCCCTCCCAGATCCGGCCGGTGGCCAGCAGGTCCCCGGCGGGGCGGCCGATCCGGCGCAGGCACTCGGCGAGCGGCAGGCCGACGTGGTCGAGGAACGGGACCGGGGCCCAGCCCGTGCCGCCCTCGGCGCCGTCGACGGTGACGGCGTCCGCGCCGGCCGCCCACGCGACCCCCGCCGCGTCGGCGACGTCGCGGCCGGGGTGCAGCTTCACCCAGACCCGGGCGCGCGGGAAGTTGTTGCGCATGAACCGGATCTGCTGGCGGAGGATCTCGTCGGTGAACGTGCCGGGGCTCGCGCACCGCAGTACGGGGTCGTCGCCGAACACCGGGTCCAGGGCGAACTGGCCGCCGAGCAGCGCCGCCGCCTCGGCAGACAGCACGGTCATCCCGCCGAGTCCGGGCTTGGCGCCCTGGCCGACCTTGAGTTCGAAGGCGAGCCGGCCGGACTCCAGCAGCGGCAGCGCGGACGGGTCGCTGTAGACGAGGTTCCACACCTCGGCGTCGGCGTCCTCGGTGCTCTGCTGCACGACGACCCCGCCGAACCCGTCGACGGCGTGGTCGGCGTAGGCCCGGATCCGGCCGACCAGGGAGGAACCGGCGTCCGGGTCGAGCCGGCCGTAGCCGTTGACGGGGACCACGTTCTCGCCGATCACCATGGGCAGGCCCAGGCCGGCGGCCTGCCGGCTCACCGCGAGCCCCAGGTCGGCGCTGGCCACCTGGGTGGAACCGAACGCCGACAGGTACACGGGCAGCGCGGCCCGGAAGCCGCCGACCGTGGCGGTCAGGTCCACATCGGTGTGCAGCGGCTCGCGGCCCAGCTCGATCAGCTTCTCCAGGCGGCGGGGCATGAACACGGGGGGTACGAGGCGGGCCGCGTCGAGCGCGTCGCCGGGCACGGGCAGTCCCGCGCCGTACAGGGTGCGGCCGTAGTCGGCGGTGTCCGGGAACACCGCCGCCGTGCCGCGCAGGGCCCGGTCGCGCACGGCGCGCGCGTCGAAGCCGGGGGCGCGCAGGCCGGTCATGCCGACACCACGCCGGGGATCTTCGGGTACGCGCTGGCCTGCCACACCGAGGTGAGCCCGGCGACGTAGCGGGTGAGGCGCTCCAGTCCGATGCCGAAGCCCGCGCTGCCGGGGATGCCGTCGCGGACCATGTCGAGGTACCAGCCGTACTTGGCCGGGTTCTCGCCGGACTCGCGCATCCGGGTGACGATCCGCGCGTACTCGTACTCGCGCTCGCTGCCGCTGGTCAGTTCGCCGTACCCCTCGGGGGCGATCAGGTCGAAGTTGCGCAGCCTGCCGGCCTCGGTGCGCGATTCCCGGTCGTAGAAGCCGCGCGAGCCCTTCGGGTAGTCGGTGACGAAGAACGGGCGGCTGGCCTTCGAGGACAGGATCTCCTCGTTCCGCCAGTCGATCTCCGCGTCGGCGCTCTGTTCCAGGCCCAGGCCGCGCAGGTTCGCCACCGCGTCGGCGTGCGTCATTCGGTCGAACGGCCACTCCAGCAGCTCGGTGAACGCCTCCGGGCTGCGGCCCAGGGCGGCCAGCTCGGCGGAACGCTCCGCGATCACCCTGCGGACGGCGTTGACGACGATGCCCTCGGCGACGGCCATCGCGTCCTCGCGGGTCGCGCCGGAGATCTCGACGTCGATCTGGTGGAACTCGGCCAGGTGCCGGTTCGTGTTGCACGTCTCCAGCGGCTCCAGGCGCACGTTCGGCGCGATGCAGAAGATCTTGTCGAACGCGAGCAACGACGCCTGCTTGTACAGGATCGCGCTGGTCATCAGCTTGTACCGGTGGCCGTAGAAGTCGATGTCGACCTGCTTGGAGCCCCGGCCGCCCGGGTCGGTGACGGGTCCGATGATCGGCGGCAGCAGTTCGGTGAACCCGAGCCCGGTGAGGTGCTCACGCGTCGCCGACAGGATCGCGTTCTGGATCCGCAGCGTGTGCCGGGTGGACTCCCGCGAGAGGTGTTCGCGGGGCGAGGCGGGCGGAACGACGGTGGTCACGGTGGTTCTCCTTCGGGAGGTGGGAGCCCAGTGCGGGGCGGTCGTAGGTGCGTTCGACGTGGGACAGGGAGGTCAGGAGGTCGGCGGAACCGAGCCGGCGGCGGGTGCCGGGGCCGACCAGGTGGCCGATCGGCATCGCGCCGACCTCCGACCAGCGCAGCCGGCCCGCCGGGTCGATGTGGCTGCGGGCCCGGCCGGCGTTGTCCGGGTGCAGGCAGAACGGCACGTCGAGGTACCCGCGCGCGAACGCCCTGGTCAACGCGCGTCCCAGGTCGTCGTCGAGGTGCGCGACGGCTTCGATGAGGGCGCGGGCCTCGGCGTACACCCCCGTGTCGGTGGGGGTCTCGCCCGGTCCGGCGGCGCGGGCCCGGCGGGCGGCGGCCGAGGCGGTCTCCAGGGCGCGGACGTTCTCCGCGACGGTCGGGATCCGGTGCGCCTCGGCGACGGTCTTGACGATCAGGCGCGCCGCCCCGGTGCGGACCGCCAGCTCGGCGGACCGTTCCAGCAGGCTGGTCGCCCCGGCCGGGGTCTTCGGGAACACGCCCATGTAGGTGTAGATCACGATGTGCCAGTCCAGGCCGGGCAGCAGTTCCCCTGCGAGCCGGCGGAGCGCGGCCACGGCCTCGGCGTCCTGGCCCGGGTGGGTCTGCTGGGCGTAGCTGAGCGAGACGCTGCGCAGGCCGTGCCGGGCGAAGAACATGGCCTCCAGCACCGAGATCGCCACCAGCAGCCCCGGCGGGCACAGCTGGCCCATCATGCAGCCGCCGAACGTCTCCAGGTGCGGTTCGACCCCGGGTCCGCGCAGCGCGGCGAGCAGTTCGCACGAGCGGGCCCAGTTGCGGACCGAGTCGGCGAGCGGGGTCCGGCCGTACGGCAGGCAGTAGGACACCGGGCCGCCCTCGGTGGCGTCGAGCCCGGCCCGGGCCAGCGCCAGGATGATGTCCTCCGGGCAGGCCGAACCGTGCCGGACCTGCACCGGGAACCGGTCGTCGCGCACCCCGTCGAGGACGGCGGCGGTGACGGCCGGGCCGTGCGCGACGATCGGGAAGCCGTTGAGGCCCGCGCCGCTGGCCAGGGCGAGGCCGGCGGCCCGGTGGTCGCCGATCCGGGTGTAGCTGTCCAGGGTCATCGTGCCGACCGTGGTGGCGTCGGCGTGCCGGGTGGCCAGCAGGCCGGCGCGCATCGCGGCCGGGTCGCTGATCCCCATCCGGGGCTGGACCACCAGTTCGCCGGCGGCCCGGGCGCGGCGGACGAAGCCGCCGAAGGAGGTGGCGGGGAGGAGGTCGGCGGTCACCGGGAGGCTCCCGCGTGCCGGGTGGGGCCGCAGAGGGCGGCCTCCGGGAGGTCGGTCCCGGACCGGTCGTCGTCGGGCCGGGCGGCCCCGGCCACGGCCAGGGTGGTGGCGGCGCCCGGTAGGGCGGTCAGGTTGGTTCCGGTTCCCGGTAGGGCGGTCGGGTTCGTCGCGGGTCCCGGCAGGGCGGCCACGAAGGACCGGAACAGGCCCAGGCCCGCCCCGTCCTCGAACACCGCGTCGAAGCCCGCGTCCAGCAGGGTGTGGGAGTGCCGGGCGTTGTCGGCGCCGGCGATGCCGAGCTTGCCGCCGATCACGATGGGGGTACCGGCCAGCTCCGGGCACGCCCGCAGCAGCTCCACCACCCGCGCGCCGTCGGTGAGCCCGTGGCCGTTGACGCTGCTCAGCACGATCAGCGCGGGGCGGCGGCGCCGGCACTCGGCGACCATCAGCTCGTCGGGGACGCACGGGCCCAGGTTCGCGACCCGGTGGCCCAGTTCCTCCAGGAGCAGGTGCAGGTAGACCAGGTTCCAGGTGTGGGAGTCCGAGGCCGTGCCCGTGACGATCACGTCGAGGCCCGCGACCGGGTGGCCGCCTCCCGTTCTCTCGATGTCCGTTCTCATGGGGACGACACTGCCGGGACCGGGCCGCGCGGACATGGGTGAGCGTGACCCATCTTCGTGCCCCGGAGCGCCGGTCGTGGGTGGCCCGCGTTGTCGGGCGAGCGACGGGCGGGTGCCCTGACCTGGGCGGGAGTGCTACGACGCGGCGGGGGACTTTATGCGTACGCGGCGGGTCAGGCGTGCCGGGTGACGAGCGCCGACAGCTCCGTGCGGTCGGCGCTGTCCAGCTTGTCCATCAGACTGGCGACGTGCTTCTCGACGGTGCGCGGGGAGATGAACAGCAGCCGGGCGATCTCCGGGTTCGCGCGGCGCTCGCCGAGCAGGGTCAGCACCTCGTACTCGCGGACGGTCACGCCCCGGTCGGCCCACTCGGCGGGGATCGCGTCCCGTCCGGTGCGCCGCTGCATGACCCGCACGCCGGCCTTGCGCAGCAGCGCCCGGCACGCGCCGGCCACGGCGGCCACGTCGGCGGTGTGGAAGTGCTCCTCGGCGGCGCGCAGCCAGGCCACGGGCTCGCCCCAGCCGTCGGCGAGCGCGGCCTCGGCGACCAGGCGCAGCACGAGGTGCCGGGCCATCGGGAACGGCGCGGCGGCCCGCACGGCCTCCGCGAGCGCCTCGGCGGCCTCCTGCGGGCGGCGCTCCCGGCCGAGGAGGACGGCGTGCGCGGCGAGCACGAACTGGTGGTTCCAGCGCAGTTTCGCGGCCGGGGCGGCGGCCACGTCGGCATACCCCTCGCGGCCCGCCCGACCGGCGAGG
This sequence comes from Longispora sp. NPDC051575, assembly GCF_040681875.1. Taxonomy (NCBI): domain Bacteria; kingdom Bacillati; phylum Actinomycetota; class Actinomycetes; order Micromonosporales; family Micromonosporaceae; genus Longispora; species Longispora sp. NPDC051575. Next base: position 92,093 of record NZ_JBFAZP010000003.1, on the reverse strand, counting down.
ATCTCCAGGAGCAAACCCAGCCCGTACCGGCCGGACTGGTAGTAGATCGTCGGGTTGCAGCGCTCCCACTCGCGGATCCGGGCCATCTCGGCCTCCGCGCCGGGCCGGTCCTCGCCGAGCAGGGCGCAGATGGCCCGGTGTCCGAACACGATGGGCAGGTGGAAGGACTGCTCCCCGCCGTGTCTGCGGAACTCGGCGAGCGCCCTGCGGAGCCCGTCGCGCTGGCCCTGGTGGGCGGCGGCGGCGATCCGGATCACCAGCGCGAACTGCGACTCGCCCTCCTGGCGCATCCGGGTGGTGGCCCCGAACAGTTCGGTCGCGAGGCGTTCGGCGTCGGCGAACTCGCCGTAGAGGACGTGCTGCATCGCCAGGGTCGCGTCGGCCTGGTAGCCGGCGGTGACCGCGCCCAGGTCGAGCGCCGCCCGCCGGGCCTGGCGGACCTGGTCTGCCTGGCCGGTGCGCATCAGTTCGTTGGTGGCGAGCCGGATCTGGGCCCTCAGCCGCCAGATGGACAGCCCGTGCTCGTCGGCGGTGCCGAACATGCTGCGCAGGTGCACGTCCGCGTCGTCGAACGTGCGCCGCCGGGCGAGCAGGGCCAGCACCTGGCGGGCCTGGCAGGCCACGGCCGGCAGCGGGGCCTGCTCGGCGGTCCGGACCACGCGCAGCGCCAGGTCCTCGGCGCGGGCCGCCCGGTCCTCCCCCGGTACGTCGCCGAACGTGAGCAGGTGCGCCTCGACCACGTCCACGGGGGCCAGTTCCTCGGGGCCGGCGTCCGGGCCGAGCAGGGCGCGGGCGGCGGCGACCTGGTCGGCGGCCTCGCCCCACTGTCCACCGACGACACACACCCAGGCCAGCCGGGTGTGCAGGGCGGCGCGCCGGGCGGGGCCGAGCAGCGCGCCACCGGCCAGTTCGGCGCCGAGCCGCAGGGCGCGGTCGACGTCGCCGGCCTCGGCGAGCGCGTAGAGCAGCGAGGACAGCACGTCGGCGCGGTCGTTGGCGTGGCCCGCCTCGGGGACGAGCTCCATGGCCCGGTCGAGGAGCCGCACCGCCGAGCCGGCCGCCCCGTCGGCGAGCGCGCGCCGGCCGGCCTGCGCGTACCGCAGCCCCGCGCCGGGTCCGTCGCCCGCGACGAGGCGCAGGGTGGCGACGAGCTGGCAGAGTTCGCCGGTCAGGTCCGGGGACACCGATTCGAGGGCGTCGGCGGCGGACGCGGCGATCGTGGCGCGCTCGGCGGGCAGCAGGGTGCTCGCGAGGGCCTCGGCGGTGAGGGCGTGCCGGAACGCGTACCAGTCGGGTCCGGTTCTCGACGGCACCAGCAGCCGGGCCTGCACCCCGGCGCGGACCAGGGCGTTCAGCTCGGCCTTCGGCAGCCCGGACGCCAGGTGCAGGGCGCCGAGCGGGAAGCGGCGGCCGATGACGGCGGCGACCTCCAGTGCCCGGTGCCAGTCGGGGCCGAGCCTGCGGGCCCGGTCTGTGACGCTGGCGACCACGGTGGACGGCACGTCGACCCGCAGGTCCCCCACGACCGTCCAGGCCCCGTCGGACCGCAGCAGCGCCCCCGCGCCGATCATGCCGCTGAGCAGCTCCTCGACGACGAACGGGTTGCCGTCGGCGGCCCGGGTCAGCCGGGCGACCACCGGCGGCGGCACCTCCCCGACGGGGACGCCGAGGCAGCCGGCGGCCATCTCGTGCACCTGCCCGCCGGTCAGCGGCTCCAGCTCCACGAGCCGGGCGACCCGGCGCTGGGCCCCGGACCGGGCCAGGGTCAGCGCGGCCGACGGCGTGGACCGCAGGCTGGCCAGGACGACGACGGGCTGGTGGGAGAGGTTGTCCATCAGGTACTCGACGATGTCGAGGGTCTCGGTGTCCCCGTCGTGCAGGTCCCCGAGGCACAGCACCGCGCCCCGGTCCCGGCCGACGACGGCCAGCAGCCGCAGGACGGCCTCGGCGAGGACCACGAGGGAGTCGCCGGTGTCGGTGACCGGACCGTCGCGCCACTCGGGGATCAGCCGCCCGAGCGTGGGCCGGTACGCGGCCAGCTCCGGGGCGTCGGGCACCCCGTCGGCGCGGGCCAGGGAGAACAGGGCCTCGGTCAGCGGCCGGAACGGCACGGTCGCGCCCGCCGGGGTGGCCCGGCCGCGCAGCACGGTCATGCCCGCCGCCGTCGCGCGGGCCTCGCACTCGCGGGCGAGCCGGGACTTGCCGATCCCCGCGTCGGCGACCAGGAACACCGCGCCGCCCCGGCCCTGGCGCGCGGCGGACAGCGCGCCGTCGAGCAGTTCCAGCTCCTCGGCGCGCCCCACGACCACACGGGACATCACGTGCACGGCCGCACGCTACCGCCGTGATCAGCATGACTGCGGCAAGTGACTGAATCCGGATACAAGTTGACACTGTTTCGGCGTAACGGGACCCGGCCGGCGCGTGCCGACGCGACGGTCCCCGGAGGACGGCCCGGCCATGGTCGGATCCCCGGACGCGCGAAAGGCCCGGACGCCGGGTGGGCGTCCGGGCCTGCAGGGCCGGCGGGTGGGTCACATGTTGGCGTTCGGGCTGGGCGTCGGGTCGTCGCGGCTGCCGTTGCCGGTGCCGCCGTCGGCGGTCAGCCCGCAACCGTGCGCGGCGACCGCGCAGTGCCCCGGGTTGGGGCCGCCGGTCCCGGCGTCCGCCGTCGCGGCCGCGACGCCCGCCGCGCCCAGCAGCAGGGCGGTCAGGGCGGCCAGGGCGATCGTGGCTCCGGTGGTCTTCGGCGCGTTCATGGTGTGTCTCCCAAGCGAGTGTGCGTTGTCCGTGTGCCCCGTGACTCTGGCACTCAGCCTGCCCGGCCCGCATGGGTGTGCGACACCCAGTTTCTCCTAGTGTCGGGCAGACGTCACCGCAGGTCAGAGGCAGTGACTGCCCTCACGGCGGCCGGGTCGGGGATCGGTCGGTCCGGTGTCGTTCAGCCGACCGACACGGGGTCGTCGGTGTGCGTGTCGCCGTCCGCGCGGATCAGGATCCCCGTCTCGACGCCCACCGCGACGGCCGGGACCGCGATGGCGGCGACGATCAGCACCAGGAGGGCGAGTCCGACCACGGGGGCCGCGCCCCGGACGAGCCAGCTGCCCGTGCCGCAGAACACGACGAGGAGCGCCGCGATCTCGCCAAGTACGAAGGTGACGGCGATCGCGACGTACGCGAGGACCATGTAGCCGGCCGAGCGCGCCCAGCTGTGGTGCACGGCGGTGTGCCGGTCGCGGCGCGCCCCGGCGGCGATCGTGCCCAGCGCGCCCCGGATCTCGAGGATCACCGCGATCAGCAGGGCGGGCAGGACCTGGGCGGCGAGGGCGTAGAAGTTCTCGTTGCGCATCGGCCCCACGCTGCCAGCAGTGCCCGATTCGTCCGCCCCGACAGGCCGGAGGACCTGTGACGGGTACCGGACGGGCCGGCCACCCGTGCGGGTCCACGACACCGGTGGGCGGCGACATGGCGCGCCACGGGGCGGGCCGGGCGCGGAATCTTCACGGTTCCACCACCGGGCGGCCCGACCGGGCTGGTGGGATCGGGGCATGACCTCCTCATCGATCGCGTATCTCGACCACGTCGCCGCGAGCACACCCGGCCGGGACTACAAGGGACGCGCGTTGGCGGCGCTGGACCTCGTACCCGGAAACATGGTTCTCGATCTGGGGTGTGGGCCCGGGACGGACCTCGCCGGCCTGGTCGCGGGGGTCGGGCCGACCGGCGGCGTGATCGGCGTCGACGCGGATCCGGAGATGCTGGCCACGGCGCGGCTGCGGGTCCCCGTGGCGACGTTCCACCTCGGGGACGCGCACGCGCTGCCGCTCGCGGACGCCAGCGTCGACCGGGCCCGGGCCGACCGGGTGCTCCAGCACGTGGCCGACCCGGCCCGCGCGGTGGCCGAGCTGCGCCGGGTACTGCGGCCCGGCGGCCGGGTCGTGCTCGCCGACAACGACTGGGACACCCTGGTCGTGGACGATCCCGACCTGGAGACCAGCCGGGCGTACACCCGCTACGTGAGCGACGCACGGGTCCGCAACGCGACCGTGGGGCGGCAGTTGGCCCGGCTGTGCGCGGCGGCCGGATTCGTGGTCACCGACGTCGAGGCGGTGACCATCGTGTTCCGGGACCTGTCCGTCGCCGAGCGGATCCTGCGGATCGGCGACGTGACCGGGTGGGCGGTGCGGGACGGGGCGATCGACGCGGACCGGGCGCGGGCGTGGCTCGCGCGGGTCACCGCCGGCCCGTTCCTGGCGAGCTCCACGGTGTTCGTCACGACGGCGACGGTGCCGGACTGACGCCGGTGGCGGGCGGGCGGGGTCCCCGGCCGCCGCCCGCCCCGCGTGCTCCCCGGCGGCGGGTCAGCCGATCCGGGTGTGGCTGAACGTGAAGTTCACGTCGTCCCAGGTCGCGCCGTCGTCCCAGGAGAACCGCTGCGCCCAGTCGGCCCGGCCGTCGCCGTGGTTGTCCCACTCGTAGCGGACCAGCACCGGTACGCCGTCGAACTCGTCCGGGCCCTCGAAGATCCCGCGCGGCCCGTCGAACCGGCCCGCGACGGGCGTGTCGAGCACCCCGGGCAGCCGGCTCGACATCCACCAGATCCGCCAGATCCCGGTCGCCGGGTCGAACAGCCGCAGGGTCGCGCCGAACGTGGTCTCCCCGCCGGGCGGTTGCGCCGGCACCGTCAGGGTGTCCACGTTGCCCAGCCCGCCGAGGATCGGCCGGCAGTCCCCCGTGCCCTCGAACTCCACCCACTCCGTGCACGCCCGGTCCTTCACGTCGACCAGCTTGCGGCCGACCGTGCGCCATTCGCCGTGGTAGAAGTCGAAGTCGTGCCGGCCGTCGTTGTCGTTGTTCCCAGTCATGCGGGGACCGTAACCGGGACCCACTGACATCTTCTGTCAGTGGGGATCAGCTGCCGTCGCGGTGTGCCGGGAGCAGCGCGGCCTCCGGTCCGGCGGCGGGCTTGCGGGTCCGGGCCGTGCCCAGGATCGACCCGAGGATGACCAGGGGGAATCCGACCGCCATGCCCGCCGTCAGCGGCTCGCTCAGCACGATCACGCCCAGCAGCAGCGCCACGGCCGGGTTGATGTAGGTGATCACGGTGGCGCGGGCGGGGCCGACCTCGGCGATCAGGGCGAAGAACACCAGGAACGCGGCGACGGTACAGATCAGGGCCAGGCCGAGGACGGACCAGCCCGCGTCGGCGGGGATCCGGTCCGGCCACAGGAACGGGGCGAACGGCGCGTAGAGCACCGTCGCGATGACGAGTGAGCCGGTGACCACGCCGATCGGGGACGCGTCGCCGAGTTTGCGGCTGACGATGATCGGCCCGATGGCGTACCCGAGCGCGGTCAGCATGATCGCCCCGACGGCCGTCAGGTCCGAGAAGTGGATGTCCAGCCCGACCAGGGCGGCGACCCCGGCGAACCCGATCCCCAGCCCGACCAGCCGGCGGGTGTCGAACTTGTCGTGCCCGAGCCGTGTGACGATCACGGCCGCGATCAGCGGGACGACCGCGATCAGCAGCCCGGCCGTGGAGCTGGTCAGCCGCTTCTCCGCGTGCCCCAGCAGCAGCCACGGGCCGGAGATCTCGACCAGGGTGTAGACGAGCAGCCACTTCCAGTGCTTGAGCGCCGAGGACATGCCCTTGGCGTACAGGGCGATGGGGAGCAGGACCGCCGCGCCGATCAGGGTGCGGCCGAACGCGACCACCAGCGGGTCGATGTCCACGACCGCGATCCGGATCAGCAGGTACGGCACGCCCCAGATCACGCTCAGCGCCAGGAACAGCGCCCAACCACGTCTCGTCACGGCGGTACCCCCCAGTGGCTCGTGTCGCGTGTTCCTGCGACGAACGTCCGCCAGGCTACGTCCTCACAGCCGGGGGCCGCGGGGCGTCCCGCCCGGACCGGGGCCCGTCGTCGCCGTGGACCGGACGGAACCTGGCAAATCCGGCGCGGACGGGCCGTCAGGCGGGGCGGTAGGCGGTCTCGACGACCTGGTACGGGTCGTGCCCCGGCACGATGTTGTGCATCGTGACCCGCGCGCCGTCGGGTTCGAGGTGGACCTGCCAGCCCCAGTCGGGCCCGGACGGGGCGGGGTAGGTGCCGGCGAGCCGGATCACGCCGTCCTCGCCGACGGTCCCCGACAGGGCCAGCCAGGACGGCCCGGTGTGGTACGAGTCGACCCAGACGGCCGTCGCGCCGGCCGGGTCGTCGGGCGTGCCCGCGAGCAGCAGCAGCCCGTCCTGCGGGGTGCCGCCGTCCGCCCAGGTGTAGGCGAGCGTGACGAACTCCCTGGCCGTGACGGTGACCGTCGCGGTGGCGGCGGACTCCTGGTAGTCGTCCGTGGGCATCAGGCGCAGCTTGTTGGTGCCCTGCCAGCCGCCCAGGAACGGGGTCATGCGATCGACGATGCCCATCGTCGCAGACTAACCGACGGCGGCCGGTCGGGTGCGCGGACCGGGCCAGCGGTGGCCGGCGCGGGCCGGGCGTCGCGGGTCGCCTCGGTGGCCCCGGCCCACGCCACCGAACGACACCCACGGGGCGCCCGCCGGAAATTCTCCGACCGCGTTGTCGATCCGGCCGGTTCCCGAACGTCGTCAGGGTGTACGGCACCTCAGCGAAGCCCCGGGGCCACCAGGTCCCGGACACCACGACCGCAGGAGTACCCGATGATCCCGAACGCGACCGCCACCGCCCGCACCCTCGCCGTCCCCGGCGTGCGCCTGCACTACGTGGTGCGCGGCACCGGCCCGCTGCTCGTCCTCCTCGGCGCCCCGATGGACGCCGACTCCTTCGCCCCGCTGGCCGACCTGATGGCCACCGACCACACGGTCGTCACCACCGACCCGAGGGGCGTGCACCGCAGCGTCCAGGACGACCCGGAGCGGGACTCGACCCCGCAGCTGCGGGCCGACGACGTCTCCCGGTTGCTGGTGCATCTCGACGCGGGGCCGGCCGACGTGCTGGGTTCCAGCGGCGGGGCGGTCACCGCGCTGGCCCTCGCGCAGGCGTATCCCGGGCAGGTCGGCACGGTCGTCGCCCACGAGCCGCCGGTGGTGGACCTGCTCGACGACGCCGCCCGCGCCCGGCACCACGCGGCCACCGAACACCAGATCGCGACGTACCTGGCGGGCGATGTCCTCGGGGCCTGGGCGCACTTCATGGCCGACGCGAACATCGAGCTGCCCGAGGGCGCGCTGGAGATGATGTTCGGCGGCGAGCGGGCCCCCCGACAGGTCGCCGACGAGCGCTTCTGGTTCGCGCACGAGCTGCGCGGCACCACGAACTGGCTGCCGGACATCGCGGCGTTGCGCGCCGGCGGGGTGCGGATCGTGGCCGGGATCGGCGAGGACTCGGCCGGCGAGACGTGCGACCACACGACCCGGGCGCTCGCGGCGGCGCTGGGCGTCGGGCCGACGATGTTCCCGGGCGGGCACATCGCGTTCGCGGAGGACCCGGACGGGTTCGCCGACCGGCTGCGCGCGGTGCTGCGCGGGAACTAGGGCAGCGGGCGCGGAGGCTGGTCGGGGCGCGGCCCGTGTTGCCCCGCCGGGCGGCGCCGGCTCCGGCCCGGAGGACGCAGGAACAGATCCGACGGGTACCGGAGCCGCGCCGGTCAGAGCTGGACGCGGTACAGGAGGAAGCCGCGGTTCTCGGCGACCTGGTCGTACAGGCGGCGGGCGGTGGTGTTCGACTCGTGGGTGGACCAGTACACCCGGTCGCAGCCCCGGGCGCGCGCCCAGTCGGCCACCGCCGCGATCAGGGCGCGGGCCACCCCCTTGCCGCGCGCCTCCGCCGCCGTGAACAGGTCCTGGAGGTAGCACACGTCCTCGCCGGTGGTGTTGGCGTGCACGAGGAAGTGCGTGATCCCGACGAGCCGGCCGTCGACCTTGGCGCCGAGGGCGTGCATCCGGGTGTCGGCGGCGAACTCCGTCCAGGCCCGGTCGAACCGCTCGGCGGGCAGGGTCCGCCCGTAGAAGGTGTTGTAGCCGGCGAACAGGGTCTCCCAGTCCGGGCGGTCCTCCGGGGCGAGCCGGTCAATGGTGATCATGGGGCGACTCTAGTGCTGGCGACGATGTTCGAGCGGACCGCTTCACCCCCGGCGATCCAGTCGGCGGTGGTCCGGACGGCCGCGAACCCGGCGTGCAGGGCCACGAGCATCGCCCGGTGCAGCTCCTCGGCGGTCACCCGGCCGGCCTCGTTGGCCAGGTCCAGGGTGCCGGTGGCGTCGGAGAGCACCTCCACGGCCAGGCCCCGGTGGAACGCCTCCCGGGCGGTGGACTCGTCGCAGTGCTGGGTCATGTACCCGGCGATGGTGACCGTGTCCACGTCGTGCGCGGCGAGCCACTCCGCGAGGTTGGTACCCGTGAACGCCGAAGGCCAGGTCTTGTCGATCAGGTGGTCGTGGGGCCGGTCGGCCACGGCGTCGACCAGCGTCCAGCCGGGGGTGCCCTCGGCGAAGATCGGGGCGGCGGCGCTCTCGGTGTGCCGGACGACGACGACCAGGTGGCCGGCGGCGGTCGCGGCGTCCATGGCGGCGGCGATGTTGGGCAGGGACACGGACAGCGGCGGGTACGTGATGGGCAGCGCGCCGGTCACGTACTCGTTCTGGACGTCGATGATCAGGAGTGCCTTCGTCATGGGTACAGCCTGCCCCGCGCGGCCCCGGGCCGGTGAGGGTCGCGCCGGCCTCCGACCGCAAGAATCCAGCCGCACCGCCGGCCCCATGGTGGCTCCGTGCGTGGGTGTCACGGTCACCGGGAGCGGAGCCGCCGTGGGTCAGGGGCGGCGGTAGTCGCGGGGCGCGACGCCGAACTCGGCCCGGAAGTGCGGCCGCAACGCGGTGGCCGAGGCGAACCCGCACCTCCGGGCCACCTCCTCCACCGCCAGGTCCGTGGTCTCCAGCAGCCGCTGGGCGCGCAGCACCCGCTGGTGCAGCAGCCACCGGGCCGGGGTGCCGCCGGTGGTCTCCCGGAACCGGCGGTCGAAGGCGCGCCGGGACATCGTGGCGCGGCGGGCCAGTTCGTCCACGGGGATGTCCTGGTCGAGGCGGTGCAGCGCCCAGTCCAGGGCCGCGCCGACCGGGTCGCCGCGCAGCGGGGCGGGCACCGGTTCCTCGATGTACTGGGCCCGCTCCCCCGAGCGGTGCGGCGGCACGACCATCCGGCGCGCGATCCGCCCGGCGACCTCCGCGCCGGACCGGTGCCGGATCAGGTGCAGGCACAGGTCGATGCCGGCGGCGCTCCCGGCGGAGGTGGCGATGTCGCCCTCGTCCACGTAGAGCTGGTCGGTGTCGACGTGGATCCCCGGGTACCGGGCGGCGAGTTCGGCGGCGTACGCCCAGTGCGTGACGGCGCGCCGGCCGTCGAGCAGCCCGGCGGCGGCCAGCACGAACGCGCCCACGCACAGTCCGGCGACCCGGGCGCCCCGGGCGTGCGCGGCCCGCAGCGCGTCGAGGACGGGCTCCGGGGGCGGCTCGAACGACGTCCGGAACGAGGGCACCACGACCAGGTCGGCGTCGGCGAGCGCGTCGAGCCCGTACGGCGCCTCGAGCCGCAGGCCGCCCGTACTGGTCAGCGGGCCGGGGTCGCCGGCCACCATCCGCAGGTCGAAGCCGGGTTCGCTGAACACGGAGGCGGGCACCGCGGTCTCGAACAACCCGGCCCCGTCGAACACCAGCACAGCGACGATCATGGGGTGAGCCTAGGGGCGCGCGGACCGGGCGGCGGGGCCGGGCGGGTGCGGAGGCCCCGCGCTGGCGGGTGCGGCGGTTCCGAGGTCAGCTCACGGGTACCCGGCGAGGAAGCGGTCCATCGCGGCGTCCACGCCGGCCCGGTCGCCGGTGGCGAGCAGGTCCAGCAGCAGGCCGCGCACCACGGCCAGCCCGAGCCGGGCGTGCGCGCGGGCGTCGGCCTCCGACAATCCGTGCCGGATGCCCAGTTCCGTGCCGGGCGCGATCCAGGTCTCCACGATCCCGTCGAGCACCGGGGCGACGGCGGCGTCGCCGGCCAGCGCGCGGCCGTACAGCTCGAAGAAGAGGCGTTCGTGCGGCCACAGGTCGGGTTGGGAGACCCGGTTCCAGACCTGGCGGGCCAGTTCGGCGGGCGGCAGGTCCGCGGGCAGGCTGGCGAGCAGGTCGCGCTGGGCGGCCTCGACGGCGCGGACCACCTCGACGAGCAGGCCCTCCCGGGAGCCGAAGTGGTAGAGCAGCATCCGGTGGCTGGTGCCGAGCGCCCCGGCGAGCTGGCGCAGGCTCAGGTCGCCGAGGCCGTGCGCGGCGAGGTGGGCGATGGCGGCGGTCAGCAGCCGGGTCCTTGCGCTCTCCATGTACCACATGGTACATGTACCAGATGGTACAAGTGATTGACGTCCGGGTTTCCACGACCGCCGACCCGGCGACCGTCCACGCGCTGCTCCGCGACGGCCGGACATGGCCCGAGTGGTCCCCGATCGGCTCGTTCGCGCTGGAGCGGCCGGCCGCCGACGAGCCGGAGGGGGTCGGGGCGGTCCGGGTGTTCCGCACCGGCCGCACCACGAGCCGCGAACGCGTCGCCGAGCTGGTCCCCGACCGCCGGCTCGGCTACGAGCTGCTGTCCGGCCTGCCCCTGCGGGGGTACCGGGCGAACGTGGACCTGACCCCCACGCCGACCGGTACCGAGATCCGCTGGCACTCGACGTTCCGCCCGAAGGTGCCCGGCACCGGCTGGATGTACCGGCTGGCGCTGCGCGTGTTCATCCGCCGGTGCGCCGAGGGCCTGGCCGCGCACGCCGCCCGGCGGCACCCGGCCGCCCCGTGAGCCCGACTCAGGGCTTCAGGCCCGCTCCGCACGACTCCCGGGAGTGGAAGGTCAGGAAGTCGCTGCGGACCCAGCCGATCTGTCCGGTGCTCCGGTCGGTCAGGTAGGTCCAGTCGGCGCCGTCGTCGGCGACGGCCGTGCACCGGTAGCGCAGCCCGTCCTCCGGGGTCACGACACCGATCTTCACGCACTGGACCCCGTTGCCGTTGCGGATGTTGACGGTCCGGGTGGCCGAGTTGCCGTACTCGCCCTCGTGGGTCCACGGTTGCCAGCCGCAGTGGGTCTGTCTCGACTCCGCCTGGGCGGGCGCGGCCAGGGCGGTGACGCTGACGAGCGCGACTCCGGCGATCGCCAGCGCGTACCGGGAAAGAGTGTTCATGGTGTCCCCCGTGCTCTCGGAATGGGTGTCACCATCGTGCGACACCCGTTCCGACGCTGTCCCCAATTTGGGGCATCCACGAACAGTTCCATCTATAACTTGCTATGCGGTCGGGGCCGGCTATCACTCCAGTCCGGCGAGGCGCAGCAGCAGCGCCTTCACGTCGGTGGCCGCGAGCCGTTCCCGGGCCTCCGACGGGTCCGAGCACAGCAGCACCGGGGCCTCGGCGGCGCTCGCCGGCAGCCGGCCGTGCGAGCCGCGGACCGCCTCGGCCCCGGCGTCGAGACCCACGACACTCATCAGGTACCGCATGCCGAGCTTCTTCTTCGCCAGCGCCACCCCGGCCCGCAGCTTCGCCGCCCCCGGACCGGCCGGGTCGAACAGCAGCTCGGCCGGGTCGTAGCCGGGCTTGCGGTGGATCTCCACGAGGCGCGCGAAGTCGGGGGCGGCGGCAGGGTCGGTCCAGTAGTAGTACGTGAACCAGGCGTCGGGCTCGGCGACCAGCACGAGTTCGCCGGCCCGCTCGTGGTCCAGGCCGTACCGCGCCTTGCCCTCGGCGTCGAGCACCTCGGCGACACCCGGGATCTCCGCGCACAGCTCGGCGATCTCCTTCACGTCGGCCGGGTCGGCGACGTAGACGTGCGCGATCTGGTGGTCGGCGACCGCGAAGACGGGCGACGTCCACGGGTCGAGGTACTCCATCCCCGCCTGGGTGTGCACGTTGAGCAGCCCGGCCTCGCGGAACACCCGGTTGACGTGCACCGGCCGGCGCGCGGGCGTGATCCCGTACTCCGACAGGGCCACCACGGTCGCGCCCCTCCCGGCGGCCGCGTCGAGCAGCGGGCCGAGGACGGTGTCCAGTTCGGCGGCGGCGCGGGCCGCCTCGGGGCCGGCCGGGCCGAAGCGTTGCAGGTCGTAGTCGAGGTGCGGCACGTAGACCAGGGTCAGGTCGGGTTCCTTCGTCTCGAACACGTGCTGGGCGGCCTGGCAGATCCACTTCGAGGACGGCAGGCCCGCGCCCGGCCCCCAGAACGAGAACAGCGGGAAGACGCCGAAGTGCTCCTCCAGCTCGTCGTGCAGGTCGGGCGGGAACGTGTAGCAGTCGGGTTCCTTGCGGCCGTCGGCCCGGTACACGGGCCGAGGGGTGACGGTCCAGTCGACGTCGGCGCCCATCGCGTACCACCAGCAGATGTTGGCGACCGTGTAGTCGGGGTCGAGCCGGCGCGCGGTCTCCCAGATCTTCTCGCCGCCGACGAGCCGGTTGTGCTGCCGCCAGAGCAGCACCTCGCCGAGGTCGCGGAAGTACCAGCCGTTGCCGACGATGCCGTGTTCGGCGGGGGTCGCCCCGGTGAGGAGGGTGGCCTGCACGGAGCAGGTCACGGCCGGCAGCACCGGGTCGAGCCGGGCGGTGAAGCCCTTCTCGGTGGCGGCGCGCAGCAGGGGCATGTGGTCCAGGAGCGGCGGGGTGAGGCCGACGACGTCGATGACGACGAGGGGGGTGGGGCGGCTCATCGGGCCACCGCCCCGGCGGCGGGGAGGGACACGGACCCGGTGCCGGCGCGGTCGGGCCCAGGCCCGGCGGCGGCGCGGTCGGGTGCGGACCCGACCGGGGTGAGGCCCAGGGCCAGCAGTTCCCCGTGCGCGAAGGCCAGTTCGGCGGCGATCCCGACCACGAGTTCCCCGTCGTCGCGCGGCCTGCGGTCCTCGGGCAGCACGTTCCAGGTGTACGTCTCCACCTCCAGGTGGTCGCACCGTGCCCGTTCGCCGCCGACCAGCGCGGCCAGCCCGGCCCGCAGGACGGGGGTCGTGCCGGACAGCGGCGGCGCGGGTTCCGCGTGCAGCGGCACGTGGAAGTGCACCCGCCACGGGCCGTCGGGGTCGGCGGCGAGCGCCTCGGGCAGGTCGTCGTACGCGGCGCCGGACCGGGTGCGGGTCTGGTGCAGGAACCGGGGCTCGGCGTACCCGGCGAGGACCGCAGCGGCGGACCGCGGGTCGGTGACCTCCAGGGCGGCGGACACCTGGGTCTTCACGACCGGGAGGCCGGCCGCGTCGAGCCGGGCGACGGCCCCGGCCGGGTCCTCCCAGGCGCACGCGAGGTGCGCGAGGTCCAGGCACAGCCCGATCCGGTCGGTGTCCACCCCGGCCAGCGCGGCCACGGCCTGGGCGGTGGTCTCCACGACGCAGCCGGGTTCGGGCTCGACGGCGACCCGGACCGGCGGCCCGTCGAGGGCGGCCAGCCCCACGGCCAGCGCGTCGAACAGCCGGGCCGCGTCGTCGGCGTCGTCCGGACCCCACGGGTCGCGCCAGCCGAACGGCAGGGTGGAGATCGAGCCGCGCGCGGCACCCTCGGGGAGCAGGTCGGCGAGGACCCGGGCCAGGTCCAGGGTGTAGTCGAGGCGGCGGCGGTCGGTCCAGTCCGGCCGGTACACGGCGTGCTTGACGACGGGGGCGTGGAACGTCTCGTACGGGAACCCGTTGAACGTGACGACCTCCAGGCCCCGGGCGTCGAGTTCGTGGCGGAGCCGGGCGCGCAGGGCCGGGTCCCCGGCGAGCGCGGCGGCGACCGGCGCGGCGAGCCACAGGCCCAGGCCGAGCACGTCGGCGCCGAGGGCCTCGCGGACCGGGAGGGCGAACGTGTCGAGCTGGCCGAGGATGCCGGCGAGGTCCTCGGCGGGGTGCACGTTGGTGCAGTACGCGAGGTGGACGAGGGTGCCGTCGGGGTGTCGCAGGCGCATCACGCACCGCCGCGCAGGATCGAGTTGCCCTCGAAGGTGGGCTCGGTGTCGACCGCGTCGAGCTGGAGCCGGCCGGACTGGCCGTAGAACTCCACCGGGTTGCGCCACAGCACCCGGTCCACGTCGTCGGCGGTGAACCCGGCGGCCAGCATCGCCTCGCCGGTGCGCAGGGTGAGCAGCGGATCGGAGCGGCCCCAGTCGGCGGCGGAGTTGACCAGTACCCGGTGCAGGCCGTGTTCTTGAAGGATCGTCACCATCCGGTCCGGGGACATCTTCGTGTCCGGGTAGATGGAGAACCCTGTCCAGCAGCCGGCGTCGGCGACCGGGCGGACGGTCAGCTCGTTGATGTGGTCGACCACGACCAGCCCCGGGTCGATCCCCGATTCCTTCACCACGTCCAGGGTGCGCTGGGTGCCGCGCGCCTTGTCCCGGTGCGGGGTGTGCACGAGGGCGGGGAGTTCGTGTTCGACCGCGAGGGCCAGTTGCGCGGCGAAGACCTCGTCCTCGGCCGGGGTCATGGAGTCGTACCCGATCTCGCCGACCGCGACGACCCGGTCCTTGGCCAGGTAGCGCGGCAGGACGTCGAGGACCTCCCGGCAGCGCGGGTCGTTGGCCTCCTTCGGGTTCAGCGCGATCGTGCAGTGGTGCGCGATCCCGAACTGGGCCGCGCGGAACGGTTCCCAGCCGATCAGCCCGTCGAAGTAGTCGGTGAACGAGCCCACGGTCGTGCGCGGCTGGCCGAGCCAGAACGCCGGCTCCACCAGGGCGCGCACCCCGGCGGCGGCCATCCGTTCGTAGTCGTCGGTGGTGCGCGACGTCATGTGGATGTGCGGGTCGAAGATGCGCAAGCTACCGGCTCCTCAGGGTGTGCAGCAGGGCGAGGGCGTCGTCGGGGACCGTCCGGCCGGCGGCGGCGCGCTCGTCGGCCAGGCCGGCGAGCATCACGGCCAGTTCGGCGTCGGCGCGGTCCGCCAGGCCGTGCACGGCGGCCAGGGGCACACCGGTGAACACGCACTTGAGGACGCCCTGGCGCCAGGCCGCGTCGTCGAGGTGCGCAGCGTACGGGCCCAGAGCGGCGGCGACGAGCCGGGTGTCGTTGGTGCGCAGCGCGTCGCCGAGCAGGTCCACGCACTGGTCGTCCAGGGCCAGGAAGGGCAACGCGAGGAGTACGGCGCGCTTCTCGTCGGCGTCGCCGTACCGGTAGAGCGCTCTGACCTCGCCGAGTACCGCGCGGGCCGGCAGGGCGGTGAGCAGCAGGGCCCGGGCGGCGTCGTCGGTTCGCCAGCCCTCGGCGAGCGGGGCGCGCCCGCAGTGCCGCCCGACGGCCGGGAACAGGGTGCCGACCGAGGCCGGTTCCAGGGCGACCCGGTCGAGGGCGGTGTCGAGCCAGGCGCTGGCGGGGGGTGCGGGGATCACACCAGCACCCCCTCGGCGGCGCGGAGGAAGGCCAGGGACCGGGCGGCGGTGTCGGGGGCGGCGTGCGAGTGCCGGGGCAGTTCGACGGCGACCAGGCCCCGGTAGCCGGTGTCGGCCAGCGCGGCGAGGACGGGCGGGAAGTCGATCTCCCCGGTGCCGAACTCCAGGTGCTCGTGGGTCCCCCGGCGCATGTCGTCGATCTGCACGTTGACCAGGTACGGCCCGGCCCGCCGGACGCAGTCGGGCACCGGTTCGGGCTCGACGCACCGGCAGTGCCCGATGTCGAGGGTCAGGCCGAACGCGTCGGGCGCGCCCAGGTCCGCGCGCAGGGCCTCCCACTGGTCGAGGGTCTCCACCAGCATCCCGGGCTCGGGTTCGAAGCCGAGGACCATGTCGGCGGCGGCGTGCGCGACGACCTCGGCGCAGCCGGCGACGAGCCGGTCCCGGGCGGCGGCCGGGGTCAGGTGCGGCGGCCGGATCCCGGCCCAGAAGGACACGGCCTCCGCACCCAGGTCCGCGCCGATGTCGACGGCGCGGCGGAGGAAGTCGACCCGGCGGTCCCGGTCGTCGTCCAGCAGGGTCGGGGCGTGCTTGCGGCGCGGGTCGAGCAGGTAGCGGGCGCCGGTCTCGACCACGACGCCGAGCCCGTGCCGGCCGAGCGCGGTGGCGACGGCGGCCGTGCGGTGGAAGAGCCCGGGGGCGTACGGGTCCAGGTGCGCGTGGTCGAGGGTCAGCGCCACCCCGGTGTAGCCGAGGTCGGCGAGGACGGCGAGCGCGTCGTCGAGGGCGTGGTTGGCGAAGCCGTTGGTGCCGTACCCGAAGCGCAGGCTCACGTCGGGGACACCTTCCGCGCGAGCGCCCGGGCCAGCGGCGCGACGGCGGCCAGCACGGCCCCGGTGACGGGCGCGCCGGCCGAGGCGGTCAACGCGCCCTGCAACGCGGGGAGCGCGGTGATCCCGGCCCCGACGGACGCCCGGACGTTGGCGGCCGACGGGTCCTCGAGGACCTTGGCCTGCGCGCGGCCGTAGCGGTGCGCGTACCAGGCGCCGAGCGCGGCCGACACCCGGCGTTGCCGGCCGAGGGCGGGGGCGGCGGCGATGGCGGCGGTCGCGGCGAGGGTCCGGGCGGGCAGGGTCCGTTCCGCGCCGTGCACCTCTTTGCGGGACAGGGCCGTCACGGTGTAGGTGTGCGAGGCGACCACCAGCGCCGGCCACAGTGCCCTGGTCACCTTCCCGGGGCTGGCCCCGAGCAGCACGTCCAGGCCCCGGCAGAGTGCCATGCCGGCCGGCCCGGCGGGGGTGTTCTTGAGCTTCACGTCGTACGCCCAGATCGCGCCGACCAGCGGGATGGCCACGCCGAGCGCCCGTCTGCCACCGGCGACGGCGGCGATGGCCAGGCCGGCGGCCGTGAGCCCGCCGGCGATCCCGAGTGCCGCGTCCGGGCTGATCCGGCCGGAGGGGATGGGGCGTTCGGGGCGCTCGACGGCGTCGAGGTCGCGGTCGGCCCAGTCGTTGGCGGCCATGCCGGCCCAGTACAGGCAGACGGAGGCGGCGGCCAGGCCTGCGGTCCGCGCGCCGAGCACGTCGGCGGCGGCGGCACCGGCCACGGCGTCGCCGGGCACGGACAGCGCGGCGGGCGCCCGGACGAGTTGGACGAGGTCACGCAGCAGCATCGCGCAGCCCCTTCACGAACTCCACGAGGAGCGTCCACTGGTCGGCGAGCCCGTGCGGGACGTCGCCGAGCGGGTCCTTGAAGAAGAAGGCGAGGGCGGGCACCGGGCCGACCACCCCGGCGGCGTGCGCGGCGGCGGTCAGGCGCGCCAGGTCGAGGACCAGCGGGGCAGCCAGCGCGGAGTCGCAACCGTGCCAGGTGAACTCCATCCGCATCACAGTACCGAGAAAACCACTGAACGTGACCAGATCCCAGGCGGTCTTGAAGTCGCCGAGGTCGGGCACGTGGTCGATCCGGGTGTGGCCCTCGGGCTCGTAGCCGAGGATCTCGCCGAGGACCCGCTGCTTGCTGGCGGTCTTGGCCGCGTTCGCCGCCGGGTCGGCCAGGGTCGCGCCGTCTCCCCCGCCGAGCAGGTTGACCCCGGACCAGGACCGGACCTTCAGGTGACGGAGCGCGAACATCGGGGCGAGCACCGACTTGAGCAGGGTCTCCCCGGTCTTGCCGTCGCTGCCGCCGTAGGGCAGGCCGGACTCCACGGCCAGCCGGGCCAGGGCGGGCAGCCGCGCGCCGGTCGACGGGGTGAAGTCCACGAACGGGCAGCCGGCGGTCAGCGCCGCGTACGCGTACAGCGCGCTGGCGGGCAGGACCGCTCCGGGCTGGTCGAGCGCGGCCCGGAGCGCGGCCAGGTCGTCGTGCGCGGGGTGCGGGACGGCCGCCGGCTCGGTGGACGACACGTTGATCACGACCACCCGGTCGAGGGCGTGCCGGTCGCGGAAGGCGCGCAGGTCGGCGGCGGTCCGGGCGGCGGTCTCGGCCTGGGTGCGGCCGGACGGGGGCGCCAGGACGTCGGCCTCCACGCCCTCCAGTTCGGCGGCGACCGCCTCGACGAGGGCGGCGGGCACCACCCCGGACGCGGCCAGGTCCCGGGCCTTCTTGACCAGGCCGACCGTCGAGGGGTCGTGCCCGCCGAAGACCAGGTCGGTGAGGGCGGGCAGGGCCGGGGAACGCAGTTCCGGCAGTTCCGTGACGCAGCCGAGCGGCTCGGCGAGCGACGCCCGCACCGCCAGCGCGCCGACCATGCTGGTGACCGCGACCGAGCCCCGCGCGCCGATCAGCCAAACACCCGTACGCAAGGTGCCTCCCCGGGGTTAGTGCGTAGGCCCGCAGGCACGGGCCGTGATCACGCAGAGCTTATGTCTCCCCCGGACAAACTTTCTACGGTTCCGCAGTCGCGAATTCTCCACCTGGCACGATCCGGATATGTAAATAGCCGAATGGCTAAAAGCGCTCATCCCCTTGGATGTGATCCCGCACACCGGTCTGCGTTTAGTGTTTGTCCTTTGAGGACGCCTAGCAATGGAGGTAACGGGTGCAACGAACACAGCGACGTGTCCATGTGATGGCGCTGGCGGTGGCGCTGACCACCGTCGCGCTGCCGGTCGCTCCGGCCGCCGCCACGAGCACCGCGACCGAGATCGAGGTGGTCGCCAGCGGGCTCAACGCGCCGCGTGGTCTGGTCTACGACCGCAGCAAGGACCGGGTGCTGGTCGCCGAGGCCGGGGTCGCCACCCAGAACAACGGGCCGTGCACGAACCTGGGCCGGACCCAGTGGTGCTACGGGCCGTCGGGTTCGGTCTTCGAGTACACCGCGACGGGGCAGAAGCGGATCGTCACGGGGCTGCCGTCGATCGCGAACTCGGCCAAGGACACGGTCCAGGGGCTGCACGACATCACGCTGTACAAGGGCCGCAAGCAGCTCCTGTTCGGCATGAACGGCCCGCAGCCGTTCCACGACGGCTTCGGCCCGGACGCGGCCCTGCTCGGCCACTCGGCGACCTTCACGGACGCCGGACAGCTCGTCGGCGTCGGTGACCTCGTCGGGTACGAGCAGGCCAACAACCCCGAGCCGGACTCGGTGCGGTCCAACCCGTTCGGGATGTACTCCGACGGGGACGGCAACATCGTCGCCGACGCCGGGGGCAACACGCTGCTGTGTGTCGGCCACGACGGCACGGTCACGACGCTCGCGGTCTTCGGCCCGAGGATCGTCGCCGGGGAGTACATCGACTCGGTGCCGATGGCGGTCACGAAGGCCAACGGCGCGTACTACGTCGCCGAGCTCAGCGGCTTCCCGTACTACCAGAACCAGGCCCGGATCTACCGCGTCAAGCCGGGTCAGGCCCCGACGATCTGGGCGGACGGCTTCACCAACATCGTCGACATCGCGTTCGACGCCCAGGGCCGGCTGCTCGTCCTGGAGCTGGCGAAGAACGGCCTGCTCGACCCCGACCAGACGGGCCGCCTGGTCCGGGTCGAGGGCGACGGCACCCGCACGGTACTGGCCACGACCGGGCTCACCAACCCGGGCGGGATCGCCGTCGGGCCGGGCAACGTCGTGTACGTGACGAACAAGACCGCCACCGCCGGCGGCGCCGGGCAGCTCCTGAAGCTGACCCTGCACCAGTAGCACTTCGCGTGGCGGGCGGCCCCGGTCGCCCGCCACGCCCAACCGAGAGGCACCGGCGATGACCAGCTCCACCGACGCGGGCATCCTCGTCACCTGGCGAGAGTCCCCGCTGGCGGCCAAGGCCCTGCTGGTGGGGATCCTGGTCAACCGGCTCGGCGCGTTCATCCAGATCTTCCTCGTGCTGTTCCTGACCCTGCGCGGCTTCAGCACCGTGCAGGCCGGCGTCGCCCTCGGGGTGTACTCGGTCGGCGCCGTCGCCGGCTCCCTGATCGGCGGCGAACTGTCCGACCGGCTCGGCCCGCGCCGCACGATCCTGGCCAGCATGGCCGGCACCGCCGCCATGGTGCTCGCCGTCCTCTACCTGCACAGCTACCCGGCGATGCTCGCGGCCGTGGCCCTGGTCGGCGCGATGACGGCCCTCTACCGGCCGGCCGCCAAGAGCCTGCTGTCCGAGCTGACCCCCATGCACCGCCAGGTCATGATCTTCGCGATGTACCGGCTCGCGTACAACATCAGCACCACCGCCGCCCCGCTGGTCGGCGCCGCCCTCGTCGCGGTCAGCTACGACCTGCTGTTCTGGGCCGAGGCCGTGGCCTGCGGGGCGTTCGCGGTGATCGCCGGGATCGCGCTCCCCCGACGCGGCGCCCCCCTGCCCGACGGGGTCGAGGCGCCCGAAAAGGAGCCGGCCGGCAGCTACCTCGTCGTGCTCCGCGACGGCCGGTACGTGCTGTTCCTGCTCGCGCTGCTGGTCAACGCGGCCGTGTACACCCAGTACCTCAGCGCGCTGCCGGTGGCCATGCAGTCGCACGGGCTGAACACCGCCTGGTTCAGCGCCATGCTCGCCCTCAACGGGTTCATCGTGATCACCTGCGAGCTGCTCGTTACCAAGGTCGTGCAGACCTGGCCGATGCGGGTCACCGTCGCCGTCGGGTTCGTGCTGCTCGGCGGGGGGCTGGCGTGCTACACGCTGCCGATCGGGGTCGCCGCGTTCGTGCTCGGCACCCTGGTCTGGTCGCTCGCCGAGGTGGTGGCCGGGCCGACCATGTTCGCGTACTCGGCGGTGGCCAGCCCCGAACGGCACCGCGGCCGGTACATCGGCGCGCAGTCGGCCGTGTTCGGGATCGGCTCCGCGATCGGCCCCGTGGTCGGCCTGTCCCTGTGGAACCGGGTGCACAACGACGTCTGGTGGTGGTACGCCGCCGCCACCGCCGTCGGGATCGCCGCCGGCTGGTTCGGGATGCGCGCCCCGGCCCCCGAAGTTGTCCCGCCCGTCAACTCCGACGCCCCGCTCGACGAGAGGACCGAAGCCGCATGACCCGCAACGCGCTGACCGAGCACTACCTCACCGAGGTCGCCCGCCGGGGCGTCGGCGCCGACGAACTGCCGGCCGCGACCCTCCGGCACCTCGACCTGGACGCGACCAGCTACCGGGGCAAGACCCTGCCCCGGCCCGCGTTCCTGGACCGGGCCGAGGTCGCCCGGCTCGACGCGGACCTGCGCAACCTCCAGGACGCGCTCTACGCCCTGCCCGACCGGCTGTTCGGCGGCGACATCGGCGCGTTCGCCCGCGCGGCCGGCATGACCGAACCGCAGGTCACCGCCGTGCTCCGGGGCCGGGGGCCGGCGCCGACCCGGATGGGCCGCGCCGACATCTACCACGACGGCGAACACTTCCGCCTGATGGAGCTCAACCTGGGCAGCGCGCTCGGCGGCCTGGACAACGCCATGGTCAACCCGACGTTCCTCACCCACCCGTTCTTCGCCGAGTTCGTCCGGGAGAACGGCCTGGCGTACATGGACACGCTCGCCGAGCTGGTCCGGACCCTGCTGGTGGAGAGCGACATCCCCGACGGTCAGCGCCCGCTGGTCGCCGCCGTGGACTGGCCGGCGAGCTTCGCGAACCTGGAGGAGCGGCTCAAGCAGAGCGCCGCCGCGATGGCCCCGTTCGGGGTGGACGTGGTGCCGTGCCACCTGGGCATGCTGAAGATCCACAGTGGCCGGGTCTGGCTGGACGGCCGCCCGGTGGACGTCATCTATCGGCTGTTCCTGATCGAGGACCTGCTGGACCCGGAGGGCCCCGGCCTGGTCGACCCGGTGCTGCGGGCCGTCGAGCGCGGCGAGGTGCGGATCTTCGCCCCGATGGACGCCGAGCTGTACGGCAACAAGGCCGCGCTGGCCATGGTCTCCGACGGGGCCAACCGGCACCACTTCACCCCCGAACAGGTCGCCAGCCTCGACCGGCTGCTGCCGTGGACCCAGATCGTCCGCGAAGGCGACGTGGTGGTGGACGGCGAGCTGGTGGATCTCCGGGGGTACGCCGAGGCGGAGCGGGAGAACCTGATCCTCAAGCCGACCCTGCTGCACGGCGGCATCGGCGTCGTACCCGGCTGGGAGACCCCCGCCGACGAGTGGCGCACCCACCTCGACGGCGCCAACACCGGCCACCACGTGCTCCAGCGCCGGATCCGGGGCGTGCCGGAGCTGTTCCCCACGGCCGACGGCCACGAGCAGCGGCTGCTGAACTGGGGCGTGTTCACGGCGGCCCGGGGCTACGCGGGGGCGTTCGTGCGGGGCACCACGGATCTGGAGGACGGGATCGTCAACGTGGCGGCGGGCGCGACGCTGGGGTGCACGTTCCACGAGGCGGGGTAGGCACCGGAGGTCGGTTCCCCGAGTGGGTTCAGCGGGGATCGTCGGGCGCGGCGGCGTCCGGCGATCCCGCGCCACGTCGAAGGGGCGGCACGCGACAGGCCGCGCTGAGCGGGCGCCGGGCCGCACGGATGCCGGAGCCCACCGGTGGGCGTGGCGCTCCCGTACCCATCGGAAGGTGGTGGTTTTCGCGGGCCGCACCGGGAGCCGCACTCAGCGGAGGGCCGCCCGGGCCCCCAGCCCGATCAGCAGCGCGCCGGTCGTCGCCTGGAGCCAGCGCCGCACCCGGGCCCGCAGCAGCGCGCGCCGCCCCTTCCCCACCAGCCAGCCGAACAGGGTGAGCCAGCACAGCACGATCCCGACGTGCACGGCCACCAGCAGCGCCGTCGAGGTGACCGGGCGGCCGGCGTCGAGGAACTGCGGCAGCGCGGTGAGATAGAAGCCGGCCGCCTTGGGGTTGAGCACGTTGCCGAGGAACGCCTGGCGGAAGACCCGCCGCGCCGGAACCGACCGCTCCGCCGGGCGCACGGTCTCCGCCGGGCGACCGGCGCGCACGGCCGCCCACAGCGCCCGCCCGCCGAGCCACACGAGGTAGCCGGCGCCGAGCCATCTGAGCACCGCGAACGCCGTGGCCGACCGCATGACCAGCGCCGACAGTCCGGCCACCGACGCCACGCCGTGCACGCACAGGCCCGTGACGGTCACGGCGACCACGGGCGGCACGGCGCGGCGGCCGTCCCGCAGCACGGACTGCGTCATCAGCGCCATGGACGTGCCCGGCGTGACCGACAGCAGCGTCACGGTCACGGCGAACGCCACCAGGTTGTCGATCATCGGGCGAGACTATCGCGGTCCCACGACAGCTACCGGGGCGCCAGCCGGTCCCCGGCCTCCGCAGGCCGTCCCGTCGTCCCCGGCCGGGCGCGCGGCCGGACCAGCGCGCACCGCCCGACCGCTGGCCGGGGACGGGCGTTGCCGCGAAATTGTCGTATCCCGCGTCTAGGCTGCGGCCATGACTGACGATCCCCCCTGGGAGCCCCCGCTGGCAGGCACGGAGACCGAGCACCTGATCGGCGCCCTGGACCGGCAGCGGGCCACGTTCCGCTGGAAGGCCGACGGCCTGGACGAGACCGGCCTCGGCCTGCGGATCGGCGCGTCCACCCTGACGCTGGGCCGGCTGCTCAAGCACCTGGCCGCCGTCGAGGACAACACGTTCACCGTGAAGCTCGCCGGTGTGCGGATCAACGAGCCCTGGTTCTCGGCCGACTGGGAGGCCCAGCCGGACTGGGACTTCGTCTCGGCCGACCGGGACGGCCCGGCCGAGCTCTACGCGCTGTGGGACGCCGCGGTGGCCCGGTCCCGGCAACGGCTCGCCGAGGCCCTGGCCGACGGCGGCCTCGACCGGCGGGTGCACGTCGGCGATGGGCGGGCGAGCCTCCGGCGGCTGCTGTTCGACCTGCTCGAGGAGTACGGCCGGCACACCGGGCAGGCGGACCTGCTGCGCGAGGCGGTGGACGGGCGGGTTGGCGAGGATCCGCCGGCCGGCTGGCAGTCGACGTAGCGGGCCGGAAGGGAGGCGTGCTCCCCTCCGGCCCGGGTCGTGGTCAGACGCCGGCGATGTTGATCTCGGCGACGGCGGTCCACGGGTTGCCGTTGACCTCCGACAGCGCGCGGAGCCTGACGTAGCGTCCGGTCTTCGCCGCGAACGTCACCGTCTGCTCGACGGTGTTGTTGGCGAACGTGCCGGTGGCCACGGCGGTGCCCCAGGTGGTGCCGTCGGCGGAGACGTACACCTCGTAGCTGGCGATCCGGCCGTTGGCCTGGCTCTGGCGCGGCAGGTAGTACAGGTTGGTCACCGAGCGGCTGGCGCCCAGGTCGATCTGGATCTCGTGCGGCATGGGCGCGGCGGTGCCCGACCACTTGGTGTGCCAGAACGTGGCGGTGTTGCCGTCGAGCACGTTGGTGCACGGCGCCTGTTCGTTGGTGGTCTCCTGGCTGTCGCACGACCGCACCGACATCGACGACTGCGGGAACCGGCCGCCGCCGGAGGTGCCGGACGCGGTGAGGGTCAGGGTCTGCTCGGCGGCGGACCTGGACCCGCCGACGGGGTTGCCGGTGGTGTTGGTCCAGCTGCGGGTGGGGGTGGTCTCGGCGAGCCGGGCGGAGTCGGTGGACAGGCCGAGGACGAGTCCGCTGTGCCGGTTGACGAGCCGGTAGGTACCCCCCGAAGTGTTCTTGACGAGGAACCACTGCTGGCCGACGCTGCCGGTGGACGCGGTGACGGTCGGCTTCGTGCCCCAGGCCCGGGTCGTGGTGACGGCGGAGTCGACGCCGAGGGCCTGGCCGGTGGAGGCGTTGGTGACCCGGTACGCGCCGTCACCGGTCGCGGTGAACGACCACTTCTCCAGGTTCGAGCCGGTGGCCGTGCCCACGGAGGTGGTGGCGGAGCTGCCGGAGACCTGGGCGAGGACCCGGCCGGAACCGGTGCCGATCGTGTACGTCTTCGACAGGTCCACCGGCGCCGGGGCCGGCATGTTCGAGTCGATGCTCATGGTGACGTACTGGCTGGACGAGCCGCCGGAACAGCCGAACGAACAGTACGACCGGAACGACTTGCCGACGATCGTGGAGTTGGTCTTGTTGGCGCTGTCGAGGAACCAGCGGTACCACGACGCGGTGTGGTAGCTGCCCGAGTCGCCGATCCGGGTCCACTTCTGGGTGGCCAGGTCGTCGGTGGCGTAGTACTCCTGCGGCGCGTTGCCGGACTGGTCCACGGCCTGCGGGGTGCCGATGTACACGCCGAGGTAGGCGTTGTAGGCGATGTTCATGACGAACAGCGGCGACGTCGCGGGCATCTTGCCGGCGGCGATCTGCTGGCTGGCCGTGCCGGTGTTCGCCGGGTTGTACTCCGAGCCCGTCGGCGTGTACCCGTTGGGGTTGGCGGCGGTCACCGGCACCATGTTGCTCTCCTTGCCGCCGACGCCGGGCTGCGACCAGGAGCCGTTGTACCACTTCTGCCACGTGCCGGCCGCCATCTTGCCCGACAGCGGAGCCCGCGCCACGTGCGAGTAGAAGGCCTTCCAGCTGCCGCTCTTGTCGACGATCCGCGAGCCGTACAGCGCGTAGAAGTAGCCCGAGGCGGTGTCGACGAACAGCCGCTGGTCGCCGTCGCCGTAGTCGTAGGTCTGGTTCGGGAAGGCCGCCGTGTCGTTGCGCTTCGTGCTGTAGGGCGACGTGATCACCGAGTTGTCGATGACCCAGGTCCGCCCCTGGTTGGTCGAGACGGCGTGGTCGATGGCGTCGTAGTGCAGGCCGTCACCGAACGGCTGCGGGGTGAACTCGTTGTGCACCAGGCCGTGCCAGTCGCCGGTGTCCGGGTCGACCCACACCCCGGACAGGTCGCAGTAGTTGCGCTGCGCGTATCCGGACCCCGAGGGCGCGTAGGTGGAGCCGAGGCCGGTGGGGCTGTTGTTGCACCGCCAGGTCGTGTCGTTGTTCTTGTCGTTGGCGTTGTTCGGGTTCACCGCGTTGCTGATCGCGCTCGACTTCGACGCGGTGTCGAAGTTCGTCCCGGTGAAGAAGTCCCAGTGCCGGGGGTCCGATGCGCCGTACAGCGCGGCGGCCTGCTGGAAGTAGAACGTGCCGTCCTTGTCGACATAGGTACTCGCGGGCGTGTCGTTCGGGAACGCGTAGGAGCCGATCGACCCGGCCGTGACCGTGTACGTGGCGCCGGGTGGCAGCGCCGACGCCGTCGACGAAGCCACGGCGCTGACGGTCACCAGCGCGACGGCGGCGAGCGCGGCGGTAAGCACTTTTCGAGAACGTGACACAGCTGAACCTTCCCTTTCGGAACGGGAGACGCTGCAGCCCCCGAGCGCCTCAGCGCCCCGAGCACTCCGTGTTCACTCATGTTGTTTCATGCAAGAACACGGTCAGTTTCTCGCTCGTTTCCGCAGATGTCAACAGGATCCTCATAGGATCGGGTCGATATTCCAGGCGTATCCACCAACCTGGACACAGAGATGCCCGGCAATGTTGGGAAGTGTTGGATCACGCCGCGCGTGTTGACCGCGTCGGGCCCCTCAGAGGTTGGCGGCCTCGTCGGCGAAGAGCAGCGCGGGGTCGAAGTCCATGCCGCCGAAGTGGCCCGCGAGTTCGAGGGCGAGCACGCCGTGCAGCCGGGTCCAGAAGGTCAGGGCGCGCCGGAGGGCCGCCGGCGACGCGGGGTGGCCCTCGGCCCAGTGCCGGTGTCCGGCGAGATGGCGCTCGAAGGACGTCACACCCTCGTGAGGGGTACGCGGCGCGAAGGGGTCGAGCAGCGCCGCCATGATCTCCGAGGAGATCCGGGTCGTGTCCTCGGGCGCGTGGTAGCCGGGGATGGGCGTGCCGTAGATGAGGAAGTACCGGTGCGGGTCGCTCAGGGCCCAGTCCCGGACGGTGCGCGCCAGCCCCGCCGGGTCGGCGCCCGCGTCGAGGGCGGCCCGGACGGCGTCGGCGAGGCTGCGGTACGCGTCACGCGCAGACCGAACCCAGGACCCCGCGCCGCCGGGCCTGGACCGCCCTGATGACGATTCCGCTGGCCCTCGCGGCCGTCGCCGGCACCACCCTGCCGGCCGGGGCCGCCGGCGGGAGCACGGCGGCACCGAGCGCGGCGGCCGGCCAGCCCAGGCCGCTGACCTGCCGGGGCGAGGGCGTGGACCCCGCCGCCCGGATCCGGTACCGGACCGAGGTCATGATCGAAGCTCCACTGCGCACGGTCTGGGGCCTGCAGACCACGGTGCGGGACTGGCCGTCGTGGCAGCCGCCCGTCACGAGCGCCCGGCGCCTGGACCCGGGCCCCCTGCGCGAGGGCTCGCGGTTTCGGTGGACCACCCCCGTGCCCGCCACCCCCGGCACGCCCGCCACCACGCTGGTGATCACCTCCACGGTGCGGCAGGCACAGTACGGCAGGTGCCTGCGCTGGACCGGGCCCGCGATCGGCGAGGGGCTGCGCATCGACCAGGGCACCCACGTGTGGACGTTCACCGAGGTCGACGGCGGCGTTCTGGTGCGCACCGAGGAGACGTGGGTCGGCGCCCAGGTGGAGGCCGATGTGCCCACCTCCACCGCCTACCTCGGGATGGGCCTCGAGGACTGGCTGCGCAACCTCAAGACCACCGCCGAGGCCCGGCACCACTCGAACTGACACGTCCCGCGCCACCCCGGGGTCGGGGTGGCGCGGGAACCGTCGCGACCGGCCGGGACGTCGACTCGCCGCCCGACAGGTCGGGCGCGGGTCCGCCAGAGCCGGTCCGGGCTCCGGCGTCAGCCGATCGTGAGCTTCGGCGCGGCCGACCCGTTCGGCACCCCGCCCGGGCAGAAGGCCGCCACGAGCGCGCCGAGCAGGGCGACGTCCGGGACCACCGCGTAGGTCGTCGCCGACAGGCTGAAGTGCCGGTCGGTCTCCGGCTGGTGGTAGGAGAACGTGAGGTAGCCGGGGATCCCGCCGG
Organism: Longispora sp. NPDC051575; assembly: GCF_040681875.1. Lineage (NCBI taxonomy): Bacteria > Bacillati > Actinomycetota > Actinomycetes > Micromonosporales > Micromonosporaceae > Longispora > Longispora sp. NPDC051575. The sequence continues at coordinate 64,483 of NZ_JBFAZP010000003.1, read as the reverse complement.
TGTGCCCCCACACCTCGGCGCCGCAGGGCAGCGCGACCTTGCCGATCCCCAGCCCGTAGCCCGAGTCGAACGCCGTGGTCCTCAGCTCGGCGAGCTGGGCGGGCCGGAGCAGCCGGCCGTCGAGCAGCGCCGCGTAGAACGTGTTCAGGTCGCGGGTGGTGGAGAGGATCTCCCCGGCGGCGTAGGCCGACGAGACGTTCAGCGCGGTGATGTCCACCGGCCTGTCGTCGACCTGGAGGTAGCCGTGCGCGTGCGGCCCGCCGATCGACGGGTCGTCGCCGGGCAGGTCGGTGTCGCGCAGCCCGAGCGGCCGGACGATCCGCCGCCGCACCTCGGCCTCGAAGGACCGGCCGGTCGCCTTCTCGATCACGAGCCCGACGAGAACGTAGTTCGTGTTCGAGTACGACCACGCGGTGCCGGGCGCGAACAGCGGGTCGTGCGCGGCGGCCAGCGCGACCAGTTGCCGGGGCGTGTACCGCTTGTACCGGTCGCGGACGACCTGCTCCGGGGAGACGAGCACCTCGTCCGTGTAGTTGTACAGCCCGCTGGTGTGGTTGAGCAGTTGGCGCACGGTGATGTTCCGGCCGTTGGGCACGGTGCCGGGCAGCCAGCGCTCGACGCTGTCGTCCAGGGCGAGCCGCCGCTCGCCGACGAGCTGGAGCGCGACCGTGGAGGCGAAGGTCTTCGTCACGCTGCCGATCCGGAACCTGCCGTCGACCGGGGCGGGCCGGTGGCGGTCGAGTTCGGCGACGCCGCTGGCCAGCCGCTCGACGCGCCGGCCGTCCCGGAACTCCAGGACGGCCGAGGGCGCGCCGCCCGCGACGACGGCGTCGAGCTCGTCGCGGAGGGTGTCTGCGGCGGGTGCGGCGGCGCCGGCGGGTGCGGCCACGGAGGTGGCGAGGACGAGGGCCAGGGCGACTATCCCTATCCGTTGCAGTCTCATGCCCACGAAGTCTTCCCGTCCCGTTCGGACTGTGTAAGGGGGCGATCCCCTAGGGCCGGTCCCTGAGCGCCGCCGGGACCGGCCCTTGTTCGTCCAGCGCATCGCCGGTGTGCTGGGCCGCCACGTCTCCTTCGCCTGGGGCTGGGGCTGCGGCTGCGGCTGCGGCTGCGGCTGCGGCCGGGTGATGGTCGCGGCGCGTTCTCCGTCGCCGGACCGTCAACGGGTCCGCGCGCGCAGGCTCCGTGCCAGGGTGGGGATCACCACCGCTGCGGGGACGAGGTGCAGCACGATGAGGGCCACAACGGTGGCGGCGTCAGCCCCGGAGAGCAGGGTCGGGGCCAACGAGATCGCGGTCAGCGACACCGCCGTCCACCCGAACCGCCCGGCGGGACGGGCGCTCCACCGGAGCAGTGCGGCGGCGAGAACGATGCCCACGACCGAGAAGAAGCCGGTGACCACCGCGAACCCGGCCAGCGGGATCACCTCGCCACCCTCCGGGATCTCGAAGTCGACGCCCAGCGCCCCGGCGAGCGCGGCCGTGAGAGTGGTGGCCGCCACCGCTCCGAGAGCAGCGAGGAGGCCGGTGCCGACGAGCCTGCGGAAGGGGTTGGTCCGGCGCGGCGCCGGGCCCACGGTACCCCTCGTGTCGGTCATGCTTTTCATGTCTTTCTCCCTCATTCGGTCACTGGTGTGCGGGACGACGACGCGCACCCGCGCCGTGCGACGGCCGGGGTTGCGCAGGGCGCGGACGCCGGTGCCGCGCAGCCAGAACCCGGCGTCGCGGCCGAGGACCGGCCCCGGCCCGCCGTCGCGCAACTCCAGCTGCACCCGCCCCTGGGTGACGACGCCGAACGCGTCACGCCACTCCCCCGCGACCACCGCGACCCGCGCGCCACCGCGCAGCGTGAGCGTCCGCACCGGGACTACTCCGTGCCGTCCGCCGGCAGGCGCTCCGGCAGCCCGAGTCGGGGGAACTGGTCGTCGTGGAACGTGACGATCTCGGTGATCTCCCCGCCGGTGAAGCGCAGGACGTCGATCGTCAGCGGCAGGTACGCGTCCGCCTCCTCTTGCCAGAGATAGAAGGCGACGGCGGGCTGCCGGTTCACGGCGGTGGCGACGGCACGCATGCGCCCCATGCCCGCGAACCCGCTGGCGACCCAGTCGTCCACGACCGTGTCCCGGCCGATGTGCAGGCCCGGGGTGGGCGGCATCGAGCAGCGGACGTCGTCCCGCAGCAGCGCGGCGACCCGGTCGATGTCCGTGGCCAGGCTGGCGTCGGTGTAGCGGCGCACCAGCTCGCGGGTCGCGGCGTCCTCCTCGCCGCCGGTCCAGTCCTGCCGCTCGGTGGGCAGGTGCTCCCGCATGCCGGCGCGGGCCCGCTGCAGGGCGCTGTTCACGGAGTTCACGGAGTCCCCGAGCAGCTCCGCGACGTCCTTCGCCGGCCAGCCGAGCACGTCCCGCAGGATCAGCACGGCCCGGGGGCGCGGCGCCAGGTGCTGGACCGCGACCAGGTACGCCAGCTCGATCGTCTCCCGCGCGACCGCCACGGTCTCCGGCTCGTCCGCGTCGGCCGCCGGCAGCTCGTCGAGCAGCCGGTCCGGGTACGGCTGCAACCACAGCACCTCGCCGCCGGTCGCGGGCTCCGGGCGCCGCCGGGCCAGCAGGTCCAGGCACGCGTTGGTGGCGATCCGGTACAGCCAGGCCCGGAACGTCGACCGCCCCTCGAAGGTCTCGCGCCGCCGCCAGGCCCGCAGGAACGTCTCCTGCACGGTGTCCTCGGCGTCCTCGAACGACCCGAGCATCCGGTAGCAGTGCACGTGCAGCTCGCGCCGGTGCCGTTGCGCCAGCCCCGCGAACGCCGGCTCGTCCACCTCGCCCATGTCGCGCGTGTCCGTACTCATCACGTCATCCTTCCGCCTCGTCGTGTCCGTCGTAGGTAAGACGGGCACGGGCCCGGAAACTCATCACCGTGAGGCGGGATGTCCGTCAAGGGCGCGCGGAGAGGATCCGTTCCGCGGTCCGCGGGCCTGCCAGGTCCGGCAGGACCAGGTCCGCTCCCGCGAGCTCGGCGGCGGTGTGGGCTCCGGTGGCGACCGCGACGGCGGTGACTCCGGCGGAGCGGGCGGCGTCGATGTCCCTCGGGGTGTCACCGACCACGATCACCCGGCCGGGAGGGATCGGGGCGCAGGTCCGGGCGCGCGCGGCCCGCCAGGCGGTGTGGACCAGGTTCGCGCGCACGGCCGAGTCCCCGCCGTAGCCCCCACAGCCCCACACCACCAGCCCGTGCAGGCCGAGAGCCGTCATCTTGGCCTCGGCCACCGACCGGATGTTGCCGGTGACCAGCACCGGGGTCACGTCCGCCCGCCCGTTCAGCTCCTCCAGGACCTCGCGCGCGCCGGGCAGGACCCGGGCGCGGTCCCGGTAGTCGGCCATCAGGCCGGTCGCCGCGTCGTGCAGCGCCGAGAGGTACGCGCCGAGCAGGCCCGAGGCCTCGTCCCGGGGCACGCCGGCGGCGAGGAGCATGTCCAGGCCGATGGCGGTGTCCGTGCGCCCGGCCCGGGACGGGAGGACGTCCGGTTCGCGGCCGGTGACCGCCCGGGTGGCGGCCAGCGCGGCCCGCAGTCCGATCACCCCGGCGGTGGCCAGCGTTCCATCCAGATCGAAAGCCACAACGAACACTTCGCGACCCCTTCCGTCTCTGCCTACGGCGCGTCGTCAGACCCGTCTGAACCGCGTCGGCCAACCGTCAGTGTCGTGCGTCGGCGCCCCACCGGACAGGTCCTGCGCTTCGGCGCCTACCGCCGGGTCGTGAGCGTCAGCGCCCGACCCCCCGTGTCGTGAGCGTCGGTGCCCCACCGCCGGGTCATGAGCGTCAGCGCCCCACCGCCGGGTCGTGCGCGTCAGCGCGGCTCCGTCAACTCCTGCCCGTCCTCGCCCGTGCCTCAGCGCCCGACCCGGGCCAGCACGCCGTTCTCCATCGCCACCCAGATCCGGCCGTCGGGCCCGACCGTCAGCCCGTGCGGCTCGGTACCCGGCAGGTCGTACTCCGTGATGTCCCCCCGGGTCGTGATCCGACCGAGCCGGTGGGTTCCCCACTCGGTGAACCACAGAGCGCCGTCCAGGCCGGAGACGATGGCGTGCGGCCGGCTGGCCCGGTCGGGCAGCGGGAACTCGGTGATCTCGCCGCCCGTGCCGATCCGGCCGATCTGTCCGGCGCCGATCTCCACGAACCACACCGCGCCGTCCGGCCCGGCGGTGATCCCCACCGGGGCCGCGCCCGCCGTGGGCAGGTCGAACGTGCGCAGCCTGCCGTCGGCGGTGATCCGGCCGATCGCGTTGGCCTGGTTCAGGGTGAACCAGACCGCGCCGTCACCCCCGGCAGTGATCGCGGACGGGAACGACCCCGCAGGCAACGGGTACTCCGTGACAGCGCCGCCGACCGTGATCCGACCGACCTGGTGCGCCGAGGTCGCCGTGTACCAGAGCGCCCCGTCCGGCCCCGCCGCGAGCCCGTACGGACCGGCCTCGGGGGTGGGCAACTCGAATGTGGAGACCTCGCCGCCGGTCGTGATCCGGCCGATCCGGTGCCCCTTGTACTGGGTGAACCAGAGCGCCCCGTCCGGCCCGGCGGTGATGACGGTCGGCCCGGAGTCCGCGCCCACGTCGTACGCGACGGGCTCGCCGCCGGGGAACAGCCGGACGATCCGGCCGGCGTGCACCAGGGTGCACCACAGCGCGCCGTCGAGTCCGGTGGCGACGGCGTAGGGGCCGGCGGTCGGGTCCGCGATGGTGATCTGCTCGATGTCCATGATCATGACCGTAGCTCCCCGAGAGGGGCCACCGGGCAGCGGTCCCGGATCGGGAGGATCCGGCCGCCGGCTCGGTCCCGGGCCTGGAGAAGCGGCCGGATCGGGGCGACCCTCGCCGGGCGGGAGAGCCAGAACACATCCGGCGGGGCCCCGGCACCTCCCCCACCTGCCTACGCTGAGGCCATGTTGAACGTGTTCAAGGGTCGGATCGGACGCTGGCTCCTCATGGGACTCCTCCTGGCCGGCTGCGACGGGATCTGCTGCTGCGCCGGAGGCGTCGACCCCGACGAACACGTCGAGGACGACGAGGTGGTCGGCACCTGGAACGGCCCGCACGGCGGCACCCTGACCCTCGCCGCCGACGGCTCCTTCCGCAGGGTCGGGGTGGTCGAGTGCGGCGCGACCAGCGAGGAACCCGGCGAGTCGACCGTCAACGACGCGGGCACCTGGCGGCTCTACGAGCCCTACGCCATGAAGTACGGCCGGGGTCTGGAGTTGACCGAGGGGGCGCGGCGGATCGACACCCTCAACGCCAGGCCCAGCGGAGACATGGCGAAGACCATCCAACGCGGCGACGCCTACGTGACCTGCTGGTACACCCGCAGGTGACCCATCTCCTGACAAGGACCGCGTCGTGACGGCCCCATTCCCGTGAAGCAGCTCTCGGGCATCCCTGATCAGCCACGCCTACTCGGTGCTCCGCGCAGTCGGACTGGAGTCGACGCTGCTCACTTCTCGTCGGGGACGTTCCGACTGATCCGGCTCAGCGGCCTGACTAGAAGGCATTCCGAATGTGGACTGGGGGTGCTCCACGTCCAGTGACGGCTAACATGTACCATCGCTGCAGCTCGCCCGGAGGTTGCCCCAGTGGACGCTTACGAGCACCTAAACACACTCCTCTCGACCGCGATCGCGGAACATCGTAAGCGCAAGGACAGTCTCCGACGTGCGTCCTGGGCCCTGCACATCTCGGTGATGCTCATCGGCGCCACCTCCACCGTGCTACTCGGGCTGCAGTTCAGCAGCACCGGCTATCTGGCATGGTCCCGGAACGTCGCTCTCGTACTCGGCGCATTGTCCATGTTCGCTGGCGGACTACTGACCTTCTGGAACCTGGACATCTACTGGCTGAAGCGGAAGGTGATCCTCAACCAGCTAGTCATGCTCTATGAGGAGTTGCAGTTCTTGCGGGTGGCCAGCGATTCACTGTCGATTGAGGATCTGCGGCCGATATTCGTGCGCTATGTCACTCTGTTGGGCCAACACAACGACTACTGGCAGGAGTTGCTCAACCGGGACGGCACGGCGGAATCCGCAGGTCCGGCAGCGCCTGCGGCGAGGTAGACCGAACAGGCTCGCCTTGGCGCGATCGCGCGGTGCCCACAGAGAGCGGCGGTCGGTTCGGGGTAGTCCATCCCTGCCCACACATGCAGCAGCAGGATCTCGCGGAGCAGGTCGGCGCGGATGCCGTACAGCCAAGGCCGCGCACCGTCGGCGGCGCGGTCAACCGGTCGCTCTGGCTGAACGCGAGTAGCAACGCCTGCGATACCAGCTCCTCGGCCAGTTCACTGCCGACCCGGTGGGCGGCGTGCCCGAAGATCTGGCGTCCGTACCGTTTCAACAGTTCGGCGGGTCCGGTCGCCAGGCCGGCATCCGTTCGCTTCCCCAAGGGAATGGTCACTGTCGTGCCCGTTGTGCCCCGCACGGGCCGGCAGGTTCCCCGATCAACTCAGACGACCCTCTACCGGTGCTCCGACGTCGTGAGTACACACATCGCACGAAGAACATTCCATGGTGTCGGGCCGCCGGTTCACCCGCTCGGCGAGTCATCGCCGCACGTGTGGGCCCCCTCGACCACCATCCCTCGCTCCAGCTCCTTGATCCGGCGGTAGTCGGCCTCCAGCGCGGCCCGGTCCGTCGTGGCCAGCACCACCCACCCGACCATGCTGGACAGCCCGGCCGGCGCGGGCAGCGCGTCGCCGTCGCCGAAGTAGAAGTGGTGCAGCGCGTACGTCGACAGCGCGGACACGTCGGAGAACAGGTCCGCGTTGCGCCACACCCCGGCGTGCGGCGCGGAGATGACCACGCTGCACACGTGCTGGACCAGGTCGTAGGTCGGGGTGGACTCGCCGCGTACCCGGTGGTCGACGGTGCGCAGGATGTGGTTCGTACCCGTCGCCATCTTGGAGATCATCTGGTGCCCGCCGCCGGCCGGTCGGGCGCCGACCTCCAGGAGCCGGGGGCCGTCGGCGGTCAGGATCACCTCGGTGTGGCAGCACCCGTTGCGCACCCCCACGGCATCGAGAACCCTTTGGGTGTACGGCCACACGGCGGCCACGTCCGGGTCCCCCGGCGCGAGGAAGTCGACCAGGTCGTAGATGCCGATCCGGTCCCCGCGCCGCACCTTGGTGTAGCGGCACACGTCCACCAGCCCGTGTTCGCCGTCCACGGAGTAGCTGTCGACGAGGAACTCGGGCCCGTCGGCGTACTCCTGGACGAGGACCGCGTCGTTGCGCAACCCGAACTCGTTGGTGTGCCCGAGGATCTGGTCGAAGTAGGGCCGCCAGTCCCCGCCGGGCTCCACGAAGTGCACGTTGTCGGTGGCGGCGCTCTTCGGCGGCTTGACCACGAGCCGGACCTGGTCGAGGCCGGTGTCGCGCAGCCAGCGGCCGATCTCGCCCGGGTCGGCGGAGCACAGTTGGCGTAGGTGCGGCAGGCCGGCGGCGTCGGCGGCGGTGGCCATGGCCCACTTGTCGCGGCGGGCGGCGGCCAGGGCGGGCACGTGGCCGGTGCCGGGCAGCACGAGTTCGACGAGCGCGTCGGCGAGCTCGACGCCGGTCTCGGAGCCGGCGATCAGGCACAGCGGGTCGTACCCCCGGAGGAGGTCCGCCAGGGTTTCCAGGTCGCCGTCGAAGACGTGCACGTGCGCGAAGTTCTCGGGGTGCCAGGAGGCGGCGTACAGCGGAATGGGTTCGGGGGTGCTGAGCACCGCGACCGTCTCCACGCCGGCGTCGGCGAACGCGGCCGGGTACTCCTGGCCCGTCCCCAGCGGGTCCACGACGATGGCGCACCGGTCCACGGGCTACCTCTCTCTCACGGTGACGGCGGCGTCGGCCGCGTCGAGGGCGTGGGCGCACGCCGCGGCGGTCTCCGCGACGGCGGTGGCGAACGCGATCCGCCCCCACAGGGTGCCGGCGGGCGGCGGGGACACCACGTCGCCGGGGCCGGCGAGCGCGGTGACCCGGTCGACGGCGACGGGCAGGGCCCCGGTGTCGATGTCGATCGCGTCGATGGTCGTGTCGTCCTTGGCCGGGTACAGGAACCGGACCGCCCCGACGAGCCGCCGGTCGGCCGCCACCTCGGGGGGCAGTCCGCAGGCCACGGCCGCCGCCGCCAGCCCCGGGTCGATGCCGGTGGCCCGCAGGCCCAGGTAGGGGATCAGGTCCCCGCCGAGCCGGCCGTTGACCTCGATGACCTTGGGGCCGGTCGGGGTGAGTTTGAGTTCGGTGTGCGTCATGCCGTCGGTGATGCCGAGCGCGGCGTGGGTGTCGCGCACGATCTTCAGGATCTCCGGGTCGGTGAGCAGCGGGTCGGCGGCGTCGACCACGTGCCCGACCTCCTCGAAGTACGGCGGGTACCCGATGTCCTTGCGCGCGACGTACAGCGGGGACACGTGGCCGCAGTGCACCGCCGAGTCGACGCTGACCTCGGCCCCGGTGGCGTACTCCTCGACCAGCACCGTGTCGTAGGTCCAGGCGCCCGGCACCGTGGTGTCCCGGGCGAACGCGAACCGCTCGACCAGCTCGGCGGGGGTGCGGACGAGGACGACGCCGAGGCTGGCGGCGAGCGCCCGGGGCTTGAGCACGACCGGGTATCCGATGGCCCCGGCCGCCTCCAGTGCCGCGTCCACGTCGCCGACCTGCACGAATGCCGGCTGGGGCACCCCGGCCGCGTGCAGCGCCCGGCGGGTGAGCAGCTTGTCGCGGCACCGCAGCGCGACGTCGGGGTTCCCGCCGGGCAGGCCGAGCGCCCCGGCGACCTTGGCGGTCTGGAGCACCCGGGCCTCGTCCCAGCTCAGGACCCCGCGCACCGGTTCGGGCACGGCTCTGGCCGCCGCGCACAGTTCGGTCGCGTCGACGGTCTCGCCGGGGTGGTCGAGCACCGTCCAGCCGGCGATGTGCTCGCGTTCCCAGGTCGGCTCGGCCCCGAGGAGCAGGTGCACCCGGTACCGGGCGCCGATCGAGGCCAGCAGGTACTCGCGGTACTCCCGGCCGCCGGTGCCGATCACCAACAGGGTCATGCCGACAACTCCTCGATCTCCGAGACGCCGGTCGAGCCGTCCGCCCGGCGCCAGTGTTCGGTGAGCCGGATCCGGCCGTCGGCGAGGACGGTGGGCGTGCCGGTGAACGTGCCGGAGACGGTCTCGCCGGCCGCCGTGACGTAGCAGTACGCCGCGTCGAGCACGCCGTCCGGGCCGCAGGTGCCGACGAGGCGCCCGGTCCGGACGGCGGTGCCGGAGAACTCGGCCCACACCAGGTCGCCGGACTGGTGGTAGTGCCCGACGGAGGGTTCGGCGCCGGACGGGTCCGGCACCGCGCCCACCGGCCGGAACCGCCGGCCGTCATACACGAGGCTCACCCCCAGTTGACCGGGCAGAGTTCGTCCACGATCGGGAAGATCTCCCGCTTGAACATGGAGTTCAGGACGATCGCGGCCCGGACCGGCAGCAGGGTCAGGTTCGCGTCGGTGAGGCCCATGCTCATCCGGGCCCGGTTCATGGCGTAGATCTGGTGGCCGTTCATGCCCTTCCACCGCACGGAGAAGTCGTTCTCCACGATCACCTCGCCGTCCTCGCCCCACTCGACCCGCTCGCGCAGGTCGTCGTCGAACGGGATCGGGGTGTTCTCCCGTCCGGTGGCGATCACCACGGCCCGGACCCGGTGCTCCTCGGTGTGCTCGGCGGTGCGGCAGGTCACCACCACGTCGGCCCCCTCCAGGACGGCCGACGTGACGTCCCGGCCGGGCATCAGGGTGACGGGGAACCGGCCGAGGTCGAGCAGGCCGTCGTAGTTGGCCTGGTAGAGCGCGCGCATAGCGCCCGGGGTGAGCGCGTCCCCGGTCGGGTCGAGGCCCTTGATCACCTTGCGCCGGGTCTCCGGGGACAGCTTCTGGAGGGACTCGATGTGCGCGGGCCGGTACACGTCGTTCGCGCACGGCGAGTCGTCGATGGTCTCCATCCACAGCCGCCGGCCGAACCAGAGGATGTTGGTGTGGCCCCGGGCCAGCAGCCGCATGGTGGCCTCGATGCCGGTCTGGCCGCCGCCGACGACGGCCACCGGCGCGTGCCGGTCGGTGCCGAGCGCGTCGAGCCGGTCGGCCAGGTGGTCGGCGATGAAGCCCCGGTCGGCGGGCAGTCCGGCGAGCCCGTCGGGGATCACCGGCCGGCTGCCGAGGCCGACGACGAGGTGCTCGGCGTGCGCGAGTTCCCGGCCTGCGGCGTGCAGGGTGAAGCCCTGTTCCCCCAGCGAGATGCTGTCGACGGTCACGCCGTAGTGGATCCCGCGGATCCGCTGCGAGCACCAGGTCAGGTACTTGACGTACTCCATCCGGGGCATCACGTCGAACTGCGCGTTGAGCAGCGCGAACATCCGCCCGGTGGTGACCAGGTAGTTCAGGAAGCTCAGCTCGTGGCGCGGGTCGACCATGGACACCAGGTCCTTGAGCCACGAGGTCTGCATCCGCACGCCGGAGTGCAGTAGCGCGTTGTGCCAGCCGGGGCCGGGCTGCCGGTCGAAGAGGGCGATCGACTCGGTGGTGGCCGACCCGAACAGTGCCGCCAGGCTGAGGTTCGCCGGACCCGCGCCGACGCCCACCGTGTGGTAGCGCGGCACTGGAGTGCTGGAAGTGTCGTCGTGGACCATCTGTGTCCTCACCTGCGTTCGACGGGAGTGGGTTGGGCTGTGCGACCGGACTCGACGAGTCGGGTCGCGGCGCGCAGGCTGGCGGCCAGCGCGGTCTTGGCGGAGCCGCCGGCTCCGCCGGTGAACGTGAACACGCCGTGCCCCGGCGGGCCCACCGGGCGCAGGGCGAGGCCGGGTTCGTCGTGGTAGCAGTCGACGGAGCCGATCCGCAGCCGGGCCGGGCCGATTCGCAGTCCGGGGAACCGCTCCCCCGCGAGGCGGCGGGCCCGGTCCGCGAGGGCGGGGGTGGTCGGCGGCGCGTCCGGGTCGATGTCCCAGGCGTCGGTGGGGACGCCGAGGAGCAGCCCGTACGCGCCGTCGGGGCGGCCGTACACGCCGGTCACGCCGTCCACGAACTGGCCGGGGCGGGTCCCCTCGACGGGGTGCACGGAGTACTGGAGGGACTTGGTCCGGTAGCTGTCGGCGGGCAGGCCGCTGGCGCGGAGCAGCCCGGGGGTCCAGGCTCCGGCGGCGACCACCGTCAGGTCCGCGTTCCCGGTCGCCACCACGTCCAATGTGGACTCCAAACACCGTGCGCGACTGTCGGCCAGCGCGGCCTCGCGGAGCCGGCCCGGCGCGATCTGCCCCGCCTGGCGCTCCACGACCGCGACGTCCCCGGGGGCGAGTCCCGCCCAGCCGAGGCCGGCCAGTTCGGCGGCGTCGGCGATCCGGGCGGACCCGGGCAGCCGGTGCTCGATCTCGGCGACCGCGTCGTCGAGCCCGGCCCGGTCCCGCCGCAGGTAGGTGGCCGCCGACGGCCGGAAGTCCGCCCACCGGCGCAGGGTCGGGCTGCCGAGCAGTTCCACCAGGCTGTCTAGGGCGAGCCGGCGCTGACCGGGGTCGTCCTCGTACGCGCGGACCGCGCCGCCCGAGGCCGCCGTCGCGTCGACCCGCCCGGTCCGGCCGGTCAGGACGACCTCGACCCGCCAGTCGGGGACCAGGTCCGAGAGCCGCCAGGCCAGCAGCGCGCCGGCCAGGCCGCCTCCGATGATGCGTACCCGCACGGCCGGCTACCTCTCGCCCCGGGGCAGCGCTCCGCGTCCGGTGAGCGCGGCCATGGCGACGGAGTCCGCGCCCACGCCCGCGCCGAGCGCGCCCAGCAGGGACCGGACGGCCAGGGCCGCGTCGAAGCCGTTGAGGTGCAGGGCCCGCTCGGCGCGTTCCAACTCGGCGGGGGCGAGGGCGGCGGGCAGGCCGGGCCCGGCGGGGCCACCCGCCAGCAACGGCCGGACCCACGCGCAGAACGCCTGGTAGGACTCGTGGGTGAAGTCGGTCTCGTAGCGGTCGGGCCGGTCCCAGGACAGGTACAGCCGGACGAGTTCGGGGTCCTCCGCCGCCAGGAACTCCTCCGCCCACACCGCGTGGTTGCGGCTGGTGGAGAACTTCTTGCCCTCCAGCAGGTACAGCTCGTTGACCACGGCGCCGCACGCCTTGGCGGTGGGCACCCCGGCGGCGGCCAGGATCGCCGGGTACAGGATGGCGAAGTAGAACGTGTTGTCCATGCCGTTGAAGTGCCAGACGCCCTCGACCTCCTCCCACGCCGCGACCCACTCCGCGAGCCCGGCGGCCTCGGGGCGCAGCGCGTGCGCCGGGCCGTAGAGGTAGGAGAACCCCAGCTCGGAGGGGAAGTCGACCCGGAGTCCGGCGAGCGGGCCGTCACATTCGATCCCCCAGTTCGTGGGGTACGCCAGCGGGATGTCGGGCAGCGGCGCGTGCCGGTACTGCTCCAGGACGGTGCGCATCCGCATCGGCCACTCGGCGCGCAGCCACTCGGTGGTGAGCCGCTCGCGGTAGTCCTCCAGCGGCAGCACCGGGATGGTGGCGACCAGGGGCCGGGGCGAGCCGCCGCACCGCGCGCAGCTGGGGTCGAGCAGGGTCTGCGCGGAGGTGAACCCGCCGCAGCCCTCGCACGAGGTGCCGTTCGCGCCGGTGCCGCACGCCGGGCAGGTGCCGACGACGTAGGAGTGGTGCAGGGTGCGCTCGCAGTCGGCGCACTGCAGCAGGGTGAACTCGCGCATCGGGACGGTGCCGTTCTCCACGAGTTCGCGGAGGATCCGGGCGATGGCGCGCTGGTAGTCCGGGGCCTGCGGGTCGAGGAACGCGTCGTAGCCGATCCGCGCGCCGTCGAACGCGGCCTGGATCTGGCCCCGGTACCGGGCGACCATCTCGCCGACCTCGACGCCCTGGAGCTCGGCCTTGGTGAGCACGTAGTTGGGGTGCACGTCGACGCCCGCGAGGGTCAGGACCCTCTCGCCCCGGGCGCGCGCGGCGCGCGAGGCGATGTCGGCGGCCAGGTACGGGCCGCACAGGTGGCCGATGTGCAGCGCGCCGTTGACGGTCGGCTGCGGGATGACGATGACCGTCACGCCGGTGGACTCGCTGGTCACAGCGCCTTCTCCTCAGTGCTCGCGCCGGTGGCGCCGGGGTGGTCGGTGGCGCCGTCGACGGTCAGCGGCATCCAGTAGGCGCTGAACACGACGAGCGGTTCGGGTCCGAGGTTGCGGATCACGTGCGGCTCCTCGCTGTCGAGCAGGAAGGCCGATCCGACGGGTACCTCCGTGATCCGGTCGCCGGTCTCGACGGTGGCGACGCCGGTGACCACGATGGACAGTTCGAGTTCGGGGTGCCCGTCCTGCGGCCCCGCCCCGCCGGGCGGGATGGTGTACCACATGGCCTGGAAGGGCATGGTCCCGTCGAGCCCGTACTGCTCCCACCGGGCGACGTCGACGACCCCGACGGCGGAGGACTCTGCCGAGTCGCTGATGAACTGACGCATAACTACCCTTCCCATCTCGCGGGACGCGGATACGGAGAGTGAAGTGACGTGATGGGGTACGGCGCGGATTCCAAGGTGGCGCGGCAGGAGGATATAACGCTCGACGACGCCCTGTCACCCTTTGATCTTCATCAATGATCAAATGTTCAAACCCGCTTGGCGGGATGGTGTGGGAACGCTGCGGTATCGGCCGATTGACATTGACCTTGATCATCATCATTGAGCTTTCCTCATGATTGATCGAGGCCACATTGGACAGTGTTCCGCGTTTCAGGCGATTTGGTCGGCCCGATCCGACCGGCCGCCAACAAAAGCCGGAATGCAGGGTTGCTTGTGGACAGTCGCCGACTTATTGTTCACTCAGCCCGGCGGGCCGTGATCAATGGAGGCCATCGTGAACTCTTCAGTTCCGTCGCGGGACGCTGCCGCGATACCGCTCTGGGACGGCGCCTACGACGCCTCCCACCTCAACGGCCAGGCGAACCTGTGGGGTGACCCGCCCGTCCCGCACGCGGAGAAGGCGGCCAAGCTCTTCGCCGCGCACAACGCCGCGGTGGTCCTCGACCTGCCCTGCGGGGACGGCCGCAACCTGCCCCCGCTCGCCGCCGGCGCGCCCGTGCTGCTGGCCGGCGACACCTCCCCGAACGCCATGGCCATCGCCGAGAAGGTGGTCGACCGCGCGGGCGTGCGCGACCGGGTGGTGTTCGTCCGGACCGACGCGTTCGACACCGGGCTGCTGCCCGACTCCGTGGACGCCATCTTCTCCTGGGACCTGCTCGGACACCTCACCGACCCGGCCGCCGCGCTGGTGGAGTTCCACCGGATCCTGCGCCCGGGCGGCGCGCTGGTCGCGAACATGTGGACCATGAACGACTGTCAGGTCAGCGACCCGAATATCCGCGAGGTCGCGCCCCGGGAGTACATCGACCATTTCGATTTCTACTGCCGCTTCTACGACCGCGCGGACCTCGACGCCCTGCTGGAGTCCGTCGGCCTGGTCGCCGAATCCGTCGAGGTCGCGAGTTGGTGGGAGCCGCCGCACGCCGGATATCGCGAATACGAACACGAGCACGAGAGTCTGATCTTCACGATCAGGAAAGCCGGCTCCCGATAACTCTTTCGGTCGCGTTTCCTGAAAGAAAGGTCCCCATGACGTCGCGCTCACTCCAGGAGTTCATTCCTGCGAAAATGTCGGCGGAATTCGGGGTCGGCACCGGGTACGCTCCCGCGCACCACGGAGAACTGCTCCAGGGAGTTTTCCACGACGACGCGGGGCTGCTGCGCCGCGCGCTCGTCACCCTGCCGCAGACCACCCGGGGCACCCGCGCCGTGTTCCACCCGAGCCAGAGCCACTGGGGCGTCGTCGGCTCCCCCGGCCTGACCAAGGTGCGCCGCGCGGCCGTCCTGGCGTTGCGCGAGTTCGCCGGCCGGCCGGGCGCCGCCAAGGGTGGGCACATCGAGATCCTCAGCGACGTCCCGGTGGGGATCGGCATGGGCTCGTCCACCAGCGACGTGACCGCCACCATCCGCGCGGTCGCCGACTACCACGGCGTCACGCTGTCCCGGGAGGAGTTGGGCCGGCTCGCCGTCCTCGCCGAGTGCGCCTCGGACCCGATCATGATCGACGACCGGGTGGTGCTGTTCGCGCACCGCGACGGCGTCGTGCTGGAGACCCTGGGCCACCGGCTCCCGCCCCTGCTGGTGGTCGGCTGCGACACCCGGCCGGGGACCCGGGTGGACACCGACCGGTTCCCGCCCGCCGAGTACACCGATCGGGAGGTGGGGTTCTTCGGGGTGCTGCGCGCGGCCCTGCGCCGGGCGATGGCCACCGAGGACGTGCCGCTGCTCGGCCGGGTCGCCACCGCCAGCGCGCGGATCAACCAGCGGTTCCTGCCGAAGGACAACCTGGAGGCGCTCATCGCGCTGTGCCTGGACCACGGCGGGGCCGGCATCCAGATAGCGCACAGCGGGACCGTCGCGGGGCTGCTGTTCGACGCCCGGTCGCCCGGGGCGCGCGAGTCCGCGGCCCGGTGCGCCACCCGGATCGAGGCCATGGGCCTGGTCCTCACGACCGAGATCGGCGCCGCACCCGACGGCGCCGCCGAAGAGAGGGCTGCCTGATGACCATCCGCACCGGGTACGAGGAGGCCACGGAGGCCTACCAGCTCCCCCGGCTCGTCCGGCTCGGCCCGAACCTGTACGGCGCGTGCTTCACGCTGATGAAGATGATCCCGGCCCGCTACATCCTGCGCCGGGCGCTCGCCGAGGGCCGGCTGCCGGCGGAGTCGACCATCGTGGAGACCACGTCGGGCACGTTCGGGCTGGCGCTGGCCATGCAGGCGGTGCACCTGGACCGCAAACTCATCCTGGTCAGCGACCCGGTGGTGGACGAGCGGCTCTACCGGCGGCTCACCGACCTCGGCGCGGTCGTCGAGCGGGTGCCGGCGTCGGCGGGCGCGGCCCCGGGCGGGTACCAGGCGGCGCGGCTCGACCGGCTGCACGAGATCCGGGCCGAGCACCCGGGCAGCTTCTGGCCGGAGCAGTACTCCAACCCGGACAACCCCCGGTCCTACGCGGCGGTCGCCGAACTCGTCCTGGAGTCCCTGGGCCAGGTCGACTGCCTCGTCGGGCCGGTCGGCTCGGGCGGTTCCATGACGGGCACCAGCACCTATCTGCGCGCCGTGCTGCCGGAGTGCCGGGCCATCGCGGTCGACACCCACCACAGCATCCTGTTCGGCCACCCGGACGGGCATCGCGAGCTGCGCGGGCTCGGGATGGGCCTGATGCCGGAGAACCTGGACCACACCGTGTTCGACGAGGTGCACTGGACGGCGGCCGGCGCGGCGTACCAGGCGACCCGGACCCTGCACCGCCGGCACGGCCTGTTCATGGGGCCGACGAGCGGCGCAGCGTACCTGGTGGCGGACTGGTGGGCGCGCCGCAACCCGCGCGGCCTGACGGTGGTGATGCTGCCGGACGAGGGCTACCGTTACCAGGACACGGTCTACGACGACGCCTGGCTCGCCGCCGCCGGACACACCGACCCGCCCCCGGCGGAGCCGGACGCGTTGGACGACCCGACCCGCGCGGACGGGATCTGGACCCGCTACGACTGGAACCGCCGCAGCCACGCGGAGGTCATGTCGGCGGTGCCCGCGTGAGCGCCCGTCGGATCCCGCGCGGGGTGGTCGCGTGAGCACCGGCCGCCTCCTCGGCGAACTGCGCGCCCGCACCCGGCACGTCGTGTACGGCGACCTGGACCCCGCCGACATCGCCGCCCAGCTGCCGCCGATGATCCGGGTCGACCGCGCGCACGTGGCGATGCTGGCCGCCCGGGGCCTGGTGTCCGACCACGTGGCCGGCGCTCTGCTGCGCCGGATGGCCGACCTCACCGCCCAGGGGTTCGCCCCGCTGTTCGCCCGGCCCGCGCCGCGCGGCCTGTTCCTGATGTACGAGGGCTACCTGATCGAGCACCTCGGCGCGGACGTGGGCGGGGTGCTGCACACCGGCCGGTCCCGCAACGACCTGAAGGCCACCATCACGAACCTGGCCTTCCGGGACTGGGTCCTGGAGTTCGGCGAACAGGCGGTGCGCCTCGAAGGGGTGCTGCTGTCGCGGGCCCGCGCGCACCGGTCCGTGGTGATGCCGGTGTACACCCACTTCCAGGCGGCCATGCCGGTGACCTACGGGCACTACCTGCTCGGGGTGGCGCTCGCCGTCGGCCGGGAACTCGACGCGCTGCGCACCGCCGCCGAGGGGCTGCGGGTCTGTCCGCTGGGCGCGGGCGCGGTGGCGGGCACCGACCTGCCGATCGACCCCGCGCACACCGCGCGGCTGCTCGGCTTCTCCGGGTCGAGTCCGCACGCGTTGGACGCCGTGGCGAGCCGGGACGTGCCGCTGCGCCTGCTGGGCGCCGCCGCCGGGCTGGCCGTCGTGCTCAGCAGGCTCGCGACCGACCTGCAGCTGTGGAGTACCGCCGAGTTCGGGTTCGTGGGTTTCCCCGACCGGCTCGTCGGGGGCAGCTCGGCCATGCCGCAGAAGCGCAACGCGTTCCTGCTCGAACACGTGAGGGCCAAACCCGGCCAGGCCCTGGGCGCGTGGGCCGCCGCGGCGTCGACGATGGCCACCACCCCGTTCACGAACTCGATCGAGGTGGGTACCGAGGCCGTCGCCAGCGTGTGGCACGGCCTCCGGGCGGTCGAGGAGTCCGTGCTGCTCAGCCAGGTGCTGGTCAGCGGTGCGCGGCCCGACGAGTCCCGGATGCGGGAGCGGGCCGAGGCCGGGTACACGACCGCGACGTCGGTGGCCAACCGGCTCGTGCGGGCCGGCACCCCGTTCCGGACGGCGCACCACCTCGTCGGCGACGCCGTGCGCCAGGCCGTGGCCGCCGGCTCCACCGACCTGGAGGAGTTCGGCCCGCCCGGCTGGCTGGACGGCACTGGCCTGACCGGCCTGGACCTGGCCGACCTGGTCGCCGAGCACGTGTACGGCGGCGGCCCCGGCGACTTCACCGCCCCGCACGAGACGGCCGTCGCGGGCTGGTCGGCGCGCCGGCGGTGGCTGTGCGACTGGCGGGACACCGTACGGGCCGGGGACGCCGAACTGGCCACCGAGGTGCGCCGACTGACCGGGGAGGACGCATGACGGACTGGTTCGTGCTGGTGGAGAGCAACACGACCGGATCGGGGCGGCTGTTCGCGCGGGCCGCCCGGGAACTGGGGCTGCGGCCGGTGCTCCTGGCGCGCGATCCCGGCCGGTACCCCTATGTGGAGTTGGACGCCCTGGACTTCCGGGTCGTCGACACGGCCGACGCCGGTGCCGTGCGCGCCGCCTGCGCGGGGCTCGGCGGCCGGATCGCCGGGGTGACCAGCAGTTCCGAGTACTTCGTCGCGACCGCCGCCGAGGTGGCCCGCGCCCTCGGGTTGGCGCACCCCGACCCCGACGCCGTGCGCGCCTGCCGGGACAAGCCCACCCAGCGCCGGACCCTGCGCGACCACGGGGTGCCCGGGCCGCTGTTCGCCGAGGCGCGCACCCCGGACGCGGCCGTCGCCGCCGCTGAACCGATCGGGTACCCGGTGGTGGTCAAGCCCGTCGCCGGTTCCGGCTCGATCGGGGTCCGGCTGTGCTCGACGCCCGACGAGGTGCGCGCGGCCGCCGCCGACGTGCTCGGCGCGCTGCCCGGGTTGCCGCCCCAGGAGGGTGTGCTGGTCGAGGAGTACCTCGACGGGCCCGAGTACTCCGTGGAGACCCTCGATGAGCAGGTCGTCGGCGTGACCCGCAAGCACCTGGGCCCCCGGCCCTACTTCGTGGAGACCGGCCACGACTTCCCGGCCCCGGTCGGCGGGCCGCTCACCACCTCCCTGGGCGAGGCGGCGCTCACCGCGCTGCGGGCCCTCGGCCTCGGCTGGGGCCCCGCGCACGTCGAGCTGCGGCACACCCGGCGCGGCCCCTGCGTCGTGGAGGTCAACCCCCGGCTGGCCGGCGGCATGATCCCGCGCGTGGTCGCGGAGTCCTGCGGGGTCGACATGATCGCGCACGTGGTGCGGCGGGCCGCCGGGGTCGCCGGGGAACTCGTGTCGGGCCCGGTGCGACCCGCGTCGATCCGGTTCCTGGTCGCTCCGCGTGGTGGGGAGCTGCTCGGGGTCGACGGGGTGGAGGCCGCGCGGGCCGTGCCCGGGGTGGTCGAGGTGGCGGTGCTCCGCGAGCCCGGGGAACTGGTGCTGCGGAACTCGTTCCAGGACCGGCTCGGGTATGTGATCGCCACCGGGGAGGTCGGGGGCTCGGCGGCGCGGGCGGCGGAGGCCGGGCTGCGGGAACTCGGGGCGTGGATCACGGCGGCGCCCGCTCCGTCGGTCGGCGGGCCCGGTTCCGGTGGCGACCCCGCCGCGCCCGCCGATGCCGGCGCGGGCTCCCCGGGTGCCCGGGTGGCGCCGTGACCGCCGAGGTGTCCGTCGCGGTCGTCGGCCTCGGATCGCGCGGCCTCGGCGTCCTGGAACGGATCGTCACCCTGGCCAAGCGGGCCGGGCCGGCGGCGGGCCCGGTGCGGGTCGAGATCATCGATCCGACGGGTACCGGCGCGGGCGTGCACGACGTCACCCAGCCCGACTACCTGCTCCTCAACACGACCTGCGCCCAGGTGTCGCTGTTCCCGGACGCGTGCACCGTCGGGGACGCCACCGACGCGCCCGGCCCGACCCTGTGGGACTGGGTGACGGCCCGCGGCCTGCGCCTCGCCGAGGACGGCTTCACGGTCGGCGCGCACGGCCGGCCCATCCGCCCCGAGGACTTCCTGCCCCGCCGGATCCTGGGCGGCTACCTGTCCTGGTTCCGCGAGGAACTCCTCCGCCGGGTACCGCCGCACGTGACGGTCACCCGGCACCTCGCCTCCGCCGTCGACCTGCGCTCCGGGGCCGACGGGACGGTGACCGTCGAACTGTCCGACGGGACGGCCGTCGAGGTGCGGCACGTGTTCCTGACCACCGGGTACACCGGCGACGACGGGCCGGCGGCCGACCGGGTCGTGCCCGAGCCCTATCCGCTGCCCGCCCGGCTCGCCGACGTCGCGCCCGGGGACTCCGTCGGGATCGGCGGCTTCGGACTGTCGGCGTTCGACCTGGTGTCCTGCCTGACCGTGGGCCGGGGCGGGCGCTACGTGGGCGACGACGAACTGCGGTACGTCCCCAGTGGACAGGAACCGACCATCTTCCTGTACTCGCGCAGCGGGGTGCCCTGCCGCGCCCGGCCCCGGGTGGTGGAGTTCGGGCCGCCCCACGTACCCGCCGCGTTCACGGAGGCCGCGATCGACGCCGTGCGGGCGCGGCGTACCGGGCCGCTCGACTTCGACCGGGACATCCTGCCCCTGATCCACACGGAGATGCGGGTCGGGTACCGGCGGTGTGAGGCGCGGCTGGCCGGCGTGGAGTTGCCGGCGGTGCTACGGAACGGGGCCTCCGGCACGCCCGGCTCCGGGTCCCGGCATCCGGCCGCCCGCGCCCGGGGTTCCCGGGACGGGACCCCGGCCTCCCGCGCCGGCGACCCCGGGGACGGGGCAGGGCCGGCCGAGCTCCTCGCGGCCCTCGACGACCTCGACGCGCGCCTCGGCCCGTTCGACCCGCGCGCGCTCCTCGACGGCGCCGAGGGCATGCTGCTCGACGACGCGGTGGCCTACCAGAAGTGGCTCGCGGAGACGGTCCGCCGCGACCTCGCCGAGGGGGTGCTCGGCTTCGCGCGCAGCCCCATCAAGGCGGCCCTCGACGTGCTCCGGATCGGCCGGGACACGTTCCGGTACGTGGTCGACTTCGGCGGCCTCACCCTCGGCTCGCTCGACACGTTCACCCGGCACACGGTGCCCGCCGTGAACCGGGCGGTGGTCGGCCCGCAGTACGAGCGGCACACCGAGCTGCTCGCGCTGATGGCGGCCGGGGTCGCGCACGTACCCTTCGGACCGGCTCCGACCGTGACCCGCTCCGGATCCGACGGCGGCGGCTGGACGATCGCGTCGACCAGACTCGCCGTTCCGCACGTCCGCGAGGTGGACTGGCTGCTGTCCGCGCACGTCCGCCCGCCCGGTGTGGAGTCCTCGACGAGTCCGCTGCTGCGGGCGCTGCGGGAGAAGGGCTGGATCCGCCGGTACCGGCCCGCCAGTCGCGAGGTGCGCGGCATCGACCTGGACGCGGACATGCACCCGGTGGACGTGTCGGGGCGGGTCGACCGGCGGCTGTGGTTCCTCGGGCCGCTGTGCGAGGGCGTGACGTTCTACAACAACCTGGTGCCGTCGCCGAACATGTGGTCGCGGCCGGTGGCGGACGCGCACCGGTGCGTGGTGGAGATGTACACCGCCTCGGGCCGGCCCACGGTCTGAGCCGCGCGAGGCGCGGAGACCCGGACCACGTCCGTACCGGTGTGCGGAACCATCGAGCGCGCCTACCCGACCTGCCCGTTATTTACCCTTACCATCTGTTTCCAATGATTGACTACGATCCGAAGAACTGGGTGTCGGTCGTGGTGCGGTTCCACGGAACGATCGCACCACGGCTGGTCGTACGGGTGGGCATAGTGGCTGCCCTCGGCCTCGTGGCGGCGCTGCTCAACACGCGCGGGTTCAAGATGTCGGCCACCGCGCACACGCTGATCGGCGTCGCGCTGGGTCTGCTGCTGGTGTTCCGCACCAACGCCTCCTACGAGCGGTACTGGGAGGGCCGGAAACTGCTCGGTGCGATGGTCACCCGCTCACGGGACCTCGCCCGGCAGGTGACCACCTTTCCGTCCGGTGACCCGTCAGAGGTGCGGCCGGCCGTGGCGGATGTCCGCCGGTACCTGAGCGCGTTCTTCGCCCTCGGCACGCAGAGCCTGCGGGGCGAGCGGGACCTGGCCGCACTCGGCGAACTCCTGACCGCCGAGGAGAGGAAACTCCTCCAGCCCCACGCCGCCCGCGCGCCGATGATGACCTCGTTGATGTCGGCCCGCATCACGGAGCTGGCGCGCGCCGGCGCGCTCGAACCCCACCACGTCATGGTGATGGACGCGAACATCACCGCGCTCCAGGACGCCTTCGGTGGCTGTGAACGCATCGCGCGTACACCCGTGCCGTTCGCCTACGCCCAGCACATCAAACTGGCGCTGCTGCTGTTCACGGCCACGGTGCCGTTCGCGATCGCCGACGCGACCCACTGGCTGACGCCGATCGCGAGCGCCTTCATCGCGTACGCCCTGATCGGCATCGACGAGATCGGGGTCGAGATCGAGGAGCCGTTCGGACACGATCCCAACGACCTGCCCGTCGACAGGATCGCCCAGGCGATCGCGGACGGCGTGGCGGACATCTCCGCCGCCTCGGCCACCGCCTGGGACGACACCTCGGCCGAGGTGCTGGTGTGATCCCGTCGCAGCGCTGAGGCGCACGCCGATCGCGGGTCGCGCCCCGAGGTCCGCCGGGACCAGGGTCGGCGATGTTCAGTAGGTCCTATTTTTACTCCTAGCGGAAGTGGTACCCCCATGCGTGATGAGCCCGTCGCCAGCCCGGCCCCCGGAACGCTGCTGAGCGTGGCGGATCTGCCCCGAGACCTGTGGCCGGAGGGCACCGCGAAGGGCTTCCGGGTGGAGTACCAGGGCGTGAACTACCGCGGTGGACCCCGCGCGGTCGCCGGTTCGGTGTTCGTGCCCGAGACCGCGCCGGTGGGTCCGACGTGGCCGGTGCTGAGCTGGGCGCACTGCACCGTCGGGCTCAACAGCAGCAACGCGCCGTCCCTGGTCGGTCTGCACCCGGCGGAACGCGGCCACCTCACCGACTGGCTGCGACGCGGGTTCGTGGTGGCCGCCACCGACTACGAGGGCCTGGGCACCCCGGAGCCGCACCCGTACCTCAACGGCGAGGCCATCGCCGACGACATCGTCGACATCGTGCGCGCCGTGCACCACCTGGGCATCCCGGTGGACACCCGCACCGTGGTGGCGGGGTTCTCCCAGGGCGGGCACGGTGCGCTGTACACGGCGGTGATGTGCGCCGGCTACGCGCCCGAACTGGACTTCCGTGGCACCGTGTCCCTCGCCCCGCCCGTCCGGTTCCTCGACTTCATCCAGCTGCGCACCGTCAAGGGTGAGGACACGGTCGACGCCCTGGTGCCCGTCGTCCTCGCCGGGCTGCACGTGACCCATCCCGGGTTCGCGCCGGAGCGGTTCCTCACCGCCACGGGCCTGCGGCTGCTGGAGCTGGCCGCGTCCGGGTCGATGCGCGACGTCGAGGAGGCCGCCGCCGGTACCAGCAACGACGAGGCGGGGCTCACCGACCTCACCGAGCGCCGGGACGTGCGCGAACTCCTCGCGTACGCCGACCTGCCGGTGACCCGGTACGACCGGCCGGTGTTCCTCGGCGCCGGCGAACACGACCCCATCCTGCCGGCGGAGCAGGCCGCGTCCTTCGCGCGCGCGATGAGCGCCGCCGGCAACGAGGTCACCTTCCGGGGGTACGACGGGGCCGACCACCTGGAGCTGCTGGTACCCGCCGGGGCCGACGCCGCCGCCTGGGCCTGGGACCTGGTCACCGCCGCCCCGCGCGTCGTGCGGGCCGCCACCGGCCGCGCGTCGACCAGGGACCGGCGGTTCCGGGTCCTGGACGCCACCGGGGACGGACAGCTGGGCCGCGACGACTTCGAGGCCCTGGCGCTGCGGCTCGTGCAGGGCTTCGGCCAGCCGCCCGGTTCGCCGCTCGCCCTGGAGATCCGGTCCGGGTACCGGGCGTTCTGGACCGCCCTGCGCGACCACCTCGACGCGGACAGGGACGGCCAGGTCGGCATCGAGGAGTTCCTCGCCGCCGCCGGCACCCTGCCCGAGGGGTTCGACCGCGTGGTCACCGGACTCGCGTCGGCGGTCGTCGCGCTCGTCGGACCCGACGTCGACGCCGGGCTGTCCCGGACCCGGTTCGGCGCGCTCCTGGCGGGCTGCGGCATCGGCGGACACGAGTCGGGCGAACTCTTCGACGAACTCGACGCCGACGGCAGCGGGCACGTCTCGGTCGCCGAGATCGTCGCCAGTGTCCGCGACTTCTGCCTCGGGGAGCGGCCGGAGTCGCCGGGCTACTGGCTCTTCGGGCGGGTCTGAGCACTGACATGTCCGGCCGACCCCGGCTCCGTACCCGATGACAGTTCTCGATCTCGAACTACGCCGTGCGTCGGGCACTCTGGCGGAGGTCTCACCGCTGCCGGCCCGGCTCTGGCCGGACGGCAGCGGGCGGGGTGTCCGGCTGTCCTTCTGGAGCGGGGGCCGACTGACGTCGGGTGCGGTCCTGTTCCCGAGGACCGCGCCGCCGGCCGGGGGCTGGCCGCTGCTGGCCTGGGGCCACTGCATGGTCGGGGTCGGCGGCCCGAACGCCCCGTCGCTCCGGGGTCTGCCGCGCCTGGAACGCGAGCACCTCGCGGCCTGGCTGCGGCGGGGATTCGCGGTCGTCGCCCCGGACTACCGGGGGCTCGACACGCACGGCGTCAACCCGTTCCCCCACGGCGGCGCGCTGGCCGGCGACCTGCTCGACATTGCCCGGGCGGTCCGCGAACTCGACGCGCCCGTCGGAACGCCGGTCATCGCCGCCGGCTTCTCCCAGGGCGCCGGCGTCGCCCTCGCCGCGGCGGCACGGTGGCGGGCACACGCCCCCGACCTCGACTACCGGGGTACCGCGGCACTGGCGCCCCTCGACCACCTGGCGTTCTTCACGGAGGTCACCCGGCACGGGGACGCGCCTGTCGAGCAGCTCGTGCCCATGATGCTCGCCGGCCTGCGCGCGCACGACCCGACCTTCCGTCCCCTCGAGTTCCTCACCTCCACGGGAGTGCGGATCCTGGAGAGGGCGACCACCGCTTCGATGCCGCAGATCCGGTCCGCGCTGCTGCGCCTGCGCAACACGGACCTGGGCACCTCCGGATTGACCCGCCGGCCCGACGTCCGGCGCCTGCTGCGCACCGCACAGGCCCAGGTCTGCCGGTACGACCGCCCCGTGCTGTTGTGCACCACGGACCGGGACGTCCTCGCCCCGCCCCGGAGCACCGCACGGCTGGCGGCACGACTGCGCCGCTGCGGCACGGACGTGGGGTACCGGAGCTTCGACGGCCCCGAC
Organism: Longispora sp. NPDC051575; assembly: GCF_040681875.1. NCBI lineage: Bacteria > Bacillati > Actinomycetota > Actinomycetes > Micromonosporales > Micromonosporaceae > Longispora > Longispora sp. NPDC051575. The sequence goes on along the minus strand of NZ_JBFAZP010000003.1, from coordinate 39,393 downwards.
CACCTGGCGGTACTGCCCGTCGCGGCCGACCACGTCGCACGGTGGGGACACGCGCTCGTCACGGCGCCCGCCAGCGTCCACTGAGAACCGGGCCGGTCGGGCTGACCTGGGCTTCGCGAGGCCAGCACATCCTGACCGGGCCCTCCGCGTGTTCCGGACTAGTGACCTTCGGCGGCGATCGGCCCGAACCGGCGCCGGTAGGCCGACGGCGTCAGCCCGAGCTCGCGCCGCATCAGTGCCCGGAGATTGGTGGCGGTGCCCAGCCCGGTGCGCCGGGCGACGACGTCGAACCGGGCCTCGCCGCGTTCGATGAGCCGGCACGCCAGGGTGAGGCGCTCGCCGGTCAGCCACGCCAGCGGCGTCGTGCCCAACTGGGCGCGGAACCGGCGGTGCAGCGTCGCCGCGCTGACCGCGGCGCGGATCGCCAGGTCCGGGACCGTGAGCGGGCTGTCGAGCCGCCCCTGTGCCCAGGCGAGTACCGGGGCGAGGGACTCGTCCGGCAGGTCCGGCACGGGTCGCTCCACGAACTGGCGCTGCCCGCCGGCCCGGTGCGCGGCGAAGACCAGCCGCCGGCTGACCGTGTTGGCGACCTCCGCCCCGTGGTCGCGGCGGACCACGTGCAGGCCGAGGTCGAGTGCGGCGGCACTTCCCGCGGCGGTGAGGATGTCGCCGTCGTCGACGAACAGCACGTCCGTCTCCAGGTGGACGGCCGGGAAGCGCAGCCGGAAGGCGGGTGCCCACTGCCAGTGCGCGGTCGCGCGGCGGCCGTCGAGCACCCCGGCCTCGGCCAGGGTGAACGCGCCGCTGCAGAGGCCGATCAGGCGCGCGCCCCGCGCGTGCGCCCGCCGGACCGCGTCGAGGACGGCCGGGCGGCGGGGCACCTCGACGTCGGGCCGGTTCGGCACGATGAGCGTGTCCGCCTCCTCGGCCGCGTCCAGGCCGGCGACGCCGGTGAGCGTGAAGAACCCGTCGCGCATCACGACCTGCGGCTCGGGCGAGCAGAGCCGGAAGTCGTACAGGTCACGGCCGAGCTCCGGACGGCGCAACCCGAAGACCTCCGTCGCGCAACCCAGCTCGAACGGGTTGGAGTTCTCGTCCACGATCACGACCACGCGGTGCGAGGATTCTTGCGCCATGCGCTATTCCTAGCACTCACGCCGCTCGGCCGACAGGGCCCAGGCTGGTCACATGACCGACGAACCTGTAGACCTCCGCGCGGCCCTGGCCTCCTTCGACACCCTGTGGAGCCCCCGCGTCGTCACCCGGGTCGACGACTACGACGTCCGGATCGCCAAGGTGCGCGGGGAGCACGTCTGGCACTCGCACGCCGAGACCGACGAGTTCTTCCTGGTACTCGACGGCGAACTGCGCATCGCGCTCCGCGACCGCACCGTGGTACTCCCCGCCGGCTCGGTGTTCACCGTTCCCCGGGGCGTGGAGCACCGACCGTTCTCGGAGTCCGGCGCGTCGATCCTGATGTTCGAACGGACCGGCACGTCCACGGTCGGCGACCACCGTGGCCCGGTCCCCGGCCATGTGGACGCGACCACCGGGCACCCGCTCGACCGCCAGGCCACCTGTTGAGCCGTGGGTTCGGGGTTCGACCCCGCTGTCCACGTCACGCCTGAGCCTGGGGTCCGGTTCAGGGCGTTCCGTCACTGTCCTTCGGCCTGATCATCGCCCTCGACAAGGAACCTGACGCCCTCAGCTCCCGCTATGAGCAGCCGTCACCGTGATCCGTCGCTGCCCTTCGACGTCGACTCTCTGTCGCCATGCGGGCGTGCATCCCTCGAGCGCAAGACAGGCAACTGTCCGTCAGCGATGATGTACGTGGTGCCATCTCCCCAGTTCACCGGGGAGATTCGTGGCCGCTTTTGCGGGTTCCAACTGGCTCGGGGGTGGTCGTGTCGGGATCGGAGACGGCGGGTCTGATCGGTGAACAACGGTGGCGGGCCGACTGGGTGCCGGTGGACCGGCGGCTGTTGGGCATCGACCGTCGGACGCTGCTGCCGGCGGGCCTGGTGGTGGCGCTGTTCCTGATCGCGGCGTGGATCCTGCCCGCCGTCAACGACGCGGTGAAGGTCTCCGATCCGATCCGGGCCGGTGACGTCGTCCAGGTCGGGTCCGGGGTGCTTTTCACACCGATGGCGGGCGCGAACCTGATCACGGGGCTGCGCCAGGGCGACGCGGGGCCGACCGGCTCCTACCCGGCAACGGCGGCGGTGTCGTACCAGGGCGTGGTCTTCGAGATCGTCACCGACACCTACCAGGGCACCCCGGCGCAACTGCTCGAACAGATCCGGAAGACCGATGAGGGGCTACGGGGCGCCGCGGGGGGTTTCCGGGTGACGGGTGCCCCGGTCACGGTCAGCACCGCGACCGGGCAGCAGGGCGTGGCGGCGCGGGTCGAGGGCGTCAACATGGTCGGGCTCGTCGCGGCGTTCGTGTTCGGCGGCACCGGGGTCGAGGTCGAGGTCATCGGCCCGCAGGCCGTCTCGGCGAGCGTCGCCCCCGACATCGCCGCGATGCTGCGGTCGGTGCGACCCGTCGACGGGAGCGGATCATGACCACGGCTCCGGAGACCACGCCCGCCCTCGACGCGCGTGCGGCCGCGATCGAGCGGACCGGTTGGGGCCGGTCGGTGTCGCTGTGGCAGCCGCGCAACGCCTGCTTCTGGGTGTACCTGCTCGGCGTCGGCTACGGCGTGTGGGTGCTGCTCGGCATGCTCAACCAGACGATCCGGCTCTACGCCCCGGCGCTGGCGGCCAGCGCGGTGGTGTTCGCCGTGTACGCCGTGCTGTTCTGGTGGTTCACCGCCCGGATCGACCGGTACTCCCGTCAGCCGCTCGCCCTGGTGGTGGCGGCGTTCGTGTGGGGCGGGTTCGCCGCGACCTGGGCGATCGCCCTCTCCGGCAACTCGGCGCTCCTGGGCCTGTACGGGAAGCTGTTCGGCCAGACGTTCCAGACCGATTTCGGGGCGGGGCTCACCGCGCCGCTGTTCGAGGAACTCGGCAAGGGCGCGGGCGTGCTGCTGCTGGTGTACCTGGCGCGGCGGGTGGTGCGCACCGCCTACGACGGGTTCATCCTGGGCGCGTTCGTCGGCCTCGGATTCGAGATCATCGAGGACATCTCCTACGGCCTGAACTCCGCCGCCGAGCAGTTCGGCTCGAACCAGCTCTCCACCAGCCTGGGCACCGTCGGGCTGCGGCTGCTGACCGGCTTCTCCTCCCACATCCTGTACTCCGCGATCGCCGGCGCCGGCGTGGTGTACCTGGTCGGCACGCCCGCCCAGCGCCGCCGCACCGGACCGGGCCTCGGGCTCGTCGCGACCGCGATGGTGCTGCACGGCCTGTGGGACGCCAACGTCGGACTCGGCAACGGCAACGGCCCCACCGTCCTGGCCCTGATGGCCGCGGAGATCCTGGCGAGCTTCGCCATCGTCCTCGCGGTGTTCCGGCACACCGTGCGCCCCGAACGCGAAGCGATGCGCGCCGTCATGGCACCCGAGGCCGACAGCGGGGTCATCACTCCCGAGGAGCTCGACGCCCTCGCCGGGACCGGGAAGCAACGCCGCGCCTACCGCAGGGCCGGCCACGGCCACGCCGACCGCAGAGCACGGCACCACCGCCTCGAAGCCGCCCACGACCTCGCCGACCAGCTCGCCGCGTCCATGGGCACCGACACCGACCAGGTCCGCTTCGCCCGCGCCGAACTCGACCGGCTCCGATCCGCCCGCCGGGCCTAGGGCCGCCCCATCAGCTGGTCCCCCGCGCACGTCCGGCCCACCGGGGAGGCAGGCCACGACGACCGGTACTTCATAGGCACGGTTGGGTGGGCGCCGCTTCGCCGAAACGGTGGCGCATCCCGTCCATGGCGGTGCGGTCAGGCCGCGCGACGGGCGACCGCGCGCCAGGTCGCGGGGAGGTTCCGCATCACGAGGGCCGAGTCGAGGACGGCGGTGCCGGCCGGGAACCGTGCCGGGTCCTCGAAGTAGCTGGACCAGGCCGCGCCGAGCTCCACGGGTTCGATCCGCCACGACGCGGTCTCCAACGCCAGTCCGTCGACGTGCGTTCCGTCGGCGGCCGAGTACCCGACGGAGCCGCGCCGGAAGAACTCCGAGGCCTCGGCCAGGTCGGCGAACAGCGCACTGCCGGTCAGCTCCGCCGTCACCCGGCCGGTCGCGCTGACCTCGATCCCCGGCCCGGTGTACGCCACCCGCAGGTCGGCCCCGTGCTCCTCGACGTCGAACCGGACCCGGTGGTGCACGCCCGGGAACACCCGCCCGCCGGCGAGGGCGTTGAGCGCGGAGCCGGTGTCGCGGCGCGGGATGTACACCCCGCCGCCGCCGTCCCACTCGACGGCGATCCGGTGCGCGGCGTTCTCGCTGCGCAGCCCGAACCAGTCGGGCAGGCCGGCGGGGCGGACCCGGCCGAGCCGGATCAGGCAGATGCCCGCGACGGCCCAGCCGTTGACGATCTGCGGCCGCATCCCGGTCGGGAGCAGCGGCGCGACGGCCCCGGGGGCGACGCGGTAGTTCACGAGGAGCCGACGTTCCACCACACTGTCCAGACGCATGACCGCACGCTAGCACACTTTTGAACACGTTCAAATGACTACCGCTTCCGGCCCGAACACTGGCGGCTTCGGTGCCGAACGCGGCCGCTGGAGGGAATACCGGGTGGCTTCGGCGTCACACCGCGACGGGGAGTCCGGTGTTGTCGAGTGCCTTGGTGTCGGTCAGGTAGCGCATGACCCGGTCGAGGTAGGCCGCGTCGACGGACGGGCTGGGGATGCCGAGCCGGTTCAGTTCGGCGTTGGTGCGCTCGGAGCGCACGGTGCAGATCCGGTACCTGGGGATCTCCTCCAACAGGTACGCCCCGGTGGCCCACAGGGCCAGCATCGCGAAGGCGTCCGGCTCGCCCTGGTTGGCCCGCAGCGTAGCGCGCCACTGTGGGACGGGTTCGGCGTCGAGGTGGTGGCCGTGGGCGCGGAGCGCGGTGAACACGTCGGCCATCGGCAGCATCTCGGGGGTGGTCAGGTGGTAGGAGCGCCCAATCGATGCCGGTTGGCGGGAGAGCGCGACGAGGGAGCGGGCGACGTGGTCGACGGGTGCGACGGGCATGGCGTTGTGGCAGTCGGGTGCGGTGCCGACGGTGGCGGCGGCCCGGATGGCCCGGCTGATCAGGTCGGTGTCGGAGCATTCGCCGGTGCGGTGGTCCCCGGTGATGAATCCCGGGCGGTAGATGACGGCCGGTAGGCCACTGGCCCGCACGAGTTGTTCGGCGTCGTACTTGCTGCGCGTGTAGCCGACCTCGCCCGCCATGCCCGGCACGAGGGCGGTGTCCTCGTCCACCTCCGGGTGCCCGAGGAGGTAGGCGTCCACGAACACGCCGACCGAGGAGACGTAGTGCGTCGTGGCGCCGGCGTGCGCGGCGAGTTCGAGGATGGTGCGGGTTCCGCCGATGTTGGCCGGGGCGAGGCGTTCGTAGTCGGCGGCGAGGTTGACCGAGGCTCCGCAGTGGTAGATCGCGCTGATCGCGCGGGCCAGCGCGTAGTAGTCGGCGCCGTGGAGCCCGAGTCGGGGTTCACGCAGGTCCGCGTGGACGAGGGCGACCCGGGTGAGCTGTTCGGGCGTGATGCCGCGAAACGCGAGCGACGCGGTCAGCCGTTCCCAGGCGCCCTGGCGGGTGCGGCCCCGCACGAGGCAGCGCACCTCGACGTCGGTGTGTTTCAGCAGTTCCGCGCAGACGTGGCCACCGAGGAAACCGGTCGCGCCCGTCACCATGACGATATCAGACATATAACTTATAGTAGTCAAATGACTACAGAACTTCAGAGCCGGAAGCTCGACAAAGCCTTCGGCCACCTCGACATCGACGGCAACGGCCACGTGGACCACGTCGACGTCGTCGCGCTCGGTAGCCGACTTCTCGCAGGTTTCGGCGAGGAGCCGACCAACGCCAAGGGTCAGGACGTCATCAACGGGCTCGAGACGTTCTGGCAGACCCTCCTGTCGGCGATCGATCTCGACGGCGACCGCCGCGTCTCCCCGCACGAGTGGCGGGCCGGGATGACCAGCGCTTTCATCGAGGACCGGGCCCGCTTCGAGGCGGCACTCCGACCGGCCGCCGAGGCCGTGATCCGCCTCGCCGACACCGACGGCGACGGAGTGGTCGCACGCGAGGAGTTCCACACCCTCCAGCACGCCTTCGGCACCCCGGCCCACGAGATCGACCAGGCCTTCACCCGACTCGACACCGACGGCAGTGGCACAGTCACCGTCGACGAACTCGTCGCCGCCGCCCGCGAGTTCTACACCAGCGACGACCCGCACTCGGGCGGCAACTGGCTCTTCGGCCCCGTCTGACCCATCCGGACACCACCCGCCCGTGGCAGAGCCGGGGACGGGCGATCGGTAGGCGATGGCATTGCGAGCAGGCTCAGCAGGTAGAACACCAGACCCAGTAATTGACGGCGGGCCAGGTCGACACCGTGGACTTGGACCTGCGAATCCGTGCACGATGGCCATGCGTCAGCTGTCGCAGCGCTGGCAGCCGCTCTGGTGACACGAACCGCCCCGGGGTCTTCCCCGGGGCGGTTCTTCGTGGTGACCTGTGCCCGGTCCGTGCAACAGCTACGGGGTCCCGGGCGTCCCTGGGTGCGGAGGTGACCCATGAGGGACCTGACGGACGACGGGTTCGAGGAGTTCTTCCGGCTGTGCACGGCGGCGCCGCTGCGCTACGGCCACATGCTCACCGGTTCGCCACACGACGCCGCCGAGCCGACCCAGGAGGCGCTGGCCCGGCTCCGGACCCGACCCACGGGGCGGCTCGGGTCCGGTGAGAGCGGAGTCCCTGCGGCTATACCCGGACGCGGTCGAGGCCCGGTGCGTACGCCGTGTCGTTGCGGAAATTGACGGTGTTGGCGCCCGCGTTGAGCGTCACGGTCACCGTTGCCAAGGCAGGACTAGCCCAGGAACTCCCCGTCAGGGTGAGTGCGACGTCCGGTCCCCCGTTGACGCTGACCTGGAACGTCCGGGTGCCGTCCACCGTGAAGTAGACCGTCATGTTGCGGCTACCGCCGAGGTGGCGTTCACCGTCAGTGTCACCGCACAGCGAGGTGTCAGCCCGCGACTTCAGCCGTCGGCCGGGCAGTAGTTGATCTTTTCGCGACTTCGGCGACACGCGGGCCGGGTACCGCAGCGCGGCCGCTGCGTCGGCGTGGGTCAGCCCGGCGCGGGGGGCGAGCCGCCCGCAGTCTGGCCCGCACGGCCCGCAGGCGGCTCATTCAACCCGGCCAGCCCCTCGTCCGGCACAGGCGCAGTCGCCGTAATCACCGCTGGTACCGCCGTCCGTGACAGCAGTTAAGGCTGCCGACGGTCCGCGTTCACAACGTCTCCGAACGGCAGGTGCGAGTTCCCAGCAACGGGGCGAGGCGGTGGGCGTCAGCGCTTCGAGGGCGGGAGGGGCGGGTCGGCGGCGAGTTGGGCGTCCATGGCGCCGCGCAGGTCGGTCAAGAACGTCTCGAACTGCTCGAGCAGCCCCGGCGGATAGGCGGACATGACGGTGTCGACCCGGCCCGAAAGGGGGCCGAAGAACTCGTCCGCCAGGTGCTGGACCCTCACACTGCTGTGCAGCGTGACGATGCGGCGGTCGGCGTGCTCGCGGGTACGGACGACGTGCCCGGCCTGCTCCAGGCGATGCAGCAGCGCGGTGGTCGCGCCCGAGGACAGAGCGACGCGTTCACTGAGCCGGGCCGGCGACAGCGGCACGCCGCGCTCCTCGGCACCGAGGATCTCGATGAGCGCCTCCGCGTCGGTGGAGTGCAGGCCCAGCCAGGCCGCGAACCGCCGACTGAACTCCCGGTAGTTGGCGCCGTAGCCCCGCAGGCTCTCCAGCAGCCGCTCGTACTGCGGCTGGAGCGGCTCGCTCATGTGGTCCCCGTCCCGTCGTCGTCGTTTGACAACTTACCGCCCACCAATTTACCTTCACCATGAAGTTACTTCACCCTGGAGGTATTTATGGGCGAGACGTCGAACGTCCGCCGCTGGCTGGGCCTGATCGCCATCGCCCTCGGTGTGGCGTTGATCGTGGTGGACACCACGATCGTCAACGTGATCATTCCCTCGATCATCGAGGATCTGGACGCGGGCTCCACGCAGGCGCAGTGGATCCAGGAGTCCTACGCCATCGTGTTCGCCGCACTACTGCTGCTCGTCGGCCGCGTCGCCGACATCGTCGGGGCCCGCCGGGTGTTCGTCGCCGGCGTCGTGGTCTTCGGCGCGACCAGCGTCCTGGCCGGGTTGGCCCCCGGCGGCGGGCTGCTCATCGTGGCCCGCTTCCTACAGGGCGCGGGCGCGGCGATGCTGCTACCGACATCGCTGTCTCTACTGAACGCCAACTTCACCGGCAAGGCCCGCGGCCAGGCCTTCGCGGTCTGGGGCTCGACCATCGGCGCCGCCGCCGCGCTCGGGCCCCTGCTGGGCGGCTGGCTCGCCGAACACGCCTCCTGGCGGTGGGCGTTCGGCATCAACGTGCCACTCGCGGTCGTCATCATCGTGGGCGTCCTGGCCTGGGTCGCGCCCTCGCCCCGCACCGGCGGGCGCGTCGACGTCACCGGAGCGGTCCTGTCCGTGCTCGGCCTCGGGCTGCTGGCCTTCGGGCTTGTCGAAGGACGCACCTACGGCTGGATCCAGACCATCCACCCCCTGAAGATCGGCGGACTCACCTGGGACGCCGGGCCCTCGCCCGCCCTGCTCGCGCTGGTCGGCGCGGCCGCCGCCCTGGGCGCGTTCGTGTGGCGCCAGGCCGCCCTGCGCAGCGGCGGTGACCCCGACAAGGCACTGATGGACCTGGGCCTGTTCTCGAAGGCATCGTTCCGCAACGGCAACATCGCCACCCTCATCATCGGGCTCGGCGAGTTCGGGATCGTCGCCGTCCTACCCCTGTGGCTGCAGTTCACCCTCGGCTACAGCGCCCTGCAGTCCGGGCTGGCGCTCCTGCCCGTCGCCATCGGCAGCTTCATCGCCAGCGGCGCGAGCTTCGGCATGGCCGGCAGGGTCTCGGCCCTGACGATGCTCCGCCTCGGCCTCGCACTGGAGGTCGTCGGCCTGGCGGCACTCGCACTGTTCGCCGGGACCGACAGCTCCTGGTGGTCGATCGCCCTGATCCTGTGCGTCTACGGCGCCGGCGTCGGGTTCGCCACCGCCCAGGTCACCAACGTGGTCCTCGACGGAATCCCCGAAAGCAGCGCCGGGCAGGCCTCCGGCATCCAGAGCGCGTTCCGCCAACTCGGCTCCGCACTCGGCATCGCGGTGCTGACCACCGTGTACTTCAGCACGCTCAGCACACAGGTGCACACCGAGCTCAGGAACGCCGACATGCCCACCGCGCAAGCCGACCAGTACAGCCGCGCCATCACCGACAGCGCGGGCGCCGCCATCGAAGGACTCGCCACCCGACCAGAGACCCAGGCAGCCGCCGAGGCCGGCCGCACCGCCATGACCGACGGCGTCACCCTCGGCGGCTACCTCGCCGCCGGCTTCGTCCTCCTCGGCCTCATCGCCACCGTCCTCATCCCCAGAACCGAGAACGAAATCGAAGACCAGCTCGTGAATGCGATGGGACTTGACGGGTACCCAGACCGAGGCCGCATCTGAGTCCCCATCCGATGCACCCGCCCTCGCAGCGCATGCCGTCCGCCCGACACGGACCCCAACCAGCGATCCTGCCGGGTCCGGCTGAACATGTCCTGGGCTGACTCTTCGACCTGGGGCGCGACAAGTAGGTCCGGACGACCTCGGGGTCAGATGTCCGGACCTACTTGTCCTTTTTCAGATGCGAGGAAACTGGAGACCGGCGCGGGTGACTTCTCGGCCTCTGCGCGGCCGGCCGGTCTGGGTACAGCGGCGGCAGGCCCGGTCGGCGGCGTGCGCGGACAGGATGGGCGCGCGGATCGGCCGGGGCGTGTGGCTGGAGACGTACTGGCTGCCGGAGTCCGACCTATGGGGCTGCTTGGTACGGGTTGGCCAGGGCGGGGGTTCGGTGAGGGGGTGTCGGGGTGTGACGTGATGTTCAGGCGCCGGCGAGTTGCTGTGCCGCTGAGTTGAGTGTGACGGCTGTGACACCTCGGCGGGATGGAAATCGGATCGGCGTCAACGGAGTTGATGCGGGAAGAGCCGATTCAGGAGGGGTCATGCGAGCGATTCAGGTTTCCGAGGTGGGCGGTCCCGAGGTGCTGCGGCTGGTCGATGTCGACCTGCCGGTGCCGGGTCCGGGCCAGGCGGTGGTGGCGGTCGCCGCGTCCGGCGTCAACTTCCTCGACGTCTACCACCGCCAGGGCCGCTACGCCCTCCCGCTGCCCTTCACCCCGGGCACTGAGGGCGCAGGCACGGTCGTTGAGATCGGACCCGGCGTCGTCGACGTCGCCGTTGGGGACCGGGTCGGTTGGGTGGAGATTCCCGGCAGCTATGCCGAGCGGGCCGTCGTGGACGCCTCCCGGCTCGTGCCATTGCCTGACGGTGTCGCATTCGAGACCGCCGCCGCCGTGCTGCTGCAGGGCATGACGGCGCACTACCTCGTCAAGGACGCCTACCCGGTGCAGCCGGGCGACACGGTGCTCGTGCACGCTGCCGCGGGCGGCATGGGGCTGCTGTTGACCCAATTGATCACCCACCTCGGGGGCAGGGTGATCGGCACGACGTCGACTCCGGAGAAGGCCGAGCTGGTTCGGGGCGCCGGGGCCGCCGAGGTGATCCTCTACTCCGAGGTGGACGATCTCGCGGCGGAGGTGAAGCGGCTCAACGGCGGCGAGGGTTTACCGGTCGTCTTCGACGGCGTCGGCAGGGACACCTTCGATGCGAGCCTCGCCAGCCTGCGAACCCGCGGCCACCTGGTGCTCTTCGGCGCAGCGAGTGGCGCCGTGGCGCCCTTCGACCCAATCCGGCTCGCCCAGGGTGGTTCGCTGACCCTGATCCGACCGAGCCTCGGGCACTTCATCGTCGACCGGTCCGAACTGCTCCGGCGCGCCGCCGACGTGCTCGAATGGGTGCGCACCAAGGCTCTGGAGATCACCGTGACGGCCCGCTACCCGCTCGCCGAGGTCGCCCGGGCCCACAGCGATCTGGAGGCCCGGCGTACCACCGGCAAGCTGCTCGTCATCCCGTAGCCACGAGGTACGCAAAAACGGCTGGGCGATGACCGGGTCCGGCCTGGACGGGATCGCCACCCCCGACGGCGGATGGTGGTGGCGATCAGACGCCGCCGACGCCGCCGTCGAGTTACCCGAGCGGCGCTAGCGGGACCGATAACGGTGGCGTTGCCGGCCAGGTCCGCCGGGCACGTCGCGGAGCGGCAGGACCGCGCTCATCAGCCGGCCGCCGTAACTAGGATGTCCGGGCGGCCCTGGCAGGCCCCGGACGCGCCAAGGTGCGGATTCGAGGGGGTCGGGGCCAAGCGCTGGGTCCATCGGCGGTGCACCGCCGATGGCTGCGGGGTTCGGCTTCGCACACGATGCTCGGTGGGCTGCGGCCGACCAGGGCGACAGCCACGCGTTGGAAATGTTGGGCCAGCTAGGGCTGGACAATGGCGACTCTCCGGATGCAGATTGGTTGAACCGAGCAGCCAGCCCCGAAGGCTGGGTAAAGGTCACCGTGCCGCTGGGAGACCAGTGCCGGGCGTACGCCGTCCGGTCCGCGCACCCGGAGGGTAGGCAACCCCTTGCGTAGTCGCGGATGCCCCAGGATCCGGGCAGGGGCGCCGACGGGTACGCGGGTGGTGGCGACGTAGCTGAACTTCTCGTCCTCGTGGCCCAGCGTGCCGGCCTTGACTCGGCGGTGCGACGCCGACCGGTTCACTCGGGCGATGAAATGACACCAGTCGTCGGCGGTCAACGGGCATTCCCTTGCGGACGCGGCGGCTGCCCGGACAAGGTCGGCCTGGGCTGTGGTGGGCAGCTCGGCTAGGACGTAGGAGATGGTGATCAGGTCCGCCGTCGGGATCCGGCCGCCGACGGCGAACTGCGTCCAGCGCACGCCGGCCAGCGCCCCCGCCGCGATCCGCTCCCCCAGCCGCAGGGACTGGTCCAGAACCACGGTGCCGGCCAGCGTGGGAAAGGCCGCGCGGGCCGCCCACACCGCCGCGCCCGTCCCGCCGCCGACGTCGACGTGGGTCCGGGGTGTGCGGGGGCCGGTGGCCGCCATTGCCGAGCGGACTGCGGCGGAACGGGGATCGGAACCTCGGTCTGGAGCATGCTCGGCTCCTCATGGTGGCTGATGTCCCGACCATGAGCGCAGATCGGAACCGCGACCACCGCCGCGTCCGCAGCCGGTCGACGGCCTTGTAGCCACCGGCGTGTTCGCCCGCCGCTGGGCACGACGGGCGAATGCCTACCACTGCCGGCGAGGATGCGAACTCGCCCGACCACCGTAGGAGTACTAACCAGTGCGCGCATAGGTCGAGGTGGTACCGGTGATTCCCACCAGGGTCAAGCCTCTACCACCGGGACTCAATCGCCAGTAGTAGATCGAGGGTTTGTTGAACCAGGAGCGCTTGTTCGGAAAGTAGTACAGGACGCCATCGTCGCTGGTCTCGTAGTCGCCGAAGGACCTGTCCTTCTTGCCCCAACCGCCACCGTACCAATTGTCGAAGGTCCCATCGGCATGGAAGGTCAGGTGGTGGTCCTGGCCCGCGACCCGACCTTTCCATCGTCCGACAAGTTGCGAGGCACTCATCGGTACGGGTCGTTCGGATCGGGCTGCCGCATGTTGTTCACGATGTCGCGTTGCGACTGTATGACCATGTCGGCCAGCGCAGGCCCGGAGGCCACCGACGAACGCGTGAGGCCTACGCGGGGCTTGTCAGACGTGGCCGACCTCGCGGGCCCCTCCGTCCGCGCCCTGGCGGCGCGCACCATGGTGCCGACGAACAGGACTGCCACACCGGCTCCAGCCGCGAGTTTGGCGAGCTTGGCGACGACGGACTTTCCGGCCGGAGGTGATTGACTACTCATCGGTCTCCTTGTGAGGCAGAGTCTTCGGTCGCAGCTTGCCCAGTAGTTGCTCACCGATGTGCCGGGTGGACTCGGCGTTGGGCCGGCCTTCATCACGTAGGTCGACCCAGATCCTGAGGTATTCCAGGGTGCGCTCGGCTGCGTGGCCCGAAACGGGTTGCCCATGGAGTTCGTGGAGTTCGGCAATGAGCTTGGCTTCCACGACGGCCACGGCGATGCCCTGGCTGACGGCCTTCACTGGTAGCAACACGGCGGCTTTCCCGGGCAGGGGCATGTTGCCGATGGCCCCGATCGCGCGGGACCGCTTCACTGCTGTGTCAATCAACAGCTGGCCGATCTCGCCTTCGCCAAGCCCGGGGAATTCAGCGAGCAGGGTGCTTCGTCCACGGATCATCGTTGTGCGCAGGACTCTGGAAGCGAGCTGTTGCAGCCGGGCGGAGTTGATGCTCACCGCTCCGGACACCGCTTTGCCGGCGCGGCCACCGGTGAGCTTGGACAGGAGCCTACGCGGTCGGCTCTCGGGTTTGGGCGATTCACTTATCAGGCCCTCGGCCAGGACCATTGCCTCGGCCTCGGTGTCAAACTCATGATCCGCAGAGTCTGTCATGTCCCCCTCCGTAGTCTGGGATCCTCTGTGTTGTCGGTATGGCCCATCCTGGCAAGATCAGATTGCGCGCCGACCCTAGTCACGGTTGGTCGACCAGTGGGCGGCCGCGCCGGTACGGATCCAGCAGTCGGCGTAGAAGATCAGAGTCAACCGCACTCTTTGGGTACCGGACTCGGCTCGGGAACGGGTTCGGCGCCTCATCGGCCCGGTGCGCTGGCACTTCAGGGAGGCCATGCCGTTGGCCACGTTCACTACGCTTGGATACTGCGGCTTCAAGGTTCGCCTCCAGTTCGGAGTGTCGGCCGAGTGATCGCACGTGGCACGCGAAACGCCTTCGAGGTACCCTGAGCGAGGTAGGTCGACGTCACTCGATGCGTCGAATAGTGATCATCGACGTCCCCTCCACGGCGAGAACTCGCCGTCGATGTTGGCGACAATTGCACTGCATCAGCCTCGGATTCAGTTCTTCTGTAGCAAGAATCCGGCATCAAAGACAGGCGGGCAAGTTGCTATCTCCCAATAGCGGCTATTGGCATTTCGCATATCGCGGGAGCAGATGGTGGACCTACGATTGTTGCACCACTTCATAGTCATCGCCGACATGGGCAGAGTCAGCGCGGCAAGCCGCCAGCTGCACGTGAGCCAGCCGACGCTGAGCCAGCAGCTACGGCAACTGGAGAGGCAGATCCGGTCACCGCTGTTCGTGCGCGGACCGCGAGGCATGGAGCTGACCGACGCCGGCAAGGCGTTCCTCGAACCGGCACGGCTGGCGTTGCGCGCGGCCGACGACGCCATTGAGGCTGCCCGAAGCGCCTCGTCGACCTTCGTCGGAGAACTACGGGTCGGGATCCTGCACAACGGGGTCGCCGAACTGACCGCGCCGATCATCAGGACGTTCCGAGCTGCCTACCCGAACATCGACCTCATGGTGACGCCGGTGCTGTTGACTGAACTCGAAACGGGACTGTTGGATCAGCGAGTAGACGTCGCGCTGCAGTACCTGCCGATCTGTTCGCCGCAGTTGCACGCCGATCCGCTCTACGACGAACCACGAGTGTTGCTGATGTCCGACCATCACCGCTTCTCCGGGGCTTCCGGCGTGACGTCTGCGGACTTTCTGGCCTCCCCCACCGTTCAGACTTCCTCACGGATACCCGCGCACTGGTCCAACTTCTGGAGCTTCGCAGAGCTACGCGCCGGCGCTCCACTCGACCACCGGCGCGAGTTCGACAATGTGCACGCCGCGATCATGTTCATCAGCGTGAGCGACGACGTCTCGATCCCCGTTCCCGTATCGATCAGCCGCTTCGCCTCCTTCAGCGGCCTGCGATACGTCCCGGTGACCGACGCCTCCGCCTGTACCGCGGCCGTGGTCAGCCGGGCGGTCGATCGTCGGCCGGCGACCCGGGCATTCCGCCGGGTCGCCATCGACACCGCGAACCGGTTGCGCTTCCTGGTCGAGCAGGCCACCGCGCCCGATGCCGGCACGACACAACCGTGACGGCGATCCAATCCGGTAGTCACTGCGCCGACGGGTCGCGACCGGCCCCTCGAGCCCAAGGGAACTCAGGGCGCTTTGCCGAGCATCCGAGCCGCGCGGAGCAGTCGGTCATGAATGTGCTGGCATGCCTCATCTTCGGAGTCGAAAAGCTCGCTCGGGGTGCGGACACCTCGCTCCTAGGTGCCCTCCACCTAAAGGCCGTCCTGACTCAGCTCTAGGTAGAGCGATCCGTCGCCCGCGCGACCCGCATGTGTGCCTTCGTCGACGATGGCGTACCACGACTCAGGGATCCCCGCCTTCCCGAGGGCGGACAGCAGTTCACGTGTATTCATGGTCGCTGACTACCACGACAGCGTCCGTCGTGCAGACCGACAACGTGGGAATGACCGTCCGGGAGCGTGGTCGTCGGGTTCGGTGACCACGCCTCCCGGATCCTGTTTCGAAGTTTGTGGACATACACCAATAGAACCTTTGCCGCATATCCTATTTCAGGTCTTGTTTGCCGGACTATAATGTTTCAGAATGATAAGGGTGGAGTACGACTTCGGTCCCGCCCGTCCCGGCCCGGCGTCCCGCCCGGAACACCGGGCCGGTCAGCTCCACCCGCTGCTGCGCCTGCAACGGGCGGCTGGCAACAGTGCGGTCACCGCCCGGTTGGCCAGAGTTGTGCAGCGCGCCGCCGACCTGCGTGTCACAGGCACACACCCCGATGCGGCCGGGACCGCGAACGCGGTGTTCTTCGACCGCAACTCCAGCACGCTCACCCCGCAGGAGGCCGCGAAACTCCGGGCGTTCGACGGAGAGCCCCTGGACGAATTGGTGCTACGGGGCACCGGCAGCGAGGACGAGGCCCAGCTCGGCACTCTGATCGAGCGGCGGATCGACGCGGTGGAGGCGGCGCTGCCCGCCGACGGTGGACGGCCCCGCCGGGACCCCAGGCCAGAAGCCGCGGCTGGGGTGATCGACTACCGACGCCTGCGGCGGGTGCAGGTCATTCGCCCCGAGGAGGTGCCGCCGGTCCAGGTCTCCGAGCACCCCGACGTGGTCTGTGACCCGCCGGAGATGTACCACACCCCCTACGCCCGCGCGGTGGAACTCCTCGCCCAGGCCCGCGGTGCTCTCAGTGGCCAGGTCGTGAAGTCCACCCGGGACGCTCTGCGGCTCCTGTTCGGCAGCGAGGACCCCGCCGAGGTCGCGGCTGGCCTGGCCGCGATCGAGACCCAGCTACGGGTCCTGCGGGTGCCGATCCCCCTCGACGATCCGACCGCGCCCGGATTCCGGTGCGTCAGCGCCGCCTACGGCGGGGCCAACGTCCGGGCCGTCAACCACGGCGTGGGCGCCTCGGCCCGCCTCACCATCGGACCGGAGTTCCTGAACGACCCGAGCGTCGACAGCCGGGCCCTCACCCTGATCCATGAGGCCTCCCACGGCACCCCGGGCCTGCTCACCCTCGACCACGCCTACGCCTGGCAACGGCTGCTGTACACGCTGCCGCGCACCGCCGCGCTCCACAACGCCGACAGCTACACCCGCCTCATCCAGCTGATCGACAACGAGCTGGCACCGCGCGAGGGCAGCCACGACACCGCGACCCGGTTGCCGCCCGGGGACCGCGACCCCGCCCTGGCCGCGATGGCCCTCCTCGAACACTGGGTCCAACGAGCCAAACTCGCCGCGCTGACCCTGCACCGCGGCATCGGCCCGACCGGCAACTGGTTCAACGCCGAACGCTCCAGCGTCGGGGTGTACGTGATCCTCCAGCACGCCTTCGACCTGGGCGGAAGTCCGACAAAGCCCAAACTGGCCGCCAAACACGCCGTCGCCGGAATCTACGACCGGCTGCAGGACCTGCGCACGGCGATCTCCGGCACATCGTTCACGATCCGGCCGAGCCCGATCCACCAACCCCGCTGGAACCCGGCCGGCGCCATAGCCCTCCCACCGGCGTTCTTCGCCCTGGACACCTCCGAACAGCGCACCGACTACCTGACCGACCTAGTCGTCACCCACTCCGGGCAGATCGAGGCGCCTCTCCAACCGGGCTTCATCGAGGCCATCAAACGGATCGGCACCCTGCCCTGATCCCACACGGACATGTCAACCACACTCCGCACTGACCACCTGGATCGGCATCCCCGGGCAGCGCGCGCCGCCGAGCTGCCGTTCCCGCAACGCTGACCCGGGGCGCGTCTCATCCGCCCGATGGCCAGCCCCTTGGGCCGCCGTCCAGGTCCAACAGCCGGGCGCGGATCTCCTCGAGAACCTGCTCGAAGTAGGCTTTGGCGACCTCATCGGTGGTGGTCTGCAATGCCTCGTGCAGGGCGGTCCGAGCTCGTCGCCGAGGCTGTCGGCGATCTGCCCGTACGAACTCGCACGTCTTGTGCATCGCGAGCCTCTGGGCGCGCTTCTCCAGAGCCGCGAGGTGCGCGGGGTCCAGCATGATCGGAACAGGAGTCGGCGTGGGGGCGGGCAGCGCCTCGGAGGAGGCCGGGATTGCCTTGTGGGCCGGTGTGGTCGCGAACGTCGCGATCAGGCCCGCGAGCCCACAGGCCCCGAGGAACAGCAAGAGCACCTTGCCCTCCTTCGACTCCAGGAAGTCGTCGAATTTACTCATGTCGTGGGCCGTGACGTACTCACACACCTTCACCCACGCCTTGCCGAGGGCGAGCGTCGAACCGACAGCCACCGCGCCGGAGATAGCACCACCGACGACAGGCCCGGCCACCGGTACAAGGCCCACGGCGCGTTGGGCGAGGCGCTTCAGCGCGGCCCAGGTCGCCTGTTTGGCCCTGTGCCGACCAACTTGGGCGGCCAACGCGCTGGCGATTAGCGACACTGAGAATGTCGCCTGACGTTCGCACTTTCGGTGAGCAGCAAGGATTCCGCGAGCCGTTCTCCCGCGCACCCCGACTTTCCGCTGGTTGGTCGGCTACGCGTAGCCGGACAACGTCTGGGTCCATCGGAGGACTCCGAGCGATGCGACCACATCGACATAGTAGGCGTCAGCACCATCTTTGAGGTGCGCTGCGAAGATCATTTCATCGCCGCAGGATTGGCTATCCCACCCGAGTATGTCAACACTCTTCTGGCGATCCGGCAAGTAGATCTCATCGAGATTGTCGCCTTGCCGGACCCGAACGTCCACACTATCCAGTGTGTCCGTGCCGCCCTCGTAGGTGAGGGCAAACTGATCCCACGTCTCCCACCTATCGGGAAAGTCAACATCGCAGAGGCCAATCGCCTCTAGGCTAAACATCGGCGCCTCCCGCTTCTTGACATGCGTGACAGCAGAACAAGGCCACTTCAGTTCGCCCTTGGTGGCTACAACCTTGATCCTCACCTGCCCAACCGGGCTACAGAGGTGGGATTCGAAGGACATCGAATCCTTAGGCGAGCGATTGTTCCATAACAGCGACTGTTCGATGCTGTGGGTAGCACGGAGCAGCAATCCGTCGAGGTTACTTCCGTCGCTGACCGAGATCAATACCTGGTCGAGATCATCCGGTCCAGACAGGTAGGTCAATACGAACTGCTCCCACTGCTCGTGCTGCGGGACGTATCCGTCGTTCCACACGAGAGCGAACCGCGGGGCAAGGGATAGAGACATGAGCTCGTTGGACCGCTCCGACGCAATGGCCTGTCGATGTGCTGCCTCCAACTGGCCCTCTGCCGCCGCAACAGCCCGTCTGGCACTTTTCGCCTGGGAAACTGCGATCACCGCGCTGACCACAGCAACCACAGCCGTCGCGATGGACACGATATTGGTCACGTCATACAGGTCGTTCACATCATCGATGTTCTCACCTCAGCGCTCATCGAGAGTCCCGTCCAGTTGGCCAGTTCGGCGCTTACGGCGAACCGACCGAGCCTATGCCCGAAGCGGACTCTACGCGGGCTCGTTCAGTCCCGTTTCTCCAGCTGAGATCTACCGGCGCGTGTCGGCGGGCTTCTCCTCCTCCGCCTGCTCTGGGACGTGGCTGTGGTGCCTGGGCTCGGTTCCACCAGCCCTGCCATCATGCGAGACGGTCCTGGGACCGTTGCGGGAAGACAGCTCTGATGCAGCTCAACTTGAGGGTGGCGACGAGCAAGAGGCGATCAACCAGTTGGGAGTAACGACTAGAAGGCCCACGACTGGGACGGTGAGCGCGGACAGGGCCGCCGACAGCGGAGGGCGACGCATCGAGCGCTCCTTGACGGTGGCGGATCCGAGGCGAAGAGGGCCCTCTATGGGCCTGTCTTTGCTCGGATCTGCATGTTGCCTCGGTCACCGCGCGCTTGCCCTGCAGGGACGGGCGGCTGAGGCCGCCGGCTAGCAAAGCGGGTCGGAGCTGCGTGTCTCTCGCGCTCCGGCCCGGTCGTCCGCCGGCTACGTGGGAAGGACCGGCGGAGTTGGTGGAGGGCGGTGTGCCTGCGAGCGGCACGCGCGTGACGCGTACTACCGGGCCCGCAGGCCATTTCCCCCTCGCCCCTGTGGGGCTGCCTGTCGGCCAGAATGCGCGAACAGCGGATCCTCCCATCACCACTGGCAGGGCTGCGATGAGTGATCGCTTGACCGGCGTGTCGATGAGCCCTGCTCACCGTCGGGGGCACGCGGCGGCAGGCCCTCACCCCGGCGCGGCCCGTAGCGCCTCCAGGCGCCCGGTGACCGGCCCGAAGCTGAACATCCCGGTCTGAGCCCCGGCAATTTCCCCGGCGGCGGGAAGAAGCGCGGCGTACGTGCGTGCGGCCAGCCGCCGGTCGCCCAGCTGAACCGCTGCCCGCCCCGCGAGGCTCCACAGCACCTCCTGAAACTGGTCGGCACGGGGTTCCGGCAACGCGCGCAGTGCCGCTCTGGCCCCGGCACCGTCCCCGCGTCCGATCAGGAGGTGTGGTCGCGCCCACGGCTCGTACGGGCCCCAGCCGCTCAGGTCCCCGGCGGGCAGCCCATGCTCCAGGCGCAGGCACAGCAGTGCCACCGCGAGCAGGCCGTCGGAGACTCCAGCCATACCGGCGCCGTCCAGGAGTGTGGCTGCCTCGCGGTAGGCGGCCTCGGCTGCGCCCGGCTCGGCACCCGTGGCCGCGAGTCTCAGTGCCCGGAACCATCCGGTGAACACGCCGACCAGGGCGAGATCATGGTGTTGGGCAAGGGAGTCAGCGGCGTCCGCGTGGTTGCCTGCGGTGGTGAGGTCGCCCAGTGCGCTACAGGACTGGATCCGGATCAGGTGGCCGAGAACGGTGTACGTGGCCAGCCCGTGGCGGCCTGCCACGTCGAGGATCTCGGCTCCGATGGCATCACGTTGGGCGGCCAGTCCGCAGTGGCCGAAGGACTGCATGAACATTCCGTTGAGCGTGAACACGAGCAGTCCCGGATCGGCGAGGTCACGGGCGAGCCGTACACCGTCGACAGCCGCCTGGTGGGCGCTGGCATCACGCTGGCCCCGCGACTCGAGCGCGATGGTGGCCAGCAGGCGGGCGCGGAGCGCGTCGCTGACCCCCGCTGGCAGGGCCGCGAGCGCACGGCGGGCGGCGGCGACCGTCCGGGCCGCCTCCGCCGGATCGTCCGCCCGGCTCCAGATCGCGGGTACGTCGTACGCGCCGATCACCCGGGCGGCCAGCTCGGGGTCGCCCAGCCGTTCGGCCGCCTCGATCGCCGCCAGGCGGTGTTCACGGGCGGCTTCCAGGCCGGTGCCTCCGGTGACCGCCAGGCCCCGCAGCAGGCCTACCGCCGACTCCAGCCGTGACCGCGCGCCCGCCCCGATCGCGCGGTCGTACGCCGCCGTGGCGCTGGCCCACACCTGGCCGGCCACCGCCCCGGCCGCCGTCACCCGCTGCTCGTGCCGCAGGATGTCGCCCTCCAGCACCGCCAGCTCCGGCCCGGGATCCAGCCCGAACTGCTCGGCGAGCAGGCTACGGGCCCGGCGCAGGACGACCAGCGCGTCGGCCTGGCGCCCGTCCTGGTACAGGGCCAGGGCGAGTAGCCGCCAGGCGTTCTCCCGCCAGGGGTGCCGCACGGTGTGCCCGTCCAGCTCCGCCACCGCCGCCGCCGGCTGCCCGAGGCTCAGCCGTGCCTCGGCCAGCCGTTCGACGGCTTGCAGGCGCAGTTCGCCCAGCCGGGCACGTTCGGCCTGGGCCCACACGTCGTCGGGCAGGTCCGCGTAGGCCGGGCCCCGCCACCAGGCCAACGCCTCCTGGAGCCGGTCGATGACCTGTGCGGGCCGGGCCTTCGCCGCGTGGTCCACCGCGTCCTCGAACCGCCAGGCGTCCACGGTGTCCGGCCCGGTTCGCAGCGCGTAGCCGGGGCCCTCTGTCACCAGGAGCGTGGCCGGGCTCCGGGGCCGACGGTCCGGTTCCAGCGCGCGGCGCAGGTCCGCGACGAACGTCCGGACCGCTGCGGCCGGGCCTTCCGGTGCGACCGGCCACAGGTCGCTGATCAGCGTGCCGAGCGGGACGACCCGGCCACGGGCCGCGATCAGCCGCCCGAGGACCGCCTTGTGCCGGGGGCCGCGCAGGGCGAGCACACGGTGGCCCGTATCCCGCGCCATGATCGGCCCGAGCACTCCGAACTCCATGCGTACCCCCGCTGAACTGGCCTTTCGTGTGATGGGCCCCGGAGGTGAGCCTAGCTGCTCATCGAATACTCATTGGCGGTCCGCACAGTGGAGTGGTCCGCGCACACCACTCCCCCAGAAGGTCTGAAAAGATGACAATCAGGATTCCCGGTTTCGAGTACCGCAGCATCCCCGGCAGCGGCGGCCTGCCGATGAACGTCGCCGTGGCCGGCTCGGGCAGCCCGATCGTGCTGCTGCACGGGTTCCCGCAGACCCACCTGATGTGGCGGCACGTGGCTGCGGACCTCGCGCGGGATCACACCGTGATCGTTCCCGATCTGCGTGGTTACGGAGCCAGCGCGAAGCCCGACGCCACAGATGGATCCGTGTACAGCAAGCGCACCATGGCCGTCGACGTGATCGCCATCGCCCACGCGCTGGGCCATGACCGGTTCGCGCTGGCCGGCCACGATCGTGGCGCGCTCGTCGCCTTCCGGGGCGGCCTCGACCACCCCGACGCGATCAGCCACCTGGCCTGCCTGGACGTATTACCCACTCTGGACATGTGGGACGTCATGCGGGGCGCCACGGCCGCGATCGGCTTTCACCTGTACCTGATGGCCCAGCCTCCCGGCCTGCCCGAACAGCTTATCGCCGGAGCCTCCGACGCCTTCTTCGGCCACTTCCTTGACGCGTGGACGGCGAATCCGCAGGCGATCCCGGCTGGAGTCCGCCAGGTGTACCTCGACGCCTCCCGGGCCGCCATCACCTCGATCACCGCCGACTACCGCGCCTCGGCGACCGTCGACATCCAGCACGACACGGCTGACCGGGCCGCCGGTACCCGCCTGGCCATGCCGGTCACCGTGCTCCAGCAGGACTGGGGCGCGGCGCTCGGGTTCGACGCCGGAGCGCTGTGGCGGGCCTGGGCCCCTGACCTCGATCACCGTACCGTCTCTATCGGCCATTTCATGCCAGAGGAAGCCCCGGAGACCGTGACCGCAGCGCTTCGTCAGCTCCTGACCCGCTAGACGACGCCGAGCGGGCACTCAAACGGTCAGGCGCCGATCGGGGTCGCCGAGTTCGCGCCGCGACGCCGGCGACGAACAGGCTTCCCGCAGCCACCTGGCCACCTGCAGGACGATCGAACTGGCCACGGGCTACACACCGAAACACCTCTAGAGTCGCAGCAGTGCCGGGTCGGCGCGGACTATCGCCTGGTTGAGGTCGCGAGGTTCGAGGTGTGGTTCGATGCCGAGTTCCTCGGAGAGTCTGCGGCGTAGCTCCCAGTAGGTCTCGATGGCTTCGGACTGGCGACCCGCACGGTAGAGGGCGAGCACCAGATGCTTCCAGAACCGTTCTCTCTCCGGGTGCCGATCGGTCAGTGCGCGCGGGTCCGCGACCAGGGTGGCCCCGGCCCAGGACTAGCTCGAGTTCGAAGCGCCGGTCCTGGGCCTGTAGGTACCCGTTCCACAACGGGGTGACATCGCTCATCTGAGGATGTGGAACGCGACCTCGTGGATGTGGAAGTTGTGGGCGTAGACGGTCAGTGTCGACGCGGCATGATCGGCGCGGCGATCTGCCTGCTCGGCGTCGCCGTGATCATGTACGCACCCCGCACCTGATCCGTCGCGGCTCGCCGCACCGCCGAAGTCGGGCGCCGGAGCGCTGCCGCACAGCCCAGCGCCGGCAGGCAAGCCTCGCATCGCCGCCGCTGTGGTGCAGCCTCCACAACCCGAGCACCGGCCATTCGTTCCCTCGGGCGTTGAGGCGCTACGTGCTTTGCTCGACGCCGGGTACAACCCGGTCGTGCGGGCGCGGCCGGGAAACCGGGCGACACCAGCGGGCCGGAACACTAGGGTCTGCGCCATGACCAGTGCCAGCAGTCCCGATTCGGCCGCCGACCTCGCTGTGGCCCACAACCGCGCAGCCTGGGACCGCCAGGTGGACCTCGATGACGAATGGACCAGGCCCGTGTCGGCCGAGGTGGTCTCCCGGGCACGGGCCGGAGACTGGTCGGTCGTCCTGATCGGGTACGAGCCGACGGCCCGCGACTGGTTCCCCGCCTCCCTGACCGGCCTGGACCTGCTCTGCCTCGCCTCGGGCGGCGGCCAGCAGGGCCCCGTGTTCGCCGCCGCCGGAGCGAACGTGACCGTGTTCGACAACTCCCCGCGCCAGCTCGCCCAGGACCGGCACGTCGCCGACCGCGACCAACTGGCCATCCGCACCGTACTCGGGGACATGCGCGATCTGTCGGCCTTCTCCGACGCCAGCTTCGACCTGGTGTTCCACCCGGTGTCGAACCTGTTCTGCCCTGACCTCGCGCCGGTCTGGAGCGAGTGCTTCCGCGTCCTGCGCCCGGGCGGCGCCCTGCTCAGTGGCTTCCTGAACCCCGACCTGTACCTCTTCGACGTCGACGCCCTCGACAACCGCGGCGAACTCGTCGTCCGCCACAAGCTCCCGTACAGCGACCTGACCCACCTGTCCGCGGAGGAACGCGTCTCCGTCTTCGGTCCCGAGGCGCCCCTCGAATGGGGCCACTCCCTCACCGCCCAGATCGGCGGCCAACTCGCGGCCGGGTTCCACCTGACCGCCTTCGCGGAGGCCCCCCACCACGCGGGCGCCACCGCCGCCTACATGTCCGGCTACTTCGCCACCAAGGCAGTGAAGCCCGAATAGCCGTCGCGGTAGTGGCGGTTCACTCTGGCGGGTTGTCCCGCGGCGCGGACGAGTACTGCGTCGTACGTGTCGCATGCGCGCTCCGCCACACTCAGACCGTACGACCTAGCCTCGGAGCGCGACGGTTCCCGGCGTGATCGCGCCGGGAACCGCGCCTTGAAGGTTCAGCACTCCAGGGTGTAGCGGTACACGTACCGGCTGGAGGTACCCCAACTGCCGGCCGGGTTGGTCGGGCATCCCGTCCAGCTCTCGCCGATGAAGTGCGTGTGCGCGGCGTCGTCGAAGTACAGGGTCACCAACTGGGAGGTGCCCCCGCCGCCGACCGGGATCGCCTGGGCGGGCGCGGCGCTGACGCTCACGCCCGTCAGGATGAGCGCCGCCGTGAGCAGAAGACGTCGAAACATGGGAATTCTCCTCGGTGTTCGATGAAGTTGACGGGCCCACTGTGATCCGACGAGCCGCAACGGGGCTGGAGCCGGGCTGGAACGATCCCGTCCGCGTCCGGTGTGCGACCGATCCGGTCATCTGCGGGGATTCGTGGCTAGCGTGAGCGACGGAGGTGATCCAGTGTTCATCAGGCTGCTAGGTCCGGTCGACGTCCTCGACGGGGACGTGTCAGTGCCCGTGCCCGGGGCGCGCCGCAGGGCCGTTCTGGCCACGCTGGCGCTGGGCCGGGGAACCGTGGTCAGTACGGATCGGCTGGTCGAGGCCGTCTGGGGCTCCGGCGCCCCGCTGGGTGCGTCGACCACGCTCCAGAGCCACGTCTCCTACCTGCGCAAGGTGTTGGGGGGTAGGGAGGCCATCATCTCCAGGCCACCCGGCTACCTGCTGGTCACGGACACGGACGGCACCGACGTGGACGTCGCTGAGCGCCTGGTCGGTCGGGAGGCCCAGTCACCGGATCCGGCCACCCGTGCCCGGCACCTGCGGGCCGCGCTGCGCCTGTGGCGGGGCCGCGCGCTGCTGGACGTCGCCCGGACCTCGTGGTTCGACGAGCAGGCCGGGCGGCTGGACGACCTGCGGCTGCGGGCCAGGCGTGGGTTGGTCGACGCGTCGTTGGAACTGGGCGAGCACGCTCAGGTGTTGCCCGAGCTGGAGTTACTGGTCCGCGAGTTCCCCTTCGACGAGTGGATCCACGGCCAGCTGATGGTGGCCCTGTATCGGATGGGCCGTCAGTCCGACGCCCTCGGGGTGTGCCAGCGGCTCCGGTCCGCGCTGGTCGAGGATCTGGGCGTCGAGGCGGGGCCGGCCCTGCGCGACCTGGAGGTGGCGATCCTCCGGCACGACCCGGCGCTGGAGCCGGCACCACCGGCGGGTCTCCGGGCGCGGCAGCCTGTGGTACCGCCTGCCGATCCGGCGGCCGACCTGCCCGCCCAGCTGCCCCTGGCCGTGCCGAGCCTCGCCGGCCGCTCCCGGCACCTGTCGGGCCTGGACGCCCTGCTGGACCACCGTCACGCGGGGACCGTCGTCGCCACCGTCTCGGGCCCGGCCGGCGCCGGCAAGACCGCGCTCGCCGTGCACTGGGCCCACAAGGCCGCCGACCACTTCCCGGACGGCCAGCTGTACGTCAACCTGCGCGGCTTCGACCCCACCGGCCAGGCGGTCGACCCGGCCCAGGCGCTGCGCGGACTCCTCGAAGCTCTGGGGGTACCGGTCTCCCGGATACCCGGTGACGTGGACGCTCTCGCCGCCACGTACCGCAGTACCCTCGCGGGCCGGCGGGTGCTGGTCCTGTTGGACAACGCCTGCGACTCCGAGCAGGTCCGCCCGCTGTTGCCCGGCTCGCCCGGCTGCATGGCACTCGTCACCAGCCGCGACCAGCTCACCGGCCTGACCACGGCCGAGGCTGCCGTCCCGGTCACCCTCGAACTGCTGTCCGCCGCGGAGGCCCGGGAACTTCTGGAGCTCCGGCTCGGCACCGACCGGGTGGCCGCCGAGCCCGACGGCGTCGAGGAGATCCTCCGGCACTGCGCCGGGCTGCCGCTCGCGTTGGCCATCGTCGCCGCCCGGGCCGCCACCCGGCCGGACTTCACCTTGGCGGTGCTCGCCGCGGAACTACGTGGCGGGGTGCTCGACGTGCTCCAGGGCGGCGACGCGACCACGGATCTGCGTGCGGTGTTCTGCTGGTCCTACCGCGCGGTCAGTCCGACGGCGGCCACCATGTTCCGGCTGCTGAGCCTGCATCCTGGCCCTGACATCGGCCGGGCGGTCGCGGCCAGCCTCGCGGGCGTCCCCCTCGCGGACGCGCGCGCCGCCCTCGGGGAACTACTTCGCGCGCACCTGCTCACCGAGCACACCCCGAGCCGGTACGTACTCCATGACCTGTTGCGCGCCTATGCCCTGGAACTGGCGCACGAACACGACAGCGCCCCTGTTCGGCGGACCGCGCTGGCCCGGATGTTCGACCACTTCCTGCATACCGCCCGGCCCGCCGCACATCTGCTCGCTCCGCATCTGCCGGCGGTCGCGGTGCCGGCGATCCGTTCCGGGGTGACGACCACCGTTCCGGGCACGGCCGCTGACGCCGTGGCCTGGTTCACTCTCGAACGCCGGGTGGTCCTCGCCGTCGTGGAGCTGTGCGCGGTGAACGGATTCGACGTCCACGCCTGGCAGCTTGCCTGGTCGATGACGCCGTTCCTGCACCCGCACGGCCACTGGTACGACCAGGGCCAGGTCGCGCGGACCGCCCTCGCGGCGGGCATCCGGCTCGGCGACCCGCTGGCGCAGGCGTTCGCCCAGCGGGCCATCGCCGGAACACATGCCGAACTCGGTCAGCTGGATGAGGCGGAACTGCACTACGGGCTGGCTCTGGAACTGTTCGAGAAGCTGGACCTTCAGGAGATGGCCGCCAGGGTCCACCAGGGCCTGGCCTGGGTGTCCGAACGGCAGAACCGGCCAGCCGCCGCTCTGCACCATGCCGACCGGGCCGTGCGGGCACTGACGGGCACCGGACCGGCGAACGCCCGCGCCAACGCCCTCAACGGGTTGGGTTGGGCCCACGCGCTGTGCGGGGACTACCCGCGCGCGCTGGAGTACTGCGAACAGGCGCTGGCCGCGTGCCGGGATCTGGGTGACCGGGCGGGGGTGGCGTACACGTGGGACAGCCTCGGCTACATCCGGCACCAGCTCGGCGAGTACCGGGAGGCGGTGCGTTGTTACCACCTGGCGCTCGACCTGCTGACGGAGGTCGTCGATCCCAGCACCGAGGCCGAGGTTCTCACCCACCTGAGCGAGGCCCACGACGCGCTCGCCGATCCCGTCGCCGCACGGGCCGCCCGGAGACGTGCCCTGGGCATCCTTGACCAGTTGGACGCTCCGCCGGTCGACCGCCTCCGCGCCCGGTTGCTCAGCGCGGAGGCGGGTCGGGACTAGCATCGGCGCGGCCGACGGGCCGGCGCTAGCAGAGGAACTGCCCGCAGACCGCCGGGATCACGGCGTTGACCTGCCGGCTGCCGAAACCGGGAATGATCACGGATGTGGTGATGTCCTGGTCGACGTTGCTCGAACGCACCGTGAGATCGCAGAACGACGTGTCGGTCCGGCACCCGCCGCCGATCGGGACCCCGGCCGGAACGATCCAGGTGTACCCGCTGGCCGGGCCGTTCTGCACCGCGTTCTTGACGAAGTACGTCCCCGAAGCTCGGACGGTGCCGCAGGTGTTCTGCCGAGGCGGCAGGCCGGACGGGCGGATCTCACAGGTCAGTGTGGGTGCGACCAGCGGGGCGGGGGCGTCGGCGGTGGGTGGGGCCGGCGCGGCGGCGGCCGGGGCGGTGAATATGGCCGACGAGGCCACGAGCCCCAGTAGCGGCAGGGCGAGATTCCTCAACATGGGTCGCTCCTTCGGTGGGTGCACCGGATCGGTCCGGGCCACATCACCGTGCCGAACCGGCCTGGAACGCCCCTGGAATCTGGCCGCACTCCGAGATCTCCTGATCGCCCCGAAAGGTGGTCACGACACCGATCAGCAGCAGTCGCCGCTGCCGTTGGCCTTTGGCTCAGCCAGTCGGGGCCGTGCGGCCACGATGTCGGCCGGGGAGTTGGACACGGGTGATCAGTCCGCCGCCGGTGCGGCTGGTGGCCGTGATCATTCCGTGGTGAGTGGTGATGATCGCCTCGACGATCGCGAGCCCGAGGCCGAGGCCGCGCTCTCGGCCTCGGTGGAATGGTTCGAACAGGGCCGGGATCTCGTGCGGGTCCAGTGCCGGGCCGGTGTTGGTGACCTCCAGATATGACGTGTTCTCGGCCTGGCCGGTGGACATCTCGACGGTGCCGTCGGCGTGGTTGTGCCGGATCGCGTTGGCCAGCAGGTTGAGCGCGACCTGACGGAGCAGGGCCGGGTCTCCTTTGACGGGCGCGGGGGCCGTGGTGAGTGTGATCCGGACTCCTGCCGCCTGAGCCTCCTCGGCCAGTTCCCGTGCCGCCGAGCGCGCTGCGTCGGCGAGGTCGGCCGGTCGGCGGTCGAGGACGGTGCTCTCGCCTCGGGCGAGGGTGAGCAGCGCTGTGATGAGCCGTTCGCTGCGGGCGTTGGCGGCCAGTGCGCGGTGTACGGCGGGAAGCAGGTCGTCGGGAACCCGGCCCTGGGCCAGCGGGATCTCCAGCGCCGTGCGTTGCATGGTGAGCGGGGTGCGGAGTTCGTGGGAGGGACCCCGAGTTGATGGCGAACCGTGAGATCAGCTCGACTGGCATCGGGGCACGAGAAACCCCGCGGAAAGTGTGTCGGATTGGGATGGTGGTATTCGTTGCAGAGGTGAGACCACCTTCAGCCAGGGAGACACCGTGACCGCGACGTACACCTTCGACATCTTCGCCACCCTCGACGGCTACGCCAACCACAAGGGCGACTGGGGCGGCTACTGGGGCAAGCAGGGCCCCGAGTTCCTCGCGCACCGCGCCGCCGCCTACCGCGACCCGCTGCGCATGGTCCTCGGTGCCCGGACCTACCAGTCGAACGCGCCGTTCCTCGCCGAGGGCTTCGATCGCAGCATGTTCGACGAGTGGATCACGCGGATGTTCTACTCCCCGGTCACGGTGCTGTCCAGCCGGCTCACCGAGCCGCTGGACTGGCCGGGCACGACCATCGAGTCCGGCGACCCCGTCGAGGTGGTCTCGCGGCTGAAGGCCGAGTCCGAGGTGCCGCTGCGCTCGCACGGCAGCCTGCGGCTCAACCGGGCACTGCTCGACGCCGGTCTCGTCGACACCATCGAGCTGACGGTCTTCCCGGTGATCTCCGGGGCGACCGGGGTGGACCGAGTCTTCGACGGCGTCGGCGACTTCGACCTGGAGCTGCTCGACGCCCGGACGTTCGACGGTGACACGCAGGTGCTGACCTACCGGCCGATCCGGCACAGTTCCTGAACACCTGCTCGGCCCGCGACCGGGGCGTGGGAACCTGTGGCGGTGGGCAGTCCGCGATGCACCGTTCCCGAGGAGTGATGATCATGGCGTCGAAAAAAGGCAACAGGGGTGTAGCCGCGTAGACGATAGCGGTTCGCCGCACCTGCGACCAGGCGAACTGCCGGCGAACGAGTCCAATCACGCGGCCCTCTGACCGCCAACGATGATCATCTTGGAACCGGTCCGTCGAAACCCTCCTACGCCCGGGCCGGGCCAGCCCGCCACACCCGCAGCGCCGACACGATCGCCGCTTGACCAGCGGTGACCAGCAGCGGGTCATAGGCTACGGCCGTGGGCGACGACGAGGAGTTCGACGGTTGGTTTGCGGAGCTACCCGCCGCGGCCCGCGGCCGATTCCTCGCCTACCGCGACATCCCCATGCCCGAGGGCGTCATGATCGACCTATCGACAGCCGGACTCCTCCTCGGCCCCGTCGAACTCGCCGACCCGGAAGCGAGAACCTACTGGCTACCACGCGCTCTTCGTCGTCACCTGCGCCGCACCGCCGGCGACCCCACAGAGTGAATCGGAGCTCAACCGCACGACAGGCACCGCCCCGAACGTCTACTGGCACCCTGGAGACCGGATGGGC
Source organism: Longispora sp. NPDC051575 (assembly GCF_040681875.1). Lineage (NCBI taxonomy): Bacteria > Bacillati > Actinomycetota > Actinomycetes > Micromonosporales > Micromonosporaceae > Longispora > Longispora sp. NPDC051575. The sequence continues at coordinate 9,085 of NZ_JBFAZP010000003.1, read as the reverse complement.
GGGCAAGAGGGCCGGTACAACCGGCGCCCGCACAACGGCCGCAGAGCTACTTCGATGCGGTCGCCGGGAACCTCGCTGAGGGCCAATCCACGTACCCGGTGCCACACATACGTCGGCCCAGTTGGCAAGGTTGGTTTCGGTTCGAAGACCCCTTCCGGGGCGGCCGTGACTCGTGGTCCAACCCGGTCCACGAGTCGCGGCCGTACCTCAGTCCAGCTCCACCGCCCGGGCGAACTGCGCCGCGTACAGCCGGGCATACGCCCCGTCCGCCGCGAGCAGCCCCTCGTGCGTGCCCTGCTCGACGATCGAGCCGTGCTCCATCACAAGGATCACGTCGGCGTCGCGGATCGTGGACAGCCGGTGGGCGATCACGAAGCTGGTCCGGCCCTTGCGCAGTTCGTTCATCGCGCGCTGGATCAGCACCTCCGTGCGGGTGTCCACCGAGCTGGTCGCCTCGTCGAGGATCAGGATGGCGGGCTCGGCGAGGAACGCCCGGGCGATGGTGATCAGCTGCTTCTCTCCGGTGCTGACCCCGGCGCCCTCCTCGTCGAGCACCGTGTCGTAGCCGTCCGGCAGGGTCCGGGCGAACCGGTCCACGTGGGTGGCCCGGGCCGCCGCGTGGATCTGCTCGTCGGTGACCGGGCCGGGCGCACCGTAGGCGATGTTCTCCGCGATCGTCCCGCCGAAAAGCCAGGCGTCCTGGAGCACCATGCCGGTCCTGGCCCGCAGGTCCTCGCGCGTCATCCGCGCGATGTCGACGCCGTCGAGGGTGATCCGGCCGGCGTCGAGCTCGTAGAACCGCAGCAGCAGGTTGACGAGGGTGGTCTTCCCGGCCCCGGTCGGCCCGACGATGGCGACGGTCTGCCCGGGCTTCACCTCCAGCGACAGGTCCTCGATCAGCGGTCGGTCCGGCGTGTACCGGAAGGACACGTTCTCGAACGCGACCTGTCCCCGGACGGCGCCCACGACGGCCGGCCGCACCGGGTCGGGTTCCTGCTCCTCGGCGTCGAGCAGCGCGAACACCCGCTCGGCAGAGGCCACCCCTGACTGCAGCAGGTTCGCCATGCTGGCCACCTGCATCAGGGGCTGGGAGAACTGCCGCGAGTACTGGATGAACGCCTGCACCTCGCCCAGCGACAGGGACCCGGAGGCGACCCGCAGGCCGCCGACGACGGCGACGAGGACGTAGTTGATGTTGCCGATGAACATCATGGCCGGCTGGATCAGCCCGGAGATGAACTGGGCCTTGAAGCTGGCCGTGTACAGCCCCTCGTTGTGCTCGCGGAACCGCTCGGCGGACTCCTGCTGCCGGCCGAAGACGGTGACCAGCGAGTGTCCGGTGTACATCTCCTCGATGTGGCCGTTGAGCCGGCCGGTCGTCGACCACTGTTGGATGAACTGCGGCTGGGCCCGCTTCCCGATCCGTGCCGTGACCAGGACGGACACCGGCACCGTGACGAGTGCGATCACCGCGAGGAGTGGCGAGATCGAGATCATCATGGCCAGTACCCCGATGATCGTCAGTAGCGAGGTGACGATCTGGCTCAGGGTCTGCTGCAGCGACTGGGCGAGGTTGTCGATGTCGTTGGTGACCCGGCTGAGCACCTCGCCGCGTGGCTGCTGGTCGAAGTAGCGCAGCGGCAGCCGGGCGAACTTGGCCTCGACCTGTTGGCGGAGGTCGAAGATCGTCCGCTGGACCACGGTGGTGGTCATCCGGCCCTGTGCGAGGGCGAACACCGACGCCGCCGCGTACAGGCCGAGGGCCAGGAGCAGCACCCGGCCGACCTGGGGGAAGTCGATCCGGCCGCCGGGCACGATGTCCATCGCGCTGAACATGTCCGCGAGGGTGTCGTTGCCGTCGGCCCGGAGCCGGGCGATCACCTCCGTCTTGGACTGCCCGGGCGGCAGGCCGGCGTTGGTCACCCCGGTGAAGATCAGGTCGGTGGCGCGGCCGAGAATCCTGGGCCCGGCGACGGACAGCGCGACGCTGACCGTTCCCAGGAGCAGGATGGCGCCGACCAGCAGCCTGCGGGGCTTCAGCATCCGCAGCAGCCGTTTGCCGGAACCCTTGAAGTCCAGGGACTTCTCGGTGGACCGGCCGCCCATGAACGCCGCCGGGCCCCGGCCGAACATCGCCCCGCCGGCCGGTCCCGGGCCGCGCTGCGGGGTGGCCCGCTCCCCCTGCACGCTGGTCATGCCGCCTCCGCCTCGGTGAGTTGGGAGAGCACGATCTCCCGGTAGGTGTCGTTGCCGGCCAGCAGGTCGTGGTGGTTGCCCTCGCCGACCACCCGGCCCTCGTCCAGCACGATGATCCGGTCGGCGTTGCGGATGGTCGCCACCCGCTGGGCGACGATCACCACGGTGGCGTCGGCCGTCTCGGCCGCGAGCGCCCTTCGGAGCGCCGCGTCGGTCGCGTAGTCCAGTGCGGAGAACGAGTCGTCGAACAGGTAGATCTCGGGGCGGGCCACCAGGGCCCGGGCGATGGCGAGCCGCTGCCGCTGTCCGCCGGACACGTCGGTGCCGCCCTGGGCGATCGCCGAGTCGAGGCCGTCCGGCATCTCCTCGACGAAGGTCTTGGCCTGCGCGATCTCCAGGGCCCGCCACAGTTCCTCGTCGGTGGCGTCCGGCCGGCCGTAGCGCAGGTTCGAGGCGACCGTTCCGGAGAACAGGTACGGCTTCTGCGGGACGAACCCGACGGTGCGCGACAGCAGCGCGGGGTCGAGCCGGCGCACGTCCACCCCGTCGACGAGCACCTCGCCGGCGGTGACGTCCATCAGCCGCAGTACCAGGTTGAGCAGGGTGGTCTTGCCCGCACCGGTGCTGCCGATCACGGCGGTGATCTGGCCCGGCCCGGCGACGAAGCCGACTCCGCTGATCACCGGTTCCTCCGCGCCGGGGTAGCGGAACTCGACGTCGCGCAGCTCCAGCCGCCCGCTGAGTCCGGTGAAGATCACCGGGTCGGCCGGCGGCACCACGCTGGAGTCGGTGTCGAGCACCTCGGAGATCCGTTCCGCCGACACCTCGGCCCGGGGCACCATCATGAACATGAATGTCGCCATCATGACCGACATCAAAATCTGCATCAGGTACGACAGGAACGCGGTCAACGCCCCCACCTGCATCGCGTGGCTGTCGATCCGGAGACCGCCGTACCAGAGCACCGCGACGCTGGCGATGTTGCCGACGAGCATCACGGCCGGGAACATGAAGGCCGTCAGCCGGCCCACCGCGAGCGACACGTCCAGCAGTTCGGTGTTGGCCGCGGTGAACCGTTCCTGCTCGCGGGTGTCGCGGACGAAGGCCCGGACGACGCGGACGCCGGTGATCTGCTCGCGTAGTACCCGGTTGATCTGGTCGATCCGGTCCTGCATGAGCCGGAACTGGGGCCGCATCCGCTGGATGATCAGCGCCATGATCGCGCCCAGCACCGGCACGATCAGGAGGAGGACGCCGGACAGTGGCACGTCGAGGTTGAGCGCCAGCACGATCCCGCCCACGCCCATGATCGGCGCGGACACCATCATGGTGAAGGTCATCAACGCGAGCATCTGGACCTGCTGCACGTCGTTGGTGGTCCGGGTGATCAGCGACGCGGTGCCGAACTGGCCGACCTCACGGGCCGAGAACGACTGCACCCGGTCGAACACGGCGGCCCGGATGTCCCTGCCGACAGCCATCGCGGTCCGGGCTCCGAAGTAGACGGCCCCGGAGGTGAACAGGATCTGCACGGCCGTGATGGCGAGCATCACCCCGCCGGTCCGGACGATGTAGCCGACGTCGCCCTCGACCACGCCGTGGTCGATGATGTCGGCGTTGAGGGTCGGCAGGTACAGGCTCGCCATGGTCTGGATGAACTGGAACAGCACCACCAGGGCGAGCTGCCCGCGGTACGGGCTCAGATGTGCCCGGAGGAGTCTGATCAGCACGGGTTCTCCCTTGCGTCTGTCATGGTTTCCCGGCTGGCGGCCTCCACGGCGTCGGCCACGGGCGCGAGCAGCCGGAGGGCTTCGTCGAGGTTCTCGATGAACGGCCTGGTCCGCCCCGGACGCAGCCAGTGTTTGGTGGCGACCCTGCTCGCCGCGTACACGGCCCCGGCGAGCACCGTCACGTCGAGCCGGCCGGGCGGCTGCCCGATCCGTTCGGCAATCGCGTCGGCGAAGGTCTGCTCGCCGACGGCGCTGGCCTTCATGAACTCCCGGGCCAGCGTCGGGGTGCTCATGATCAACATGATCATCTCCCGGTCCGGTTCGGCGCCGGCGTGGAACTCGGCCAACCCCCGGCGGATCGCCACCGCCAGCGGCTCGGCCGCCGGCCGATCCCGGAGGTGGGCGCCCAGCCGCTCGGCCCGATCGATGCCGAGGGCACAGATCGCCTCCTCCCGGCTGGAGAAGTAGTTGTTGTAGGTCCTCGGCGACACCCCGGCGGCCGCCGCGATCGCCTCGACCCGGACATTGTCCAGACCGTGCTCCTTGGCCAACTGGAGTGCCGCCAGGCTGAGCGCCCGGCGAGTGGCCGCCTTCTTGGTCTCGCGCAGCCCGACGGGTTGATCGGCTTCCATGCGGCGACCGTACATCAGAAAATTGCGTGCCGCGAATGATTTCGTGGCACGCAATTTCAGCCCAGGCCATCACGGCGGATCGGCCCGGTCCGGCGTGGCCGGCGAGCAGTCGCGGCGGCGTGCCGAACCCGTCGTCGCGACGGGTCGGCGTGGCCGTCGTCGACTCCGACGGGGACGTCACGCTCACGAAGCCCGAGCGCTCGCTGGCCGACTGGCTCGGCCTGAGCGATCCGTGGCCGGTCGGCGAGCCGTTCCCGAAGGCGTGAGCCTTCACCGGCACCCCTCGACCATGGAAAGAAGTCGCGGGCGTCCTCCTTGCCGCCGTGCACACCCTCGCCGCGACACGGCCCGCAACATCAGGACTCATGCTGGCCCGTGGCGGAAGCCGCGTGTCGCCGCAACACCCCGAACCAGCCCACCCCGACCGCGAGGGCGGTCAGCGCGCCGGCCGCGAGGAACGCCGGCCGGGGGTCGTTGCCGAACGCCCTGGTCACGACCCCGGCGAGGGCGGCCCCGGCCGGGGTGGCCGCCATGAACAGCGCCCGGACCGTGGTGGTCACCCGGCCCAGCAGGTCGCGCGGGATCCAACTCTGCCGGGTGCTGCGATTGACCACGCTGACCGCGGTCAGCGCTGCGAATTGCAAGGAGTTGGCAGCCAGGAGCACCCACCACGCCGGACCGGCGGCCATCACCACCAACGTCACCGCGACCAGCGTGATCCCGCCCGCGACCAGCGGCAGCGGCCGGATCCGGGCGGCGATCCGGGGTGCCAGCGCCGCCCCGACCACTCCTCCGGCGCCGCCAGCGGCCACCACCAGGCTGACCTGGGACAACGGCAGCGCCAACGTGACGTGCGCGAGGAACACCAGCAGGGTGTCCACGGCCAGGCACAAGTTGACCATGGCCTGCACGGCGGTGAGCGCCAACAGCGGCCGGAGACCGATCACAAACCGGATCCCCGCTTTGAAGTCCCGGCCGAGGCCGGTGAACAGCCGCCCGGACCGGGCCGGCCGGGGCAGCCGCGCACCCCGGGACACCACCAGCAGCGAGCACAGGGAAAGCACGAACGTCCCCGCGTTGACCAGCAGCGCAGCCCCGATGCCCACGGTGGCGGCGAGTACCCCGACCATGGCAGGTCCGAGTACCCGGGATAGTTGGGCCGCCGTCTCCAGCACCGCGTTGGCCCGCAGCAGCCCCGGGCCGCCGAAAAGGTCCCCGACCGCCACGGCGAGCGCGGCGTCGAAGAACACCGTCGCCACCCCGGCCGCGAACGCCCCCGCCAGCACGGCCCACAGCGGCGCGGCGTCGAGCCAGACCAGCACGGGCAGCGCGACGAACACCGCCGCGCGGACCGCGTCGCTGGCCATCAGCACCGTCCACGGGTCCAGCCGGTCGACGAGCGGCCCGACGGGCAGCCCCACCAGCAGGTAGCCGACGCCCCGGGGCACGGCGGCCAGGCCGGCGGCCAGCGGGTCGCGGCTGAGAGTCAGCACCAGGAGGGGCACCGCCAGGAGCGCGAACCCGTCGCCGAGCAGCGATGTCGACTGTCCGATGAGAAACACCTGACCGGCGAAACGTTTCACCGTCGGCATTGAAGGGACTCCCTACCGCGATTGCCGGACTGCGAGCCCGGTCGGGCCCCGTTGGGTGCCAGGTATCCGGAACCAGCGGCGGAACTCTGGGTCGTCGGCGTACTCGGGCCGTACAACCTTCACCGCCAGGGCCCAACCACGGGGGCTGAACGCCAGGTAGACCCGCCCCATGCCGCCCGCGCCGAACCTCGCCCGGAGCGCGTACCCCCCGCCCAGACCGGATCGCCGTCCGACAACGGCGCGAACCTCACGACCACCACTCTCCCGCCCATTGAACTGTTCCGATGATACGGAGCGGGGCGGTATGAGGTCTAACGTGTAGTTTCACGCCCGTGCAGCAGGAGGTCCGCGCCGCGAGGCGGGTGCAGGGTCGCTACACCGCGCCGGTCGTCGACGCCGACACCGACGCCTCGCCGCCGTGGCTGGTGACTGCGTACGTACCCGGGCCAGCACTCAGCAACGCGCTCGCCGAGCACGGCCCGTTCCCTCGGGCCACGGTGTTCCGGCTGCTTGCCGGACCGGCTGCACCAACATCGCCGCCGCCCTACGCCACAACAACCGCGACGCCGCCCGGCCCCTCACCATCCTCGGTGTCCGTTCCGGATGACCCTTGCGAGTTCCGGCTGGGGGCGGAGGAGAAACGCTCGAAACCCGCCTTTTGGTCGCTTTGCGTAGCACGGGGCGTCTCCTGCGTCATGAGCGCGCGGCTCCTGGTGTTCCCTCGAGTGAGCAGGTGAAAGTGTCGGCAATCCGGCATCATTCACTCATGGTTGAGGAGAACTCCGTAGCTCACACTGCTGGCGTAGTCGGCGGTGACGTGAGCCGTCCGTGGCAGACACTGTCGTCGGGATTCGAGCAGGCGCGTGCCCGCGAGGACTCGCTGGATCGGCTCGTCGAGTGGCCCGCGCAGCGCGCTCTCCTCGGCGACGTCACCGGACTGGCTGTCCTTGATGCGGGCTGCGGCAACGGAGCCAAAGTCGCGCAGTTGGCCGACGATGGGGCTGCCCGGTCGGTCGGAGTGGACATCGGCGGGAACTTCATCGTCCCGCCGCCGGATGTCGAGCTCGTCGAGGGTGATCTCTCCGATCTAGCAGCGGTGCCGGAGCTCGCGGGCCGGCGGTTCGACCGCATCCTGTTCCTGCAATCGTTCGGGTACGCGGCGGACGGGGTCAAGGCATTGCAGATCGCGCGTGACATGTTGACCGAGGACGGCTTCATCCTGCTCACTCGGACCCAACCGATCAGATATGCGATCGAGCGAGCGGAGCAGAACGGGACCTCGCTGGGCGAGGAGTACTTCCGGACGGAGTCGTTCGCCTACCGGCACCGTAACTGGGACGACCAGGTGACCCTCACCAAGCGGCCGTACACGATCTCGGACCTGCTCAACACCTTCAGCGCGGCCGAGCTGTGGATCGAGGAGGCGGTCGAGCCGCAGATGCCTGCCGAAGCCGCCGAGCGCTACCCCCATAAGCAGGCAGTCATGAACAAGTATCTCGGCATCCTGATGTTCAAGCTGCGGCCCTTGCCTGGGCAGCATCGACGTGGAGAAGACTCGCCGACGCGAAGAAGCTGTCGAGCCTCCCGCGTATCGTCGCGATCTGCGGCTCCACGCGCTTCATGACCGAGATGACCGAGGTCGATCTGTGAGAAACCAAAGCGGGAAAGATCGTCATCAAACGTTCACCTTGCGGTGGGTCCGTGATTGCTTCAGCCTCCACAGGCAGCCCGAACCCCCGACCTGGTGTCGGGGGCCGTGTTGGGATCGGCTCACATGGTAGGCGACTGGCACAGTCACCACACGGCGCCCATGGCATCACGGCCGTTCGAATATCCTAGGCAGCTAGCTCATGGTCTTGGGCGCGACCAGGACCGGGCCGATTCCGAGAGTCCACCGGAACCGCAACTCCCCCGCCCTGCGGCCGACAACGACACCTACCACGCGCCCGCCGGCTAGGCGTGTAGCCGGCGGGCGGACCAACCCCGCGTTCAGGAACGGACGGCTATGACGGAATAACACGACACCAGACCACAGCCACAGATCAACCCCCTCACCATCGCCGGCGGCGTCGCCCTCCTCGCCGCCGTGTTCGGTGCCACCGCCGGCATGCTGCACTACAGGGCGGACAGGGCGCCCAACCTCGTGGCCGAAGCGACCGGCGTGTGCCCGGAGATCGGCCTCGCGGCCCTCGTGGTCGACCGGCTCGTTAGCCGCCACCAACAACGCCGATGGAACTTCGCCTACGACGCCCTCGCCCAACGAGTCAGCGAAACCTTCGTCGACGTTCGTCCGACTGGGTGAGCACAACCACGCCGACCTGCGAAGCCACATCGAAAGCACCGCAGCCGTCCTGGACACACGCACCCACGAAACCTACCGACGCGTGAAACGGCGCTCGCCATGCTCGCCGCCGTCGAGCTGCTGTTGCGCGGCGAGAAGAGATCCGGGGCTCAGCGCGACCCGCCTTGGCGACGGGTCAGGATGCCGGTGCACCGTGACCGTCCCACCCGGGGTGAAACCCGAAACCCATGACACGCGAGGAGCCGTCCCCGACCCGGCGAACCGGACCAGAGACGGCTCCTCCCCCTCAGGAGCTATACGGTGACCGACCAGGTGTCGAGCACCCCGTAAGTCACCGGGCCCGTAGTCGGTCACCCGGAGGTACCAGACGCCGCCCGCCGCCGAGCTGACCGGCACTCGTCGGTACGCGTTCCGCCGAACTCGGTGCAGGAGCAGTCGCCGGTCCCGGGATACTTCACCGGGTAGTACACCCCGTTGGGGGCCACGATGCTGATCCCCAGGTCCTCGGAGCAGGTGTGGTCGATCGTGATCGACATCTACCAGGCGTTTCCGGCTACGGCAACTACTCCCCGCACCCCCGGCACCCCCATTTAACCCGTATCGATACGGATTGATCGGTGCGTGCCTTCCGCA
>NZ_JBFAZP010000002.1:427945-845799 GCF_040681875.1 Longispora sp. NPDC051575 | reverse complement strand
CCTCTTGCCCCCCCCCCCGGGGTCCGGGCCGGCGGTTCCGGGGGGGGCCCTTCCGCGCTTCGGGGCTGACCAGACCGGCGGCGACGGACGGTGCCTGGTGGCCCCAGTCTGGATCACACCCAACCGGATGCACGGGGCGAAATAGGGGAATTGGACAGGAGTAGGCTCGGGGAAAGTTCGCTCCGGACCCCGGCGATGCACGAGTCACACACCTGCGCCGGGAGGCTCCGTGAACACCATGTCGGCGGTGACGCCGTAGTGACCAGCGCGCGGACGGCCCTGGTCTGGGGTCTGATCGCCAAGGAGGCACTCGGATCCCCGGTGTCCGTCGCGCACGTCTGCGCGGCGGCGGTGGCCGCGGTCGAGGTCGATGGCGCGTCGCTGACCATCATGGTCAGTCCCACCGTCCGCGACGCGGTGCACGTCACCGACAGGGTCGCCGCCGAGCTGGAGGAGTGGCAGTTCACCTTCGGGCAGGGGCCGTGTGTGGACGCGTTCGCCACCGGCGGGCCGGTGCTCGTCGCGGACCTGCACACCCCGGCGCAGGCCGCCCGGTGGCCCGCGTTCACCCCCGCCGCGGCCGGCAGCGGCGCCAGAGCCGTCTTCGCTCTACCCCTGCAGGTGGGCGCGATCCGCCTCGGCGTGATGGCCCTGTACCGGACGCGTCCAGGAGCACTGGATCGTGACGAGGTGGCCGACGCGCTGGCGTTCGCGGACGTGGCGGGCGCTCTCCTGCTGGACCGGTCAGCGGGGACGGTTGCGCCCGAGGACGCCTGGCAGCAGGAGGACCCCACCGCGCACCAGGCACAGGTGCACCAGGCCACCGGCATGATCCTGGCCCAGTTGGGCGTCAGCGCCGCCGCCGCGTTCGCCCGGCTGCGCGCCCACGCCTACGCCCATGACCTCCGTCTGGGCGATGTCGCCCGGGATGTGGTCGAACGTCGTCTCCGGTTCGAGCCGGAGCCTGTGGCCGGGGATGGAGAATGAGAGTGAGCACCAGATCTTGTCGATGCCCGCGACCTGCGAGCGCTTCCCTCACCCTTCCCGGCGAGGGCTACCCGAGGACGAGGATGAATCGATCATGACCCAACAACTGCTGGCTGAGGCTTTCGTCGAGCTTGCCGACACCCTGGTCGATGACTTCGACGTGGTGGACTTCCTGCACCAGGTCACGGTGCGCTGCGCCCAGGTCCTCGACGTCGCCGCCGCCGGGGTGCTGCTCACCGATCAGCGCGGCGCGCTGCGGGTCGTGGCGGCGTCCACGGAGGCGACCCGGGTCCTGGAACTGCTGCAGGTCCAGACGGACGAAGGACCCTGCCTGGACTGCTTCCGTACCGGGCACGCCGTCGCCGTGGAGGACCTGCCCGCCGAAGCCGCCCGCTGGCCGCGTTTCGCCGAGCAGGCGGCGCTGTGCGGGTTCGTCTCGGTGCACGCCCTGCCGATGCGGCTGCGCTCGGACACCATCGGCACCCTCAACCTCTTCAACACCCGACGCGGGACCCTGGCTCCAGCGACGCTGCTGTTGGGTCAGGCCCTGGCGGATGTCGCCACGATCGGCATCCTGCAGGCCCGCGCCATCGACCACTACGAGACCCTCGCCGAACAGCTCCAGACGGCTCTCAACAACCGGGTGGTCCTCGAACAGGCCAAGGGCGTCATCTCCGAACGCCGAAATCTCGACATGGACACCTCCTTCGCGCTGCTGCGGGACGCCGCGCGCCGCGGCAACCGGCGGCTGTCCGATCTGTGCCGGGCGATCGTCGAAGGTACGGAGACCCTCTGACCCCGGTGACCTGCGTCGCCGTGCCGGGAGAGGGCGCCGGCACACACCGGCCACCGCAGGGCGGTCGATGTGAGGTCCTGAGGGCGTAGTGTGGTGATCGAGAGACGTATCACGACGCCGAGCCTCGCAGCCGGTACCGGGCGTGTTCTCGCCGCCCAGACCCCGCGGTCACCACCTGCCAGTCCCCGCGTTCAACAGAGCGCAGGGTCCTGCGGGCACACCTGCGGCGTGTCCTGCCCTAGGGCGATGAAACATGCTTCTGCGACCCGTACCGCCCGTACCCTCCGGACCTCCGGCTGCGGTTGATCCGTACCGCTCTCACAGACGCCCGCCGACACGGGTCATGACGCCGACCGACCCGGCCGACGATCCGCACGCTCTCCCCGGCGGCGGTACTCCGACGCTCCATGCCGGTTCCGGCGCTGTCGGAACGCCCGTGCCGATACTCCAGCTCGTCCGGGAGCCGTTGTCGCTCACCGCGGCGGCGGCCACCACCAGGCTCGCCCGGAAACTCCACCGCACACCGACGACCGCGGAGATCGCCGTCCATCTCGGCGTCGACGCCCACGAACTGGCAACCGCGCTCGGCGCGGCCCAGGCGGCCTTCCTGACGTCACTCAACGCGGACAACCTGGCCACCACCGCCCAGCCATCACCCCGGAGCGAGCAGACCCCGACGATCGCAGGAGGGTACGGGGACCGGCTCCCCCCGGCCAGGCCGTCCCGAATGGACATCACCGAACTCGTGAGGGCCACCGTCGCGCGTCTACGCAGGGATCTGCGCCACCCGTCTCAGCTCACGGAGCCGGGTGGTGATGTCCTCTCGAGGGGTGAGGACATCACCACCCGGCACGCGACACGGCTGTCCAAAAGGTCGCCGCGGTGACCGGCCTGCTCACCCCGGTCGACACCAGTGCGCGGGTGGAGGAATCGCGGCTGGCGGCGGTACATCGACCGCGACCTGGGCCTGTGCGCCTCGGCGATCCTCAACGACGGACCGTACGTCGTCCGTGACGCCGACCTCGACCCGCGCACCCTGAACCACCCGCTGGTGCGGGGCGGGCTGAAACTGCGCTTCTACGCCGCCGTACCGCTCGTCACCGCCGACGGACACCGCCTCGGCACCGTCAACGTCATCGACACCGCCCCCCGCCAGATCACCGACAGCGACCTGGCCACCCTGACCGACCTGGCCGCGATCGTCATGGACGAACTCGAACTGCGCCTCGCAGTCCGGGACCAGGCCGCCGTCGAGGCGCGGGCGCGCCGACACCTGGAAGCCGAACGGCTCCGAGCCCAGAACATCGCCACCACCCTTGGTCAGAGCCTCATCCCCTCCCAACTGCCCACCGTGGCGAACCTGCACTCCGAGGCCCACTTCCAACCCTTCTCCTCCGACAACCTGGGAGGGGACTTCTACGACCTGTTCCCGATCGACGACGAAGGCCGGTGGGGCGTGTTCCTCGGCGACGTGTGCGGCAAGGGACCCCGCGCGGCGGCCGTCACGTCACTGATCCGCTACACACTGCGCGCCGTGTCGATCATCGAACCCGACCCGGTGAAGGTACTCAGCCACCTGCACCACACCCTGGGGCTGGACCCCGACATCGACGACCACAGCTACTGCACCGCCGTGTACGCCACACTCCAGCCCCACGGGCCGGGCTGGCTGCTACACGCGGCCGCCGGCGGGCATCCCCCGCCCATTCTCATCCGGGCCGACGGCACCGCCGAACCCATCGCGGTCGCCGGGCCCGCGATCGGCCTGCTTCCGACGGTGGAACACGGCTCGTTCACCACCAGCACCGTGCACCTGGCGCCGGCGGACACGGTCGTTTTCTACACCGACGGCGTCACCGACCTCCGCCACGACGACCAGTGGCTGGGTACGGAAGGCCTCGTTGAGTACCTGCGGGGCCGCCGCCACACAGCCGGCACCGCCGTCACCACCCTGAAGGAGGTCGTCCAGGCGATCGGCCCCACCCGGGACGACATCGCCATCCTGGCCCTGTCGGTCCCCGCGAGCTGACAGCAGTACTGTCCTCAGCGCAGGGCAGCCGACCTTGCCGCCCTGAACGTCGTCGGGCACCGCACCAGCTCGGCGGTCCCGCGAACCGGAGCACGCCGTGCGCACTGTCCGACCCGTGCGCCCGGTGTGCGAGCGCGGCGTCGCCGAACGTGGCTGCCACCGAACCCGGCGTCGGTCGTGTCCGTTCGGCGGGAGGATCGACAGCGCCGTCGCCCCGGGAACGCGATGCTCGTGACACTGCGACCAGCCGGGGTCGGCGCGGCACCTCGGCGACGACGTCGCGGGGAGCTCACCCGGTGGTCAGGGCGTCGTAGCGGATGCGGTCGTAGGGCACGCCCGCCTCGGCCAGCCGAGTGCGGGTGGCGCGCACCATCGCGGCGGATCCGGCGACGTAGAAGTCGTGTTCGGGCCACGGACCGGCCGCCGCGCAGACCTCGCCCACCAGCCCGTGCGGGTACCCGCTGTCGGGTTGTTCGCTGACCACCGGGGTGAACGTGAGCCACGGGTGCTCGACGGCCATGGCCGTCAGGGCAGGCAGGTCGTAGAGGTCGTCGGTGTGCCGGACACCGAGGAACAGGTGCGCGGCCCGGCTGCGGTTGGTCTCGGCGAGCTGCTCGAGGAGCGCCCGCAGCGGTGCCAGCCCGGTGCCGCCGGCCACGAACACCATGTCGTGCGCCGAACCCAGGTCCAGGGTCATGGACCCCATCGGCGCGCCGATCCGGAGCATGTCGCCCGCCCGGAGTGTGCGGACCAGCGCGCTGGAGACGCCGGTGGCGCTGACGGCGCGGGCGTGGAAGTCCATGGTGCCGTCGGCGCGGGGCGCGTTGGCCACCGAGTAGGACCGCCACAGCCTCGGCCGGTGCGCGGTCTCGAGGCTGACGTACTGCCCGGCCCGGTAGGGGACAGGTTCCAATGGGCGGACGGTGAACCGGGCCAGGTCCGTCCCGTGCCGCTCGTGGCGCAGGACTTCGGCGTGCCAGTACGCCGGCTGGTCGGCTGCCTCGGCGGCCCCGGCGATCATGGTGGCGGCGATGACCGCGTACGCGTCCCGCCAGGCCTGCTCGAACTCCGGCCCCCACGCGTCGCCGGCGTGCTCGGCGAGCGCCGCGATCAGACAGGCCCCTACGACGTCGTAGTGCTCGGGCCGGGTGTGGAACTTGCGGTGGTCGCGGCCCAGGGCGGTCAGGTAGGCGGCGAAGGCGTCGGGGTCGTCGACGGTCTGCACGGCCTGGACTATCGCTTCGAGGAGACGGGAGCGCTGGACGTCCATGGTGACCGGGAACAGTTCCCGCAGTTGCGGGTCGGCCAGGAAGACCCGGGCGTAGAAGTTCGCGGCGAGCGTGTCGCCCCGTTCCTCGACGCTCGTCCAGCTCTCCTTGAGTAATCGCGACAGTGTGCTCATGGATCCTCACGCGATGTCGGTGTTTGTGCGGGGCCGTGGGCGGGAATCCACCGCTTACCCGTTCATCCCCTCCCTCACACCGCCACATCCGAACGTCACCACCCGTTTCTGGACGGGTCGTGCGGTCCGGCTACCGGATCCCCGCACCAGGAAGGCAGACTTTTGCACCCGACGTCGCTTCGCACCGGTTCGGCCGGCGAGCACGCACTGCAACAGCTCCACGGCACCCGGGAGCGCGCCGAGCGGTTCTACCGCCAACAGGTGCGCGCCGCCCTCAACGGGCGGATGCGCGAGTTCCTCGCCCGCCAGGAGATGATGTTCGTGGCCACCTCCGACGCGTCCGGCGCCTGCGACTCGACCTTCCGGGCCGGCCCGCCCGGCTTCGTCCGCTGTCTCGACCCCGGCACGCTCGCCTGGCCCGAGTACCGTGGCAACGGCGTGATGGCCAGCCTCGGCAACATCAGCGAGAACGGCCACGTCGGGCTGCTGTTCGTCGACTTCGTCCGCGACGGCATCGGCCTGCATGTCAACGGCGGGGCGGAGATCGTTTCTGACGGGTACCTGCGCGCGGAGTACCCCGACCTCCCCGCCGACCCCGCGTCCGGGCGGCGCGCGGAACAGTGGGTGCTGGTGCGCGTCGACGAGGCGTACGTGCACTGCGCCAAACACATTCCCCGCCTCGCGAAGGCCGCACCCGAGGAGGGCTCCCGGCGGGGGAGCGGCGACTACTTCGGCACCCGGACGGACCCGTCCTCGTGATCCGGCGCTGGCTTGGGGCACTGGCCGAACTGCACGGCGCCTGAGGCCGGGCCGGCTCGTAGAGGACGGGTCCCGGCCCTCCCCTGTGCGGGTCTGAGCGGCCGGGGACCGGTCCGCTGTAGAGCGGCGAGCCGACACCGGGATTCGCCCGGAGACGCCCGCGACTACTGGGATGGGGGCGTGGGCTCGGGTTTGCTGACTGTCACCGTCACGGTGGTGCCCACGGGCACCAGGGCGCCGGCGGGCGGATCCTGGCCCAGGACTATCCCGCCGCGATCGTCGCCCTGGAAGGGTGAGGCCACGCGGACGAAGACGAGAAGTAGACCGAGGGACGCGGCACTGGGCTCGAAGACGTCGCCGGTTGCGAAGGTCACGGTGCCGCCCTCGAGCGCGTGCTCCTCGGTGTTCCACATGGGCACGGTCACCAGTGGGCCGGCGGGGGTCGGTGCGCCGGGCTTGAGGACCGGTTTCTCGAAGGCGCCGACGTCGAAGGCCGTGAACTCGCATCGTGACGCGTCGCGGGAGCACCGTGCGGCCTGCTGCTGCATGGTGTTGACCGCGTCGATGACCGCGCGCTGGTCGGCCGCGACCTTCTGCCGGTCGACGGCGCTGCCGTCCGGGTTCTGGAAGTCGGCGAGGTGTTTGAGGATGTAGGAGTAGTCGTCGCGCAGTTGCAGGAACTCGAACCGCCTCTTCGCCAGGTCCGCCAGGGTCTCCTGCTGGTTCTGGATGTCGAGGTAGTTGAACTGGTCGTTGGGCTGCCGGAGTCGCGAGTAGTCCTGCAGGAGAACGGCGTACGGGAAGGCCCGTTCTCCCGAGACGTCGACGGGGAAGGTCTTCGCGGTGCGCATGATGTCGTCGATGCCGAGGTCGGCGTGGCTGACCGTGCCCTGCCGGAAGACGTGCACCTGCACCGCCAGGTGGGACTGGCTGCGCTCGGTCGCGGTGTTGATCGCCGTGTTCAGTTCGGCCGAGGTGAGACCGCCGTTGAAGGCGGCGTGCACCTGCACGGCGAGAGTCTCCCGCTCCGACTGGCTCGTGCTGGTCAGCTGGTAGATCGCGAAGTACTCGCCGCCGGTACGGATCCCGGAGATGAACGTGTCCCCGAACCGGTGCCGGAACCGCTCGGGGTCGCCGTTGACCACGAGTTGGTGCGCGTCCGGGGACAGCACGGGTTCGTCCAGGCTCAGGAAGGCGTTCTGCACGCTGACCCGGACCAGCGCGTAGGTGGAGAAACTCGAGAAGTCGCAACCGCTGACGTAGTCGACCTTGGCGCTGGCGGAGAAGCCCATGTACGACCCGCCGGCGTCCACCGAGACACCCAACGACTTGTGGAGCGTCTCGACGTCCTGCACGATGACGCAGTCCGACGAGACCTGCTGCCCGCCGGCCTGCGCGACGCCGGACACCGAAGGGCCGACGGCGCCGGCCGAGGGCAGGACGTCACCGGTCAACCGGTCGTAGCCGACGCCGATCTTCATCCCGTTGCTGAAGGGCACCTCGCGATGCGCCATGAGTACCTCGCTAAGGGTCACCGGAGCGCCGGCGCCGATGCGGCCGGGGCCGTCGCGAGCCTTCACCACGACCGGCGCGACGCCAGGGACGATCAGCACCCTCACCATAAGTCACGATCCACCATGCTTCGAGGAGTTTGAGGAGAACTGCCGGGCGGGGCCACCACACCGGCCCCGCGCCGACCCGCCGGGGAGAGCACCGGGGGAGAGTCGCCGAAGATCACCCGCCCGGCTGACGGGCGCGGCCTACCCGTGGGCCCCGACGGGTCGGTTCCCCTGTGATCAGGCGGTCGTGGCCGGGCGGCGGATCGCGGTCGCGGCCACCGCCGTCACCACGGTGCCCACCGCGACGATCCACCACGCCCGGTGATACCCGGCGAGTGCTCCGCCCGCCGGCGACGCCAGCACCGCCGCGAGCCCGGCGAAGCCCAGCGAGGCGCCGATCGCCCGGGATGTCACGGACAACGCGCTGCCGATCCCGAGCTCCGAGGCCGGCACCGACTCCACGGCCGCGGCGGCCAGCACCGAGAACGCCGCGCTGGACCCCACACTGGACACCAGCAGCCCGGGCAGGAAACCGGTCACGTAGCTGGTGCCCGGGCCGGTGCCCAGCGCCAGCATCAGGCAGCCGGCACCGAAGAGCAGGACGCTGACCTGCGCGATCACCCGGTTGCCGTATCTGGCCCCGGCCGGCCCGCCGACGTAACTCGCGGCGGTGGCGACCACCGCGCCCGGGGTGAGCGCCAGCCCGGCCTCCAGGGCCGTGTAGTCCCAGACGCTGGTCAGGAACAGCGCGTTGGCGAGTTGGAGGGCGAAGTAGAGCAGCCCGAACAGCAGCAGCGCGACATTGGCGACCCGGACCGGGCGCAGCCGCAGCAGGCCCGGTCGGATCAGTGGGTCGGCGATCCGGGCGGTGCGCAGGCCGAAGCCGACCGACAGCGCCACCGCGGCGCCGAGCGTGCCCAGGGTGGCCGGGCTGGTCCAGCCCCAGTCGCCGCCGGAGGCCAGGCCGAGTGCCGCCGCGCCGACGGCTGCGGCGAGCAGTGCCGCGCCCAGCAGGTCAGGAAGCCGGCCGGGGCCGTCGCGGCCCTCGTCGACCCGGGGCAGCACCCGCCAGCCCACAACCACGGCCACCGCGCCCAACGGCACCGTGCACCAGAAGACCAGCCGCCAGCTGTCCACGCCGACCAGCAGTCCGCCCACCGCCGGCCCGGCTGCGGCCGCCAGGGCGCCGACGGCGCTCCACAGCCCGATCGCCCGGCCCCGGGCGGCCGGGCCGAACGCCGGCAGGATCAGCGCGAGCGCCAGCGGGGTCATGGTGCCGGCGCCGACGCCCTGCGCGAACCGGGCAGCGATCAGCATGCCGACGCCGCCGGCCAGCGCGCAACACGCCGAGGCCACGGTGAACAGCGACAGGCCGATCAGGAACACCGCCCGCCGGCCGAGCCGGTCGGCGAGCGCCCCGGCGGGCAGCAGCGCCGCGCCGAACGCGACCGCGTACCCGGTCGTCACCCACGACAACGCGCCGAGCGTCGCGTGCGGGAACGATCTCGTGATGTCGTCGAAGGCGACCGGTACCACGTTGAGGTCGAGCGCGCCGAGGAACGTGCCGGCGGCCGCCGCCCCGAACACGGCCCACCGCCCGTTCACGCGGACCCGCCGGCCGCACCGACAGGGCCGAGGGTCCCGTCCTCCAGCCGGGCCCGCAGGATCGGCCGGAGCACCTTGCCGAGTGAGTTCTTCGGCAGCTCGGGCACGAGCTCCAGCCGGACCGGCCAGTTCTCCCAGGTCATTCGGGCGCCGTCGAGGAACGTCGTGAGCTGCTCCAGCGTCGGCGGCTCGCCGTCGGCGACCACGACCGCGCAGACGCAGTCGGCGCTGGGGAAGTCGGGGTCGGGGTAGCCGATCAGCACCACCTCGCGGACGGCCGGGTGCCGGGTCAGGACGCCCTCGACTTCCAGGGTGGGCACCTTGGCCGCCTGCCGGGTGGTGATCAGATCCGCCCGGCGGCCGGTGATGCGGATCCCGCCGCGCCCGTCGGGTCGCGCCATGTCGCCGGTGTCGAACCAGCCGTCGGCGTCGGTCTGGGCGGCGTACACGTCGGCCTGGTCGAGGTATCCGACGGTCTGCGAGGCGCCCCGGACCAGCAGCCGGCCGAGGTCCCCGCCCGGCTCGGCGTCGATGCGCACCTGCATCCAGGGCTCGGGCCGGCCGTCGCTGTCCGCGGCCCAGCCCGCGGGATCCTCGGGGCGGGTGAGGGTGACCGCGCCGTTCTCGGTCATGCCCCACAGCGCGCCGAGCTCCACGCCGAGCGCCTCGCGCACCTCGGTGACCAGGTCGGGCGGGATCGGGGCGGAGCCAGACAGCAGGTACCGCAGAGTCCTGAGGTCTTTCGGGTCGTTGCCCTGGGCGGCGAGCAGGCCGGCGACGTACAGCGGCGCGGCGTAACCGAAGGTGACCCCGTGCTCGGCGATCAGGTCGCGGAACAGGGCCATGTCGGCGGTGTCCTGCATGACGCAGGTGCCGCCGAGCAGCAGCGGCATGTGCACGGCGTAGCTGAAACCGGCCATGTGGGTCAGGTAGTGCGGAATGGCGATCACCTCGTCGGCCCCGAGCCGGTAGGGCTCGCTCACGGTGCGCACGGCGGCGTAGAGGGTGTTCTGGGTGTGCGCGACGGCCTTGGGCTCGCCGGTGGTGCCGGAGGTGACCAGCAGCAGGCTCACGTCGTCCGCGCGGAGCGGCTCGACCCCGGTCAGCGGGTGGCGCTCCTCCCACGGGGTGTCGACGAAGAACGTCGTGAAGTCCAGCGCGCCCGGCGGCGGGGTGCCGACCACCACGTGGTGCTCCAGGGTCGGCGGCGCGGCCTCGGCGACCCGGGTGACGTAGTCGACGCCGTCGAAGACGTCCGGGGCGAAGCACACCTTCGCGGCGGTGCGGCGCAGGACCTGGCCGAGCTCCCGGGCGCCCAGCGCCGGGATGATCGGGGCGACGACGGCGCCGATCCGCACGCAGGCCAGGTACAGCGGGGTGAGCATCCACTGGTTGGGCAGGTGGATGGCGACCACGTCGCCGCGGCCGACGCCGAGCTCGGTCAGCGCGCCGGCGAACCGGGCCACCGTGCCGGCCAGTTGCGCGTAGCTGAGGGTCCGGGCGTGCTCGCTGCCCTGGTAGGCGATGATCGCGGCCCGGTCGGGTGACCGGTCGACGGCGCGGGCCAGGTCGTCGAGGAAGGTCGGGTCGCGCCACCATCCGTTCGCACGGTACAGAGCGGCCTGCTCGACGGCCGGCTGGATCAAGGTCTCCCACATATGCGGCAAGCTACATGATCAAGCTCCACTGTGGAACCCTCGATCGACGATCGTGACTGCGTGTCAGTGCACCGCCCCGGACGGTTCCTGGCAGGGCTGCGGAAATGCACGAGACTGCGTGGTACGCGCCCCTTGGTCAATCTCCGGCCAAGGGCGGCGCGGCATGTGCTTCCTGGACGGCGGCGGGGACGTCCCTACCGCACGCCGCCAGCGAAGAAGGAGACGGCGACTAGTCACATATTGCTCCTTTGCCGCTCATGACAGCTTCGTTACCGGCAACCCCAAAGGGTTGCATTCCACTGTGAAGTTCCACACAGCACACTAAAGTGTGCATTTGCTATCGTCGATCCATTGCCCGCGCGGCATGAACTCCGGCGTCGTCCGGCCCCGGGGTGAAACCTCACGGAAAGGAACGGGGACATGAAGAAGAAGGTTCTTGGCGCCGTCGCCGTCGCCGTCATGCTGGGGCCCGTCCTGGCGGCCAGCCCGGCTCACGCGACCGGACCTGTCGTGAAGGTCTGGAGCGGAACCAGCTGGTCAGGTACCTCCGCATGGCTGTACACGGGCGAGGACAACTACTGCACGTCCGTCGGTGCGTGGAACGACGGAATCCGGTCCGCTCGCACGGAGAGCAGCGGCACGGTGGAGCTGTGGGAGCACATCAACTGCACCGGCTACTCCATCACCGTCGACAGCAGCGGCTACAGCAACATCGGCCCCTGGGTCAGCGCCATCAAATCCCACAGCTAGCACCCGGCGAAGCTGGCGGACGCCCCCGCACCGGGCCGGTGCGGGGGCGTCGTGGCGTTCGGTCGGCGGCGGGCGGTCGGCTCGCTCCTCGGCTCCCGGAACGGAAGCCGGCCCTTGAGGACTATCGCTCGCCAGAGTCACGGTAACGGTGATCGCCGTTCCCGCGGCCCTCGTCGACCGGGCCACCAACCAGGACGGCGGGTGCGCCCGGGCATGGGGTGGTCGGCTCCGAGGCGGTCTTCCCGTCCTGCCGTCACCCGCGTAACAGCGGCAGCACCCGCCTGCCGAGCAGATCCACGCCCCGTGCGGGGCGGAGCCCGTGCGGGGTGCCGAACTCGACCCGCGACGCCCCCGCGTCGAACACCGCCGCCGCCTGGGCCGCGACCTGATCCGGCGTACCGGAGAACGCGAACAGGTCGAGCAGGTCGTCGCCGATCGAAGCTCCGGCCGCCGCGTGCTCGCCCCGGGCGACATGCCCCTGGATCCGGGCCAGCAGTTCCGGGTCCAGGTCCACGGTCGGGTCCAGGGCGGCGACGACGGCCAGGTACATGGCCACCTCGGTGCGGGCCAGCCGGCGGGCCGCCGCCCCGTCGGTGTCCACGACCGTGACCGCGCCGAGCACCACGCCCACGTCGGCCGGGTCCCGGCCGGCCGCCGTCGCGTCGGCGTCCACCCATGCGCGCATCGTCGCGGCCATCGCCGGGTTGGCGGACCCGCCGACCTTGACCTCCGAGCCCACCGTCGCGGCCAGTCCGGCGGCACGCCGGCCCCACGTGCCGATCAGCACGGGCACGGTCGGCCGGTGCGGGGCGTAGCGCAGGGCGGTGCCGGGCGCGAGGCTGACCTCCGCGCCCGAGTAGCCGGAGTCGTCCCCGGCGAGCAGCATGTTCACCACATCGATCGTCTCGGCCAACCGGCGTAGGGGGCGCGACTGGGCGACCCCGACCTGGCCCAGCCAGGTGCCCCGGGCCAGGCCCAGGTAGGCCCGGCCGTGCGAGGCGAGGTCGAGGGCCGCGACCTGTCCGGCGATCTCCACCGGATGCATCGTGTACGGGTTGACGCACGCGGCCCCGAGCCGGATCCGCCGCGTGTGCCGGGCGGCGATCAGCAGCGGGAAGATCGGCGGCTGGTACATCAGGTCGCCGAACACCGACAGCACGTCGAAGCCGTGACTCTCGGCCGCCTCGGCGAGCGCGGCGTACTCGTCGGCGGACTTGTCGGACTGCAACCCGATCCCCACCAGCCGCCCGGTCACGTCAGCTCCCCGGTGGGGATGGCCCGCCGGCCGGTCCGGTCGATCCGCATCACGAGCCGTTCCTCCGGGTCGGGGCAGGCCACGTGGGAATCGGACTCCAGCCAGTCGCCGGCCGGCAGCGCGCGCTGCTTGGCGGGCAGCAGCGGCAGGCACGCGGCGAGGGCGTACAGGCAGAAGTGTCCGCCGGGTGGCAGGCTGAGCCGGCTGGACTCGGTGAGGTCGATGTGGTCGCCGACCTTCATGCCGCACACGGAGCGGCCCTCGATGCGTTCGACGACGACCCGCAGGTCGTACAGCTCTGTGACCGGTCCGTCGTTCACCGCGACTCCTCGGCGTGGTGGTGCACGATCCGCCAGCCGGACCCGTCGCGCCGGAACACGTCGGTCACCCGGAACAGGGTGTCGGGCCGGCCGGCGTACGCGGCGCGCAGCACGTACCGGGCGAGCCCGGTGTCGTCCCACTCCTCGATAAGGAGGTCTTCGGGGGCGACCGAGACGGGCGGCACGGCGTCGACGGCCGGGGCCCGGCGGTCGCGCAGCGCGTCGAGGTCGGCGAGGCCGCGCAACAGGTCCGGTGCGTCGGTCTCCCACATGGTGAGGTCGGGGTGCAGGTGGGCGTCGAAGGCGGGCCGGTCGCCCAGCGCCCGGTAGAGGGCGTGCACG
The DNA here is from genome assembly GCF_040681875.1 of Longispora sp. NPDC051575. Classification (NCBI taxonomy): domain Bacteria; kingdom Bacillati; phylum Actinomycetota; class Actinomycetes; order Micromonosporales; family Micromonosporaceae; genus Longispora; species Longispora sp. NPDC051575. The sequence continues at coordinate 832,337 of NZ_JBFAZP010000002.1, read as the reverse complement.
GTGTCGGCGATGGTGGGTTCGGTCATCGGGGGGTACCCACTTCCGGGAGGTCGGCGAGGCTGGCGCGCAGCGGGTCGAGCCCCATCGGACCGAGTCGCAGCGCCGCCATGTGGAACGTCCTGAGGTCGAACGCGGCCCCGTCGCGGACCTCGGCGTCGTGCCGGGCCCGCCGCCACAGCCGGGCGCCGACCTTGAAGGCGAGGGCCTGTCCGGGCCAACCCAGGTAGCGGTCCACCTCGAACCGGGCGGTGGAGGCGTCGAGGCCGGCGGTGGACTGCAGGAACGCGACCGCCAGTTCCGGGGTCCACCGGGTGGCGAGGGTGAAGCCGTTGGCGGCAGGGATCGGCAGGTCCAGGTGCAGTCCGAGGTCGATGACGATGCGGCACGCCCGCCACATCTGGCCGCAGAGCATGCCGAGCCGTTCGGCCGGGCCCTCGTAGAGGTCCAGTTCGTCGGCGAGCCGCTCGGCGTAGTGCGCCCAGCCCTCGGCGTAGCCGTGCACGTGGCAGAGGGTGCGCTGCCAGGGGTGCAGGGCCGTCGTGCCCAAGGTGATCGCGTGCTGGAGGTGGTGGCCGGGGAGCCCTTCGTGGAACAGGGTGCCGACGTGCTGCCAGACGGGGACGGTGTCCTGCCCCGCGGGCACGGGCCACCAGATGCCGCCGGGGCGGGTCAGGCCGGCGTCGGGTGGCGTGTAGTACATGACGCCGGAGGAAGCCGGGCTCAGGTGGCAGTCGACGCGGCGGGTGGCCGCCGGGATGTCGAAGTGCGTGCCGTCCAGGGCGTCGGTCACCCGGTCCACCCGCTCCTGGAGCCAGCCCGCCAACGGCGCACCGACCGGTACCCGCCACCGGGGGTCGGCGTCGAGCGCCGCCAGCGCGGACGCCACGCTGCCGTGCCCGAGTTCCTCGGCGACGGCCCGCATCTCCCGGGCCGTGTGGTTCAACTCCTCCCAGCCATAGGCGTACAGATCGTCGAGGTCCACCTCCGCGCCGAGGAAACTGCCCGCCGTCACGGTGTACAGCTCCCGGCCGACCCCGTCGACGGTGGTGGCGTGCGGGGCCAGTTCCTCGCGCAGGAACGCGACGAACCCGATGGTCGCGGCGCCGGCCCGCTCGGCCCCCGTGGCCAGCCGGTCGGCGTGCGGACCGCCGTGGTGACCGGCGATCAGCCGGCCGTAGAAGTCGTCGTGCGCGATCCACGTGGTGCACTGGTCGGCGACGGCCAGCACCTGCCGGCGGGCGACGAGCTGTCCCCGGTCGGCCGAGCGGCGCAGCGTCTCGGTGTACTGCCCGAGAGCCGCCGCGACCCCTTCCAGGTGCTCCGCGACGACCGCCCAATCGCCGTCGCTGCCGCGTGGCAGCGTGTCGAACACCTGCCGTACCAGGTGCACCGGCGTGGCCAGCGGCGCGAGCAGCCGGGTGGTGAACCCGGCGTCGTGGAGGGCGGTGTCGCTGCGCAGCCGTTCGGTGAACGCGGCGGCCAGGGGCCGCTCCCCGGCGGCGTGGGCGCTGGCGGTCCCGGCGGCCCGCAGGGTGGCACGGTCGAGGTCGGCGCGCGCGTCGAAGCCGGCGGGGGACAGGTCGGGGAACCGGGACCTCGGCGTCCGGCCGAGGGTGTCGGCCGCGTCCGGGTCGAGGAGCGCCCGGGCCTCGAGGTAGGCGTCGGCGACCCCGGTGATCGTGTTCACCGGGTCAGGCCGGTGTCGTCGCGGTACACGGTGCCGCCCTTCATCACGACGTGCAGGGTGCGCAGCGCCGACACCGAGCGGGTCGGGTCGTCGCGCAGGACCAGCAGGTCCGCGTGCCGGCCGGCGGTGAGGGTGCCGAGGGTGTCGGTGGCCTCCAACCACTCGGTGGGCCGCACCGTGGCGGCCTTCAGCGCGTCGGCGACGGGCAGGCCGGCGTCGACCATGAACTCCAGTTCCCGCACGGTCGCGGTGGTCTCGTCGTAGCGGGCGTGCGGGGGCATGTCGCTGCCGAGGGCGAGGGGTACCCCGTTGCGGATCGCGTGCTGCAGGCTCTCCCAGTGCCGTGGGCCGGCGGCCAGTGCCCGGTCCATCAGCCAGCCGGGGACGCCGGAGTCGCGGAAGAACTGCTCGCACCGGCTGACCACGATGGTCGGCACGTACCAGACGCCCCGCTCCGCCATCAGCCTCGTCAGGTCGTCGGTCAGCTCGTAGCCGTGTTCGACGCAGTCCAGGCCCAGCTCCACGGCGCGGCGGATCGAGTCGGCCGGCCCCGCGTGCGCGGTGACCTTGCGGCCCCAGTCGTGGGCGACCCGCAGCACGGCGGCCATCTCCTCGTCGAGGAGCTGCGGGGTGTCGATGGACTCGTGTTCGCCGGCGATGCCCCCGGAGATGCAGACCTTGATCAGGTCCGCGCCGGCCCGCAACTGCTGACGGGTCAACCGCAGGAAACCGTCCGCCCCGTCGGCCTCCAACGCGTCGGCGTCCCAGCCGTGCCCGCCGGTGCAGCACAGGGCGTGCCCGGCGGTGAAGATGCGCGGCCCGTCCACGGCACCCCGGTCGATGGCCTTGCGCAGGGCGAAGTCCGCGTACCGGCTCTCGCCGACCAGCCGGACGGTGGTGACCCCGGCCCGCAGGGTGCGTCGGGCCGAGTCGGCCATCAGCAGCACGAGTTCGGCCTGGTCGGCGCCCCGCACCTCGGCGGCGAAGTCCCCGGGCAGCCCGAGGGACAGGTGCACGTGCATGTTCGTCAGGCCCGGCATGACGTGCTGCCCGCCGAGGTCGACGACGCGGACCCCGCGGGCCTCGGCGAGCACGTCGTCCACGGGGCCGACGGCGCGGATCACGCCGTCCGGGCCGATCCACAGGCCCCGGTCGGGTTGGCTGTGGTCGGACACGCCGTCGTACAGGGACAGGTTGACGAGGACCTGCTCGGTGCGCGGGTTCATGCTCCTCCTCCGGCTACGGCCGCGGCCGGGGCCACGGTGGGATCGGTGAGCCAGCACGCGGCCGTGCGGCCCTCACCGAGGTCGACGGTCGGCGGCTGGGTGTGGCAGGCGTCGAAGGCGTGCGCGCACCGGGGCCGGAACCGGCAGCCGGCGGGCGCGTTCGACGGGTCGGGCACCTCCCCGGCGAGGGTCTTCGGCAGCCGCGGTTCGGCGGAGATCCGGGGTACCGCGTCGATCAGCGCCCGGGTGTACGGGTGTCGGGGTGCCCGCCACAGTTCCCGGGTCGGCGCGGTCTCCACGATCCTTCCGAGGTACATCACGGCGGTCACGTCCGCGATCTCGTGCACGAGGGCCAGGTCGTGGGAGATGAACAGCATCCCCATGTCGAGTTCGTGGACGAGTTCCACGAGCAGGTTGACGACCTGGGCCTGCGAGGACGCGTCGAGCGCGGTGACCGGCTCGTCGGCGATGATCATGCGCGGTTCGGGGGCCAGGGCCCGGGCGATCGCGATCCGCTGCCGTTGCCCGCCGGAGAACTGGTGCGGGTACCGTGCGGCGGTGGCGGCCGGCAGCCCCACCCGGTCGAGCAGTTCGACGACCCGGCGCCCGGGGTCGGTGACCGCCACGGGCAGTCCGTCGCGGAGCTGCTCGCCGACGGTGCGGCGCGGGTTCAGCGAGGCGTACGGGTTCTGGAACACCATCTGCAGCCCCACCTCCGTCGCGGCCCGCCGCCGCCAGCCCAGCGGCGTCACCGGCGCTCCGGCGAACCGCACGGCCCCCGCGCTGGGCGGCGCGAGCCCGACCGCGACCCGGGCCAGGGACGACTTCCCGCAGCCGGACTCGCCGACCAGGCCGACGACCTGGCCGGCCTCGACGGTCACGCTCACCCCGCTGACGGCCCGCACGGGCGCCCGGCCCCGGGGCTTGTACTCGACGTGCACGTCCTCGATCTCCAACAGTGTCACGCGACGACCTCCAGTTCGGGGCGGATCACGCAGGCGGCGGCGCGGTCCTCGCCGGACGGCGACAGCGGCGGCACGGCCACCCGGCACTCGTCGGCGACGTGTGCGCACCGGTCCTGGAAGGCACAGCCGACCGGGGCCTCACCGGGTGCCGGCGGCCCGCCGGGGATCGGCCGGAGCGTGCCCGAGGCCTGCGCGCCGTGCGGCCGGGCCCCCAGCAGCGCCGACGTGTACGGGTGCCGGGGCCGGGTGAGCAGCGCCCCGGTCGGGCCGGTCTCCACGACGCGGCCGGCGTAGAGCACGTAGCTGCGGGTGGTCAGCGCGCTCAGTACCCCCAGGTCGTGGGTGATGAACGCGACGGCCAGCCCGGTCTCGACCCGCAGCCGGTCCAGGAGCGCGAGGATGCCGGCCTGCACCGTGACGTCGAGGGCCGTGGTCGGCTCGTCGGCGATCAGGAGCCGGGGCTCGGCCGCCAGGGCGATGGCGATCGCCGCCCGTTGGCGCATGCCGCCGGAGAACTGGTGCGGGTAGGCCCGCAGCGCCCGTTCCGGGTCGGGGATCCGCACCTGTTCGAGGAGGCCGACGGCGCGCCGGTCGGCCTCCTTGCGGCCGAGGCACAGGTGGAACCGCATGTGCTCGGTGAGCTGCCGGCCGATGGTGAGCATCGGGTGCAGTGCGGCGCTGGGGTCCTGGAACACCATGGCGATGCCCGCGCCCCGGACCCGCTGCCAGCCCCGCCGGTCGAGCCCGATCAGCTCGGTACCGTCGAACCGGGCCGAGCCCGTCACGGCCGCGCCGGTGGGCAGCAGGCCCAGCAGGGTCTGCGCGGTGAGACTCTTGCCGCAGCCGCTCTCCCCGGCGATGCCGACGAGTTCGCCCTCCGCGACGGTCAGGGAAACGTCGTGCAGGATCGGCAGCGGGCCGCGCGGGCCGGGCAGGGTCACGGCCAGGTTCTCGACGTCGAGCAGTGCCATGTCAGCGTCCCTTCGCGTAACGGGGGTCGATCCGGTCGCGCAGCGCGTCGCCGAGGATGTTGAACGCCAGCACGACGGTGAGGATCGCCAGGCCCGGGAACACGCTCACCCACCACATGGACAGGTCCTGCGAGCCGAGCGCGACCATCGACCCCCACTCGGCGGCCGGCGGGCGCGGACCGAGGCCCAGGAACGACAGGGCGGCCAGCATCAGCACGGCGTTGCCGAGTTCCAGGGTGGCCAGCACGATCGCGGGGCCGACGCTGTTGGGCAGCACGTCCTTGCGCAGCGCGCGCACCGGTCCGACGCCCAGCAGCCGCGCGGCGTTGAGGTAGTCCTCGCCCCGCATGGTCAGCACGGCGCCCCGGATCACCCGGGCGTACACCGGCCAGGAGACGATGACCAGGGCCAGGACCGCGTTACGGGTACTCGGCCCGAACGCCGCCGTCACCGCCATCGCGAGGATGATCTGCGGGAACGCGAACACCAGGTCGGTCAGGCGCATCAGGGTCTCGTCGACGAACCGGCCGACGTATCCGGCGAGGAGGCCGAGCGTGCCGCCGACCAGCAGTGCGAGCGCCACGATGGCGATCGCGAGCGGGATGGACAGCTGCGCGCCGTACACGACCCGGCTGAACACGTCACGGCCCAGGGAGTCGGTGCCGAACCAGTGCGACCCCGACGGGGGTACGTAGGTGTCGGCGCTCTGGGCGAGCGGGTCGTACGGCGCGACGAGCGGGGCCAGGACCGCCAGCAGTAGCCAGACGACCAGGATCGCCAGGGCCGCGGCGGCGACGGGCTGCCGCCAGATCGGTCGGCCGCCGTCGCCCCGGAGCCGGCGCAGCCAGCTCCGCCGGCCGAGCGCCCGGGTCACCTTGCGGTCCTCTGTTGCGGTGGGGATCGTCACGACAGCCGGATCCTCGGGTCGATGAGGCCGTACAGCAGGTCGACGGTGAGGTTGACCATTGTGTAGACCAGTGCCACGAACAGGCTGACGCCGAGGATCGCGGGCAGGTCCAGCGCGGTGGCGCTGCGGAACGCGTACTGGCCGAGGCCCGGCCAGCCGAAGATGTTCTCCACCAGCACCGTGCCCGACAGCAGCGACGCGAACGCCAGGCCCGACACGGTGATGACGGGGACGAGCCCGGCGCGCAGCAGGTGCCTGCGCAGGACGGTCCGGCCGGGCAGCCCCTTGGCGTAGGCGGCCCGGATGTAGTCCTGCTGCAGGACCTCCAACATCGAGGACCGGACGAACCGCACCAGCATGGCCACGGTCAGGCAGGTCAGGACGAGGACGGGCAGCAGCAGGTGCTGGGCGGCGTCCCAGGCGACGTCCCACTGCCCGGCGAGGGCCGCGTCGACGGTGTACATGCCGGTGGTCGTGGGCGGCGGGCTGAAGTCCGTGGACAACCGGCCGCCGCTGGGCGCGATCCCCAGTTTGTAGAAGAACACGTACAGCACGACGAGGGACAGCCAGAACGGCGGCGCCGACAGCCCCAGCAGCGCGCCGATCCGCACCAGCTGGTCGGTGATCCTGCCGTTGCGGACGGCGGCCAGCATGCCGATGCCGGTGCCGAGCAGCAGGGCCAGCACCATGGTCGGGATCGCCAGTTCCATGGTGGCCGGCACGTAGTGCCCGAGGTCGGCCATCACGGCCCGGCCGGTCTGCTGGGAGGTGCCGAGATCGCCGTGCAGCAGGTTGCCGAGGTAGTGCAGGTACTGCTGGTACACCGGCTGGTCCAGGCCCCACTTCTCGCGGAACGCGGCCACGGCGGCCGGGTCGTTGAGGGCCTGGTCGGACAGGTTCGCCGTGACCGGGTCTCCCGGCACGACCTGCACCAGCCCGAATGTCACGATCGTGACCCCGAGCAGCAGTCCGACGGTGATCAGGAGCTTCTTGGCCAGGAAACGCAGCAGCAGGTGCTGGTTCCGGGGCCGCGACGCGGTCGGGGCGACCGCGTCGGGTCCGGCCTGTCGCACGGCGGCCACCTACTTGCGGCCGATCGCTGCGACGTCGACCTGCCAGCCGGCGGGGGTGTAGTCCGCGCCGGTCAGGGAAGGGGTCGCCACCACCATGCCGGAGTTGTTGGCCACGACGATGTACGGCGAGTGCGCGTTCATCTGCCGCTGCCAGTCCTGCATCGCCGCCGCCCGGGCGGCCAGGTCCAGGGTGCCGGTGACCTTGGCCCCGGCGGCGACGACGCCCGGGTCGGCCCGGTCCACGGTCCAGCCGGCCCGCAGCGCGGTGGCCTGGCCGGGGGCCATGTTGTTGATCAGGGAGTCGGCGACGGGGTAGTTCAGGCTCTGCGGGGTGAAGCCCATCGCGGACTTCCCGGACCGCATGTCGTCGAGGAACGTGGTCAGCGGCTGCGGGTTGAGCTCCAGCTTGATGCCGGCCTCGGACGCGTCACTCTGGATCTTGGTGGCGACGGTGCCCAGGTCCACGCCCCGGTAGGTGATCGCCGGGTAGCTGAACTTGAGTGCGGGACTGGTCAGACCCGCCTCGGTGAGCAGTGACTTCGCCTTGGGGACGTCGCGCCTGGACGCCTCGGATTCCGGCAGCGCGCCGGGGAAGCCGGGGGCGACGAGCCCGGCGGGGTTGCCGGCGCCCTTGCCGTACAGGGCCGCGATGCCCGCGTAGTCGATCGCCGAGCGCAGCGCCTGGTTGAACTTCGGGTTCGAGCTGACCGGGGACACGGCCGGGTCGGCGTTGAGGTACAGGAAGTACACGGTGTCCTGCACGCCCGACGTCCGCAGGGTGGCGGGCAGGCCGTCGAGGAGTTTGCCGGAGATGTCCAGGGAGACCTCGGTGCCCTCGGCGCGCGACATGGTCAGCTTCTGGGTCTGCACGTCCATGTTGCGGAGTACGACCCGGCCGAACGCGGGCTTCGTCCCCCAGTACCGGGGGTTGGCCTCCAGGACGACCTGCGAGTTGGGTTCGTAGGACTTCAGCACGTACGGGCCGGAGCCGGCGGACGCCCCGTCGAGGTACTGCTGGGCGGTGTCGGCCTTGGCCGCGTCGTCCCCGGCGCTGGCGCCGTGTTCCTTCGCGACCTTCGAGTTCAGGATCCCGGTGGCGGGCATGGCCAGCACGGTCGGCACGTTCGGGTCGGCGGTCGCGGAGGTGACCACGACGGTGCGCTCGTCGGTCCTGGCGGCGGTCAGCCCGTTGACCATCACGGCGGGGCTGCCCTTGACGTTGCGCAGCCGGTTGAGGGAGAACACCACGTCGTCGGCCGTCAGGGGAGTGCCGTCGGCGAAGGTGACCCCCTTGCGCAGCGTGAACGTGAACGTCTTCGCGTCGGGCGAGGCGGTGTAGGACTCGGCGAGCGCGGGAACGGGTCTGCTGACGTCGGAGCCCTTGAACGTGACGAGGGTGTCGTAGAGGGCGTGCACGGCGGTGAGGCCGGTCGCCTCGTACACCCGGCCGGGGTCGAGGGTCTTGAGCACGAAGGACGTGTTGACCGTCAGGGTCTTCGAGTTCCCGCTGGCGCCGTCACCGCCGCCGGTCGTGCAGGCTGCTGCGGTGGAGGCGACGGCCAGCGCGGCGAACGCGAGGGCTCCGCCACGGGTGCGGCGTGCGGTGATCGACATGCTGCTCCTACCTTCTGTCGGGACCGGCCGGGGGAGCGGGTCCACCAGGTACTGCGGCGTCCCGGTTCCGGTCCGGGGTCCTGGGGACCGGGGACGCCGGGAGGCGCTGGGGTGTTCGCCCGGACTTTCCCTGTGGCCCCACCACGGGTTGGATGGGGCGGACACAGCACGGTCGTCCGAGTTGTCATTGCCACGGCATGTTTAGTGGAAATGGCTTTCCAGGGCTCCGTGTTTGACCATACTAGACACGGCCGTGTAGCTTAGTCAAACAAGTTCAGCCTGACTGATCAGAACGAGGATCCGATGCTCGGAGAACGACTCCGCGAACTACGTCAGCGCCACAACCTGACGCTGCGTCAGCTCGCCATCGCGGCGGATGTCTCGCCCGCCCTGCTGAGTCAGATCGAGAACGCCGCGACCGACCCGAGCCTGGCGACCCTGCGCAAACTCGCCCAGGTGTTCGACACCTCCATCGCCGAACTGTTCTCCGAACCGGACGCGCCGGCCGTCCACGTCAGTCGCCCCGGCTCGCGCAGCCGGCTCGCGGCCCCGCCCGGCCAGATCTCCTACGACCGGCTCACCCCCGGCCGTGGCGACCTGGAGGTGCTCCAGGCCGACCTCGCGCCCGGCGACGCCAGTTCCGCCGAGCCGTGGTCGCACCCGTCCACGGAGTGCGCGATCGTGCTGGCCGGCACGGTCGTCGCCGAGATCGACGGAGAGAGGCACGTGATCGAGACCGGAGAGGCGGTCACCTTCGACTCCCGGTTGCCGCACCGATACCTCAACGCCAGCGGTGCGCCGGCCCGCCTCCTCATCGCGGTGACCCCGCCGACCCCCTGACCCGACCCCGCTCCCCGCACGTCAGCCCGCGTCCGGCACGCGGGCCGCCCCACCCTGCCCGCGCAACCCGGAAAGGCCCGCACATGGACCGCCACAGCGTCGACTGGCACGGCTACATCCCCGCCGTCACCACCCCGTTCACGGCGACCGGCGACCTGGACCTCGACAGTTGGCGGACCCAGCTCGACTGGCTGGCCGCCGAGCGGATGCACGGCATCGTCGTCGGCGGCACCACCGGCGAGTGGTTCAGCTGGAGCGAACAGGAACGCGCGGACCTGTTCCGCACCGCCGTCGCACAGGTCGGTCGCACCATGACCGTCCTCGGCGGCTGCAACGCCTACACCCCGGCCGAGGCGATCCGGCACGCCGAGGCCGCCCGCGCCGCCGGGATGCACGGCATCCTGCTCACCCCGCCGCCCTACGTGGTCCCGACCCGCGCCGAGACCGTCGCCTTCTACCGCGCCGTGTCCGACGCCGTGCCGATCCCGATCTGCGTGTACAACTGGCCGCGCGGCACCGGCGTCGACCTCGACCCGGAACTGCTCGGCGAACTCGCCGACCTCGAACACGTCGTGGCCGTCAAGAACTCCACCCCCGACTTCGGCGCGTTCGTCCGGGGCCTGGTCGCGCTGCACGGCCGGGTCCGGTACTTCGGCGTCCCCACCGACGAGACCGGCATCGCGCTGCTGACCCGGATCGGCGGCGACGGGCTGATGGGCGCGGGCGGACTGCTCGGCGCCGACCACCCCGACTTCTTCCGCGCCGTGGCCGACGGCGACCTCGACCGGGCCCGCACGCTCGGCGCCCGCGACCGGGTACTGATGAACAGCTGGTTCGGCCCCGACTACGGCGCGAAGTTCGGCAACGCGCAGGCCATCCTGAAGTACGCGCTGACCCTGCGCGGGGTGCCCGCGGGCCACGTCCGCGCGCCCCTGCTGCCCCTGACCGCCGGGGAACAGGCCCGGGTCCGCGCCACCGTCGCCGAGCTCGACCTGATCTGATGGCGCACTACGACACGGCGGTCATCGGCGGCGGACTGCTCGGCTGCGCGACGGCCTGGCACCTCGCCCGGGCCGGCACCCGGGTACTCCTGGTCGAGAAGGACCAGCTCAACCGGCACGCCTCGGGCCAGAACGCCGGCAGTCTGCACTTCCAACTCGAGTACCGGATGGTCGAGCACGGCGACGCCGCCGCCCGCCTGGCGGCCCGAGCGCTACCCCTGCACCTCGACGCGATGCGCGCCTGGTCCACCGTCGAGGCCGAACTCGGCGAACCCTGCGGGGTCGCCCGGCACGGCGGGCTGATGCTCGCCGAGACCCCGGCCCAGGTCGCCGCGCTCGACCGCAAGGCCGCCCTCGAAAGCCGCTACGGGCTCCCGGTCGACGTCGTGTCGGGTCGGGACCTGCGCGTCCTGGCCCCGTACCTGTCGACCGACGTCCTCGCGGCGGGCTTCGCCCCAGGGGAGGGCAAGGCCAATCCCCGGCTGGTCACCCCCGCCTACGCCCGGGCCGCGACCCGCCTCGGCGCCGAGATCCGTACCGGGCACCGCGTCACGTCCCTCGACCGGCACGCTGGCCGGTGGCGGCTCGGCGCGGACGGGGCGGTCGACACGGCGGACACCGTCGTCCTCGCCGCCGGCGTGTGGACCACCGAGGTGGCGGCCATGGCCGACGTGCGGCTGCCCGCGTTCCCCGTCGGACTGACCATGAGCGCCACAGCCCGTACCGGTCCGCTGCTCCCGCACCTGATCCAGCACGTCGGCCGCCGGCTGTCCATGAAGCAGACCGAGGACGGCAACGTCCTGATCGGCGGCGGCTGGCCCGCCAAGCTGGTCACCCGCGCCGGCCGGGTCGACCTGGACGTCAACCCCGAGCTGCGCTACGAATCCCTGGCCGGCAACGCCGCCGCCGCCCGGGTCGTACCCGCCGTCTGCGACCTTCCCGTGATCCGGACCTGGACGGGGATGACCACCCTCACCCCCGACCAGTTGCCGCTCCTGGGGGCCGTGCCCCGCCGCCCCGGCATGTACGTGGCCACCGGCGGCTCCGCGTTCACCCTCGGCCCGACGTACGCCCGGCTGCTCGCCGAGATCCTGCTGACCGGCCGCGCCGGGCTGCCCGTCGACGACTGCTCCCCGGAGCGGTTTGGAGCGCTGAACTTTGCCTGACACCCCCACGTCCACGCCCGTGTCCGGCCCCGGCCCGACTCCCGCGCTCCACCAGGCGGGCCCCGCCGCCGGGGTCCCGGCTCCCGGTGGCACCCGGGTGCCGCTGGCCACCCGCACGGGCATGGAGCTGCCGGTCCCCGTGACCATCGACGTCGACGGCGTGCCGGTCACCGCCTACCCCGGCGAGTCGCTCGCCTCGGCGCTGCTCGCCGCCGGCCAGCGCGCGGTGCGCACCACCACGTCAGGGGTCCGCCGCGCCCCGTACTGCAACATGGGGGTCTGCTTCGAGTGCGTCGTCACCGTCGACGGCGTGCCCTACCAGCGGACGTGCCTGGTCCGGGTGACCGCCGGCATGCGGGTCCGCACCTCGGTGCCCCGATGAGGCCCGACGTCGTGGTCGTCGGAGCGGGGCCCGCCGGACTCGCCGCCACCGCGACCCTGAGCCGGCACGGGGCCACGGTCGTCGTCGTGGACGAGCAGGAACGGCCCGGCGGCCAGATCTACCGACAGCCGCCTGCCGGCTTCACCCGCCCCGGTGGGATGGCCAAGGCGGGCCGGGCACTGCTCGACGCGGCGCACGCCGCCCCCGGAGTGTCCTGGCTGCCCGACACGACCGCCTGGGGGGTGTTCGGCACCCGGGCCGGCCTCGACCCGTACGCCGGCGGAGAACCCCCACCCGGACGGATGCGCGTCGCCACCCACGGCCCGGCGGGCGGCCGGATCCTGGAACCCCGCGCACTGCTGCTCACGGCCGGCGCCTACGACCTGCCGGTCCCCTTCCCCGGCTGGACCCTGCCCGGCGTACTCACGGCCGGCGGGGTCCAGGCCTTCGTCAAGGCCCAGGGCCTCCTGCCCGGCCGGCGGTTCGTCCTCGCCGGTGGACACCCCCTCCTGCTGGTCGTGGCGGACCAGCTCCTCCGGGCCGGCGCGGACGTCGCCGAGGTGGCGTTCAGCCAACGCCCGCGCGACCTGATCCCCGGCCCGGCCGGGCTGCTCGCGGCCCTCGGCAATGCCGGCAAGGTCGCCGAGGGGGTCGCCGCACTGCGCAACCTGCGCCGGGCCGGCGTGCCGATCCGCTTCGGCACCGTGGTGCGCCGCGCCACCGGCGATCCCGACCTGCGGTCGGTGACCCTCGTGGACCTGACGAACGCGGGGCCGAACGGGCCGGAACGCGAGATCGCGTGCGACACCCTGGCCGTCGGCTACGGCTTCGTGCCCTCCACCGAACTCGCCCGGCAGGCCGGCTGCGCCGTGCGCTGGGACCCGCCGGCCGGCGGCTGGGTCGTCCGGCACGACGACTGGCTGCGCAGCTCCGTGCCCGGCATCGCCGTCGCGGGCGAACTGACCGGCGTCGCGGGCGCCGAACAGGCGGAGGTCGAGGGTCGCCTCGCGGCACTCGGGACGGTCCTCGACCTCGGACTCCTCCCCGCCAGGGAGGTGGCGGAGCACGCCCGGCCGGTGCGCCGGGTGCTCGCCCGGCGACGACACTTCGTCTCCGGGGTCCTCGACCGGTTCGCCCCCGACCTCCCGGCGCTCGGCGCGCTGGTCACCGACGACACGGTGCTGTGCCGGTGCGAGGAGGTCCGGGCCGGTGACATCCGCCGGGCCGTCGCCGAGCACCCGCACCTGGGCACCGCCAACGCCGTCAAACTCGTGACCCGGGCCGGGATGGGACTGTGCCAGGGCAGGTCGTGCGCGCCGGGCGTCTGCCAGCTCCTGGCCACCCTCACCGGGCGGACACCGGAGGAGATCGGAACGTTCACCGCCCAGGCGCCGGTGAAGCCGCTACCGCTGTCGGCGCTGGCGGCCGGAACCGACGACCCGACCATCTGTTCCTGACCGCGGGACCTACCGGCCTCCAGGGCCGAGGGAAGGCATCGCGAGGCAGAAAGTGATAGACATCTATCCAATGTGGACGGCGGAACGCTACGCTCTCCTCTCCCTATGAGAGGAAGACCGATGACCGTACCCACGTTCGTCCGCCGAGCCGTCGCGCTGGCCGTGACCGCGACGGCGGCGACAGTGCTCCTCGGCCAGGCCCCGGCCTCTGCCGGCCTCAAGTTGGAGAACGGCGTGTTCCCCACCCTCCAGTGGTGCGAGGACAACAGGGTGTTCTCCGATGACGGCATGAAGTTCCTCGGCCCCTGCGAGTACAAGGACAAGCCGGGCACCGAAAGCGACGGCTGGTACTTCTGGTCCTACTACTAGGCGCCTCGGGGGTCGGTGGTCCAGGCGGGCGGCGTCGGTGACGATGTCGCGGCCGGCTTCGTCGGCGAGCACGTCCTGCCCGCGGACAGTGCGATGACCGCCCACACAGCGCAGCCGGAGCCGATGGGTGACAGGTGTGCCTGGCCAGGGGCTCGCGTCCGGCGTCGAGACCCGGGCCGGCCCTGCCGGGTGCGAACACAAAGGGGCCTGGCCAGGTCGCCGGCCGGCGCCGGTTCACCGGAGCCGGCGGCGGCCGAGCTGCAGCTGGGCCCGCAGCACCTGACGCGGGCGCAGTGGTGGCGTCGGCAGCGGGTGGGCCGCGGTGGCCCGGTACCCGTCGAGGGTGAGAGCCAGGTAGCGCCGCCAGGCCGACGGGTCGATGGCGAAGGTGGCCTCGCTGACCCGGGACAGCGCCCAGACGATGAACGCCAGGTCCTCCGCGGTGACGTCGGCACGCAGGCTGCCCTCCGACTGGGCCCGCTCGACGATCCGCCGGCCGAGGTCGTAGGCGCGCTTGCGGGCGGCCTCGATGCCCGCGTGCGGGAACCGCATCGACGCGATGTCGTTGAAGGCCAGGTCCCCGGCCTGCAACTCGCAGGTCCGCTCGAGGAAGAACACCAGCCCGTCCCAGGCCGGCTCCATCACCACCGCGGCCTCGGCGGCCTTGATCCAGGCGCGCTTCTTGTCCGCGATGACGGCCGCGACCAGGTCCATCCGGGTCGGGAAGTGCCGGTACAGCGTGCCGATCGCCACCTCCGCGCGGCGGGCGACCCCCTCCAGCGGGGCATTGAGGCCGTCCTCCGCGAACGCGGTCTGCGCGGCGGCCAGCAGTGCGGCCCGGTTCCGGCGCGCGTCCTGACGAAGAGGCCCTGCGGGGGCCCTGCGGGTTGCCATGCGCCGCAGCATATATCCGGAGGGCAGCCTCCGATTAGGCCCTTTAAGTCGAGGGCAGCCTCATCTTAAAGTGTAAAAGTGCCGGTCCAACCCATTGCGAGCGTTCGTCGAACGAGCCTAGCCTTGCATCGATCCAAAGAGTTCCGCCGTGCCGCGACGGGGACGGTAAGCCGTGTCCCGGTGCGAAGGGGAGTTGTATTGCGGGTTTGCGCCGGATCCGCTGTGGATCTGTAGCACCCGATAGCAGAGTCGGCGGCGGCCCGTCACCGAACGGTGTGCCGCAGCGCTGCTGCGACCAGTAGGAGGAGAATTCGATGTCGCGCTATGACTGGGGCCAGACCCACCCGGGGATCGAACGCCTCGAGAAGGCCGTGGACGAAGCCCGCGCCCGGGTCGTGGCCCACCCGATGTACCGCACTCTGGACAACCACGACGCGATCGTGACGTTCATGGAGCACCACGTCTTCGCCGTCTGGGACTTCATGTCCCTGCTGAAGTCGCTCCAGATCAACCTGACCTGCGTGTCCGTGCCGTGGCTGCCCACGTCGCACCGGGCCAGCCGGCACCTGATCAACGACATCGTCACCGTCGAGGAGAGCGACGAGCTCGGCGACGGGTACATCAGCCACTTCGAGTTGTACGTCAACGGCATGCACGAGGCCGGCGCCGACACGACCGCGATCGACTCCCTGATCTCGTTGCTGCGTTCCGGGAAGCCGGTCCGCGAGGCGCTCGTCGAGGCCGGCACCCCGGCCCCGTCGCTGGCGTTCGCGAACGCGACGTTCACGTTCATCGAGACCCAGCCGATCCACTGCCAGGCCGCCGCGTTCGCGTTCGGCCGCGAGGACCTGATCCCGGACATGTTCCAGCAGGTCGTGGCCGTCAACGAGCGGGACAACAAGCTCAACACGTTCGTGGACTACCTGGAGCGGCACATCGAGGTCGACGGGGAGAAGCACACCCCGATGGCCATGCAGATGCTCGCCGACCTGTGCGGCGACGACGAGCAGAAGTGGCAGGACTGCGCCGACACCGTCAACGCGGCACTCGACGCCCGCGTCGCGCTGTGGGACGGCATTCTCGCGGCCATCAAGGCGTAGACGGCAGCCCGGGCTTCCGGGTCGCTGTTCGGTGCTTCCGAGCCGGGGTGGCTGCCGGAGGCCTTCGATGGCGCACACGAGCGGATGGCGATCCTCGTCGCCGTGAACGAGGAGAGTGGTAGGGGACAGGGAGCTTCCCTGTCCCCTCTGCTGCATCAGCGACGACCTGCTGTGCGGCGCAGCAACCCGACAGACGGTCGCCTGTGTAAGAAGCTGATCCTCCACCAACTCCGCAGACCGGCCGGCGATTCCGCCAACCCCAACCACCTCGACATCGGGTACTGCGGCGAATGTCCGCACGAAACCGAGCACGTCCATCGGAACATCGTCGACAACGGCGAGCCGGATCGTAGTTGCGTCATCGCCCCAGAAGGCGTGCCGTGCTCACGGCGGCAACTGTCGCGATTCCGCCATTCAGCTGTACCCGTTGTACCTGCCCCGTGCGGGCAGCTGAAATTCGAAGACCCCGACGACGCCGTCTACGAGCTGGGACACGGCCTCGGCCTCCCACGGCACGTCCGGCAGCCAGGGGGGTGGCTCCGTGCCGGGGTCGAGCCCCGGCCACCGCCACAGCGCGAAGCGGGACGCGACCGCCGCCGACAGCAGTTCGGGCGGTTCAGCCGGCGAGTACTCCACCGAGCGGGCGGCCCGGAGTTCCCGACCTTGTCGGGTCGGTCCGGTGCGGCCGTGCAGGGTCGACAGGAAGATCCACCCGATCCCGGCCACGAAGCCGATCGCGCACCAGGTCAGCACATCCGGGTGACCGGACGTCAGCCACACAAACCAGCCGTCCACGGCCAGCACGACGACCACGATGGCGGCAAGCACCCACCGCGGCGTGCGGGCCAGCTCCCCGCGCAGCAGCAACACTCCCCGCATCCGGGCGCGCAGCTCCGAACCCCGGTAGGCGAGGTCGAACCTGTGCAGCGGCACCTCCCTCCGCCCGTGGTCCTCGTCGCCGAACACCGCCTCCAGCACCATCACGTCGCCGGAGGACAGCGCCAGGTCGCTCCGGCGCGCCGGCCCCTCGACGGCGACGACGATCTGACTCTCCCCGTCCACGCGCAACGTGAGCACGCCCCGCTCGGCCAGCGACAGGACCTGCGCGGCCAGGGTCCGCGCCTCGACTTCGTGGGGGGACGCGAGAACCGCGTCGAGAATGTAGTCCGGCACGACAACTCCCGAGGGGCTCCACCGCCCGGCAGGGCGGCCCGGCTGTCCGTTCATGGTCGCGCGTCGACGCGGCAGGCACATGTCGGGCGTCTACCCGACAGCGGCCAAGGAGGGACGCAACCGAGCCGGTACCCAGGACGAACAGGCCAAGTTGTTTCACGTAGTGGCGCCCGTCCCGAGTACCCATCAGCGCGTTTTTGTCGGGTGAACACCTGACAAGTCATGGCAGGGCATGGTTGGCAGCATGGACAACGCCGCCCTGTGGGCGCAGTCCGGCAGGCGGCCCTCGAGGCGTACGTCGGCCCGCCGTCCCGCGACGGGCCGTCCGTCCGGGCCTCGCCCATTCGGTCCGGCGCTCTGGAGGGCGTATGTCTGTTCTGTCTCGTTCGCGGCGGTGGTCCCGGTGGGCCGTCGGTGTGGTGGTCGCACTCAGCGCTCTGGCGGTGACGGCGTCGCCCGCGCTGGCTTCCGCCCCGAACGTGGTGCGGCTGTCGGGTACCAGTTATCCGAACACGTCGAGCACCCCCACGGTGGTGCGCGCGGAGTTCGCCGGGGCCGTCGCGATCGCCTCCGGGTACGACTTCATGATCGCGCTGATGCCCGACGGCACGCTGAGGTCCAGCGGGGTCAACGGTCACGGCCAGCTCGGGGACGGCACGTACGAGACCCGGTACACGCCGGTGACCGTGAAGAAGGTGACCGGGGTGGTGGCCATCGCCGCGGGCGAGGACTACGCGATCGCGTTGCTCGGCAACGGCCAGCTGCGGGTGTGGGGCAACAGCCTCCAGGGCCAGCTGGGCACCGTGGGCGTGAAGTTCCCGACGCCGGTGAAGTACACCCTGGCGCAGCCGGCCCGTTCCGTCGCGATCGGTGACGACCACGTCCTCGTCTCGCTGGCCGACGGCACGGTGGTCGGCTGGGGCGACAACTACTGGGGGCAGCTGGGCAACGGTTCCTCTTACCAGTGGCCGCGGGTCGTGACCCCGGTGGTGGCGACCGGGCTCACCGGGGTGACCTCCGTGGCCGCCGGTCGCCATTACAGCGTGGCTCGCCGGTCCGACGGCACGGTCTGGCATTGGGGCTGGCAGTCGGGCACCTCCCAGCCGATCCTCACCACGCCGACCCCGGTCCCGGGCCTGACCGGCGCGACCTCGGTGAGTGCCGGCGCTGACTTCGCCGTGGTGCTGCTCGCCGACGGCACGGTGTGGACCTGGGGCGACAACTACAGCGGCGAACTCGGCGACGGCACCACCACCGACCAGAATCTGCCGGTACCCGTCCTGGGCCTGACCGGCGTCACCCGGATCGCCTCCGGCGACGTCCACACCCTGGCTCTGCGGGCCGACGGCAGCGTCTGGGGCTGGGGCTACAACCACTACTACGCCCTGGGCGGCGGCACCCGGGACCTCTGGAACCTCGCGGCCCCGATCAACGCGCTGCCGACCAGCGGGGCCCTGGCGATCTCCGCCGACCGCGACATCAGCATGTTCACCTCCACCAGCTGATCCGGGACGTACCGCCGCCGCGTCGCGATCCACGGGAGGTCCGACAGCCAACGGCCCGGGCGGCCTCGCGCCGCCCGGGCCCGCCTACGTGCCGTCGACGGTGTCCCTTGGCCACCTAGGGGTAAGGGGCGCCGTCGGCGCGGGCCTGGACACGGGCATCGTGCCCTGCGGCTGGCGGGAACAGCCGGACCTGGTGGTGTTGGACGACCAACTGCCGCCGGGGCATCAACCGGGCCGCCGCAATCGCCGCCGAGAGTGTCCGCACGACCTGGACCGATGTCATCTGCCCGACCTGCCACGCAGCCCTGTCGCCGCGCGACCGCGATCACGCGATGCCTACTCCTGAGCAGGCCAACTGCGGCGACTGCGACTCCGAGTACCTCGACCAGGTCGTGATCTCTGCGTCAGACCGGGAGTTCGATCGTTACCGCGAGCAGTGGCGCGAGACCCAGGACAAGATCCGGCACGCGCAGGCGGAGTCGACGAGGCGCGCCCACCAGGGCCTGGTGCGGGTAGCCCTGCGCGGGTGAGGATGACAGCTCCTCACCCTGCGCTGGCCACCCGGCCCGCGACCCGGTGGCGGGCCGGGTTGCGGTGCCTGGTGTCCGGGGCGTGGTTCGATGGTGCGTGGCGGAGGGTCTCGCCGGCCGCCGTTCGGGGGCATCGATGGAGAAAGAAGAATGATCTTGCGGGTAGCCGCCTGGAACGTCAACTCGATCACCGCCCGACTGCCCCGGGTACTGGCCTGGCTCGAGTCGGCCCGCCCGGATGTCCTGTGCCTCCAGGAGCTCAAGAGCACCACGGACACGTTCCCCGCCGAGGACGTGCGCGCGCTCGGCTACGAGGTCGCCGCCTACGGCACCGGGCGGTGGAACGGCGTCGCGATCCTGTCCCGCGTCGGCCTCGACGACGTGGCGCGGGGACTGCCCGACGAGCCCGACTACGAGGGCGCCCGGGAGGCGCGGGCGATCACGGCCACCTGCGGGCCGGTACGCGTCTGCTCGGTGTACGTCCCGAACGGGCGGGAGGTCGACCACGCGCACTACGCGTACAAGCTGCGCTGGCTCGGGGCGCTGGCGGAGTCTGCCGCCGGTGACGCGGCCGGCCGGCTACCCTACGCCGTGCTCGGGGACTTCAACATCGCGCCCACCGACGCCGACGTGTGGGACCTCGCGGCGTTCGAGGGCGCGACCCACGTCTCCGCGCGCGAGCGTGCCGCGCTCGACCTGCTGCGGGAGGCGGGCCTGTCGGAGGTCGTGCCGCGCGCGCTGAAGTACGACGTGCCCTTCACCTACTGGGACTACCGGCAGTTGGCCTTCCCGAAGAACAACGGCATGCGCATCGACCTGGTCTTCGGCACCCCGGTCTTCGCGGCGGCCGTCACCGACGCCTATGTCGACCGCGACGAGCGCAAGGGCAAAGGCGCCTCCGACCACGCGCCCGTGGTCGTCGACCTGGAGATCTGAGCATCGGGCGGGCACGACCACGCCCGTCAGCCCGCCGCCGGGGACTGAAGCCCTCAACACGTCGAAGCCACCCCGTCGCCAGAGCATGAGGACGGCAACCCGCACGTTCGGCAGCCCCGAATGGCAGCCGGAAGGGCCGTCGTCCGTCGACGCACCTCGTGTTGGGTCGCCGCCGACCAGTCAGCGCCGGTCCGGGGGCCACGCTTCTCCTCAATTCAGGCGACTGTGGACGGTAGGCAGGTTGGCGCTCGACGGCACCGATGAGTAGGCCGCCGCACACGCAACTGCTCGGTTCGATCCTGGCCAGCACAGTTCGCTGGCCTGAAGCTGGTGCCAGCGACGCCGTAGTTGTTGGGTCAGGTCGTGTCGGTGAAGGCGGTTTGAAGGCGTGGGCTGGTGAGCTTGGCCATTCCCGGACCGGCGGGCCGGTTGATCTCATCGCGTGACTCCAGGGGCGAGTAACATGATCATTTTGCGGAAAACGCTCGCTGCTACGGGTATCGCGGTCCATGTAGCCGGGGGAATGGCTGCGGTGTCGGCCACCCCGGCGGTCGCCGACTCGGTTCGTCGGCGACCGCGCGGCCCGGGCCGTCGCCCGGCTGGGCACTCTCACCGACCGCGAGCGCGAGGTGGCGGTTCTCGTGGGCCGGGGGCTGTCCAACACGGAGAACACCGCGGAGCGCCTCCCGTCGGTGCCCACGAAACACCATGGCGCCGAAGGGCCGCGCTGATCGGCAGCGCGGTCCTGGTTGGAGGCGGTTTCGTCGCCCTCGATCACGCGGTCCCGAAGCCGAGCGCCGACCGGGAGGTCGTGGTCCGCGAGGCGATCACCGCGCTGACCGGATCGACGG
The DNA here is from genome assembly GCF_040681875.1 of Longispora sp. NPDC051575. NCBI lineage: Bacteria > Bacillati > Actinomycetota > Actinomycetes > Micromonosporales > Micromonosporaceae > Longispora > Longispora sp. NPDC051575. The sequence continues at coordinate 811,690 of NZ_JBFAZP010000002.1, read as the reverse complement.
GGCGGCCGGTCGCAGGCCTGGTGGATGCGCGGGTCAAGATCCCGACACCGCCTGGCGATCAATCCCGTGCCATTCTTTCGTGATGAATGCGCAGGTGGGGGTGCGTGTACGGTCGCGGCGGTGGCTCGTGGTCTGCGCCTCGGCGTTGACCGTGGCGTTGGCGGCGGTCGTGTGGCATGGGTGGGCCGGCCCCGGGGACTTCAGTGTGTTCGAGGGGCAGGGCGAGGCCCGGGCAAAGCCGACGGCGTGCGTGAGCCCTGCGCGCTGGTTCGTGTATCCGGAGGACTCGGGTGTTCCCGCGAGGTGCTCGAAGGCCACGGGTCGTGCTGTCCTGACCGCCCCGCCTGGGCAGTTGCCGACCGAGGCGCAGGTCCGTGATCTGTACAAGGTCCCTGTGCTGGCCTCGTGGACGTCGGATTCTGGCCTGCCCGAAGTCTCGGTGGACGTTCCGGCCCTGCGAGGAATGATGATCTTGATGGCCTGCCTCGGTGGCGGCTCGATGACGGTGCAGGTCGGGACACGGTCAGCGAGCGTGACCAGTAGATCCTCCGTCGCCCAGTCCTGTGACGGCCTACTGCTCCCGGTCTCGCGGGACAGTGGCCCCACGGAGGTCATCGACGGCACGCAGGTGCACGCCGCAGGCACGGTGCGGTTGGTGCCCTCACTGGCAGGGCCGGCGGGGCCGGCGGAGATCTTCGTCCTGGACTGCTTCCGCACCCCACTCCCGCTGGGGACGCTCAACCCAGGTGTCTTCGAGGCGTGGGAAGCTCGGCCACTGTGCGAATAGGCCGCATCCGGCACCGCACCGTGGACCGCCACGTCCGGTGCGATCGAACGGCAGCTCCCAGCCGGCGCACGGCGGTAGCTGGAAGGCGTGGCTAGTCGGCTACGGTTCCGGCCACAGCGACACGATGACGCAGTCGGTGACCATCCCGACGGGCTGCAAGGCCACCCTCAAGTTCCACCGGTGGTACGCATCTGGCCGCGCTGGGGTCCTTTGATGACGGTGACGCCGAGCAGGCGGATCGCCGCCCCGATCACCCGTTAGGCCCCAGCCGCCGACGGTCAGTCGCGACCGAGGCGACGGCCTGCGGCTGTGTTCCGCAGATAGAGGTCACGAAGCAGGCAGATCTCCGCCCCGTGGTGGATGACCTCCGTGTTCGTGAACAGGATGAGCTTCGCCATGGGCTCGTCGGCGAATTCGGGTGGCTGCGACGGGCCCTGCGGCCGGGCTAGTCCCGCCGCGCCGAGGCCGCGCACCCCGTCGACCCACATGGCGTACGCGTCATCGAGCTGTCTCAAGGCCTCTTCGGAGGTGCCCGCGTAGCGGAACGTCGAGCTTGCCGTCGGCGGACCGCCGAAATGCGACGCGTTGTCCACGGCGAACCCGACCGTGATGTGCGCGAGTCTCCAGGCGATCGTGGTCACCGGCTCCGGAACGCGCGGCGGTTCCGCGTAGTCCATGGTGAACTCGCCCGCGCCGAGGGAGATCGGCGCGGAGGTCTCGCCGCGACGGCTGATCGTCCAGCAGCCGGGGACTGGCTGCCAGAAGTACTCGTCATCTGTCAGCCCGTCCAGCCGGGGCCTGAGCTGATGCCGCCAGTGTGACTCGAGTTGACCGACCAGCTCGGCGTTCCAGTCAATATCCACCTTAGGACGGTACCCGGCGGCGGGGGCGGACCGGTCGCATGATCGGACCGGCCGGGGCGGTGGCCAGCAGGTCGAGGGTTCCGAGTCGGTGCAGTCAACAGGCCGTGGGTGGAGTCCTGCCCGATCGGCAGGACTCCACCCACGAATCACGCCAGCGCGCTCAGCTCGGCTGACGATGGCCCGGCGCGCGCCGGGCCATCCGGTGTCAGGCGGCGAAGGTCCGTCGACGACGGCGCAGGACGAGCAGCGCGACCGTACCGGCGGCCAGCAGTCCCGCGCCGGCTCCGGCGAACGCCAGCGTGTGCGTGCCGGTGACGGGCAGCCCGCCGGTGGCCCGGGCGGTGGGCGAGGCCGGGCGGGCCGGGGCGGGCTCGGCGCACCCGTCGGGGACCGTCCGCGCGGGTGCGCCCTCGACCGTGACGATGATCCGGGCGCAGTTGTTGCTCAGGTCCGGGTCGCCGCCCAGGGCCTCGACGCGGAACGTGCCCTCGCCGACCTCCCGGGACAGGATCCGCAGCCCGTACGTGAAGGAGCTGTCCGCTCCCGGCTCACCGGGGGTGCCCGGGAAGTCCTCCTCCGAGACGCACCGCCGCTCGACCTTGGGGCGCACCTCCAGGCAGTTCAGGGGCGGTTCCTCCGCCCATTCCGTGCCGGCCGGGGCCCGGAGGCGGGAGAGCTTCTGGCCCGCCGGGTAGGAGTCCCCGGTCGGGCCCTTGAAGAAGCTGGTCACCGTCACGTAGACCACCTCGCCGACCTTGCCCGTGACCGGCTGCGCGCGGGCGACCCAGTCCTTGGGCGTGGCGGTCACGGTGCGCAGTACCTGGCCGGTCGCCGTGTTGTCCGCCGGGTTGGAGTCGGTCTCCGCCGCGGCGACCGTCACCTTGGCCTTGATCGGCATCGGGGTCGGGGTCGCGCCCCCCGGGACGTGGGTCCGCTCGTCGGTGGGCAGGGCCAGCGTCATGCCGCGGGATCCGGCACCGGCGACGGGGTCGTCCAGGCGGCAGGCGATCTTTGCCGGACTGAGCAGGGTGCATGTCCTTCCGCGCACGGTCCGCTGTGCCGTGAACGTCAGCGCGGGGCTCGCGCCGCCGTCCACCAGCTCGATGGTCACCGTGGCGGCCGTGGCCTCACCGGGGCCGGCGTTGGACACCTGGAGCCTGAAGATGAGCATGCTGCCGTTGAACGAGGCCGTGCCGAACGTGGGTTTGAGGTCGACCGTGGGCAGGGCGGCCCGGGCGGGGGAGGCCACGAACATGCCGAGGGCGGCGGCCACGGCGGCCACGACCAGCCCGACGGCCCGATGCCGCACGGACCGATTCAACATCTGCGTCACAGGAGGGTTCATTCCGCTGAGGGTGTGGGGAACAGAATCCTAGCCCGGCACCGAATTCCGGCGCAGCCCTGCCCGGACCGCTCGACTTCACCGTCCACATTGGTGCGATCGGCGAATGGCTGCGACGATGCTTCGCGACAGTGCTGCGCCCCGGATACCCGTGGGTCAGGACGTTCGGCCAGGTGGACGTCCCGGCAGCGTCAGGCCGTCTACGGCCCGGCCGGCACGCAGGCGCAGGTGTGATCCGGTGAAGCGGGAGCGCATCCGCCGGTCGTGGGTGACCAGCACGAGTGCGCCCTGGTAGGCGGCCAGTGCCTCTTCCAGTTCTTCCACGAGAGCGGGAGCGAGGTGGTTGGTCGGTTCGTCGAGCAGCAGCAGATCGACGGGGTTACTGACCAGGCGGGCCAGCTCCAGCCGGCGGCGTTGCCCGTAGGACAGTTCCCCGACGCGCAGCCGCAGATCGGCCCGGCCCAGCAGGCCGAGCGACAGCAGCAGCTCGATGTGTTCGTCCGGGTCGCCGTCGCGGCCCTGGGCGAAGGCCTGCGGCACCGTCAGGGAGGGGGGCCACGGCAACTCCTCCTGCCGTAGGTGTCCCACCCGGCCCGGCACGTGCACCTGGCCGCTGTCGGGTGTCAGTTCGCCGGCCAGGATCCGCATCAGTGTCGTCTTGCCCGCGCCGTTGGGGCCGGTCACCAGGAGGCGCTCGCCGGGCAGTAGGCGCAGGGCGGGGACGTGCAGGCGGCCGTCGACCGTCACGTCGGTGAGCTGCGCGGCGACGAAGGCTTCCGCGGTCTCGGCGCCGGTCGTGGCCAGCCGCGCGGTGAGCACGAGCGGATCCGGTGGTGGTGTCGCCGGCGTGACGGTGAGCCGTTGCACCCGTTCCTTGGCGTTGCGGATCCGGACCATCGCGCCATGGCCGCGTCCCCGGGCGCGGAAGCCGCCGTGCCCGAAGACGCTCAACGGAACCTTGCGGGGAATGGCGTCCAGCCGTGCCACATTGGACTCGGCGAGCTGCCGGTTGCGGGCCAGTTCGAAGCGCCAGGCGTCGTACTCCCGCATCCTGCGCCGACGTTGGGCCGCCTTCGCCGTCAGGTAACCGTCATAGCCGTTGCCGTACCGGGAGACCTTGCCGGCGTCCACCTCCAGCACGGTCGTGGTGACGCGCTCCAGGAACACCCGGTCGTGACTGATCACCACGGCTGTCCCGCTGTGCCCGGACAGGTGGTCCTCCAGCCAGCCGACCGCCTGGTCGTCGAGGTCGTTGGTCGGCTCGTCGAGGAGCAACAGTTCCGGTTCGGCCGCCAGCGTGGCCGCCAGCGCGAGACGGGACCGCTCGCCTCCCGACAGCGTCCCCAACGGCCGGTCGAACTCGAGGTTCGGCAGGCCGAGTCCGTGCAGCGCGATGCCCACCCGGGTGTCGGCCCCGTATCCGCCCCGGGCTTCGAAGCGTTCGATCAACGCGGCGTACTCGGTGAGGGATCTGGCGTCCTCGGTGGCGCGCCCGTGCGCCCAGTCGGCTTCGATCCGGCGGATCCGGGCCTCCAGGTCGCGCAGGTCGGCCAGGGCCAGGTCGACGGCGGCCCGGACGGTGACTTCCGGTGGCAGCTGCAGGGTCTGGGCCAGGTAGCCGATGCCGTCGGGTGCCGACACGACCAGTTCACCGTTGTCGGGGTGCTCCTGCCCGGCGATGATGCGCAGCAGGGTGGACTTGCCCGAACCGTTGTCTCCGACGACTCCGACCTTCTCGCCGGGTTTGACGGCCAGGGACACCTGGTCGAGCACGACGCGGTCGTCGTACCGCTTGGTGATGTCGTGTAGTGCCAGTTGTGAGGTTCGCATCGCGGTGGTCTCCTGTTCCCGGCCGAGCCGATCGGAATGATTCGATGTGATGGCCGCGTGTGCCTGGGGCGACGGCCTGCGGCGACGCTGGGAACGGGATACTGGGCGACTCTTTATGGGATGCCTCCTTCTTGAGGTGACGGGCGCGGTTCGGCGTTCAGGGGGTGGCCGGCTCGACCCACTCGACGAACTGGATCACCACGCCGTTGGGGTCGGTGATCTGGAAGAGCCGTTCGCCCCACGGTTCCTCGCGGAGCGGCATGGTGATCGCCACGCCCTGCCCCTCGAGTCGGGCCTCCTCGGCGGCCAGGCCGGTGACGGTGAAGGCCAGGATGAGGCCGCTCGCGTGCTGGTCGCGCTGTTCGGCGGGCAGCACCTCGAGACCGCGACGCAACAGGACGATGTCGACGGCCTCGTCGTCGCGTGTCAGCGACGCGAAGTCGCCCGTGGTCATGGTCTCGGTGTAGCCGAGGTGGGTGGTGAGGAAGGTGCTGGACGCGGCGACGTCGTCCACGGTGAGCGACACGGTGGAGGACGTGATTCTGGCGGCGGTGTGCACGATGTCTCCTCGGGCTAAGTTTACTACGGTGGTAATTATAGTCCCGAGATCAAGGGGTGCCAACATATTTTTGCTACGAGTGTAAGATTTTTCCGTGAGCATCGAGATGATGGGACTCCGCGAGTCCAAGAAGCGCGAGACCCGGCAGGTCATCTCCGACCACGCGACCCGCCTGTTCCTCGAGCGCGGGTTCGAGCAGACGACGATCGCCGACATCGCGACCGCCGCCCGGGTGGCCAAGAAGACCGTCACCAACTACTTCGCCCGCAAGGAGGACCTGGCCTTCGACCACCAGGACCAGTTCGTCGCCAGCCTCGCCGGCACCGTCGCGCGGCGAGCCGTCGGCGAGTCGGCCCTGCACGCGCTGCGCCACGCGTTTCTCGCCGAGGCCCGCGCCCAGGATCCGGTGGCGGGCTTCGCCGGCCCGGACTTCAGCCGCATGGTCGCCGACAGCCCCACCCTGACCGCCCGCCTGCGCGACCTGCACGACCTGAGGGAGAAGGCTCTCGCGGAAGACCTCGCCCTCGCTACCGGCGCGGCCCCCGACGACATCGCCCCCCGCGCCGCCGCGGCCCTGCTCGGCGCGGTGCACCGCACCCTCTTCGACCGCATCCAGGAGCTCACCCGCGCGGGCCGGGACAACGCACAGATCTCCACGACGATCCTCGCGGAGGCCGAACATGTCTTCGACCTGCTGGAACCCGCGCTGGCCGGCTATGGCACGAGGCCGAGTGCGGCCCTGCCGGAAAACGACGCGCATGAAAGGGCGGCCAGGTAGTAGTTGTGGTTGCCTTCCCGGGTGGGGTGATCACCTGGGAGGTGGACGTCGGGCTCGCCCGGAGCCGGTCCTTCATCCGCACCCTGCTGAGGGTGGCCGGCGTCAGTTCGTGAACGCGGTGTCGACGACTGTCGCGACTTCGGCCGCTGGTCCCGCTCGGCGTGGCGGCGGTCAGCTGCTCCCGCCGAGTCGGGCGGACAGGAACCGGGCGATGGCCCCGGCGATGTCGGCCCGGCCCGGGTCGAAGTCGGCGTGCCCGCCGTCGGTGATGGTGACGTGGGTCGGGTGCCCGGCCGCGATGAGCGCGTCGGCCAACCGCACCGCCTGGCTCGGCGGGATGATCGCGTCGTCGAAGGCGTGCACCACCAGCACGGGCGTACCGCCGCCCACGTGCGGCAACACCCCGGACGCGACCGCCTCCGGGTCGTCGGCGGTGGGCACCCGGCCGAGCAGCTTCGTCCAGGAACTGTTGGGGCCGAACGGTTTCGGCCAGTCCGGGCTGACCGGGTCGACCGGGGCCTGGAACGCCAGTACCGCGGCCACGTCCCCGGGCTCGTCCACCCCTCGCAGCCCGAGGTGCAGGGCCAGGTGCGCGCCGGACGAGTTGCCCGCGACGACCAGGGGCTTGCCGGCCTCACGGGCGGCCCTGGCCTCGGCTCGCACATCGTCGAGCTGGGCCGGCCAGACGTGCTCCGGGGCCAGCCGGTACTTCGCGTGTCTCACCGTCATGCCCAGCCGCTCGAACACGCTGACATCCACGTTGTCCACGTGCTGCCAGCCGCCGCCGTGCACCCAGAGCAGTACCGCGTCGAGCTTCATGATCAAGACAATAGCCTCCGGCCGCGGAGGTGTCCCGGGCTCGGCGGGTGGTCGCGCAGGGGTCGGCGTCTGACCCGCTGCCCCGGGCCGCGCCTTCGTTCGTACCCATCTGAGGGTCGAGGCGTCGCCGAATCTCGGCAGTCGGTGGAATGCCGATCAGGTGTCGATCCGACCTGGTCCTCAGCCGGAGGCTGATCGCGAATTCCTCGGCTCGGGCGTGCAACGCCTTGCCGACCTGCCTCCGTTCCAGGTGCGACAGCGAGGGAGGACCCCGAGGCCTACGCCCGACGGGTGCCTGGCTCGACGAGCGCCGCAAGCCACCCGGGCTGGTGCCCGCCGCCCGGGCCCCGACACATCGGTGGCACCTCGGCGAACGGCACCGGAAGTGCCACCGGGGGTCAGGCCGACGCCGGTAGGTTGAGGAACGCCCCGATGAGGCGCAGGTGCCTCGGGGTGAGGCCGACCCGGCGTGGCGGGCTGATCGCCAGGGTCGGCACCGGCAGGTCCGGCCACAGCGGCCGGGTGTCGACCGCGGTGCGCAGCCCGAGGTTGTCCCGCAGGTCGTCGTCCGTCCACACCATCGGCCGACCGGTGGCTGCGGTCCGCCGCCCGCCCGCCTCCTTCCACCACGTGTCCGGGATCGGGGCCAGGGGCCCGGCGGCCTCCTCCACCAGGTACTCCGGGGCCGGCAGGACCGGCAGTTCCGGCAGGCCGAGCGCCTCGGTGGGGGAGGCGATGTGCTGCTGCCAGGTGCTGTGCCAGCGGATGTCGGCCCCGGCGGCGTGTGCCCGGGTGATGAAGCGCAGCACGGGCCGGGCCGCCATGATCGGGTAGGTCTCCTCGGCGTCGCTGGCCTCCGCGCGGATCCACTCGTCGGCCGGCCACACCGACCGGTCGGGGTTGCGCCCGATCGCGTTGACCACGCCGTCGAAGTCCAACAGCCAGACCGGATCCATGAAGCCCTCCTCGACCGGGGCCCCGATTATGCTGCACACCGCCGGAGGCCGGCGAGTGCCCGGCGGGGATCCGGGGCCGCCGACGGCCGGTCGGTCAGTCCGACACCCACATCATCGGGGGTACGCCCGGCCCGGCGCGACAGGTACACGCGGGCGCCGGAACCATGCTCACCCGATCAGTCGCACGGCCTCCTCGTAACTGCTCAGCCCTTCCTGGAACTGGTGTCCGGCCGCCAGTAGCACCGCGCGTTCGGTCAGTGCCCGGACCAGGGCCGGTCGAGCGGCGCGGTCGTCGGAGGCGTGCCAGCGGCGGGCGGCGGTGACACTGTCGTCGAAGGCTGGCAGGGCTGTCTCCAGGAACTGGTGGCCGCGTCTCCACAGGTGGTATGTGCCGATGCGGATCGCGCGCCGGCGGTGTGCCACGGCGGCTTCGGCGAGTGGCGCGTCCTGTCCGGCGGGGTCGGGTACCGGTCGCGGCGGCCGGTCCGGGTCGACGCAGCCGCACGCGGCCAGTCCGGAGTTCTCGCCGTAGTGGGCTCGCAGGTCCGGTGACCAGTGCATCAGGTCCGCGCCGTACGGCGGCCGGGGTTCGCCGGGATCGTGGTGTCCGGTGTCCCACGTCATCGCCGACAGCAGGGTTCCCGCGATCGAGTACTGCGCGCCGCACCAGTTCTTCGGTTCGCCGGTGGCAGCCAGTCGCCGGAGGAGTGCCATGGCCTCGCGTCGCGCGGCGCCGGCATCGGATTCCCGCCCGGCGCGGTCGAGCAGAGCCGCCCGCCAGACCGACTCGTGAAAGACGGTGGCCACGGATCCGGTGCCGGCGGACATCCGGCCGAGGTCCTCGCCGAGAACCTCGTCGAGGACGGCGACCGCCTCGGCGGTACGACCCGCCATGTCCAACTGCGCGGTCAGGGCGAACCGGTTCCACGCGATGTCGTGCTGACCGGTGCCGTCCGGGACCTCGGTCAGCACCTCGCTGGCCTCCGCATGGCGGCCTTCCTCGGCCAGTCCCAGCGCGTAGGAGACCCTGTCGCCACCGGGCGTCGACGCGATCCTCGCCCGGATCGCGAGCCCTTCCGCCCGACGGCCGGCCGAGTACAACAGGCGCTGGTATGTCCCCAGGACGTCTGTGACCAACCTGCCGTGGCCCGGATCCTGCGGGTCCGCCAGTTCCACGGCGGCGCACGCATCCTCCAGCCGTCCCAACTGCACCTCGATCGGTGCCCGGTCGCCGTCGGCGTACCTCAGGCCCACCAACGCGCGGGCCAGGCGGGCACCGTAGCCACGGGGATTGGACGCGGCCAGAATCCGGTATGCCTCAACCCGCTGGTCCGGCCTCGGCGGGCGCGATCCGAGCAGGATCGTCCGGGCCCACACCTCACTCTCGTAGTCCGCCTGGAACTGGTCCGCAACTGTCATGTTCCCCCTCACGTCAGCGTCGAATGGCGAGCCTAGTTCAGAAGAACCCCAGGTCAACTGGCCTGTTAGGTCGAGTGTCCCGTAGGGAATCCCACGGTAGGCTGGGGACGGCACCCACCCGTCGCGCTCGGGGCAGGGGCGGAGGCGATGGGCCGTCTCCAGGCCGGAAGCGGTCGGTGACGACGAACCCGGTGCCGCTCGTCGCCGAAGCCTCGAACGTCCTACGCCGGGCACGCCCGCCATCCCGAACCGAGGTTCCCGACTTCGAAGATCACGCGCTCGCGACTATTAGGAACGAAACATTCCTGATAGCTGCCTACGCTGAGGGCCGGACAGACGATCCAGCGCTCGAAAGGACATCTTCATGTACCTCGTCATCGGTGCCACGGCCCACTTCGGACGCCAGGCCGTCGAGGAGCTGGCCGCCGCGGGCGTACCCGTCCGGGCGCTCACCCGTACCCCGGAGAAGGCCGCGTTCCCCGCTGGTGTCGACGTCGTCCAGGGTGATCTGACCAGGCCCGAGACGTTGCCGGCGGTGATGGCGAACGTCGAGGCGGCGTTCCTGGTCCTGCAGTACGGCATGGACGTCGCCCCGCTCCTGTCGGCCGCCCGCGCGGCGGGGGTACGGCGGCTGGTGTTCCTGTCGTCGGGGGCCGTGGTCCCCGACGCGGACCAGCAGCCCGACGTGATCGCCCGGTACCACCGGGACGTCGAGCGGGCCATCGAGGCGTCCGGAGTCGAGTGGACGTTCCTGCGGCTGCTGTTCCCGGCCATCAACTCGTTGACGTTCGCGATGCAGCTCGGCGGCGGCGACGTGATCCGCGCGCCGTACACCGAAGCGGCCTTCAGCGCCGTGCACGAGCGCGACGTCGCCGAGGTGGCCGCGCGGATCCTGACCGGCGGCGGGCACTCGGGGCAGGTCTACGACCTGACCGGCCCCGGGTCGCTGACCTAGGCCGAGCAGGTCCGCGTGCTCGGCGCGACGCTCGGGCGACCGCTCACCGTGCAGGACCTCGATCCGGAGCCGGTGCGCGAGCAGCTGGGCCAGTTCATGGACCCGGAGTTCGTGGCCGCGCTGTTCGCGCTCATGGCGGAGACGGTCGGCAGGTCCGCGCCGCTCAACGACGTCGTCGAGCGGATCACCGGGCACCCCGCGCGGACATACGCCCAGTGGGCCGAGGACCACCGGGCCGACTTCGACGGCTGAACGACGGGACGGGGGAGGGGGAACGAGATGACGGCACCGATCCTGCGGCGGCGCGAACTGGGCCGCGCCCTGCTGGCCCGCCAACTGCTGCTGGAGCGCGCCGACACGACCGTCGCCGACGCGGTCACCCGGCTCGTCGGCCTCCAGGCGCAGGCGCCGTACGCGCCGTACTTCGGGCTGTGGAGCCGGATCCGGGCGTTCGGCACCGCCGACCTGGCCGACGCGTTGACCGGGCGGCGCCTCGTGCGGATCGCGCTGATGCGCAGCACGGTGCACCTGGTCACCCCGGACGACATCGGCGCGCTGCGGCCGTGGGCGCAGCCGGCCCTCGACCGCGAGTTGGACACGGCGTTCAGGGCCGGCCTCGCGGGGCTGGACCGCGCGGCCGTCGCGGCGGCCGGCCGCGCGCTGCTCGGCGCGGGCCAGCTCACCCCGAAGGAACTCGGCGCGGCCCTGTCCGAACGGTGGCCTGACCGGGAATCCCGGGCGCTCGCCACCGTGGTGCGCAACCTGGTGCCGCTGGTGCAGGTGCCGCCGCGCGCGGTCTGGGGCATCGGCGGGAGCACGCGGTACGCGACGGCGGCCGACTGGACCGGAGCCGAGCCGGCACCCGCCGCCGACCCCGGTCAGGTCGTGCTGCGCTACCTCGCCGCGTTCGGCCCGGCGTCGGTCGCCGACATGCAGACCTGGGCCGGCCGTACCCGTCTGCGTTCCGTTGTGGAGGGTCTGCGGGCGGGGTTGGTGGTGTTCCGCGACGAGCACGGTGTCGAGCTGTTCGACCTTCCCGAGGCACCGCGCCCCGACGCCGGGGTCGCCGCGCCGGTGCGGTTCCTGCCCGAGTACGACAACCTGCTCGCCTCGCACGCCGACCGCAGTCGGGTGATCACGGACGAGGCCCGCCGACGGGTCGTGACCCGCAACGGGATGCGGGCCACCGTCCTCGTCGACGGGGAGGTGGCCGGTGCCTGGAAGCTCCGGAGGGCCGCGACGTCGGCGAGCCTGGAGGTCGAGCCGTTCCGGGCGCTGACGGCCGGCGAGCGGGCCGAGGTCGAGGCCGAGGGCGCGCGGCTGCTGGCGTTCGCCGCGCCGGACGCGCGCCACGAGCTGCTCGTCGGATACCCCGGATAGTCCATCCAGGCACCGACCTTGAGGGGTACGTGTGGGGACGCGCCCGATGCCGGCCGTGCCTCGACCCGCGTCACCCTCCCCGCCCGTGACGCCGCACCGGGCCCGGCTCATCCGGTACCGGGGCACCGCCGGTCGTGGGACATGCCAACCCCGGGCGGAGGGCGGCAGCACGCACTGTACAAACAAAAGATCGACTGATATGGATGTATTGGAGGTTTGTGCGCCACAGTCGGCAGGGGGAACCGGTATGAGAAGAACCGCCGCCGCGACCGGGATCGCCCTGCTCCTCGCGGGACTGACGACCACGGCCGCCACGCGTTCGGCGGCGGCGCCCCCGCCGACCGGACGGGACCGGGCCGTCGCCGTGACCGGCGCGCTGCTGTCCACCCACCGCGCCGAGATCAGTGGCTCCGACGGCGACGCATACCAGGTGTACGCCACGACCCTCGACCCGGACGGCTCCACGCACGCGCGCTACACCCGCACCTACCGGGGACTGCGGGTCCTCGGCGGCGACCTCGCCGTGCACGCGGCCCCCGACGGCACCCTGACCAGTGTTGGCAACACGTTGACCCGGCCACTGGCCCTCGACACCGCCCCGACCGTCGGGAGGGCCTCGGCCGCCGCCGGTGCCCGGGCGCGGTTCGCCGGCACGGTCCGCGCCGTCGGCACCCCGGAACTGGTGGTCGACGCCGCAGACGGCACGGGCGTCCTCGCCTGGGACACCCTCGTGGAGGGCACCGGGCCGGACGGGCAGACCCCGAGCAGGCTGCACGTGCTGAGCGCCGCGCACGGCGGCGGTCTCCTGCGCGCCTTCGACGAGATCCACACCGCCGCCGGCACCGGCCGGACCCTGCGCGCCGGCAACGTCACGCTGGACACGACGGCTCCGGGCGTCGGGTACCGGCTGATCGACCCGGTGCGCGGCGGCAACCTCACCTGCGACGTAGGCCCCGTGCCCACCTGCACCGCGATGGCCGACGCCGACAACACCTGGGGCAACAACAGGCTCACCGACCCCGCGACCGTCGCCGCCGACGCGCACTACGGCGCGGCCGTGACCTGGGACTACTACAAGAATGTCCACGGCCGCTCCGGCATCTTCAACTCCGGCGCCGGGGTCCGGAGCCTCGTGCACTTCGGCAAGAAGTACGCCAACGCGCTCTGGGACGGCAGCCAGGTGCTCTACGGCGACGGCGACGGCAGCACCGGACCGATCATCTCCCTCGACATCGCCGGGCACGAGATGTCGCACGGTGTCACCGAGTACAGCCTCCCCGGCGGCCTGAACCCCACCAGCGAGTCCGGCGCGCTGGACGAGGCGACGTCGGACATCTTCGGCTCGATGGTGGAGTTCCAGGCCGCCAACGCGACCGACCCGGGCGACTACCTGATCGGGGAGATGCTCGACTACTACCACAACGGCACCCCCTTCCGGTACATGTACAACCCCCGGCTGGACGGCTCGTCGGACACCTGCTGGTCCCCGAACACGGCCGCCAAGGATCCGCACTTCTCCTCGGGCGTCGCCAACCACTTCTTCTTCGACCTCGCCGAGGGCACCGGGGCCACCCCGTACGGCACGTCCCCCGTCTGCCAGGGGGGCGCCGTCACCGGCATCGGCCGGACCAGTGCCGCCAGGATCTGGTACCGGGCGCTGACGGTCTACTTCGTCTCCACCACGAAGTACGTCAACACCGCCGCGCCGAACGGCACCGCGCGGGCGTTCACCCTCCGCGCGGCGGCCGACCTGTACGGGACCTGCTCGGTGGAGTACCGCACCGTGCAGGCCGCGTGGACGTCGGTGAACGTCGCCGGCCCGGACGCGGCGTGCCCGCCCCCGGGCGACTTCTCCCTCGCCGTCGGCTCGCAGACCGGCACCGTCGACCCGGGCGGAAGTACCACCGTCGCCCTGACCACGACCACGACGTCCGGTGCCCCGCAGACCGTGAACCTGTCGGCGTCGGGCCTGCCGTCCGGCGTGCACGCCTCGTTCCAGCCGCCGTCGATCCCGTCCGACGGCGTGTCGGTCCTGACGCTGGCGGCCGCCGCCGCCGCCCCGCCGGGCACCTACCCGCTCACGCTCACCGGGACCGGCACCGCGATGGGCAGGGCGCACAGCGTGCTGTACACCCTGACGGTCCGCGGGTCGTCGGGCGCCCGCCCGAGCCCGGGCCAGATGTCGACGTCGTTCGTCCTGGACGACACCACGCTGACGGTCACCTGACCTTCCCTTCCGGGCCGGACGGCCGGCGCGCGCACGAGCCGGCGCAGGTCGTCACCGCCCGCCCGTGCCCCGCGCACGCACGAGCCGGCGGCCGGGCGCGGGGCCCGGCCGCCGGCTGGCGGGGTCCGTTCAGTGCTGCCGGGCCCGCTTCGGGAGCAGGAACCCGAGCGCGAACGCGAGCCCGGTCAGCGCCAGCGCCAGGAGCGTGACCGGCTCGATGGCCGCGAAGTGGGTGCCGGGCGCCGTGAACCGGCCGAAGAACACCGTGCCGAACACGGCCACCCCGACCGATGCCGCGAGCTGCTGCACCGTCTCCAGCGCCGCGGCCGCCGAGCCGGTCTCGTGGTCGGCCACGTCGCCCATGATGATGTCGAACAGCGGCACGAAGATCATGCCCATCCCGAGGCCGAACACCGCCAGCGGCGCCACGATCGCCGTCGACCCGCCGTGGAAGGCCAGGTACAGCCAGCCGATCCCGACGGCCATCACGGCCAGGCCGAGGTGCAGGACCGTGCGGCCGAGCCTGGCGACCAGGCCGCCGCTGAGGCCCGAGCCGACGAACGCGCCCACCGCCCAGCCGGCCATCGTGAGGCTGGCCCGGGTCGCCGACTGGCCGACGCCCAGCTGGAGCAGCATCCCGACGGTCAGGGCGAAGCCGCAGATCGCGCCGAAGAACACCAGGACGAACGCCACGCCGGAGGTGTAGGACCGCTTCGCGAACACGCTCAGCTCGATCAGCTTCGTGTCCGTGGCGCGCATCTGCTGCCGGGCGAACAGGCCCAGTACCGGCACCGCCGCGACCAGCATCGCGACCGTCCACAGCGGCCAGTCGAGCTCCCGGCCCTGCACCAGCGGGAAGGTCAGCAGGAACATGCCGGTCCCGGCCACGGCGGCGCCCCGCCAGTCGAGCCTGTGGCCCCGGGCGACCGGCGCCGGGTCGGGCAGGGCCCTGCCGCCCGCGATCAGCGCGAACGCGCCGAGGGGCAGGTTGATCAGGAAGATCATGCGCCATCCGGTACCGAACACGTCGGCGTCGACCAGCGCCCCGGCCACGACCGGCCCGAGCACGGTGGACAGCCCGATCGCCGGACCGAAGATCATGAACGCCTTGCCCAGGGCGGCGCCGAACAGGTCCCGCAGCAGCCCGAAGCCCTGCGGGATCATCACCGCCGCCGCCAGGCCCTGCAGCGCGCGGGCCCCGATCAGGGCCTCGGCGCTCGGTGCCACCGCGCAGGCCACCGACGCGACCAGGAACCCCACGATGCCCCATCGCATCATCGGCTTGCGTCCGTACAGGTCGCCGAGCCGGCCGCCCGCGAGCAGGCCGACGGCGATCGCCAGCGTGTAGCTCGCCGCGATCCACTGGATCGCCGTGTAGCCGCCGCCGAGGTCGCCCTGGATCGCCGGCGCCGCGACGCTCACGACCGACGCGTCGAGCAGGTTCATCAGGGTGGCGGCCAGGATCGCGAACAGGCTCAGCCAACGGCGGGTGGCGACGACGGGCGCTTGGAGCACTGCGGTCATGACTTCTCACTCCTCGTTCGGGGGATGCCACCAACCTACGGCGCTATTAGGAAGACTCCGTTCCTGATAGTCGGGCAGACTGGCGGAATGTTGGAAACATCCGCCCGACTTCTCAGACTCCTGTCCCTCCTGCAGACGCCCCGCGACTGGACCGGCCCCGAACTCGCCGACCGGCTCGACGTCAGCACCCGCACCGTCCGCAACGACGTCGAACGACTCCGCGGCCTCGGCTACCCGGTCAACGCCACCCGAGGCAACGTCGGCGGCTACCGGCTCGGCGCGGGCGCGGCCATGCCCCCGCTCCTCCTCGACGACGAGGAGGCCGTCGCCATCGCGCTCGGCCTGCGCACCGCCGCCAGCGGAAGCATCACCGGCATCGAGGAGTCCTCCCTGCGGGCACTGGCCAAACTGGAACAGGTCTTGCCGTCCCGGCTGCGCCGCCGGGTCAACACCCTGCAGAGCTACACCGTCACCACCCGGTACGACTCCGGCCCCAAGGCCGACGCCGCCGTACTCACCGCCCTGACCGCCGCGTGCCGCGACCACGAACGTCTCCGCTTCGACTACGCCGACCACACCGGCGCGACCAGCGTCCGCTCCGTCGAGCCCTACCGGCTCGTCAACCGGGGCAGCCGCTGGTACCTGGTCGCCTACGACCTCGACCGCGCCGACTGGCGCACGTTCCGCGTCGACCGCCTCACCCCCCGGATCCCGACCGGCCCCGGGTTCACCCCGCGCGACCTGCCGTCCGACGACCTCGCCGGTCACGTGGGCCAGGGCGTGGCCACCGCGACGTGGCAGCACCGGGCCCGGATCACGGTGCACGCGCCGGCGGCCGTCGTCGCCGAACGGATCACCCCCTGGATCGGCGGAGTCGAGGTCCTCGACGAGGAGACGTGTGTGCTGGTGACCGGCGCGCAGAACGTGGAGACGATCGCGGTGTACATCGGGATGCTCGGCCTGGACTTCACCGTGACCGAGCCGCCCGAACTCGTCGCCCAGCTGCGGAAACTGGCCGACCGCTACGGCCGCTCCACTCCCGACGGCGCGCCGGGACCGATGAGTCCCGGTGGCGACGGCGGGTGAGGATCCGGTACTCGTTCCTGACGGGCACGGCGTTCGGATCCGACTGCCGCTGGCCGGGCATGCTCGTCGGTGGGCCCACCTGACGCCGCGGCGCCCGGCGACGAGTTGCGGAACACGCACGCGCACACCGCCACCTGTGCCCGAGTCCTATGACGAGGTCATCCCCGTGCGCCCCGTCAACCGTTGGGACGGTCAGCCCGCTTCGATCCAGCCCACCGGGTCACCGATCCTCTGCCAGGTGCCCGAGCCACTGATCCACCTGAGAACACCGGCGGTCGGGTCCTCGGCGTAGATCGAGCGGCGGCTGTCGGCCGAGTAGGTCCTGCCGACACCGCAGGTGGACCTGCCACCACCGGCCTTCACTTCCTTGAAGAGGGTGAAGTTCGGGCAGATCCTGGGGTTGAAACCCGTCTGCAGGACCCACATGCCGCCGGTGTAGTAGTCACCCCCGTACATCCTGCCGCCGTAGTAGTCGACCTGCGTCCAGTTCGTTCCGTCCCAGACCTCGGCGGAACCCTGGGCGTTCCGCCGGCTGACGTACCCCTGGGTGCTGGCGGTGAACTGGGTCGACGGTCCGCTGATCTTCCGCCAGGCGCCGGGGGTGTCGCGGTTGGTGTAGAGGTCCCCGGCGGCGTCGGTGCGGAAGACGACGCGGTCGCCGCCGGCGTAGATCTGCTGGCTGGGGCCGGCGATCTTCTGCCAGGTCCGGCCGCCGCGCCAGGCGAGTACCGCCGACCGGTCGGGGGAGAGGGCGAAGACGTGGCCGGTGTCGTCGACGACGACCTGGGCGGCGGGGCCGCCGATCCGGGTCCAGGAGTCCGGGGTGGCGTCCCAGGCGTAGAGGTTGCCGGTGTCGGGTTCCTCGGCGACCACGCCGCCCCCACCGGCGTGCAGGGCGCTGGCGGTGTAGCGGTCGCCGATCGTGGTCCAGGCCCCGTCGTACCAGGCCAGAACGTCGAGGGTGGTACTCCGGGCGTAGAGGGGCGGGTCGAGGTTGGCGGTGGTGGGGGCGGGCAGGCGATCGGCCGGCCAGACGGCCGCCGTCGGGCGGGTGGCCGGCCGCGCGGTGCCGGTCGAAGCGGTGCCGGCCGAAGCGGCGGCGGCCGAGGCGGTGCCGGCGGGCAGCACGGTGGCGGGAACGGCGAGGGCGGCGGTGAGGAGGAGGGCGAACAAGGGCCGGGAAGGACGTGACACGGGACCCCCTGGGGCGGCGGTCGGCAGGAAAAGGCCATCCTAACCAGCGATAGAGATCCATAGTGGATTGATCATGTTAAATGGGACAACTTCTGGGAATCCCGCGCCACACCGGCACCGGGGCGCGCCGACGGCGCACCGCAAGGAAGCAGGTGGGCCGCGCCTGCGAGAGCGTGCGGAGGACTGTCCCCGGCGCGCACCGGAAGGGAGCACGGAGCGCGCGGACGCCCCGGGCCGGAAGCGCCTACGCCTACGCCGACGCCCCGGGCCGGATGCGCCCGCACGGACGCACCGAGCCCGCCGGTCACATCGACGTCGGCGCGGGCGCGGCGAACGGGAACACCCGCACGTGCGCGCGCTGCCCGCCGATCAGCACCTCCGCCTCCTGGAACCCGCCGCCGGGCACGCCGTGGTACAGCACCCCGCCCCGGACCCGGTACCCGTTGAGTCCCTCCGCCGTCGTGAACCGCGCGTACTGCTCCGGCCGCAGGTAGATCCGGAACTCGGTGTTCGCCACGGTCGGCACCGCGCGACCGGTGCGCCGGGCGGCTGCGGGCAGATGGTCGACGGTGTTCTGGAACTGTTCGACCGCGTGCTCCACGTCGGTGCCCTTGCCCTCGGCGATGATCCACCGGGGCGGGGTCCCGTAGGCGAGGATGTCGGCCGACTGGGTGTTGCCGGTCATGCCCAGCGCCCGGCGGACCCCGTCGTCCGTGGCGCCGAACGGCTCCGCGGCGTCGAGGGTCGCGTGCCGGCGGGCGCCCTGTTCGAGCTGGTGGGTGGCCAGGGCCTGCCGGTAGGAGGCCCGGACCTGGTCGTCGGCGGAGTTCATCAGGTCCCGGATCCGGCCCCAGAGGGCGTCGTGCTGGGCGCGGACGTCGCGGAGCTGCCCGTACACCTCGGCCGAGGCCGCCGGGTTGCCCCGGATCCGGTCGAGCAGCTGGTCCAGCCTGGCCTGGAGCCGGGCGTAGTCGGCGTCGATCCGCCGGTACGGCGCCACGTACCGGCCGAGGCCGCGCACGTCGCGGGCCAGGATCCGGGCGTCGCGCGCGGGCCCGGTCAGCGGCAGCCCGGGCAGCGCCTCCCCGGCGGCCGGTACCGGTGCGGCGGAGGCGTTGCCCCGGCCCATCTCCTCCACCTGCGCGGCGGACAGCTGCGGCTCGGCCGTACCGACCGCCGGGGCCCCGCCGGGCCGGGCCTCCTGCTCGACGGTGGCGGCGTCCTGGAGGACATGGTCGACCTGCTGCTCCACCGGGCCGGCCGGGCCGCCCGCCAGCCGGGGCCGGACCCGGCCGAAGGTCTCGCGGAGCCGCTGGAACGCGGTGGGCGCGGCCAGGACGACCCGGGCCAGCGTGTACACCATGATGAGTTTCTGGACGCTGTCCCAGGCGCGGAGGAACTCCGGCCCCCCGGCCATGGCGGTGATCTGCGGTCGGAACGACCGGACCGTGATGTCGGTGGCGCTGAGCAGCAGGTCGAGTGCCGCGAGCAGCTTGGCGGCCCGGGAGCCGGCGGCCACCAGCCCGGTTCCCCCGGCGGCCAGCAGGGCGACGTCGACGGCGGTGCCCATCTCCTGACGGAACTGCTTGTGCTGCAACCCCCACAGGTTGACCGCCGGCAGGAACAGCACCTCGCCCTCCGCCGCGCCGACCTCGGGCTCGTCGGCGACGAACCGGACCGAGATGAGCTCCGTCGGGTCGAACTCGTAGTGCTGCACGACGGAGAACAGCGGCCCGACGAGCAGCCGCAGGTCCAGCACGATCCGCCCGGCGGGGGTCCATTCCAGCCGGTCGGCGTGCGTGCGGGCCAGGTGGGTGGTCATCGCCTGCAGCACGGTCGGGTCGCCCCAGACGATCTGGCGGGCCTCGTGCATCCGGCGGGCGGTCTCCTCGGGGCCGCCGGCCCGCAGGGCGAGGTCGCACAGCGCGGACTGGTACCCCCGGATCTCCTCCCCGTCGATCGCGGAGTCCAGTTCGCGGAACAGGGCGGAGCCGCCGGACCGCAGCCGGGCCAGCAGCTCGGTGCCCTGGGCCTCGGGGGTGGTCCGGATCAGCCGGGTGATCGTGGTCTCGTCCTCGTCCCCGACGAGGGTGCCCCGGCCGATCGCGGCGATCAGCCGGGCCCTCGGGTCCACGGCCAGGCCGACCATGGACCGGTCGTCGAGCCGGGCCGCGAGCGAGTCGACGTCGCCGTCCCCGGCGTCCAGCGCGCGCAGGGTCGCGGCGACCCGCTCGCGCTCGCGTTCCTCGGGGGTGGGCGCGCGGCGGGCCTGCCAGTACTCGACCCGTTGGCGGATGCCCTGCTCCCGGTCGCGGAACACCCGGCGGGTGGCGTCGGCGAGCCGGCTGAGCTGGTCGGCGTTCAGGGGCTCCAGGTAGCGGTCCAGCCAGCCGGTGTCCCAGCCGGGCATCATCCGGGCCGCGTCGTCCCACCGGTCGTGCTGGACCGCCGCGTCCCAGCCGGGCCGGGCGGCGGCCGGGTCGACGTCGCGTTGCAGGGCGGTCACGGCCCGGGTGGTGGCCGCGTTGCCGACCTGGCGTTGCAGGCGGAGCGTGGCGGCGGCCCGGCCGCCGGGTTCGGGCCGCCGGGCCGGTGGGTGGGCCGGCCGGTGCCGGGGCTGGTCGTGGTCTCTGTCGGGTCGGCTGGTGGTCACGCGGCTCCCCCCGGGGCCGTGGTCGAGTCCCCACCAGCATGATCACCTCGCCGTCGGGAGGCGCTGTCGTTGGTGTCGCCGGTCGGGCAGTCCCCACTTCCCATTCGTGCAGGCTCGCCCAGGGAAAGACCCTTTCCGGGTACGAGGTGCCCGTGGTCCTCGGCGCTCGGCTATTGCCCCTGTGCAGCTACTGGACGGATGCCCGCAGCAAGGGCCGCGAAGAACTCGACAGCTGATCCCCTACCGGGCGGTCCCGCTGCCGTGCCCAGGTCCGTTGGCTGCGGACCTGGGCACGGGTGAGCGTGGGGGGACGCGTCAGTGCCGGTACCGCCGTCGAAGCCGTTGCTGGCGGCCAGGGCGGCGTGCCGGTCAGCGGTAGTCGATGGTGTGGGTGTAGACGAGGTTGCGGGCCGCCGCCGACGTGTCGAGTCCGACCAGGGGGCGGTCGCTGAGGAAGTGTTCGCGGAACGAGCTGGACTGGTAGCGGCGCATCAGGTCGAACGTCCGGGCCGGACCGCCGTCGCGGTTGCGCCACAGGTCGATCATGGCTCCGGCGACGCGGCTCTCGACCCAGTCGCCGTTCTCGAGGTTGGTGTTGCTGGCGGGGCGGGACGGGTCGTACCAGGCGGTGGACATCAGGTTCACGTACTGGCCGTTGGGCCAGTAGAACCGGCCGTCGCCCATGCCGTAGCCGGTGACGGCGTTGGCGAAGCCCTCGGTCCAGGCGCAGTTGGCGCCGGAGCGCTTGTGCAGGTAGTGCGGGTTCGGGCAGTCGAAGTAGGGCCACCAGCGGTTGTAGAGCAGGTCCATGAACGCGTGCCCGGCCTCGTGCATGACGAGGTGTTCGGAGTCGGGGTCGGCGTCGGCGAAGGCCACGTACCGGCCCGACGGCGAGAAGTAGGTGCCGTCGGTGCTGCCCGGCTGCCAGTGCAGGGTGATCGTCGTGCAGTTGGCGGTCTCCCGGGCGGTCCAGCAGCCGGTGCCGGAGCCGCGCATCGACCACAGGATGTTCATGGTGTCGAAGGCATGCCAACCCCGCATATGGGTACTCGAAGGCGCGGTCG
Source organism: Longispora sp. NPDC051575 (assembly GCF_040681875.1). NCBI lineage: Bacteria > Bacillati > Actinomycetota > Actinomycetes > Micromonosporales > Micromonosporaceae > Longispora > Longispora sp. NPDC051575. Next base: position 790,254 of record NZ_JBFAZP010000002.1, on the reverse strand, counting down.
TCCCATAGTTCGGGTCCGTGCCGGACGCCACGTTGTACTTCGCCGCCGTGGTGATCGTGTAGATGCTGGTCCCGGCGTTGTTGGTCACCCGCCACACGGAGGCCTCGGTGCTGAACCGGACCTGCACGGAGTACATCGTGGACACCGGGGCGGTGAAGCACAGCCGGTACCGGCCGTCACCGACGCCGGTCAGCCCACTGGCGTAGGTGGTCAGGGCCGCGCTCGACGTGGTTCTGCCCTGCACCGCGACGGGGATGTTGCGACCGACGAGCCAGGTGCCGTTCTTGTTGGCGACCGTGAACTGCCCGGTCGCGCAGATCTGGCCGGGTGCGGTGGCGTCCGGCGCTCGGGGCGCGATCGGGGTGGCCTGTCCGCTGGCGGTGACCGGGGCGGCGGGGCCGGTGTCGACGGCCGGGGCGTCGGTCGACGCGATGCCCGGCCGGGAATCCGTCACGTCGACGGTGAACTCGGTCGAGCCGTGGGCGGCGCGGAGCTGGTCGGGCTGGTCGGCGTCGGCCACGTCGGCCTGGATCTGGGCGGGGCCGGTCCGCAGGGCAGTCACCCGGGCGGTCACCACCCGCCCCCTGTCCGTCAGCCCGAACTGCTGCTCGGCGAGATGGTCGAGGCCGACCGCGCGCGGGGCCGACAGGCCCGTGCCGGCGGTCTCCAGTCGCAGGTTGTCCGACAGGCGGATGCCGAGCCGGGCGGTGCCGACGCGCACCTGCGACCGCACGTGGATCCGCACGGTCGTCGATTCGCCCACCGCGGGCAGCCGGTCGAGCGTGATCTTGGCGGAGACGCACTTCGGTGCGATCTCCGAGTGGGCTCCGGTCTGGAACGTGCATTTCGCGGCGGGTGGCGCGGCGGCGGCCAGCGTGGCGGGCGCGACGGCCGCACCGAGCACGAGTGCTGTCAAGAGGGGTAGTTGCCGTATGTAACGCATAAGGGGTCCTTTTTCATTGGATCAGATGTAGGGGCGCCGACCCTGTGGGGAGTGGTGCGGGAGCGTCGCCGATGGGTGAACCGGGCTTCCGGACCCGCACGGGGCGGCGGTGGGGACGAGTTCGTGTTGCCGCCGCCCGGCCGGCCATTCGACCGCACACCGGGCGGCCGGCTGAGGGGTGACGGGGCCTCGCCCGGGTCAGACGCCGGAGATGTTGCGGATCCAGCTGCGGTACGCCGTGGTGCTGGTGTAGTAGGCGTAGTTGGCGCGGTCGCTGGTCGAGGCGACGCCGACCTGGTAGCCGCCGGCGAACACCGGGCCGCCGGAGTCCCCGCCGGCGATGATGCCGTCCACGCGCTGCACGCCGATCGCGACGCCGCCGCGCCCGTCACGGCTGTTGGTGGAGAAGACCCGGGTGTTGGCGTACTTCAGGTAGCGCGACTGGCACTGGTCGGACGGGCAGGTCGAGCCCCAGCCGTAGATCTGCGCGTTCTGGCCGACGGAGGTCGACCCGAGCCGGGTGTAGGTTCCGCTGACCGGCCGGGACAGCTGGACGAGGGCGAGGTCGGCCTGCGGGTGCTGGTAGACGTAACTCGCGGTGACGGTGGTGCCGCCGGAGTACGCGTCGGTGCTGCCGATCCGGTAGGAGTAGGACGCGCTGGCGGACACGCAGTGCTGGGCGGTCAGAATCCAGCTCGGGGCGATCTGGCTGGCGGTGCACCACTCCGCGCCGTTGCGGAACTGTTTGACCGCGCCGTAGGTGTAGGAGGAGTACCCGCCTCCTACGACGCTCGGGGGCGTTCCGCCGACGGCGCCGGGCGCGTTACCGACGGCGTGCGCGGGTGCCGAGACGAGCAGGGCGGCGGCGAGCCCGAGGGCCGCGAAGAGCGTGCGCTGGAAGCGCATAGGTCATCACCTCTTTGGGGTAGGGATGCGGTGAGTTGTCGAGATAGAAGGATGTCTCCGCTGGTCACCCTGGCGTCAGCACTCAGACGCCCCTAACATCGCGTTATGGAGCTGGAGGTACGGCACCTGAGGGTCGTCTGCGCCATCGACGACTGTGGCAGCCTGACCCGGGCGGCAGCCTCGTTGCAGGTGACGCAGCCGGGTCTGAGCGCCCAGCTGCGCCGGATCGAGACGATGCTCGGCGGACGCCTGTTCGAACGGACCTCGGCGGGCCTGGCCGCGACCCCGCTGGGCGTGGTGGTCCTGGCCCGCGCCCGCGCCGTGCTGCCCACCCTGGACGAGCTGATGGACACCGCGGCCGTCACCGCCGGATCGGCGTCGGACGTGTTCCGGCTGCGGCTGGGCGCGATCGCCGGTCCGCTCCTCGGATGCCTGGTCACCGCGACGGTGGCGTCGCTCCCGCAGGCGGTGGTCTCCACGCGGGGATATCCCACCGCGGCGCCGCTGGTGGACGATGTGGCCCATGGCCGGCTGGAGTGCGCGGTCGTCGGCGACTCGCCGGGCTACGAGATGATCGCACCCGCCGGGGTCGTGCTGCGGGAGGTCGTCCGTGAACCGGTGTTCGCGCTGCTGCCCGCGACGCATCCGCTCGCCGCGCGGGCCGAGGTCGACCTGTGCGACCTGGCGGGGGAGGACTGGGCGATGCCCCATCCACAGGACCGCACACCCGAGTACTGGTCACGGGCGATGTCCGGGCGGAAGCTGGCCATCCGGCACCGGGCCGACGGACGGCTCCTGGTCGAACTCGTCCGGCACGGGCACGCGGTGAGCCTGTGCCAGGTGACCTTCGACGAGGTACCCGGCGTGGCTGTCCGCCCCCTGGTGGGTGACCCGCTGTGGTTCCGGCACCTGCTGGCGTGGCACCGCGACGGGCCACTGGCAGAGGTCGGCGACCTCGTCACCGCTGACGTGCGCCGGGCCTACGAGGCGGCGTGCGCGGCGCACCCGGCATACCAGCGGTGGCGTGCCGCACGGCCAGAGCCGGACGTGACGGCCTCGTCACCCATCGCGGAGTGACGGAGTCTGGGCGCCACGGGATCCTGGGCGGTGAACGGAAAATATCGTTCAAGCCCCGCAATTGGTGTAGCTCGCACATAATGGACCGTGGTACGTCACAGGTCGTGGCGGTCTCGCCGGGAACCGGCCACGGTCCAGGCGGGCGCCGTCGCGGGAGTGAAAGGTGGACTGTATGAAGCGGTGGGTCAGAAACGGCATCGGTGTGGGCGTGCTGGCGGCGGCGATCGTCGCCATCGGCGCGGGCCCGGCCCAGGCGGGCGACGACGCGGGCGACGTGCACGCGTCGGTCGGCAGCGTGCAGGCCTGGGTCTGTGACGACGTGAAGGTCTGGGTCGGCGGGGTGCACGCCTCGATCAGCGACCCGCACGCCCAGCACCACCCTGGCCTCTCCGGGGCCCCGAACAGTCACTAGCAGTCGCCCAAACAGGCCGGCCCGGGCAAGCGTGCCCGAGCCGCCCACGCTGGTCCGGTCCCGTGTCAGGCAGCCTGACACGGGCCCGGACCGGGCGCGGTCGGGGCCCCGGAACTCCACCATCGATTCGCGGAAGTACGGGTCGTCAGTGACGATCGCGGCGGTCCGGCACTAATGCGCACCCACACATCGGGTCCACGGTGGAGGATCGCTCGATTCGCCACATCCGCCGACCCTGGGGGCTTCTCCGAGCCGGTGGCCACTACGCCAGCTACCTGGGGATGCCCGTGCCCGGGTGAAGTGTTCTGGGGTGGACATCGCGTTGGGGTCCTCCGTCATCGAACAGCCCGGCAGCCTGACTGGCCGGGTCTGCGGCCGGCCGCCCGCCGCATCGATGGCACGGCCGGCGGGTCGGACGGTTACCGGGAACGCGGGTCAGTTCGGCAGGAACGCGGCGACGAGTTCGGCGAACTCGTCAGGCCCGATGACGGTGACGCCGAGGGTTTCGGCCTTGGCGAGCTTCGAGCCGGCCTTGTCCCCGGCGACGAGCAGGGCGGTCTTCGCCGACACCGAGCCGGACGCTTTGCCACCGGCGCGTTCGATGAGTTCGTTCATCTCGTTGCGCGACAGCTCGGCGAGGGGGCCGGTCATGGAACCGGTCACGACGACGGACTTCCCCGCGAGCGGGAGATCAGAGCCCTCCCCAGTGGACTCCTGGCCGGGCGGGGTCGCGCCCGGTTCGGTCATATTCACGCCGGCGGCGACGAGCTTGTCGATCAACGGCGCGAGGTCCTTGAGCTCCTCGACGATGACCGGCGTCTTCTCCGGGCCCAGGCCGTCGACCGCCTGGAGTGCATCGGCATCGGCGGCGCGGATGTGGTCCATGGTCGCGAAGTGTCTGGCGATCCGCCGGGACATCGAACGGCCGGTCCCGCGTACCCCGAGGGCGGTCAGGACCCGGGCGAGGGGCTGCTGCTTGGCGGCCTCCAGCGCGGCGAGGAGGTTGTCGGTGGAGATGTCGCCCATCCGGTCCAGGCCGAGGACCTGCTCGCGGGTCAGGGAGAACAGGTCAGCGAAGTCTCCGATGAGACCGGCGTCGACGAGCTGGACGATCCGGGTGTGCCCGAGGCCCTCGATGTCCAGGGCGTCACGGGACACGGCGTAGTCGATCGAGGCGACCGCGTTGCAGGCCCGGCCCAGGACGCACCGCCAGCGTTCCTGCGAGCGGTCGATGTCGCTGCCGCACCGGGGGCACACCTCGGGGATCGCGATGGGGGTCTCCGCGCCGGTGCGCACGGCGACGAGCGGCGCCTCGATGGCCGGGATGACGTCCCCTGCCCGGTACACGGTCACCTGGTCGCCGAGGAGCAGGCCCTTGCGGGCGATGTCCGCGGCGTTGTGCAGCGTGGCGTACGTGACGATCACCCCGCCGATCTCCACCGGTTCGAGGACGGCCCGGGGTGCGACGATGCCGGTCCGGCCGACCTCCCACTCCACGGCCAGCAGCTTCGTGATCTTCGTGTCGGCGGGCAGCTTGTACGCGATCGCCCACCGGGGCGCGCGGGAGGAGAATCCGGCCTGCTCCTGGTCGAGGGCCGGGTCGGTCTTGATGACGATCCCGTCGATGCCGAACCCCAGGCCCGCGCGGGCGTCGCCGATCTCCTCGATCCGGGCGAGGACCCCGTCGAGGGTGTCGTAGCGGATGTCCCCGGGCAGCGCCGCCGCGCTGGTCCGCACGCCGAGGCCGGTCAGGAGGTTCAGGATGCCGGAGTGCGGCAGGGTCGCCAGGTCGGTGGCGACGGTGTCGCCGGTCGCGTCGAGGGGGAGGGCGCTGTAGCCGAAGAACGTCCACTCGACCTCGTACGGCCGGTTCTTCGTCCGCATGCTCCCGGCCGCCGCGGACCGCGGGTTGCTGAACGGGTCACCGCCGGCGGCGACGCGCGCGGAGGTCGCGGCCTCGTACTGCTCGCGGGTCAGCAGCACCTCGCCCCGGACCTCCAGGGTCTCCGGCCGGGCAAGTCGCTCCGGGAGGCCGACGATGTGGCCGAGGCCCTGGGCGGTGACGTCCTCGCCCTCGGTGCCGTTTCCCCGGGTGACGAGCTGGACGAGCCGTCCGCGCCGGTACCGGGCGGCGATGGCCAGGCCGTCGAGCTTCGTCTCCACCGCCCATGCCTCGACCGGACGCCCGAGGCGCCGCTCCAGGCCGGCCGCCCACGCGGTCAGCTGCTCGGCGTTGAAGACGTTGTCGAGGGACAGCATGGGCCGGGTGTGCGGGACGTCGCCGACCGCCGTTCCGCCGGCCACCTTGCCGGTGGGGGAGTCCGGCAGCACCGCCTCGGGGTGCGCTTCCTCCCAGGCGGTGATCGCCCGCACGAGCGCGTCGTAGACGTCGTCGTCCATCGTCTGGGTGCCGTCGGCGTAGTACGCCGCAGCGGCGGTCGTCGCGGCCTCCACGGCGGCGGCGTAGTCGTCGGGGGAGACGATGGTCGAGGGGGTGGATGCGCTGCTCATGAGGCATATTCTGCCCTGGGGGTACGACAGTTTCGAGAACTTGTGGGTACAGCCTGCGCGTCACGGTGGCCATGCCGGTCCTGCGCCGTCCCGGTGTGTGGCGGTGGGTCCGGCCGGCCCTCAGTGATCACCGGAGCCACCTGTCCGCGGTATCGGAGATCGGCCGGGTCCGCTGGCGGGTCGACGGACACGTGGACAGTCCCGGGCGGAGCCGGCCCGGGCGCGGCCACGCCTCACCCGTAGCTATAAGAGCTGGTTAAGGCGTGTTTCGACATCCGGGACCGGCTGGACAACGCAACGGTCGGCGCCAATATTGGGGGTTCGCGCGACTGCCCCGGCCGGTCACCCGGCGGGGACGCGACCGACGGCGACAAAGGGGACGCGATGGCACCGAATCCGAGATCCGGCCGGGACGGCAGGCACCTGGCGCGGGTGCTGCGCACGGGCACGTTCGCCGAGGCCCTGGACGCGGCGATCACGGCGCGCGGCCTGACGCTGGACCAGTTGCGGTTCCACCTGGCCGAGCGCGGGGTCACGATCAGTCAGACGACGTTGAGCTACTGGCGGCGTAACCGGTCACGTCCGGAGCGCGGGGCGTCGCTGCGGGCGCTGGGGGAACTGGAGGCGCTACTGGGGCTGCCGGCGTCGTCGCTGGTGGTCCTGCTGGGTCCGCCCCGGCCACGGGGGCGGTGGTTGAACGGCTGTGACCGTGACTATCTGTGGCCCAGCGAGGCGCCGGTCATGACGCAGTTGGGTGCCGAGCCGCAGGGCAGGTTCGAGATCCTGTCCACCTACGACGTGGTGACCGTGGCGGCCGACCGCTCGGAGCTCAGGGTGCGGTGCCGGCCGGTGATGCGCGCGCTGCGGCACCTGATCGACCGGTGTGTGATCTTCTACCAGGCCGAGGACACCGACCCGGACCAGGAACCGCCGGAGGTGGTGGCCACCCGGTTCTGCTCCGTCGACCGCGTCCGGTACGACCCGCACAGCCGGCTGCTGGTCGCGGAGCTGTTGCTGGACCGGACCCTGCGGGCCGGTGAGGACACGATCATCGAGTACGAGTTCCGGTTCGCGCCGGGCAGGCGCAGGGACTACTTCCACACCCGGTTCCACTACGGTTCCCGGGAGTACGTGTTGCAGACGGAGTTCCTGGGCGCCGCGCCCACCCGCTGTGACAGTTACCGGAGGCTCACGTGTGACGGGCCCGATCTGGAGTCCCGTCCGGTGCCGATCGGCTCGTCGAACACGGCCCTGCTGGTCGAGCGGGACGTGCCGCCGGGGGTGTGCGGGATGCGGTGGGAGTGGTGACACCGGTCGGGGTGCTGATCAATCTTTCCGTCTGAACCCCGCACCTGTCCGCGTCGCACTCCTGAAGGCTCCTGACCAGCGGAAACACGGTGAAGAGCGGGGCTCGGCCGGGTGGGTGCTTCACACAATTGCCGGCGACATAACTGACGAGCGCCGCGATATTGAACTTGTCCGGGTGAGGTGGTCATCATGGGTCGTCAATCCCCTCACCCCGGCGGTGGCCCGACGGCCACCGTCAGAAAAGGCATCCCCTCATGTCTTCCAGACACCTCCGGCGCGTCGTCGCCACGGCGGTCACGGCGGCGTTCTGCGCCGTGTTCGTGCCGCTGGCCACGGCCGACGCCCACAGCCCCCGGTCCTGTACGCCGCCGGTCGGCACCCACGAGCACTCCGAGGCCGAGCCCAGCTGCGTGACCGCCGACGTCACGCTCGACAGGCTGCCCGCGGTCGGCGAGTCCACGACCGTGCGGGTGAAGCTGCGTTCGCAGGTCGCGATCTCCCGGGCCCGGCTGTCCGTCCAGCTGCCCACCACCCTGCGGCTGAGCAACGGCGGGTCCGGCCTGTCCGCGCCCCGCACCGTCGGCCTGAACCAGGTGGCCGAGCGGACGTTCGCCCTCGGCGGGTCCGAGCGGACCGTCACGTTCGCGGTCACGGCGCTGGCCGCCGGCCCGGCGCAGATCGAGGCGGCCGTCGTCGACGCCGACACCGTCACGCCCGGCCGGTCCGGCAGGGGCTCGGCACTGCTCACCGTCGGGCAGAAGGCGGGTACCTCGAAGGCAGGCATCACCGGGCAGGACTCCCCGGCCGTCACCCTCGCGCCGGGCGTCGGCGCCACCGTGAAGGCCACGCCGTCGTTGGCGCGGTCGGCCGCCCCCGGGCAGATCTGCGCGAAGGGCGCGTTCAACGTCGCGGACAAGGGTGGTACGTGGCTCGCCGGGCGCAACATCCCGGTCACCGTCTCCGGCAAGGCCACCTCCACGTCGGCCACCGTCCCCTACGGCACGGGCCTCACGTCGGCCACCGACGGCTCGTACAACATCTGCTTCAACTCCTCGGTCACCCTGGCGCAGTTGTGGGTGCAGTTCAGCACCAACGGGAGCCTCTGGGGGGTCACCAACAACGCCGGCAGCAGCTTCTACACCGTGACCACGGCGGTGGCGTCCAACGCGGCCCCCGGCACCGACCAGTCCTTCGGCACCAGCGTTCCGGCCTCGGCCTACATGCGCGGGTGGCACGTGTTCGACACCCTGAACCTGCTGTGGTTCGCCCGGGGTTCGGGCATCAACTGCTGGACGGCCCGGGAGTCCGGCACCTGCACGAAGATCACCCTGCACTGGCAGCCGGGCAGCACCACCGGCGCGTCCTTCAACAACTCCGTGCCGTTCGGGCAGCGCTACGTCAACCTCGCCGACGCCGATCCCGACTCCGAGCACCTGGTGCTGCACGAGTCCGGGCACGCGTTCATGGACCTGCTCTACGCTGGCTCCTGGCCGCCGAGCGACTGCCCGAGCGAGCACTTCATCCACCTGCGCACCGGCGCGATGTGCGCGTGGACCGAGGGCTTCGCCAACGCCATCGCCGGCTACCTCAAGGGCGACGGCCGGTTCTACTGGGCCAACGGCGCCTACGCCGACCTGATGCAGACGAACTGGAACAAGCCCAACGAGGAGGCAGCCGCACCAACCCCGAGGACGGCGACTGGGTCGAACTCCGCGTCGCCGGGGCGCTGATCGACCTGTGGCGCAACGTCGACGGCGGACCGGTGGCCACGTTCGACAACATGCGCCAGTACCCGTCGAGTTCTTTCAAGGAATGGTTCACCGTCGACCGGCCCGAAACGAAACTCGACATGACCGCCGCCACCCGTGACCGGGTCTACGCCCACACCATCGACTACCGGACCGCCACGCCCCCCACCACGGGCCTGGCCAACGGCGGCTTCGAGAGCGGCACCACCGGCTGGACCATCACCGGCAACGTCGTCGGGAACTGGACCGGCTACCCCGCCCAGGCCGGCTCGTGGTTCGCGTGGCTGGGCAGTCGCGGCGGCGGCACCACCGACGCGGTGAGCCAGACGTTCACGGTCCCCAGCACCGGCAGCACGGCGACCCTGAACTACCACCTGCGGATCAAGACCGCCGAGACCGGCACCACCGTCTACGACACGTTCAAGGTCCAGGTAACCGACGGCGGCAGCACCACCACGCTGGCGACGTTTTCCAACACCAACGCCAGCAACGGGTACGTGGCCCGCACGCTGAACCTCAGCGGGTACCGGGGCAAGTCGATCACCCTGCGGTTCGTCAGCCTGGAGGACGCCAACCTCCAGACGGACTTCCTGCTCGACAGCCTGTCGGTCACCACCTCCTGACCCGCCACAGGCCGGGCCGCCGGTCCGACCCGCCGTGTGGCGGGCCGGACCGGCGGCGCGGGGTCGTTGCGGGAGCTGAGTCCGGAGTGGACGGGGTTGTCGGCGGACCGGCGGCGCGCTGTCAGGTCAGGACGGGTCCAGGCCCACCAGGTCGGCGCTGATCCGCCAGAGCCGGGCCGCCGCACCGGTGTCGTAGGACGCCGGGCTGGAGGTCCTGGGGCGGAGGCCGACGTAGTACTTCCCGCTGACGCCCTCGACCTCGGCCGCCGACGCCAGGTGCACCGACGTCGCGGCGCCCCGGGCGGGGTTCTTCAGGAACGGCCGGATCAGCGGCAGCACCACCCGGGACAGCGTCGAGGGGTCCTCGGCGCTGAACCCGGTGGACACGACGCCCGGGTGCAGCACCGTGGCGGTGACCCCGGTGCCGTCGAGTCGGCGGGCGAGTTCGTAGCTGAACACGACGTTGGCCAGCTTCGACTGGTTGTAGGCCCGCGCCCCGGAATAGCGCGCCGCCCCCTGGAGGTCGTCGAAATCGAGGCGGCCCATCGACTGCGCGCCGGACGCGACCGTCACGATCCGGGCCGGGGCGCTGGCCCGGAGCCGGTCCAGGAGCAGATTCGTCAGCAGGAACGGCGCGAGGTGGTTGAGGGCGAAGGTGCGCTCCAGCCCGTCCGGGGTCTCGTGGCGGTGCGCCCAGAATCCGCCCACGTTGTTGACGAGCACATCCAGGCGCGGGCAGGCGTCGAGCACGAGGGCCGCGAGGCGGCGGACCTCGGCCTGCGAGGACAGGTCGGCGGCGAGTGCCTCGACCTCGGTGTTGCCGGACGTGGCCCGGATGCCGGCGGCGGCGGCCTCGGTGCGCGCGGTGTCACGGCCCGTGATGAGGACGCGCGCGCCGAGGGCCGCGAGCGCCTCGGCGGTGGCCCGGCCGATCCCGCCGGTGCCTCCGGTGACCAGGACACTCTTGCCGCGCATCGAACTCGGTTCCGTCATCGCCTGCTCCTTCGTCGAGTACCCAAGGAATGTAAAGCAGACGCGACATGGAGTCAAACATTCTTTACCTTGCGGACTGATGGTGCAGGTGACGGCTACCGCCGCTACCGGCCGTAGAGGCGGTAGAACAGCTCGACGGCCTCGGCGGCGCGGGTGCCGATCGTGGCCTCGTCCCAGGTCGGTCCGGCCAGGAGGGCGACGATCTGGGCGTCGCGGACGGCGAGCCCGTAGAGGACCGTGAACGCGTCGGCGGCGTCGGGGCAGTGCAGTTCGCCCTCGTCGTGGGCGCGGGTCAGCATCGCCTCGAACAGCGGACCGGTGGTGTGGCGGCCGTGGGCGAGCAGGAGTCCGCCGAGCCGTGGTTCGGCGGGCAGGCCCGCGATCGCGGTCCGGTTCAGGGCCAGGGACCGCGGCCCGGTGAGCAGCCGGAGCAGCCCGGTGACAGCCGCCAGGAGCGCGGGGCGCAGGGGTGCGCCGGCAGGGGCGTGCAGCGCGGCGCCGAGCCCTTCGTTGGTGGCTGCGGCCTCCCGCAGGATGACGGCCGCCAGGAGGCCGTCGCGGTCGCCGAACCGGCTGTAGATCGTCTCCTTGGACGCCCTGGCCAGCTCGGCGATCCTGCGGGTGGACAGGCCCGGGTACCCCTCGGTCTCCAGGATCGCCACCGTGGCGTCCAGGATCGCGGTCAGCCGGGCCTCGCCCCGCGCGGGGGAGGCGGGACGGGCGGGTCGTGTCGCGGGACTCATCCGAGAACCGTACCGACGCGGGTTCCGCCCCTGCCCGGAACCCGTTGCGGGCCGCCCCTCCGCGCCCCGGTTCCGTGGTCAGTGGCCGGGCGTCGGGCCGTCGTCGCCGGTCTGGACACCACGGTCGGCTTTCGCGTGGGCGCCACCGCGGATCCGGGACATGGTCAGCTCGCGGCCGAGCTCGTACACCGCCGCGCAGGCCAGGCCGAAGGCCATGGTGGAGGCGAGCGTGCGGACCAGGTTCCACGCCGTCCAGGGCTGCTCGTAGGCGGCCCGGACCGTGGCCGGGTCGGCGAGCGCGCCCGGATCCCCGGCGGCGGCCAGCTGCTCGTTGAGCGGGACGCTGAAGCCCAGGGTGAGCAGGAACCCGCCCAGCCCGTAGGTCAGCAGGGCGGCGGCCAGCAGCACGGTCGCGCGGCTCCGCCACCGCCGGGCGCCGAGCGCCACGGCCAGGGCGGTGACGATCAGCGCGCCGAAGAACGTCGGGGCGAATCCGAGGTTGCGGACGTGGGCGTTGATCGCCTGCATCGCGGAGAGGAACACCACGTCGTCGGTGTGGGCCAGTCCCACCATCACCGAGCAGGCGTAGGCGTAGAAGAAGCCAGCGATCAGGGCGAGGAGCACCGTGGCGAGGGCGGCGGCGAGGAGTTGGGCGCGGGGTGGCCGATCGACGTGTGGCATATCCGTACCGTACGGTACGGATATTGCTGGAGTCCAGAGGGCGAGGCACCGCGAGGCTCGTCGGCTGGCATTCTGGTCCCATGCCTCGACGGGTGAGTCCACTGTTCGTCGGCCGCGGGAACGAACTGGGCGCGCTGGCCGCGGCTTTCGACGACGCGGCCAGCGGTACGCCGGGCGCGGTGCTCGTCAGCGCGGAAGCCGGCGGCGGCAAGTCGCGGCTGATCCGCGAGTTCGCTGAGCGGGTGCGGACCCGGGCGCTGGTCCTGACCGGCGCCTGCGTGGGGATGGGGGAGGTGGGCCTGGCGTTCGCGCCGTTCACGGCCGTGCTGCGGGAACTGGTCCGGGAGCGGGGCGTCGGTGCGGTGACCGACCTGGTGGGCGGTGCCGGCACGGGGGAACTGGCCTGGTTGCTGCCGGAGTTCGGGGCCGCGCCGGTGACGGCGGATCCGGAGCTGTCGCGGGCCCGGCTCTTCGAGGTGCTGCTCCGGCTGTTCGGCGCGCTCGCCGAGCAGCGGCCCCTCGTCCTGGTGGTGGAGGATCTGCACTGGGCCGACCGTTCCACCCGCGACCTGTTGCGCTTCCTGGTCGCCAACCTGAGGGACACCCCGGTCCTGCTGGTGGTCACGCTGCGTGAGGACAGGTCCCGGCCACTGCGGCTGTACCTCGCCGAGCTGGAGCGGATGGACGGCGTCACCCGGTTGCCGCTGCCCCGGCTGTCCCGGGTGGAGATCGGCGCACAGTTGGAGGGCATCCTGGGGTACCCGCCCGACGCCGCCGCGCTCGCCGAGGTGCACCGGCGCGGCGACGGTGTCCCGTTGTTCACCGAGGCCATGATCAGCGCGGATGGCACCGTCAGGTCCTCGGTACCCGGGTCGTTGCGGGACCTGCTGCTGGGCGCGGTCGGAGAACTGCCCGAGGACACCCAGCACGTGGTACGGACGGCCTCGGTCGGCGGCGTGCGCATCGGGCACCCGCTGTTGGCCGCGGCGACCGGGTGCTCCGACGCCGCCCTGGCCGCGCATCTTCGCCGCGCGGCACTGGCGGACGTGCTGGCCGACGACGGGGACGGGTACGCGTTCCGCCACGGCCTGATCCGGGAGGCGGTGTACGGGGACCTCCTCGCCGGGGAGCGCGCCCGGGCACACCGCGCCTACGCCGAGGCGCTCGACGCCAAACCGGGCCGGGACTGGCCCACGTCGGTGCGACTCGCGACGCACTGGCTGGGCGCGCACGACGACGAGCGGGCACTGGGCGCGGCGTGGACGGCGGCGGGGGAGTGCGCGACCGGCCTGGCGTACGGCGACCAGCTGCGGATGTTGGAACAGGTTCTCGACCTCTGGGACCGGGCGCCGACCGGGGCCGGCGGCACCGGAACCGACCACGCGGGCGTCCTCGGGCTCGCCGTCGACGCCGCCTGCTGGGCCGCTGAGTCCGAACGGGGCCTGGCCCTCGCGGAGCGGGCGCTGCGCGAGGACCCCGTGCGGTCCGACGACGAACAGGTCGCGGCCCTGCTCCTGCAGCGGGCCGTGCTGCGCCAGCAACTGCTGCTCCCCGGCCCCACGGAGGACCTCCGCCTGGCGTTGGGGCTCGCGGCCACCCCGGGCCGGCTGCGGGCGGAGACCCTCGGGCAGATCTGCCGCGCCCTGCTGCAGGAGGACGGGTACGCCGAGGCCGCGCCGCTGGCCGCCGAACTGTCGCGGCTGGCGGGGCGGCTCGACGACGACGAGTACCGTACTGAGGCGCTCCTCACCGTGGCCCAGGTCCACGCGCCGGACGGACCCGACACCGCCTCCGCGGTGCGGGAGGCGCTGCGGGCGGCCGAGCGGATCGGCAACGCGCGGCTGGAGGTGCTGGCGCACGTCGCGTTGACCGAGGCGCTGGAGAACGACGGCGACCACGTGGCCGCGATCGAGGCCGGCCGCGCGGCCCTGGCCCGAACGGCGCTGGCGGGGCAGGGCCGCTACCTCGGAGCGACGGTCGCCCAGAACCTGGCGCTGGCGCTGACGTCCGCCGGCCGGTGGGACGAGGCGTCAGCCGTCGTGGCGGACGCGCTCGGACTGGACCCGCCGCCGTCCGGGCGCGCGCAGCTCCTGCTGTGCCGGGGCCAGATCGCCGTCGCGCGCGGCGATCTGGACACCGGGGCGCGGGTGGTCGGGGAACTCCGCGCGCTGCCGCCGGGTCCGCGCGCCGCGGTCCGTCGGACTCTCCGGCTGGAGATCGAGTACCAGCTGGCCGTCGGGGACCCGGCCGGCGCGCTCGCCACCGCCGGAGAGGTCCCCGCCCAGAGTGGGGCCGGCGACCCGCGCCAGTGGTGGCCCGTGCTCGCGACGGCGGCGCGCGCGTGCGTCGAGGCCGGGCCCCTCCACCCCGTGGCCGTCGCGGAGCTCCTGGCGGCACTGGAGCGTTCCGCCACGGACCTTCCGCGTCGGGGGCGGGTCGAGCGGGCCCACGCGGCGGTGTTCGCGGCGGAGCTGTCCCGCACCCGCGACCGCCCCGACCCTGCGGCATGGGACACGGCCGCCGAGGCATGGTCCGACCTCGGCGAGCCCTGGCCGCTCGCCTACGCGCTGACCCGGGCGGCCGCGGCCCACGCGGCCGACGGTGGCCGCGACCAGGCGGCGGTCCGGCTCCGGCGGGCGGCGGAGATCGCCGGCGAACTGGGCGCCGAGCCGTTGCTGCGCCGGGTCGCCGACCTCGGCCGCAGGGCCGGATCCGCCGCCGTGGGGCCGGTACCCCTGGGGCTGACGGCCCGCGAGCTGGAGGTGCTCCGCCTCGTGGCGGCCGGGCTGGGCAACCGGGAGATCGGTGCCGAGCTATTCATCTCCGCGAAGACCGCGAGCGTGCACGTGTCCAACATCCTGTCGAAACTCGGCGTGCCCACCCGGGGCGGCGCGGCCGCCGTCGCCCACCGCCTGCACCTGTTCGACCCGCGATAAGGCCCCGGGGAGCCGGCGGAGAGGAAAAGATAAGGCGATTGCCGCATCCGCCCGGGGACGCCTTAGGGCGAAGGTGGGAGCTGGCCGGACACGCCGGCCCGCGGAAACAGGAGTCTCCCATGATCACTACCGAAGCGGTCGACCCGCGACGCGTCGAGGCGCTGCGCCGGAACAGACATACCGTCGAGTCGTACGAACGGTGGGCCAAGGGGTACGCCGAGAGCGTGTCCCCCGAGCAGTCGCCCTTCGGCGCGGCAGCGCTGCGCCGGCTGGCCGGGGCGGCGGGTCCGGGGGGCACGGTCCTCGAGGTCGGGTCGGGGCCGGGCTGGGACGCCGACTTCGTGGAGTCCCTCGGGGTCGCGGTCCGGCGCACCGACGCCACCGGCGCGTTCCGCGACATCCAGACGGCGAGGGGCAAGCAGGTCGGACACCTGGACCTGCTCGCCGACGACCTCGGGGGCCCGTACGACGCGGTCCTGGCCATGTGCGTCCTCATCCACATCGACCGCGCGCTCACGGACCTGGTGCTCGGCAAGGTCGCCGGGGCACTACGACCGGACGGCGCGTTCCTGGTCAGCGTCCGCGAGGGCACAGGAGAACTCTGGGACTCCGGTGAGGCCGCGGGGTGCCACCTGGTCTTCTGGGACCGCGCCGGGTTCGCCGCCCGGCTGGCCTCGGCCGGCTTCACCGTCGACTGGGACGACCGGCACGTCTACGGCGGCGACGAGCCGTGGCTGACCTTCCTCGCCCGGAGGACCCGGTGAACACCTCCGGAGAACGGATGCTCCGGGCCAACGGGGTCGACCTGTGCGTGGAGACGTTCGGCGATCCGGCGGACCCCGCCGTGCTGCTCATCCACGGGGCGTGCGCCTCGATGCTGTACTGGGAGGAGGAACTGTGCCGGCGGATCGCGCGGGGCGGCCGGTACGTGATCCGGTTCGACAACCGTGACACGGGCCTGTCGGTGGCCTACCCGCCGGGCGCGCCGGGGTACTCGATGCGCGACCTGGCCGCCGACGCCGTCGGCATCCTCGACGCCCTCGGGGTGGACCGGGCACACGTCGTCGGCCGGTCGATGTCCGGCGGGACCGCCGTGATCGCCGCGCTCGACCACCCGGGCCGGGTGGCCTCGCTGACCCTGGTCACCACCACGCCGGGCGACGGCGACCTGCCGCCGATGTCGGCGGAGTTCCTCCGCTACACCGGGTCGGGTGGGCCGGACCCGACCGACCCGACCGCGGTGGTGAACTTCGTCGTGGGGCTCGTGCGGGCGTACGGGGGCGGATCGGGCCACTTCGACGAGCCGGCCGTGCGCGCGGTGGCCGAGCGGGACGTCGCCCGTACCAGGAACATCGCGTCCTGCCTGACCAACCACTTCATCATGGACCTCGCCGGGCCGGTCCACGGCGGGCTCGGCGACATCGACGTGCCCACCCTCGTGGTGCACGGGGAACTCGACCCGGTCTTCCCGCTTCCGCACGGCGAGGCGTTGCGGCGGGCGGTGCCGGGCGCCGAACTGCTCGTCCTCGCTGGCGCCGGGCACGAACTACCGCCCCCCACCTGGGACGTCTTCGTGCCCGCCCTCCTCGCACACACCGCGCGCTGATACTTGTGCGCGGGGCGCCCAGGCCTCAGTTCCTCGTCCTTCTGAAACCGTCGCCGCGGAACGGCCGTGGCAGGAGCCCCAAGCCCACGGGTCATGGGGCGGGCCCTGGGCGAGGAGTGGTTGGCCGATACCGACCTGGCTGAAACGAGGTAGATAAATCGCAGTCCATCGATGTTCTACTGGACGGGAAGGGCGCGGCGGGCGCCCCGGACCAGGGTGGAGCCGAAGATGCGAACTGATCCGCGACGGGTGATCGCCATGGTGGGCTGCGCGGTCGCGCTGGCCATCAACTCCGCGCCCCCGCCCGCCGCCACCACCGCCGGCACGGTCCGCGTGACCGGCGGACAGCTGACCTTCACCGCCGGCGCCGGTGCGGACAACAACGTCGTCATCACGCCGTTGGCGAACGGCCTGGTCGATTTCCGGGACGTCGGCGCCGACCTGATCGCGGGCGACGGCTGCGACCAGATCAGCGCCAGCCAGGCCAACTGCCACGGGGTGACGTCCATTCTCGCCGACGGCCGGGACGGCAACGACTCGATCGGCGTGCGCGAGACGGTGTTCGCGCCCGTCGCCCCGACCCCGGCGACGCTGCGGGGCGGGAGCGGCGACGACCAGCTGCGCGGCGGGTCCGGCGCGGACGTCCTCGACGGCGGCCCGGGAGCCGACACGCTGGTCGGCGGGACCGGCGTCGACACGGTGACCTACGCCGGCCGGACCGCGCCCGTCGTCGCCGACCCGGACGGGACCCGGTTCGACGACGGCGAGGCCAAGGAGCGCGACACGATCGAGCTCGACGTGGAGAACCTGGTCGGAGGCTCGGCCGCCGACCACCTGAGCGGCAACGACGCGGCCAACCGGTTGCTGGGCAGCGCCGGCGGGGACTACCTGTACGGACTCGGCGGCACCGACCGGCTCGAAGGGCAGTCCGGCTTCGACCACCTCGACGGCGGGTACGACAGTGATGTCTGCGTCCCGGGGCCCGACGGCGCGAGCACGAACTCCTGCGAGATCGTGCTCTGATTCCACTATGGAAATACGGTTGCTGGGGCCGCTCGAACTCACGGTGGGGGATCGGGTGGTCCCGCTGGGCGGCGCCCGGCGCGGTGCGCTGCTCGGTCTGCTCGCGCTGCGCCTGCCGGCGGTCGTGTCCGTCAGCCAGCTCGTCGACGACCTGTGGTGCGAACGGCCGCCCCCGGCCGCCGTGAGCTCGCTGCGCGCGCACGTCTCCCGGCTGCGCGGCGTGCTCGACGACGCCGGCCTGCCGGGGCTGATCGCGACCCGGCCACCCGGGTACGCGCTGTGCGCGGAGCCCGGGGCCGTGGACGCGTCCCGGTTCCACGCGCTGAGTGTCCAGGGCCGTGCGGCCCTCGACGCCGGCCGCGTGGACGAGGCCGCCCGGTGTCTGCGGGCCGCCCTGGAGCTGTGGCGGGGCGAGGTCCTCGCCGGCTACGTGCTCGGCGAGGACGCCCGCGCCGAGATCGTCCGGCTGGCCGAGGAGCGGCTGTACACCTCGGAGAGCCTCTATGCCGCCGAGCTCGGCCGGGGCCAGCACGGCTGGGTGGCCGCCGAACTGGAGACGATGGTGGCCCGGTACCCGCTCCGCGAACGGCTGTGGGAACTGCTGATGACCGCCTACCTGCGCGGCGGCCGGCAGGGCGACGCGCTCGCCGGCTACCGGCGGGCCCGCGAAGCCCTGGTCGCCGCGCTGGGAGTCGAGCCCGGGCCCGGGCTGCGCCGGCTGGAGGCCGCCATCCTGCGCGGCGACGAGCACGTCGGCGACCCCGCCGCCCCGGTCGCCCGGCGCGCCACGGTGCTGCCCGTGCCGATCACCGCCCTGGTCGGCCGGCAGGAGGAGGCCGCCGAGGTCGGCAAGCTGCTGACCCACCACCGGCTGGTCACCCTCACCGGCGTCGGCGGCAGCGGGAAGACCCGCCTGGCGATCGAGATCGCCCACCGCGCCGGACCCGAGGTCGGCTTCGTCGACCTCAGCGCGGTGCGCGACCCGTTGCTGCTGCCGGAGACGGTCGGCACGGCTCTCGGCCTGCCCGAACATCCCGGGGCCCGCCCCGACGAGCTGCTGTCGCGGTACCTGGGCCCGCTGCGGCTGCTGCTCGTCCTCGACAACTGCGAGCACCTGGCCGGGGCGTGCGCGGCCCTGGTCGTGCGACTGCTGGGCACCTGCCCGGGACTGCGGATCCTGGTCACCAGCACCGGCACACTCGGAGTGCTCGGCGAGGTGGCCTGGCCGGTGCCGCCGCTGTCGGTGCCGCCGCCGGACGCCGCGGCCGGCGGACTGACCGAGGTCGGCGGGTACGACGCGGTCCGGCTCTTCCTCGACCGGGCCTCGGTGCCCGGCGTGCGGAGCCTGCGCGACGCGGACGCCGCCGCTCTGATCACCGTGTGCGCCGGGCTGGACGGGCTGCCGCTGGCCATCGAGCTGGCCGCCGCCCGGACCACGGTGCTCACCGTCGGCGAGATC
Source organism: Longispora sp. NPDC051575 (assembly GCF_040681875.1). NCBI lineage: Bacteria > Bacillati > Actinomycetota > Actinomycetes > Micromonosporales > Micromonosporaceae > Longispora > Longispora sp. NPDC051575. The sequence goes on along the minus strand of NZ_JBFAZP010000002.1, from coordinate 771,285 downwards.
GCCGGCCGGCTCAACGATCCGGGGCTGCTTCGTGGCTCCGGCCCCGGGCACCGGGCACACCACGGCGCGCTGCGCCAGGCGATGGCCTGGAGCTACGGGCTGCTCGACCCCGGCAGCCGGTCGAGGTTCCGCCGGCTCGCCGTCTTCCACGGCGGGTTCGCCCTCGGCGCCGTCGGAGCGGTCTGGCCCGAGAGCCCCGGTCAGGCCGTCGACCACCTGTCGGAACTGGTGGCCAAGTCGCTGGTGGTGGCCGAGCACCGGCCGGGCGAGGTCCGCTACCGACTGCTGGAGACCCTGCGCCGGTACGCCGCCGAGCAGCTCGGAGCCGTTCCCGACGAGCTCACCCGGGCCCGCGCCGACCACGCCGAGCACTACCAGCGGCTCGCCGCGACCACCGACCCCGACCTGCGCGGCCCGGACCTGGACCGGCTGCTCGGGCTGCTCGCCGTCGAGCACGACAACCTCCGCGCGGCACTGGCCTGGCACGCCGCCCACCGCCCGGGCGAGCCCGAACTCGGCTTCGCCACCGACCTGGCCCGCTACTGCCACCTGCGCGGCAGGTACCGGGAGGGGCGCCGCTGGCTGGAGGAGGCGCTCGGCCGGGTCGGCGGGATGCCGGCGTCACCGGCCCTGGCCCGCGCGCTCAACCGGGTGGCCCGGTTGGCCTTCTTCGAGTGCGACTACGCCGCCGCGACCGCGCACGGCGAGCGGGCCCTGGCCACGCACCGGGAGCTGGCCGACGTACCGGGCGCCGCCGCGGCGCTCGGCCTGCTCGGTTCCATCGCCCGCGAACGCGGCCACTACGACGTGTCGCTGTCCTGGCACCGACGGTCCGCCGAGGCGTACCGGAGTGCGGGCGACCCCGGCGGCGAGGCGACGGCGCTGCAGTTGGCCGGTTTCACGCACTGGCTCGGCGGTGACCTTTCCGAGGCTGAGCGGCTCCTCGACCGGGCGCTGGGCCGGTTCCGGCAGCTCGAAGACCCCGAGGGGGTGGCGTCCTGCCGGCTGCACCTGGCGGCGGTGTCCCACTACCGGGGCGACCAGGTCCGGGCCCGGTCGCTGGCCGAGCGTGCTCTCGCCGGCTTCGGTGACCTGGGCTTCGACGAGGGCAGGGCCTGGGCGTCGAACATCCTCGGCCTCGTCGAGCAGGCCGAGGGTGCGCCCGCCGCCGCGATCACCCGGCTGCGGCTGAGCCTGGAACTGCACTGCGGGATCGGCGACCGCTGGCGGGCGGCCAGCGTCGCCGAAGCGCTCGCCGCCTCCCTGGCCGGCGGCCCGGACACCGTGGCGGCGGCCGAGCTGTTCGGCGCGGCGAACGCGATCCGGGCCGTGCTCGGCACCCCCGTGCCGCCCCGGGAACGCCCGGCCCGGGACGCGACCGCAGCGGCGCTCCGCGCGGCCCTGCCGGACCGGGAGCGGTACGCCGCCCTCGACCGGGGCGAGGAACTGCTCCTGGCCGACCTGCCGGGACTGGTTCCCTGAGCGGCGGCAATCCATCGGCAATCGATCCACAATCCCGCCTTGCTACTTGTAGCGGAGGCGGCCGAGCGGGCCGCACGGACGAGGGCCCGGTGCCCAGTCGTCCGTCCGTTCGAAGGAGGACAGATCCATGCGCATCCGTTCCCTGCTCCTCGCGTTCGGCGTCCTACTCGGGGCGCTCCTCGCACCCACTCCGGCCTCGGCGACCCCGCCGGTCCGGTACGCCTTCGCCTATGTCGACGCGCCGGCGGCTCCGGCCTGGGTCAACCTGTCGGCCGCGCACCGCTGGCCGGTCGGCGTCCAGGGCATGAAGATCGGCCCCGGCCGGTACCAGATCAAGTTCCCCGGCGTCGGCTACGGCAGCCGGGGCGTGGCACACGTGACCGCCGTGGACTACGGCGCCCGCAACTGCCAGCTCGTCGGCTGGACGCAGACGTCGACCGGCGACGAGATCGTCACCACCCAGTGCTGGCAGGTCGCCGGCGGCGTCATCTCGCCGGCCGACACCCGGCACACCGTGGTGTGGACGGTCGGCTCCGGGGTACTGGCCGCCGGCCAGCCCGGCCACGCGTACGTGCACTACCGGCCCGGCGTCGGCATCGTCGACCAGTACAACTCCCTCGGCCTGGTCAACGGGGTGGCGGGCGCCAACCCCTACACCGTGACCTTCCCGGCGGTCGGTGACCCGGCGGGCGCGGTGCTGGCCGGCGACGTGCAGGTCACCGCGATCGATCCGCTGTACCACCGGCGGTGCAAGCTCGGCTCGTTCACCCACAGCGGCACCAACATCACGGCGGTGGTGCTGTGCTTCGACGGCGCCAACGGCCTGCCCCCCACCGAGTTCGCCGTCTCCTACCACCGCAGGCAGTCGGTGTACGGGGCGTTCGCGCCGCCCACCCGGATGGGCTACCTGTGGTGCCTGCCCGGCGGCGGGACCGTGCCCGGCCAGACCAACTGGAACAGCGTCGTCGGGGTGGGCGGCAACAGCTGCGCCGCGCTCGCCCCGGGCTTCTACCAGTCGAGTTGGCCCCAGATCGGCCCGCCGCAGACCAACGCGCACGTCACCGCGATCAGCACGCAGCCGAACTTCTGCAACCTGAAGCTGCTCTGGTCGGCGAACGCGGCCTTCGACGTCACCGGCCACCAGGGCTGCTGGACCAGCCCGGGCGGCGTCGCGGTCAACGAGCCACATCTGATGACGTTCACGTCCAGGGTCTGAGTCTCCGGCGCTGCCGTCACCTGCGAACCTCCAGGTGACGGCAGCGCCGGGCTGCTCCATGGGCCCGCGCAGCGGGTCGGCCTACTTGGGCAGGGCCAGGTACTTGGTGACGCCGGTGGTGAAGGTGACCCGGGAGATCGGATCGCTGCCGTACTGGTCGTGTCCGGAAGTCCTGACCCCGGTGATGAACAGCGATCCGGCCTGGGTGGAGGTGTAGGTGAGGCTGTTGGTGGAGCGGGTCCACGTGACGTCGGTTCCGCCGGCCAGGATGGCGAAGTGGGTGTTGCGGTAGGCGGTGTAGCTGGCCAGGCCGGGCCAGTCGTAGGTGCGCAGGGGCACGGTGTACAGCTGCTGGTACTTCGCGAGGAGCGCCGTGAGCCAGTCGAAGGTGAGGCTGTGCCCGGGGGCGTACTGGCGCAGGTTGCCCTGGTGCAGGGTGTGGGAGTAGACGGAGCCGGCCGCCAGGTGGCCGAGGGCGACGGTGGCCTCGCGGTCGACGACCTCGGGGTAGGTGAGGTCGTGGTCGAACGCGGGGAACCGGCCGGCGGGCCCGTAGTAGGAGTTGTAGAACGCGGTCTCCTCGTCGGGTGTGGTGACGTGGTAGGCGATGTTGGTCGGCCAGTCGGGCACGACGAGCAGGGTCGGGGTCAGGGGGTGCGCCCGGGAGCAGTTGACGCAGGCGGGCCGGTGCGAGGCGAAGGACATGTTGCCGTGTAGGTACCGGACGCCGGCGGCTTTCGCGGCGTTGAGCAGCTGGTGGTTGGACGCGGCCAGGCCGTGGTCGGTCGGCGGGTCGGTGGCGTTGTCGGGGTCGGGGTGGAAGACGCCGAGTCCGGAGTACTCGGGGGTCTTCAGGACGGTGCCGGGCACGCTCAGCCCGAGGGTGTTGGCGGCGGTGAGGTTCGCGGTGATCTCGGCGGAGCTGTCGGCGTAGGTCGTGGCGTTCATCTTCGGGTGGCTGAAGGTGTGGTTGATCCAGCGGAACTGGCCGGACAGGCAGCGCGCGTAGCTGGTCAGGGCATCGGGGGTGCCGTCGGCGGAGCACTGGGCGGGGGCGGCGGCGTTGGCTCCCTCGCCGTTGTAGGCCAGGTTGAGGGCAAAGGCCGAAGCCTGGGGGTACCCCTGACGTAGCGCCGCCTGCTGGGTCGCCGCGGCGGCCAGGTCCTCGCCGGTGATGCGGAACTCGCCCGGGTCACGGCTGCCGTCGGCCAACAGGTGGTCCGTACTGTTGAACAGGTCGTCCACGTCGACGTGCAGCCAGTGCCGCTGTTCGCCGACGAACACGCCGCGCGTGGCCCAGCGCAGCAGTCCGTAGCTGAGCAGGTCGGCCTGCGGCAGGTACTGGTTCGACGTGAATGTCAGCGCCATCCGTTCGCGCCCGTCGGGGGCGGTGGCGGTCACCGCCACGATGTCCGGGCCGAGGGTCAGGATCGGGGTGGCCGCGCAGCCCGGGGCGATCGTGCTGCGGTAGACGTAGGACAGCTGGATCGGGATCTGTCCGCCGGGCCGGAGGTAGTCGAAGACCGCCGCTCCGGCCGGGGTCAGGGTCGCCGGTTGCGGTGTGGAGCCGATGCCCTCCTCGTTGCCGGAGCGCAGGCAGTATTCCTCGGGATACGTGCCGAATCCGGCGTAGAGCGCGACCTGGCGCACGTGGTAGACGGCCTCGTAGTTCCACAGGGCCGTCCACTCGCCGGCGTCGAGCGCGGACGTGTAGCCGCCGTTGCCGTCGGCGGTGAGCAGGGCCGCGCTGGTGAGCAGGACCGCGTCGTAGCGGCCGACCCCGTCCTCCCGCACCAGGGCGCCCAGCGGGGTGGCGCCGGCCAGGAGGACGTCGTAGGGGCTGCCGACCCGGTCGAGTTCGCTCCGCCACGTGGCCAGGCCGAAATCGGCTTCGTCGACGGCGATCACGAGTTGGCGCAGGGCGACCCGGTCGCCCGGATCGGCCGCCTGCGCCATGGTCGGCACGGCGAGCACGACGCCGAGGACGACCATGGCGAGAAGTGCACGAGTTCTCACATCAGCTCCTTCCTGTCAGGATTCGTGCACTGTGGACGGAAATTGACAAGGATGGATGTAACTGTCGTGCGGGTGACACCAGAATCACCTGATCGGCGCCCCGCCATCGGACGATCCGCCATCGGGCGCGGAACCCGACGGCCCGGCCGGACCGGTCGAGGGTTGCGGGCGCGCCCCCGACGGTCATCTATCTATTGTGGACTGATGCGGGGTACGCTGACACCCCCGGCGAGAGGAAGATAGATGTCGATGTCTAAACTCGGGCTGCGCGGTGCCGTGCTCGCCGCGACCGCGACCACCTTCGCCCTGCTCCTCGGCCAGGCCCCGGCCGCCGCGGTCCACTTCGAATGGGCGGGGGCGTTCTCCAGCCCGGACCAGTGCGAGCAGTACCGCTCGGACGCCGAGGCGGAGGGCTGCCTCACCGGACCGTGCACCTACCGGGACCAGCCGGGCACCGACTGGGACGGCTGGTACTACCGGATGTCGGTAACCCCCGCCTAGAGCCTGCCCTGTCGGGGACTACCGGGTCGCATGTGCGAACCCGACTGGTACCCAACGCTGGTGTTTGCGGCATGATTGTGAGATTTCGCCTGGTAGCGGCATCATGGTCTGATGGGTGTGCCAAGCGTCGAGTCCCGCCGTGAGCGCGTCGCCGAGGTCACGGGCCTGCTGACCGGCGTGTTCGCCGCACGGGCGACCGCCGGGCCGGTGTTCGTCGTCGTGGACGGTCAGCACGCGGCGGAGTTCGCCGACCGGCTCGTGGAGGCCATGGCGTCGGCCGGTCAGCACCACGCCCGGTTGACCGACGCCCGCCCCCTCGCCGACGAGGACGCGTGGCGCGCGCACCGGCACCCGCACGAGGTGGTCGTCGCCGACGGGCCCCGGTGGCGGACCCGACCCCCTGCCGGCACCTGGGACGTGGTGATCTACCTGCGCACCGCTCCACGCGACGGTGCCTCCGGCGACAGCGAGCACGCGGCGAGCGTCGTGCTGGACTACCACGACCCCGGTTGGCCGGTGATCCGTCATCTGGACGCGGGCCTGGCCGACCGGGAGCGGTGGTACCTGTCGGAGAGCCGCGCGTTCTTCGCCGTCCGCGCCCACACGTGGGACACCAGGTTCGGCGAGGACCTGCCCGCCTACGCCCGGGCCGTCGCGGAGGCCGGGCTGCGGACCGGGGACACCGCCCTGGATCTGGGCTGCGGCACCGGGCGCGCCCTGCCCATGCTGCGCGCGGCCGTGGGTCCCCGGGGAACCGTCCTCGGCCTGGATGTCACCCCCGCGATGCTGGACACGGCCCGCGAGCGCGGACGCGCGGAGCGGGCGACGTTGCTCCTCGGGGATGCCCGGCGTCTGCCGCTGGCCGCCGGGAGCGTCGACGCGGTGTTCGCCGCCGGGCTCGTCAACCACCTGCCGGAGCCCCGGGCGGGGCTGGCCGAACTCGCCCGGGTCACCCGTCCCGGCGGAACGCTCGTGGTCTTCCATCCGTCGGGGCGGGCGGCACTGGCGGCCCGGCATGGCCGCACGCTCCGCCCGGACGAGCCCCTCGCGCGCCCGAATCTCGAAGCGCTGCTGGAGGCCGCCGGCTGGCGGCTCACCGGCTACGAGGACGCCGAGCACCAGTTCCTGGCCGTGGCGGCGCGGGTGGTGTGAGCTGGGTGTCGGCGCACGCGGAGCAGGGCGGAAGTCGTCGGCGGCGGGTGTCGGGTGTCACCGTTCCATTGGTTGACGCTCCATCCGGGCGGGTGCATCCTTGACGAGGTTTACTCAGACGCACCTTGTTCGGTGAGGCGTCTGCACGGACACAGGCCACTGACCCCACGACGTCGAGAGACGCCCAGGTTCAGGACACCTCTCCCCGGCTTAAGGGGTGAGGCCAAGTGGCTGCACCACCCGGTGCTACGCCGTGCAGTGCCAAAGCTCTTACGAGGAGGGGCTCTGACCGGCGGGAGCGTGTCTCCCTGCCGTTTCGGCGTGGTCTCTCCCGGGTGCGTGTCAGCACGGCACCACGGTGTCCCGACCGCAGGGAGGTGAGTGGCATGGATAGCTGCGGCAGTAGTAGCTGCCATCCCCGTGCGTTCACCCCCACCTCGGTGACCGCCGGCGACGACCGCTAGCCAGCCTCCGCTTCCCGGTGCCCCGCTTCGGCGAGGGCCCGGTTCCGGCTGCGCCCGGCGGTGTCTCGTGCGGCGGTCCGCCCTTGCCGGACACGGAGCCCGTCATGTTCAAGAAGAAGTCCTCCGGGCGCAGCCTGGAGCGTGAGGTGATCACCGCCGTGGTCACCCTGTACATCATCATCTGCGTGGGCCTGCTGGCCGTCCACTACGCGCAACCGGCCGACCAGTGCACGGCGACGTCCTCGACGTCACCGTCCGCACCCGCCGACTGCAAGTAGCCCGACACCCCAGCACTGGACAGGAGTCCCGCCGATGACACCCCGCACCCAAACCACCACCACCACACCCTTCGACGCCGCCGCCCTGGACACGATCTGGCTGCGCGTGCCCGCGGACGACGACACCGCCCTGGCCGCCTGCCGTGCCGCGCACGGCGCGGTGTTCCCGCACCTGTCGGACGGGATGGAGGAGGACGACACGTTCATCTACATCCCCGTCACCCAGATGATCCGCAGCCCCGACGGCCCACGCCGCGTCACCGTGCTCTTCGCCCTCGCCGACGACCTGCTGATCACCGTCGCGCCGGCCGGGTTCGCGCCGTTCGACAGGGCGCTCACCCGGATGCGCCGCAACCCCGCCCTCACCGCCGGTCCGCGCGGGGTCATGCAGGCGGTGCTGCACGCCATGAACGAGGCCTCCGCCGAGGTCGTCGAGCACGCCTCCACCGCACTGGAGGCCATGAACGGCGAGATCGAACGGCTGTCGGCCGGCAGGGACGAGAAGGGCCGCGAGATCGGCGTCACCGACATCCAGGCCACCACGTTCGCCCTCAACGGCACCGAGGAACTCGTCTCCCGTTGCCTGGAGGGGCAGCTCATGTTGGCGCGCGCCGCCCGGTACCTGAGGATGGAGGTCAACGGGGACGACCCCGACCTGGCCAGCCTCGTCGACCTGCTCGGCGCGGACATCCAGGGCGTGAAGGAGCGGGCGGCGTTCGAGCACGACAAGGTGCGCTTCCTGCAGCAGTCCATCCTCGCGTCGCTGGATGTGAAGCAGAACCAGATCGTCAAGGTGTTCACCATCATCACCGCCGTGTTCCTGCCGCCGACGCTGATCGCCACGTTCTACGGCATGAACTTCGCCGTCATGCCCGAGCTGACCTGGGAACACGGCTTCCCGATCTCCATCGGCATGACGCTCGTCGCCGCGTTGTTGCCGTTGTGGTACATCAAGCAGAAGGGCTGGCTGCGTTAGCCTCCCGCGACAGGGTGCCGGACGGCCGGCCAGGACACCGACGGTGCGGACCAGAACGCGCTGGAGGGGCCTGGCCGTCGCCGTCCGAGTCCGGCCAATTCTGTGAGTGCGCCATTGTCCCGCCCTCTGGGAGCCCACCCTCCTGACCTGTGTGTACGTCACGCCGCCCGGCCAACGCCGCGCGCGGACCAGGGCGGACGCGCGCCCCTCGCGGGGTGCCGGCGGGGTAGATGTTCACCCGAAATGCATGGGTTCGGTACCCCGATCGGGTGCGCTGTTCTGTGGGGTGTGCGCCCGGACATCCGGTGACAGTTTTGGACGGTCGATCGATGTTCGGCTGTGCGACGCTCTCGCCCCGGAGCGCGCCGGCTTCCTAGGGTCCTGCCGAACGTTTCCCCTCGAAGGAGTTCGGCATGAGAACAACAGCAGTGCGCGCGTGGGTGGCCGCCGCGGCGGTCGCGGTCGCGGTGGTGGCGGGTTCCGGCGGCGTCTCCCAGGCCGCCGCGCCACGGGAGGGCGTGATCCGCGGCGACGATTCCCCGGCGGCGGTGCCCGGCCGGTACATCGTCGCGTTGAAGGACGCCCCGGCCGGGATCGCGTCCGCCTCCGTCCGCGGCCGGGCCGACGGCCTGGCGGGCAGGTTCGGCGGCACGGTGAACCACGTGTACGACCAGGTCCTGCGCGGGTTCTCCGTCAGCATGTCCGCCGCGCAGGCGCGCCGGTTGGCCGCCGATCCGGCCGTGGACCACGTCGAGCAGGTGCAGGAGATGGGCGCGGCCGACGTCCAGGACGACCCGCCCAACTGGGGCATCGACCGCATCGACCAGCCGGCCCTGCCGCTGGACGGGTCCTACTCCTACCCGGACAACGCGGGCGAGGGTGTCACCGTGTACGTGATCGACAGCGGTATCAACGCCGGGCACAGCGAGTTCGCCGGCAGGGTCAGGCCCGGCGTGGACTTCGTGGACGACGACGATGACCCGGCGGACTGCCAGGGGCACGGCACCCACGTCGCCGGCATCGCGGTGGGCGCCACCGCCGGTGTCGCCAAGAAGGCCAACGTGGTCTCGGTGCGGGTCCTCGACTGCCAGGGCAGCGGCCAGGACGACGCGATCCTCGCCGGCCTGGACTGGGTGAAGGCCAACGCGGTCAAGCCCGCGGTCGTCAACTACAGCATCGGTTGCCGCAAGCGGTGCAGCCTGAGCTCGTTCGACAAGGCGGCCAAGGCCGTCATCGACTCCGGCCTGCAGTTCGTGATGGCCGCCGGCAACAACGACGACGACGCGTGCTACTTCAGCCCGCAGAAGGTCGCCGCGGGCATCACCGTCGGCAACAGCACCAAGGCGGACAAGCGGTACTCCAGCACCCCCGGTCCGTCCAACTACGGTTCCTGCCTGGACCTGTGGGCGCCCGGCACCGCCATCAACTCCGCCGACAACGCCAACACCACGGGATTCCGGCTGGACACCGGCACCTCCATGGCCGCGCCGCACGTGACCGGCGTGTCGGCCCTGTACCTGGCCGGCCACACCGACGCCACGCCGAAGCAGGTCCGCGACGCGATCGTCGGCAACGGCGTGACGGGCAAGCTGGGCGGCATCAAGACGGGCTCGCCGAACGTGCTGCTCCAGACCGGCTTCCTCAGCTCCGGCGTCGCCGCCGGCAGGTGACGCGGGCCGGCGGGTGACCTGACGGTCCCGGCATCCCGATCCGTTGGCCGGCGCGCGTGCCCCTCCACGCGCGCCGGCCAACCTTATGCGCGGCTTATCCCTGCCCTAAGCTGGGCATTCGCCTCTTAACAACCGTGGTCGCCAGGTGGATACTCCTCCGTATGCGGCAACAGATCATCGATCGCGAACTGGCTCACGTGTTGCGCACCGGCCCCTTCTCGGCCGCGCTGCACCTGGCCATCGAGGCCAGCGGGATGCGCGTCGAGGAGATCCAGAACCGGCTGGCGGCCCTCGGCATCATGGTCAGCCAGTCCGCGCTCGCCTACTGGCGACGCGGACGCCGCCGACCGGAACGCCCGGACTCGCTGCGCGCGGTGCACGCACTGGAGGGCATCCTCGGACTGCCCGCCGACTCGCTCACCGCCCAACTCGGCCCCCGCCGTCCGCGCGGCCGGTGGCTGGACCACGCCGCCGGGACCATGGCGCTGAGCGACGGCTGGGCCGACAGCGAGAACCTTCCCCCGCTCCTCGCCGCGATCGAAGCCCCGCGACACAGCGCCCTGTGCAGCTTCAGCCACGACCTGTACCGGCTCGGACCGGACCGGGCCGCGATCTCCCTCACCACCCGGCACGTCCTGCGGGCCACCAGGGACAACATCTCCCGGCACGTGATCACCATCAAGCACGACGAGGGGGACCGGAGCAACATCCCCACGGCGCACGCGCTGCGCAACTGCCGGATCGGCCGGACCCGCGCCGACGCGGACGGCCTGTACGTCGTCACGGAGCTGATCTTCGACCGGGTCCTCAACACCGGAGAGACGGCGATCGTCGAGTACGAGCTTCGGTTCGGCCCCGGCGTCGTCACCGACCACTACACCCGGATGGTCCCGGTCCCGCTGCGCGAGTACATCCTGGAGGTCCAGTTCGACCCGGCAGCCATCCCCGCCCGGTGCCTGACCTTCTCCCGCCGCAAGGAACCCGCCCCCGACCAGGGCGTCCGCGAGGTCTGGGTCGGCAACACCCACGCCGCCCATCTGGTCGACAACGACATCATGCCGGGCATGCTCGGCATGCGCTGGGAATGGACCTGACGCCACGGAGCACGCGCCTCCGCCTCGGTGTGGGCTGGTCCGACCCGGACTGGCCGGTCGGCGATGGTCGAAATTTCGATTCTCGTCGCGATCCTGTGAAATCGGCGACGGCCCGCTCCGCCCGCGCGGCCGGCTGAACAGGGAAAACAGGGCAGAAGTAGCCGACTCGAGGCGTCCGTCCGCGACGAGGATTTTCACAGAATTGTCGGGGGCACAATCGACATATTGAACTTTTCTCCACCCTGGGTCCATCATGGGTTGTCAATCCCCTCAATTGACCGGAAGCCCGGCGGGGCGCCACAGAAAGGCAGCCCCTCCTGTCTTCGGGGAACCCGCCCTACCGATCCGGAAACCCCGCGGTCGAACGGGCGGACCACTCGAGGAGCAGTAGTCGGACGTGCCGCCTCCCGGCCCGTCCGATCCGGCGTCGGAACTCTCGGCCGACGCCGTCCCCTCACCTAGGAGTCCACTGTGTCCACACTATTCCGCAGGCTCGCCGGTGCGGCGCTGACCGCCGCCGTCATCGTGATGTTCCCCGTCGCCGCCAATGCCTCCGGCCCCACCGGGTACGGCTTCGCGCAACCCGCCCAGGCGGTGGGCGGCCCGTCCGGCGTCGACAACGTCCGGGCCGACGCCCCCACCGCGCCCAGGGCCCAGGGCGCCCCGCTCGCCGCCGCGACCTGGTACTACCACATCGAGTCCTCGTGTCGCGGCTACGAGAGCTCCATCCGCAGGGGCGCCAACTACTGGGGCGGGGCCGTCGAGACCCAGTCGGGCGGTACGCCGGTGGGTTGCGTGAGCGGCTACGTCCAGGGCTGTGGCGGCGGCACCACGGTCGTGGGCTGCAACTGGAACATGGGCGGCAGGATCGCGCTCTCCTTCAGGGTCAACGACTTCGCCCTCCTGGCCGCGCACGAGTTCGGGCACAACTGGTACGGACACTCCGCGTCCGGGTGCATGAGCTGGCGCAGCTCGTACGAGGTCATGCGCACGCACAGCTGCTGACCTGACCGGATCCGACACGAACACCGGCTCGGGCACCCGCGTGCGGGGCCCGGGCCGGTGCCACGGGATCTCAGCGGGCGTTCTCGGGTTCTGATCGCGCGGGGGCCGGCTCCGGGTTCGCGGCCAGGATCCGTTCCTGGAGGCGCAGGTGCCGGAACTGGTACGCGGCCCCGGTCTGGCGCAGCATCCCGCGGCGCCGGGCGTCGGCGAGGAACCTGACCAGTCGCCACGGCAGGTCTCCCCGTGCCGCGAGAGCGAACCGGGCGATCGTGAACCGCACCCACGCCTCCCCGGGCAGGCTGCCGAGCCCGATCACGATGGCCGCGCCGGCGGCGAACCGCAGCCCGTACAGGGGGCCGAGCAGGATCCAGGCGGGTACCCCGACGAGCAGCGCGGCGGGCACCCCGGCCGCGACCGCCGAACGCCGGTCGTCCCGCAGCGTGCTGAGCGGGTCGAGGAGGTCGGCGCGCGACAGCGGGCCACCCAGCCCCATGGCCAGGGCGAGGGCGAAGAAGAAGGCGCCCCACAGCACCTGCCAGTGCGGAAACAGCTCCGCGTCGCGGGCCAGGAGGAACGTGACGGCCGTGGGTACCGAGCACAACCCCAGCGACATCAGGGTCCGCCACGGCTGGAGCGCGATCCGCCGGGGGAGCACCTCGCCGACCCGGAAGAACGTCGTGGACACGAGCAGGCCCGCGACGATCAGCGCCTCGGCGCGGAACCCGAACGGGGCGGCGGCGGCCAGGGTGACCAGGACCGCCGGAGCCGTCCTGTCCCACCTCGGACCGAGCAACCTGGCCAGCCGCCACCAGGCCATCTCGTTGTCGCCGGGCTCCCGCAGCCGGGTGGCCAGGAACGTCAGCCAGTGCCGGGCCCGCTCAGCGGGGTACCTCGGGTGCCGGGGTGTGCCGGGGGCCGGCGGGCCGGGGTCGTCGTACACGGCGGGCAGGAACGCGTCCAACAGGTGGTCGGTGATCGCGGTGGCATCGGCGAACCGGGTCAGCTCGGCGGGGTCGCGGTCGACGGCCCGGTAGACCACCCGGGCCAGGAACACCGTCAACGGCGTCGACAGCGCGGCGGCCAGGGGACCGGTGGGCTCGGCGGCGAGGACGTCGAGTACCGGTGCCCACCGCCGGGTGCCGGCGACGCCGCCCGCAGCGAGGTAGACCGCCGCCTGGCGGGCCGTGACCGGTTCGATCTCCACCACGAGGGCCTTGCCGAACGGGCGGTCCTGTTTGCGGCACGCCGCCTCGTACTCGTCCGTGCGGCAGGTCAGCACCACCGGGCGCCCGCCGAGCGCCCGACTGAGCCGGGCGAGCGCCTCCGAGTGCATGCCCGTGGGCATCTCGTCGAGGCCGTCGAGGACCGGCGCGACCCTGCGGGCCGCCACCAGCCGGGCCGCCACGTCCGGACCGTAGCGGTCCCGGTCCGCGAGGAACGGGTACTGCTCCACGAGCCGGCCGGCGAACCACGTGTCCAGGTGCCGGACCCGAGGGTCCCAACCGGCCAGGTTCACCAGGACCGGTACGGCGGTCGGGTCGCCGGGCGCCCAGCTCCGCAGCACCCCGGTGACGAGCAGGACGGCCAGGGAGGTCTTGCCGCCGCCGGGCTCGCCGATGACGACCAGCTGGCGCAGCGGCAGGCCCAGCCAGCACCGGGCCAGGTCGCCCGGACCACCCCGGAGCCGCAGCCCCTTGGCCCGCCAGCCCGGCCCGAACACCACCTCGGACAGCGCGGGCTGCACCGCCCGCCCGGTGGGCCGCCACCGCACGGGGATCGGATCCGGCCCGGACAGTCCCCGGTCCTCGGCCTCGGCGTCCCACTGGGCACGCAGCCGCTGGACCAGATCGGCCAGCGCGCGGTCGAGCTGGACGTCGGGATCACTCGGAGGGGTACGCAACGCGGCCCAGGCGCCCAGTACCCCGATCCCGAAGCCCCCGACGCCGAGTACCAGGCTGCCGACGCTGGCCAGCCGGTCCCACGCCTCCTGGCGCGCGACCGGGCCGGAACGCAGCGCGAGCAGGACGAAAACGAGTGCCGCGAGGACGAGGAGCACGACGCCGACCGCCGCCAGCCCCGACCACCACGACCGGCCCCGACGAGACAACCACACCCCGACGATTGTGGACGACATCCAGCGGCCCGGACCTGGGCCGTCGGGTACCCGTCAGCTGAATCCGCTCCTGCCACGGTGACCTGGGCGACGGTGGCCCGGGCTGTGCCGCGGCTGGCGGGGGCGCGGCACCGCCCGGTCCTCGGCGGCAGAACATTCGAAGTGGCGGAACGCAGTACCCGACGGTGTGGTTTCGGTCCTGGGTTCAGCTCTGGACCGTGAAGTTGCCGCTGGCGATCTCCGCCTGAGGGGCCATGCCCATGCACGAGGGGATGTCGCCACCGTGCCCCAGTTGCCAACTGGCGCCCAGTCGGTCGTGGCGGCCGTGGTCGTAGACGGTGATGCCGATCCGGCCCCCGATCGGCACCCGTGGATCCGACGCCCAGGTCGTCCTCCCCGTCATGACGGCCACCGGGCCGCCGACCTGCAGACACACCACCTCACCGCGGGAGGTCACGTCGGAGTCGCCTTCCTTGTGGTGGATCATGAACGTGCCCCGGGCGGCCTCGTCGACCCCACGGGCGTCGATCGTGAAGTCGATCTCGGCCGTGGTGCTGGTCTTCAGCCGGACGGTGCCGGAGAGTCGGGGTTCGCGGGGCCCCGTGGCCACGGCGGGGGCCGCGGCGGACAGGACGACCGCCATGGCGAGGACGGAAGCGGCTACTGGTCTCATGAGGCCCATCCTGCGGCGAAGGTCCTGTGTCGACTCTGAGGCGGGCTCAGGGGACTCTCAGCGGGCCGTCGGGCAGGCGCGTCGCCGGGGAGGCCGTCTGTGGCCGGGTCAGAGCGGGCGGGCCGCGAGCAGGTGCGTCCCGCGCGGACAGGGCCCGGCCGTAGGCGCGCACGTCGGCGACGGCCCCCTGCCACCGGTTGACCGGGTCGCCGGTGGGCTCGGCCCGCCCGATCGCGGAGGACCGGGTCGACGCCCACGGCGGGTCAGCGCTCCGCCTGATCCCGGGCTATCGTCGGGGTATGAGTCTCGGCGACGGTGTGAGCGGCGGCGACCCGATGCGGGCTGTGAACACCTCGCCCGAGGCGGTGCGCGCCGCCTCCGAGCGGCACCGTGACCGCAACAGCCTGGTGAACCGGCGCACGCGGCACATCCCCACCTGGGTGTTCGTCGCCGTACTGTGCGCGGTGGTCATCGTCCTGGCCGCCATCAACGTGATCTGACGGTGGCGGCGGTACCACGCCACCCGTCGGACTGTCCCCGGGTCGCCCGCTCGACGGCGTTCCCCGAAGGCGACCAACCGCCCGAGGTCGACCGCCAGCCCGGGTGGCGGCGCCCGGCCGCTGCCGGGGCGGACCGGGAGGCCGCCGTGGGCGGGACGAGTTAGCATGCGCCATGACCGAGACCGTGTTGCTGACCGTCCGGGGCGAGGCAGTGCTGGAGGCCGAGCCGGAGCTGGCCGCGGTGACGGTGACGCTCGCCGCCCAGGATCGGGACCGGCCGCAGGTCGTGGCGCGGCTGGACGCCGCCGTCGCGGCGCTCGGCGCGATGCTGGACCGGTACCCGGGAGCGGTCGACGTCCGTGAGTTCGGATCCGTCAGCGTGCTCCCGGAGGGGGAGCGGAAGCGGTCCGGGTTCTCCGGCTCCGCCCGGGTCATCCTGTCGGTCGTGGACTTCGCGCTGCTCGGGGAACTCGTGTCCTACGCCGCCGGGGACGAGGGCGTCTCGCTGGGCGGGGTGCGCTGGACGCTGAGTCCCGACAGCCCGGTGTACGCGCGGGCCCGCCGGGCGGCGCTCGCCGACGCGGCGGCCAGGGCCAGGGACTACGCCGAGGCGCTGGACGCGACGGTCGTCCGGCTGGTCGAGGTGGCCGACGAGGGGCTCACGAGCGGCCTGGCGTGGCAGGGCGCCCGGGTCGAGGGCGTGGCCTACGCCGCGTCCGGATCGGGGAGCTTCGCGGGCGCCGCCTACGGCAAGGGTTCCGGTCCGGGGATGGAACCGCAGCGGCAGCGGATCCGCGCGGTCGTGGAGGCGCGGTACACCCTGAGCCCCCCGCACCAGAACTGACGGGCTCGGTGGCCCCGGGCGGGTGCCCGTGGCGGCGTTCCGGGCCGCCGGACCGGATCCGGGCGGCGAGGCGGGGCCGTCGGGCTCCGCCACAGCCACCGGGCCGCCGCCGGCCAGCGTCGTCGGCGGCTCAGCGCGGCCCCCGCCCCGGGTCGTACAGCTCGCCGCCGAACGTCCTCAGCGCCTCGGCGACCCGCTCGTCCGTGGTGTCCAGCGTGGCCAGGTCGCAGATCCGGACCCCACCCAGCCGGGCGTGCCACGACGGTAGGTGCATCCGGGCCGCCGGCGGCTCCACGTCCGGTGCCAGCCACACGACGACCCAACCGTTCGCCCCGGCCCGGCGGCGCGCCAGCCGGGTGCGGACCACCGGCGTCGAGCGCACCCCGGGCGGCAGCGGTCGGTCGATGATCCGGACCTGCGCGATCTGCTTCCACGACAGGCGGGTACTCCACAGGCCCGCCTCGACCATCAGCCCGCCGTCGTCCACGGTCAACCGCTGCCGCGTCCCCAGCACCGGCCCGAGCGCGCTGACCGCCGCCCCGGCCCCGAGCACCACCAGCAGCAGCGGCACGACCAGCGGGTACTCCCGCCGCGAGGCGGCGAACGCGAGACCCGCCAACCCGAGGACGAACACCGCGGCCAGTGCCCACCGGGTCTTCCGGAACCGTCCGGGCTCGGCATCGAAGCTCATCACATCCTCCTCCGTCGACGCCCGGCAACCTAGCGGCAGCGGAGGGTACGAGGGAAGAGCTGTTCGGGGAGTGGGGAAAGTGGTCGCGGTGCCCGGCCGGCTGGGTCACCGGTGAGGCTGGTACACCCCCGGTCAGGTTGCCAGAGCACGCGCATCGACACGGCGGCACCGGTTCCGGAATAAGTCACCCCGACAGACCCCCGCCTGGCCGAGAATGGGGGACACCACCAACCCCGAAGGGGCGCGAATGACGCACGCAACGGCGACGGGCGGCGAACCGGCCGAACTCCTCGACGAGTTGGGCCGCCTGATCCGCGCCGGCCGCCCGGCCGACGCCGTCACGTTGGCCGACGAGGCACTGACCGGAACGGTATCGGACCGGACCGCCGCCACGGTGCTGTTGTACAAACTCAGCGCCCAGCTCAACCTCGACGACATCGAGCGGTGCCCGGCCACCGTCGACGCCGTGCACGCGCTCCTCGACCGGTTCCACGACCCGGCGATCGTCGGGGAGTTCCACGCCCTCGCGGCCCGGGTCAGCCAACGACTGGGAGCCCTGGAACTGTCGGTCCAGCACCTGGTGCGCGGCGTCCGGGCCCTGGAGCGCGCGCCGTCGGGGTTCGCGTCGGCGACGGCCTGGCTGGACGTCGCCGTCACGTACTCCTATATCGGTTTCCACACCGAGGCCGTGGAGGCTCTGGCCCGGGCGCGACGGATCGCGGCCACCGCCGGCCTGGATCCCGCGACGTTCTCCCATCCCGAGATCCGGGTGCGCTACGCGCTGTGGCTCGACCAGCAGGGCGACACCGCCGGCTGCGTGCGCGAGCTCCTCCGGGTGAACACCACGCTCGGCCCGCAGGACATCCAACCCCAGGAAACCCCCTTCCTGGTGTACGCCGCCGCCCGGCTCGCGGCCCTCGGCGTCCGGCCGCACCGCACGGTGGCCGTGTTCACCGAGAACTACCAGGCGACGTCCCCGGAGGCCGTCGCGGTCATGCTCGCGGTGGACGCGTGCCTGGCCATCGCGGCGGGCGACCCGAAGCGCGCGCTGGCCCACCTCGAGGCGGTGGAGGCCGACGGCCACGTCCCCGAGGCGGAGATCTACCGGCTGCGCGCGATGGCCTACGCCCGCGACGGTGAACTCGCCGCCGCGCTGGCCTCCGAACGGATCGTGCACCGCGGCATGCGGGACCGCTCCGCCCGCCTGCACAGCCTGTACGTGGAGGGCGTCGCGGCCCGCCTCGACCTGGTGGACCTGCGCCAGACCGTCACGCGGTACTCCGACGAGGCGCACACCGACCTCCTGACCGGTCTGCCCAACCGCCGGCACCTCGACAGGTTCGTGGGCGACCTGGCCAGTGAGGGGAGGAACGGCACGGTGGTCGTTGCCGGCCTGGACGGGTTCGCGACGGTCAACGCCGTGCACGGGCGGTTGTCGGCCGACGAGGTGCTCCGTCAGGTCGCCGTGATCCTGGGTCGGCTGCTGCGCGGGAGCGACTTCCTGGCCCGGTACGGCGGCGACGAGTTCGTCATCGTCCTCCCCGACACCCCGCTGTCGGCGGCGGCCGAGGTCACCGGTCGGCTGGCGGTGGCCGTCGAGAACTTCGACTGGAACATCCTGGTACCGGGCGCGTCGGTGTCGGTCACCATGGGGCTGGCGGAACTGGGCCCCGGCACGGACCTCGTCGCCGCGTTCCAGGCCGCCGAACTGGACCGGTCCCAACGGAAGGCCGCAGGGCCCAGCTGACGGTGAGCCGGCCAGGGGTGCCGAGTGGCCTCACCGTCTAATGTGGTGCTGTGGTCGCCCGGCGGCACCCGTTGTGACAATCCGAGGCCGGAACCGCCCCCCGGGTCGGCTACAGTCCGAACTCGGTGTGCAGCCGGTGGACGTCGGGGAGTTCGGGACTCGGACCGCCGGTGCTGACGTACCCGACGTCCAGGTCCCGCCGCAGACGGATGAGGTCGCGGAACAGCAGGGCGTTCTCCCACTGCTCGAAGATCTTCTTCGCCCGGCCGGTGCACCGGCCCGAGTTCGGCAGGTCCTCCAGGAGGAAGCCCCCGGCGAGGACCCGGGCCGCCGTGTCCTCGCCGATGCCCGTCACACCCGGGATACCGTCGGAGGAATCGCCCACCAGCGCCCGGTAGTCCGTCCACTGGGCCGGCGTGACCCCGTACTCGGCCAGCACGACGCGTTCGGTGACGAACCGCTCTCCCCGGGGCCGTTTGGCGTCGAGGACCAGGACCCGGTCGGTGACGAGCGCGTACAGGTCGCGGTCGCGGGACCAGACGGCGATCCGCCGGTCCGGCTTCTCCCCGGCGACGATCGAGGCGATCTGGTCGTCGCCCTCCGCCCCGGCCATGGCGTACACCGCGATCCCGGACTGTTCCAGGGTCCGGCGGATCACCGGCACCGCCGTCAGGAGCGCCTCGTCCTCGGGGCGGCGGACACGGTGCGCCTTGTACGGCGGATACAGGGCCTGCCGGGCCGCGCGGGAGTTCTCCCCGTCGAAGGCGACGACGAGTTCCGACGCGGCCGGCAGGTCGCCGTGGATCGAGGCGCGCAGCATGTCGAAGAACCCGTAGGTGCCGACCATCGGCTGGCCGTTCGGCGCGAGCGTGGAGCCGTAGCCGAGGGTGGCGAACAGCATGCTCATGCCGTCGACGACCAGGAGCGGTGCGGGGATGGTGGCGGACGTCACGGCGTCGGCGGGCCGGGGTCCGGCCGTTGGTGGGCGTCGCGGTCCTGTTCGGCGACGAGGGACATGCCAGGAAGTTACAGCGGATGTGCCCGCGGGATCCCACCGGGGCCGCCCGTTCGCCGGCCGCTACGGGCGGCTGTCCGGTGCGGGCCGGTCGGGGGTCTGCGGATCGAGGGCGTCGTAGGCGGCGTGCACCGCCAGGACGCTCTCCAGCTCGGCGATGGTGGGGGCGAAGAACTCCTCCCGGGTGTCCGCGTTGTTCATCGAGTGCACGACGTAGTACATGCCGCCGAAGCCGGCCAGGAGCACGGCGAGGCGGAACATGGCGGCGGGCTGGTCCGGGAACACCGTCGAGTACTCGATCGGGGCTCCGATCCACTGCCGCGCCAGCGACGGGTACAACACGAGCCAGCCGAGCAGCGTGAACAGGCCGTACAGCCCGAGTCCGACGACGGCGCCCTGGATGAGTTGGCGGATCGCGAGCGCGAACAGCAGATTGGCCTGCTGGCGGGGCCGCAGCGCCGCTCCGACGGCGCGGGACGCCACCCGTGGGGCGAGCCGGGCCAGGGGCGTGCCCGCGCAGGCGGCCAGGATGTCCGCCGGGCTCATGTCGCGCTCGATCCGGCCCAGTTCGACGCGCAGCCGGGTCGCCACCGCCAGGACCGAGATGGCGGCCAGCACCGTCACCAGGACGAAGATCCGGACCCAGGGCAGCCGGTTGCACAGCTGCCACAGTTCGCCGGTGAAGAACAGGAACAACGTCACGAACAGCAGCACCGGCAGCGCGCGGCCCTGGAGCCGGGCGCTGTGCCGCAGGTCCGTGACGGCGTGGCCGAGCGCCCGGACGGACAGCGCGACCAGTCCGTTGGACGTGACCAGGTAGCCCACGGCGACGAGGACGAGGTCCACGGCGATCCACAGGCCCACCACCTCCGCGATGATGCCGAGCAGTCGGCCGGGGTCGAGGTCGTCCGGATCGTCCAGGACCACCTCGACCAGGCCGTGCACGCTGAGGTGGAAGTCGAGCCAGCCGAGGGCCGCCATGCCCACCGCGACGACGGGCGGCCCGAGCACGTGCGCGAGCAGTACCCCGATGGCGGTGCCTGTGGGTAGTCGCGGCGGCGGCCGGGTGCCCAGCCGGGTCAGCCACGCCCAGGTGGCCGCGGCCCCGACGGCGGCCACGGGAAGCACCTGCACCGGGCCGAACCCGGTGAACATGTCCAGCCATAACAGGGCGGTGAACACCAGGTAGGGGACCATGCGGGAGACGATCTGGCGGAAGCCGTACCCCGTGATCAGCTGCGGTATGCCCTGTCGGATGAACCAGCTCTCCGTCCGCGACAGTACCCGCTGGACCTGGGAGGTTTGACTACTCATCGTCACAGTGTCGGGCACCGGGCCCGCCGCACGCCGCCGACCCCGCGCCGGGGCCGACCGGCGCGGGATCCGCGGGTCACCCCACGGTGCGGCGCCCGGTGAGCCGCGCGATGTGCGCCTCGGCCTCCGCGAGCGCGGACGGGGCCTGGAGCTGGGCGAACAGGTCCGCCGCCTTCCGCATGTGCCCGATGCTCTCCTCGAACTCCCCGAACCTTTCGGCGGATCGGGCCCACGCCTCGTGGACCAGGGCGATGGTGTCCGGTTGGCCGATCCGGTGGGCGATGGCCAGCGCCTCGCGGATCGCCTCCGTGGCGGCCGGGGCGGGCCACAGGTTCGCGAGGCGGTTGAGGCAGGACAGGACGCCGGACTGGTCGTCGCGGGAGCGGGCGACCTCCAGGGCGCGGTTGAGGAGCTCCTCGGCGGGGCCGGGGGTGCCCTGCCGGAGGTAGACGCTGGCGAGTCCGAAGCTGATCTGCGAGCGCTCCCTGCTCATCGGCTCGGACGCGGTGATCTCCAGCGCGCGTTCCAGGTGGTGCCGCGCGCGGTCGAGGTCGTTGAGGTAGTCGCGGTACACGACACCGAGCGCGTGGTGTGCCGCCGCCTCACCCACCGGGTCGGACGTTTCCCGGGCGCACCGCAGGAGGGTGGCGGCGGTGTCCTCGGCGCCCGCGGTGTCCCCCTGACGCCGTTTGAGGTACTGCAGGTCGTACAGCAGCCGGTTGCGGTTGTGCGGCTCGCGTTCGGCGGTGAACCAGGCGAGACCGCGTTCGACGAGTACCGTGGCCGCCGCGTGGTCGGCCTCCACGATCGCCAGCAGGGCGGCGCAGTTCCAGCCGTAGGCCTCCGCGTGCGCGTCGCCGGTCCGCCGGACGGCTGCGAGGACGACGTCCAGGGCCTGCCGCCACTCGTCGGTCAGGTACCGGGTCCGCAGGTACGGGATCGTGACGGTCAGCAGCGCCACGGCGAGCCGCGCCTGACCGGTGTCCCCGGCGTACCGGATCAGGTCGAGCAGATGCCGGTGGTGGCGGTCGAACCACACCCGGGGATCGACGGGCGCCGTGCCGGGCGGCAGTGTGGCTGCCGCGAGGCCCAGCGCGTCGGTGGACAGCACCCGGGAGGTCATCTGCCGGCTGGCCGCCTCCGCCAGCCGGAACCAGTGCAGGACGACGTCGCCGACCGCCCGTTCGTCCGTCGGCGTCACGTCCCGCCGGGCGTAGAGCCGCACCAGGTCGTGCAGGGAGTGGTGGCCACCCTTCCCGGACGGCGCGTTCGTGAGGTGGGTGTCGCTGAGTTCGGCGAGGATCCTGGTCGCGTCGGACGCGGAGCAGGCCATGACCACCCGCACGGCCCAGGAGGGGAACGCGCCGGTCGGCAGGGCCGCCAGGCGGCGCAGCGCGGTCCGCGCCGGGCCGCTGAGTTTGCGGTCGCACGAGTCGAGGCTGGCCTGGATGGCCTGCTCGCCCGTGTGCAGCTCGCCGACCCGGCGATCGACGTCGCGCAGCAGCCGGGCGATGTCCTTCAGGCCGACCTCGCGCTGCGACCGGGAGGCCGCGATCCGCAGGGCCAGGGGCAGCCCCGCGCAGTACTCGGCGATCTCGGCCGCCGCGCCGGGTTCGTCGTCGAGCCGCTCTGAGGGGAGGAGGCGCGCCAACAGGGACAGCGCGCCGTCGAGGGGCAGCGGCTCCAGCCGGTACCGGGTGACGGGCAGCTCCGGCAGCGGGCCGCGACTGGTGATCAGGACGTCGTTGCCGGAGTCCGACGGCAGCAGCGCCGTGACCTGGCTGGCGGTGCCCACGTCGTCGAGCATCATGAGGATCCGCCGCCCGGCGAGGTGCGAACGCAACATCGCGGACCGCTCCGCCGGATCGCCGGGGATCCGCTGCGGCGCGACCCCCAACGCCCGCAGGAAGCCGGCGAGTACCTGCGCGGCGTCGGCCGGATGCTCCCGCTCGCCCCGCAGGTCGGCGAAGAGCTGCCCGTCCGGGTAGCAGTGCCTGATCCGGTGGCCCACCTGCAACGCCAGCTCTGTCTTGCCGACCCCGGCCATCCCGTGCAGGACGACGACCCTGGGGGAGGGGATCTCGCTGGGCCGCCGGGGTCCCGTCAGGTGACCCATGAGGAGGACCTCGAGGTCGTCGCGACCCGCGAACAGCATCGTCGCCATGGGCAGCTGCGCCGGGCGGGGCATCGGGGGACCGGCCGCCCGGTCGAGGTGGCCCCGGCCGAGTACGTCGCGGTAGACGGCCTGGATCTCCGCGGACGGATCCACCCCCAGCTCGTCGGCGAGCCTGGTCCGGAGCCGGCCGTACAGCCGCAGCGCGCTGTCCTGCCGGCCGGTCCGCGCCCAGGCCGCCATCAGCCGGCCGTGGACGCCCTCGTGCAGCGGCTCCTCCCCGGCGACCTGTTCGAGCCAGGGCACCGCCTGACCCGGCCGGCCCGCCCGGGACGCCGCGTCGGCCAGCGCCAGCGTCGCCGACAACCGGGCCCGCCGCAGGCCCTCAGCGGAGGGCCGACCGGACAGCCGCCCGTCGTCGCCGAGCAGCACCGGTCCCCGCCAGCAGGCCAACGCCTCCTGGTACAGCGCGATCGCCGCCCGGACGTCGGCCTGTTCCGCCCGGCCGACCAGGTGACCGAAGCGGCGGGCGTCCAGCTGTTCCGGGTGCGGCAGCTCCAGGCGGTACTCCCCGCGCCGCCCAGTGAGGACACCACTCTGTCGGCCCGGTTCGAGCAGCTCGCGGACCCGGCCGACGTGGACGTGGATCCGGTTGCGCCACCCCGACGGCGGTCGCGCGCCCCAGAGCACGTCGGCGATCTCGTCGACCGTCACGAACCGGTCCGACTCCAGCGCCAGCAGACCCAGCAGGTGGCCGGCCGCGCCCGCCGCGACGGGCACCCGCTGGCCGCTCCTGTCGACGGTGAGCGGACCCAGAATGCCCACCGCGAGCGTGGGCGGCGCGGACAGCCGGTCCCGCTCGTCGGCGCCGAGCTGGAGGGCGTCGGCGAGCCGGCGCACCGTGGCCGCCTGCGGCGTCGCCACCCGGCCGTGCTCGATGTCCCGCAGCGACCGCTCGCTGACCCCGGCCAGCGTGGCCAGCTCGCGCTGCGTGAGTCCGCTCCTGGTGCGGTGGTCCCGCAGCCGGTCGCCCACGTTCACCGTGCCCCCATTCTGCCGCCGGAACTTCCGCCCCGGCACGCCGCAGACATCCTGCCCACCCCCGTGCCCCAGGTCAACGCCCTCGCGGACACCGGCAGAACGGGCGGCGGCAGGGCACAGAACAACGGCATCACCGCTGCCTAGTCTTCGCACTGCCCGGTCACGACGGTTGGACACAACACGGAGGCGTCGATGCACGGGTCTATCAGGAGGGAGCCCACAACGCCACTTCGACCTGTGGACCATGTCCGGTGGTACGGGAACGGGTGGCACTGGCATCCCACGTGCCACCCAGGTCCGCCCGGGAACGGAACAGGGATGCGGCACGGCGGGTCGGGAGCACCGCGCGGCGGTGACGCGCGGTCGACCCTGCCCCTTCGGGCACGCACCCTGCCCGCTCGGCCGTATCCGCCGCCCTTCCGGCCCCCACCGGGTGGGCGCACACTCACACCGTGCCCGACCTGGACCGAGACCACCCGGCCGAGCCGGGGCCGCCCGCGCGGCGCCCCGCGGCCGATGCCGCGCGGACCGGCCCGGCGGTCGGACCGCTGTCGGCGGGCGGGATGCTGTCGATGCAGCGGGCGGCCGGCAACGCCGCGACGGCCGCCGCGCTCGACGTGCAGCGGTGGACGAACTCGGTGCTGTCCTTCAAGTCCAACGCGGAGCTGGTCCGGGCGGCGTTGGACGACGACGACGCCGGCGCGGCCAAACAGATCAACGACGTGAAGGGGGTGCCGGTCCCGGACATCCTCAAGCTGATCGACCTGCTCAACCGGAAGGGCTCCACCTGGGGCCGGGACGTCATGGCGATGCTGCTGTTCTGGGAGTCGGTCGGCCCGGACCTGATCACGGTGGCCAACGCCGACGGCGGCGCGCGGTGGAAACTCAGCGTCGCGAAGGTGCCCACCCTGACGAGCGACCTGCCGGCCATCGCGGCACTCAAGACGGCGTTCCCCAAGGATGTCCTGGCCCTGGCGCAGAGCACCCTGGCCGACAACCGGACGTTCGTGGTCAAGGAGATGGGCGCGCTCGGCATCTCCACCGACCCGACGGTGACCGGCGCGCAGCTCACCACGGGCCAGCACGACCGGATGCGGGACCTGCAGGACGCGGCGGCCGTGATCGCCCGACTGCAGGCCGCCCAGGAGCACGCCCGCACCCTCAACGTCGGCTGGCGGCTGGAGAACCTCGACGGCGCGCCGCCGCCCGCCTCCCTGGGCGGCACGGAGGGCGCCGGGTACGTTCCGCCGTCGACGGGCGCCACCCGGATGTACGTGCCGGTGACGTTCGATCCGTTCGCCAAGCCCGAGCTGGACCAGGCGCCCGTCGACGCCCCGCTGATACCGGTCGTCGGCCGCAACAGTGTCGTGCCGTACGCGCAGGTCAACACCCTCTACGCCACGGCTACGAGCTTCACGGAGCTCTTCCTGGAGAAGTACCCGGAGGTCTACGCGATCACCCGGGACGGCAAGAGCGCGTCCACGGCCGCGTTCGCCCAGCAGAAGGACATGGTGGCCGCCCGGGACCAGATCGGCGTCGGCATGCACAAGCTGATCGGCGACATCGAGGGCGCGCAGACCAAGCTCGGCGAGGACCTGGACCCGCTGGACCTGGTGCCGCTGCACGCCCGGATGACCGGCAGCGGCCTCAAACCGGCGGGCGGCACCATCGCCTGGAACGAGCCGGTCGCCGCCCTGGCCGCCAAGGAGGTGGTCGGCGACCACGACTTCCAGCGCGCGCTCCGGTCGATGGCGATCGACGTGGCGGCCAACGCGCTGTTCATGGTCGCGCCGCTGACCGGTGCGGGCGCGATGCTGGTCATGCTCGCCGGCATCGGGGTACTCGGCGCGAAGGCGAAGTTCAGCGCCGACCGGGCGGCGGCGCTGACCCAGGCGGCGGGCACCGCCGCCGCACCCGGGACGGCCCTGGTCGACGCCGGCACCGTGGACATGGCGACCAAGCAGGCCGAGGCCGACAAGGTCGCGGTCGAACTCGCCGTGCTCCAGGCCGGCGTGGACGCGGCCGTGGGCAGCGCGGTGCAGAGCGGCACCCGGGTCGCGGAGCTGGAGGGCCAACTGAGCGGCAAGCTCGCCAACCCGCTGCTGCACGAGGGGCCGAACACGCACGCGTACATCGACGCGACCGGGCCCCGGGTCCGGGCCTACGAGAGCGAGACGATCCAGGTCCTCGGGGAGGAACACGGCTGCCACAGCTGCGGGAAGCGCGACGCCGGGAAGTACGGCACGTGGATCGGCGACCACCAGCCGCCCACCGGGCTGGTCCGGCGCGGCATCGTCAACGGTCAGCAGATCCTGGTGCCGCACTGCGAGTCCTGCTCGGGCCTGCAGTCCGTCCTGGTCCGCGAGATCACGGAACTGTGGAGCGCCCTGCAGGTGGCCCGGGGCCGCCCCGCCCCGCCCGGCGTCCTCCCGCCGGTCGTCGTGCCCCCGACCGCCCCGACCGGAGGGCGCGACGGCGGCTAGGCGCGGTCCGTGGCCATCGCCGCCCAGCTCGGACCGGGGTCCGACCGTCTAGGATCGCGGCATGCGCATCTTGATCATGGGTGGGACGAAGTTCGTCGGCCGGCACCTGGCGACCACGGCGATCGCCGCGGGCCACGACGTGACGCTGCTGAACCGGGGGAAGTCCGGCGGTGACCTGTTCGGTGACTCCGTGCGGCCGCTGCTCGCCGACCGCGACGACCCCGACGCGCTCACCGCGGCCCTCGCGGACGGCGAGTGGGACGTCACCATCGACGTCTGCGCGTATGTGCCAGGTCAGGTCACCGCGCTCGCCGACGCGCTCGGGGGCCGGGGCGGCCAGCTCGCCTTCGTCTCGACCAGCTCCGTGTACGACCCCGAGGGCCCCGGCTTCACCGAGGACAGCCGCCTCCTCGAACTCGACGGCCCGGTTCCGACCGAGTCGACCCCGGCCACCTACGGCGGGCTGAAGGTGTTGTGCGAGCGGGTCGCGCTGGACCGGTTCGGCCCGGCGACGCTGATCGTCCGGCCGACGTACGTGGTCGGCCCGTGGGACCACCACGGCACCCTCGACTACTGGGCGCACCGGGTGGCGCGCGGCGGCGAGGTCCTCGCGCCCGGTGACCCCGACGCCCCGATGCAGATCATCGACGCCCGCGACATCGCCGACTTCACCCTGGCCGGCGTCGCGACGGGGCTCGCCGGGACGTTCCACCTGGTCGGCGACTCGGGCACCGCGACCTTCCGGGAACTGCTCGACGCCGTCCGGGACGCGGTCGGCCCGCCGGGAACGACGTTCACCTGGGTCGACGACGCGTTCCTGCTGGCGGAGGGCGACCGGTTGCCCCTCTGGTCGGCGGGCGACCCGAGCGAGGACCTGATCAGCACGGCCGACCCGCGCGCCTCCCTGGCCGCCGGCCTGACCGTGCGGAGCGTCGCGACGAGCGCGCGCGACGTCCTGGACAGCCCGGCGACGGGCATGTCGGCGGACCGCGAAGCGGAACTGCTGACCCGCTGGCACGCCCGGGCCGACCTGGCCGGGTGACCGTCGCCCTCCAGGGACAGAACCGGCCCCCGCCGCTAGGGTGCCCCAATGAAGATCTTGGTGGTCCGCGCGTTCACCGGTGACGGGGGCGCGTACGGCAACGGCGTGCGGGTGGTCCTCGCGAGCGGCGCCCTCCCCGACGCCGCGACCCGGCAGGCGTTCGCGGGCGCGGCGGTCGAGCCGGCCTCGGTGTTCGTCGCCCCCGACCTGCGCACGGTGCGGATCCACAACCGCACGGTGGAGCGGCGGTTCATCGGTCACGGACTGCTGGGGGCCGCGGCCGCCCTGTGTTCCCTGGGGCATGATCCGCGGACGTTCACCGTGCCGGCCGGCGACGTGCGGCTCTGGCTCGACGGGGACGGCACGCACTGGCTGCACGCACCGTCGGAGTGGTCGCCGAACGACCGGCACCGCCAGCTCGCGACGGCCGGGGAGGTCGCCGCGCTGACCGGTCCGCCGCCGGACGAACCGGTCCAGGTCTGGGCGTGGTCGGACGAGGCGGCCGGCCTGGTGCGGGCCCGGCAGTTCAAGCCCAGCCTGGGCATCCCGGAGGACGAGGCCTGCGGCTCGGCCTCGATGGTGCTGGCCCGCGCACTGGGACGCGACCTGACGGTGCTGCACGGCCGTGGCTCCCGGATCCATGTCCGACCCCGGGACCAGGGCGTCGACCTCGGCGGAACCTGTGTCGTCGACGCGGTCCTGGAGTCGGCCGCGTTGCCGGGCGACTCCTGAGGAAGCCCCCGGCCGCACCGTCCTGCCACCGTGGAATCGGCGGCGGTCACCCCATGGACTTCGCGCCGTCCAGCGACTCCCGGATGATGTCCGCGTGCCCCGCGTGCTGCGAGGTCTCCGCCAGGATGTGCACCAGCACCCGCCGCGCCGACCACCGCGCCCCCGGCTCGAACCACGGGGCCGCCGGCAACGGCTGGTCCGCGTCGAGGTCCGGCAGCGTCGCGATCAGCTCGTCGGTGCGGGCCGCGACCAGCGCGTACTCCGCGAGCAGTTCTTCGAGGGTTTCGGTCTCCAGCATCGTGTGCTGCGCCTCCCAGGCCGCCCAGTCGCCCCCGGTGTCGAACGCGGCCGGCCCGGTGAGGATGAAGTCCGCCCAGGCCCGCTCGGTGGCGGTGACGTGCTTGATCAGCCCGCCCAGGTGCAGGGCGCTGACCGTGGTGCGCTTGCGGGCGTCGGCGTCGGCGAGCTCCCGGGTGGTGTTGCGCAGGAAGAAGCGGTGCTTGCCCAGGGTCTCCAGCAGGTCGGTGCGCTCGCGGTTCATGGCCTGTCCTCCAAGTGTGGTCCGTTCCTTGCTCCGCCTCCCAGCCTAGAGGCCATTCAGGCCACTTTCAGACCTAAATTCCGGAGCCTCCGACGGGTACGGGTCACCCAGCTGGATCGTGCCCTGACGGCCGACATTTCTTCTGGAATACCCTAATTTTGGTACTATCCATGTGTGGTCGCGGCTGCGATTGTTGCCCTGTCCGCCGGCGATTGGGTGGGCCTGGCGGGCGTGCTCGTGGCGGCGGCCGGCATCGCGGTCCCCTTCGTCTGGACCCTCACGCGGAGGCGCCGGCAGTCCGACCAGGCCCAGTCCGACCAGGCCAGGGACGTGCACGCGTGGTGGGAGCGCAGTCCCCGACCCCATGAGGCCGATCGGGCCGAGGCCGTGGTCGACAACGACTCCCGGTCGCCGGTGTTCCACGCCAACATCACCGTGAGCAGCGTGCGCGGCGGCTGGCGGCAGAAGTACGACTGGCCCACGGTGCCGCCGAAGTCCCGGGTGCGGTTCAGCGTCCCGGCGGAGGCGGAGGCGCAGGCCGGGGCCGGGGCGCCCACCGAGCTGCGGTCCGGCGACCACGAGGTGCGGCTGCTGTTCAAGGACGCCCAGAACAGGTTCTGGCTGCGTGAGGAGGGCCACCTCGAACGGCTCAATCCGGAGCTGCTGCTCTGGGCGGAGCCCCGGCGCGCCGAGATGATCCGCCGCCAGCTGGAACGCGACTTCACCGGCCTGTACGGCATCACCGTCCGCTACGGCACCGGAGGCGCCCGCACCGGTTACCAGGAGACCGTCACCGAGCTGCTCGACCGGTTCGAACGCGCGGCCAGGGGCGGGACCTGCCCCGACGTGCTCCTCGGCCCGCACGATTGGGTGGGTCGGCTCGCCGGCCGGGGACTCATCGAACCGCTCACCCTCAGCGAACGGCAACGGGCCGCGTTCTCCCCGGACGCGCTGGCGGCGATGACGTACCAGGGTCAGCTCTACGGCGTGCCCTCCACCCTGGACACCGTGGCCCTGATCCGCAACACCGACCTGGCACCCGAGGCGCCGGCCACCGTCGAGGAACTGGTCGCGCACGGCCGTGCGCTGCGGGCCGACCGGGCGGACTTCCGGATCCTCGCCCTCCAGGTCGGCGAGGAGGGCGACGCCTACCACGCGTGGCCGCTGCTCTCCAGCGCCGGACTCGACCTGTTCGGCCGGCACGGCGACGGCTCCTGGGACCCGGGGGTGGTCCTCCCCGGCGCCCCGGAGGCGTTGGCGGCACTGCGCGGCCTGGGCGACAAGGGCGAACAGGTACTCCGCCAGGACGTCGGCGACGACACCGCGATGCGGCTGTTCCTGGACCGGAGGACGGCGTTCCTGGTCAGCGCCTCCCGCGCGCTCGTGGACATCGCGGCCGTGAACGACACGCTGCCCGCCGGGGGCCGGCTCCCGTTCGCGGTGTCGCCGGTGCCGGGCTTCGCCGGTGGCCGCCCGGGGGTCCCGATGGTGTCGGCGTACGGCTTCTACGTGCACAGCGCCGCCCCGAACAAGGCGCTGGCCCGCGACCTGGTCGGCGACTACCTGGCCCGGCTCGACGTGGCCGAGAGCATCGCGGGGCTCCAGTCGCGGCCGTCCGCGCTGATGGCGGCCCAGGACCTCGCAGGGCTGGGGGAGCCGGTCCTGGCGTACACCCGGGAGTGCGGTCGCGGGGACCTGATGCCGTCGTACCCGTACATGAAGGAGGTCTGGTCCGCGCTTGGGGAGGCCGAGCGCAGGGTGATCGGGGGCGCGGACCCGGCCCGGACCGCGCAGTCCCTGGTCCGCGCGGTCACGGGTCACGTCCACGGCTGACCCTCAACGGGTCCGACGCCGGGGGCTACGGCAGTGGCCACACGCACGCGTGGAAGCAGCGCCAGCCCTCGGCCGTGCGCCGGTAGGTGTCGACATACCGGTTGTACTTCCCCGGCCGCAGGAAGCTGCGCGCCGACACCACGGCCACGTCCCCGGCCACGTGGACCACCACCTGGTCGATGTCGATGGTCGGCAGCGGGGCGGCCGTCAGGTCCGCGATGTAGCGCGGCATGTCCCACAGCTCACCGGTCCGCCCGTCGAGGTAGCGGAAGTCGGCGGTGAGCACCGGCTCCAGGATCTCCCACCGGGCCTCGCGGAACGCCTCGATGAACTGGTCGTTGAGCTGCGTCAGGGTCGCGATGTCATCATCCATAGTGGTCATTCTGGCACCCGTGCAAGAGCGCCCCCTTCGATGGGTATCGGCGTTCCTGAGTGGACTCTGAGTGGTTTCCCAGTGCCGCCTGCGACGCTCTGCCGACCGGAGGTTCCTCCGGTGTCCACCGAACGAGAGTAGGCATTCCCATGTCGAAGATCCTGAAGCTCCAGAAGAGCGTCCTGCCCGCCGCCTCCGCCATCGCGATCAGCGTGTCGTCCTGCGACTCGAACAGCTGCCACGGCTAGTCGGCCCCGGTGTCCCGGCGGCCCACGGCCGCCGGGACACCACCCTCCGCCGGCACTTCGACGAGGAAGGCAACAGGCTGTGTATCCCTGGGAGACCGTGGTCCACTACGCGAGTTACGACCCCCGCTGGTTCGAGACGTCCGACCGGTACCTGCCCTCCGACGAGCACCTGGCGGTATACCGGTCCGTCTCCCCGGGCACGTGGCGACTGCGGCGGCGCGGCCTGTGGTTCATCTCCGACCCGCCCGGGGTCGCGATGCCCCGGCAGGGCTGGAAGCTGCACGTGTCCGCCCTGGCCGACGAGAGCGTCGACGTGCTGCGGGCCGCCCTGCCCGTGCTGGTCGGGCACGCGGTGCCGTACAAGTTCCTCCTGGACCGGCACGCCGTCGAGGTGACCTCGGGGAAGGTGTTCCCCCGCACCGCGAGCGGGAAGTTCATCACCGTGTACCCGGTCGACGACGACCACTTCCACGCGGTGGGCGAGGCGCTGGCCTCCGCGCTCAAGGGCCGGACCGGCCCCTACATCCTGTCCGACCGGCGCTGGCCCGGCTCCACGGCCGTCTACTACCGGTACGGCGGCTTCGTCGGGGTCTCGCGGCTGCGGCCCGACGGGGCCCGCGACCTCATGATCAGTACACCGGACGGCGCGCTGACCCCCGACGTGCGCTCCCCGTTCTGGGACCCGCCGGCCTGGGTCACCGACCCGCACCCGCCGGAGGAGGCCACCGACGACGGCGACCTGATCGGCGGGCGCTACGAGGTGCTGGAGGCCCTGAGCCTCGGCAACCGGGGCGGCGTGTACGCCGCGACCGACCACCGGACCGGCGGCCGGGTGGTGCTGAAGGAGGCCCGGCCCGGCGTCCTCGTCGGCAGACCCGGCAGATCCGCGATCGAGGTACTGGAGAAGGAACACCGGCTCCTCGTCGAGCTGGCCGACACCGGCCGGTTCGCCCGACCCGTGGAACTGTTCACCGAGTGGGAACACGTCTTCGGAGTCCAGGAACGCCTCGACGCCATACCCTTCGGCGCGTTCACGATCGCCCGGAACCCGGTCGTCACCCTCGACCTGCGCCCCGAGGCGCTCCGTGACCACTTCCGGATGATGCGCGGCCTGTGGCGCCGGATCGCCGAGGCCGTCGACGCCGCCCACGACCGGGGCATCCTGCTCGGGGACCTGTCGCACACCAACATCCTGGTCGCCCCGGACGGCACCGACCTGTGGGTGATCGACCTGGAGACCGCCGTCCGCGACGGCGAGGACCCGCACCTCGACATCCACACCCCCGGCCTGGCCGGCCCGCGCCGGATGCGGACCCGCAGATACGACCGCGACAATGACTGGTACGCGCTCGGCGCCCTGATCCTCGGTTCCGTGTTCGTCGTCTACAACGTGACCGGCCTGCACGCGCCCACCTTCGACCGCTATCTCACCGCCCTCACCGCGGACCTCGGCCTGCCCGCCGAACTCGCGGAGCTGGTCACCCTCCTGTGCGCCGAGGACGGCGCGCCCCCGCCCGCGGAGATCCTGCGGCTCCTCGACGCGCTCCCGTTCGACGACCCGGCCGGGTGGACCGGCCCCGTGCCGCTGGCCCTGCCGGCCACGGACCTCGCCGACCCCGGACCGACCGACGCCGAACTCGGCGAGGTGATCGACGGCGTGCTGCGCTACGTCGAGGCCACGGCCACCCCGCACCGGCAGGACCGGCTGTTCCCCGCCGACCTGTTCGTCTTCGAGTCCCACCCGGCCTCGGTCGCCTACGGGGCCGCCGGCGTCCTGTACGGGCTGGAACGGCTCGGGGCCACGGTCCCCGCGCGCCTGGTCGGCTGGCTGCTGGCCCGCGACACCGGCCCGGACTCCTGCCCGCCCGGCCTGTACACCGGGCAGGCCGGCATCGCCTGGGTCCTCGACGCGCTGGGCCGCCCCGAAGCGGCCCGGGCGCTGATGGCACAGGCCCGCGAGCACCCCCTGCGGTACGCGAACCCGGGCATCGTGTCCGGGGCGGCCGGCTACGGACTGGCCTGCGTGCACCTGTCCCGCAGACTCGACGACGACCAGCTGCTCGCCGACGCCGTGCGCGCGGGCGAGGCCCTGGCCGCCACGGCGGTCCACGACGACCGGGGCGCCCACTGGCCCGACGGGGAGCACACGCCCGTGGGCTACGGGCACGGTGCCAGCGGCGTGGCCCTGTTCCTGCTCAGCCTGTACCGGGCGACGGGGGACGGGACCTGGTACCGGCTCGGCCGGGCCGCGCTGGACTTCGACCTGGCCCAGCGGGTCCCGTTCGGCAACGCGCTGCTGCTCTTCCCCCGGTACGTGGAGGAGCCCGAGGAGGGCCGGGTGCTGCGGTCCTACTGGGACGAGGGCACCGCGGGCGTGCTCACCACGGCCCTGCGCTACCTGGCCGTGCACCCCGATCCCGAACTGGAGGCCCTGGTCCGGGCGCTGCTCGCGGACACCTGCCGCAAGTACAGCGTGTTCCCGCAGCTGTTCCACGGCCTGGCCGGCCTCGGCAACGTCCTGCTCGACGCCGGGGAGATCCTCGGCGAGGACCGGTGGTTCGCCGAGGCGCGCCGGACCGCCGCCGGGGTGCTGCTGGCCCGGGTCGACCGCCCCGAGGGCATCGTCTTCCCCGGGGAGCAGGCGATCCGGGAGAGCGTGGACCTCGCGACCGGCTCGATCGGCGTGGCACTGTTCCTGGACCGGCTGCGCCGGGCCGTGCCCGGGGGCCGGACGAACTTCAACTTCGTCGTCGACGGGCTGCTGCCGTGAGGCTCCCGGGGACACGCGGGTTCGCGCTGGTCGGGGCGCACCGGAACTTCCGGCTGCTGTGGATCGGGCAGTTCACCTCGGGGCTGGGCAGCTCCATGACCTTCCTGGCCGTGCCCCTGCTCGCGGTCGCGGCGACCGGATCGGCGGTCCAGGCCGGACTGCTCGGCACCCTGAGCTTCCTGACCACCTGGCTCGTGGCGATCCCCACCGGAATGCTGGCCGACCGGTGCGAGGCCCGCCGGCTCATGCTCGCCTGCGACGCGGTGCGCCTGGGCGCCGTGGCCGTCCTGGCCGCCGCCGCGATCGCGGGGAGCACGCCGTTGTGGCTGCTGGCGGCGGTCGTCGTCGTGGACGGTGCGGCGGCGATGGCCTTCAACCCGGCGGCGACCAAGCTGCTGCGGGCCGTCGTGCCCGACGGGGCGCTGCCGGAGGCGGTCTCGGCGAACCAGGCCCGGGGGTACGCCGCCGGGCTCGCCGGGCCGCCGCTGGGCGGGCTGCTGTTCCACGCCGGCCGGTCGCTGCCGTTCCTGGCCGACGTCGCGTCGTACCTGGTGTCGTTGTGGTGCGTGTGGCGGCTGCCGGCCGGCCCGGCACCGGAGCCCACCGGCGGCCGGAGGAGCCTGCTGTCCGGGGTGGGCACCGGGTTCGCCGTCCTGTGGCGCACCCCGTTCCTGCGCGCGACCGCCGGGTACTCCGTCGGCGCGAACGTCGCCGTCTCCATGCTGTTGTTCGTCCTGCTGCTGCGCCCCGGAGCCGCCGTGGGCCCCGCCACCACGGGCGTCGTGCTCAGCCTCGCCACGGTCGGCGGCCTGCTCGGCTCCCTGTGCGCCCCCGCCGCGCACCGACGCCTCGGTCTGCGGCCGTTACTGCTGGTGGTGGCCCTGTCCCGGCTGGTGGTCGCGTCCGTGGCCGCGTTCCTGGGCGGGCCGGTCTGGCTGGGCGCGGCGCTGTTCCTGGTGCTGTTCCTCGGCCCGGTCGCCGGGGCCGCCATCACCACCACCCAGCTGCGGGTGGTCCCCGACGGGGTGTACGGCCGCACGAGCGGCACGATGTCGTTCCTGTCGGGCACCCTGCAACCACTCGCCCCGTTCGCGGCCGGCGCGCTGATCCAGCTGTCCGGACCCGGCGCGGCCCTCGTACCCGTCGCCGTGTTGTTCGGGTTGGGGGCGGTCACGGTCGCCCTGGCCCGTGGTCTCGCGGTCGCGCCGGCCGGGGTGCCCGCTCCCGTGGCGTGACGCCCCCGGTCGGCCGCCTCACCGACCCGGTGGCGTCGCGGCGGCCTTCCCGGGGGATCGCACGCTGCCCGCGACCGCCGCGCTGACCGCCGTCATCGCGCCGCAGAGGACCGCCAGCCCGACGACGGCACCGTTGCTCTTCTCGAAACCGAGGACGAACCTCAGCTGGGTACTCAACGGGGTGCCCCACAGCAGCGGCGCCGTCACGAAGACCGCCACCACGTACAGCGAACACAGGGCGCACAGGGTCCACGCGCCGGCGATCCTGCGGGCGAAGGTGAACCCCGCCGGGACCGCCAGCAGCGCCGCGCCGAGGACGCCGCCGACCACGTTGACCACGGCCACGCTGGACCAGACCCCGTCCGGCCCGCTGGCGTGGACGACGTTGTAGAGCGCGAAACAGACGAACAGGCCGGCGGTGAGCAGCGCCAGGACGCCCGCGACCACCGCCGCCACGCCGTTCGCCCTCGCCCTGGGCCGCGCCGCCAGCGGAAGCCCGCCCGCCCTCGGCGGCTGACCGTACGGGGAGAACCCCGGCGGTGGATCCGGTTGCATCCGCACTCCTCGCTCGTCGGCGCCACGAACCTACCGCCCATCATGGTCCGTGCACGCAAACCGGCCCGGCGCACCCGCCCGGGCCGGCGACGACGGCCGCCGGGTGACACTGCCACCCGGCGGCCCGCCCGCCTACCGCACCGTGACCGTCGCCCGGCCCGTGGCCGCCCCCGACGGGTCGATCACCAGGGTGTACACGCCGGCCACCGGCACCGTGACGGCACCGAGGTTCGCGGTCGCGCCGCTGGCCGTCTTCGTCGCCAGGATCGAGCCGTCCGGCGCGCGGAGGGTGTAGACCGTGCTCGCGCCGAAGTTCGCGGCGGCGGAGCTGACGGTCACGACCTGCC
This sequence comes from Longispora sp. NPDC051575, assembly GCF_040681875.1. NCBI lineage: Bacteria > Bacillati > Actinomycetota > Actinomycetes > Micromonosporales > Micromonosporaceae > Longispora > Longispora sp. NPDC051575. The sequence goes on along the minus strand of NZ_JBFAZP010000002.1, from coordinate 735,221 downwards.
CGGCGGTGGCCGTGAACGTCACGGTGCCCCGCTGGCCGGGTGCGTCGACCGTCGCGACCACGCCCGGTCCGCCGACCGTCGCGGCGGTGACGGTGTCGGCGGGCAGGACGTACGCCTGGACGGCCATCGTCCCGGTGTAGTCCGCCGCCGGGTCCACGACCACCGTGTACGTGCCGGTGGCGGTCAGGAGCACCGGTTCGAAGAAGCACGACGTCCCGCAGTTGACGGTCGCGCCGACGATCTCGTTGGCCGGCCCGCGCAGGGTCGCCGTGGCGGCCTTCGAGGTGCCGAAGCCGGCCGCCGTGAGCTTCACCGAGACCCGGTCACCGGCGGTGGCGGCGAACTCCACGGACCCGTTGCCGCCGGGTACCGCGAGGGTCAGGTTCGCGGTCGTGCCGTTCGGCGCGACGGTGGCCTTCTGGTCGGTGATGTCGTACACCTGGGCGGTGATGGCGCCGGTCACGGCCACCTCCGGGTCGACCGCGACCGTGTACGTGCCGGTGGCCGGCAACGCGAACGTGTCGAAGAAGCAGGTCGCGCCGCAGGAGATGTTCTGCGCCTGGCTGGTGCCGTCGGGGCGGCGGACGACGACGGTCGCGTCGTGGCTGCCGTACGTGCCGCCCGACAGCCGGACGGACACCCGCTGCCCGGCGGTGCCGGGGAACGTCACCGCCGCGTTGCGCCCCGGCACGGTCGTGGTCACCGTGACCGCGGCCCCGCCCGGGGTGGTGGCCGCCGCGACGTCCGCGCCGACGTCGTGCACCCGGACGTCGATCGCGCCGGTCACGGCGTTCTCCGGGTCGACCAGCACCGTGTACGTGCCGGCGGTCGGCAGCGCGACGGTGTCCAGGAAGCAGGTCGCGCCGCAGCTCACGTTCGAGCTGATCTTGCCGCCGTCGGGGCGGCGCAGGGTCACGGTCGCGTCGGTCGCGCCGAACGTGCCGCCCGAGAACTGCACGGCGACCCGCTGGCCGGCGGTGGCGGGGAACGACAGCACCGCGTTGCGGCCCGGCCGGTCCAGCACGACGAGTACGGCCGGGCCGCCGGGTGTGACCGGGGCGGTCAGGTCGGTCGTGTCCGACACCAGCACGGTCTGGGTGCCGCGGCTGGTCTCCTGCGGGTCGATCTCGACCGTGTACTGCCCGGTGGCCGGCAGCGCGAACGAGTCGATCAGGCACTGCTCGTAGCAGGAGGTCGAGGCCGCGAGGGTGCCATTGGGCTGCTTGACCCGCAGGTAGGAGTAGCCGGGGAACGTCGAGCCGGTACCGGTGAGGGAGACCCGCTGGCCGGCGGTACCCGTGAAGGTGCCCTCCGGGTTGTGGCCCGGCCGGTCGACGGTGAACGTGGTCGGCGTGCCGACCGTCAACGGCACGGGGGTGGTGGTGATGTCGTAGCCCCGCACGGTCACCGGCCCGAGTCGGCCCCGGAGGGGGACCACCGTGAGGGTGTACCCGCCGTCGAACTGGAGGGGGCCGGTGACGGCCAGGCAGTCCGGTTGGAAGTCGTACGTCGGCGCGGAGCACGTCGCCACGACGCCGCCGGGGCCGGACAGCACCAGGCTGTGGATCGGGCCGGACCCGGTCCGCTCGACCCAGAAGGACGCCCGCCGCCCGGCGGGAACCGTGACGCTGAACGTCGCCGCCGTCTCCGGCGCGAGGATCGTCGAGGAGGTGGGGGTGCCGTCGAGGGGGAGCGGCGTCGCCGGCTGGGCCAGGATGTCGAAGAGCTGGATGTCCATGGCCCCGCCGTCGCCGCCCCGGAAGTCCACGACCAGCGTGTAGGTGCCGGTCCGCGGCAGGACCACGGGGTCGATCTCGCAGATGGCGGCCCCGACGAAGCAGTCCCGCCACCAGCCCACCGACTGGCCCGTCGGGTCGAGGACCGTGAACCGGAAGTAGTTCGTCGCGGTGTGGCCCGTGATCAGGGCCGCGAACGACTGCGCGGTGCGGCCCTCGAACGGCAGCGCGAAGTTCTGCCCGAACCCGGACGTCGCGACGGCCACCGCGGGCCCGTAGGTCAACGGTGTGGCCAGGTCTTCCGGCACCTCGTACACCCGCACGGTCACGGTGCCGGGGTTCACCCCCTTTGGCTCGATCCGCACCACGTGGGTGCCGTCTCCCACCACCTGGGCGGGGCAGAACGACGGCAGCTGGTACTCCTCGCGGCACGCCCAGACGGACCCGTTCGGGAGCTGGACCTCGGACACGCTGCCGCCGACCGAGGCGTCGTCGATCCGCACGGCGAGCCGCTTGCCGGCGACACCGGTGAAGGCCACTTCCACCGCCTGCCCCGGCACGGTCGTGGTGACCGGTACGGCCGGCCCGGCGATCTCGGCGGTGGCCGTCGCGGTCGGGGAGCTGAGTACCCGCAACGTGATCCCGGCGGGCAGCTGGTAGGTGTATGTGCCCGTCCGGTACACGCCGTCGGTGTGCACCTGGAACGTACCGACCAGGCACGCGGCCACCGAGCAGGACTTCGACGGGGCCAACGCGGCGCCGGCGGAGTCCTCGATGAACATCGTCTTCCACGTGGGCTCGACCGAGTTCGATGCGACGACGCTGATCCACTGACCGGCGGTGGCGGTGAAGGTGACCCCCACCCGCTGGCCGGCCCCCGTGGAGGCGACGGTCACGGCGGGTCCGTCGACGGCGGCGGGGAGGAACAGCTCAGGGTTCGCGGCCGCCGCGGCGGGGGCCACGCCGACCGTCAGCGCGAACGCCAGGCCGGCGGCGACCCCGGCGGCGGCGCGCCAGGCTCGGGAGAGGATGGGGGACACGTGGGCTCCTTCGCGGACGACGGGGGCGTCAACCCACGCCGGTCGGCATCGACCCCCGACGAAGCCGACGTCTGTCCACAGTGGCAGTACGGTCCGGCCCGGGCATGTCCGGTGTTTACCCGACACGCGCGCGTGCCCGACGCGCTCGATCGCCGGACGAGCGGGACTCGTCCGGCGATCAGGGATCCGGCGACCGGTGGCCGCCCGGGCTAGCGCCGCGTGCCGGTGATCACCACATCCCCGAGCCCGCCGACGACCAGTCGACCGGTCGGCTCGAAGCCGGCCTCGGTGAACCAGTCCTCGTACTCGGCGCAGGTGTAGACCATGCCCTCGCCGGAGGCGACGGTGAGGAAGTACGCCGACAGGGCGGCGGCCAGGTCCGGGCCGGTCAGGTCGTCGTCCGCGCCCGGCGTGACCACGAAGATCCCGGCGCCGGGAGCCACCGCGCGGGCGGCCTTGGCGATCAGTTCCTTGTTCCGCTCGATCGACCAGATCTCCAGGAAGTGCCCGAAGAGCACGGCGTCGCAGCCGGTCGGGAACTCGTCGTTGAACGCGTCCAGGCCGATCGCACGGACCCGGTCGGACAGGCCGAGCTCGGCGAGCGTCTTGTTGGCCCGCTCGGCGACGGTCGGCAGGTCCACGATGGTGATCCGCAGGTGCGGCCAGCGCTGGGCCAGGTGGCTGGCGTTGATCGCCGTGCCGCCGCCGATGTCGAGCAGGTGGGTGTAGCCCGACAGGTCGAGGTGCTGCTGGAGCTCCTCGGCCACCAGGCGGCTCACCGAGCCCATCATGTTGTGGAAGGTCTTCTCCAGCTTGCTGTCCAGGGCCAGCCGGCCGTACAGGGTCGGCGAGTCGCCGGGGATGGCCTCCCGGAGGCCGACGTTGGTGTTCTCCTTCAGCGACTCGTAGAACCAGGCCATCGGCCGGTAGTTGACGTGCTGCTCCCACGGCACGAACGCCGCGGGCACGTCCTCCAGGCTGCCGGCCAGCGGCGCGGCGACCTCGGTGTTGTAGAACCGCTGCCCGTCCTTGCGGACCAGGCCGGCCGAGGCGCAACCGAGCAGCAGGATCCGGGCCGGCTGGTTCTCGATGCCCAGCCGGTCGGCGATCTCCTCGCGGGTCAGGCCCGGCTCCTTGCCCAGAAGTGCGAACAGGCCGAACTCGCAGGCCGCGCTCAGGTACTGGAAACGGTAGTGGGCGTAGAACAGCTCCCGGAGGGGATCAACCTGGCTGGTACGTACGTCAGTGCTCGCAGTCAAGGCAAACTCCTCGTCCAACGTGGATGTTGCAAGGAGTCTCGCGGGGATCCCGGCGGGGGACATCACGTGTTTGAGGTGTATCCCGCCGCGATCGGCGCCCGGTCGGGGGCGGGGTCGCGGACGCGTGGGAGCGGGATCCGCTACGGGGTGCGCAGGAGGCGTTCGAGGCCGTTGAGCGTCAGGTCGAGGCCGAAGGTGAAGTCGATGACCCCGTCGTACTCCCCGGCCATGACCTGGGTGGCCATCTCGACGATGTGGGGGTAGCTGCCGGGCGGGAGCTGGGGCAGGTAGGTCGCGGCGGCTTCGGCGTACTGGTCCGGATCGAAGGGGGAGTTGAGTTTCTGGAGGGTGAACCCGTAGATATGGCTGTCCATGGCGTTGGCGGCGTGGTCGGCCTGCGCGACGGTGAAGCCCGCCCGGCGCAGGCTGGCGAGGGTGGAGTCCACGTAGTTCAGCATGGCGGGCCCGACGGTGGGGCGGGACATGAGCAGCGCGCAGGCCCACGGGTGCCGGAGCAGCACCTGGTGCGCGGCGATCCCGCGTCTGCGCATGGCCGCCCGCCAGTCCTCGTCCGGGGCCGGCAGGGCGATCTCGGCGACGACCAGGTCGACGATGCCGTCGAGGATCGCGTCCTTGTTGGCGACGTGCTTGTACAGCGACATCGCCTCGACGCCGAGTTCCTGGCCGAGTCCGCGCATCGTCAGCCCGTGGGTGCCCCCGGCGTCGGCCAGGGCCAGCGCGGCGCGGAGCACCCGCTCGACGCTCAACGGCTCGCGTGCGGCCGGGGTCGTGGGGGTCTGCGAACTCACCTCGGTTCGGTCCTCTCGATCTTCGACTGCGGAGCTTGACATCATCCCAGACCGGCACTAGCTTACGGCGTAAGCCGCCAGGCTTACAGCGTAAGCCTGGCGTCGCGGATGGTGCCCGCGAACGTCGAATCACGGACAAAAGAGGCAGGTACTCAGTGCGAAAGTCATTCACCCGGTGGGCCTGGGCGGCGGCGGGACTCCTCGCCGTGTCCCCGGTCGCCGTCGCGGGGCCCGGAGCCCCCGCGCACGCGACGCCCGGCGCGGCCCCGTCGATCGTGCTCTCCGCGATGCAGCGCGACCTGGGACTCACCGCCGCCCAGGCCGAGGCCCGGATCGTCGACGAGGAGCGCGCCGGTCAGACTGACAAGCGGCTCCGGACCAGCCTCGGCGGGGCCTACGCCGGCACCTGGCTGTCGGCCGACGCGACCGTCACACACGTCGCGGTCACCACCCAGGAGGCCGCCGACCTGGTCCGCGACGCGGGGGCCGAACCCACCGTCGTGACCTACAGCGCCGCCGACCTGCGCGGCGTCCAGGAGACCCTCGACAAGGAGCTGGGCTCCGCCGGGCTGCCGGTCGTCGTGACGTTCGTGGACGTGGCTGCCAACCGGGTCGCCGTGCGCGCCCGGCCCAAGCTCGTCGCGGACATCCGGGCCGTGGCGCTCGCCAGCGGGATCCCCGCCGGAGCCGTGTCCGTGGTCGGCACCACCGACTCCCCGACCCCGACGGCCGACATCGTCGGGGGCAGCCGGTACGACCTGCCGGGCTACTTCTGCTCGTCCGGGTTCGCCGTCGACAACGGCGGCTTCGTCACCGCCGGGCACTGCGGGGTCCAGGGGGCGAACACCAGCTCGCCGTCCGGTACGTTCCAGGGCTCGCGGTTCCCGGGCGACGACTACGCCTGGGTGGCCACCCCCGGTCGCACCCCCCAGCCGTGGGTCAGCGACCACGCCGGCGGGTACATGACGGTGCGCGGCTCGGCGGAGGCCCCGGTCGGCGCCTCGGTCTGCCGGTCGGGGGCCGCGTCCGGGCTGCGCTGCGGCGTGATCACGGCCTGGAACACCACGGTCACGTACACCACCGGGGAGACCGTCTACGGCATGATCAGCGCGAACGTGTGCTCCGCGAAGGGCGACTCCGGCGGCGCGCTGATCTCCGGCTTCCAGGCCCAGGGCGTCAACTCCGGCGGCAACGGGGACTGCAACTCGGGGGGCTACAGCTTCTACCAGCCGGTGAACGAGATCCTCGCCGCGTACGGGCTCACCCTCACCGTCGAGAACTACGTCCCCCCGGTCGTCACCGACCACGCCCCGAGGGGCATCCTCGAGGCCGTCACCGCGCAGAACGGCGGGCTGCGGGTCGAGGGCTGGGCCGCCGACGAGGACCTGGCCCCGCGCACCACCCCGACCCACGTCGACCTCTCCGTGGACGGCGCCGCCCGGCCCCGGCTGCTCGCGAACCAGAACCGGCCGGACGTCGGCGTGCTCCTCGGCTCCAGCTACGGCCCCAACCACGGCTTCTCCACCTACTACTCGCTGGCCAACGGCCCGCACACCGTCTGCGCCTGGGCCCACAACCACCGGCCGAACGGCGCCCCCAACGAGCAGCCGGCGACCGCCCTGGGCTGCCGCACCGTCACCGTCGGCGGCGGCCCCCCGGCCCAGACCAGCGGGCCGATCTCCAGCGTCTACTCCACTCTGTGCCTCGACGTGACCGGTGGCGTCGACGCCACCGGCACCCGGGTCCAGCTCTACACCTGCAACGGCACCCCCGCGCAGAACTGGAAGGTGGCCTCCGACGGCACCCTGCGGGTCTACGGCGGCAAGTGCCTGGACATCGTCGACTACGGCACCGCCAACAGCGCGCCCTTCCAGATCTGGGACTGCCACGCCGGCGTGAACCAGGTGTGGCAGACCCGGCCCGGCGGGGTGCTCTACAACGCGAACTCCGGCAGGTGCATGGACAACATCGGGTACGGCACGACCAACGGTTCCCCGGTGGGGCTGTGGGACTGCAACGGAGCGTCCAACCAGCAGTGGCGCCTGCCGAGCTAGTCGTCAGGGTGGGCGCCCCGGTTCCCCGGGGCGCCCGCTCGCGTCGGGGTGCCCGGAGGCGGGCCGTCGGCAGGTCGGGCCGTCGGCAGGTCGGGCCGCCGGGTGGTCGGGTTTTCGCCGGCAACCGCCGGACGCGCGTGTCCGGGATGTGCTGGAATCGTCCGGGTGAGCGGTCCACTGTCCACGGCGCCGGACGGCCCCGCCGACAGGGAACGCGAGCGACAGTCGAGATCGAGAACCTGTCCGCACCGGTACCCATGGGAAGAAGTTCCCGTCATGCCGGCGGACACCGGAGGGAGCCGCCGTGCCAGGTCAGCAGCAGTCGCCGGTCGATCTCGTGTCCGCGGACGCGATCGGGGTCTCCCCGGCGGGCGGGCGGGTGACCGTCGACTGGAGATCCGGCGACCAGGAGTTCACGGTCAGGAGGAAGTCGAGCGGCTACCGGTTCAAGCCCCATGAGGGCGGACAGACGGTGCTCCTCGAATCGAGGGAGTACGGGCTCGCCGAGGTGCACTTCCACCTGCCCAGCGAACACTGGATCGACGGCGCGAGCTTCGACGCGGAGCTGCACGCGGTGCACGTCCGCGCGGAGGACGGCGTCCGGCGGTGCGCCGTCAGCGTCCTGCTGAACCTGGCCGGGGGCGCCCACGAGCACGCGGAGCCGACCCCGCCGACCTCGTTCGACCTGGGTGCCCTGCTGCCACCGGACCGCGCCTTCTACCGGTACGAGGGCTCGCTCACCACCCCGGACTACGGCGAGCGGGTCAGCTGGATCGTCATGCGGGACCCGGTGGCCGTGACGGATCCCCAGCTGAGGCGCTTCATCCTCGACGGCGCCGACGAGGCCCGCGACCCGTATCCGCTCGACCGCCGGTTCGTCCTCGCCGATCACTGCGCCCCCCGGCCGGTCTGACGCGGCCCAGGCGGAGCCGGCGCGCGGCCCCGGACGGCGAGCTCCGGGGTCGCGCCCCGGTGGTCGGCGTCGACGACGGCCCCGCCAGCCGGATTTCCGTTCCCACAGGATGATCATGATGTGTCGGGTGTCGCGAACGCTCCGCGGTCGAGCGGCGAAGTAAGGCGAACCCCCGATCACGGAAGGAGAGTCCATGGATGTGGTGAGCACCCGGTCGCCGTCGAACTGTCCGACGCCGACGTCATTCGCCGCATGCGCGAGGACCCCGAAGGCTTCGCGGTCGTCTTCGACCGGCACTACCCCGCCATCCACGGGTACGCCAGCCGCCGGCTCGGCCCGGACCTGGCCGACGACGTGGCCGCCGAGACGTTCCTGCGCGCCTTCGACCAGTGGGAACGCTACGACGTCAGCCAGCACAGCGCCCGGCCCTGGCTGTACGGGATCGCGTCGAACCTGATCTCCGGGCACCAGCGGGCGGAGGCCCGCCGCTACCGGGCGCTGGCCCGGTCCGCCGGCGCCGAGGTCGAGGCGCCCGCCGACCTGGACGGCCGGCTCGACGCGCAGGCGGTCCGGGCCCGGCTCGCCGAGGCGCTGGCCGGCATCGCCCCCTCCGACCTGGAGGTGCTGCTGCTGATCGCCTGGGCGGAACTGAGCGGCGAGGAGACCGCCCGCGCGCTGGGCATCCCCGCCGGCACCGTCCGCTCCCGGCTGCACCGGGCCCGTACCCGACTCCGCGACGCCCTCGGTGGCGCCGACCCCACCGCGATGGAAGAGGACTTCTAGATGGACGAGATCACCACCCTCCGGGAGAACTGGGACACCGCGCCCCCGTCGGCCGACGCCCGCGACCGCGCCAGGGCCGCCCTGCTGACCCGGATCGCCCGGCCGGCGGAGGCCCCGCTCGTGTCCGCCCGGCCGGCGGGCGTCCCTGTCGTGCCCGCCCGGCCCCGGAAGCGGACCGCGTGGGCCTGGCGCACCGGGATCGCCACCGCCGCGACCTCCGCCGTGCTCGGCGCGTTGTTCCTGGTCGGCGGCACCGACGCCCCGACTCCCGCACCGGCGCCGGGCGCGCGGGACCGGCCGACGGCCACCGGCGCCCCGACGAGGCCGGCGATCGAACTGGCCGCCGCGTACGCCTCCGGCCAGCCCTTCACCGCACCCCGCCCCGACCAGTGGATGTACGTCGAGCTGAAGTCGCAGAGCCCGGGCGGCATGGCCCGCTCCAAGGGGCAGCAGACCTCCTCCACCGTCCGGTTCTGGCGGAAGGCCGACGGCACCCAGGAGGCCTGGCCCGACGACAACGGCCAGGTCCGGATCAGCCCGACGACCGGCAGCACGCCACAGATCCCGGTCGACTACCCCACGCTGGCCGCGCTGCCCACCGACCCGGCCGCGCTGATCACCCGGCTGCGCGAGCTGATCGAGAAGCCGGCCCTGCACCCCAGCGTCAAGACGCCCTCGCCGCTGGACAAGCTCCCCGAGGCGGAGCTGAACGCCGCGACGTTCCACGCGATCGCGGGAATTCTCAGCAACACCCTGCTGCCCCCGGACGTCACAGCCGCCCTGTTGCAGGCCATGGGCATGATCCCGGGGCTGGTCCAGGCGCCCGCCCCGGAGACGATCGACGGCCGGCCGATGCTGTCGGTGGGCGCCGTCACGGAGGGCTGGCTGCGGCAGGACGTCCTGCTCGATCCGCAGACGCACGCCGTGCTCGGGTTCCGCGACGTCGCGGTCGCCGACCACACCCGGGACGTGGCGGGGAAGAAGACGCTGATCCCCAACGGCGAGGTCCAGTCGCTGACGTTCCGCACGGCGGCCAGATTCGTGGACGCGGCGGGCGCCACGTCCTGACCGGTCCACGAGGCACGCCCCGCCGGAGGTCCGGCGGGGCGTGCCGAACTGGGGGCGCCGGCCTTTACAGCCAGGTCGGGGAGGGTCAGGCTCAAGGGATGGTGGAGCCTGATGTGGCGCAGGCGTTGCGGATCGGACCCTTCCCCGTCGCGCTGGCCGTGGCGCTCGACGCCAGGGGACTGTCCCTGGAGACCCTGGCCGCCCGGCTGGCCGAACGCGGCATGTCGCTGTCCCGCGCGACCCTGTCCTACTGGCGGTCGGGGCGTTCCCAGCCCGAGCGGGTCGGCTCGCTGGAGGCGCTGACCGCCGTGGAGGAGATCCTGGAGGTACCGGCCGGCTCCCTGCACGCGCTGCTGCGCCCGAGAGGAGCCCCGGCCCGGTCCGTGCACTGGCCGGCCGGTTCGGTGCCGCGCCGCCGGTTGTGGCCGGCCCGGCCCTCGGCGTTGGCGGAGGTCAACGCGCCCCCGGACGGCCAGCTGGAGTTCCTGGCGGTCAACGACCTGTTCGTCGTGGAGGGCGTCTCCGGCGTGCGGTTGCTGCGGGTCCGGTTGGTGGTGCGGGCACTCGTGGACGGGGTGGGCCGCACGGTCGTGTTCTACCAGGCCGACCAGCACGGCGAACCCCCGCGCTGGGGCGGACTCGCGCACTGCCGCCCCGGTCGGGTCCGCACCGAGGGCCAGGTCACGGTCGCCGAACTGATCTTCGACCGGCCGCTCGCCGCCGGGGAGTGCGCCGTGCTCGACTACGAACTGATCTTCGCGGCGGACACCGACGTCTCCGACTGCTACCACCGCAGCTTCACCCGGCCGTGCCGGTTGTGGACCTGCCAGGTCGGTTTCGTCGGCGACCTGCCGTCGCGGGTGTACCGGTTCCGCCAGCGCCACCAGGGCGACACGTACCGCGACATCCACGACGTGTGGCTGGGCGCGGACCGCACCGCGCTGGTCGTGGCCGAGGATGTCCGGCCCGGCCTGCTCGGGGTCGGCTGGCAGGTGTAGCGCCGACTGTTACCGCAGGGGCGCGTAACAGTTCGTACCCCCCTGTGAGCTGTGGCTCTTCCGACCCCGTACCCATGTCAAGTTACGTTCTTACAAGCCATTCGCATTGATGATCCTCGTTCGTAGGGTCGGGGTGTTCCGCCCTACCCCTCACGATGGGACCACCGATGTCAACCACCCGAGCATTCCTGGCGGCCGGAGCGGCGACACTGCTCCTGGCCCTGTCACCCGGCCTGGCGCACGCCGACGAGGCCGAGACCGACGTGCGGCACGCCGCCCGCAACCCCGTTCCGGGCGCCTACCTGGTGACCCTGAAGCCGAACGCGCTGACCGCGACGGCCACCCAGTCCACCGCCGAGGCGGCCGTCGCCCGCTACGGTGGCCGCCTGCACTCGGTGTACACCCGCACCATGACCGGCTACGCGGTCGAGGGCCTGTCGGAGCGGGCCGCCCGCCGGATCGCCGCCCGCCCCGAGGTCGCCTCCGTCGCACAGTCCGGCACGGCCGGCGTCGGCGGGGCGGTCACCCAGCCCAACCCGCCCAACTGGGGCCTGGACCGCATCGACCAGGCCAGCCTCCCGCTGTCGAAGTCCTACACCTACGACGACGCGGCGGCCGGTCAGGGCGTCACGGTCTACGTCGTGGACACCGGGATCCGGTTCAGCCACACCGAGTTCGAGGGCCGGGCCTCTGCGGGTACCGACCTCGTGGTCCCCTCGACCAACGGCTCGGACTGTCACGGCCACGGCACCCACGTGTCCGGCATCGCCGCCGGCAAGACCTACGGCGTGGCCAAGAAGGCCAAGCTGGTCTCCGTGCGCGTCCTCGGCTGCGACGGCATGGGCAAGGACATCGACGTGTCCAAGGCCGCCGAATGGGTCACCGCCAACGCGGTCAAGCCCGCCGTGGTGAACCTGTCGGTGTACACCGACGACAAGGACATCGCCGCCAGCGCCATCCGGTCCTCGGTCCAGTCGGGCGTGCAGTGGTCGCTGATCACCGGCAACAACGGCGCCAACGCCTGCAACCACGGCCCCGGCGGCCAGGTCACCGAGGCGCTCCAGGTCGGCAACTCCACCTCCAGCGACGGCAAGGCCGGCGACTCCAACTACGGCACCTGCATGGACCTGCACGCGCCCGGCAGCAACATCCTGTCGGCGCACCACGGCTCCGACACCGCGACGACGACCATGTCCGGCACGTCGATGGCCGCCCCGCACGTCGCGGGCGCCGTCGCCACCTACCTGACCGGCCACCCGTCGGCCACCCCCGCCCAGGTGCACTCCTGGGTGATGGACAACGCGTCCACCGGCAAGCTGAACAACCTGCCGGCCGGTACCCCGAACAAGCTGCTGTACGTGCCGACGGGCGGCACCGAGCCGCCGACCGGCGACTACACGCTGGCGGCCAGCCCCACCTCGGCCACCGTCCAGGCCGGCGGTTCGGCCAGCACGAGGATCACCGCCACCGCCACCACCGCCGCCCCGCCCCAGGGGGTCATCAACGGCACGCAGACCACCGTGGCCAAGTACCCGTTCATCATCTCCCAGCACCGGGCGGGTGGCGCGCGGCCGACCGAGCAGTCCTGCACCGGCAGCGTCGTGGCCAAGCGGATCGTGCTGATCGCCGCGCACTGCAAGTTCGCCCAGGGCGACAAGTACCTGGTCTACGGCCGCGACGACCTGGCGAACACGAACACGGGCACCCGGATCGAGATCGCCGAGTACCGCACGCACCCCAACTACAACGCGAGCGACGGCTGGCGGACCGGCTGGGACGTCGCGGTCATCATCGCGGCCTCGGACATCCCCACCCCCGCCGGCATGGCCTACCCGGCGGTCGCCAAGTCCGGTGACACCCTGCCGGTCGGCACCCGGGGCACCGCCGTCGGCTACGGCAAGACCGACGCGAACGACACCAACCGCAACACCAAGCTGAACGAGACCGTGCTGCCCGTCGCCGACGACCAGAACTGCAAGACCATCAACAACCAGTTCGACGCCCGGTACATGTTCTGCGACGGGTACGGCGACAACAGCACCGGCCTGTGCCAGGGCGACAGCGGCGGCCCGTACCTGTCCAACGGCAAGATCTACGGCGTCTTCTCCTGGCTGCGCACCGACTGCGCGTCCTACAACGCCCACGGCCGCCTGCACGGCGTGATGGGGGACTGGGCCAACGAGCAGCTCGGCGGCACCACCCCGCCGACCGGCGACATCACCCTGTCCGCCAGCGGCCTGCCGAGCGGGGCCACCGCCACGTTCGACCCGACGACCATCTCCGTGGGCGGCAACGCCACCCTGACGGTCGCCACCAGCGCGAACACCCCGGCCGGCACCTACCCGATCACCGTCACCGGGACCAAGGGCCAGACCAGCGCGCAGACCACGTTCACCCTCACCGTGGGGTCGACCACCCCCACCAACCTGACCCTGGCCAACCCCGGCCTGCAGATCTCCAACGTGGGCAAGCCCGTCACCCTGGCCCTGCGGGCCTCCGGCGGCAGCGCCCCCTACCGCTTCACCGCCACCAACCTGCCCACCGGCCTCAGCGTCAACCAGGCCACGGGCGTCGTCAGCGGCACCCCGACGACCTTCCAGAACCGGAACGTCACCGTCACGGTGACCGACGCGAGCGGACGCACCGCGCAGGTGACATTCACCTGGTTCGTCTTCCCCTAGACCGCCGGTCAAGCAATTTTCGTGTACCGCGGTAATGGAAGTCGGGCACCACTTGGGACGTACATCGGAATAGTCACTACAGCCCCGGCGGTAGCGCGTGTCTCAAACTTGTGCGGTATTGCCTTCCCAGCCGCGATCAACAAGATTTGAGGCACGCGGCCGGCAGAAATGGCCGGCCGCCCACAACAGGGGGACGACAACACATGGCAATCCTGAAGAGACGGAAAGTCTCCGTGTTCCTCGCGACGCTGGCGGGTGTCGGGCTCGCCCTCGGCGCCTCCGGCATCGCACACGCCGACGTGATCAACAGCTACTGGAACACCAACCCCGAGGGCGTGGCCGGCGCGAGCGCCGAGGGTGACCTGTGGAAGACCACCAGCGGCAGCAACTGGGACGTCCACGTCCGGGGCAAGGTCTGGGACACGGCGGGGGACAGCAAGAGCGCCCGCGTCCGGGTCAAGGTCCGCAACTCGGGTGGCCAGATCAGCTACCACCGGGCGACCAACAGCGGCGGCCACAACTCGACTCCGAAGTCCTTCGAGTTCAGTTTCCGCAACGCCCAGAAGGTCTGGATCGCGGAGTGCACATTCAATGTCCGGGGCGAGGACTGCGGCAAGGAATGGCAGATCTACTCCCGTTTCTAAAGGGTACCGAATGGTGATACCGGGGCGGCTATCCACGGCCGCCCCGGTATTTCGTTCCGGCGACCCCCGCGCCGGCCCTGCCCAGGAGTTCCGCGCACCCCGCCTCCTCCGCCGTGTGCGCCGGATCGAGATTCCGCCAGTGCGCGCCCGCCCGGGTCAGCGCCACCACCGCCTCCGCCGGCCGGCCGGCGGCCAGGTGCGCCTCGCCGAGCACCGTCAACGCCTGCGCCAGGCCGAACGCGTCACCCAGCCTGCCGTGGGTGGCGACGCACTCCACCACCATCGCGCACGCCTGATCGGGGTCGCCGCCCCGGATCAGCGCCTCGGCGATCGTGGTCCGCACGTACGTGGCGCGCAGCTCGTCGCCCGCCGAACGGAACAGCGCCTCGGCCTCCCTGCACGCCGCGACCCCGGCCGGGGCGCGACCGGTGGCGGCGTAGACCTCGCCGAGGAACTGCTGGTGCTGCGCCGTGAACCGCAGGCACCCGAGGGACCGGGCCATCGCCAGGCCCTCGACGAACCGGACCTCGGCTGCCCCGTACGCCCCGGCGTCCAGGTGCAGCATCCCTTCCAGGAGCAGCGCCCGCAGCAGGGCCAACGGGTCCGGGTGCTCCCGGAGGTGTCCGAGCACCACCGCGACCAGCCGGCACGCCTCGGCGTGGTCGTCGGTGAACCGGGCCAGCTCGGCGAGGGCGCAGTCCGTCAACGCCAGGCCGTGCCGGTCGTCCAGGGTCGCGAACTCGGCCCGGGCCCGGCGCAGCAGCCGTTCGAACAGGTCCAGGTCGTCGTCGCGGGCTGCCAGCCGGGCCAGCCCGAGCCGCAGGTACGCCACCCCGGTCCGGTCGCCCGCCAGCTCCGCCGCCTCCAGGGCGAGCAGGTGGGTCCGGCGCCACTCGTCGAGGTCGCCGTGCAGGTCGAAGTAGCCCGCGGCGGTCGCGGCCAGCGACCAGGCCAGCCCGGCCGCGCCCACCCTGGCGGCCTGCTGGACCGCCGCCACGATCCCGTCGCGCTCCGCCTCGAACCAGGCCAGCGGATCGGAGACCACCTCGCCCGCCAGCTCCGCCGGGTGCCGGTCCGGCACCTGCCACGCTCCCGCCTGGAGCTGGGCCTCCGCCCGCCTCGCCAGGGCCAGCCAGCCCGTGACGGCCCGGGTGACCGCCGCGGCGAGCGCGTCCGGGGGCTCCTCCTCGGCGGCGCGTTCCTTCGCGTACAACCGGACCAGGTCGTGGAACCGGAACCGGTCCGGGCCGCAGCTCTCGAGGAGGTGGCAACCGGCGAGCACGTCGAGCAGGTCCTCGGCCTCGCGCGGGCCGACGTCGAGCATCGCGCGCACCACCCAGCTGGTGACGGTCCGCGCCTCCAGCGCGCCGAGCAGCCGGAACGTCCGGCGCTCCGGATCGCCCAGGGTCCGGTAGCTCAGCTCCAGGCTGGCCCGGACCGCGAGGTCGCCGTGCGTCAGCTCGTCGAGGCGGCGGCGTTCGTCGGTGAGCCGGGAGGTCAGCCAGCCCAGGGTGCGCCCGGGCCGGCCGGCCAGTTTGGCACCCGCGACCCGCAGCGCCAACGGCAGATGCCCGCACAACTGGGCCAGCACCCGGGCGTCGGCCGGCCGGTCCGCCCGGTGCCGACCGACGATCCGGCAGAGCAGCTGGACCGACTCGGCCGGTTCGAGCACGTCCAGGCCGACGATCCGGGCGCCGGGCAGGCCGGTCAACCGGATCCGGCTGGTGACGAGGACCGCGCACGTCGGGCTGCCCGGCAACAGCGGCGGCAGCTGGCTCTCCTCCGTCGCGTCGTCGAGCACCACCAGCAGCCGGCGTCCGGCGCACCGTTCCCGGAACATCGCCGCCCGGTCGGCCAGCTCGACCGGCAGCGCCGAGCCGTGCACGTCGAGGGCGCGGAGCAGCCGGGCCAGGGCCTCGGCGGCGGACAGGTCGCGCAGGTTCAGGTACAGCCGGCCGTCCGGGAACGCCTCACCCAGGTGCTGCGCCACGTGCACGGCCAGGGTGGACTTGCCGACGCCCGCGTGCCCCACCAGGACCACGACGGGCAGCGTGTCGCGGGCCCCGGTCAGGGCCGCCCGGAGCTCGGCGATCTGGCGCGCGCGGCCCGTGAAGTCCGCGGTGTCGGCCGGCAGCTGCACCACGGGGGTCGGGCGGGCGGCGGGGTCCGGCCCGGCCGGGCGCAGCGCGCGCAGGTGCGCGGCGTTCAACGCCGCCCCCGGACCGACGCCCAGCTCCTCCGCCAGGCTCCGCCGGATCCGTTCGAAGGCGAGCAGGGCCGCGCTCTGCTGGCCGCTGGCCGTCAGCGCGTCGAGGACCAGCGCGTGCACCCCCTCGTCGAGCGGGTGCGCGGCGGCCAGCGGCACGGCCAGGGTCAACGTCCGTTCCGGGTCCCCGTCGGCGAGCGCGGCGGCCGCGCACCCGGTGACCACCGCGGCGTGTTCCCGGTCCAGCTCCGCCGCCCGCTCGGCCAGGCCGGCCCTGGCCAGCGTCCCGAGGGCCGGCCCGCGCCACAGCTCCAGGGCCTCCTCCAGCAGCGGGCGGGCACCACCGGCTGCGGCCCGCAGCGTCCGGAACCGCTCCAGGTCCGTCGGAAGATCAGCCTCCAGGGTGTACCGGCCGGCCGCCGTCACCACCCGCACCGAGCCCCCGGCGTGCTCGGCGAGCCAGCGCCGCAACCGGTGCACCCCGACCTGCACGACGGTCTCGGGCGCACTGGTCGGGCGGGTGCCCCACGCCAGGGCGTACAACCGGTCCACGGACAGCGGGTGGTCGGCCACCGCGAGCGCCGCCAGGATCGCCCCGGACACCCCCGGCGGCGCGGCCAACCGGCGGCCACCGACGTCCAGGCAGACGTCACCGAGCACGAGCACCGTCATCCAAACACCCCGTGACTTGCGAAGACGGAACCTTACCTCCACATCAGACATTGAAAGGCGCCAGTAAGTCCAGTGCTGTGTATTGAACGGGTCAACGACCCTTCCACCCATGGGGGACACGTGAGAACCACACAGAGGATCCTCGTCGCGCTCAGCATGTTCGCGCTGCTGCTCGGCGGACTCAGCGGCACGGCCACCGCCGCCACCGCCGAGGCGCGGACGCCCGTCAGCGTGACGGCGGCCTGGGACTGTCCCAGCGCCACGTTGTGCGTCTGGGACCAGTACGGCGGAGTCGGCCGGCGGTGCACCTGGAACAGCGCCGACAACGACTGGCGCAACGGCAGCGTCCGCTGCTCGTGGTCCACCAACAACAACGTCGGCTCCGTCTACAACAAGACGGGCTACTTCGCCTGGTTCTACTTCGACGCGAACAACCAGAACTCGGCCGGTTGCATCCCGCCCAACACGATGTGGGACATCATCGGACTGAACCTGCGGTCCCACGAGTTCAGGACCTACACCTGCTACTAGGGGGCTGTGGGGTGGTCGACGTCCGGGCAGCCGGGCGTCGACCGCCGCGCGTCAGGCGTCGTCTGTGGTCCACCCCGCGCGGTGCGCCACCGCCGCCGCCTCGGTCCGGCTCGCCGCGCCCAGCTTCGCCAGGATCCTCGACACGTGCACCCCCGCCGTGTTCTGCGAGATCCCCAGCTCCCGGCCGACCTGCCGGTTGCTGAGCCCCCGGGCGACCAGGACCAGGACCTGCCGTTCGCGGTCCGTGAGGCCGTGCGGGGCCGGCGGCGGATCGAGCAGGTCCGCGATCCGGGCCGCCAGGGGCGCGGTCCCCAGGTCGGCGGCGATCGTCGCGGCCTCGGCGAGCGCGGCGCGGGCCGCCTCCCGGTCACCGGCCCGACCCGCCGCTTGGCTGACCCGGACCGCGGGCTCCGCCATCCGGTTCTACGCCGAGAACGCCCGCGCCGGACACGGCCCCACGGGTCCGACCAGTGTGCCGACCGGGCTGTGCGCGGCGGGCTCCGGGGACTTCGCGTCGATCCGCCGGTTCGCCGAGCGCGACCACGCGGCGATCGTGTCCTGGAACGTGCACAAGGACATCACCGGCCACTACGCGGCGCACACCCACCCGGGGACCGTCACCGAGGACGTGCGGGCCTTCTTCGCCGGGCTGCGCTGAGCCGGCGCCCGGCCCAGGGACCTGGTGTCCCGGGGTCGGGAACGCTCACCGTCGCGGCGCTCAGCCGCCCGGGCAACTGGGGCCGCCCTCGCCGCTGGTCTCCTGGCACACGTACGACGGGGACGGTTCCGGCGCGGGCGGGTTCAGCTTCCGGTACGCCGGCCCGGCGATGGTCAGGCCGGCGATCAGGGTCAGCACGGCGAGGACACCGTAGATCCCGGCGGCCCAGTACCGCCGCCCCAGAGCCGCCGTCGCGGCGATGACCGTGGGTCCGGCGAACAGGAGGATCCCGCCCGACATCATGATCAGATTTCCCTGGCGCTCGAGGCTGTCGGCCTCCGCCGCGGTGGTCTCGCTGTAGAAGTTGGACCATTGTTCCATGCCGGCGCTGAAGGCGAACCCGGCGAGCACCACCAGGCCGCCCAGCCACAGCAGGGTCAGCACGAAGACGGCACCAGCGGACCAGGGCGCTGCGGGTTCACGTTCAGACATGCGCTGAACACTAGATCGGATGGGGGATCACCGCCTGAGTAGAAGTACTCAGCTGTGACACCACCCGCTGTCATGCCGACGCCGGGGCGCGGGTTCAGGCGGCGGGTTTGCGGCCCCACGCCGACACCGTCAGGTACGAGGACACGGCGAAGCGCGGATCCGCGAGTACCCGCCGGAACGCGACCAGGTCCTCGGCCGTCACCCGCCCCGCCCCGACCAGCCGCGCCTCCAGCTGCCACGAGTTGATCTCGTGCAGCCGGGCCCCCGGGGAGCCCGACCGCCACGGTTCGGCGTGCGCCGCCGCGTCGACGTCCACGAGGCCGTGCCGGCCGAGCGCGCCGAAGAGCTTGGCGCCCCAGGCCAGGTCGGCGCCGGCCGAGGCCAGGAGCGCCAGCATCGCGCCGTTGACGCGGGTGAACAGGGCCGCCGCCTCCTCGTCGGGGGCGGACAGCACGGGCAGCCACGTGCAGTCGAACTCCTCGAACACCAGCCAGCCGCCGGGCCGCAACGCCCGGACGAGTTTGGCGAGTACCTGCTCGCGGGCCGGCAGGTGCAGCAGTACCAGTCGGGAGTGGATCAGGTCGAACGACTCCGCCGGCAGCGGGTCGGTCGTGATGTCGTGCGCCAGGACCTCGAACGGGCCGTCGAGGAGGTGCGGCTTGATGTCGGTCGCGACCACGGAACCGGTGGGCCCGACCCGCTCGGCCAGGTCCCGGGCGACGGAACCGGCCCCGGCGCCGACCTCCAGGCACCGCCAGCCCGGACCGACACCGAGCCGGTCGAGGTTGGCGGACGTGATCGGGTCCAGGCAGGTCTGGAGGCTGGCGAGCTGGTCGACGGCCAGGTCCTCGGCGTTGTCGAATGCGTACGTGGTCATTCTGGGGCCTTTCCGGTGGATGGGGTGAGTGTGCCGTCGGCCAGGACCGTGACCCGGTCGGCGACGGCGGTGGCGAGCTCGACGCGCTGTTCCACCAGCAGGACGGCGGTGCCGGCGCGGGCCAGCTCCGGCAGCAGCGCGACCACCCGGGCCGTCACGGCGGTGGCGAGGCCCTCGAACGGCTCGTCGAGGAGCAGCAGGGTGGGCCGGAGCAGGAGGGCGCGGGCCAGGGCGAGCATCTGCTGCTCGCCGCCGGAGAGCCGGTCGGCGCGCTGGGGGAGGCGGTCGCCGAGGCGGGGGAAGAGGGCGAGGACGTCGGCGCGGTCCAGCCCGGCCGGCGGCCCGTCACGGCCCGGAACACCGGCCCGGGCTGATGCCGTCCCCAACGGCCCACGGCCCGACCACCGTCGGCGGGCCGGCGTGCCCTGGCGGGCGGCGAGGGCCAGGTGTTCGGCCACGGTGAGGGATGAGAAGACGCGTCGGCCCTGCGGCACCAGGGCCATCCCGGACCGGGCCAGGTGGTGGGTGGCGCGGCCGGTGACGTCGGCCCCGTGCGTGTGCACCGTGCCGGCCGTGGGGCGGACCAGGCCGAACAGGGCGTGCAGCAGGGTGGTCTTCCCCGCGCCGTTGCGGCCGAGCAGTGCCAGGACCGTCCCGGCCGGCAGGTCGAGGTCGAGCCCGTTCAGGACGGTGGAACCGGCGTATCCGGCGGTCAGCCCCCGGACCCGCAGCGCGGCCGTCACGGCCGCACCCCCGCATCGAGGCCCCGCAGCGCGGCCGTCACGGCCGCACCTCCGCATCCAGGCCCAGCGGCGCGGCCGTCACGGCCGTGCCCCGCGTCGTGGTCACGGCCGCACCCCGGCGAACGCGTCCCGCACGACCGCCGACGTCCGGATCTCCGCCGGGCTGGCGGTGACCAGGTGCCGGCCGTTGTCCAGGACGGTGACCGTGTCCGCGAGGCCGTAGACGAGGTCCAGGTCGTGTTCGACGATCAGCACGGTGGTCGAGGCGGGCAGGTCGGCGAGGAGCCGGGCGAGACGTTCGACCTCCGAGGGCGCGAGTCCGGCCGCCGGTTCGTCGAGCAGCAGCAGGCGCGGGTCGGTGGCGAGCGCGGCGGCGAGTTCGACGCACCGGCGTTCGGCGTAGGACAGCGCCCCGGCGGTCACCGTCGCCCGGTCGGCCAGGCCCACCGCCGCGAGGGCGTCGGCCGCGCGGGCCCGCAGCGCGCGGCGCAGGGCCGGTCGGAGTGCGGCGCGCAGCGGGCCCGCCTGCCGGTAGAGGCCGAGGAGCACGTTGTCCAGGGCCGTGAGGGTGGCGCAGGTGGCCGCCTGCTGGTGCGTGCGGCCGACGCCGAGCCGGGCCCGGCGGTGCGGGGCCAGTCCGGCGAGTTCCCGGCCCGCCAACCGGCAACCGCCCCGCGCGGGTGTGGTGCCGGCGATCGCGGCGAGCAGGGTGGACTTGCCGGCGCCGTTCGGGCCGATCAGGCCGTGCCGGCTGCCGGGCGCCACCCGCAGGGACACGTCGTCCACGGCGACGACCGGCCCGAAGGCGACCGTGACACCACTGAGGATCAACACCCGGACCCCTTTTCCGGGTACTGCGCGCCCGGCCGCCGGTCCGGGGCCGACTGGGCCAGGGTGGTGCGGGAGGGGTTCATGTGCGGGGCCGGCGGAGGTTCGCGAGGCGGCGGGGCAGGGCCGCGAGGCCGCCCGGCAGGGCGTACACCGCGAGGAGGCAGGTCGCGCCGAGCAGGAGGCCGTTGTGCGCGCCGAGCAGGCCCTGGTCGCGGAGTACCACCAGGACGGCGGCTCCGGCGCACGCGCCCCACAGGGAACCGGTCCCGCCGATGACGACGGCGAGGAGGGCGAGGGCGGAGACGTCGAAGCCCAGGTCGGCGGGGGAGAAGTACCGTTGCGCGGAGACCGTGAGCGCGCCGGCCGCGCCCGCCAGGCCACCGGCGACGCACTGTGCCAGCAGCCGGTACCGGAACACCGGGTAGCCGTGTGCCCGCATCCGTGCCGCGTGGTCCCGGATCCCCCGCAGGACGAGGCCGACCGGCGACCGGACGAGCGCGGCGACGGCGGCGGCCAGGACCGCGAACACGGCGAGGACGTAGTAGTAGACCTGGCCGTCGAGGGGGAGCGGGGGCAGGCCCCAGAACGGGACCACGTCGCCGATCCCGGCCAGGCCGTCGGTGCCGCCGGTCACGGGCGTCCACCGCACGGCGGCCTCGTGCAGCAGCTCCCCGACGGCGAGCGTGACCATGATGGCGACGATCCCGTGCGATCGGGCCACGACGGTACCCGTCAGAAGGGCCGCGGCCGTGGCCGCCACCACCGCCGCGAGGAGCTGGACGACGCCCACCGGCGTGACGGCCCGGGCCACGGTCGCCGCCGCGTAGCCGCCGACCCCGAGGTAGGCCGCCTGGCCGAGGGTGGGCAGGCCGGTGACGCCGGTCAGGAGGTTCGCGCTCATCGCGAGCAGGCCGAGGATCAGCGCGTGCGAGAGCATCAGGACCGGGTAGGGGCCCAGGATCCAGGGCACGGCCAGCATCCCGGCGACCCCGAGGGCGGCGACCGTCCGACGCGGCACCGCGCCCCGGAATGCCCCGCTGCCCATGATCGCCCGACCTCGCGGTCGCCCGTCCCGGGCTGTGCCGCCGCGCACGGCGTCACCCGTGCCCGCGCGGTCTCCCGCCTCGCCGGCCGGCACCGCGCCCGGCCGGGTCGGGCGCCAGGGCGGGCGTCTCATGTGGCCCGGACCGTGGGAACCAGGCCGCCCGGCCGCGATGCCAGGACCGCGAGCATCACCCCGAACAGCAGGAACGGCGCGTAGGACGGCGCGAGCCGCACCCCGAGGGTCTGCACCTCCCCGACCAGCAGCGCCCCGCAGAACGCGCCGGGCAGCGAACCCACGCCCCCCACGACGACCACGACGAGGGACAGCACCAGCACCGACCGGTCCACGCCCGGCCCGGCCCCGAGGATCGGCGCGCCCAGCACGCCGCCGAGGACGGCGAGGGCCGCGCCGGCCGCGAACACCCCGCCGACGACGAGGCGGGTGTCGACGCCCAGCGCGCGGACCATGTCCCGGTCGGCGACCGTGGCCCGGACCAGGGCGCCGAGGGAGGTGCGGGTGAAGGCGAGGTGCCCGGCGAGCGCGAGGGCGAGCGCGACGGCGATGAACACCAGGCGGTACACCGGATAGGCGTGTCCGAACACGGGCACCGACCCGGCCAGGGCCGCCGGCGGGGAGGCCGGCTTCGCGTCGCCGCCGAACGCCGTGGCGAACAGGTCCGCGGCGACGTAGGCGAGGCCGAGGGTCGCGAGGGCCTGGTCGAGGTGGCCGCGGTGCGCCAGGGTCCTGGTCAGCGCGGACAGGGCGAGCCCGCCGAGCGCGCCGGCCGCCACCCCGCCGCACACGGCCAGGGCCAGTCCCCGCCAGCCGCCGTCGGCGAGCAGGTAGGACACGTAGGCCCCGGCGAGGTAGAGGACGCCGTGCGCCAGGTTGAGCACGTCCAGGACGCCGAAGACCAGGGACAGGCCGGCGGCCACCGTGTACAGCAGCAGCCCGAAGGCCACGCCGTCCACGGCGGTCACCAGGTAGCCGCTCATCCGCCGACGGTCGCCAGTTCCTGGACCAGGACGTTGGACAGGGTGGCCCCGTCCTTGCGGACCTGCCGCAGGTACCACTTCTGCACCGGGGTGTGCCCTGCCGCGTCGAACTGCCACGGGCCGCGCGGGCTGTTGATCTGGCCGACCTTGGCGATGGCCGCGTTGAGGGTCTGCGAGGTGAGATCCTTGCCGGCCGCCGCGATCGCCTTGTCCAGCACGGCCGCCGCGTCGTAGGTCGCCATCGCGAAGGTGGTGGGCTGGCCGCCGAACTTCTTCTGGTACTCCGACGTGAAGGTGCGGTTCGCCGGGTTGTCCAGGTCGGGGGAGTAGTTCAGGGAGTTGTAGATGTTGGCGGCCGCGTCGCCCTGCGCGGTGAGCACCCCGCCCTCGGTGAGGAAACCGGCCGCGTACAGCGGCACCTTCCCGGCCAGCCCGAACTGCTGGTACTGCTTGACGAAGTCCACCGCCGCGCCGCCCGCGTAGAACGTGTACACGGCCTTGGCCCCCGACTCGGCGATCGCCGAGAGGTAGGGCTGGAAGTTCTTCGTGCCCGGGAACGGCGTGTACACGGGCTTGCCGTCCGGGTTCGCCAGCTTCCCGCCCGCCTTCGTGTACGCCTCCACGAAGCCGCCGATCTCGTCCCAGCCGCCCTGGTAGTCGGGGCCGATCACGTACACCGGCCCGTCGACGGCCTTGTGCACGTACTCGCCCATCACGAGGCCCGGTTCGGTGCTGATGTAGGACGTGTGCCAGACCCAGGCCGGGTCGGCGAGCTTGGTGGGCCGGCCGTTCGCGCCGACGAGGGGGACCTTGTTCGCGTCCAGCAGGGGCTTGACCGCCGCGACCGAACCCGCGCCGACCACCCCCGCGAGGGCCAGCACCTTGTCCTGCTTGATCAGCCGCTCGGCCGCCGGGCGGGCGGTGTCCGCGCCCTCGCCCTCGTCCGCCGTGACGACCTCCACCGGGTGGCCGCCCAGCTTGCCGCCGTTGAGGGCCAGGTACAACCGGAAGCCGTTGGCCATGTCGTCGCCGACGGACTTGTACACCCCCGACTGCGAGACCAGTAGCCCGATCTTGACCGTCGACGCGGGCCCGGCGGCCTCCCCGCCCAGGCTGGAGCCGCTACAACCGGCGGAGACGACGAGCGCGAGCAGGGCCACGAGCGGCCGGGCCGCCGTACTGCGGAGCGAGGTGCGCATGCGACCGTCTCTTTCGGACTCAGGGAGTTTCCGCGAGAGTTGTAACCCGGGAACGGTGAACACGTCAAGATCCGGAATGTCAGCGGAAAATTCCCGTATTCGCAGACTTCCCCCGCAGTCGGTCATCATGGTAGGACTCTCGGGATCTCCATTCGCCACTGACGCAAGGAACAACCGGTGACCCCGGCACCCACCGCACCCCTGTCACGCCGACGCGGCGCCCTCGCCCTGCTCCGCGACGTCCGCATCCGCTCCAAGCTCGCGCTGATCCTCACCGTGCCGTTCCTGCTCATCGTCGCGCTCGCCGCCGGCCAGCTCCTCGCGCTCGGCGACCAGGCGGGCCAGGCCGGCCAGCTGACCACCCTCGCCACGGTCAACCGCCAGGTGGCCGGCGTGATCCAGCAACTGCAGCTGGAACGGTCGGCCGCCGCCGCCGCGCTCACCGGCGCCGGCGACGACCCGTCCTACCTGGAACAGGCCCGGCGGACGGACGCGGAGATCGCGAAGTACACCGCACTCGGCCCGCGACGGCTCCCCGGGCTCACCGAGGGCGCGGCGGCCCTGCTGCGGCGCGTCGACGACCAGGTCCAGGGTCTCGGGCTGCTGCGCCAGCAGGTCGCCCCCGGACGCACCGTGGCGCTGTCGACGGCGGCGTTCCGGTACCGGACACTGATCGCCGACCTCCTCTCCTACCGGGCGTCCCTCGCCCAGGCCGGGGTCCGCCCCGACATCGCCGACCAGATCCGGGCCGCCGTCGCCCTGTCCACGGCCAAGGAGGCCGTCCAGCAGGAACAGGTCGTGGTCCTGCGCGCCCTCGCGTTCGGCCGCCTCGACCCCGCCCAGCAACGCGACTTCGTGGCCACCACCACCGGCTACTCCGAGAGCCTGCTCGCCTTCAGCTCCGCGTCCAGCCCCGGGCAGCGCGCCCTGCTCGACCAGACCGTCCAGGGCGCCGACGTCCTGCAGGCCCAGCGCTTCGAGGGCGCGGTGACCCGGACCCTGCCGAACACGCCGTTGAAGCTCACCGGCACCGCCACCGACTGGCGGCGGGTGATGTCCGCCCGCGCGGAACTGCTGCGCACCGTCGAGGACCGGGTCGACGGCGACGTCATCGGCTCGCTGTCGGCCTACCGCGACGACCAGACCCGCCAGGCCGTCACGTCGGGGTCGATCGTGCTCGTGGTCCTGGTGCTGGCCGTGTTCGTCGCGCTCGGGATCGCCCGGTCGATGCTCGTGCCGCTCCGCCAGCTCCGGGAGGGCGCGCTGACCGTGGCGTACACGTCGCTGCCCGCCGCCGTGGCCCGGCTCCGCGAACTCGACGCGCACGACGCGACCTCGCACCGCCGGACCGCCGTGGTCGAGTCCCCGATCGACATCACCGGCCGCGACGAGATCGCCCAGGTCGGCGAGGCGTTCAACGTCGTGCACCAGGAGGCCGTGCGGATCGCCGCCGAGCAGGCCGCGCTGCGCGCCGGGATCTCCCGGCTGTTCGTCAACCTCGCCCGCCGCAGCCAGCTCCTGGTCGACCGGCTGATCGGGCAACTCGACCTCCTCGAACAGAACGAGAAGGACCCCGACCAGCTCGAAGCCC
This sequence comes from Longispora sp. NPDC051575, assembly GCF_040681875.1. Lineage (NCBI taxonomy): Bacteria > Bacillati > Actinomycetota > Actinomycetes > Micromonosporales > Micromonosporaceae > Longispora > Longispora sp. NPDC051575. The sequence goes on along the minus strand of NZ_JBFAZP010000002.1, from coordinate 709,396 downwards.
TCTTCGGCCTCGACCACCTGGCCACCCGGATGCGCCGGAACAACGAGAACCTGCTGGTCCTCGCGGGCACCGAGGGCGGCCGGACGGGGGCCCGGCACACCCCGCTGTCCGACGTGGTCCGGGCCGCGCAGTCGGAGATCGAGCGGTACACCCGGGTCGAGGTCGGCGCCACCGACGCGGGGGTGGACCTCCTGCCGCACGCCGTCAACAACGTCGTGCACCTGCTGGCGGAGCTCCTGGACAACGCGACCAGCTTCTCGGCACCGGACACCACGGTCCTCGTGCAGGGCCGGCGGGTGGACGACGAGGTCGTCGTCACCATCGAGGACAGCGGGCTCGGCCTGGAACCCGACCAGCTCGCCGAACTGAACACCCAGCTGGCGCACCCGCCGGCGATCGACACGTCGGTCCGGCTGCTGGGCATCATCGCCGTCGGCCGGATCTCCACCCGCCTCGGCATCACGGTCGTACTCCGGGCCCGGCCCGGTGGCGGCACGATCGCCGAGGTCCGGCTGCCGCGGGCCCTGTTCGCGACGGGCGCCCGGCACTCGCGGTCCGGCCCCGACCAGGTGTCGCGGCCCCGGCCGCCGAGGGCGCCGGTCGTGCCGCAGTGGGACGTGTTCAGCAGGGGCGTCGCGAGCCTGCGCGCGGCGGGTCGGCCGGTCCCGGACGCCGTCGGTGCTGGGCTGCCCGTGGTCGGGGCCGAACCGGTGGCGCTGCTGGACCTGGCCGGTTCGGAGCCGGTGGCCTCCCTGGCCCGTGAGGTGGAGCCGGTTCCGGAGGCCCGTGTGGGCCATGTGGCGGGGCTGGTTCCGGAAGCCCACCTGGTCCACCGGGTGGGGCCGGTTCCGGAAGCCCGCACGGCCCACCAGGGGGAGCCGGTTCAGACGGCCCGCTCGGTGGACCTGGTTCCGGAGGCCCGCCCAGCCCACCGGCAGGAGCTGGCCGCCGAAGCCGAACCCGCCCCGGCGCCCCTACCGCCGTCCGGCGCCTCCCCGGCGGGCTTCGACGCGGACGCGACCAGGGAGCTCCCGATCTTCCGCCAGGTGGAAACCGCCTGGTTCTCCCGCGGCTCCACCCCGACCGTCCCGACCCAGCGCGACACCGCCTGGGCGGCGGCCGACCCCGGGTGGGCGGCGGCGCGCGCGGCGGCCGAACCCCGGCCGGCCGAGGACACGACCGCCGGGCTGCCCCGGCGCGAACCCATGGCCCACCTGGTCCCCGGCCGGGCGGACGCCGAGGCACCCGACGTGCCGATCACCCGGACCGCCGACGCCATGCGGGCGTCCCTGGCAGCCTTCCAGCTCGGCGCCATCCGCGGGCGCGTGTCCACCGAAGTCCCAGCACCACCCGCCGAGGAGCACCGACCATGACAGCCGCCAGCGACACCACGAACCTCGGTTGGCTCCTCGCCGACCTCGCCGACCGCGTCCCGGGCGTCGCGCACGCCACGGCCGTGTCCGCCGACGGTCTGCTGATCGCCGCGTCCGAACAGTTGCCGGACGGCCGGGCGGGTCAGCTGTCGGCGATCATCGCCGGCCTGGTCAGCCTCACCTACGGGGCGACCCGGGTGATCGAGTGGGGCGACGTCGTGCAGAGCGTGGTCGAGATGGACAAGGGTTTCCTGTTCCTGATGGCCATCGGGGACGGTTCGACCCTGGGCGTGCTCGCCGCGCACGGCTGCGACGTGGGCCAGGTGGCGTTCGAGATGGCCCGGTTGACGGCCCGGGTGGGCGGCCGGCTCGACCCGTCCCCCCGGCCGAGGCCGTAGGCGCCCGCCGCGCGCCGCGCCGGGGCGGACCACCCCGAGGCGGCCGCCGGCGGACGGTCAGCACCGCGCGGCGGGCGCCGGTGCCGGCGGCGGGCTGTCGTCCGGTGCCATCAGGGCCCCGATCTCCCGGAACAGCTGGTCACTGGCATTCGCGTAGTGGCCCTCGCAGTCGAACGCGCCGGGCTGGAAGGTGACGGCCACCGAGATCGCGACCTTGCCGGCGGGCAGGTAGGCCATGGTCGCCGCGTACCCGCCGAGCAGCGGGTTCTGCAGCAGCCAGTCGCCGGAGCGCACCACACCCAGGCCGTAGTTGTACCGGACCATCTGGGTGAAGCACGAGGGCACGCAGCTGTCCAGCTTCTGGCCGAAGCCGAGCAGGCGCTCGTCCGTCATCGCGTGGTAGCTCGCCTTCGACAGCACCGCGCCGGTGCCCACCGCGATGGCCGTGCGGTCCAGGTCCCCGATGGTGGAGGTCTGGCTGGCCCCGGTCGGGGTGCCCCAGTCGGCGTTCCAGGACGTGGTCTCCTCGTAGAAGGGCGTCGGGGCCGCGATGCCCAGTACCTGGCGGCGTTCGGAACTGAACGCGTGCAGGACCGGTTCCGGGATCGCCGCGGTGTCGGCGGCGGTGGTGTGGGTCAGCCCCATCGGCTTCAGCACCTTCTCGCGCAGGAGCACGTCCAGCGGCTCGCCGCCGATCTTCGCGAGGGCCTCGCCGAGGATCATGAAGTTGGTGTGCGCGTAGCTCCAGTTGGTGCCGGGCGCCGACACCTGGGGCCGGCCGAACGCGATCCGCAGCCGCTGGTCGTAGCTCCAGGACCGGAACGGGTCGGCGTAGAAGGCCCGCTGGAACACGGGATCGGTCTCGTAGTCCGGGTACCCCGACGTGTGGTTGGCCAGCATCCGCAGCGTGACCTTGTCGGCCTCCGGCAACGTCGGCAGCCAGCGCCCGACCGGATCGTCGAGGCCGACCTTCTTCTCGTCGACGAACTTCAGCAGCAGGGTACTGATGTACGCGAACGCGACCGCACCGTTGCGGAACCGCATCGCCGTGCTGGCCGGCACCCCGGTGAGCGACTCGCCGAGCGCCTCGGTGGCCACGTCCTTCCCGTCGACGGTCACCCGGAGGAGGACGGCCCGGAGGTTGCTCTTCGCCAGGTGGTCGCGGGCGAGGGCGACGACGGCGTCACCCTGGGCGCCGCGGGCCGTACCGGTCGGCGGGGTCTTTTCCCGGGTGCAGGCGGGGAGCGTGGTCGCCAGCGCGACCGCGAGCACGGCGGCCCACCCTCGTCTCCGACTCATCGCGACGCGCCTCCGCCAGGTCCGGGCACCGGAACTCCAGGGCCGAATTACCCCATTCGTACCACGAAACCGACACTCCCGAGGTCGATCGGCGAAGCCGCCCTGGTGCTGGCCGGCACCTCCTGGCCGTTCGAGGTGGTTGGCGCCATGGTGCCCAAGTGCCATGTGTACGGGCTCGTACGGGCAATACGGGACCTGTTGTGGCGGGTGGGAGTCCAGACCCACTGTGGTGGTCGATCCGGCATGTCCGCTGGAATCCCCGACAGGAAGGAGTGGTTCGATGTCACATCGGATGAGACTGCGACCGGCCGATTCGTCGCCCGTCGCTACGCACGTGGTCAGACTGAAGCATTGGTGGGTCGCGCTCGTGGTCGCCGCCGTGGTGCTTCTGAGCCCCATGCCCGCGCACGCCAGCGCTGCGGACTACGGCACCAACCCGTACCTCGCACCGAACTACTGCAGCCAGAATTCCTCCTGGATCGCACGGCGGTCCGTCGAGACTGAGCTGGGTCAGATTGTCGCCTGGGCCAATGTCTACTTTTCATCCCGCTGCCAGACGAACTGGGTGACGGTCGACGGCAATCCGACCGGTGGCGACTCCTACAAGGTGATCTGGACTGACGGCAACCGAAGTCTCGAGGCGACCGATCGAACGACACTGTGGACCTACACCATGCAGGTCTATGCGCCGGGTAGCACCTGTGTCAACTTCCACGTCCGTCTCCGCTACCCCGACGGCCGCCACTTCGCTGAGACCTACACCGCGGGGGCAAACCATCAGAGGGTGTGCTGAGGAGCCACTGAGCTGACGGCGCACTCAACGCGCCGACGGTCGGAGCCACGAGTGCCGTGGATCGGAGGTGCCGCACCGGGTGGGGCCGGATCCTGTATCCGCCCCACCCGGCTGAGTCCGGCTACGGACTACTGGCAGAGATCGATGTTGGGATGCCGGCCGTCGACACCGGTGTAGACGTAGTAGTCCGATGCGTAGCCCTCACCGGCACTGTGTACGACGTAGTCCCACCAGACGTTGCCATAGATGTTCTGGCCCTGCCGCTGGCAGACGACGTGCAGGGAGGTGCCCTGCGGGAGCCGCTTCTGGAGGTTGCAGTACTGGCTCGGGGGCTGCGGCTCGGGGTGGTAGCAGTCGCGCACGGCGACGTCCGCGACGGTGGTGTATGCCGAGTGCCAACTTGCGTGAGCCGGCGTGGCGACGGTCAACGGCATGGCGAGGCACGTGGCGATCACGGCCGCCGTCGACATCCGACGGGCCGCACTGCCACGTCCTTGGCTGAGGAGGTGCGTCATGAGGTGTCCTCCAGTTCGTCGAGGGTGTTCGTGCCGGGTTGGCTCCCGGCACACCCTGACGCTGGCCGAACCCGTGGGCGATCGGAAGACCTGGCGAATTGCCCGTACATCCCCGTACATCCGACGGATGTGGTCTGGCACGGAGCCGGTTCAGATTCGACACGGCCGCTGGTAGGAGCGGTCGGGTATGTACTTCGACCACTCTTCGACCGTGATGTGGTCACCCGTCCTCGCGCAGATCTGCTGAGCTGCCAGGTGAGGATCAGTGGTGAACAGCCATGTCGTTCCCGCAGCGCCCCCGCCCGCGAGTGCTGTGCCGCCCGGGTGGTAGCCGATCGTGTACAACGCTCCTTGGGGGATGGCTACCGCAGCGAGTGGAACGGGATGTCCACGGTTCTGAAGGCTCCAGAGCCAGACGTGGCCGTCGGTGGTCGCGGAGGCGAGGGTCTCACCGTCGGGACTGAAGGTCAGCATGTACACGTAGTTGGTCGGGCCGTGCAGCGGTGAGCCGAGTGGCCGGGGTAGCCCTGCGACGCCGACATTCCAGAGGTAGATGTTGCTGTCGGCGCTGCTGGCGGCGATGGTTCGGCCGTCGGGACTGTACGCCACGCTGTAGACATAGTGGCTTCCCGCTGACAGCGGCCCTCCGACGGAGGTGGGCGAATGCGGATTGGCCACGTTCCACAGCCGAATGGTCTTGTCAGCGCTGCTCGCGATGACCGTGCGGCCATCCGGGCTGAAGGTGACCCAGGTGACGATGCCTGTGAAGCCGGTCATCGTCGCGACCAGCAGGGGGCGGGTCTTGCTGGTCGTGTCCCACAGGCGCACGGTGGCGTCGTCGGCGCCGGTGGCGAGGAGGTTTCCGTCGGGACTGAAGGCGACCGTCTGAACGATCTTGTCGTGTGCCGCCGTCGGTGGTCCGTGCGCCACTGGTCGTGCGGGATCCGTCGTGTCCCACAGCCTGATCGTTCCGGACGCCCCATGACTTACCGCAAGTGTCCTGCTGTCGGGGGAGAACGCCAACGAACCGGAGAACCTGTCGGGGTTCGCCAGCGGTGGCCCGAACGGGGTGGGCGCTCGAGGGTCGGCAATGTTCCACAACTGGACGTCCGAGCTGCCGACAGCCAACACTCTGCCGTCCGGGCTGAACACAGCGGCGCTGACAGGGCCGGTGGCGGCGAGGACCGGCCCACGCACCGGCCACAGGCGGGCGGTGCCGTCATTGGCGGCTGTCGCCACGGTGCGACCGTCCGGACGGAATCTCACGGAGGTGACGGGCGCGGGATGAGGAAGGGTGGCGGTCAGCCGTCCGGTGGTGACATCCCAGATCCGGACGCCCAGTGCGGTATCCGACCCACCGGCGGCCAGGTGGGTACTGTCGGGGCTGAAGGCCACCGTGTTGATCCAGCTTCGGGCTCCGACCAGGGGGTCGCGAACGGGAGTTGGGGATGCCGGATCGGTGATGTCCCAGAGGTACACGCTGAAGTCGCGGCTACCGGCGGCGAGCATGCGGCCATCGGGGCTGACGGCCACCTGATCGACCTCTTTGGTCGGTCCCTGGGCGATGCCGATCATGCGGGGCTGGGTGGGATCGGCGAGGGTCCACAGACGAACGGTCCCGCTCTCGCTCCCCGTCACCAGTCGCTGGTTGTCCGGCGTGAAGACGACGGATTTCGTCGCCCCACCAGCGACCGGAAGGGGCGACCCCACGCGCGTCGGGTGGGTCGGGTCAATGATGTTCCACATCCGCACGGTGCCGTCGGCGTCCGCCACGGCCAGCGTGTGGCCGTCGGGACTGAAGGCGACCGAGTACACCGTACTGGCGGATCCAGTCGTCAACGCGCCGAGGGGGTCCGGCCGAGTCGGATCCTCCGCCGTGCTCCACAGATGGACGGCCTGGTCGGCGCCTGCTGAGGCCATCAACCGGCCGTCGGGGCTGTAGGAGAGGGCGAAGACAGTTCCCGTTCCGACTCCCGGCAGGGTTGTTCCGTGCCCGTGGAGCGGATCGGTGAGATCCCAGATCCTGATCCCGGTGTCCGCTGCGGCCGCGAGAACCCGCCCGGACGGATGGAATGCGACTGCTTGCATGATCTGGGCACCTCCGCCCAGTAGCCGTGTCGGCAGGGCTACGCCGGTCGCGCCGACGAGACTGGCTCGGGCCTCGCTCGTGGCGGCGATCTGGTACGCGGCGACCGACAATTGTGCCGACAGGGACGGGTCATGCGCCCGCAACTGGTCCGCACGGGCGGCCACAAGTCGGGACAGAGCCGCATCCCGGACCGCGACTGCGGCGGCGCGGGCCGCTTCGGCACCGGACTGGGCACGCACAGCCAGGATCCCACCTGTCGCTGTCGCCATCAGCAGCACCGTGAGCGCGGCCACGGTCTGTTGTAGCCGGCGGGTCCGTCGGCGCGCGCGGTGATGGCTCGCCCGCAGGAACTCCGCCACATCTGTGGGCACTTCCGACGCGTGGCTGTCCGCCCAGTCCTGAGCGGCGTTGAGGCGGGCGGTGCCGTAGAGATGTTCGGGATCACGGTCGGCGATCCTCCATTCCCTGGCGGTCGCGGCCAGTTGGCGGGCGACCATCAGGCTGGAGCGGTCGGCCTGTATCCAGGCACCCAACTGTGGCCACGCGCTGAGGACAGCCTCGTGGCTCAGTTCGACCGCGTCGGCGTCGACGGTGATGAGGCGCTGGGAGACGAACTGTTCGAGTACGGCCTCGAGCGCAGTCCCGTTCTCCGGGCCCATGTGGGCGAACAGGTCGACCCGCGATACCCGGCGCCGCGTGTCGGGAGTGTCTGGCGCGAGGTGCACGAGCGCGAGGAACAGCCGCCGCGCCACATCGCGGTGGCGCGCGTCGAGCTGTGCGTAGATCGCATCCGCCGTGGAGGCCACAGCACCCGTGATTCCTCCCGCCCGTTGATAGTCCTCTATCCGGAGTCGTTGACCTTTGCCGGTCTTCCAGGTTGTGTACAGCACGTGCGAGAGCAACGGTAGGCAGCCGTTTTCCCAGCGGTCGATCGACGTGTCCATGTCACGGGACGTCGCGTCCCGGACCAGGATTTCGACGAGCCCCTCCTCGATCGTGATCCTGGCCTTGCGCGCCGGCTTCACGATGGCCTGCCGTAGCTCCGCCCGGCTCATCGGTCCGACCGGAACCTGGTGGTCGCGAGCCGCGGTCCGCAACATCGGCAGTTCCAGAGCGGCGGCGTAGAAGTCCGCGCGCAGGGCGACCACCACCACGGCGCCGCTGGCCGCAGCTTCCAGGGCGGAGAGGAAGCTCCGTCGTTCCGCCACCTCGGCTTCGGTGAAGACCTCCTCGAACTGGTCGATGACGAGCAACAGGAGTCCTGCCCCGTTGGCCAGTCGCGTGGTTGGATGGGTGGACTCGGCAGGGACCTGGCCCTCGCGCAGATCTCCCGTGTTCTCGGCGACGAGTGCGGCCAGCTGCTGCTCCAGGTCGGACATCGGTCGGCTTCCCGGGGTCATCAGAATCACGTTTCTCGCCAGAGTTCCCGGCGGGTCCCCGAGGCGCATCGCCGCGACAAGTCCGGCCCGTAGCAGCGAGGACTTTCCCGCTCCAGATGCGCCGACCAGGATGAGTACTCCGCCGCCAGCCGCGTCAAGGGCATGTACCCGGGTGACGAGTTCGGAGGTCAATGCCTCCCGGCCGAAGAACCAGTCGGCGTCCTCGGGGTTGAAGGACGCGAGTCCGCGAAACGGCGACGGTGCGCCGGGGCGCCGCCCCGGCGCACGGCGAACGCGTTCCCACGCGGAGAGCCAACGCTCGATTCCGACGTCGTCCGCGACCCCACACACCATGAGGAGCTGGACCAGGGTGCCGCGAAATGCGGGCAGGGGAACTGTTTGTCCCGCGAACCAACTGGCGAGCGTCGTGTGCGGTGTGCCCGTGCCGATCTTCGCGGCCACCTGTCGGACGGTGAGACCGGCGTACTCCCGTAGGACTGTGAGCTCGCGGGCGAAGTCCTCCCGGTTGGCGATCGTATCGGGCCGGGAAGGCGTGTTCTCGGTGTTCCCTGGCGTAGGCACGCGGCAACCCCTCATTGACGACACTGATGGTCCGCTTTGACCGTAGTCAATGTTGGTTGCGCAGTGTGTCGGGTTGTTTACGAGTCACCTTTCCGGGTGGGCGACGATCCGCTGGTCGTCGACGACCGGGCAACTGGTCGACTGGAGTCGACGTCGTGCGCACCTGGCGCGGTCGTCGTGGGTGATACGCGGGCCAGACCGTGCGTCGGCGACTCGGTGCGACTCCCCGTCTACGGTCCGGCCGCGCTCCCGACACCAACCCCGATCGGTCGTACAGTGGCTGCTGGCGAAAAGGGCAAGTCTGTGACAGTCGGCGCGGTGGCCTCTGGGTAGGACCTCGATACCTCGTGGCTCCTCGCCGAGGTCCAGGTTGCCGGCCGTACCGAGACCGTCATTCGGGCTCGGGCCCGGGGCTCAGATGACGGTCGGGCGGGCCGTCGGCGTCGGCCGGGTGCTCCGGGGCGGCGGGGCGCAGGGTAGGTGGCGGCCCGTAGCCCCGGTAGAACGCGGTCGGAGGGGCGGGCGTGGGTGCCGCTCCGACGCCCTTGTGGAACTGTGCGGGCGGGACGGGTGGGGCGGGCGGGGCGCCGACGTATCCCGGGTGGATGGCCCGGCTCCGGGCGGCGGGCCGGTTCCCGAACAGGCGGCCGGCGGCCACGGCCAGCCCAGTGCCCACCGCCGCCACGCCCAGCGCCGTCCACGCCGCCCGCGGGTACCCGTCGATCGTGCCGGTGTTCCACGCGTGGAACGGCAGGTACACGCCGACCCCGGTGGCGACCGCCGTGACCGCGGCCACCGCGAATCCGACGGGACGCAGCCCACGGGAGGAGACGCTGAACCCGGTGGCCAGGAGCGACCCGACGAGCAGGGCGACGGCCCCGAACAGCACGCCCGCGAAGTTCATGGGGAAGTCCGCGTTCCACCCCGCGAACAAGATCAGAGAGCCCACGGCGACGACGGGTACTGCCGACACCGCGCCGGGCCCCCACCGGTCGCCGCGCCGCCGACCGGCCAGCAGCGCCGCCGCCCAGGCGAGCAGTGCCAGGCCGACGGAGAGGCCGGTCTCCGCCCGGATCGCCGGACCTCCCGTCAGCGACGGCGCGCGATTTCCCGAAACCCGAACGCCCTTACTGTCGGTGTACGCGGGGAAGCCGATCCGGGTCCAGGTGCCGTGCCGGTCGCGCAACAGCAGCCCGTCGCGCTGGTTGCCGACCGCCACGACGTACCCGTCTCCCGGCAGCGCGAGGACGGCCACGGACGTGGACGCCAGCCGGGGGCTCGACTCCTGGTAGGCGGGCGGGTAGGCCCGGCGCAGGTGTTCGAGCCTGCCGGCCGGGACCTCCCAGGCGAGGGTCCAGGTCACCCCGTCGGCGGACTCCTCGACCCGGAGGTGCTCGCCGTCGACCCGGTAGCACTGGCCCGTCGGGGCACAGGCCGTGCGGGGCGGTTCCGGCTCCGGCTCCCCGGGGTAGGACGAGGGCGGACACGTCGGCCCGGAGCACCCGGGGGTGGGGACGGCCCTGGGCACCTCGTGCCATCGCGTGCCGTCCGAGCTGCCCAGGTAGCCGAACCGCAGCTGGCCGTCGGCCACGGACACGTCGTAGGTCGGCGGGCGGTACGCGGAGGTGGCCGCCACGGACAGCAGACAGCAGGGCAGCACGACGAGTACCCGCAGGAGACGGGCGGTCCCCTCGGGCTCCGGCCGGTCCCGTACCCGGGTCCACACCCACCAGGACAGTCCCAGCGCCGGCAGCGCCCACAGGTCCGTCGGATCGGCCAGCACCCGCGACGGCCCGCCCAGCGCGCCCCACAGCTCCGTGGCCACCGCCGCCCCGGCGCCGCTCACCTTCACCAGCGTGAACCCGGCACCCGTGACCGGCACCGCCCACCGGGCCGGCAGGACCAGGGCGACGAGGGCCGGCGCCAGCACCAGCCCGGCGACGTCGGACAGCTTCCCCGTGACGGGCCCGGGGAACGACGGCTTCAACAGATGGTCGTTGAGTACCAGCAGGAGCCCGGCCACCAGGGTGACCGGGTGCGCGAGCCAGGCGAGGGCGCGGGACATGCGCGTCATCCTGCCGTTCCGACATCGCGGACGGATCTCCGACCGGCGACGATCGCACCCGCGCCTCCGCCCCGTGCCCCGCGCCCCCGTGCCCCGTGCCCCGTGCCCCGTGCCCCGTGCCCCGTGCCCCGTGCCCCGTGCCCCGTGCACCGGGCACCGGGCTCTCGGGCTCTCGGGCTCCAGTGCTCCCGTGTCCCCGTGTCCCCGTGCCCGCGCCTCCGCCCACGGCGACGCTCGCACCCGCCCGCACCCGCTCGCCCCCGCGCCCACGGCGACGCGGAAAGCCCCAGGTCACGCCCTCGCAGCCGAGGCACAGCGCACGACCTCGACGAGGCCTGGCCCGACCGCAGCCCGGCACGTCCGGCACCCCGATCGGGCCGGTGGTCGATCCCGGACAAACCACCCAGTAGCCCGCCGGGCGGTAACGGCTTCGTGACAACCTTCGCCGGTCCCTTGGCGCACCCGGGCCGAGTGATGAGACTCGGTAACCCCGACGCGTGGAGCGTAACGATGGACTTCGACGAGGAACTGACCTTCCCTGGCCTGCACGAACGCCTCCAGGACCCGGTCGAGCGGCAGCACTGGGCGGCGCGGTTCCACGCCATCCGGGCCGGGCTCGGCACGGAACGGGCGTTCTCGCTGACGGCGAGCCGGGCCGTCGCGCACAACGGGGTGCCGGAGTTCCAGTTCGGGGTGGAGGCGGTGCTCGCCGCGCTGGCGGCCGACGAGAACCGCGACCTGTAGCCGGACCGGCGGACACGGCGGGCCTACGATTCCGCATACAGTGTTCGCGAGGGAGGACGGCGACGTGCCCGACAGCATCTGGCTGCGCCCCGAGCGTGCGGCACGGGGGCCGGCGCCGGAGCACAGCCGCGAGGAGATCGCCGCCACCGCGATCGGCATCGCCGACGAGCGGGGCCTGCCGGCCGTCACCATGCGGGCGGTCGCCGGCGCGCTCGGCTCGGGGCCGGCGTCGCTGTACCGGTACGTCGCGTCCCGCGACGAGCTGCTCGAACTCATGGTGAACGAGGTGCACGGGGAGCTGGACTACACCCGGCTCGGCTCCGGCGACTGGCTCGCCGACCTGCTGGTCCTCGCGCACGAGAGCCGCGCCGGGTACCTGCGCCACCCGTGGATGATCGAGCTGGCCAGTACCCGGGTGGCGGTGGGTCCGAGCGCCATGGACTTTCTGGAGCACGCCCTGGCCGCGATGTCGACCCTGGACGTGGACGCCATCACCAAGCTGGAGACCGTCGGCCTGCTCGGCGGGATGGTGGTCATGTTGACCCGCGCGGAGCTGGGTGACCAGCAGTCGCCGGAGGTGCAACAGGCCCGGGCGGCCTATGTGGGCGCGGTCGCCGCCGAGGGGCGCCATCCGCACCTCGCGGCGGTGGTCTTCGCCGCGGCGTCCGGCCCGGCCGCGCCGACGGAGCCGCTCTTCGACCGGGTGGTCACCCGGATGTTGACGGGGCTGCTCCGCGCGGAGGGCTAGGACGGTGGTGCGCCGGTGCCCCACGCGGTGGGGGCGGCCCCGGGCCACGGCCCGCTGACGGCCGCCCGACCGGCCGGTACCCGATGAAGGCGTCCTGAAGCGGCGGCCCGGCAACATGCCCGGCAACCGCAACCGCAACCGCAACCGGCCCCAGGCCCCCGGCAACCGGCGGCCAGTGACCGGCACCCGGCGGGCACCCGGCACGGATCGAAGCCGACGACTACGGCGAGCACATATCTCCTTTGCGGACGGTACGCGCCTGACGTAACCTAACAACTGCGAACGCTGATCGCAGAAAGCGCGGGCCCTTCCACGGGCGGCGCGGCAGGGCATCGGCGGCGCCGGGCGGCGGACACGAACACCCGCCGGCCGCAGTCGGTCCCACCGCCCCCGCCCGGGGCCACGGGACAGTTCGCGGCTCTCGCACCAGCCGGCACGGCCGGTGCGTTCGGAGACAGGAGAGACAGCGATGACCACAGCGGTACAGCCGGTCGCGGCGCGCGCGTCCGACGTGTGGAAGGTGTACGGGCAGGGCGAGGCGCAGGTGATCGCTCTGCGCGGCATCGACGTGGAGCTGGCCAAGGGTCAGTTCACGGCGATCATGGGCCCGTCCGGGTCCGGCAAGTCGACGCTGATGCACTGCCTCGCCGGGCTGGACACGGTCACCCGCGGTGACCTGTTCATCGGCGACACCCAGGTCGACAAGCTGTCCGACGGCGGTCTGACCAAACTGCGCCGGGACAAGATCGGGTTCATCTTCCAGCAGTTCAACCTGCTGCCCACGCTGACCGCGCAGGAGAACATCCTGCTGCCGCTGTCGATCGCCGGCCGCAAGCCGGATCAGGCGTGGTACGACACGGTGATCAAGACCGTGGGCCTGGAAGACCGGCTCAAGCACAAACCGACCGAGCTGTCCGGTGGTCAGCAGCAGCGCGTCGCCTGCGCCCGCGCCCTCGTGTCGCGTCCGGAGGTCGTCTTCGCCGACGAGCCGACCGGTAACCTCGACTCGCGGTCGGGTGCCGAGGTGCTCAACTTCCTGCGGAACTCGGTGCGCGACTTCGGCCAGACGATCGTCATGGTCACCCACGACCCGACCGCCGCGTCCTACGCCGACCGGGTCATCTTCCTGGCTGACGGCCAGATCGTCGATGAGCTCCTCGAGCCGACCGTCGACCAGGTGCACGACAAGCTCAAGAGCCTCGACCCGCACGCGCACGGCGGAGACGACTGATGCTGAAGGCCACCCTGAAGAGTCTGCTGTCCCGCAAGCTCCGACTCGTGCTGTCGGCGCTCGCGGTGGTGCTGGGCGTCATGTTCGTCTCCGGCGCGCTCATCCTGACCGAGACCCTCGGCAGGTCCTTCGACGATCTGTACGCGTCCGTCTACGACGGAACGGACGTCACGGTGACGGGCGGGTCCACGGTCCCCGACGGGCCGGCGGACCCGATCCCGGCCTCCGCGCTCGACAGGGTGTCCGCCGTCCCGGGCGTCCGGGGGACCACCGGCACCGTGTTCGCCAACGGCGCGCGCCTCATCGGCAAGAATGGCAAGGTCATCACCGGTGGTGGGCAGGCGTTCGGGACCAACTGGACCGGCGGGAACGACGTCGTGCGGCTGCGGGCGGGCCGGGCCCCGGCGGCGGACACCGAGATCCTGATCAACGGGACGCTGGCCGAGGCCTCCGGGTACCGGATCGGCGATGCCGTGGGCGTGCTGACCCTGGAGCCGAAGCGGGCCTTCACCATCGTCGGGTTCTTCGGCTACTCGGGGGACCGTGGCTCGCTCGCCGGCGAATACACGATCGCGTTCACCACCCCGGCGGCCCAGCGGCTGCTGCTCGGCGGGCCCGACCAGTTCACCTCGATCGACGTCACGGCCGCGCCCGGCACCTCGGACGAGCGGTTGCGCGACTCCGTGCGCTCGGCGCTCGGCGACCCGTTCGTGGTCCGGACCGGCGCGGAGATGGGCAGGTCGCAGGCCGACGCGGTGAAGGGCGTCTTCGACTTCCTCCGCGACATCCTGATGGGCTTCGCGGCCGTGGCGCTGCTCGTCGGCGTCTTCCTGATCGTCAACACCTTCTCGATCATCGTCGCCCAGCGGACCCGGGAGCTGGCCCTGATGCGCGCCATGGGCGCCAGCGGCGGCCAGGTCGTCGGGTCGGTGATCGTCGAGGCCGTCCTCATCGGGCTGACCGCCTCGGTCCTCGGCCTCGGGGCCGGGATCGGGGTGGGCGCGGGGCTCGTCGCGGCCATCGGCGGCGTCATCCCGACCAGCGGGCTCGTGGTCCCGGCGGCGGCCGTGGTCGCCGCGTTCGCGATCGGCGTCCTCGTCACCGTCCTGGCGGCGCTGGCCCCGGCGTTGCGGGCCGCCCGGATCGCCCCGCTCGCGGCGATGCGCGACGCGGCGAACACCACCCGGTCGCTGCGGACGCCCACGATCGCGGGCGGCGTGGTCACGACGCTCGGCGTGGCCGGCCTGTGGGTGGCGCTCGCGGGCGGCGCGGGCGACGACACGCTGCCCATGCTGCTCGGCGGCGTCCTGCTGTCGTTCGTCGGGATCGCGCTGCTCACCCCGTCGATCAGCCGTCCGGTCGTGTCGCTGCTGGGCCGGATCCTGTCCTGGTCGACGCCGGGCCAGCTCGGCCGGCGCAACTCGGCCCGCAACCCGCGCCGGACCGCCATCACGGCCTCGGCGCTGATGATCGGCATCGCGCTGGTGATCGGGGTCAGCGTCGTGGCCACGTCGATGAAGGCCAGTGTGGCCAGGACGATCGACGACGGCCTGCGGGCCGAGCTGGTCGTCTCCGGGGAGCAGCTCAGCGGCCCGCCGCCGTCCTTCGACCCGGCGGTGCTGGACAAGATCAAGGACACGAGGGGGGTACGCGCCGTCGCCGGCGTCTACCTCGACACCGCCACGGTCGACGACAAGGCGGGCGGCCGGGTGTACGCCACCAGTGACCTGCGGGCGCTCGCCGACATCCTCGGCCTGCGGGCGACGTCGGGTTCGGTGGACGCGGTGTCCGGTACCCAGGTGGTCCTCGACGAGGAGACCGCGCGCCACGACGGCCTCGCCGTGGGGGACCCGGTCCGGATCCGGTCCTCGCGCGGGGAGCCGGTCACCTACACCGTCGTCGGGGTGTACGCCAAGACCGGGGTCGTGGACGGGTACCTCCTTCCGCTGGCGGCGGCCGGGAACTTCCTCAGTCCCACCCCGGTGCTGGCCTACATCCGGCTCGCCGACGGGGCGAACGGGTCGGCGGTCAGGGACCAGGTCGACGCGTACCTGACGGACAGCCCCGAGGTCGGGGTCGCCGACCGCAGCTCCTACATCGAGCAGCGGACGTCGTACCTGGACATCCTGCTCGCGATGATCCAGATCCTGCTCGCGCTGGCGATCGTCATCGCGGTGCTCGGCGTGGTCAACACCCTGGCGCTGTCGATGATCGAACGCACCCGCGAACTGGGCCTGCTGCGCGCCGTCGGCATGAGCCGCGCCCAGATCATGGGCATGGTCACGGTCGAGTCGGTGGTGATCTCGGTATTCGGCGCCCTGCTGGGCATCGGGGTCGGCGTCGGCCTGGGCGCGGCGGTCGTCCGGGCGCTCGAGGACGACGGGCTGACCGTGCTGGTCCTGCCGTGGACCCAGATGTTCGGGTACCTGAGCCTGGCCGTCGTCGTCGGCGTCCTCGCCGCCGCCCTGCCGGCGATCCGGGCCGCCCGCACCGACGTACTGACCGCGATCCACTACGAGTAGTCGCGGGGGCGGCGTGGTCCTGTCCGGGCCACGCCAACGGGGGGCGGCTGAACCGCCGCCGAAGGTCGGCGGCGGTTCAGCCGCTGGTGGCCGGGCCCGCGCGGTGCGCCCCGGGCGGGCCCGGCCTCACGCCATGCTCGGGCCGGTCCACCGCAGGCGGTTGCCGGCGTAGTGCAGCGACATCCCCGCCGTGGCGAACCGGACGCTGAGCCCGCCGGGGATCTGCGTCCACCGGCCGCCGAGCGCCTCGACGTAGTGCGCCGCGACCTCCATCTGGTCGAGTTCGGGGAAGTACGCCGCAGCCAGCCCGAGCACCTGCTCGACCCGTTCCGGGGCCGGCTCCTCCGGGGTGGGCAGCACGGGGTCGTCGGTGAGGACGAAGAAACCGCCGCCGTGCGCCATCCGGAAGCCGTAGCTGCCCCGGGCGCCGAGCACGCCGAGCGCGACCACCAGGAGCCGGGTGGCCGCCTCGTTCAGGTCGTCCCAGTCGCCGAGCCGCACGCCGCTGGTGGCGAACTCGGGGATGTCGTTCGTGATCCCGTACATCCGCAGCCGCCAGGAGGCGTCCTTCGTCCACGGCCAGGGCTCCAGCGAACTGTCCGCCCAGCACCAGGCCAGCACCCCGTGCTCCGGCAGGGCCGTGCCGATCGGCAGCATCGGCAGGGTGCGCTCGCCGATCGTGAACGTCCGGTCGACGAAGCTGTGCCGCCAGGCCCCCGATCCGACCTCGGCGTCGAACACCAGCGACTGGTGCGCGGCGAGGGCGACGTGGCGGACGGCGAGCTGTTCGAACTGTGCGCTGAACCGGGGCATGACCGGATTATGACCAGCGCCCGCCAGCCCCGCCTCCAGGAACGGCGCGCCGGAGAAACGGGCAGACTACGCCACGCACCTGCCGGAAACAATCCGCGGTTGTTCGGGTATTTCACCCTGTCTCCCCAGCACCTCTAGAACTGTTGTTTCCAGTCGCCCCTTAGGGAAACGGGTCGGCAACGGCTCGCACGTGGATCGCCGATGTTCTCCCTGGTCTGAACTGGTTCGACAGTGCGGCGTGCCATCCTCTGACTGCTGTCTGTCGATGGATTGCCCGTTAGGGCATTGGCGGATGCCGATCGATAATGCGCCGTGATTCTTCTCAAAGCCGAGCCGCTTGCGACTCCCGAACCCCGTCCTTACCGTTCTAGATCAGTACGGGATGTATCCAGAGTGGAGTGCGCATGACGGGCGTCGCGGTGGTGACGGGGGCGAGCAGCGGGATCGGTGAGGCGACCGCTCGGAGGCTGGCCGAGGACGGATTCGAGGTGGTGGTCGCGGCCCGCAGGATCGACCGGCTCCGGCGGTTGGCGGGGGAGATCGGCGGCCGGGCGGTGGAGCTCGACGTGACCGACGCGGCCTCGGTGCGCGACTTCGCGGCCGGGTTCGACCGGTGCGACCTGCTGGTCAACAACGCCGGTGGCGCGCTGGGCGCGGAGCCGGTCGCACTGTCCGACCCGGCGGAGTGGGAGCGGATGTTCGCGGTCAACGTGCTCGGCACCCTGCGGGTCACCCAGGCGCTGTTGCCGCTGCTGCGGGCCGGTGCGGGCGGCACGATCGTGACAGTCACCTCGACGGCCGCGGCGGCCAACTACGAGGGCGGGGGCGGCTACAGCGCCGCGAAGCACGCCGAGCACGCGTTCAGCGAGACGCTCCGGCTGGAGCTGTGCGGCCAGCCGGTCCGGGTGATCGAGATCCTGCCCGGCATGGTGCGCACCGAGGAGTTCGCCCTCAACCGGTTCGCCGGGGACGCCGAGCGCGCCGCCGCCGTGTACGCCGACGTGGACCGCCCGCTGACCGCCGGCGACGTCGCGGCGTGCGTGAGCCTGGCGGTCGGGCTGCCACCGCACGTGAACATCGACCAGCTGGTCGTGCGACCACTGGCGCAGGCCGCCCAGCACAAGGTGCACCGGGGCGCGCTCTTCCACCACTGAAAGCCACCTGTTCGGGGGAAAGATGGACATCGTTCTACTCACGCTCGCCGGTTTCATCGCCGGTTTCATCGACAGCATCGCGGGCGGCGGCGCGCTGATCCTGGTGCCGGCCCTGCTGTTCGCCGGCTACTCGCCGCAACTGGCCCTGGGCACCGAGAAGTACGTCAGCACGGTCGGCACCCTCGCCGCGCTGTACAACTTCGCCCGCAACAAGATGGTGGTCTGGTCGCTCGTCGGGGTCGGGGTGCTGTTCGCCGTCGTCGGCGCGTTCGTCGGCGCCAAGGTCATCCTGATGTTCGACCCCGACACCATCGGAAAGATCATCACTTTTCTGGTACCGCTGGGCCTGGCCGTCACCCTGCTCCCCAAGAAGGAGCGCGGCACCGGCGAGGTGGACCTCAAGAGCCGCAAGATCCTGATCGGCGCGCCGCTGCTGTGCCTGGTGATCGGCTTCTACGACGGGTTCTTCGGCCCCGGTACCGGAAGCATGCTCGTCCTGGGTTTCCACCTGGTGCTGCGGCTCGGGCTCGTCGAGGCCTCGGCGACGTCGAAGGTGTTCAACCTGGCGTCCAACGTGGGCGCGCTGGTCGCGTTCGTCGCCACGGGCAACATCCTCTACCTGGTCGGCATCCCGATGCTGCTCGCGAACATCGCCGGCAACTACCTCGGGAGCAGGACCGCGCTGCGCGGCGGCGCGAAGGTGGTGAAGGCGACGCTCGTCGCGTCCCTGGTGGTGCTGTTCGGGTCGCTGCTGTTCAAGTACGTGTTCTAAAGAACGGGGAGGAGCAAGGCATGCGGAGACTGAGTCTGGTCACCTACCGGGTCGACGACGGGGTGCGCGACATCCTGGAGAAGACCATCACCGACCGGATCGAGGGCACCGACCTCGAACCGGACACCCACACCGCGATCCTGGCCGGGATCGGCGCCCACGCGCTGCGTACCCATCTGCCCGGCGAACTGCTCGGCGCTCTGGCGGTGTTCCCGCACACCGGGCACCACGCGCTGCTGGTGGACAACCTGCCGCAGCAGGAGTTCCCGGCCACACCCGTGGACGGCTTCGTCGACGAGACGCGCCTGGCGGTCGTCAACGCCGTGCACCTCGGCGTGCTCCAGCTGCTCGGGCTGATGCCGTACGCGGTGGACTACGAGAACGACGGCCTGCTGATGCGCAACGTGGCCCCGAACCCGAGCGCCGCCGGGACCACGAGCTCCTGGGGCGCGGACACGGAGTTCTTCTGGCACACCGACAACCCGCACCTGCGGTTCGGCGAGCCGGGTACCGACCCCCGGGTCAGCGTGCCCCGCTACCTGACGTTCTACGCGGTCCGCAACGACGAACGGGTGGCCACCGAGCTGATGGCCGTGGAGGACGCGCTCGACCAGCTCGACGAGTCCGACCGGCGGCTGCTGTCCTCGGACGTGTTCGAGGTCGGCGCGCCCGCCTCGACCGACCCGACCGAGCCGCTGCTCCTGACCGGGGTCCCCGTGCTGGAGGGCCACCGGGTCGGGTACCGGGTCCGGTTCGACCTCGGCACCACCCGGGGCACCACCCCCGGATCGGAGGAGGGCCTGGAGCGCTGGAAGGCGGCCCTGGGGCGCGCGGCGGCGTGGGAGCCGGTCCTGGAACCCGGACAGGTCCTCGTGTTCGACAACTACCGGTGCCTGCACCGGCGGACCGCGTTCACCCCGACCGACCCGACGCGCAGCCGGTGGCTCCGGCGGTGCTACGCGAGCGCGTGACGGAGGGAGGGGCCCGGCGACGGGCCCCTCGGCCACCGCAGGGCCCTGCCACCCAGGCGACGGGGCGGGCCCTCGGTCACCAGAATGGCGCCCCCGCGACGCGGCGGACTCCGCCGCCGTGGCCGGATGGAACAAACGCGTCAGGAGGTACCGCGGCCCGTCACGCGGCCGGCACCAGGTCGGCGACGTGGCCGCCGTCCAGCGGTTCCCACACCCGCACCACGCCGTCCAGCCCGACGGCGATCGCGGCGAGCCGCCCGTGCCGCTCGGTGAGCGCCACCCCGGCCACCCAGTCGGCGAGGGGAGCGAACGGCGCCCCGATCTCGGCTCCCGCGAGGTCCCACAGCCGCACCGCGCCGTCGGTCGTGCCGGCCAGCACCAGCGTCCGGCCGTCGCGGCGCACGGCCGCCAGCGCCGACACGTTCTCGTCCTCGTCACCGACGGGCAGCGGCTCGCACAGCGCCTCGCCCGACGCCAGGTCCCATGCCCGGACGTGACCGTCGGCCCCGACCCCGGAGACCAGGGCCGCGCCGGTACCGTGCCCGACGAGCAGCGCCGGCGGATCCACGACCACGCCGCCGAACCCGCCGTCGAGCAGCGGCCCGCCGATCCGGCTCCCCTCCGCCAGATCCCAGGCCTGCAGCGCGACCTCGTCGAAGTCGTAGTCCCCGGCGTCCTCGTCGAACGGGTGGTCCGACAGCACCGCCACCAGCTGGCCGTCCCATTCGGCGAGCGCCACCGCACCGGCCCAGTCGTCGAGCGGACCGGCGGCCAGGGCGCCGGCCACGAGGTCGTACACCCGGGTCAGGCCGTCGGAGTGCAGGCAGACGGCCACCGACAGGTCGTTCCACGTCGTGACGCACATCCGGGTCACGTCGTACGGCAGCTCGACCGGCCCGGCCAGCGGCGCACCCGTCTCCAGCTCCCACAGCCGCAGCGACTCTCCGCCCGCGCTGACCAGCACCGGCCGGCCGCCCAGCACCGTCGTGGCGAGGGCGTCCACCGAACCGTCGTGCGCGGCGACCGGACCGCCGAGCGCCGCGAGCGTGTCGACGTCGAACCGCAGCAGGCTGCCGTCCTCCCCGCCGACCACCGCGACCGTGCGGCCGCCCGCCGCGCCGACGGCCACCTCCGTCCACCGCGTCGCCATGCGTACCCCCATCCGAGAACTCCAGTATGGACAGGCGCCGAGCCTAGCCGCCCCCACCGACATTTCCGCGCCAGCTGCACGGTGACGTCTTCCGGATATGACTATGGGGTCCGGGCACCATCCCCACGTGCCGTTCGCGCCCTGAGACCCGCCGCGACCTCGACGAGATCTACCGGACACGCCCTGGCCGGACGCGTCGGCGCCCCGTCAGGGCTCCTTGACCGCTGCGGTCAGCCTGGCCGCGAGTGTCGCGACGGCGGCCCGCAGCTCCGGGCCGCCGTCGACCCGGAAGTCGAACGGGATGGTCGGCAGCCACTCCTGCGCGTACATCGCCGGATTGCCGGTGCTGCCGACCAGCACGCACCCCTCGCCGTGCGGCTCCAACCGGCCCATCGGCGGCCGAACCCACGGGGCCACCTCCGCCAGCGGCGCGGCGAAGACCACCCGGGTGCCGAACGCCCACCCGGTACCGAGGTTGCGCTCCAGTACGGCCACCGGGTCGAGGTCCGCGGGCGGCTCGAAGGCGTGCCCGGTCGGCTCGACGGCGCGGACCCGGTCCACCCGGTAGGTGCGGATCGCGTCCGCGCGGTGCGAGTGGCACAGCAGGTACCAGTGGCCGTGCCGCACGACCACCGCCCACGGGTCCACCTCCGCCTCCCACGCGTCCCCCGAGCCGCCCTGGTAGCCGACCCGCACCCGGCACCGGTCCGCGACGGCGGAGACCAGCGCGCTGAGGATCGTCGGGGCCGGCCGCGACGCCGACCGGTCGGGCGCGGCGGCGGCGTGCTCCCGGAGTACGGCGGCCTGCCGGCCGACCCGCTCCGGCAGTACCCGGATCACCTTGCCGAGGGCCTCGGAGACCAGGCCGTCGGGGTCGCCGCGTTGGCCGTCGAGGGCCGCCATCACCAGGCCGAGCGCCTCCGCCTCGGTGAACACGACCGGGGGCAGCCGGGTTCCGCGCCGCAGCCGGTACCCGCCGTGCGGGCCCCGGGTCGACTCCACCGGGATGCCGGCCTCCCGGAGGATCCCGACGTAGCGGCGCGCGGCCCGCTCGGTCACGCCCAGCCGCGCGCCGAGCTGCCCGGCCGTGGTGCCGGGGCGGTTCTGGAGGATCTCCAGGGTGCGCAGGGCCCGGGCGGTGGGGCTGTCGGAGTTCGCCACCCGGGCAGCCTAGGCGACCGTCCCGGCGAACCTGGAAGCAGAACGTCCGGAACCGGCCCTAGGGTGGGAAGCGACCGACCGCACGAGAGAGAGAACCCCGTCATGGACATCCTGCTCA
Source organism: Longispora sp. NPDC051575 (assembly GCF_040681875.1). Taxonomy (NCBI): domain Bacteria; kingdom Bacillati; phylum Actinomycetota; class Actinomycetes; order Micromonosporales; family Micromonosporaceae; genus Longispora; species Longispora sp. NPDC051575. Next base: position 687,519 of record NZ_JBFAZP010000002.1, on the reverse strand, counting down.
TCGCCGGCCTGTGGCTCGACGGATCCGTCTGGACCGACGTCGCCGCCGAGCTGGACAAGCTCGGCCACCGTCCCGTGCCGATCACCCTCCCCGGCCAGGGCGACGGCGCGCCGGCCGCCACGCTCGACGACCAGGTGGCCGCCGTCGTCGCCGCCGTGGACGCCGCGACCGGGCCGGTGCTGGTCGTCGGGCACTCCGCCGCCTGCACCCTCGCCTGGCTGGCCGCCGACGCCCGCCCCGCCCGGGTCGCCGGGGTCGCCCTCGTCGGCGGCTTCCCGTCCGCCGACGGGGAACTGTACGCGGACTTCTTCGACATCGTCGACGACGGGATGCCCTTCCCCGGCTGGGGACCGTTCGAGGGGGCCGACGCCGTCGACCTCGACCAGGACGCCCGCCGGGCCATCGCGTCCGCCGCCGTCCCCGTCCCGGTCGGCGTCGCCCGGGGCGTGGTGCGGCTGGCCGACGAGCGGCGGTTCGACGTACCCGTCGTGGTGGTGTGTCCCGAATTCAGCCCCGACGAGGCCCGCGCGTGCGTCGACGGCGGGGACGTGCCCGAACTCGCCCGGGCCCAGCACGTCGAGTACGTGGACATCGACTCCGGGCACTGGCCGATGTTCACCCGGCCCGCCGAGCTGGCCCGGATCCTCGCCGAGCGGGCGGTGGCCTAGCCGGGCGGCGAACTTTCCGGGACGCTGGGCGTAATCCGGGGGCCGTTTTCCCGACCCAGGTACATGAGAACCCCGTCCCGCCTCCTCGCCGTCGCCGCCGCGCTGGGGACCCTCGTGGCGACCGCCCCGCCCGCGTACGCCGCCCCGACCGTCCGGCGCACCGCCGTCGTCCTGCTCGACTTCCGCGACAGCGCGTTGCGGGACCCGGACAAGGTGCGCGCCACCTTCGCCGCGCAGTTCTTCGGCCCGGCCCCGTCGGTGGTCAGCTACTACGAGGAGGCGTCCGACGGCCGGCTGCGGTACGCCCCGGTGGGCGACGGCGGACTGTTCGGCCCGTGGCCGGCGGACCTGGACGCGACCTGCGACTTCACCGCCATCCAGCGCGCCGGACGCGCCGCGCTCGCCGACCACGGGGTGCCCGCCGACGCCTACGACCAGCTCGCGGTGGTGATCCCGAGCCAGAAGAACAAGTGCGCGTGGGCGGGCCTGGCCTCGGTACCCGGCGGCACCGCGCTGCTGATGGACTACCTGAGCCTGACCGGCACCGTGCACGAACTCGGCCACAACCTGGGCCTGTCGCACGAACGCCGGCTGGTCTGCGAGCCGGCGTCCGTGGCCGCGTGCGCCGAGGACGGCTACAGCGACCGGTCCCCGATAGGCGGCGGCGGCCTGGTGGGGCTGTCGGCCCCCGAGCTGATCCACACCGGCTGGCTGCCGGCCGACCGGCGGGTGGCGGTCACCCGCACCGGCCGGTGGACCCTGGCCGCACTGCACGCGCCGCGCGACCGGCCGGGCCCCCGGGCGCTGGAGATCGCGGTGGGCGCGCGCAAGGTCGTCGTCGAGTACCGGGCGAAGGCCACGATCGACACCACCACCCCCGGCGTGTACGCCTACCGGGTCGACAACGCGAAGTACGCCGACGCCCCGCTGCTGGACGCCACCCCGGGCACCAAGGGGACCGACGACACCGCGCTCGCGGTCGGCAGGCCGTTCACGGACGCGGCGGCGAAGGTGACGGTCACGGTGCGGTCGGTCGGGGCCTCGGGCGCCGAGGTCGAGGTGCGGATCGGGGATGCCCCCAGCCCGAGCCCGTCGCCCACGCCGAGCCCGTCGCCGTCGGTGACGCCGAGCCCGTCCGCGAGCGCCACGGTCCCGGCCTCGGAGGATCCCGCGGCGGCGGAGCCGGTCACGCCCACGCCCCGGTCACAGCCGGTGCCGGCGGACAGTTCCTATTCCTGGTACGCCGCCGGCGGGGCGCTCCTGCTCCTGACCTGCGCCGGAGCGCTCCTCCTCCTGCTGCGCCGCCGCCGTTGAGCCGACGGGGACGGGCCCGTCCGCCGGGAGTTCCGGTGGGCGGGCAACGCCCGGAGTGCCCGGCTCCGTCCTCCCGGTAGAGATCATCCACCTCTCCGGAAGGACAGCGATGCGTCCACGATGGCCGGTCGGCGTAGCCCTGACCGCACTCCTGCTCTCCGTGCTCCCGGGCGCCGCGCGGGCCACCCCGCCACCCGCCCCGACCGGCACCCCGCCCGGCCCGGTCCACACCGTCACCCTGGTCACCGGGGACCGGGTCACCGTGGCCGGCGAGCGGGTCTCCGTGGTCATGGCCCCCGGCCGGTCCCACGTCGGCCACATCGTCAGGAAGGCCGACGGCCACCTGAGGGTCACCCCCGCCGACGCCCTCGACGGGCTGCGCGACGGGAGACTCGACCCCCGGCTGTTCGACGTCACGACCCTGATCGCCTTCGGGTACGACGACGCCCGCCGCCCCGACCTGCCCCTCCTCGACCAGGCCGGCACCGGGTTCGCGGCCGGCGTGACCCCGCGCAGGCTGGCCAAGAAGGACGCCGCCGCGTACTGGGGCGGCCACCGGACGGCCGCACCCGGCAAGCTCTGGCTCGACGGGCTCCGCAAGCCGCTGCTGGACCGGAGCGTGCCGCGGATCGGCGCGCCGGAGGCCTGGGCGGCCGGGCACACCGGCGCGGGCGTGACCGTGGCCGTCCTGGACACCGGCGTCGACGCGGGACACCCGGACCTGGCCGGCCGGATCGGCGCGACCGCGAACTTCACCGACGATCCCGACGCCGACGACCTGGACGGGCACGGTACCCATGTCGCGGCCACCATCGCCGGGGTCGGCCCCGTGCACCGGGGCGTGGCGCCCGGCGCGACGCTCGCGGTCGGCAAGGTCTGCGCCGCCCACGGCTGCCCGGAGTCGGCGGTCCTCGCCGGCATGCGCTGGGCGACGGTCGAGCGGCACGCCCGGGTGGTCAACCTGAGCCTCGGCTCCGGGGACACCCCGGAGGTCGACCCGCTGGAGCAGGCCGTCGACGCGCTGACGGCCCAGACCGGCGCGTTGTTCGTCGTCGCCGCCGGGAACGAGGGCCTCGACGGCAGCGTCAACTCGCCCAGTACCGCGGCGGCGGCCCTGTCCGTGGCCGCCGTGGACGCCGCCGACCAGCGGGCCCCGTTCTCCAGCCGGGGCCCGGGCGCCAACGGCGCGGTCAAGCCCGAGATCTCCGCGCCGGGGGTGGACATCGTGGCGGCCCGCGCGGCGCACGGCGTCGCCGGCACGCCGGTGGACGACCTGCACACCCGCCTCAGTGGCACGTCGATGGCCGCCCCGCACGTCGCGGGCGCCGCCGCCCTGCTGGCCGGTCAGCACCCCGACTGGACGGCCGCGCGGGTGAAGAACGCGCTGACCGGGAGCGCCCGGCCCGTCGGGGACGTGCCCGGGCAGGGCGCCGGCCGGGTCGACGTGGGCCGGGCCGTCCGGCAGGCCGTGGTCGCCGAGTCGGGCGCGCTGGACTTCGGCACCCAGGAGTACCCGCACGGCGACGACACCCCGGTCACCCATCAAATCGGGTACCGCAACCAGGGTTCCGCCCCGGTCACCCTCGCGCTGCGGGTCGAGGGCGCCGCGCCCGACGGCCGGCCCGCCCCGGCCGGGATGTTCACCGCCGACCCGTCGGTGACGGTCCCGGCGGGCGGCACGGCCACGGTCACCGTCACGGCGGACACCCGGGTCGGCGGGCCCGACGGGCGGTACACGGGACGGGTGGTCGCGACCGGCACCGACACCGCGCTGGTCACCGCGTTCACCGCGCACCGCGAACGCCAGCTCGTGCCGGTCACCGTCCACCACACGGCCCCCGCCGACTGGCGGCTGGAACGCTACTCGACCAGCCTCACCTCCGACGCGGGCGACGGCTCCTACTTCCTGGGCACCGGGGAGGAGACGCTCCGGGTGCCCCCGGGCCGCTACTCCGTGGCCACCGTGCTGCTCGGCCCCGACGGGATGGGCATGCTCACCCGGCCGGTGCTGGACGTGACCGGCCCGGCGACGGCGGAGATGGACGGCAGACAGGCCGGCAGGTACGAGGTCACCGTGCCGGAACGCGGCGCCGTACCCCTCGGCGCGTCCGTCGGCGTCCGACTCGCCGGCCCGTACGGGCCCACCACGACCTGGATCGGCGCGGACCGGCTCGACCAGCTCCGACTCGCCCGGCTCGGCCCGCCGCCGCCCGCCGGCCGGTTGGCCTCCATCGTGTCCACCACCCTCGCGGCCGACGGCCCCCTGATCGACAGCCCGTACGCCTACCACCTCGCCTGGGCGATCGCCGACCTGCCCAGCTCCCGACGCCAGCGGATCGAGCCCCGCGACCTGGCCACAGTGCGGACCCGGGTGTCCGGACCGGTGGACCCGAGGTTCCCGGTCGCCGAGCACGCGGTGTTCCCGTTCGCCCGGTCCCTGGGCTTCGACTCGGCGGCGGGCGTCCCGCTACCGGCCAGGGTCGGCTCCGAACGGACCGGGTACCACCTGAGCGGCGGCGACATCGGCTGGAACGCCTACCTGGCCAAGAGCGCGGCCACCGGCATGGAGTACCACGCCGTCGACGACCTGACCACCTACCGGGCGGGCCGCCAGCACACCGAGGAGCTCAACAGGCCGGTGTACGGCCCCGCGGCCCTGCCCCGCCTGCTCACCCGGAACGGCGACGAACTGTCCACGATCAGCACCATGCGCGGCCCGGGCGGCGCCGGCTGGTACGGCCTGCGCGCCACCGACACCACCACGGCCGGCACCGCCCTCTACCGCGACGGCACGAAGATCGCCGAGACCAGCTCCGTGAACGGCATGATTACCACGGTCCCGCCCGGGCCCGCCGACTACCGCCTCGTCATGACCTGGGCCGACCCGACCGCCGTCCTCAGCGACCGGATCACCACCGAGTGGACGTTCCGCTCCGGCCACACCGCCGCACCCACCCCGCTGCCGGCCCTGGCCGTGGGCTTCACCCCACACCTCGACCCGGAGGGGTACGCGCCCGCCGGCCGGCCGTTCCGGCTCCCGATCACGGTGTCCGGCGCCGACGGTTCCCGGGCCACGGCGCTGACCGTGGACGCCTCCTACGACGGCGGGGCGACCTGGGTGCCGGTGCGCGTGGCCCGGGACGGGACCGGATGGTGCGGGCAGGTCCGGCACCCGGCGGCCGGGGGAGGGGTGTCACTGCGGGCCACGGCCACGGGGCCGGGCGGCGCGCGGGTGACCCAGACGGTCCACAACGCGTACCGGATCCGGTAGCCCGGTGCGCGCGGCACCGTGGACCCCGGACACCACGGTGCCGCGCCCCGGTACCCCCGCTCGTCGCGGGCCGACCGTCAGCGGAGCGGCAACCGCATCAGGATCTCGTCGGCGACCTCCTGGTCGGTGAACCCGTAACGGGCATAGGCCTGGTACGCGGCCTGGTTGTGCGGGTAGACGTGCAGCTCCAGGGCCTCGGCGCCACTCTCCCGGGCCCAGTCGGCCACGGCGTCGATCAGCCGGGCGGCGACCCGCCGGCCCCGCGCCCCGGGGGCGACCCACATGCTGATCAGCTCCGCGCGGCCGTCGGGATGCGGGAACCCGCAGACCAGCCCGACCGGGAGCCCGTCCCGCTCGGCGGCGAACACCGGCCCGCCACCGGGCCAGGACCGCCACTGCTCCTCGGGGCGGGCGAGGGTGTCGGCGTAGGTCCCGCCGAACGCGTCGGGCGCGTCCAGCAGCGCGGCCAGCCGCAGCCGCCGGGTCAGCTCCCAGTCCCCGGGCCCGAGCCGCCTGACCGTCACCACGTCCACCGCATCAGCCATGCCGGAGATCGTCACACACGGTCACCACGACCCGCCACCGGTTTGGGGACCCCGCGAACAGGCGGTCCCCGCAGGGGAACTCAGGCCCTCGGTGGCGAAAACCGCCCTAGGGGACAACTCCGGGCGAACCCCGATGGCGGGCCCAAGATCGCTCCGGCAGCGTGGGGTCATGCCCCTCTGGTACCGCACCCGGGTCGCCCCCGCCGCCCTCGCCCTGGCCGTCGTCCTGCTCGGCTGGATCGCCGTCCTGATCGCCACCGGTTCCAGCGAGGACGTGCTGTTCGCCCAGCCCGGCACGGAGTCCACCGGGAGCGCCGTGCTCGACGCGGGTACCGGGGTCGGCGAGGCGTTCGTCGTGGTCGGCCAGTGGTTCGTCGACCCGTGGGTCTGCTACGACCTGGTCGAGGTCGCCGTGTTGCTGCTGCTGGCGTACTGGGCGCGGCGCCGACTGCCGGTCGCCCGGCTCGCCGCGTTCGCCATCGCCGGGCTGCTGATCGGCGACGCGTGCTGGGACCTGGCCGAGACCGGCGCGGAGGGCGGCTGGCCGCTGCTGGTCGCGGTCGCGATGGCCGCCCTGCTGGAACTGCCGATCGCAGGGGTGTGCCTGTACCTGGCGGGGGCGGGACTGCGGCCGTGGCTCGCCGGCGATGGCTGGGGCGCGGCCCGCCGGTCACCGGTGGCGGTGGGGTCCGGCCACCATGGAGTGATCAACATTGACGGTCGGTGCTAATTTGGGCGCTTCATCCGAGCGTCCACCCGACCGGAGGCACCGTGACCGAGTCCGATCCGCCGGCCGTCTCCTCGGGGTACCGACCCGGGAGCGTGGGGTCGGAGGACGACCCCCTGCTCGGGGAGCTGGGGGAGCGGCTGGCGGAGCTGGTGCTCGCCGTGGCCCGGGGGCCGGAGTTGGCTCCCGCGCTGCGCGACAGCCGGGTCAGCCCGGAACGCCTGGCGGAAGAGGTCGAGGGAGCCGAGGACGCGCTGCTGCGGGCGACCAACCCGCAGATCACCGCGCTGCGGACCGCCGAGGAGGCGATGCTCCGGCACCAGACCGGGCAGGCGTCCGGCGGCGCGGTCACCGACCCCGCGGGCCGGTTCTGGGCGTTGTGCTTCTGGGGCGCGGTCTCGGCTTGGGCGGCCACGGTCGCACCCCTGGTGGGCCGGCGGCTCGGTTCGCCGCTGGGCGTCCTCCTGGCCCTGACGGCGGCGGTGCTCCTGATCTGGATCTGCCTTCGACGGGTACGGGCGCACGCTGACCCCGAGTTCCTCCGTCGGACGCCGAGCACCGGGCCCGACTGGTGGGTGGCGCACGTCGGGTTGGGGCTGCTCGGGGGCTGGTTCGCCGTGCGCGGCGCGCTGTGGCCGGCGACGGTCAGGGGCACGGGGGAGCCCTGGGCCTGGGCCATCTGGGCGGCGGCCACGGCCGCGCTCGCCTGCTTCGTCGTGATCGCGCTGGTGGGCGGCCTGGGCAACCTCCTCTCCCCGGGTACCGTGACGAAACCGGTCCCGTCCGATCCGCTGCTGCGGCGCGCGGCCCGGTGGATCCCGGCGGTCCTGCTGCCCGGTGCCGTGGCGGCCTGGGTGCTCGACGGGAGCCCACTGGTCGCGGGCGGACCCGCCGCGCTCCTGCCGCCCGCGGTGCCCCTGGCCGCGGTGCTGGCGACCTTCGGCCTGGTCCGGGTACTGCGCTGGCTGTCCCGCCGGCCGTTGCTCCGCCGACTGTCCAGGGACTCGACGCTCGCCGGCAGCCTCGGCTGGCGCTCGGCGGAGCGGGTGCTGCTCGACGAGCTGACCCTGTGCCGGCAGCGCTGGGACCACGCCGCCCGGCAGGTCCTGCTGCCGTTCCTCACCGACCGGCTCAACGCCCTGGTGAAGCCGGCGTACACCACCCGGCTGTCGGTGCTGGACGCCAGCGGGCTGCGGCTCATGCACGCCGCCGACCGGGTGATCATCACCGGCGTGTTCGAGGAGTTCCGCCGGCGGATCGACCAGGTCGGCGGGGGAGCGTTCGGACTGTCCGGGCCGCGCGGCGTCGGCAAGTCGACCCTGCTGGAGTACTACCGGGCCGGGCGCTTCCTGCCCACCGGTACCCGGCACCTGGCCGTCTCGGAGAGCGTGCCGGTGGCCTACGACGCGCGCGAGTTCGCCCTGCACCTGTACGCCAGCCTGTGCCGGGAGGCCCGGGCGCACGGCCGGGGCGACGAGCGGCCCGGCTACCGGGCGCGGCTCGCCGGCCTCCTCGCCCGCTGCCGGTTCGCCGCGGTGATCGGCGCGGCCGGCCTGGCGGCGGCGTACCTGGGACAGCCGCTGGTCCGGGGACAACGGCCGCCGGCCTGGGACTGGCTGGTCGGCGTGTGGTGGCAGGCGGTGCTGCTGGCGACGGTGGCCGGCGTGGTGCTGTCCGTGGCGCGGCACGACCGGCTGCGGGCGCGCCGACCGCTGCGCCCGGCGGACGTGGACGACCTGGCGACCCTGCACGAGTACGCCGACGCGAAGCTGGAGCAGATCCGGTACCAGCAGAAACACGTCGCGGGCTGGTCCGGCAAGGTCGGGTTGCCGTTCGGCGCGGAGGCGCACCGCAGCGGCTCGGTGGAGTTCGCCCAGCAACCGCTGACGTACCCGGAGATCATCACGGACCTGCGGGAGTTCCTGGGCGTGACCGTGCGGGTGCTGGCCGCGCAACCCAACATCGCGCCCATCCCGGTGGTGATGATCCTCGACGAGCTCGACAAGATCCTGCTGCCCGAGCGGGCCCAGGAGTTCCTCAACGAGGTGAAGGTGCTCTTCGCCCTCGACGTACCCGGCTGCCTGTTCCTGATCTCGGTCTCCGAGGACGCGCTGTCGTCGTTCGAGCGCCGGGGGCTGCCCATCCGGGACGCCTTCGACTCGGCGTTCGAGGACATCTTCACGGTGCGGTACCTGAACCTGGCCGACACCGGCGCCCTGCTGCGCAGCCGGACCGTCGGGATCGCCGAACCGTTCGTCGCGCTGTGCCACTGCCTGGCCGGCGGCCTGCCCCGCGACCTGATCCGGGTCGCCCGCGCCCTGGCCGCCGCGCGCGGCACCGAACTGGGCGACGTCTGCCGCGAACTGGTCGGCGCGGACCTCCGCCGCAAGATAGACGCGACGTGCGCGGTGATCGCCCGCCAGGTCGACGCCGAACCGTACGCCAGCCTCCTGATGCGCCACCTCGACGCGCACGCCACGCCCGACCCGGCCGTGCTGCTGGCCGCCGTCGGGGCCCCGCCCGTCACCGACCGGCCGGTCGACCTCACCGCCGAGGACCACGCGCTGCTGGTCCGCCTCCAACACGAGGCGCTGGGCTATCTGTACCACTGCGCGACCGTGCTGGAGGTGTTCGACGCCGGCCTCACGGCGGACCGGTTCGGGGCGGCGCGGGACGGGGCGGGGGCGGGGTCGTTGGACGCCCTCGCGCGGGCCCGGCAGCTGTTCGCGGTGAACTCGCGGCTGGCGTGGTTGACGATCGGGGGGTTCCGGGCGGCGTGGGGCCTGCGGGAACTGGCACCACCGAGCATCACCGCACCTCGGGACGCCGCAGCCTGACCCCAGCGGGGACATCCACCGCCCGAAAGCGTGGGACGTGGCCGGAGGCGGCGCGTCTTCTCGGTGGCTGGCCCTGACGACGAACCCCTGGCCTCGTCTGGTTGGCTGCGCCGGTCGGCACCGTCCACTGACGAGTCGCCCGGAGCGCCGGACCCGAGCTCCGCAGGCGCACGTCCCAGGGCCTGGGCTGCTGCCGCGCGTCCCGGCCGGACCCTAGCCCCGCAGGCGCACGTCGGCGAGGTATCCGCGCATCGCGACGAGCGGCACGCCCACCGCGGCGGCGAAGACGCAGTTGAACGCCGCGTGCGCGGTCGAGCCCACGACCAGCGAGAAGGTGGTGTCGACGCCGAACCAGACGGTCATCGAGGCGGCGGTGGCGGTCCAGGCCCAGCGTTCGCGGCGGCGCAACGGCCCCCGGGCCACCGCCAGGAGCAGCACCATCCAGCCGATCAGGACCGCGCCGAGGACGCCGTAGAGGAGCTGGACGTGGCCCTCGCCGGCGCTGACGCCGCTGGCCGTCGGGCCGAACCCGAGCACGTCGAACAGCGTCGCGGCGCCGCGCCCGTGGACGACCAGGACGGTGCCGTAGGCGATGACCGCGGCGATGGCCGCGCACAGCCACCGGTCCCACAGTCGGGCCCGGCGGTCGCGGGCGGTGGACATGGGGGAGTGCGGTGGCATGACGACCCCAGACTTTGTAGTTGGCACTACAGAACGACCAGAAATGTAGCACCGACTACACTTCCCGTTCGTGGGGTACAAGCACAGCCGGGATCAGATGCTCGACGCCGCCGCCCGGCTGCTGGCCGAGGAGGGGCTGGCCGGCGTGACGTTCCGGCGGATCGGTGAGCGCCTCGGCGTGCCCGACCGCACGGTGGTGTACTACTTCCCCACCAAGTCCGACCTGCTCGGCGCCGTGCTCGACGGTCACGTCCGCCAGTTGCACGGCCTGCTGCACGCCGCGCTGGGCGACCGGCCACTGCCGCCGGCCGAACTGCTGCACCGGGCCTGGTCGGCCCTGCGCACCCCCGGGGCCGACGCCCTGTTCCGGGTCCACTTCGAGGTGGCGGGCCAGGCCGCCGCCGGGCGCGCGCCGTACCGCGCCCTGGCCGCCGCCCTGGCCGCACACTGGGCGGACTGGCTCAGCCCGCGCGTCGCCGTACCCGTCGAACGCCGGAACGGCCGGGCAGCCGCCCTCCTCGCGCAACTCGACGGTCTGCTTCTGCTGCGCGCGGTCGGGCAGGCGGCCCTGGCCGACACGGCCGCGACCGAGCTGGGCTGGCGCCGGTAGGGAAAGCCGCCCGACGGGCAGGAGGAGTTCACGTGAGCGTTCCGCCGATCCTGTCCGCCGCCCGGATCGAAGCTGCCCGGGTCGTGCTGCGCAAGGCCCGGGACGCCGACCGGGACCGGCTGATCGAGCTGCGGACCGACCCGGACGTCTGGGCCCACCTCGGCGGCCCGCTCCCACGGGAGGCCGTCGAGCGGCGCCTGGCCGAAATCGGACCGGCCGCCGCCACCGCCGCCCCCGGCGCGTTCGTCATCGCCGACCGGGCGACCGACGACCTGATCGGCACGGTGACCCTCAGCCGGCGCGCCGCCGACCTGCCCGGACACGTCACTGAGGACGGTGGGGAGCTGGAACTGGGCTACCTGCTGCGCCGCGACGCCTGGGGCGCGGGACTGGCGTACGAGGCGGCGGCCGCTGTCCTTCGCGCCGCCGCGGCCGAGCTCCCCGACCAGCCGGTGATCCTCGTGACCCAGACCGCCAACGTGCGGTCGTTGCGGCTCGCGGCCCGCCTGGGTTTCGAGCCGGTCGGCACGTTCGAACAGTTCGGCGCCGGGCAGACCCTGGGCCGCCTGGCGCGCCTGCATTCCTTCGAGGACTGAGCGAGGCTCAAGGGTACCCGAAGGGTGCACTAACGTTGACTTAAGCGCATTGACTGGCACGGATCACCCCGGATAGCTTCACCGATGCCCGGGTGTTGGCGGGTTGTTTGGAATTGCCGACATTGCCGTAGGGCGTCCCGCTCTCCCCCCTCATCCCGGCCGGTCCGCCGTGCCCACCGTCCACCGGGCGGTGGTCCGGCGTGCCGGCGAGAAGGAGCACTCGTGAAGCTTCCCCATCGGTTCCTGACCGTGGGTGGTGCCATGGCACTCGCGGTCGCGGCGGCCGGTACCGCAGCGGCCGTCACGGTTCCGGCCGAGCCGGTGGCCGCGCCCACCCCGCAGGCGGCGCACGCGGCCGCGCTGCGGTCGGCGGCCTCGCTCGTCGCCGGCCGGCCGGCCTACCTCCGGGCCAGCGCGGACGACAGCTTCGTCCAGCACGACGCCGTCGCCTCGCACGGCACCCAGTACGTGGCGTACGACCGGACGTACAAGGGCCTCCCGGTGACCGGCGGCGACTTCGTCCTGGCCACCGACGGCCTCGGGAACCTGAAGTCCGCCTCGGTCGCCCTGGAGCACCCGATCGGCGACCTGTCGATCACGCCGGAGGTCCCCCGGGCGGCCGCCGAGGCCACCGCCGGGAGCATGGTCACCGGGGCGACCCTGGAGGGCACCCGGCTCGTCGTGTACGCCCTGGACGGCACGCCCAGGCTGGCCTGGGAGGCCACGGTGACCGGCCGCGCCGCCGGCCGCCCGAGCCGCCTGACGGTGGACGTCGACGCGCTCACCGGCGCCGTGCTGCGGACCCGGGACAACGTCGCGCACGGCACCGGCAACTCCGCCTACAACGGGCCGGCCGTCGCGCTCACCACGACCGGCTCGGGCGGGACGTACTCGATGAAGGACCCGACCATCACGAACCTGAGCTGCCAGGACGCGGCGAACAACACCACCCTCACCGGCCCGGACGACTCCTGGGGCAACGGCTCGGCGACCAACAAGGAGACCGGCTGCGTGGACGCCCTGTTCGCCGCGCAGACCGAGGCGAGGATGCTGTCCCAGTGGCTGGGGCGCAACGGGATCGACGGCTCCGGCGGCGCGTGGCCGATCCGGGTCGGCCTCGACGGGGTCGGCGCCTACTTCGACGGCAGCCAGGTCCAGATCGGGCGCAACGTCGCCAACGGCTGGCTCTCGTCGGTCGACGTGGTCGCCCACGAACTGGGCCACGGCATCGACGAGCACACCCCGGGCGGCCAGTCGTTCAACGGCACGGGGGAGTGGATCGCCGACTCGTTCGGCACGGCGACCGAGCACTTCGCCAACGAGCCGAGCCCGCACGACGTGCCGGACTGGACCATCGGCGAGGAGGTCGACATGGAGGGCAAGGGCCCGATCCGCAACATGTACGACCCGTCGCTGATCGACAACCACCCGAACTGCTACTCGAGCTCCATCCCGACCGGCGAGTCGCACACCGGCGCGGGTGTGGGCAACCACTGGAGTTACCTGGTGGCCAAGGGCAGCAACCCGGCCGGCGGCCCGGTCAGCCCGACCTGCAACAACTCCAGCGTGACCGGGATCGGCGTCCAGAAGTGGATCACGATCCTGTACAACGCGATGCTGATGAAGACGTCCAGCGCCTCGTACCTGAAGTACCGGACCTGGACGTTGCAGGCCGCGAAGAACCTCTACGGGGGTACTGGCTGCACCGAGTTCAACACGGTCAGGGCCGCGTGGGACGCCGTCAGCGTGCCGGCCCAGACCGGTGACCCGACGTGCGCCGGCGGCACCGCGACGCCGACTCCCACCAGGACCGCAGGCCCGGGCACGTGCTCCGGACAGAAGCTCGGCAACCCCGGGTTCGAGTCCGCCTCGGCCGCGCCGTGGACCGCCACGTCCGGGGTGATCGACAGCTCGTCCTCCCAGCCAGCGCACGGCGGCACCCGGAAGGCCTGGCTCGACGGGTACGGCTCCGGCCACACCGACACGGTGTCGCAGTCGGTGGCCATCCCGGCGGGCTGCCGGGCCACCCTGAGCTTCTACCTGCACATCGACACGGCGGAGACCACCACCTCGGCGGCCAACGACAAGCTGACCGTGACGGCGGGCCCGACCACCCTGGCGACCTATTCGAACCTGAACAAGGCCGCCGGGTACACGCTGAGGTCGTTCGACGTGTCCGCGTTGGCCGGCCAGACCGTGACGATCACGTTCAGCGGCGTCGAGAACGGGTCGCTGCAGACCTCGTTCGTCGTGGACGACACCGCGCTGACGGTGAGCTGACGCGTCCGGATCAGGGGGAAACAGAGGGTGGCGGTCTCGTCGTAGCAGGTGGCGAGACCGCCGCCACTGTTGGAGGCGGTGGACACAGCGGCCGGGATTCTCGGGGGGAGCCTGACCCCACGCCCGGACGCGCGTCCGGCCAGGCGCGGATAGCGACGGGGCCGACGTTCCCGGTGCGGTCCGGTTCAGGGCAGGTAGAACAGCCGGACGTCGGCGTCCACCGGCGGGAACAGCGCGGTCATCACGTCCCGGTTGCGCCCCGGATAGACGTCCGGCTGCTGGGTGGACAGCCCCGCGATGCCGTGCGGGCCGAACAGCACGGCGGCGAGCTGGTCGGGCGCGATCCCCGCCCCGCCGACGACCCCCGGCGCCTGCATGACCCCACCGCCGCTGACCGGCCCGGCCACACCGTCGGCGTAGCCGAACCGCAGGTGCGACCGGAACAGCGACACCACCACCTCGAGATCGGCGACCCCGGCCCTGGCCAGCCGCGCCCCGAACACCGGCCGCAGCCGCTCGAACAGCGCCACCGGGTCCGGAATCCGGATCATGTCGGCCTCGGCCTGCGAGGACCCGGGACCGAGATGGTCGGCCGCGTCCCGACCGGTCACCTCGATCTCCGGCCGCAGCCCCCGGACGTGGCGGAGCAGCGCCAGCCTCGCCCCGGGGGACCCGGCCAGCTCCGCGAGCTGATCGCCGTCGTCGCGCCCGGCACCGACGATCGTGTCCCCGGACGACACCACCCACTGGGTACTGCCGGGCCGCGCCACCAGCCACCGCCAGCACGCCGCCGACCTGCGCAGACTCAGGCCCACCCCGGCCAGGTCGGCCTCCTGCAACCGGGCCAGCTCCGGCACGTCGGCCGCCACCGCCTCGCGCACGGTCAGCCCCGCCCCGCCCTCGGGCAGGTCCCCGACCACGGGCCGGCTGGTCGGCCGCGGAATCGCGTACTCGTAGCCGAACTGCCGGTAGAAGTACGGGATCCCGTGGAGTACCTGCAGCACGTGTCCCCGCTCGGCGGACCGGTCGTGCGCCCAGCCCATCAGCGCCCGGACCAGGCCGCGACCCTCGTGGGACCGCGCGGTGGCCACCATCTCCACCTGTCCGGCGGGCAGCTCGCACCCGTCGAGCACCAGGGTCTCGTCCAGCAGGGTCGCGGTGGACACCACCGTGTCGCCGTCGAGCACCACGGCGCAGGCCTCGTAGCCGGCGTCGGGGTCCTCGACGACCAGGCGCAGGTCCACGGCGTCGTCGGCGTCGCCCCGGTCGGTGAGCAGCGCCGAGATCTGGTCCAGGTCGGCCGGTCGGGCCGCGCGCAGCCGCAGGCCGCCGGGAAGAGTGTCACCCATGGCCAGAGTCTGGCGGTCCACCGGCGGGACGGCGACCGGATTTCCGGCGGACGTCCCCGCGACGGAGCCGAACACCGCCCGCTACGTTGGATCATGACGGCCGGTGCCGGACAGCGACGGTGACCTGGAGGTCGGCATGGAGCGGTACGAGATCGAGATCTTCCTCGCCCTCGCCGAGGAGCTGCACTTCGCCCGCACGGCCGCCCGGCTGGGGCTCTCGCCGGCCCGGGTGACCCAGGTGGTCCAGAAGCTCGAACGCCGGATCGGCGCGGCGCTGTTCGACCGGTCGAGCCGCAGGGTCGAACTGACCACGCTGGGCGCGCAGTTCCGGGCCGACCTGGCGCCGGGCTACCGGCAGGTCCGGTGGGCCGTGGAGCGGGCGACGATGGCGGCCCGGGGCTTCGACGGCCCGTTCCACGTCGGCTACGTCGGGGCGGCCGGCGGCCGGTTCACCCTGCGGCTGGCCCGGGCGTTCGGCGAGCTGCACCCGACCACCGAGATGACGGTCAGCGAGTTGCAGCTGGGCAACTCGTTGGAGGCCCTGCACGACCGGAGCATCGAGATGGTGCTCAACAGCCGGCCCATCACCGGCCCCGACCTGGTGAACGGGCCGGACCTGTGGCGGGACCCGCGCCACCTCGCGGTGCCGGTGGACCACCCGTTCGCCGCCCGGGCCGCGGTCAGCCTCGAGGACCTGGCCGAGGTCACGCTGATCCGGATGCCGGAACACATCCCGCTGTCCGTCCGCGAGGACCGGGTGCCCGAGCGCACCCCGGCCGGCCGGCCCATCGCGCACGGCCCGGTCGGGTACACGTTCCCCGAGGCGTTGACCCTGGTCGGGGCCGGCGAGGGCGCCTTCACGGTCGGCGCGCAGGTCCACCAGTTCTACCAGCGGCCCGACGTGGCCTACGTGCCGTTCAGCGACGCCCCGCCGATCGGCTGGGGCTTCCTGTGGCGCGCCTCCCAGGAGACCGCCCGGATCCGGGCGTTCAACGCCATGGCCGTCCGGTTCGCCGAGCCGGCCTGAGCCCCACCTGGTCCGTTCAGCGGGGCTGAACGTGCGTTCGCCCGGTCGTCGTTGATCATGTCGCGCGGGCCGGCCATCGTGGTTCCTGTGAGTCGCCGGCCGGTCCGGCCCGACTCCCGCCGATCCCCGCCCGCCGCCCGCCGCGCGTGCCGTCGGCGTGCGCCCGCGACCCGAAGGACGACCGTGACCGACTACTTCCGACCGTTGACCGTGGGCAAGCTGGAGCTGCCCAACCGCCTCGTGATGGCGCCGATGACCCGCAGCCGCGCGCCCGGCGGGCTGGTGACGGCGCTGACGGCCGAGTACTACGCCCAGCGCGCCTCGGCCGGCCTGATCATCTCGGAGGCGACCCAGATCAGCGAACTCGGCCAGGGCTACGTCCACACGCCCGGCCTGCACTCCGCCGAACAGGTGGCGGCGTGGCGCGCCGTGACCGACGCCGTGCGCGCCGCGGGCGGGCGGATGTTCGCCCAGCTGGTGCACTGCGGCCGGATCGGGCACCCGGTGCTGCGGGCCGACGGCGCGCCGCCGGTCGGCCCGTCGCCGATCGCCTCCGGCGGGCAGCTGTACATCGCCGGGGGCCCGCTCGACCACCCGACGCCGCGCGGGATGACCCAGGCCGACATCGACGCGACGATCGCCGACTTCGCGCTGGCCGCGCGCAACGCGGTCGACGCCGGCTTCGACGGGGTGGAACTGCACGCCGCGAACGGTTTCCTGCTGCACCAGTTCCTGGCCGACGGCAGCAACGAGCGGACCGACTTCTACGGCGGCTCCGTGCGGAACCGGATCCGGTTCGCCGTCGAGGTGGTGCGCGCCGTCGGCGACGCGGTCGGCCCGGAGCGGGTCGGGATCCGGATCTCGCCCGGCGCCACGTTCAACGGCATGACCGAGAGCGACCCCCTCGACGTGTACGCGGCGCTGGCCCGCGCCCTGGCCCCAATGCCGCTGGCGTACCTGCACGTCTTCGAGTTCGGCGACCGCGAGGTGACCCGGCTGGTCCGCGCCGCGTGGCCCGGGGTCCTGCTGCTGTGCCCGCACCCCGCACCCGACGCGTTCCCGGCCACCCCGGAGACCGGCGCGGCGGCCCTGGCCGAGGGCGTCGCCGACGCGGTCGTGCTGGCCGAACTGTGGCTGGCCAACCCGGACCTGGTCGCCCGGGTCCGGGCCGGCGGCCCCTACAGCGCGGCCGACCAGGCCACCTTCTACGGCGGCGACCACCGCGGCTACACCGACTACCCGACCCTGGAGAACTGATGCGCGCGTTGATCAACCCCGCCGGACTGCACGACCCGGTCGGGCACGGCTACAGCCACCTGGCCCGGGTCAGCGGCGAACTGGTGTTCGTCGCCGGCCAGTGGGCCGCCGACCTCGACGGCCGGGTCACCTCGTCCGACTTCGCCGACCAGGTCCGCCGGTCGCTGGCGAACCTGGGCACCGCGCTCGCGGCGGTGGGCCTGGACTTCGGCGACGTCGTCCAGCTGCGCAGCTACATCGTGGACCACGACCTGGCGAAGCTCACCGTCCTGGCGGAGGCCGTCGCCGACATCTGGGGCGACCTGCCGCCGACCCAGACCCTGCTCGGCGTCGCCGCCCTGGCGCTGCCCGACATGCGGTTCGAGATCGACGCGATCGCCGTGGGCCGCCCGCCCGACATCCCGTGACGGCCGGGGCGCCGCGCCCCGCGACGTACCCCCCACCTGATGTTGATCTTGGTTTGTTCCTCCCACCTGGCAAGGAAACCCATGAAGAAGCTCGCCGACGGGCCCGTGGCCCTCGACCGGACGACCACCGTGCCGACCCGGAGGTGGCTGGCGCTGGTCGCCGTCGCCGTCGGCACGTTCGCGATGGTGACCGTGGAACAGTTGCCGATGGGGCTGCTCACCTCGATCGGCGGCTCCCTGGACGTGTCGGCGGGCACCGCCGGGCTGATGGTGACCGTGCCCGGCCTGGTCGCCTCGGCCGCCGCCCCGCTGCTCCCGGTCGCGATCGGGCGGCTGGACCGGCGCACGGCGCTGATCGGGCTGCTCGCCCTGATGGTGGTCGCGAACGCCGCCTCGGCCCTCGCGCCGAACTTCGCCGTGATGCTCGGCTCCCGGTTCCTGGTCGGCGTCGCCATCGGCGGCTTCTGGGCGCTGGCGGCCGGCATCGCGGTCCGGATGGTGCCCGCCGCGCACGTGCCCCGGGCGGTGGCGGTCGTGTTCGGCGGGGCCACGGCGGCCAACGTGCTCGGCGTGCCGGCGGGCACCCTGATCGGGGAGTTCACCGACTGGCGGGTCGCGTTCGGCGTCCTGGGCGGGCTCGCGGTCCTGGTCGCGGTCGCCCTGGCGACGCTGGCACCGTCGCTGCCGGCGGCCGGGCCCGTGCGGCTGCGGGCCCTGCCGGCACAGTTCGGGATCCGAGGGGTACGCGCCGGCGTGCTCACCACGTTCCTGCTGGTCGGCGGCCACTACGGCACGTTCACGTTCGTCAGCCCCGTGCTGCGGACGGTGTCCGGCGTCGACCAGAGGTACGTCGGCCCGCTGCTGCTGGCCTTCGGGGTCGCGGGCATCGCCGGCAACGTCCTGGCCGGCCGGCTGATCGGCCTCGACCTGCGCCGCACCGTGGTCGGGATCGCCGTACTCCTCGCCGGGGCCCTCGCGCTGTTCCCGGTCGTCGGCACCACCCCGGCCGGCGGCGTCGTGCTCCTCGTGCTGTGGGGGCTCGCGTTCGGCGGGGTGCCGGTGAGCGTGCAGACCTGGATCCTGCGGGCCGCGCCGGACTCCGCCGAGGCGGCCACCGCGCTGAACACGTCGGTGTTCAACCTCGCGATCGCGGTCGGCGCGGCGGCCGGCGGGCTGGTCGTGGACGCGGTCTCGGTGACCGGCCTGCTCTGGTGCGGCGCGGGCGTCTCCGCCGTGGCGGCGGTCGCGGTGTGGCGGGGGCGGGGAACGGCCACGCGGTAGGCGTTCCGGGGCGGGTGGCCGGCGCGCGATCGAGGCGACGGCCACGATCCCGGGTCGCCCGCCTCTGCGGATCGCGGCTAACGGGACTCGCTGATCTCGATCAGCCGGCCGTCCGGGTCGCGGAAGAAGCACCGCACCTCCCACTCGGACTCCACCGGATCCGTGAGGAACTCCACGCCCCGCCCGCTGAGCAGCCGGTGCGCGGCCCGGCAGTCCGGCACCTTGAGGGTCAGCTCGTGGTCGACCCGGTCCGGGTCGGCGGGCGGCGCGAACGTCACCCCGGGCTTGTCCGGGGTCGGGCCGCCGCCGGTGACCAGGAGCAGCCACGCGCCCTCGAAGCTGAGCACGCTGGACGTGCCGCCGTACTCGCGGACCAGGTCCGCGCCGAGGGTGTCGCGGTAGAACCGGGTGGAGGCGTCCAGGTCGGCGACGACGAGCAGGGTGCTCAGCTCGGCCCCGCTCGGGAACTCCCGCCGCCCGCTCCGCGCCGCGCGGGACCGGATGTTGAGCAGCTCCACGGCCAGCGCGAACGCCATCGCGCAGTAGATGTACCCCTTGGGGATCTTGCGGTCGAAGCCGTCGACCAGCAGCATCGCGCCGATCAGGAGCAGGAACGCGAGCGCCAGCATCTTGATGCTCGGGTGCCGGTTCACGAAGCGCGACAGCGGGCCGGCCAGCACCAGCGTGATCAGCATCGCGACCACCACGGCGGCGATCATGACGGACAGCTCGTCGACCATGCCCACGGCGGTGATCACCGAGTCGAGGCTGAACACGACGTCGAGCAGCACGATCTGGGTCACGACCACGCCGAACGAGGCGACCGCCCGCGCGGTCGAGCCGCCCTCGGACCCCTCCAGTCCGCCGTGGATCTCGTGGCTGGCCTTCCCGATCAGGAACAGGCCGCCGAGGATCAGGATCAGGTCCCGGCCGGAGATCTCGTGGCCGGCGATGTCGAACAGGGGCGCGGTCAGTCCGATCACCCAGGACAGTGCGAACAGCAGCCCGATCCGCATGATCAGGGCGAGGCCCAGGCCGATCCGGCGCGCCTTCTCCTGCTGTTTCTCGGGCAGCTTGCCGGCCAGGATCGAGATGAACACGACATTGTCGATCCCGAGTACCAGCTCCAGCAGCAGCAGGCTCAGGAACCCGAGGATGATCTCCGCGCTCATCCGCCCAGTAAACCGGACCCGGCGGGCGTCGCGCGGGCGAAACCGCCGAACCTGCCGAAGGACAGACCAACCCGAAGAACATCATCTGGTGACGAGTCGGGAGCCGACCCGGACACTGAAGGCCGGAGCCCGGGCGGTCACGACGGGGCACCGGTCCCCGCATGATCTTGTCATGGAGTTCTTCGTGTACTGCCGTGACCGGTCGGACTCCGGCGCCCTGCCGGGCGAGCACCGCCGTGCCGGCCCGGGACCCCTCAGGCCGGCGTCACCGGACGGGATTCGCTCCGGTGCCGGCGCGCCCGCTGGGCGAGGCCGCGCACGGCGACGGCCCCGATCACCAGCCAGATGATGTTCACGGCGGCCGACGGCAGGGCGCTGTGCGCGACCGCGTTGACTGCCAGCGCCACCGACCCGGCCAGGTTGAGCACCTGGTACCCCACCCCGGCGGTGATCCGCCCACTGGACAGCAGCCCGTACGCCAGCAGCAGGGCCGCTGCGCCCAGCCAGCCGGCCGCCTCGACCAGCAGGGCGCCGGTCACGCCGGCACCACCGCGTAGGCGCGCACCGGGAACGTGCCGAAGTCGCGCACCGGGGCCGGCACGGCGTGCAGGCGCGCCCCGTGCACGGGCACGTCGCCGAGCCGGGTCAGGTGCTCCAGGACCGGCACCTCCGCGCCGAGCAGGATCGAGTGCGCCGGGCGGGCGTTGCCGTCGGTCGCGTCGATGTTGACGCTGTCGATGCCGACCAGCTTCGCGCCGGCCTCGACCAGGTACCGGGCGCCGTCCTCGGCCAGGTACGGCGCCGGGTCGCCGTAGCCGGGGGTGCGCCAGTGCCGGTCCCAGCCGGTGTGCAGCAGCACCGCCCTGCCGGCCACGTCGCTGGCGGCCAACGCGCGCGCGGTGATGCCGCGTTCGGCCGCCCCGGTGAGCCGGACGACCACCACGGGTAGGTCGGCCACGGAGTCCAGGGGGAGCCCAGCCAGGTCGGTGCCGCCCTCGTACCGGTGGAAGGGGCTGTCAAGGTAGGTGCCGGTGTTGCCGACCATCTGGATCAGGTCGATGGCGAACTCGGTGCCCTCGGCGTAGTGGTCGCGGGAGTCGGCCCGGGTCAGGTGCGGCGTGAACTCCGGCCCGGGCAGCCCGGGATAGGTGGTCATGCCGGCCTCGATGACGTGGCTCAGGTCGACCAGCCGGGTGCCGCTCCCGGTGCCGGTCTCGGTGGGGCCGCCCCGGGAGCCCCGGTGCGGCTCGGCGACCACGGCGACGTCGGACAGCCGCACCTGGTCGACCATCAGCAGCCCCAGGTGGCCCACGAACAGGCGCTCCAGGTCGTCCCCGCTGACGGTGGGGCCGGGCACGTCGAGCCGGAAGCCCTGGACCTGGAGTCCGCCGCCGTTGAGGAAGGTCACGTCCGCGTCGAAGGACGCCCGGTATTCGGTCATGTACGCATCCTCGCGCTCTCCGGCGTTCAGTAC
This sequence comes from Longispora sp. NPDC051575, assembly GCF_040681875.1. Taxonomy (NCBI): domain Bacteria; kingdom Bacillati; phylum Actinomycetota; class Actinomycetes; order Micromonosporales; family Micromonosporaceae; genus Longispora; species Longispora sp. NPDC051575. The sequence continues at coordinate 666,023 of NZ_JBFAZP010000002.1, read as the reverse complement.
CAGCGATGATTACTACACCACGCATGTAGCATTACTGCATGCAGATCGATCCGCGCCGGCTCGCGGTGCTCCGGGCGGTGGCCGAGGCCGGCGGGGTGCTGGCCGCCGCCGCCACCCTGCACCTGACCCCGTCGGCGGTGTCGCAGCACATCGCCCGGCTGGAGTCGGAGACCGGCGTGACCCTGCTGGACCGCTCGCGGCTGGGCGGGCGGCGGGCCGCCGGGTTGACGCCGGCCGGGCGGATGCTGGCCGGGCACGCGGCACGGCTGGCCGACGTGCTCGCGGCGGCGGAACACGACCTGGCCGCCTACACCGGGAAGGTCACCGGGCCGGTGTCGGTCGGCGCGTTCCCGACCGCGATCCGGCACCTCGTCGCCCCGGCGGCCCGGGACCTCGCGACGACCGCGCCCGCCGTGACCGTGGGCATCCGGCAGGTCGAGCTCGAACCGGGCCGCGCCGCGCTGCGGACCGGCGAGATGGATCTGCTCGTCGTGGAGTCCGACGCGGCCGATCCGCCCCTCGACCTCGCCGGCCTGAGCACGGTGAAGCTGCTCGACGACCCGTACCGCGTCGTGGTCCCGCGGAGCTGGGGCGAGGTCGGTGACCTGGACGTGCTGCGCGGCCGGCCCTGGGTGGACGGCCCGCCGGGTTCAGCGCTGCGCCGGGTGCTGGACCGGCTGTCCGCGCGGCACGGTCTCGTGCTGGACCGGCGGCACGAGTGCATGGAGTTCCCGGCGGCGCTGGCCCTGGTCGCGGCGGGTCTGGCCGCCGCCGTGGTGCCGGCGTTGGCGCTCCGCGCGGGAGAGGTGTCCCCGGCGGTGCGCGCCGTCGCCCTGCCCCTGGTGGGCGCCCGCCGGCTGGACCTGCTGCACCGCAGGGGCCGGCACGAGCCCAGTCCCGCCGCCCGGATGGTCGCCGAGGCGGTGGCGGCCCGCGCGCGGACGCTGCCCCCGTGAGGACGGGCGGCGCGCGGCGGCAGCCACCGGGTAGATTCGCCCTCGTGCATCCCCTTTTCGCCGCGACACCCTCCACAGTGACCGCGTCCACCGGCCGGCGGTGGCCCCACCTGGCGGCGGCCCTCCTCATCCTGGTCGGCGCCGTGTCCGGCTGCTCGGCCGACGAGCCGGATCCCGCGCGCGGACCGACCGCCGCGTCCGTGGTCCGCAGCGCGTTCGACCCGCTGCGGCTGCGGCTGCGGGTCGGGTGGACGCCCGACGACGTGCCGACCGTGACGACGGGCACCGGCACGACCCACCAGACGGTCTTCTACGCGCGCCGCGACGGGCTGCTGAACGTCAGCGTCACCGCCTACGCCCCGGGGTTCACGTCGGAGGAGCGGGGGCAGCAGCCGCTGGAGACCCACCCGGCCCCGCCGGTCGGCGACAAGCCCAGTACGTGGGACACCGGGGGCGTCCTCACCTGGCAGTGGGCGCCCGGCGCCCGCGCGACCGTCCGGGTGACCGGCAACGACTCGGGCACGGACGCCGAGACCCGGGTGATCGCCCAGCGCGTCGCCGCCTCGGTCACGATGGACGGCGACAAGCCGGTCACGCTGCCGTTCACCGTGTCGGCGCCCGGGGGGCTGCCGGTCTCCGCGACGGATGTCGTCACGGAGCCCGATGGGACCTACCGGACGATCCTCACCTTCAGCGACAAGTCCATCTGGGTGGACCGCGACCCGAACAAGGCCGAGGTGTGGGTGCGGGTGGACAAGGCGGCGCACCGCGAGGGCGACAAGCGCGGGCCGGCGACCGCGACCACCGACGGGCACCCGACGATCCTGCTCGGGCGCACCGTGGTCTTCCTCGACGTGTCCGGCCACCGGGTGGAGGCCGCCACGCTCACCCCGTCGGCGGCGACCAGGCTGCCGGAGGCGCAGCTCACGACGCTCCTCCGGGGGCTGCGCGTGACCCCGCAGGCGTGGACCGCGACCCCGGTCGTCCCGTAGTCCGCCACGGTCTCATGGCTAGAAGCCTCAGTTACCATTAGCGGATGCGGAACAGCGACGGCGGCGCCCCCCGGCTCGGGGAGCCGCTGCCCATCGAGTTCGCCAACGCGACCTACGCGGTGCGCGGCCAGGTCCGCGACGGCCTCGGCACGGCCGAACACCTGGCCGAGTGGCTGGCCTCGGTCCGCGACCGGCTCGCCACCCCGCTGCCGGAGCACCCCACGGTCTCCCCGGCCGACCTCGCGGCGGCCCGCGCCCTGCGCGACACGGTCCGGGCCCTGGCCGACGCGGCGGCCCACGACCGGGCGCCGGCCCCCGACGCCGTCGCGGAACTGAACCGCCGCGCCGCCGCCGTGCCCCGCTGGCGGGAACTGCGCTGGGCGGACGGCCCGGTGGTCGCGGCGCGCAGCGCGGCCGATCCGGTCGGCACGGCGCTCGCCGAGCTCGCCGACGCGGCCGTGTCCCTGTTCGCCGGGCCGGACCGGACCGAGGTGCACGCCTGCCCCGGCCCCGGCTGCGTGCTGTACTTCGTGCGCGACCACCCGCGCCGCGAGTGGTGCTCGGCCGCGTGCGGCAACCGTGCCCGGGCCGCCCGGTACTACGAGCGGCACCGGGGCGGCGTCAGCGCGGATTGAGCCGGAAGTACCCGCCGAACGTCCAGCGCAGCCCGCTGCCCCGGGCGACGGACACGACCCGGTCCACGTCGAGGTCGACCAGCCGCTGCGCTCCGGGCACGGCCGCCACCCGTTCCGGGTCCTCGGACACGACGGCCCGCCCGGTGACGTGCAGCAGGTCGCCGCTCTCCCAGTCGGGGAACAGCAGCCCGCACCTCGGGTCGAGTTCCAGGTTGCCCAGGGTCATGAACATCCGGTTGCCGACGTACTCCGGCCATGTCAACCGGTCCGGCCCGGTGACCTGGACGAAGCCCGGGTTCCCGCCCCGGTGCGAGGCGTCGGCGCCCAGCCCGGCCGCGTACGTGGCGACGAAGAACGTGTCGGCCGCCCCGATCAGGGCCCGCTGCGGCCCGGTCAGCGCGCTGGTCACCCGCACCTCCCCGGGGGCGCCCGGGGCGGGGGAGGGTTCGCGGGTCTGGATGTACTTCGGACAGTTCGCGTAGACCTGGTCGGTGCGCACCACCAGCCCCGTACCCGTCGCCTGGGCCTGGCCGTTGATCCGCATCCGCCGCCGGGTGCCGGGCTCGATCGCGAGCAGCCCCACGGCCCGCTCCCGGTCGAACAGCCCGCCGAGCGGGTGCCCCGGGCGGGGCTGGTCGGCCACCGCGACGGTCCGCTCGTCCAGGGCGGTCACGAAGCCCGCCTGGCCGGTGAGCATCGTGGCCCACACCGCCCCGTCGTCGTCGGCCGCGCCGAGGACCACCATCGGCTGCCGGCGCAGGAACTCCGCCGCGATCGGCGGGATCTGCGCGCCGACGGTCGCCGACCCGAGTTCGTGCCCGCCGAACCCGGCCCGGCTCTGCACCGCCCGTTCGCCCGCGTGCCGCATGGCTTAGAAGAACCCGCAGGTCGGCGCGCCCGGGGTCGGCGCGGGGCCCTCGGCGCCGGACGGGGCGTAGATCTCCAGCCGGGTGCCGTCCGGGTCGGCGAAGAACACGCCACCGGAGCCGGCGCCCTCGCCGTGCGGGACGATCCCGTCGTGGCTGATCGCGGCGCCCAGCGCGCGCAGCGTCGCCTCGGCCCGGCGGACCGCCGCGATGTCGGGGACCTGGAAGGCGAGGTGGTGCAGGCCCGGTCGCCGGGCGTCGAACTCGCCGGTGCTCTGCTGCCACAGCGTGATCAGGAGTGTGCCGTCCACGCCGAGGAACGCGTAGCGCCGGTCGGGGTCGGGCGAGGTGCCGAGGACGTCGAGTGCGAAGACCTGGCGGTAGAAGTCGAGGGAGCGGTCCAGGTCGGTGACGTTGAGGCCGACGTGGCCGGGCGTGACGGTCATGGCACTTCCTAACGGTAGCGACATCTGTTTGCCAATAGAAATCTAATGCAATCAGAGGGGTACTGCCGCTAGAAGTGACCTGCATCACTCTCCTGGGGATGCTCCGGCGCGGCCTGTCCGGTGAACACCCGACATGCCCCGACCTCGCCGGGCTGCCAGGCTCGGCGCAGATGACCGTCCGTCAGTCCGAAGAGAGGAGCGTCGATGCCGATCACGAACATCCTGCGGGGAGCGGTCCTGGCCGTCGCCACCGCTGCCGTCCTGCTCGGCGCGCACCCCGCCTCCGCCGGTGGCGGGGTGATGGAGGCCGGGGTGTGGCAGACCTGGCAGGAGTGCGACAACGTCCGGCTCGACTTCGAGGCGTCCAACCAGTACACGTTCGCCTGCACGTTCAAGGACGCGCCGGCCGTCCGGGGCTGGTACTTCCGGCACTTCTACCTCTGGTGACGGCCCCACCCGGGCGGCCCCGCAGGCGAACTCAGTCGGCGTGTACGGGGCAGGTGGCGGTGCGGTGGGTGAACCCGGGGCGGGTCGGCCGGAGCTTCCAGCCCCACGGGTCGCCCGGCTCGGCGCGGGTGAGCACGAGGGTGTGGTTCGCCCGGGCGCCGATCCGTTCCCGGTAGGCGGCCACCGCCGGGGTGTCCGCCCCCGCCAGTTCGCGGACCCGGGCCTCGACGAAGCACAGCGGGCAGCCCTCGGTCAGACCGGCGACCAGGGTGCGGGGGGCTTCCTCGCCGCCGACCACCATGATCTTCCCGCCGGGGCTCACCGCGATCGTCAGCAGCAGCGCGCCCGGCGCCCCCGCCAGCGACCGCACCACCTCGGCGAGCTGCTCCGGGGTGTAGGGCCGGTGCGCGGCCACGGTCACCGCCGCGGCGGCCCGGGCGAACGTCGCCGCCGCGACCAGCACCCCGACGCCGACCGCGACGTAGGCGAGGACGACACCCCAGCCGGGGCCGTACCGGTGCGCCTGCCACACCGCCGCCACGCTGAGGACCAGCAGCAGCACGACGTTGAGCAGCCGGACCCGGGACCGGAACGTCGCGTGGAAGCTCCACACGAGCAGGACGGGAACTCCGACCGCGAGCACCGTGCCGAGCGTGTCGCCCATCGGGGCCCCTTCCGGGCATCGCCGGACATGACCACCCCATTCAACGGGGTACGGGCGACGCGGGTCAACGCGGTGACGGGTACTTGCCACAGTGGTCGGTCCCCGTCGCTCAGGCGGCGTGGATCCCCTCGGCGGCGGGCCTGAATCCCCTGGCGACCAGGTAGACCGCGAAGCTGACCTCCCACCCGAACACCGGCAGCGCGGCCAGCGAGCCGACCGTGGAGACCTGCTCGTAGAGGCCGAACAGCACGGCGGTCCCCGACGCGCAGATCAGCGCGCCCCCGGCGACGCCCAGCGCGGCGATGGGCCGGGGGACCAGCCGGGACCGGTACATCAGGGCGCCGAGCAGCAGGCTGTTGGCGCCCAGCGCGATGTTGGGTCCGATCAGGAACGTCCAGTCGTGCAGGGCGACGAGCGCGTGGCCGACGGTGACGAGCGCGGCGTCGTCGGTGCCGGCCGCCCCCGCGAGGTCCCGGCGCAGCGTGACGACGGCGAGCACGCTGACGGTGCCGACGACGATGACCGCGGCCTCCAGGAGGCGGAAGCACACGTAGCCGACGGCGAGACCGGGGTCGATCCGGCGGAGGACGGGGTACAGCGCGGCGGCCGTGCCGACGACGGCGGCGACCAGCAGGAGCTCGAAGAGCCCGCCCAGCAGGACGCGGGCGTCGGCGCCGGGGCCGACGACGTAGCGGGCGTCCTTCAGCGCCGGTTGGTAGAGCACCAGTCCCACGATCGCGGTGACCTCCGTCAGCAGGAACAGCACGCCGGTGACCAGCGCGGTCCTTCTCGTCGAGCTCATGGGGACCTCTCCTCTCGACCGAGGTGTACGGCGTACACCTGATGTCCCGGCAACCATAGGTGTACGCTGTACGCCTGTCAACCGGCTCCCGCGCTGGAAGGTGGTCAGATGACCCGGCCGACGGAGACCCCGCGCCGCACCCCGCTGAGCACGGAACGCGTGCTGCGCGCCGCCGTCGCGCTCGCCGACACGATCGGGATCGAGGCGCTGAGCATGCGCCGGCTCTCCCAGGAACTCGGCGTCGTGCCGATGGCGCTCTACAAGCACGTCGCCCACAAGGAGGAACTCCTCGACGGCATGGTCGACGCGGTGGTCGGCGAGATCGACCCGCCGAGGTCCGGCGCCCAGGGCATGACGGCCGTCCGGGGCCGGATCCTCTCCGCCCGGCGGGTGCTGTCGCGGCACCCGTGGGCCTCCCGCGTGATCGAGTCGCGGACCGCGCCGACCCCGGCCCTGTTGGCGTACATGGACTCGATGATCGGGATGTTCCGGGCCGACGGGTACTCCGTGGACCTCACCCACCACGCGATGCACGCCCTGGGCAGCCGGCTCCTCGGCTTCAGCCAGGAACTGTTCGACCAGTCCCCGGACGTGGACCCCGGGGTCCGGGAGGCGGGGCTGCGCGCGATGGCGACCGCGTACCCGCACGTCGTGGAGATCGCGGTCCGCGCCGACCATGACGGCCGGTCGGTGGTCGGCCAGGGGTGCGACGACCAGTTCGAGTTCGAGTTCTCCCTCGACCTGCTCCTGGACGGGTTCGAACGGCTCCGGGCGCGGGGCTGGCGCTCCACGGGCTAGGCGATGATCGACAGGGCGCTAGGCTGGGGCGCGTGGCCGCACAGGTGATCGTCCTCAACGGTGGTTCCAGCTCCGGCAAGTCCACCATCGCCCGCGCGCTCCAGGAACTCCTCCCCGAGTCCTGGGTGACGTTCGGGACCGACACCCTGGTCGACGCGCTGCCGCCCCGGCTGCTCGCCGCGGACGGCATCGAGTTCGCCGCCGACGGCGCGGTCGGCACCGGCGAGGAGTTCCGCCGCCTCGACGTCGCCTGGAGCCTGGGCATCGCCGCCATGGCGCGGGCCGGCGCGCGGGTCGTCGTGGACGAGGTGTTCCTCGGCGGGCCCGCCTCACAGCACCGCTGGCGCACCGCCCTCGACGGGCTGGACGTGCTGTGGGTCGGCGTGCGGTGCGCGCCCTCGGCGGCCGAGGCGCGCGAGGCGGCCCGGGGCGACCGGGTGCCGGGGATGGCGCGGGCGCAGGCGGACCTCGTACACCGGAACATTGTCTATGATCTTGAAGTGGACACCACGGACACCGATGCCCTGACCTGCGCCCGGGCCATCGTGGACCGCGCGGCCTGAGACGGTCGATCCGCGCGGACCCGATCCGCCGGGCGGCCCCGACGTGGCCAGGACGGTCAGCTCCGGTTGTCGTGCCGGGCCCGTTCCCCGACGGCCCGTTCGATTCCCTGCGGCATCTCGTCCTCGCCGGCCACCCGCCGGACCTCGATCTTGGAGCCGGGGACCGCCGGGACCCGCCTGGCCCAGTCGACCGCCTCCTGCTTCGATGCGACGTCGAGCAGGAAGTAGCCCCCGAACAGTTCCTTGGTCTCGCCGTACGGCCCGTCCGTGACCACCGGGGTCTCGCCGCTGAAGTCCACCACGACGCCCTGCCCCGCGTCGTCCAGCCCTTCGGCCGCGACGAACACCCCGGCCTCGACCAGGTCCCCGATGTACTGGCGGGTCGAGGCCGCCAGCTCCTCGAACCCGGCCATCAGGGCGGCGTTCGACTCCTCGGTGCCCCGCATGATCAGCATGTACCGCGACATGGCGTTCTCCTCGTCCGATGGGACCGCCTCCCGGCCCTCACACACCCAGGTCGAACGGGCGGCCCGCGGATCGACACGCCTGCGGAGAAATCTCCCGCCGCCGCGGCGCACCCGGTCCGTCCGGCGCCCGCGTTCGCCCGGCACCGGCCGCTCGGCGAGGGCCGACCCGGGCACCCCGCCGATCAGAGAGCCTATCCTCGCGGCCGGGTGCGACGACCACAGTCCGGCCAGGTCAACGGGAGGGGATCAGTCGCCTGCGCCGCGCAGCCATCCGTAGATCTCCCGGAAGGTGGCGGGACCCGGCAGATGCCCGCCGGCGTACTGCCGCCCCCGCACCCCGGGGATGTTCGCCAGCAACCACCGCGCGTGCTCGCCGGACACGTTCTCGTCGTGCGTCCCGTACCAGACGCCGACCGGGATCGCGGCGTCCGGCATGGCGAAGCCCCACGGCCGGGCGAGAGCGATCTGGTCGTCGACCCAGCCGTCGTAGCCGTCGACGAAGGTCGCCCGCAACCGCGCCATGGCCTCCGGATCGTCGAGGGCCGGTGACCCGGGCGGCATACCGGGCATCTCCGGACCGCCGGCGGCGACCAGGTCCATGATGTCGCGGGAGATCTGTTCGAGCCGGGGCCGGAGGGTGCGCTCCTCAGGCGGGTCCGCGTCCTCAGCCGGCCTGATCCCGGAGAGTACGGCGCAGCGGATCACCCGTTCGGGCAGCAGCGCGGCGCAGGCCAACGCGTGCGGCCCGCCACCCGAGCCACCGAAGACGGCGAACCGGTCCCAGCCCTGGGCGTCGGCGAGCACCCGGACGTCCCCGGCCACGTCGGCGACGGTGCGCCCCGGGCGGCGGGTCGAGCCGCCGTAGCCGGGGCGGTCGGGCATCAGCACCCGCACCCCGCTCTGGCGCATCGCCTCGACCTGGTCCGGCCGCCGCAGACGGGTGCTCGGCGTGCCGTTGTGCGCGATGACCGGGAAGCCGTCGGCGGGGCCGTGCAGGCGGTAGCGCACCACTCGTCCGTCGATCTCCACCGACCGGTCAGCGTCCATCCGGCCATTCAACAGCACCCGACGGCGGCACCGCTGACCCGCCGCCCGGGGCTGTCACGATGCCCCGGGCCGGACCGACGACTCCGCCCCGACCGGGGCGGGGTGCTACTCGAAGCGTTCGCCCCGGATGACCGCCCGCGCGACGAGCAGGAGTTTGGCCTCGTCGGGCTGGAAGCCCTTGGCGATGTCGGGGTGCAGGCCGGCCCGGGTCTCGCGGAGGATCCACCGGGCGACCTCGTCCTCGTCCTGCCCGTCGTATTCGGCCGCCACCCGGATGGCCGCCTGCTCCAGCGCGGACGTCAACTGTTCCTCCAGCGGCTCCTGGAGCTTGCGTTCCACCTTGTTGAGCTGGTCGCTGTCGAGCGACACGTGCACCTCGGTCATGGCCCACCACACCTTTCGAGACCTAGGTCTGACGGGTACCCGCCCGCGCCGGCCCTAAACGCCTCCGACCTGCGCGGATCCGTCCACACCCGCCGGACGGCACCGCCCCGGGCGGCTCAGGCGTGCGGGGTGACGCCGGGCACGGGCCGGCCGGTCGCGTCGAACAGCGCGGTGCCGCAGTCGCAGGACTCGTCGGCCAGCGTCTCGCCCGCCGGCAACTGCCAGACCAGCATCTCCCCGCAGTTCGGGCAGTCCAGGCTGATCAGGGTCTCCTCGGGTTCGGAAGTCCAGGCCCGCACAGGGAATCCCTGGTACGTCACCCCGGCCAACTCCCGCTCACCGGCCCGCGCGACGAGCACCTCGTAGGCGTCGGTGCCGGTGTCGTGCACCGCGAGCGTGCAGCCGAGCCGCGCCAGGATCCCGGCCAGGTGGTCGAGCAGGCGGGTCGGCACGTCACCGCGCCGCAGGTTCGGGTCGGCCCCGGCCGCGCGGTAGACGACGTCGGTGTCGACGTCTGTCGGCTCCACCCCGAAGGCCCGGACCCGACCGGCCACGAACGCCGCCAGCTGGCCGGGGTCCTCCTCGCCGGTCCAGTCCATCGTGAACGTCACCCTGTCGATCCCGACTCCCCGGGCCCGCTCGCCGGGCGCCAGGACCAGCTCCGCCAACTCCGTCACGGCGATCACGCTACCAATGCCGGGCCCCGACGCCGCCCGGCGCGCCTCTTCGTCCCCGACCGCCGGCCGCGAGAGCTGCCCTTTCGGTCGTGGACCGACCCGTCGGCGGGACCGGACAATCGCGGGATAGCCGAGCATGCGCACCGACCCGCCGAACCCGCGTCGTCCCCGGCGACGGGCCGGGCCCGGTCGCACCCTCCGACGCCCGCGATGGGTACCCGTGGACTCGTGGCACTGCAGTCCCTCGCGGGCAACCGGGCGGTCGGCGGCCTGATCCCGGCCGGCATGGTCCAGCGCTTCGTCGGCCCCGAACACGCCGAACTGGGCGACGCGACCGGGGCGACCCTCAACCTGGGCAACGGCGTGGTCCTCACCTGGGGCCAGATGGTCGGGATCGCGGGCGACGAGTACGGGACCGTGGAGGAGGTGATCGCCGACTCCAGGACCCCCGAGGGCCGGGCCCGGCTCCGGGCCGCGCTCGAACACGACCGGGTGCCCGGCACGCTCGCCGCCACCCTGCCCGCGAAGACCACCATGCTGCCCTCGAACAAGACCGCCGAACAGGAGCAGGACGCGCGGTACAACGCGCTGGTCGTCGCGAACGTGGCCCACTTCGCCGCGGGCGGCACCGCGATCGCGACCTGGACCGGGCACCACCAGGACGCCCTGGCCAAGGCGATGAACGCGGGACTGGTCGAGGACGACGCCGCCCGGCAGATCGCGCTGGCGACGGAGGCGTTCGGCCAGCACTTCCTCACCGACGCCTTCTCCGGCGGGCACGTGCGCACGCCCCGCGCGGACATCCTCAGCTGGTACACCACGGTGTTCGGCCCCAAGGTCGTCGTGCACCTGGTCGAGGACCTGCGCCAACGGCTCGTGTCCGCCTTTGCCGCCCAGATCGCCCGCCAACTGCCGCCGGCCGTGGCCGGGGCGGTCCCGCCCGTCGCGGAACTCGCCACGAAGCAGGCCACCACCGTGATGGAGATGATCGTCGGCGGGGGCGGGATCGTGGCCCTCGGACGACAGCTCGGCGTGTACATCGCGGGCGCGGTCAGCGGCACCGTGCACGACATGGAGGGCGAGCGCGGGGTCTGGGTCAACTCCGTCGCGCACCCCACGCCCTGGGTGGCCTACGGGGACGCCCGCATGCACGACAGCCCCGACAGCGTGGCCGGGGCGAAGGCGGCGGTGACGGCGGCCAAGGCGCAGGTCGACGAGGCGTACGCGATCGGCCAGCGGTTCCGGCGGACCGTGGCGCTGCCGTACGCGCCGCCGCACACCGTGCACTTCGCCTTCAACCGCTCCGACCTCGACGCCGCCGCGACGGCCGCCTGCGAGAGCGCCGCCGACTACCTGCGGGTGCACCCCGGGGCGACCGTGGACCTGACCGGCCACACCGACCCGGTCGGCACGGACGGCGCCAACCTGGGGCTCGGCACCCGCCGCGCCGAGGCGATCAAGGCGAGCCTGGTGGCCGCGGGCGTGCCCGGCGAGCGGATCCGCACCGCCAGCCGGGGCGAGTCCGAACTCGTGACCTCCGACCCGGCGCAGTACCGGCTCAACCGGCGGGTCGCGCTGACCTGGGGCGGCGATCCGGCGTCGGTGCCGTCCCGGGAGGGGGAGGAGGCGTTCGCCGTCCTGAACCAGCGGCTCCCGGCCCCGTACCACCCGGTCCTCGACCAGGTGCCGAAGGAGGTCGCGAACCTCAACGTCGCGCTGGAGGACTGGCACTGGGGCAGCATGCCGGTGAACCTGCGGACCGGGTTCAACACGTGGATGTCCGCGCACATCCACCCGCTGGTCACGGGGCTGCTGGCGAGTCCGAAGCTGGACCGGCTGGTGGTGCCGGCACCCGTCACGATCGTCCTGGAGCCCCGGGACGTGGCGACCGCCGAGGCGAAGGCGCTGTTCGCGAATCCGGTCGACTACCTCGGCCGCGCCTTCGGAACCCCGGCCGGCCCGTGACGGACCGCAGGGCCCGGCGTGCGCGCGGCCCGGCCGGCCGGCCCGTGACCGACAGCCTGGGCACGCGCGCGACCACGCCGGGGCTCACTCCCCGGGAAAGGCCCCGGCGGTCGCGCCGGCCGGCAGGTAGCCGCGCGCCTCGGCCCGGTCGAACAGCACCAGCAGCGACTCCGGGAAGTAGCCGGGGCGGTCCTCGCCGTCCAGCTCACCCATCGCCACCAGCACCTCCGCGCCCCCGGCGAACCCGAGCCGCACCGCCCACAGGCTCTCCGGGCCGCCGGCCTCGCCGACCTGCCAGCCGAGGCCGACCTCGCTGACCGTGTCGCCGACCGCCGCCGCCCACCGGCTGGCACCGGCGTCGTACCAGTGCGTGCCGGTGCCGGGCCCGGCGACCGGGTCGACCGCCAGCCCCTCCACCAGGTTCTCGCGCTGCCAGGTGAGCCACACCGCGCCCGTGGACAACCGCAGCACCACGTCGAGGTCCACCTCGTGGGTGGCGGCGTCGGGCGGGGGCGCGCCGAGGCCGCTGCCGGGTGTCTGCTGGTACCAGACCGCGTCCAGGCGCGCGTCCAGGAGGAGCTGTCGGACGTGGCCGGCGTCGGGACGCAGTACCGGCTGATGGTCGGTCATGGCTTGTAGTCGAACTTTCCGAAGTACTTGAAGTTGCCCTGCGCGTCGAAGACGGCACCCGTTCCGTCGGGTATCACGATCCTAGTCCCGCCGTTCTGGGCGCCGCCCGTGATCCGCTCCACCACGCCCTTGGGGTGCAGGGCGATCTGGTCGAGGAGTTTCTGCCCGGCGAGGTCCAGGTCCCGGGTGCGGTCCCCGACCCGGGGCAGGAAGCGCTTCGGGTTGTTGGGTTCGTTGGGGTTGAGCTGGTGTTTGCCGTAGGCGAGCCCGGCCTCCGTGGTCTCGGCCTTGCCGCCCCGGCCCGGGCGCGTGCCGGTGTTCGCCATCGCGGTGCGGGCGGCCAGGTCCGGGTCGCAGTTGTGGGTCAGCACGGCCGCTGGGCCGGCCAGGACGTGGAAGGTGCGCAGGCCGGCGACGGTGAGGTTGTGCACCGTGAGCGTCCCGGTGTGCGGTCGCAGGCCGGTGACCGCGACGGCCGCGCCGTCGGGGCCGCGCAGGTGCTCGCCGACCCGCAGCTCCCCGGCGTCGATCCAGCGGGCCCGGTCCACCGACCAGAACGGGTGGCCATCGGTGGCGGTGACGGTGCCGCCGCCGGCCACGGTCACGTCGACGAGCTGTTTGGTCCCGGAGCCGACGATCAGGTCGGTCACCCGCCGGGGGCCGGACTCGCCGGTGACCGGGTCGGCGGCGGCGACCAGGTCACCGACCCGGACATCCTCGATGGGTACCCGGGAACCGTCGGCCATCAGCACCGCCGCGCCCGGGGTGAAGCTGTTCGCCCGGCAGCTCGGACGGGTGGTGCCCCGGCCCGGGACGGTCACCACCTCGTCGATGGTCACCTTCCTGCCGTCCACGGTGGTCGTGGCCCGCCCGCCGCGCCGGATCGCGTCGTCGAACGGCTTGTGCACCGACTCGGAGCCCGGGTTCTGCACCCGCACGGCCCGGTAGTTGCCGTTGGGCTTGCGCACCAGGCCGTCGTAGTCGGCGGTGGTGCGCAGCCGGGCGGCCTCCTCGGCGGACAGCCGCGACACCGCGTCGGGCGACAGCCGCGCCGACACCGGCCGCCGGTCGACCGTGACCCGGTTGTTCCTGGCGTACGCGTCGAGCGCGGCCTGCTCGGGCCGGCGGGACACGCTGTCGCCGCCGTTGCCGGCCGGCCGGGTGCCCTGTTCGGCGCGGCCGGGCGGTCGGGCCGGGTCGCCGCCCTGCGGCCGGGAGACCTTCGGCGCCGGGAGGGCCGCGACCCGCCGGACGAGCTTCTGCCGGTCCAGGGCCAGCTGCCGGACCTTCTGGCCGAGCGCGGAGGCCGCCGCGTTGTGCTTGTTCACGTCGGCGGCGAGCTGGGACCGCTCGGTGGACAGCTGACCGGCCTCGGCGTCGAGCTGGGACTTCTCCGCCTGGAGCTGGCCCTCCTCGGCCTGGAGCTGGGCCTTCTCCCCGTCGAGCTGGGCCTTCTCCGCGTCGTAGGCCGCGGCGGCGGCGGACTCGCGGGGCAGCTCGAACACGTGCGGCCGGGCGTTGTGCGCGTCGACCCGCGCGTTGTACGCGCCGACCTTGGTGTTGTGCGCGGTGATCTTCGGGCCGAGGGCCGTGGACCTGTTGTTGTGCGCGCTGCTCTTGGCGTCGTAGGAGCTGGTCCGCTGGCTCAGGCCCTGCTGAGCGGTCGCCAGCGCCTGGACCTGCTCGGCGATGGCGGCGAGCTGCTCGTTGAACGCCTCGAGCGCCTCGGCCAGCTCCTCCGGATAGTCCCGGCCCGGGTCGAGCGGCGCGGGGTCGGTGGTCGAGCCCTCCGAGATGGAGGGCAGGCCGGGGTCGGCGGTCGCCGGGCCCGCGCCCAGGGACAGGGCCAGCGTCACGGCGGCCAGCAGGCACAGCGCGCGCCGCGCCAGGCTCACGGGAGTCGTCATGGTCAGCCGTCCACCTTCGCGGCGAACGCGTCGGCGAGCTGGGCGGCGGCCCGCCTGCCGTCGCCGGCCTGGCACACGGCCACCTGGAGGACGGCGGGGCCCTTGCGGCGCGCCTGCCGGTAGCAGATCCAGCCGTCGCCGGGGTCCTGGGCGGCCGTCCAGCTCAGGGTGTCGGTGCCGGACTTCTCCACCGTGTACACCCAGGTCGAGGTGCTCTGGTCCTGGTCGGTACGGGTCGCCTGCGGGCAGCCCTGGAGGCCCTCGGTCAGGGTCCGGAACACCTGGCCGGCCGCCTCGGCGTCCTCGTACACGCCGAGGACCTGGGTCACCAGGTGGTCCTCGACGTTCCTGGCGTCCTGGTAGGTGCTGGCCAGGTACGTCTTCCAGCCGCGCGCGTAGACCGACCGGGTGCCGGGCCCGACGGCCACCGCGCAGTCGGACGGGTCGGCGGCCAGCGGGGGCGGCGGCTCGGACCCGGTCGCCCCGGCCGTCAACCGGACGCCGGCCAGGGCGCTGGCCTCGTTGGGGGTGAGCACGCTGGCCTGGGTGGTGCCCGGCACGGGCAGCGACTGCGAGGAGACCCAGAACCCGAAGCCGACCAGCAGCACCAGGGCCGTGCCGACCGAGGTCAGCACGGCGAGCGGCCAGCGGCGGGGAGCGGCGGGGCCGGGTTCGGCGGGCGGCTCCGGGGCGACCGGCGGCACCTCGGCGGTCGGTGGTTCCTGCGCGGCGGGCGGTTCCTGCGCCGCCGGTTGTTCCTGTGCGGCGTGCTGGGCCGACCACAGTGGCGGATCCGAGGTCTCCCCGGGCGCGGCCGGCTCGCCCCGGCTTCCGGGTCGGGGCTGGTCGGCGGGCCCATCGCCCTGGTCTCTGGCTGTCGCGTCGTCCACCACGTGCGGCACCTTCCCTGTCCGGGGTTCTAATAGGACAGAGTAGTGCAGATAGGCAAGGGCGACGGGGTGGCTGTCTCGCCCCTACCCACAAAAGGCAAACCTAAACCCAGGAACTTCCGGGTACGCCCGAGCCGTCGGCGGGCACCTGTGGTCCGAAGGTCACACCCGGCGGTCAACCGGGCGCGGACCCCGGTTGACCAGGCGGTACCTCCCGTCGGCCGGGCTCAGGGCATCGGCGCGTCGGCGACCCAGGTGAACGCGTTGTTGACCGTCGGGGAGGCGGGATCGTTGTCCGTGCGGCCGGCGAAGTAGTTGGCGCCACTGTGGACGGCGACCAGGGCGAGTTCGTTCTGGGAGTTGGCCGGCGGGACGGCGAACACGGGGCCGCCGGAGTCCCCGGGCGCGCCGGAGTTGGTGTCGGTGGTGTCGAACGTGAAGACGCTGGTCCAGCCCTCGTGGGTGGTGTCGATCAGGGTGGGGGCGACGAGTTGCTGGGCCGCCAGTACCCGGTAGCGGAAGGCGTAGAGGTTGGCGGTGTGGACGCCGTACCCCATCTGGACGAGGGTGTGGTTCTGGTACATCGCGACCGCGGGGACGCCGGGGAAGGTGCGGCCGTTGGCGAGGACGGCGCGGGCCGTGTAGTCGTCGGCGAGCGGGATGAGCCAGCCCTCGGTGTCGAACGTGTCGGGCTTGAAGGCGTGGCCGGTGGTTCCCGGGGCCACCAGCCCGCGCGCCCGTTGCACGAACGCCCGGTCGCTGACCCGCATGACGGCGACGTCCAGGCCGTGGTGCGGCGGCCCGTCCGGCTGGTACACCTCGACGATCGGCGAGTCCACGGCCAGGGCGTCGTGCACGTCGTACAGGCGGGCCCTGATCCGGGTGGTGTAGTGCGTGACGGGGTCGACCGGCTCACCGGCGGCGGCGAGGGTCAGGTTGTGCCTGGCGGTGACGATGTAGGCGTCGGTCGCGGTGGCCCGGACCACGACGCCACTGGCCGTGAAGCTGCCGTGGTGCCCGGCGGCCGTGCCGTGGAACTCGACGGCGAGGCCGCGCAGGAACTCGTACAGGTTCGGGTTGGCGGTCCGCCAGGTCTGCGCGGCGGCGATGACGAGCGGCGAGAGCTTCACGGTCGTCCTCCTGGGTGCGGTGCCGGTCAGGGTGTCGACCGTCCACTCACGATATCGCCGCCCGACTCCCCGCCGACCTATCGGATTTCCGGCTCGCGACGGGCCGGTTCCACACTGTCGGATTTCCGTCGGGAACTACTGCCCGTTACGCCAGTGCGGTCCGTGGAGGTGCGCACCTAAGATCACATCCCGTGACTGGACGCTTTCGCCTGGGTGTGGACTTCGGCACCTCCTCGACGGTAGCCGTGCTGGAATGGCCCGACGGACGGACGCGCCCCCTGCTGTTCGACGGGACGCCGCTGCTCAGTTCGGCGGTGTTCTCGGCACCCGACCGCGGGCTGCTCATCGGCCGGGAGGCCGTGCACAGCGCCCGCGCCCAACCGGAACGCTTCGAACCCAACCCCAAGAGACGGATCGACGAGGGTACGGTGCTGCTCGGCGACACCGAGCTGCCCGTCGTCGAACTGGTCGCCGCCGTGCTGCGCCGGGTCGCCGCCGAGGCGCGGACGGTCGCGCACGACCCGGTGCTGGACGTGACCCTCACCCACCCCGCCGCGTGGGGCCAGCGGCGCCGGGGCATCCTCACCGAGGCCGCGCGCCGGGCGGGATTCAGCAACCGGCAGCTCGTCGCCGAACCCGTGGCCGCCGCGACCTACTTCACGGCGCTGCCCGGCGCGAAGGTCCCCGAGGGCGGCTGCGTCGTCGTCTACGACTTCGGCGCCGGAACCTTCGACGCGAGCGTCGTGCGCCGGACCGGCGCGGGCTTCGACGTCCTGGCCTCCGACGGCCTGCCGGACACCGGGGGACTGGACCTGGACGCCTCCGTCGTCGCGCACCTCGCCGCCCGGTACGCGGGCACGCACCCCGAGGCCTGGCACCGCCTGGACGCGCCCCGCACCACCGCCGACCGGCGCAGCCGCCGGGTGCTCTGGGAGGACGCGCGCACCGCCAAGGAGGTGCTGTCGCGCTCGGCGATGACCCTGATCCCGGTGCCCCTGGTCGACGAGGACGCGCCGCTGGGCCGCGAGGAGCTCGAACGCCTGATCGCCCCGATCCTGGCCCGCACGGTGGCCATGACCCTGGCCGTGGTCCGGACCGCGGGGATCCGCTCCGACGAGTTGGCCGGGGTGTTCCTGGTCGGCGGCTCCAGCCGGATCCCGGCCGTGGCGACCCTGTTGCACCAGACGCTGGGCGTGGCGCCCACGGCCATCGAACAGCCCGAACTGGTCGTCTCCGAGGGCAGCCTGCGGGCCACGGCGGTCCGCGCGCCGCAGTCCGAGGGGTCCGGGACGTGGTCGTCGCAGGCCCGGAGCCCCGAGCCGTGGTCCCCGGTCCCGGCGGAACCGCAACTCCCGGCCGGGGCGGAATCCCTGCTCCGGGTGCCGACGGAACCCGTGCCGCAGCCGGCGCCGCCCACCGGGCCGGGCCTGGTGCCGGCATCCCTGCCGAGCCCGGTCCCGGCAACCGCGTCGAGTCCGACGTCGGGCCTGGGGCCGACACCCGCGTGGAGTCCGGTGTCGGGCCCGGTGCCGGTACCCGTGTCGGCGTCTGGCCCGGTCCCGGCACCCTTGACGAGTCCGGTGCCGGTCTTGGCGCCGGCGTCCGCTGCGGGCCCGGGTGCCGGCGTGCGTCCCGCGCCGGACCCCGCCGAGCCGGTGACCGCCGCGCCGAAGGCTCCGGGCCCGGCGGGGGTGTTCGCGTTCACCGCCGCCACGGGCCTGGCCCTGATCGTCGTGGCCGACCTCATCGCGCAGATGGTCGGCGAACTCGGCACCGAGGACGTCACCTTCTACCCGTACCTGCTGGCTTCTCTCGCCCTGACCAGCGCCGTGTGCTGGTGGTCGGGCCGCCGGTCCGGCACGCGGGGCGGGGATCCCACCCTGGCGGCCCGGACGACGGGCCTGGTCCTGGTGGTGCTCTCCGTACTCAGCGGCGTGTTGTGCCTGTACCTGCTGTCCGACGGGTGGATCGCGCGCAACACGGCGCTCACCGGACTCGGTCCGTTGGCCGGCCTCGCCCTGGGCCTCCGGTTCCTCCTCCGGCCCCGGGGCGACGGTTCCCCGCTGCCCGCGCATCCCGGTACCCGTCGGGTGCTGGGTCTGGTCCTGGCTCTTTTTCTCTACCACCGGATCGACGCCTTCTGGCAGACCGACCTGTTCGACGAGTCGGGCCTGCTGAACGCGGTCCTCGCCGCCGTGTTCGCGGTGGTGGGCGCCGGGTTGCTCGCCGGCCCGCCCCGGTCGCGGGTCTACTGGGTGTCCGGGCTCCTCGCGCTGGGCGTCCTCAGCCTCTACAAGATCGCCGAGATCGCCTCCGAGGGGAATCTCGGGTACCTGCTGACGCTCTACCGGCCGCTGGAGGTGGCCACGGGGGCGGTGCTGCTGACGGCGGCGGTCTGGTATCTGGGCTGGCCCTCGCTGCGCACCCTGCGCCGCACCGGAACCAGCTAGCGGCCCGGCCGGCCGGCTGTCCAGCACAGACGACGCCGCCGGCCGCATGCCCGGCCCGGACCCCCGGATCCAGCACGGACCGCGCCGCCGGCCGCGTGTCCAACCCGGACCGCGCGGCCGGCCGGCGGGTCCGATCCGGACCGCGCGGGTGGCCGTGAGGGCAGACGATGGGGCTCGGGCGCACCCCGAACGCTGCCCGCCAGCGCGGATAACCGGCCCGTTACACAGGTGTCATAGGCGTGTTTCGATGACGGTGTCAGAGGGAAAGGCCACCGCCCGAGGAGGCACCACATGGACGCCTGCACCCCCCACGCACACCACCACCAGCCGAGTAGGCGTTCCTTCCTGCTCGGGGCCGCCGCCGTGACCGCCGGCCTCGCCGGTGCCGCGGCGCTCGGCGGGACCGCCAGCGCGCAGGGCCTGATGGCCCAGCAGAGCAACTGGCGGTTCTGCACCAAGTGCTACACGATGTTCTACTGGGGCTACCCGACCGACGGGGTCTGCCCGGCCGGCGGGGCGCACGCCGCGCAGGGCTTCAACTTCACCCTGCCCTACGACGTGCCGGAGACGCCGACGGCGCAGGCCAAGTGGCGGTTCTGTACCAAGTGCTTCGCGATGTACTACTGGGGCTACCCGACCGACGGCCGGTGTCCGTCCGGCGGGGCGCACAGTGCGCAGGGCTTCAACTTCGTCCTCCCGCACGACGTGCCCGAGACGCCGACGGCGCAGGCGAAGTGGCGGTTCTGTACCAAGTGCTTTGTGATGTTCTACTGGGGGTACCCGACCAACGGCCGGTGCGCCGCGGGTTCCGCGCACAGCGCCCAGGGCTACGACTTCGTCCTGCCGCACTTCTAGGCCCGGCGCGGGGCCCGGGTTCGCCGGGGCCCCGCACCTCAGTCCGCGCCCTCCGCCACCGGCAGGTACGGCCGCAGCAGCCGGTTCTCCCGGTCCGTCGAGTCGCCGCCGGGCGCCTTGTCGATGGCCGTCTGGATGTGCCGGCGGATCTCGTCGTTGCGCCAGGCGACCCCGACGTCCTGGGCGATCAGCGCCAGGGCCCGGTCGTCGGGCCCGCCGCCGAGCAGGCGCAGCCGGACGAGCGCCCGGGCGAACTCGTAGAACTCCTTGCCCGTGGTCCGCGCGTCGCCCCGGCACTCGATCGCCCGGGTCAGGGCGATCAGGGCGCCCGCGTCGTTCGGCGACTCCGCGTCCTTGTAGGCGAAGCCGAGCGCGCCCCAGTACCGGTGGTTGCCGGGCCCCAGCTCGGTGAGCGCCCGGAAGATCGGGACGGTGCGGCTGACCCGGCCCCGGAACGCCGGATCCCGCCACGAGTGCCGGCGCAGGTCGTCTGCGAGCAGCAGCACGTTGGCCCGGCCCGCCGGGGACGCGGCGCCCAGCGCCTTGCGCAGCGCCGTCTCGTCGGTCTCCGGCTCGTCGTCGTCGAGCTGCTGGATCACGAGCCGCATGGCGTCGCCGTCGCGCTGGAGCCGTTCGCCGATCTGGCGCTCGACGAGCTGCCGGATGTCCTTGACGTCCCACTGGGCGAAGATGTGGGTCAGGGTGGTCCGGGTCGCGACGTAGCCGACGAGAAAACCCGAGAGCAGAAAGGCCACCATGAGGGTACCGGCGACGAGCCGCCCCGCCGCGCCCCCGCCGAACGCCTCCCCGACGGCGGAGACCAGCCGGCCGAACTGCCGCCCGATCACCGCGAACTGGACGAGCCCGACGCCGACGAGGATCTTCGTCAGCCAGTCGGAGATCTGTTCGAGGTTGGTGTTCACGCCGTAGGCGGCGCCGCCGTGCCCGCCGGTCGGGCGCTCGTGCTGGAGGGTGCGCGGAATGCCGAACAGGAAGCCGAGCAGCGCGCCGACGGCCAGCGCGGCCACCGACACCAGCCCGCCCCGGCCCAGCTCGGCCCAGGGCGACCCGAGCCCCTGGAGGGCGAGGGCCACGGCGGCCCCGATCGGCAGGCACAGCGCGATCAGCAGGACCGCGCGCCGGCGTCGATGGGTCTGATCCGGGGTGAGTTCCGTCATCGGACCTCCTCACGACTGTTGTGAGCATGGCCCACGGGCCGGTCGGCGCCCACGCTTCGGTCCACCAACCGACACACGCGACCGGACGGGCCGGGCTGTCCGGGGTCCACAGGGGCGGCGCCGGATCGGGTCCGCCTGGCATAGTTCCGATCATGACCAGGCTGGCGCACAACGACGGGTACCGGAGGTTCTGGGCCGCCAGCGCGGTCTCGGTGTTCGGTACCCACGTCACCACGATCGCGCTCCAGATCCTGGTGGTGGAGGGCCTGCGGGCGACCACCACCCAGTACGGCCTGGTCAGCTCGGCCCAGTGGCTGCCCTACCTGCTGTTCGGCCTGGTCGCGGGCGTCCTGATCGACCGGCACCGGCGCCGCCCCGTACTGGTCTGGGCCGACCTGGGCCGGGGCCTGGTGCTGGCCGCGATCCCGCTGCTCTACCTCGGCGACGCGCTCAGCCTGCCCACCCTGGCCGGGCTGCTGTTCTGCTTCGGCCTGCTGTCCGTGCTGTTCGACACCGCCGAGCAGGCGTACCTGCCGAGGCTCGTGCCCCGGGAACTGCTCACCCCGGCCAACGCCCGGCTCCAGCTGACCATGAACCTCGCGCAGACCGCCGGCCCCGCGCTCGGCGGCGTGCTGATCAGGGTGGTCACCGCCCCGATCGCGATCGTCGTCGACGCGGTCAGTTACCTCGTCTCGGCCCTGCTGCTGGCCACGATCCGCACCCCCGAGCCGGCGCCCCAACCGGCCGGGCGCCGCGATCTGCGGCACGAACTGCGCGAGGGCCTGACCTATGTGTACGGCCACCGCCTGCTGCGCGCGCACGCCGTCAACGGGCACCTGTGGTTCCTGGTGCACAGCGCGCTGGCCACCGTACTCACCTTCTACGTGGTCGAGGGGAGCCAGCTCGGCCTGGGCGCGTTCGGCCTCGGCCTGGTCTACGCGGCCGGCGGCGTGGGCGCGGTGCTGGGCAACACGCTGTCCAGCAAGCTGTCCGCCCGGCTGGGCGCCGGCCGCACCATGGTGCTGTGCGCCATGGCCAAGGCCGTGCCGTGGCTGCTGGTCGTGTTCGCCCGGCCCGGCCCGGCGGCGCTGCCGATGGTCGCGCTCGGCCTGTTCGGCTTCTGGCTCCTCCTCGGGGTGTGCGGACCGGTCGAGATGGGCTGGCGGCAGTCCATCACGCCCGACGCGCTCCAGGCCCGGATGGGCGGCACGATCCGGTCCGTCAACCGGGCGGCGATCGTCGTCGGCGCCCCGCTCGGCGGGCTGCTCGCCGACCACACCAGCCACCGGCTCGCACTGTGGGCGGGCATCGTCGGCCTGGCCGTCACCGGCTGCTACGCGTACTGCTCGCCGCTGCGCGGGGCCAGCTTCGCCGACGCCCCGCCGGAGAGTCTGCCGGTGTCGCCGCGTCGCTGACGCGCCTGCGGGGACTTCGTGCGGTGGTGCTCAGTGCGCGGCGTCCCGCGTCCGCTGGAGCTGGTGGGCCGGGGGCGTCGTCTGGGCGATCCGGAGCAGGAACTCGGCGTTGCTGCCCGTCCTGCGGAGCCCGTCGAGGAGCTGCTCGCCGCCGTGCTGCTGGTCGCCGCTCCCCAGCGCCCTGCGCAACTGGTGCACCAGGCGGAGTTCGTCGGCCTCGAAGAGAAGTTCCTCCCGACGGGTACCGGAGGAGGCGATGTCGACCGCCGGGAAGACGCGCCGGTCGGCCATGGCGCGCAGCAGGCGGAGTTCGGCGTTGCCGGTGCTCTTGAACTCCTCGAACAGGATGGTGTCCGCGACGGAGCCGGTCTCGACCAGCGCGGTGGCGATGATGGTCAGCGAACCGCCGTCCTCGAGTTTGCGGGCGGCGCCCAGGAGGCGTTTGGGGCCGAGGAGGGCGCCGGCCTCGATGCCGCCGGTCATGATCCGGCCGCCGGCGGGCGCGGCCAGGTTGTAGGCCCGGGCGAGCCGGGTGATCGAGTCGACGAGCACGACGACGTCGCGGCCCGCTTCGGCGAGCCGCTTGGCGCGTTCGATCGCGAGCTCGGCGACGGCGAGGTGCTCGGCGGGCGGCCGGTCGAACGTGGACGCGACCACCTCGCCGTGCAGGGACCGCGTCATGTCGGTGACCTCCTCGGGACGCTCGTCGACGAGCAGGGCCATCAGGTGGCAGTCCGGGTGGTTCTCCGTGACCGCGTGCGCGATGGCCTGCAGGACCATCGTCTTGCCCGCCTTGGGCGGGGAGACGATCAGGGCGCGCTGGCCCTTGCCGATCGGGGTCAGCAGGTCGATGAGGCGGGTGGTGAGGATGTGCGGCTCGGTCTCCAGGCGGAGCCGGTCCTGCGGGAACAGGGGAGTCAGCTGGTGGAACTCCGGCCGGTCGCCGACCGCTCCGGCGGCGATGCCGTTGACGGTGTCCACCCGCAGGAGCGGGGCGGGCCGGCCCCGGTTGTCCTTCGGTTCGGCTGCGTGCGCGGCTCCGGTGACGGCGTCGCCGCGCCGCAGGCCGTGTCGGCGGATCTGGGCCGGGGAGACGGGGACGTCCCGGGAGCTCGGGCGGTAGCCGGCGATCCGGAGGGCGCCGTGGCCGTCGCGGATGTCGAGGATCCCGGAGACCTCGACCTCGGCGGTGTCGGCTCTGGTGGTGGTCCCGGCCTCGGCGCCGGGTTCGGCCCCGGTGCCGGCCGCCGGTCGTTTCGGGGAGTTGCGTGCCGGGCGACGCGGCACGGCGGGGTCGAGGGTCTGGGTGCCGGTCGCGGGGGACTGGCGCAGGTCGAGGTCGATCACAGGTACTCCTGGTGGGGAGGGGAACACGCGGGGCGGAGCCGGATCACGGCGGGCGCGGCGGGTTCGAGACGACAGCGCGGACGGGCGCTGGTGGAGTCCACTGCCGAAGGTGCGCGAGAACGCGGAACTCGGTGTGGGATTCGAGCGAACTGGGGGCGGTGGTTCTCGCCCGCACCAGAATGGCTCACCCCAACGGTAGCCTGCTCCGGCCCCGATGGCAACGCCGGCGTGTCGCCGACCCGGATCCGCCCAGGTCAGCGGCCTGGATCCGCCGGGATGGGAGTGGTCCCGGCTACCCGCCGTGCCAGGTGCGCCAGAGCGCGGCGTACGGGCCGCCGGCGGCGACCAGCTCCGCGTGCGACCCGAGTTCGGTGACCCGGCCGTCCTCCATGACCGCGACCCGGTCGGCGTCGTGCGCGGTCTGCAACCGGTGCGCGATGGCGATGACGGTGCGGCCGGCCAGCACGGCGGCCAGGGCCCGTTCGGTGTTCCGGGCGGCCGTCGGGTCCAGCAGCGCCGTCGCCTCGTCGAGGATCAGGGTGTGCGGGTCGGCGAGCACGACCCGGGCCAGGGCCAGCTGCTGGGACTGGCTGCCGTCGAGCCGGTGGTCGGCGGCGCCGAGCAGGGTGTCGAGCCCGGCCGGCAGCTCCGCCGCCCAGTCCGCGCCGACGGCGGCCAGCGCGGCGCGCAGCTCCTCGTCGGTGGCGGCGGGCGCGGCGATCAGCAGGTTGTCCCGGAGGGAGTCGCCGAACACGTGGTGTTCCTGGGTGACCAGGGCGACCTGGCGGCGCAGCCGGTCCGGCGCGAGGCCGGCGACCGGGACCCCGCCGACGGTCACGGTGCCGGCGCGGGGCGTGTCGATCCCGGCGAGCAGCCGGCCGAGGGTCGACTTGCCCGCGCCGGACGGGCCGACGACCGCGAGCCGTTCCCCGGGCCGCACGGTCAGGTCCACGCCGTGCAGGACGTCGTCGCCGGCACCGTAGGCGAACCGCGCCCCGGTGACCTCGATCCGGTCGTCGGCGGGTTCGGCGGCCGGTTCCCGGTCCGGGGGCGCGGCCGGGGCGGCCAGGCCCTCGACCCGGGCGAAGGACGCGGCGCTGCTCTGCAGGCCCTCCATCCACAACATGACGGCGTCGAGGGGCGCCTGGAGCTGGCGCAGGTACACGGCGGCGGAGACCACCGCGCCGAGCCCGACCGCGCCGTGGTCGTACAGCACGCCGCCGAGCAGCATGACCGCGACGACGGGGACGACGTAGGAGATGTCCACGGCCGGGAACAGCACGCTGCGCAGGAACAGGGTCCGCTCCCGGGTCCGCCGGCTCCGGTCCACGGCCGCCTGGCACGCGTCGATCCGGCGCTGTCGCAGCCCGAGGGCCTCGACGGTGCGGGCCCCGGTGGCGGTGGCGGTGAGCACCTCGGCGAGCGCGGAGCTGGCCGCGCCCTCGGCCAGGTACGCGGCGTGCGCGCGGCGCAGGTACCAGCGGGTCGCCACGACCATCCCGACCAGGCCGAGCAGCCCGCACGCGCCGAGCCGGGGGTCCAGGACGAAGACGGCGCCCAGGATGAACAGGACCTGGACCAGGGCGATGAACACGTCGGGTACCGCGTCCCGCAGCGCCGTGGCCACCTTCGCGACGTCGGTGGTGCCCCGGGCCGTCAGGTCCCCGGTGACGGCGCGTTCGGTGACCGAGGCGGGCAGCGCGAGCGCCCGGTCGACGAACTCCTCTCGGACCCGCCCGGCGGTCCGCTCCCCGAACCGGTAGCCCACGTACCGCGCGTACCGGGTGAGCAGCAGCTGGACGAGCGAGAAGGTGATGATCCCCAGCGCGAGCCGGTCCACGACGCCGACGCCCCGACCGGCGCGCACCGCGTCGACGATGTCGCCGAGCAGCCACGGTCCGACGAGCCCGGCGGCCGCGGCGAGCGCGTTGAGGGCGAACATGCCGGCGACCGCGTACCGGTCCCGGCCGACCAGGCGCAGCGCGGCCCGGCGGACCTGGGCGCGCCCGGCGACCGGCAGGTCCGCGTTCACCGGACCACCTCGTCGGCCCCGCGCGCGACCAGGTCCCGGTAGCCGGGCTCGGTGTCGAGCAGTTCGCGGTGCGTGCCGTGCGCGGCGACCACGCCGTCGACCAGGTAGTACACGGAGTCGGCCCGGTCGAGCACCAGCGGCGACGTACTGGTGAGCACTGTGCACCGGCCCGCGCGGGCCGCGTGCAGCCGTTCGGCGACCGCCGCCTCGGTGTGCGCGTCGACGGCGGAGGTCGGTTCGGTGGCCAGCAGCACCTCGGGGTCGGCCAGCAGCGCCCGGACCAGCCGGACCCGCTGCCGCTGCCCGCCGGACAGGTTGTGGCCGTGCGGTTCGACGGCCGCGTCGAGCCCGCCGTCGGTGGCGTGCACGACGTCGCGGGCCGAGGCGGCGTGCAGGGCCCGGGCGATGGCCGCGTCGTCGGGTTCCCACCGGCCGGACACCACCTCGCGCAGCGTACCGGCGAACAGGTCGGCCTCGTTGTCGGCGACCAGGATCCGGTCCCGGATCCGGCCGAGCCCGATCGCGTCGAGCCGGACCCCGCCCCAGGTGGCCGCCGAGTCCGCGAACCGGCCGAGCCGGTCGATCACGGCCGCGGACTCCGCGGGCCGGGCGGAGGCCAGCACCGTCAACCGGCCCGGCACCACCCGCACCCCGGAGGCCGGGTCGGCGAGTTCGGCCGGCGACCCGGGCGGCTCGGCGGTGCCGGCGTCGGCCGCCGGCTCCAGCCGGAGGAAGTCGATCACCCGGCGGGCGGCGACCCGGCCCTTGACGATGTCGAGCCCGCCCTCGATGAACATCGCCACGGGCACGACGAGCACCGCGACGTACCCGTACACCGCGACGAGCTCGCCGATGCTGATGTCGCCCCGGGCGGCGAGGCGCGCGGCGAGCCAGGTCACCACGGCGAGGAACAACGCGGGCAGGCCGACGCCGAGGGCGTCGATCCAGCTGGTCACGGCGCCGACCCGGTACCCCTCGGTCTCCAGTCGGCGCGAGTCGGTCCGAAACCGGGCCGCGTGCAGGTCCTTGCCGCCGAGGCCGTTGAGCACGCGCAGGCCGCCGACCAGGTCCACGATCCGGGCGGCGAGCGCGCCCTGGCCCGCGCGGTAGGTGGCGCCGGCCCGTTGCAGCCGGCCGAGCAGCGGGCCGACCAGCACCGCGAGCAGCGGCACCCCGACCAGGACCACGGTGGCGAGCAGTGCCGAGATGTCCAGCAGCAGCCCGGCGACGACGAGGTACGCGAGCACCGCGCCGACCCCGGGGCCGGTGACGGTGAGCGTCATGCTGATCACCCAGACGTCGGCGATGCCGATGGTGGCGACCTCCCCGGCGCTGACCGTGCGCGGCAGGACCGCCCCGAGCCGGGTCGCGTGCCGGACCACGGCGCGCACCGTCCGGAACGCCCCGTCCATCCGGACCCGGGTCATGGTGCGGTGCCGCAGGATCGCCAGCCCGGCGTTGAGGACACCGACGGCGGCGAGCGCGGCGACCCAGCCGAGCAGCGCGCCCGAGTGCCCCACCCGGAGCCCGTCGTCGATCGCGCGGGACAAAAGGTACGGCGGCAGGGTCAGGGCGACCATCCACACGGTGCCCAGCGTGGCGCCGGCCGCGATCCGGGGCTTCTGGCACAAGACCAGCCACCACAGGTACCGGCCCGGACCCGACAGGTCCCGGGCGCGCGGGAGGGGGTCGGCGGCGCGCATGCCTGCACCCTAGCCGTGCGCCCGGCGACGCGCGGTCCCGCCGGGGTCGTCCCCGGCTAGGGCGCGACGGCCAGGCCCTTGGACCGGTCGGCGGCGATCCGCACGGCCAGGCCCGCGAGCACGGTGCCCATCAGGTACCGCTGGATCCGCAGCCAACCGGGCCGCCGCCCCAGGAGGCCCGCGATCGAGCCCGCGGCGAGCATGACCGCGCCGTTGACCGTGATCCCGATGGTGATCTGCACGAGGCCCAGCAGGAAACTCTGCGCGGCCACGTGCCCCCGGGCCGGGTCGATGAACTGGGGGAGCAGCGACACGTACAAGATGGCGATCTTGGGGTTGAGCAGGTTGGTGACCAGCCCCATCGTGAACAGCCGGCCGGGCCGGTCGGCGGGCAGTTCCCGGGGCGCGAACACCGAGGTGCCGCCCGGGCGGACCGCCTGCCAGGCGAGGTAGAGCAGGTACGCGGCCCCGGCCAGCTTGAGCGCCGTGTACAGCGCCGGCACGACGGTGAAGATCGCGACCAGGCCGGCGGTGGCCGCCGCGAGGTAGACCAGGAAGCCGGCCGCGACCCCCGCGAGGGAGATCAGGCCGGCCCGGCGGCCCTGGGTGATCGATCGGGACGCCACGTAGATCATGTTCGGGCCGGGGATGAGCGCCATGCCCAGTTCCACGGCCGCGACGCCGAGGACCGCGCTGAGGGAGACCACGTGCACGCGCACCTGCTTTCGGAGGGTGCCGCGACCCTATCAACGCAAGATCGAATCGACCGTGAGTCAGGCCACCCCGACCCGCCCGCGACCGCTCCAGGCTGGACACGGCCGGGGTACCCGCGCCGCCCGACACCGGCGGCGCCTCGTACCCGTCGGCTTCCTGGACTTGTGAAAGCGATGGTCAGTGGGTGAAATAGCTGGCAGGTGCTGAGGCTAACCTCGAACATTCCCCGTATCTGCGTTGCCCTAGAGTCTGGGTGTGGTCGCTTTCCGGATGGGTGAGGCAGCGGAGCTGCTGGGTGTCAGCGTGGACACGGTGCGCAGGTGGGCCGACGGCGGCAAGCTGCCGGTCAGCCGCGACGAGAACGGGCACCGGGTGGTCGAGGGCGGGGCCCTGGCCGGGTTCCTCCGGGCGCGGGCGACGGAGCCCGAGCACAGTTCGGTGTCCTCCGCGCGCAACCGGTTGTCGGGGATCGTGACCGACGTGCTCCGCGACGGCCTGATGGCGCAGGTGGAGATCCACGCCGGCGGGCACCGGATCGTGTCGTTGATGAGCCGCGAGGCCGCCGACGAGCTGGGCCTGGAGATAGGTGTGCTCGCCACGGCGGTGGTGAAGTCCACCAACGTGGTGGTCGAGGTGCCCCAGTCGGGGGCGAAGGGACAGGAGCGTTCATGAGACTGGTACGGATGCTGACGGTCGCCACCGTCGCCGCGCTCGCCCTGGCCGGCTGCGGCGGCGCCGACGACAAGCCGGCGGCCACGCCCACGGGCGGGAAGGTCACCGGCACGGTCACCGTGCTGGCGGCGGCGTCGCTGACGGAGTCGTTCACCGCGATCGGCAAGGAGTTCGAGGCCGCGAACCCCGGGGTGAAGGTGACGTTCAGCTTCGGGGCCAGTTCCACCCTCGCGACCCAGATCGTCAACGGCGCCCCGGCCGACGTGTTCGCCGCCGCCAGCCCGGCGACGATGAAGCAGGTCACCGACGCGAACCTGGCCGTCTCTCCGACGGTGTTCGCCAAGAACCAGCTGGTCATCGCCGTGCCGAAGGGCAACAAGGCCGGCGTCAGGACCATCGAGGACCTGGCCAAGCCCAACCTCAAGGTCGCCCTCTGCGCCGCGCAGGTGCCGTGCGGGGCCGCCGCGACCAAGGCCCTGGCCGCCGCGAACGTCAAGGTCACCCCGGTGACGTTGGAAGCCGACGTGAAGGCCGCGCTCACCAAGGTCCGCCTCGGCGAGGTCGACGCCGCCCTCGTCTACCGCACCGACGCCCAGGCCGCGGCCGCCGACGTCGAGGCCATCGAGTTCACCGCCTCGGCCCAGGCCGTCAACGACTACCCCATCGTGGCCGTCACGAAGGCCCCCAACAGTGCCGGCGCCACCGCCTTCGTCACCTACGTACTCTCCGACAAGGCCAGGGCGATCCTCACCAAGGCCGGCTTCCAGAACCCCTGACCCGGGCGAGGCACGGGCCCCGCGCGAGGTGCGGGGGCCCGTGCCGCTAGGCCCTGCGGGCGAGTAGCTGCACCCCCTGGAACTGGCGCTTGTCGGTGGGCTCGGGTTCGGTGACCAGGCGGGCCACCTCGGCCAACCCGGACGCGCGCAGCAGCGCCGACAGGTGGTCGGGCCACCAGCGGTACGCCGGCGCGACCGTGTGGTCGAAGACCTGGGTCGGATGGTCCGGGCCCTCGGTCGCCGAGAAGCCGATCAGGAGATGGCCGCCGGGTGCCAGTACCCGATGGAACTCCGCCAGGATGACCGGGACCTCCGGCGGCGGGGTGTGGATGACCGACCAGCGGGACAGGACGCCGGCCAGCGCGCCGTCGGGGATGTCCAACGCGGCCATCGAGCCCTCGTCGAACCGAAGTCCCGGATACGCCTCCCGGGCCAGGGCGAGCATCGCGGGGGAGGCGTCCACGCCGAACGCCGCCAGTCCCAGCTGGCCCAGGTGGGCGGTGATGTGCCCGGGCCCGCACCCCAGGTCCGCGACCCGGCCGTCGCCCACCGCGCGGACCAGTTCGGCGAAGGCGCCCAGGATCGCGCGGTCCAGGGGACTGTCCCGCAGCGTGTCGCGGAACATCCGGGCGTAGGTGTCGGCGACCGCGTCGTAGGCCTCGCGGGTGGCACTGAGGGCGTCGTGTTCGATCATGCCCGCGACAGTAGTTCCCGCCCCGGGTGGAGCGCCGCCCCACGGGGTGCGGCACGGGTCCACGCCGAGAGCCCGGCCACCGGGGCGTTCGGGACCACTCGCGGGGACACAGCCGCGCGCGGATCCGCGCCCTCGGCGGACGGCCTGACCAGCGGGTCGTCAGCCCAGCTGCTCGGCCAGGGCGAGGACGATCCCGCCGGGCCCGCGGAGGTAGCAGAGCAGGTAGCTGTCCTCGAAGCGGGTCACCTCGCCGACGAGCTCGGCGCCGTGCGGGCGGAGCCGGGCGAGGGTGTCGGTGAGGTCGTCGACGGCGAACATGACCCGGTGCAGGCCCAGCGTGTTCACCGGGCTGGCCGCCGGCTGGGGGACGATCGTCGCCGGGTGGTGGTACTTCGCCAGTTCGAGCCGGCCGGGCGCGCCCGGGATCCGCATCATCGCGATCTCGGTGCGCAGGCCGTCGAGCCCGACGACCCGCCCCGCCCAGCTGCCCTCGATCGGCGCCCTGCCCTCCAGCTCCATGCCGAGCTCGGTGAAGAAGGCGACGGCGGCGTCGAGGTCGTCGACGACGATGCCGACATTGTCCATGCGCTGAATCGTCATGTCCCCGAGGATAGGGACCGGGTACGACACCGGGCCGCTACCGACGAAAGTCGGTACCGGCCGTTCCGGTTGGTGCGCTGTGCGGCGACGCGGGAATTTCTACGGTTCTCGCCATGAACACGCTGCTCCGCGCGGCGGCCGCGACCGCCGCCATCACCGTCTCCTCCTGGACCCTCGCCCCCGCCGCCCAGGCCGGCCCGGCCCCGGCACCGCTCACCCCCGCCGCGATCGACCGCTACGTCGCCGGGCACCTGGAGCGCACCGGACTGCCGGGCCTGGCGGTGGCGGTGGTGAAGGACGGCGAGGTGCTGCACGCCGCCGGCTACGGCCGCGACGCCGACGGCGACGCCCTCACCGACCGCTCGCCGATGTCGTTGGCGTCGGTGTCGAAGTCCTTCACCGCCATGGCGGTGCTGCGGCTCGCGGAGGACGGCGGGATCCGGCTCGACGCGCCGCTCGTCGACCAGTTGCCGGAGTTCGCGCCCGACGACCCGAGGGCGGGCCGGATCACGGTGCGGGACCTGCTCAACCAGCGGTCCGGCATCTCCGACCGGACCAGCGACATCCCGGCGGTCACCCGGGCCCGAGACCTCACCGGGGCGGTCGCGGCGCTGCGGACCGCGAAGCTGGGCAGCGACCCGGGCAGCCGGTACGAGTACTCGAATCCGAACTACGTCCTCGCGGCCCGGCTCGTCGAGGTGGCCAGCGGCGAGAGCTTCCCGCGCTACCTGGACCGCGCCGTCCTCGGGCCGCTCGGCATGACGGACACCTCGGCGGCGGCCGCGCTGCCCCGGGGGCACGTCGACGTGTTCGGCACCTGGGTGGCGCGGCCGGAGCTGGAGACGTTCAACCTCGGGGCCGGCCGCATGGTCAGCACCGCGCGGGACCTGGGCCGGTGGCTGGCCGCCCAGCAGGTCCCCGGTCGGCTGGTGAGCGCCGCCGGACTCGCCGCGATGCACACCCCGCCGGCCGGGTCGCGGTACGCCATGGGCTGGTCGGTGCCGGACGCCGGGGGGCCGCCCCGGATCGAGCACGGCGGGAACCTCTTCACCGCCACCAGTTCGGTCACCCTGCTGCCCGCCAGCGGGTACGGCTTCGCGGTGCTGTCCAACAGCGCGGGGCTCGCCGACGACGCGTACCCGGTCGTCGAGGGGCTGATCGCGTTGTCGGAGGGCCGCGCTCCGGGGTCGTACACCGCGGTGCTGCCGATCGTGGACGCGGTGCTCGCCGGTCTGGCCGCGCTCACGGTGCTGCTCGGGGTGCTGGGGGTGCGGCGCGCCCGGCGGTGGGCGGGTCGGCGGGCCGGCCGGGCGGGCTGGCGGACCGTCGCCCGGACGCTGCCGGTGCTGGTCCCGGTGGCGCTGCTGGCCGGGTACCTGCCGATCGTCGAGTTCGTGCTGGGCGGCCGCACTGCCACCTGGGCCCAGGTCGCCTACGCCTCCCCGGCGCTGCTGGTCCTGCTGGTCCTGGGCGCGGTCGCGGGCCTGGTCACCGCCGCTGTCCGCACGGTCCGCGTGCTGCGGAACCGCACGGTAGCCTTGGCCCGATGAACAAGATCATGTGGCTGCGGGCCGCCCTGGTGGTGGCCCCGCCCGTGATCGTGTGGAACGCGCTGGCCCTCGGCGAGGCCGTACCCCCCGAAAGGCTCCTGCTCGGGTGTGTGCTGACCGTCCCCGGCTACCTGGCCGGTCGGTGGCTGGCGGGGCTGCCGTCGCTCGCCCCGGGCGGGGTGCTGGGCGCGGCGACCGTGCCGCTGCTGGCCCACACGCCCTGGCAGGTGACCGACGCGCTGGTCGGCCTAGCCGTGACCGTCCTCGGCCCGTGGGCGATCGGCCGGTACCGCCGCCAGCACGTCGCCCTGGGCCGGGCCGGCTGGGACCGCGCCGAACAGCTCGAACGGGAACGCCGGCACGTCGCCGAGCAGGCCAGGCTCCGCGAACGCGCCCGGATCGCCAGCGACATGCACGACTCCCTCGGCCACGCCCTGAGCCTGATCGCGCTGCGGGCCGGCGCCCTGGAACTCGCCGCCGACCAGGCCGAACACCACCGGGAGGCGGCCGGCCAGCTGCGCCGCGACGCGGTCGGCGCCACCGACCTGCTCCGCGAGACCGTCGGTCTGCTCCGCGAGGAGTCCGAGCCCGCCCCGCTCGCCCCGCTCGGGGAGCCGATCGCCGACCTCGTCGCCCGCGCCGCCGCCGCCGGCGCGCCGGTCACCCTCGAACCGGCCGGCACGGACCTCGCCGACCGCACCGCCTACCGGGTCGTGCGGGAGGCGGTCACCAACGCGGTGAGGCACGCGCCGGGCGCCGCGATCACGGTCCGGGTCACCGAGGACGACGCCGCCACCACCGTGGCCGTGCGCAACGCACCCCCCGCCGGACCGGGCGTGGGCGACGGCCGGGGGTACGGCCTGCTCGGGCTGCGGGAACGCGTGGAACTCGCCCGGGGCACGTTGCGGGCCGGCCCGCTGCCGGACGGCGGATTCGAAGTGGTCGCGACACTGCGAAGGGCAGGACGATGATCCGGGTACTGCTGGCCGACGACGAACGGATGATCCGGGCCGGCGTGCGCGCCATCCTGTCCGCCGACCCGGGCATCGAGGTGGTCGCGGAGGCCGGCGACGGCCGGGCGGCGATCGACCTGGCCCTCGCGCACCGGCCCGACGTCGCCGTGCTCGACGTGCGGATGCCCACCCTCGACGGGCTGGCCGCCGCCGCCGAGATCCGCCGGGTCCTCCCCGACACCCAGGTGGTCATGCTCACCACCTTCGGCGAGGACGACTACGTCGCCAGCGCGCTGGCCGGCGGCGCGAACGGCTTCCTCCTCAAGGCCAGCGACCCCCGCGAACTGATCAGCGGGGTACGGGCGGTCGCCGACGGCGGCGCGTACCTGTCCCCCCGGATCGCGCACCGGGTCCTCTCCGAACTCGGCGGCGACCGGCTGGCCCGGACCAGCTCCGCCCGCACCCGGGTCGGGACGCTCACGCCCCGGGAGCGCGACGTGCTGGCCCTCGTCGGCGAGGGGCTGTCCAACGCGGCCATCGGGCGCAGGTTGCACCTGGCGGAGGGCACGGTGAAGGCGTACATGACGACGATCATGGGGCGGTTGGGCGCCCGCAACCGGGTGCAGGCCGCGATCGTCGCCCACGAGGCGGGCCTGGTGGCCGAGGTGCCGGGCCCGCGGGCCTAGATCGTCGGCCGGTGGCCCGCGCCCCGTAGCCTTCGGGGATGGCCAACTCCTCGTATCTCTGCGCCATGGATGAGGCGTCCCTCTACCCGTCGAGCACCGTCGAGGGCTTCGACCCGGCCACCGGCGTGGTCGCCTTCGACAGGTACTGCGTCCCGCTGCTCTGGCTCGCGCTGTTCCGCCCGGCGGACCTGCGGACCGAGACCTTCACCTTCGAGGACGGCGAGGCGGTGCAGGCGACGGCACCCCTCGTGCCGAAGGACCGGGCGCTCGCCCAGCTGGACGCCGCGCTGCCGGCACTCGGGCGGCTCTTCGCCGCGGAGGGCCCCCTCGACGCGCACGCCGCGCTGCTGCGCCAGGCTGTGGAGAAGGCGCCCGGCGGGTACCTCACCGTCGAACTCGACGAGATCGAGGCGATGTGGGAGGAGGGTACCTTCGGGCCTGCGCTCCACGCCGCGCTGGCCAGCCTCGACGGGGAGACCGATCCGCCCGCCGACCGCGCGCGCCTCGTCGAACTGGCACAGCTGCGGCCCGACGGGCCGTTCCCCCCGGCCCGGCTGATCATCGACGGGCTGGAGGCCGGCGACGCCGGGTACTGGAACTTCACCCGGCTGCTCGGCACGGGTTTCCAGGCCGACGTGCCCTGGGAGTTGGCCGCCCCGACCGGCTGACCGGCGCGCGGTCCCGGGCGACCGGGCCCGGCGGCCTGGCGCCGGTACCCGGTCGTCGCCGACCGACGGGATCAGGTCGTCCCCGGGAGGTCGGGCATCGACCCGAACCGGCGGACCTCCTGGGGCCAGCCGCACGCCTCCGCGATCCTGCCGGCCCACATTTTGGCCCTGTCCCCGTCGGCCACGTCCACCACGGTCAGGCCGCCCAGGAACTCCTTGGTCTCCACGTAGGGGCCGTCGGTGAACAACACCGTGCCGCCCGTGGCGTCGGCGCTGAAGACCGGGCCGTCCTCCTCCAGCCCCCCGGCGAAGACGTACTCGCCGGCGGCCTTGATCTCCTCGACGACCGCCTTCGCGAGCGGCCCGCGCCCGCGGAACCACTCCTCGGAGTGGTCGCCCACCCACTGCTGGTTGAAGTAGATGAGGTACTCGGGCATGGCTGCTCCCTCTGCTCGGCCGGACCCGGTGTCCGCCTCCACCTACGCTACGAACGGGGACCGCCGGATCGGACACACTTCTCCAGGAAACTTGCGGACCCGTGACCGGCACCGACCCGGTCGGCGGCGACCGGCAGGCACGGCGACGGCCCGGCGGTTCTCCGCCGGGCCGTGATCGCGCTGTCGGGGGTCAGTACCGGGTGAGGACACCACAGGCGAACCGTCCGCCGGAGTCCCCGGTGGCGGAGGTGGCCGCGTCGGGGCCCGGGGACGCGCCGGAGCTGTACCGGGTGGGGATGTTGGCGTAGTTGTCCGGGCCGGCGTGCACGATGACCGCCGTGCCGTCGGCGTCGAAGAGGGCCCCGCCGGTCAGGCGGTCGGTGCGGACCTGGGCGCTGCCCGTGCCGTCCTGGCCGACCAGGAGCAGGGGGAGGTCCCCGGCGTGCTGGCCGTGCTGACCCGCGCCGAGGTGCGGGCCGGCGGACAGGAAGGGGACCCGGTTGCCGTTCGGGTCGGTGGTTTTGGGGTCGCAGATCCCGGTCGAGTGCAGGTGCAGCCCGTGGAAGCCCGGGGTGAGCCCGTGGGCCTGGACGGTGACGACGCCCCGGTCCCGGCCGACGATGGTCAGCCGGCCGACCGTGGCACCGTCGGCGTTGCGGATCGTCGCGGACGCCCACAGGCGTTCGGTCGACTCGTCGGGGCTGGCCGATCCGACGGTGTAGAGGCCCAGGGCACCGGCGGCGCCGACCGCCACGGCCACGGCACGCGAAAGTATCGCAGTATGTCGCATCTTCACCTCTTTCAAGGGTGTTGGTGGACATGGTGCCACCAATGGAACCCTTCGGGGCCCTTGCGTACCCCTCGCATCGGGCGGCGGGCCCGCCACGGGCGCGTGCGACCACGCCACGACCAGAGTCGGATGTCGATGTGTTGCGGGGCGCGGGAATTCGCGGATGACTATCTATTCCGTAGTCCTTGATGGACCATACGCCTCGAAGTATGCATTCATCGGAGACTATTCCCTGAGGTCGCACGATCAAGTACTGTCTGGTCACTGTCGACAGTCGGGGGGCAACGGTGCCGGACTTCCTTGTGATCGGCGCCGGCATCGCGGGCGCGGCGGCCGGGTACTTCCTGGCCGGGCACGGTCGGGTGACCGTCCTGGACATGGAGTCCGCCGCCGGCTACCACGCGACGGGCCGTTCGGCGGCGCTGTTCTCCGAGTACTTCGGCACCCCTCCGGTCCGCGAGCTCACCGCCGCCAGCCGCGCCTTCCTGACCGCGCCGCCGGCCGGCTTCTGCGACACGCCCCTGCTGCACCCGCGCGGGGCGCTCGCGGTCGGGGCGGGCGGCGCCGCGTTCGAGGCGGAGTTCGCCGAGGGGCGGGACGCGCCCGAGCCGGTCCGCCGGATCGACCCCGCCGAGGCCCTCGCCCGCTGCCCCGTGCTGCGGCCCGGCACGTTCACCGCCGCCATGCACAAGCCGGGCGCGATGGACATCGACGTCGCGGCGCTGCACCAGGGGTTCCTGGCGGGCGTGCGCCGTGCCGGCGGCCGGGTCCTGACCGGGGCCCGGGTCCGGGCGGTGGGCCCGAGCGGCGGACAGTGGCGGGTGGAGACCGACCTGGGGGAGTACGGGGCCCCGGTCGTGGTGAACGCCGCCGGCGCCTGGGCCGACGAACTGGCCGTGGCGGCCGGGGTCAAGCCGGTCGGACTGGTCGCCCGCCGCCGGACGGCCTGCCTGGTCTCCCTGCCGCCCGGCCTGGACGCCCGGGACTGGCCGCTGGTGCACGACGTGCCGGAGACCTATTACTTCCGCCCCGAGTCCGGCGGCCTGCTGCTCTCGCCGGCCGACGAGACGACCGCCCCGCCCGGCGACGCCCGCCCCGCCGACCTGGACGTGGCCCTCGCCGCCGAACGGGTCGCGCAGGCCACCACCCTGGTGATCCGGAGCATCCGGCGGGCCTGGGCCGGGCTGCGGACGTTCGCGCCCGACGACACCCCGGTGCTGGGTGCCGCCGAGCGGCCGGGTTTCCACTGGCTGGCCGGGCTCGGCGGGTTCGGCATCCAGACCGCCGTCGAGGTCGGCCGGCTGCTGGCCGCCGAGGTGACCGGCAGCCCGTTGCCCGCCGCACTGGCCGCTGGTCGGTTCCGGTGATCTCGGGGGCGGGCGTGGACCACGGCGCGTTCCTCGCGGTGCCGGCGCTGATCGAGCGCCAGGTCGACCTCACGGGGGACCGGCCGGCCGTCACGCACGGCGAGCGCACCCTGAGCTACCGCGAACTCGACGGCCTGGCCAACGGGCTCGCCGCGCACCTGGCCGGGGCCGGGGTGCGCCGCGGCGACGTGGTGCCGGTGCTGCTGCCCGACGGCCTGGACTTCGCGGTCGCGTGCCTGGCGCTGATGAAGCTCGGCGCCGCGTTCGTACCCCTCGACCCGGAGTGGCCGGCCGCGACCCTCGACGCGACCCTGGCGGTGCTCGCGCCCCGGCTGGTCGTCGACCGCACCGTCAGCTATGAGTCCACATTGGACCGACCGGGGGTGCCGCTCGGGCCCGAGGACCTGATCTACGGCATCTTCACCTCCGGCAGCACCGGCACCCCGAGGTGCGCGCTGAACACCCACCGGGGACTGGTGAACCGGTTCGCGTTCATGACCCGGTACTTCGCGGCCACCGGCGCCGAGGTCGTACTCCAGAACAGCCGGCACACCGTCGACTCCTCGGTCTGGCAGCTGTTCTGGCCGCTCACCGTCGGCGCGCGCAGCGTGATCCCGGTCCGGACCGGCTATGTCGACCTCGAACACACCGTGGCCACCATCCACCGGCACCGGGTCACCCTGACCGACTTCGTGCCCAGCCTGCTCGGCGCGCTGGTCGGCCTCGCCGACACCGACCCGGGCGCCCTGGCCCGGCTGGGCAGCCTCACCGAGCTGGTCGTCGGCGGGGAGGAGATCGTCGCGCCCGTCGTGCACCGGCTGTGCGAGCTGCTGCCGGGGCTGCGGATCACCAACGGGTACGGCCCGACCGAGGCGTCGATCGGGATGGCGTTCCACCCGGTCACGCCGGCCGACGGCGACGCCGTGCCGCTGGGTCGGCCGATCGACAACTGCTACGCGGTGGTCCTCGGCCCCGACGACCGGCCACTGCCGGTGGGCGAGGTCGGCGAGATCGTGATCGGCGGCGCGTGCCTGGGCCTGGGGTACCTGGGCGATCCGGTCCGCACCGCCGAGGCCTTCGTGCCGAACCCGTTCCCGGCCATCCCCGGCCGGCACCTCTACCGGACCGGGGACCTGGGCCGGCTCGACACCGAGGGCCGGCTGTTCTTCCACGGCCGGCGCGACTTCCAGGTGAAGATCGGCGGGGTCCGGATCGAACTCGGCGAGATCGCCGCCGCCGCCGAGCGCTGCCCGGGCGTGCGCCAGGCCCGGGTGCTGCTCGCGCCGACCCGGCCGCCGGCCCTGGCGGTGTTCGTCGCGGCGACCGGCCTGGACGACAGCACGCTCGGCGCCCACCTGCGAAGCGAGCTGCCCCGGGACCGGCGGCCACGGTACCGCTTCGTGCTGCCCGAGCTGCCGCTCACCGACGGCGGCAAGGTCGACCGGGCCCGGCTGCGGCTGCTCCTCGACGCCCAGTTGTCCGCCGACGAGGCACTGCTGGCCGCCGAGGTCACCGGTGCCCGGCCCGGGGTGACCGCGGCCGACCGGATCCTGGGCGTGTTCCGCCGGGTGCTGCTCCGCCCCGACCTCGGCCCCGACGACGACTTCTTCGACGCGGGCGGCGACTCCCTGGCCGCCCTGCGCGTGATCGCCGACCTGCGGGCCACCACCCCGAGAGCCGATCTCGACGGGTACGGGGCTCCGCTGCCCGGTGGGGCACCGTCCCCCGTGGCGCCGACCCCCGGGGAGGCGCCCGCCCCGGCAGCGGGGGCGCCGACCAGCGGCGCGACGCGGCCCGTCGGCGTGGCGGACCTGTTCGCCGCCCCCACCGCCACCCGGCTCGCCGGCCGCCTCGCCCCGCCCGTCGCCGACGAGCACGAACTGATGGAACTCGACTCGGCGCTCCCGGCCGGCCTGGACGCCGCCGCGCCCGGCCCCGTCGACCCGCCGACGGACGTGCTGGTCACCGGTGCCACCGGCTTCGTCGGCAGCCGGATCGTGTACGAGCTGCTCGCCGGCACCAGCGCCCGGGTGCACGTGCTGTGCCGGGCGGCCGACGAGGAGCACGCGGCCCGCCGGGTCGCCGGCGTCCTGCAGACCCAGGGCCTGTGGCGCCCGGGCTTCGCCGACCGGCTGCGCGGCCACGCGGGCGACCTCGCCGCACCCGGGCTCGGCCTGTCCGGGCGGGGCTGGGACCGGCTCGCCGTCGGCTGTGACGCGATCGTCCACAGTGGCGCGATGGTGAACTTCCTGTTCGACTACCTGACCCACCGGCCGGCCAACGTGCTCGGTACCCGGGAACTGCTCCGCCTCGCCCTCACCGGCCGGCCCAAGGCGCTGCACCACGTCTCCACCCTCGGCGTCCTGGAGGACGAGGCCGCCGGCCGGTCCGAGCCGCTCGCCGAGAGCACCGACGCGGCCTCGGCCGCCCGGCCGGGCAGCGGCTACAGCCGGTCCAAGTGGGTCGCCGAACGCTGCCTCACCGAGGCCCGGCACAAGGGCGCGCACGTCACCATCTACCGGCTCGGCGAGGTGATGGCGGCGACCGACACCGGGCACCCCAACGGCCGGGCCGCCACCGAACTGCTGCTGGCCGCCGTCGCCCGGCTCGGCGTGGCCCCCGACGTCGCGCTGCGCACCGACTGGACCCCGGCCGACCACGCCGCCCGGGCCGTCGTGGCCGGCCTGTTCGACCCGCGCGTCTGGGGCCGCAACCTGCACGTGTTCCACCCCGACAGCGTCGACCTCGTCGAACGCTCCGGACTGGCCGCGCGCCGGGTGCCGGTGCCGGAGTTCGTCGAGCTGCTGCGGGCCGACCCGGCCTGCCGGCTGCTCGCCGGCCTGCTGGACCGCAAACCCCTGCACGAGCTCGTGATCGACAACCCGCGCCTGTTCCGCAGGGAGCACGGCGCCCGGCTGGATCTACAGAAAGAGGAACGATGATGCGGTACCGCAGGCTCGGCCGGCTCGGCTGGCAGGTCAGTGAGGTCGGCTACGGCATGTGGGGGATCGGCGGCGGCCCGGGCGGCTTCACCGGCTGGGACTACGACACCGCCCCGGCCTGCCTGGACCTCGCCCTCGAACTCGGCTGCAACTTCTTCGACACCGCCTGGATCTACGGCCGGGGCGTCAGCGAGCAGCTCCTCGGCCGGGTCCTGCGCGACAACTCCGACCGCCGGATCTACGTGGCCACCAAGGTGCCGCCGAAGAACCGGGAGTGGCCGCCGCGCGCCGCCGACACCCTGGACGAGGTGTTCCCGGCCGACCACATCCGCGAGTACACCTACAAGTCTCTGGAAAACCTGGGGGTCGACCGGATCGACCTGCTCCAGCTGCACGTCTGGGAGGACCGGTGGGCCGCCGACGAACGCTGGCAGAAGGCGATCGGCGACCTGAAGGCCGAGGGCGTGGTCGACGGGGTCGGGATCAGCGTCAACCGGTGGGAGCCGGAGAACTGCCTGCGCGCCATCGACTCCGGTCTGATCGACGTCATCCAGGTGATCTACAACATCTTCGACCAGGCACCCGAGGACGAGCTGTTCGACCGGGCGCTCGCCGAGGACATCGGGATCATCGCCCGGGTGCCGTTCGACGAGGGGGGCCTGACCGGCACGCTCACCGCCGACACCACCTTCCCCGCCGAGGACTGGCGCGCCACCTACTTCGGCCCGGAGAACCTGCCGGCGACCGTCGAACGCGCGGCCCGGCTCGCCGGTGACCTGCCGCCCGGGATGAGCATGCCCGAGGCGGGCCTGCGCTTCATCCTGCACCACCCGGCGGTCAGCACCGTGATCCCCGGCATGCGGCGGGCCGGGCACGTCCGGGCCAACCTCGCCGTCAGCGACGGCGCGCCGCTCGACCCCGCGCTGCTGGAGAGGCTGCGCGGCCACCGCTGGGACCGCCGACCCACGGCCTGGTCGATGTGAGCCCCGCGATCGTGATGTGGGCGCACCCGCGCTCGGTCTCCACCGCCTTCGGCCGGATGATGATCGAGCGCGGCGACGTCGCGGTCGTGCACGAACCGCTGGTCACCCTCGTCGACTTCGGCGAGGTACCGGTCGGCGGCCGGACGCTGCGCACCGCGCCCGACGTCCTGCGCGCGGTCCGCGGGCTGGCCCCGGTGTTCATGAAGGACACCGTCGAGTACCGCTACG
Organism: Longispora sp. NPDC051575; assembly: GCF_040681875.1. Taxonomy (NCBI): domain Bacteria; kingdom Bacillati; phylum Actinomycetota; class Actinomycetes; order Micromonosporales; family Micromonosporaceae; genus Longispora; species Longispora sp. NPDC051575. The sequence continues at coordinate 624,717 of NZ_JBFAZP010000002.1, read as the reverse complement.
AGGGGCTGTTCGCCGACCCCGACTGCATGGCCGGGCTGACCCACACGTTCATCGTCCGCGAACCGAGGCAGACCATCGCCTCGCACTACGACCTGCTGCCGGACGTGACCTGCGCGAAGATCGGCTACGAGCACCAGTACCAGCTGTTCGAGCTCGCCTGGCGGGTCACCGGGGAACGACCGGTCGTCGTCGACGCCGCCCGGTTGCTCGCCGACCCGCCGGGCGTGGTGGCCGCGTACTGCGCCGCCGTCGGGCTGCCGTTCCTGCCCGAGGCGCTGAGCTGGGCACCCGCCGAGCGGCCCGAGTGGGAACGCACCGCCCGCTGGCACGTCGACGCCGCCCGCAGCTCCGGCTTCGCGGCGTCGGAGAAGACCTATCGGACGACCGTGGACAACGACGCCCGACTGCGCGCGTTCCACGACCATCATCGGCCGTTCTACGAGCGGCTGATCAGCCACGCGATCCAGGGGGTTTGACATGTCCGAGTTGACACCGGGGCAGGCGTTCGCGCGGGCCTTCGCCAAGGACGGCGACCGGGCGGAGGTGACCTTCGACTTCACGATCACCGACGCCTTCCAGCCGACGAAGGACCGGCCGCGGGTGACGGTCCGCAACCTGTTCCGCAAGCGGCCCGCGCCCGACGGGCCGGTCCGGTTCTGGACCGAGAGCCGGCCGACCGCCGCCGAGGCCGCCCGGGTGCACGAGTCCGGGCTGCGCCGGGAGGCGGCGTTCCGGTCCGGGGTCGCCGAGGCCGGCACGCGGCCGATCACCGCCTGGGTCCAGGTGCCCGCCGAGCTCGCCGACGACGAGGAGGCCGTGGCCGCGTTCGTGGACTTCCGGCTGCTGGTCCGGCTCGCCACCGCCGAGAACCAGGCGCTGACCTACACGCTGCTCGACCGGCCGGACGTGGCCAGGTTGCCGTACCACGGCGACTACGTGGCCGGCCTGATGGCCGCCTGCAACGAGATCGAGCAGACCGGGGCCACCGCGCACGCGATGATCGTCAACCCGCACGACTACTACTTCCACCTCGTCGGCACCGGCGTGCTGGAGGACCTGGCCCGGGGCGGGACCCTGATCAGCCGGACCCGGATGGTCGAACGCGGCCGGGCGCTGGTCGGCGACTTCGCGATGGCCGCCCGGCTGCTCGACGGCGGCCGGTCCGTGATCCGGGTGGCCGAGCCGCCGGCCGGTACGTTCGCCGAGCCCGGGCTCGCGGTGTGCGCCGAGATCCACGAGGGGATCGCCCTGCACCTGCCGACCCACTTCTTCCTCGTCGAGCCCGCCGCCTCGGCCGCGCACCTGACCGCCGCCGCCCCGGCCGCCCTCACCGCCGCCCCCGCCGACCACCTCACCGCCGCCACCTCCGCGCCACGACCCCGGACCGGGCAATGAGTTTCTACAAGCCCTTCGCACCGCTGTTCGGCGCCATCTTCTGCTGCCTGCTCGGCGTCGGGGCGACCCTCGGGGCGCTCCCGCTGTACCTGCGCCGCGACCTGCACGCCACCGACCTCCAGATCGGGGTCGTGGTCATGGCGATCGCGGTCTCGGCGGTCATCGCCCGGCCCATCGCGGGCCGGCTCGCCGACCGGCACGGCTACAAGCCGCTGATGCTCGCCGGGGTCGCGCTGTGCGTCCTGGCCAGCCTCGGCTACCTGCTCGGCGGCGGCATCGTGCCGCTCACCGCCGTGCGGATCCTGCACGGGATCGGCGAGGGCACCGTCTACACCGCCGGCGCCACCTGGCTGGTCGCGCTGTCCCCGCTGGAACGGCGCGGCCGGGTCGTCGGCCTGTACGGCATCTGCATGTGGCTCGGCATCACCCTCGGAGCCCTGGTCGGCGTGCTGCTCCTGGACAACGCGGGCTTCGCGGCGGTCGGCTGGTTCGCCGCGGCGGCCGCGCTCGGCGGACTGGCGCTGGTCGCGGCCAAGCCCGGCCCCGAACGCCCCACCGGACCGCCCCGGACCGGCCTGGTCGCCGGCAGCGCCGTCCTGCCCGGCGTCGCCCTGTCCCTGGCCGCGTTCGGCTACGCGGCGCTTGCGGCGTTCGTGGCGCTGCACCTGGCCAAGCGCGACATCGGCAGCGGCATCGCCGCGTTCAACGCGTTCGGCGTCACCTACGTCGGCGTCCGGTTGTTCATCGGCAACCTGCCCGACCGGCTCGGCGCCAGCCGGGTCGCCCTGTGGTCCGCGCTGACCGAGGCGGTCGGCCTGGTCCTGGTCGGCGCGGCCCCGAACCTGGCGGTCGCGGTCGTCGGCGGCCTGGTGATGGGCGCGGGCCTGTCGCTGCTGTTCCCGGCGCTGGCCCTGGTCGTGCTCAACCGGACCGACCCGTCCCGGCACGGGGTGGCGCTCGGCGCGTTCACCTCGTTCTGGGACGTCGGCCTGGCCGTGGGCGGGCCGCTGGCCGGCTGGATCGCGGGGCTGGCCGGCTATCCGGCGATCTTCTACGTGATGGCCGGGTGCGCGCTGGGTTCGGCCGCGCTGTCCCTGGCGGGTCGGCGGCGGGCCGCCTCTGTTCCTGCGGAGACGTAGCGGACGCGTGGGTCACCGCGCCTCCGCGAACCACAGCCGCCCGTCCCCGGCGCCCACGACGACCTGCCCGTCGCCGGTCGCGAGCACCAGCCGGGCGCCGGGCACGTGCGCCGGGGCGACCGGCAGCGGCACCGACCGGGCTGCGTCGCCCTGACAGAACCACAGCCCCAGACGGGTACCGGAGGCCACCGCCGCGTACGTGCCACCCGGACCGGGGGAGAGCCCGACGACGTGCGGCGGCGTCGCCCCGGCCGTGTCCCCGAACCGGACCAGCCGCCGCCAGCCCGGCCCGCCCCAGAGCTCGAACCGCCCGCCCGCCGGACCGGCCGCCAGCAGCTCCCCGTCCGCCGTGGTGGCCCGGTGCAGGGTCAGCCCCGGGGTCTCGGCGCTCCACCGGGCGCCGTCGGCCGAACGCCACACCCGGTCGCCGATCAGGACGAAGCCGGCCGTGGTCACCGCGCCGTCGTACGCGCGCAGGTTCTCGTCGGCGTACCCGGGCCGGAACTCCCCGCCGTCGGCCGACACCCAGCCGGTCGAGCCCGGATGGTTGCCGCTGACCAGGAAACCCGCCGGGCCGGCCGCGACCCGGGCCAGGCCGGCGTCGCGCGGGCCGCCGTACAGCTCCGGCGGAGCCACCTGCTCGACGAGGACGCCGTCGCGCAGGGACCAGGTGCCGCTGCGCCGGTTGCCGTGCGCCCCGCCGTGCGCGACGCCCAGCGCCGTCAACCGGCCGGCCACGCACGCCACGGAGACCAGCTCGTGCTCGGGCCCGTACGCCGACCGCGGCTCCACCGGTACCACGGTGAATCCGCGCCCGTCCGCCGAGCGCCACGCGGCCGGGTGACCGGCGACGGCCCCCACGGCGTACCAGCCGTCCGCGCACCGCGCGACCTCGCTGACCGTGGCGGTGCCCGTCGCTGGCAGGTCCACCGGCCGCCAGTCGGGCGCGGCCGGCTCCGCGGTGCAGCCCGCCACGGCCAGCAGCACCGGCACCCCGAGGGCCCAGCACCGGATCGACCACCGCCGAAGTCTGCGCATCCCGCCACCATATCGGTCGGAACCGGTCAGCGGCGGACCCGACGCGGCGCCGCAGGCGGGAAGGCCCCTGCGGCCATGATGGACAGATACTGTGGGAATCATGGTGCTTTCGTATCCGGAACTCTGTACGGCGCTCGACGGCGAGATCGCCCACCTGGTGAAGGTGGCCGCCGCCGTCGACCTCGACGCTCCCGTCCCGACCTGCCCGGCGTGGACGGCGGGCCACCTGCTCGGCCACACCGGCGGCTCCCACCGGTGGGCCACCGGCATCGTCCGGGAGCGGGCCCAGGCCTTCGTGCGCCCCGGCGGGGTCCCGGTGCCCCGGGAACCGGCGACCGTGGCGGCCTGGCTCGCCGACGGCGGCACGGAACTCCTCGACGTGCTGCGCGCGACCGACCCGGACACCGCCGTGTGGACCTGGGGCGGCGGCGCCCGGGGCGTCACCTGGTGGGCACGCCGCCAGCTGCACGAGACGACCGTGCACCGGGTCGACGCGGAGTCGGCGCTGGACGCGGCGTGGCTCGTCCAGGACGCCGTGGCCGTCGACGGGGTGGAGGAGTTCCTCGACAACCTGCCGTACACCCGGATCTGGGCGCCGCACGTCGACCAGCTGCGCGGGGCGGGCGAGACGCTGCTGCTGGCCGGTCCCGAGGTGTCCTGGCTGATCACGCTGGACCCGGACGGGTGGCGGTGGGAGCGCGCCGGGGCCGCCGCCGCGAGGGTGACGGTGCGGGGCTCGGCGACCGACCTCTACCTGTTCCTCTGGGGGCGCCGGCCGGCGGCGGACCTGGTGGTCGAGGGGGACCGGGCCGTGCTGGACCTCTGGGTCCGGCACTCCGCCATCTGACCGGCCGAGGCCGGGCCGGCAGCTCGTTGCCCGCCCGGCCGGGGCTGTCCTCCGCGCCGCCGCCCGTCGCCCGCTGCCCGTCGCGCGCCCGGCAGCTCCCCGGTCACTCGCCCGGCCGCCCTGACCGGTCGCCCGGCCGGTCCTACACCGACCCGGTGGCCGGCGTCCGGGCCCGCAGCTCCGCCCCGGGCCGCAGCGCGATCGTCACCCGCTCCACGGTGAGCACCGTCTCGTCCGCCACCGTCGCCTCCCCCTCGAACATCCACGTGTCCGACACCGCCCGCAGCAGCCGCACCCGGTGCTCCAGGAGGTCCCCGGGCCCGACCGGCCGGTGGAACGTGATCCGGGAGATGGCGCCGAACAACGGCACCAGACGGTCCCCGCCGGGCGTGTCGCGCAGCGCGCCGGCCGCCAGCAGGCTCGCGGCCTGGCACCACGACTCGATGACCAGGACCTGCGGATAGGCGAGGCTGCGCCCGTCGGCGAACCACGGCTCGTTGGCGGTGACGGCCTTGGTCGCCGTGAGCGCCCGCCCCGGTTCGAGGTGGGTCACCCGGTCGACCAGCAACATGGGGTACCGGTGCGGCAGCAGCGTCCGGATCTCGTCCGTCCCGAGCGTCGTCATGTCCCGTCCACTTCTGACCGCAGGCGGCCGATGGGGCCCGACCGGGCCGGAGTGCGACGGCGGTGACCGGCGGCCACCACCCCAGGTGCGAGGGCCATCAGCCGCACCCGCCCGCGTGGCCCCAGTCGGTGGTGCGCGCCGGCACCGGGGCCAGTTCGGCGCGGACCAGGTCGACGAAGTCCGGCAGCCGGTCCACGCCCCAGTACCGGTCGTAGCCGCGGACGAAGTACGGCACCCCGAACACGCCGTCGGAGTGCAGGTCGCGCAGCTTGCCGGTACCCGTCGCTCGAAGTTCGGGTTTGTCTGCCGCCGTCGACAGCTCTCCCGGGTCCAGCCCGAGCCCGGTGGCCAGGTCGGCGACCACCGCCGGATCGCAGATGTCGCGGCCGGCCCCGAACCGCGCCCGGTACGCGGCGGCGACGAACTCCCGCCCCCGCCCCGCGCGCTCCGCCAGCAGGTACGCCAGGTGCGGCACCTCCCACACCGGCTCCCGGTCGGCGGGCCACGCGACGGTCAGCCCGCGCCCGGCGGCGAGCCGTCGCACGTCCTGGAGGATGTAGAGGTGCTTCTCCCTCGACATCGCGGTGTAGACGAACCGCCCGCCGGCCTCGGTGAGCAGCCGCTCGCTGTGCTGGTCGGGTTCCCAGAACGGCCGCCAGTCGCAGGCGTCGGCGACGTCCGGGTACCGGGTCACCAGGTCGTGCCAGGCCAGCCACGAGTAGGGGCTGCGCAGCGAGAAGTAGAACCTCGGCTGCCTCATATCGCCAGCCCGCCGTCGATCGGGAAGACCCCGGCGGTGATGTAGCCGGCCTTCGGGGAGGCGAGGAACGCCACCAGCTCGGCGACCTCCTCGGCCCGGCCGAGCCGGCCGAGCGGGATCTGGGCGAGCTTCTCCGTGCGCAGCGCCTCGGGCAGGTCGGCGGTCATGTCGGTCTCGATGAAGCCGGGGGCCACGACGTTGGCGCGCACGCCGTAGCGCCCGGCCTCCTTGGCCAGCGCCTGCGTGAAGCCGATGATGCCCGCCTTGGAGGCCGAGTAGTTGGTCTGGCCCGGGTTGCCGTACCGGCCGGAGATGGACGAGATCGTCACGATCGAGCCGCCCCGCCGCTTCATCAGCGCGAAGATCGCGGCCCGGCACATCGCGAACGTGCCGGTCAGGTTCGTGTCGATCACGTCGGACCAGTCGTCCTCGGCCATCATCACCAGCGGCTTGTCCCGGACGATGCCGGCCGAGGTGATCACGGTGTCCAGCCCGCCGAGTTCCTGTTCGGTCGCGGTGAACAGGTCCCGGCACTCGGCGAGGACGGCCACGTCGACCTGCCGGGTCAGGACCCTGGCCCCCAGGTCCCGGGCGACCTTGGCGGTGGCCGCCGCCGCGTCGGCGTTGGACTGGTAGCACAGGGCGATGTCGTAGCCGTCGGCGGCGAGGCGGTGCACGACCGCGCGGCCGATCCCGCGCGAACCGCCGCTCACCACGGCCACGGGCCTTCGCTCCTCGGACATGGTCACTCCTCCGTTCCGGTGCGGTAGGCCAGGCGCACGGTGGCGATGCCGGTGTCGCCGCTGGACAACGCGGCGGAGCACCGCCAGCCGCCGGCCCGCTCGACGAGGTCGACCCGCGCGGTCACCGTGTCGCCGGGGAAGACCGGATGGTGGAACCGGACGCTCTCCACGCCGGTCAGCTCCACCTCCCGGCCGATCATCAGCGCGAGGGCGTGCGCGCTGGCGTTGACGAACTCCACCAGGCACACCCCCGGATAGATCGGGAAGTCCGGGTAGTGCCCGGCGAAGATCGGGTCGGCCGGATCGACGGTCAGGGAGGTCACGGCGTGGTGCTCGCCGTGTTCGACCACCACGACCGGCGCGGCCAGCGGGGTCGCCACCTCACCCGCCCGTCTTGGCGACGAGCAGGTCGAAGGCGGCGTCCAGGCAGGTGATCGCGCGGAGCTCCGTCTCGTCGATCTTCACCTGGTACGTGTTCTCCAGCACCACCATCACCTCCAGCGCCATCAGCGAGTCCGCGCCGAGTTCGTCCACGAACCGCGCGGTGTCGGTGACCTCGTCCACCTCCGTGTCGAGGGTCTCGGCGATGAGCTGTCGCAGGTGTTCCTTGTCGAGCGTGATGCCCGTCATCGTTGTTCTCCTTCAGGTGTGGCTTGAGGTCCGATGTTCTCGGCGGTCCGGCGGTCCGGTAGTCCGGCGGGTTGCTGGTCGCGGCGGGTTCAGCCGAGTCTGAGCAGCGCGCAGCCCACGAGCCCTTCGCGGTCGACGGAGGTGATCACCCCGAGCCGCCCGGCGGGGCCGCCCTCGGCGTGCGCGAGGAGCGCGGCCAGCTGGAACGTCGCCGACGCCGCCGAGGTGTCCCCGGTCAGGGCGCTCACCGCCGGCAGGACCTCGCACCCCGCCAGCGCGGCGGCGATGGCGGCCCGTTCGGCGTCGCCCCGGCCGTCGACGTAGCCGGCGGGCGCGACGGCCCACACGTCCGCCGGGGTCACCCCGGCCTCGGCGACCGCCGCGCGCACGCAGCGGGCCAGCACGTCGGCGGCGGTGTGCTCGTCGACCGCGACCCCGAACTCCAGGCCCAGGATCTCGGCGTGCACCGCCCGGCCGTGCTCGCGGGCCGTCTCCGGGGCCTCCAGCAGGAACACGGCGCAGCCCTCGCCGAGCGGCTGGGCCGGCGCGTCCCCGGTGTGCGCGAGCCACTCCAGCCACGCGCGCTGCGCCGAGAACTCCTCGACCGCGCCGCACAGGATGGTCCCGGCGTGCCCGCACCGGTGCAGCCGGGCCGCGTACTGCAACGCCAGCAGCCCGGTCACGTGCCCGCCGGCGATCGTACTGTTGGGCCCGCGCAGGCCGTGCCAGATGGCGCACTGCCCGGAGGCGCAGTTCATCACGGTGTTCGGGAACCGGGCCGGGTCCACGAAGTACGGCTTGTCCTGCGTCAACGAGTCCCGGGTGAAGTCCATCATGCTCTTCACGCTGCCGGTGTTCGTCCCGAGCACCAGGCCGACCCCGTCGCCGCCGACCCGGCCGGTCTGCTCCAGCAGCATGCCGACGGTGGCGACCGCGATGCCGGTGGCCCGGTCCATCGAGCGGGTGTTCTTGAGGCCCAGCACGCCCCGGACGTCGAAGTCCGGCACGACGCCGGCCTCGGGGGTCGGCAGCCGGCTCTCCTGCCGCACGGTGGCCACGGCGCTGACGCCGCGCCGGACCCCGGCCGTGAACGCGGCCGGGCCGATGCCGAACGGGGAGACCGCGGACCAGCCGGAGATCGCCAACGGATACTTCACAGGAACCACACACCTTCGTAGTCGGGCCAGTCGCGGGTCAGCGAGGCGGAGTCGCGGCACACCACGCCGGGGAGGACGCGGTCCGGGGTGAGCCCGAGCGCGCGCAGGGCGGGCTCGTCGACGGAGACCGCCGAGTCGGCGGCGAGCAGGGCGCGCAGGGAACGGCGCGGGTCGGGCAGGTCCAGGTGCCGGGCGCCGACCCGCAGCCGGGGGAGGGGACCGGTGTCCACGGCGTACGTCACGGCCGGGCCGCGCAGGACCACGTCCAGGCCGCCGAGCTGGCGGTGCAGGCCCCGGGCCAGGTAGAACAGGTCGCAGAACTGCACCTCCGGGCCGCCCCGGTAGGCGTGGTCCACCACGGCGAGGTACCGGCCGGCCATGTCAGGCACCTCCGATGTAGACGGTCGTCCGGGCCGCCGCCACGTTCGTGCCGATCCGGGACGGCGCGCGGGTCCGCACCCCCGGCACGTGCGGACCCGCGCCCCGGTCCTGGGCGCAGTACGCGCAGACCTCCCAGCCGAACAGCGCCGGGTACTCCGCGAGCAGCCCCGACACCACCGCCGCCGTCGACGGGTACCGGGCCGCCCAGTCGTCCACGTCCCGCGGCTTGTGCGCGCCGAGCGCGGCCTGGGTCAGCATCGTCGTGTACCCGCAGGCCCAGACCAGCACCGACCGGCCCCGGCGCAGCAGCTCGTCGACGAGCCGCAGGACGGTGGTCAGCATGTCCGAGGCGAACGGCGCGCCGGTCACGACCAGCAGCACGTCGGCGGGCGGGCGGGCGGCCATCAGTGCCACACCACCCGGACGCCGTCGGCGAGCAGCAGGTCCGCGACCTCCGGCATGTCCACGACCGTCACGCCGGGGCGCAGGTCCCCGGGGCGCAGCGCGCGGTGCGCCAGGCTCGGGCCGTCCACCCAGACCGTGGCGTCGCCGGCCGGCTCCTGCCCGCGCAGCGCCCGGGTCACCCCGTCCTGCACCAGGTAGAGCACCACCCGGTGGCCGGCCCCGGCCAGGATCGCGGCGTCGGCGGCCAGTTGCCGGTCGATCCCGGTGTCGACGAGCAGGAAACCGGTCATGTCAGCAGCTCCCCGCCGTCCACGCCGATCACGTTGCCGGTGATCCAGGTCGAGTCGCCGCGCGTCAGGGTGAGCACCGCCTCGGCCACGTCCTCCGGGGTGGTCAGCCGCCCGCCCGGGTTGGTCGCCCGGGCCCGCTCCACATAGCTCTCGTGGCCGGGGATCCGCAGCAGGGCCGGGGTGATCGTGACGCCCGCCCGCAGCGCGTTGACCGCGACGCCGGACCCGCCGAGCTCCAGCGCCAGCTGCCGGACGTGCGACTCCAGCGCCGCCTTGGCCGCCGACACCGCCCCGTAGTGCCGCTGGACCCGGCTGCTGCCGGCGCTGGTCAGCGCGAAGATCCGACTGCCCGGGGCGAGCAGCCCCGCCGCGTGCAGGTCCTGGGTCCAGTACACGAGGCTGTGCGCCATCACGTTGAGGGTCATGTCGAGCTGCCGGGGCGTGACGGCCGGCTCCTCGCCCACCGGCAGGAAGGGCGCCAGGGCCCCGAAGGCCAGGGAGTGCACGAGCACCCGGATCCCGTCGGGGCCGGTCAGCCCTGCCAGCTCCGCGACCAGGCGCGCCCGGGCGGTGTGGTTGGCGGCGTTGGCGTTGAACAGTTCCGCGCGCCCACCGTAGCCGCGCAGCTCGGCCAGCAGCGCCGTGACCCGCGGTTCGGCGGCGGACGTGTCGAAGTGCACCCCGGCGATGTTGGCCCCGGCCCGCGCGGCGGCGAGCGCGATGGCCCGGCCCAGCCCGCTGGAGGCCCCCAGGACCAGAACCCACTGACCGCGCATCAGGACCCGCCTTCCCTGGTGACGGCGGTGAACGCGACGGTCCCCGCCCGACTGGCAACGGCTATGACATGGGTACGGTGCCCCTCGGTCACCCCGGACCGACCCGACCGGGCCCCGGCGGGGACGGCCGCGCGCACCCCGCCGGCCAGTACCGCCGCGACCTGCCAGGCCGGGCCCACGGTGCCGGCGGCCAGCGGCAGCACGGTCAACTCGTCGGCGACCCCGCGCACGGCCCGGTCGACCGCCGCCCCGACCGCCGAGTCGTCGGCGAACAGGGTCACGGGCGCCGGCCCGGTGTCGAGCGCCGCCCAGGCCGCCCGCACGACGGCCGTGGCGTCCGGCCCGGTCGGCGGGAGGAAGCCGGTGTGCGTGGCGACGTGCCCGAGGACCGGGGCGCCGCGCCGCTCGGCGAGGTCGCGCGGTTCCAGGACGAACACCGCCGCGCCCTCCTCGGCCCCGGCGGAGCCGTCGCCGGCCTCGGTGGCGCCGGCCAGCACGACCTCCGCCCGGCCCAGGCGCAGCGAACGCGACGCGACGTGCAGGGACTCCAGGCCCGCCGTCCACGGCGTGGTCAGGGTCAGGCTGAACGCGCGCGCGGTGTGTTCGATCGCGAGCCTGCTGACGAACACGTTCACCGCGAAGAAGGGCGCCAGGGCCGGGCTGAGCTGGTCGGCGCCGCCGCGCAGCACCGTGTCGTCCATGTCCGCGTGCAGGGCGGACGCGGCGTGGTTCGTGCCGATGGCCACCCCCAGGTCGGGGCCGGGGACGGCCGGCAGGCCCGCGAGCGCCCGGCGCCCGGCGGCCAGCAGGTACCGGCACGCCGGCGGCAGGTACTTGTACCCCCGGGCGCCCAGCTGGCCGCGCACGTCGAACCAGCCGTCGGGCACCGCGTCCCGGGGCGCGTCGGCCCACAGCCCGGCCGGGTCGTCGCCCCAGGGCGAGGCCGCCCCGACGCCGGTGACCACGATCCGCGCGGTCATGCCGGCACGCTCCGCAGCAGCACGGACACGTTGTTGCCGCCGAACGCGTAGGCGTTGGCCAGCACGGCCCGGCCCGCCAACGGCCGGGCCTCGACCGGCAGCCACACGGGGCACCGCTCGTCCGGGGCGTCGAGAGGCACGTTGGGCGGCACCGCGCGGGTGAACAGGATGAGCGCGGCCGTGGCCACCGCGAGCCCGGCCGCCGCCCCCGCGGTATGCCCGACCTGCGCCTTCAGGCTGTACAGCGGCACCGGCCGGTCCCCGAACAGGGTCCGCAGCGCCTCGCTCTCCACCACGTCGTTGAGTTCGGTGCCCGTGCCGTGCGGCACCACGCAGGCGATCTCGGCGGGCGAGGTGGCCCCGTCCCGCAGCGCCCGGCGCATCGCGGCGTCGATCTGCGCGCCGCCGGGCTCCGGGGCCGTCGGGTGGTGCGCGTCGCAGCTCCAGCCGGTGGCCGCGATCTCCGCGTACACACTGGCGCCGCGGCGGCGGGCGACACTGGCGGCCTCCACCACCAGCATCGCCGCGGCCTCGCCGGAGACCGTGCCCTTCCGGCCCTGGTCGAACGGGCGGCACCGCTCCGGGTCGGTGGCGCCCATCCGGTGGAAGTTCGCCACCGCCAGCCGGCTGTACGCCTCCGCGCCGCCGACCAGCACCACGTCGGCCTCCCCGGCCCGGATCATGTCCACGGCCAGCCCGATGGCGTACCCGCTGGCCGCGCACGCGTTGGAGTTCGTCGAGACCGGCCCCTGCCCGCCGAGCAGGTCGGCGACGACGGAGGCCACCAGGTACTCGGTGTGCCACCCCGCCGACGGCGCCCACTCGCCGGACCGTTCGCGCTCCCGGACCTGGTGGTCGCCCATCGTGGTGCCCAGCAGGACGGCCACCCGTTCGGGCCGCACGTCCCCCCGGCGCACCGCCCCGACGATCCCCGCGTCGTCGAGGGCCTCCCGGGCGGCGGCGACGGCCAGCCGCGAGGCGGGGCCGACCGGCGCGTCCGCCCAGGTGGTCGGCTCGGTCGGCAGATCCGCGTCGGGCACCAGGTACACCAGGGGGATGTCGACGTTCGCCCCCGGGTCGGCCACCCGCCGGGGTCCGTGCGGCCCGGCGTGCAGCGCCTCCCACAGCGTGTCGGCCCCGCGACCCAGGCACGAGATCACGCCGAGCCCGGTAATCAGTGCCCGCTCCACGGGTCAGTTCCGTCCGCGCAGGGCGGCCAGGACCGTGTCGTCGAAGCCCACCAGGCTCCAGTCCCGGCGGTTCTCGATCACCGCGTACCCGTGGGTGATCGAGCCCGTCGCCGTCAGGACCAGTTCCCCGTCGCGGACCACGAAGCAGTCCATCCGGGCGGTGTAGGTGAAGTCCTTGAACACGTCCTCCACCGTGAACACCGTGTAGAGGTCCTCCTCCATCAGCGCCTCCCCGACCAGCTCGATCGTGGAGCGCGGCACCACCGGGATCCAGTTCCGGTCGGTCAACAGGGTCCGGATGGAGATCCCGCGCTCGGCGAGGAACAGGTCGACGACCTCCTCCATCTGCCGCAGGTACCCGGACATCTGCAGCCGCTGCGTGAAGTGGCAGTACGGGTACGGGATCCGCCACCGCCACGCGAACGCGTTCCGCCCGGCCGTCAGCTGGGCCAGGACCGGGTCCCCGCCCGACGTGCCCCGGTTGACCCCCAGCGGGCCGACGAGCGGCACGGGCGACGACGCCGGCCGGGCGATGTCGGTCGTGACGTAGGGGGACAGCGCGGCCGGGGCCGGGTCGCCCGGGCCGTCGCGCTCGTCGAGGCGCAGCGCCACCCGGACCTTCGACACGACGGCCTTGAGCACCTCGCCGCCGCGCTCGACGGTCAGGGTCACCGCGAACGCCAGCTCGTCGTCCGCCGCCTTCGTCGCGGGGACCACCGTGGCCGTCGCCTCGTCGTCCATGTGCAGCGCGTGCAGGATCCGGGTGTCCAGCGACACCAGGTCCACGCACAGGGCGTGGTCCTCGAACAGGGCCCGCGCCGGGGTGCCGGACTGGCGGAAGTGCTCCAGGACGGCCTCCTCGACCAGGTAGTTCACGTGCTTGAACCCGATCCAGGTACAGATGTTGGAGCCCTCGTACCGGGGCCGTACCCGCACGGTGGTCGTGGTGTCGAGCAGGGCGGACGTCAGGGTGTCGGTCATGGTTGGTCTGCTCCCGTGGTCTGGGCGATCGACGGTTCGATGGAACGGCTGAAGACGTTGACGAGGTGCGCGAAGCGTTCGGCCCGCTCGACCATGGCCAGGTGGCCACAGCCGTCGAGGATCTCGGCCTGGCAGTCCGGCAGCCGGTCGGCGAGGTCGCGGCTGTCCGCGGGGGACGAGGCCGGATCGTCGGCGCCGGCCACGATGAGGAACGACTGGGTCAGGTTCTCCAGCGCGAGCCCCGGGGTCCGCAGGTAGGTGTCGAAGAACCGGACCCAGCCGTACGGTCCGACCATCTCCCGCAGCCGCAGGGCGAGGTCCCGCTGACTGTCGGCGTCCAGCCGGCCCGCCGAACGCACCCGGATGCCCTCCTGCAACAGCAGGTGGAAGTTGTTGAGGAAGTAGGAGATCGTCTCCCAGTCGAACCGGTCCGGGCTGGGCCGGTAGAACGGGGACACGAGCACCGCCGCCCGGGGCGGCTCCGGCAGCCCGCCCCGGCACAGGAGATCCAGCAGCAGGTTCGCGCCGAACGAGTGCGCCACGACGAGGTCGACCCGGCCGGAGTCCACCGACTCCAGCGCCCGCCGGATCCACGGCCCGAGCTCGGGCTCCTGACCCCAGCCCACCGTGCCCTCGCTGCCCCACGGCAGGTCCGCCTCCCAGATCTCCAGGCGCGGATCGGCCCGCTCGGCGAACGGGCCCCACACGGCGTTGCTGCCGCCGAGCCCGTTGACGAGCAGGGTGCGCAGGGGCCCGGTGCCGTCCGCCGGCCTGCGGAGCCGGGCCCGGCCGATCACCGGGCCGGCCCGGGGGCGGACAGCAGCAGGGTCGCCGTCGCGTCGTCCTCGGGACCGCCGGCCGTGGCCAGCGCCGTCGGGCCGTGGCCGCCGTGGATCCAGGTGGCCGCCGCCGCGCACTGCAACACCCCGAGCGCGCCGGACGCCGCGCCGTACCGCCGGGACAGGTCCAGCGGGGTCACGCCCGGCGGGGCGGCGGTCGCGTGCCGTTCCGGTACCAGCCACAGGCCGGTGCCGGGGACGGCCCCGACCGCGCGCCGCTCGTACCGGCCCAGGGTCGCCCGCGCCGTCACCCCGCGCGCGGCGGCGTTCGCGGCCGACTCGACGACCAGCGCCGCCGCGCCGTGGAAGAGGCGCTCGGCGCCGGTGAGCCGGCGGACCACCTCGTTGTCGACCTCGACCCCCACGACGAGCGCGTGCCGGACCCGTCCGGAGCCGACCAGGACCCGGGCCCACCGCACGGCGTCGAGCCCGGACGTCGCGCCGTTGCAGACCATCAGGTTCGCACCGCGCAGCCCGAACCAGATGGCCACCGACGAGGCGACCACGTTGCTGGACGCGTTCGGCAGGTCCATCGGGCTGAGGCCGGTGACCGACTCCCGGGCGATGGTCTCCGCCGCCGCGCACACCGTGTCGAGGTTGCCGAGGTTGGAGCTGACCACGACGGCCACCTGCCCGGCGGGCACCGTCGGGGCGCGGTCGTCGAGCAGGCCCGCGTCGGTCAGGGCCCGGTGCGCGGCGGCCAGCGCGAGCCGGGTCGCGTCGTCCTTGTACCGCAGGCCCCGCTTCCCCACGACCGAGGCGGGGTCGAAATCCTCCCGCCCGGCCACCCCGGACCCCAGCAGGTGCGCCGGGTCCCCGACGGTGGGGCCAGCGAGTCCGATCCCGGTGACGACCGGTGCCATGTCAGTCCTCCCTCCGCACGATGGCGACGGCGTTGACGCCGCCGAACCCGAACGCCTCGACCTGGGCGACGGTCAACTCCGCGCTGGCCGGCCCGCCCGTGACGAACCGCAGCCCGGCCGCCTCGGGGACCGGGTTCTCCAGCCCGAGGGTCGGGGGCACCCTGCCGGTCCGCAGCGCCCGGACGGCGACGACCAGGCTCAGCAGCCCCGAACCGCCCGAGGTGTGGCCGGTCATCGACTTGACGGCCGTGACCAGCGGACCCGGGACCCCCGCGAACACCGCCCCGAGCGCGACGGCCTCCGCCTCGTCGTTGAGCAGGGTGCCGGTGCCGTGCGCCAGCAGCAGGTCCACCGCGCCCGGCCCGATCCCCGCCCGGTCGTGCGCGTCGCGGACCGCCGCCGTGATCCCGGCGGGGTCCGGGGCGGTCGCGTGGTACGCGTCGCAGTTCACCGACACCCCGCGCAGCCTGGCCAGCGCCGGACCGTCGGCGCGGGACAGCACGATCGCCGCCGCCCCGTCGCCCATCAGCACGCCGCGCCGGTTCCGGTCGAACGGCCGCACGGCGTCCACCGGCTCCGGATGCACACGGTCGAGCAGCCCGAACATGCTCTCCGTGAGGGTGTCCACCCCGGCGACGACCACGGTCTCCGCCTCGCCCAGCGCGAGCAGGTCACTGGCCAGCGCCAACGCGTACAGCGATGCGGAACAGGCGTTGGAGAACGTGTGCGTGTCGGTGGCCCCGAACCGCTCGCGCAGCGCCGTACCGAAATGCAGGTCCTCCGGGGTGAGCTCCGCTTCCTTGCGCGCCCACAGCTCGGCGGACCGCAGCTCCCGGAGCCCCGTGCCGATCAGCACCGGCACGTCCGCGAGGTCCTCGGACAGGCCGGCCTCGGCCAGCGCCTCCGCGATCGCCGCGATCAGCCAGGTCGTGGCCCGGCCCGTGACGTCCACCCCGGGTCCGGGCCGGTCGTCGATCTCGTAGGCGTGCCGGGCGCGGAACCGGGTCGGGTCGAAGCCCCGCAGCGGGGCGAGCCCGGTCCGGCCCGCGCACAGCGCCTCGAACACGGCCGGCGCGGTCCCGCCGACGCTCGCCACGGCCCCGGTGCCCCGGATCGCCCAGTCGGTGCCGGTCATGCCGGGACCCCGTCGAAGCGGCTGAGCAGGAGGACCGCGTTGTTGCCCCCGAAGGCCAGCGCGTTGTTCTGCACGACCCGCAGCTCGGCGTCGATGGCGACGTTGGGCACGCAGTCCAGGTCGCACTCCGGGTCGGTCTCCTCGTGGTTGATCGTCGGCGGGATGAACTGCTCGGCGACCGCCAGCGCGCACGCGATCGCCGACAGGGCGCTGGCCGCGCCCATGGTGTGCCCGATCATCGACTTGATCGAGATGGTTCTCGGCGGGCTGTCGCCGAACACCTTCCGGATCGCGCCGGCCTCGGTGACGTCGTTGGCCCGGGTACCGGTGCCGTGCGCCGACACGAAGTCGATCTCCGCGGGGCTGACCCCGGCCCGGCTGTGCGCGAGTTCCATGCACCGGGCGATGCTGTCCCGGTTCGGCGCGACCGGGTGGTCCGCGTCGCAGTTGAGCCCGCAGCCGAGCACCTCGGCGTAGATCTGGGCGCCCCGGGCCAGCGCGGAGTCGAGGCTCTCCAGGAGGAGTACGCCCGCGCCCTCGCCGGTCAGGATGCCCTTGCGGTGCAGGTCGAACGGCTGGCAGCGTTCCGGGGCGATCGTGCCCAGGCGGTAGAAGCCGGCGAACGTCTTGCGGCACACGGCGTCGGCCCCGCCGCAGAGGGCGAACTCGACCTCCCCGGCGCGGACGGCGTCGGCCGCGTACCCGATGGCGTAGTTGCCCGCCGCGCACGCCGTGGGGATGGTGACCGCCTCGACGTTCGTCAGCCCGAGCTCCCGGGCGATGCACACCGACAGCCGCCCGGCCGGCACCCGGCGGGCGACGACCGGGTCCAGGCCGTCCTCGCCCTCGGCGAGCTGGAGACCCACCAGGTGGTCGAGGTCGCGGGACTCGCCGTCGGTGGTGCCCACGGTCACCAGGACCTTGCCCGAGGACAGCAGCTCCAGGTCCATCTTGGCGTCCTCGACCGCCATCCGGGCCGCCGCGACGGAGAACTGGGTGGCCCGGCCGAGCTCCTCCGGCCGGTACCGGGTGAGCCACGGGCCCGGGTCGAAGTCCACGACCTCGCACCCGTTGGCGTACGCGAAGCCCTCGGTGTCGAACGCCCCGAGCGGACGCACCCCGCTGCGCCCGGTCCGCAGTGCCGTGAGGAACTCCCGGACCCCGACCCCGACGCTCGTGACGGCGCCCATGCCCGTGATGACGACCCGGCGGTTGGTCTCCTGGCGGTGACCGTTGGTGGTCATGGCGGACGCCGTCAGTTCCAGTTGGCGGCTTTGGCCACGACGGTGTAGACGCCGTCGAGGTTGACCATGCCGCCCAGTTCGGACTGGTCGATCGTGATGTTGAAGTTCCGCTCGAGGGCGGCGAGGATCTCGATCGCCCGCAGGGAGTCCGCGCCGTGCTCCTCCTTGAACAGGCTCGTCTCGGTGACCTCTTCGGGCTCGATCTCCAGGATGTCGCAGACGATGTCCTTGGCCTGCTGCTTCCACTCTTCTGTCGCGGTAGCCACGGATCGTGTCCTCTCGTTGGGGGTGAACGAGACGAGGCTCGCACGGCCGCGGGGGGCGTGGAAGGCTTCAAACAGGTTGCTGCCACGGCGTTCGCGCGGCCTGAGGGCACTGTGGACAGCTTCCTGCCAAAAGCGGGCCGCCGGCCCGGCCGCCGGGCACACTGGAGATCATCTGACCTTTTCCGACATAGTGGCTTGCGTCGCCGTCTGAGCGGTATTACGCTCGGAATGTTCGAGGTTCGTCGAACATCGAACCGAAGGCCACGGCGACCGCACGCCGCCCGTCGGGCGCCTCCACACACCCAGCCCACTGATGCAAAGGACTGACCACCATGTGGTTCCGCATCCTCATCCTCGCCCTGGGGACCTTCGCGATCGGCACCGACGGTTTCGTCGTCGCCGGCGTGCTCGGTGACATCTCCACGGAAACCCACGTCAGCGTCAGCGTCGCGGGCCAGCTGGTCACGATGTTCGCCTGGGTGTACGCCGTGGCCAGCCCCGTCGTCGCCGCCCTCACCGGCCGGTTCCCCCGCAAGACCATGCTGATCGTCGCGCTGGTGGTGTTCACGGTCGGCAACGTGCTGGCCGCGGTCGCCCCGTCGTACGAGGTGCTCGCCCTCGGCCGGGTGCTCGCCGCGATCGGTGCCGCCGCGTACACCCCCGCGGCCTCGGTGACCGCGATCATGCTGGCCCCCGAGGCGGCCCGCGGCCGGGCGCTGTCCGTCGTCATCGGCGGCATCACCGTGGCCACGGTCCTGGGCGTGCCCCTCGGCACGTACCTGGGCAGCCGCACGAGCTTCCACGGCGTGTTCTGGCTGGTCACCGCCCTGGGCGTCGCCGCGCTGCTCCTGATCGCGGCGCTGCTGCCCAAGGTCCCGTCGCCGCCCGCCGTCGACCTGAGGACCCGGCTCGGCATGCTGAAGCTGCCCGGGGTCCGGCCGACCCTGCTGGTCAACGTGCTGGCCTTCATCGCCGGCTTCACCGTCTACACCTACCTGCAGCCGCTCCTGACCGAGATCACGCACATCGACGGCCGGACCCTGAGCCTGATGCTCATGACCTTCGGGGTCGGCGGCGCGGTCGGCAACATCCTCGGCGGCTGGCTCACCGACCGCTGGGGCGCCTACCCGACGGCGCTGGTCAGTCTCGCCACGTTCTTCCTGTTCCTCGCGCTGCTGCCCGTCGTGGCCACGACGGTGGCGGGCGCGGCGGTGGTCATCTTCTTCTGGGGCGTGACCGGCTGGCTCATGGTCGCCCCGCAGCAGCACCGCCTCGTCAGCCTCGCGCCCAAGGCGGCCCCGCTGCTGCTGTCCCTGAACGCCTCGGCGATGTACGTCGGGATCGGCAGCGCCGCCCTGGTCGGCGGCACCGTGGTCCAACTGGTCGGGGTCCGGTACGTCGGGATCGCCGGAGCGGTCGCGGGCGCCCTCGCCCTCGTGCTGTTCCTCGTCACGGCGACGGCCCGCGCCAAGGCCGCCCCGGCGACGCCGGAGGCCCAGCCCGCCGGTCGCGGCTGACGGGCGACCCGCCCGGGGCAGAGTCCCGCCCGCCCCGGGGCGGGTCCTGCCCGCCGGGGCCGGTTCCGCCCCCACCCGGGGCCGGTCCTGCCCCGCCCGGGCGCGGGGTGGTGCGCTCCACCGCGCCACTCCGTGCCCGGGGTACCGTGTCCTGTCGACGAACAGGCCAAAGGAGCGTGACATGTCCGCGGACGTAGAGCACCCTCGTACGGCTGACCTCCAACTCGAGCGGGTCCTGCACGCGCTCAGCGACCCGATCCGGCTGCAGATCGTGCGCAACCTCGCGAACTGCGAGTCGCTCGCCTGCGGGGCGATGGACTACCCGGTCGCCAAGTCGACGCTGTCGCACCACCTGCGCACGCTGCGGCTGTCGGGCCTGACCCACACCGACATCGTGGGCACCCAGCGGTTCATCTCCCTGCGGCACGACGACGTCGAGAGCCGGTTCCCGGGCCTGCTCGCGGTCATCGGGGCCGTCCGGGACCCCCAGCCCTCCGCACACTGACGGATCCCCGGCACCCGCGCGCCATCGGACCCCGGCACCTCGCGCGCCACTGGACCCCGGCGTCCGCGCACCGGCGGGATCCCCGCGCCCCGCACGCTGACACGACGGTGCCGCCCACCCCGCGAACCCGGGTGGGCGGCACCGTCACGTCCTAGCGCCCGGGGGACCAGTCGCCCCAGGCCGAGTCGGCGGTCCGGCCGCCCGTCTCCCGCAGCCCGCCCGCCTCGGCCGCCCGGGCCAGGATGCGCTGGCAGTTCTCCGGGCTGAAGAACTCCTTGAACGGGGTGTACCCGCCCACGATGCCCATGAACCGGTCCCGCTCGGTCTCGTCGTAGCGCAGGCTGTCGATCACCTGGAGCATCTCCGGCGGGAGCATGTCCAGGGTCGCGGCCCGGTGGTAGTACTGGAAGACCTCGCTGAACGACCCGTCGCGCCAGGCGTGGTACCCGGCCAGCGCCTCGGCCATGTCCCGGCGCCCCGACAGCCCGTCGTCGAGGGCGTCGACCAGCACCTCGACCTGCCGGAAGGCGTCGCTGATCCCGATCCCGGCGATCGGATCCTTGTGGTAACCGGCGTCGCCGACGAGCACCCAGCCGGGCCCGTACGGGTGGCGCATCCACTGCCGGGTCTGCTTCGTACCGTAGAAGGGTTCGACCTGCCGTCCCCTGCGCACCCGGGCGGCGAGCTCGGGGAACAGGTCCAGCGTCGCGTGGTAGTTGCCGGGGATGTCCTTGCGGAACTCGTGGAACTCGTGGTGCCGCCAGCCGACCATCACGTTGACGCAGTCGTCGTTGGTGGGCACCAGGAACAGCTCCCGGCCGTCGAGCCGGGTGAAGATCAGGTGGTCGACGTCGGTGCCCTGCCAGTACGTGTACCAGACGGCCGTCAGCGGCGGCGTACCCGACTGCTCGGCCGGCTCGAACGTCGACGCCACCAGCGAGTGGATCCCGTCGGCCCCGACCACGATCGGCGCGTGCGCCACCACCTCGGTGCCGTCGCGCTCCCGGCCGCGGATGCCGACGGCCCGGTCCCCGTCGCGGAGGATCTCCTCCACCGTGAAGCCCTCGTGCAGCTCGGCGCCGGCCTCGACGGCCGCGTCGAGCAGGATCTTGTCGAGCACCTTGCGCCGGGGCGCGACCGCGAACCGTTTGCCGTCCCATTCCGGCGCGGTACCCGTGAGGTAGACGTCGCCCATGCCCCACGTGATCCGGTCGATCACCGGGGCGCCGGTCTTGAGGACCCGGTCGAGGAGGTTCCAGCGATCGAGCCGCGCGATCGCCGGATAGTGCAGGTAGTGGGTGGAGATCGCGTCGCTGGGGAACGTCGCCTTGTCGACGAGCAGAACCCGGTAACCCCTGCGTGCGAGGAGCATCGCGGTGGGCGATCCCGCGCAACGCGCCCCCACAACTATGGCGTCGTACATGGCGCTGCCTTCCGCCGGTGGGATGTTCGGAACCCCCAAGCTACGAATCCCCGGCGCGGCTCCGGCCCCGCTGTCCGGTACCTGCCGCCACCCGTGCCGGTACCTGGCAGCAAGCTGTCGATTTCGGACGGTCGCCGCGCGCCGCGTCCAGACTGGGCGCCATGACCCAACGAGTAGCGGTGGTGACCGGCGCGGGCCGGGGCCTCGGCCGCGCGATCGCCCGGAAGCTCGCGGCCCGCGACTACCACGTCGTGGCCGTCGACATCGAGGCCCACGCGGCGGAGGCCGTCGCGGGGGAGTGCCGTGGGACGGCGGTGTCCGGCAGTGTCGCCGAGCCGGACACCTGGCGGGAGGTCGTCGACCGGGCGCCCCGGATCGACCTGCTGGTGAACAACGCCGGCGTGTGGGAGTACACCACCCTCGCCGACACCACGGCCGAGCAGTTCCACCGGGTGATGGGCGTCAACGTGCTGGGCACCCTGCTGGGCGTGCAGGCGTGCGCGCCCGCGATCGCCCGGCAGGGCGGCGGCGCGATCGTCAACCTCACCTCGGTGGTCGGCCACGTGGTGCGGCCCGCGTTCGGCATCTACCCGGCGTCCAAGGCCGCGATCGTGGCGCTGACCAAGCAGGCGGCCCTGGAGTACGCGGCCCAGGGCATCCGGGTCAACGCCGTCGGGCCGGGCATGACCCGCACCGAGGGCACCGACGGGGCGTTCGGGGCCACCGGGGACGAGGAGGCGGCCCTGGGCCGGCTCGTACCCCTCGGCCGGCTCGGCGAACCCGACGACGTCGCCGACGTCGTGACCTTCCTGGCCTCCGACGACGCGCGCTACGTCTCCGGACAGGTCCTCTACGTGGACGGCGCCGTGGGCGAGGCCGCCTGGCGGCTGCTGGGCGCGGCCCGAGCACGACAGCACACCCCGACATTGGAGGAAGCATGAAGTTCGGCATCTCGCTCGTCCCCGACGGCAGCCCCGAGACCAAGGACCCCAAGGAGTACTACGACGACGTCCTGAGGCTGTGCGAGCTCTCCGACGCCGCCGGCCTGGAGTGGGTCAAGATGACAGAGCACTATCTGCACCCCTACGGCGGGTACTGCCCGGACCCGCTGGCCTTCCTCGCCGCGGTCGCCGTGCGCACCGAGCGGATCCGGCTGATGACCGGCGGGGTCATCCCCGTGTTCCACCACCCGGTCATCCTCGCCTCGCGGGCGGCGATGATCGACGTGCTCAGCGGCGGCCGGCTCGACCTGGGCTTCGCCCGGGGCTACCTGCCGTACGAGCACGACACGTTCGCGGTGCCGATGGCCGAGAGCCACGAGCGGTACGAGGCCGCGGTCGGCGCCATCACCCGGCTGCTCACCGAGGACCGGGCCAGCGAGGACACCCCCTTCTTCGCGTACTCCGACGCGGTGGCCCTGCCGCGCCCGGTGCAGGACCCGATCCCGCTGTGGTCGGCCGCCGTACGCACGGAGAAGAGTTTCCTGCGGCTCGCCGAACTCGGGCACGGCCTGCTCGCCACGCCGATGTTCAAGCCGCTGGACCTGTTCCGGCAGCACAGCGAGCTCTACCGGGGCGCGTACGCCGCCGCCGGCCACGCCCGCCCCGCGCAGATCGCGGCCGGCCTGCCGGTGTTCGTGGCCAGGACGGACAAGGAGGCCCGGGAGGTCGGCGACCGGCTCTTCCAGCACTACCTCGACGCCTGGGTGGACGCGGCCAACTCCTGGAACGACGTGGAGTCGGGCAGCTTCGCCGGGTACACCGACATGGGCAAGCGGCTCGGCTCGATGACCGCGACCCAGTGGCGCGAGTTCGGTTCGGCGTTCTTCGGCTCCCCGGAGCGGGTCATCGACCAGATCCGCGCCTTCCAGGAGAACTCCGGCGGCGTGGACGGGATCATCGCCCAGGTCGACTTCGGCGCGGTGTCGGGCGAGGTGATGGAGCGCAGCGTCCGGCTCCTGATCGACGAGGTCGTACCGGCGGTCAGCGACCTGTGACCGTCCGGCCGCATCCCCTGCCGCAGGTCGGGCGGTCCGCGCCGCCGCCCGACCCGGGGCTGGCCGCGGCTTTCCGGGACGCCATGGCCTGCCTCGCGGCGCCCGTGACCATCGTGACGACGGTCGACGCGCACGACACCCCGTGGGGTTTCACCGCGAGCGCCGTGTGTTCGTTGTCGATGGAACCGCCGCTGCTCCTGGTCAACATCGGCCGGAGTTCGAGCTGCTTCCCGACGTTCAGGACCGCGCCCCGGTTCGTCGTCAACATCCTCGGCGCCGAACACCGGGAGCTGGCGGCCCGGTTCGCCCTGCACGGCGCGAACCGGTTCGCCGCCGCGGACTTCCGGCGGGCCGAGGGGACCCGGCTGCCCTACCTGCCCGACGCGACGGCGGTGGTGCACTGCGCCGTGGACGGCCGCCTCGACGGCGGGGACCACCTGATGCTGGTCGGGCGGGTCCTGACGGCCGACGCCCGACCGGGGCAGCCGCTCGTGTGGCACCAACGGGCGTTCGGCACGGTGGGCTGACCCACGCCCGACCTGGCGCCGACACCAGGCCTGGTGCTGATACCCGGCCTGGCGCTGAAGCCCGGCCGCCCAGGCCGACCGGGCCGACCTGACGGAGGGGGTGACCGCCACACCGGCGGTCACCCCCTCCGCTCATGCCGGCAGCAGGCCCAACTGCACGGCCCGGGCACCCGCCTGGAACCTCGAACCGGCACCGAGCCGGCGGAGGATCTCGGCGACGTGCCTCCGGTACGTCCGCACGGACATGCCCAGTTGGCGGGCCGCCGCGTCGTCCTTGTAGCCCGCGTTGAGCATGCCGACGATGGCCACGGTCAGTTCCGCGGACTCGTCGCCGTGCCACCGCTGGTAGGTCTCCAGGTCGCTGGCGGAGTCCCACACGACGTTGAGCAGCCGGTGCAGGCCGTCGAGGACCACGGTGCCCCGGATCACGAGGCACTGCTCGTCGTAGATCCCGTTGCGGCCCCAGACGACCGCGGACCGGCCGTCGACGATGATGGTGTCCTGGAACTTGCTGGCGGACACCCGGACCTTCGCGCCGCGCCGGGCCACCGACTCGGCGTACTTCTGGACGCTGGGCCGGGCCAGCGCCCCGGGATTGAACAGGTGGCGGACCCCGATGTCCCGGGCCACCATCTCCCCGACCAGTCTGCTCTGCAGGTCGAGCTGCTCCATGCTGCACACGGAGGCACCGGACGACGCCAGCACATACTCCCGGTGGACGCCCCTGAGCAGCATCCGGGCCGCCGTGCGCCAACCCTGGGAGTGGTACTCGATGTGGGTGTCCGTGGCGCTGCGGGTCTCCCGGCTGACCCGCAGTGCCTCGTCCAGGAATCCCCGTGCCTGGACGAGCGATGCCTCGAGGTTGTCAGGCGTCAGTGTCTGTGCGGATCCGGGTGCGGTCGAATGCCTTGGATACGACAATGTAGCCCCCCGCTACTGAACATTGAATTGACAACCCTGAGTCTATGCGGCGCTCGTCAAGTCGACTAGGAAGTGGAATGAAACACCATGGCCGGTAAAGTCCTATCTCATCATCCTATGAGGACATAGCCTGTCTGTGATCATCGCCATAGACCTACTTAACCCATGTGAAACCCACTTGTGTCTTACCAGCACCGACATAAATGGCGGATTTCGAGAGCCGACAGACTCCCACTTTCGCCGCCCGTCGGCCGGGTGCGGATATCCGACGGAACCCGGGCGGGCAAACAATGCACGCGTGTACCCAAGGGAAATGTTCTTTGGTGTTTTTCCTAGTCGGCCCACCGCCGAGCCCCGCGCCCGTCCCCACGGGCCGCCGGCACCGCGCCCACCCGGTCGTCCTCCGAGCCCAGCACGTGCGCCCGGGCCGCCAACGCCACCGCGCGCAGCCGGGGTGCGCCCTCCGCCGCCGCCACGGCGCTGTCCGCGTGCCGGCGGGCCTCCGGCCCCGCGCCCAGGGCGGCGCTCGCGGTCGCCAGGTTGGCCAGCGCGAGCACGTGCCCGCCGGGCGCGCGGCACTTCCCGGCCAGGCCCACGGCCGCCGCAGCCCAGCGCCGGGCCTGCTCGGGCGCCTGCCGGCCCAGGGCCAGCGCCGCCAGGTTGGTCAACGCGGACCGCTCGCCGTCGGGATCGCCCAGTTCCCGGGCCAGGTCCAGGGCCGCCCGGAAACACGTGGCCGCCTCCTCGGGGTCCGTCCCGGCGAGGGCCACGCCCAGCTGCCGGCGGGCCGCGAGTTCCCCGAGGCGGTCGCCCGCGGCCCGGGTCGCGGCCAGCCCGGTCCGCAGCGCGGCGGCCCACACCGGCCGCTCGGCCCGGTCGTGGTAGAGCCGGCCGAGCGCCGACAGCAGCCGCCAGGCACCGGCCGGATCCCCGGCGGACAACAGCTCGGCGGCCAACCGGGCAAGGTCGGGCTCGGCCCGGTCGAAGGCGGCGCCGACCTGGGCGGGTTCCCGGTCGGCGAACGCTTCGAGCCTCTCGTCGAGCCGTTGCCGCAACCCGCCGAGCGGGTCGGCGGCGCGCGTCCCGACCTCGACCTCGGCCCCGACCTCGGCCCCGACCTCGGCCCCGACCTCGGCCCCGGTTCCGGTCTCGGCCCCAGCGGAAGCCCCGGCCCGGAATCCGGCTCCCGGCCCGGCAACCCTGGCCCCTGCCCCGGCAGCCCCGACCCCCACCCCGGCGACGCGGCCCGGCGCCCCGCCCACCGCCCGCCCCTCCCCACGCAGGATCTCCGCGTACACCGACACCAGCCGCGCCCCCGGATCCACCCCCAGCGCCTCGCACAGCGCCTCCCGGGTCCGGTGGAACAGCGCGATCGCCTCGGCCTGCCGTCCACCGGCGCACAGCGCCCGCATGCCCCGCTCCACCAGGGACTCCCGGAGCGGATGGCCGGCCACCCACGGCTCCAGCACCCCGGCGGCGTCGGAGGCACGCCCGGCGCGGAGCAGCAGGTCGGCGAGCTGTTCGACGGCGTCGAGCCGGGCCCCGTCGAGCCGGGCGGCCTCCCGGGCCAGCGGCACCCCGAGCAGCGCCGGCCCGCGCCACAGCCCGAGGGCCTCGTCGAGCAGCCCGATCGCGGTCCCGTCGTCGCGGGCCCGGGCCGTCGCGGTGAGCCGCTCGAACCGGTGCGCGTCGACGAGGTCCGGCCCGACGGTCAGCAGGTAGCCGGCCGGCCGGGTGTGCAGCGCGACCCCGCACCGGCCGGCGTCGAGCCCGTCGAGGAGGCGGCGCAGCCGGGACACGTGCCCCTGGAGGGCGGTGCGGGCGTGTCGGGGCGGGGCGCCGCCCCACACCGCCTCCAGGAGCTGGTCGACGGACACCGCCCGGTTGTCGGCCAGCAGCAGGGCGGCGAGCACCACCGCGCCCTGTCCGGCGGGCACCGGCACGGCCCCGCCGGCGGTGTGCGCCTCGACCGGTCCGAGTAGCCGGAACTCCATGACGCCCCCTCGTTCAGTGGGCGTTCAGTGCGCCCCTCCATGCTGAGTCCGGGGAGGCGGTTCCGGGTTTCAACGGACACGGATTGTGGGGGACGGGAATGTTCAAGCGACGCGTAGGTGTGCTGCTCGCAGGGGTTGTGGCGCTGTCGGCGCTGGTCATGGGGGTGACAGGGGTCACGCCGGGCGAGGCGCGGGCCGACGGGGGAGTGATGTGCGCGCTCACGGTCAGTGAGTGCCCGCCGCAGCCGACGCCGGAGGAGCCGACCATGGGCATCTGCGGCCCGGGCGCGATCACGATCGACTGCGGCTGGTTCGAGGACGAGAAATAACGACAACCACCATGGGGGTACCGGGTGCGCCAGCTCTGCCGGCGTTCCCGGCAGGGCCCCGGCGACGACGGCCCGGCGGTCGCGGGCCGGGCGGGAACCCGTGCGCTCCGGCCGTGCGGCTCGCCGCCCGGGCAGTGACCGGACGCCTAGTCGAAGCCGGGGTCGTGGAACCCCGGCGCCGGCCGGCCCCCGGGCGCCAGCAGCGCGTCCAGCGCGACGGTGAGCGGGCTGCCGATCCCGGCGGCCAGCGCCCTGGCCGCCCGCCACTCGGCCCCGGCGGCCTCCGGGTCGGCGTCGCGGAGCACCGAGCCGAGCTCGAAGCGGGCCTCGGCCTCGGTGTGCCGCTGCCCGCCGGCCCCGGCGGTGGCCACCGCCCGGCGGAGCGCGTGCGCGGCCTCGCCGGGCCGGCCCAGGCCCCGGTGCGCCTGCCCCCGGTAGAGCAGCAGCTCGGCGGGCTGGCCCCAGACCGCGTCGGAGGGCGCGGCCGCCAGGGCCTCGTCCACGTGCCGCAGGGCCGCCGCCGGGTCGCCCCGCCGCAGCGCCAGCTCCGCCATGTTGGCCAGGCACCGGGCCGCCAGGGCCCCGGCCCCGAGGGCGTGCGCGGTCGCCGCCGCCGACCGGTAGTGCTCGACGGCCAGGTCCAGGCCGCCGGTGAGGGCGTGCGCCGCGCCCAGGTTGACCCGCATCGAGGCCGCGCTGAGCCGGTCGCCGAGCCGTTCGGCGGTCGCCACCGCCAGGGTGTGCTGTTCCACGGCCGCCTCCGGGTCGCCGCCCAGGCCGAGCGCGGTGGCCAGGTGCGCGCGCATCACCATCTCGCCGCGTTCGGCGCCCACGGCCAGCGCGGACGCCAGGCCCAGGCGCAGGGCGTGCGCCCACTCGGCGTGCGTGCGCCGGCCGTAGTAGTACGGCCACAGTTCGCGGGCCAGCCACCAGCAGCGTTGGTGCTCGCCCAGCGCGGCGGCGGTCTCCACCGCCGAGGTCAGGTCCTCCTCCTCGAACCAGGCGGTCATCGCGGCCCGGTCGGCGAACCGGCGCGGTCGGACCGGCGGGAACCGCACCCGCAGCCCGGGCGGCGCGGGCGTGCCCGGGTTCCAGTACGGCCGGGTGTGCACCAGGGTGTCGAGGTAGTAGTCCAGGAGCCGCGCGGCGGCCGCGGACCGGTCGGCGGCGGGCTCCTCCGTCTCGGCCAGCTGCCGGGAGTACAACCGGATCAGGTCGTGCCGGGCGTGCCGGCCGGGCGCGGACTCGCTCGTGAGGTGGGTGCCGGCCAGCCCCGCGAGCTGCCCGGCGGCCTCGGCCGGTGCGCACCCGGCGAGCGCGGCGGCGGCGTGCGCGTCCACGGCCGCGCCCCGGTGCAGGCCCAGCAGCCGCAGCAGCCTGGCCTGCCCGGCCGGCAGCGCCCGGTAGGTCAACGCCAGGGCGGCGGACACCCCGATGTCCTCGGCGGACAGCGCGGCCAGCCGGCGGCGTTCGTCGTCGAGTTCGGCCACGGCGGCGCTGATCGGCCGGCCCGGGTGCTCGGCGAGCCGGCAGGCCGCGATCCGCAGGGCCAGCGGCAGCCCGTCGCACAGTACGGCCAGCTCGCGGGCCGCCCCGGGCTCGGCGGCCACCCGGTCGGCACCCAGGCCGGCGGCCAGCAGCGCCTCCGCCTCGGCCGCGTCGAGCACCCCGAGCCGGACCGGCAGCGCGCCCTCGCGCACGGTCAGCGAGTCGAGCCGGTTGCGGCTGGTCACGACGAGGGCGCAGGACGGCGTACCCGGCAGGAAGGGTCTGACCTGTGCGGAGTCCCGCGCGTTGTCGAGGACCACGAGCACCCGGCGGGCGGCGAGCACCGAGCGGTACAGGGCCGCGCGGGCCGGACCACCGGCGGGGATCCCGTCGGCGGGCACCCCCAGCCCGGCCAGGAACTCCCCGAGCAGCTGCTCCGGGCACACCGGCGCGGCCTCGTCGAACCCGCGCAGGTCCGCGAACAGCTGCCCGTCGGGATAGCGGCCGGCGGCCCGCCGTGCCCAGTGCAGGGCCAGGGCGCTCTTGCCCACCCCCGCCGGCCCGGTCACGGCGGCCACCGTCAGCCCGCCCGCGCCCAGCCGGTCCACGGCGGCCAGCTCCGCTACCCGGCCGGTGAACCCGACCGGGCCGAGGGGCAACTGCGCGGGCGCGGTGGTCCGTCCGGACCCGGCGCCCGGCCCGGCGCCCGGCTCCGCGCCGGTCAGGATCCGCTGGTGCAGCCGCTGCACCGCCGGCCCCGGATCCAGCCCGGTCAACCCCACCAGGCTGTGTCGCAGCCCGTGGTAGGCGGTCAGCGCGTCGGCGGGCCGGCCGGCCTGGCACAGCGCGGTCATCAGCAGCTCGCACAGCCGCTCCCGGGTCGGGTGCCCGGCGGTCAGCTCGGTGAGCTGCGCGATCACCCCGGCCGGCCGGCCCAACGCCAGCTCCACGGCCGCCAGCTCCTCGAACGCCTGCACCCGGCTCTCCTCCAACCGGGCCCGCTCCCGGCCCAGCTGGGGTCCGTCGGGAAGCCCGGCCAGCGCCGGCCCGGTCCACCGGTCCAGGGCCCGGCGGAACGCGTCGGCCGCCCCGGGCAGGTCCCCGCCGCCGAGCAGCCCCCGGCCGAGGGCCAGGTCGGCGTGGAACTCGTCCAGGTCCAACTGGCCGGGGGCGAGCCGCAGCAGGTAGCCGCCGTCGGTGAACGCCAGCACCCGGGCCGTGCCCCGGGGCGCCCGGCCCGGCTCCAGCACCCGGCGCAGCCTGCCGACGTAGGCCTGCACCACGTTGCCGGCGGTCGCGGGCGGCGCCGGGCCCCACAGCACGTCGAACAGCTCGGCGGGGCGGACCACCACGTTCGCGCGCAGCAGCAGGTGCCCGAGGAGCGCCCGGGGGCCGGGGGCCCCGAGGTCGAACTCCCGGCCGGCCCGGCGCGCGGCCAGCCGGCCGAGCACCGTGAACCGCAACGTGTCGTCCATCCCCGTGGTCACCCGCCCGAGGGTAGCCGCGTTAGCGCCGGACCAGCCGGCCGTTAGCGCCACTGGCGAGGCTGGTCACATCGGGTCCGAACCGGATCCGCGGTCCCCACGAAAGGCACGTGTCTTGAGACTTCTGCGCATTGGCCTCGCGGCTGCCGCCGCCGCCGTCATCCTCGCCTCCACCCCGGGCACGTCGATGGCCATCGTCGGCGGCCAGTACGCGCCCAGCGCGTACTCCTTCATGGTCTCCCTCCAGGATCCCGCCCGCACCGAGGCGCCGCACTTCTGCGGCGGCAGCCTGATCTCCGCCAACTGGGTCGTGACCGCCTGGCACTGCGTCGCGGGCAAGGAGCCGGGCGCGATCCGGCTGCGGATCGGCAGCCGCTACACCGACACCGGCGGCCAGGTCCGCACCCCCACCCAGATCGTCACGCACCCGCAGGGCGGCGCGCAGGCCAACGACGTGGCGCTGATCCGCCTCGACCGCCCGGTCACCAACACCCCGGTCAAGCTCGACACCCGCCAGCCCGTCGGCGGGGACGCCCGGCTGATCGGCTGGGGCTGCACCACGGTCGGCACGTTCTGCGGCGACGACGGCCGGACCACCACCCTCAAGCAGCTCGACACCGGGTTCCGCGACCCGGCGCTGTGCACCAACGTCGAGGCCCCGATCAACACGGCCAACGAGATCTGCACCGGCAACCCGGACACCCACCAGGGCGCCTGCTTCGGGGACTCCGGCGGCCCGCTGCTCCGCAAGGTCGGCGGCGCCTGGCGGCTCAACGGCGCGTTCAGCCGCGTCGAGGTGCTCCCGCAGGACCCGAACGGCCCCGTGCAGTTCCCGGACTGCTCCAGCGGCCTGGGCATCTACACCGACGTGACCACGCACCGCGCGTGGATCGAGAGCGTCACCGGACCGCTGGCCTAGCGCCGGCACGGAGGCGGGCGGATGCCACCCCCAGGGCGTCCGCCCGCCTCACCGCACGGCGGGGCCGGAGCGGGCACGGAGCCGCTGGTCGAAGTCGCGGACCCCGGCCGTGTCCGCCCAGTCGTGGTGCAACCGGGCCCGCAGCCCGGCCAGTTCGCGGTGCACGAGGGTCTCGCGCGCCGTGGCCACCGCCCGGAGGACCCCGGTCGCGGTGGCCACGGCCGCCTCGGGGTCGCGCGCGCAGGCGTAGGTGTCGGCGAGGCGCAGGACGAGTAGCACGTGGGACGGGCGCATGCGCGCCGGGAGATAGAAGGCGAGCGCCGACCGCGCCGCGTCGGCGGCCCGCACCGCGAGGCGCCGGTCACCGCCGCCGGCGGCGAGGTCGCGGAGCCCGCCGGAGGCGAAGGCGTCGACGAACGCGAGCCCCTCCGCCCCGTGCAGCCACGGGGCGTGGATCCGGTCGAGGTCCCCCGTGCGGTCGAGCAGGACGCGGGCGTGGCGCAGGTGGTGGTCGAACGCGCGCCCGTCGCCGAGCAGCGCGTGGGCCCGGGCCTCCAGGAGCGCGGACCAGACGGCCGGCCAGCGGTGCCGGCTCCCGGCGGCGCCCGCCGCCCGCGCGTAGTCGAGGGCGCGCCGGGGATCGCCCTCCAGCCGGGCGACGGTGCTCATCAGGCCGAGGATCTCGCAGCTGGCCACGACGTTGCCGCCGGCCCGGGCCCAGTCGAGCCCGCGGTGCAGCCAGGCCATGCCCAGCCCGTACTGGCCGCGCTCGACCCGCAGCCAGCCGGCGAGCTGGGCGTAGTGCGCGCACAGGGCCAGCAGGGCCCCGGTGTACCGGCCGCCCGCCCGCACGGCGCGCGTCATGGCGTGCAGGGACTCCTCGACGCGGGCCCCGGTACCCGTCGAGGTGTCCTTCAGGTTGGACCGGGTGTAGGTGGCCAGCAGCGCGGTGTAGGTGTGCACGGCGGCCGGGTCGATCCGGGTGGCCGGGCGGCGCACCGTGGCGGGGTCGACGGTGGCCGAGCAGCCGGCCAGGCCGTGCAGGGGACAGGTGATCCCGAGACTGGGGAACCGGTGGCCGCGCCCGGAGGTGCCCGGCGGGTCGGGGCCCGGTGCCGGGAGGGGGCCCGGCGACGGATCGTGGCCGATGGCCCACCACAGGGCGTCGAGTTCCCCGCCGGTGGCCAGCAGGTCGTCCGCCCGCCGGGGCAGGGAACCCGGCGGCCAGCGCTGGCCGCGTTCCACCTTGCACAGGTAGGAGTGGTGGTAGCCGAGGAGCTTGCCGAGCTGGGCCTGGGTGAGCCCGGCCACGGTCCGCCAGTACCGCAGGCGGTCACCGAACCGGGCCCGCTCCGCTCCGGTCGCCTCGGCGTCCATGACCCCTCCACCGCCCGCCGACGGGCAGGACACACCATTGTCGACCCGGACGGTGCCGGTGGGCGGCAGGTTGGCACGCGGGTGGCGGCCCGGCCCGGCCGCCACCCGCCGCCGGGTCAGGAGCTGTTGGCGTCGTAGAGCCGCTTCGCGGTGCTGCCGAACACCGAACCGTAGGCGGTCGCCCCGGAACCGGCCGTGTGGTTGGCCCACAGGTGGCCCAGGCCGGTCGGGGTGGCGTTGCCGGTCACGTACCCGCCGCCGCTGCTGCCGCCCTCGGTGTCGCAGGCCGTGGTGGTGCTGCCGCCGTCGGGGCGGGTGGGCTGGTGGCAGTAGGTCAGGTCGCGGCCGGTCCAGATCCGCGCCGCCGGGTACCCCCAGATCGTGGTGCGGCCGTCGACCGGGCCGGTGAACCGGATCCCGTTGGCACCCACCACGTCCTGGAGATACCTGCCGCCGACCTGGGACACGACGACGACCGCGTGGTCGTTGCCGCTCGTGACCACCCGGCGGGCCGGCCACCGGCCGTAGGGGGCGTCCCCGGTGCCGGCGGAGTTGTAGGCGGGAACGAACAGCACACGGGTGGTACCGGACAGGCAGTGCGCCGCCGACCACACCAGGCTCCGGTTGGGCGCGGTGACCACGGACGCCGAGCACCAGCTGTCGCGGCCGCCGCTCCGGGTGTAGAACACCTTGCCGTGCACCCGGGTGTCGGCGTCGGTGTAGGGGCGCGGTGCGCGGGTGAGTTCGGCGAGCAGGGCCGGTGCCGGTGCCGCCGGTGCCGTCCGCGTGGGCGCGTCGGCCCCGGTGGCCGAGGCCATCCGCGAGGTGGTCCAGTAGTCGAGGATGTCGCCGGTGGAGGTGCTGGCGGCCGCGCCGGACGTGACACACAGCGCCGAGGCGAGGAGCGCGGCGGTGACCGTGCAGGCGCCCGTGAGGGAGCGCCGGAGGATGGAAATAGACATGAGGGGTGCCTGCTTTCCCGAGAGAGACATCGACGGATGTGCACAACGTACGTGCCGGGGGACCCTCGGGCGGCCGGGGCGCGGAGCCGTCAAATCCTGTCAAGCGCCGACGTCCGGCGACCGTGCCTCCGCGGGGCGTTAGCATGCCGTGCATGGGTGCCCGTTCGTTCATGGTGTCGGCGCGGATCCCGATGCCGCGGTCCGGTTTCGACGCGTGGCTGCGGGCCACCCCGCCGGGCGTGGACGTCATCGCCAACCCCGGCGCGATGTGGACCGGCTGGGCCAACGACGGCGACCAGGCCGACTGGGAGCTGACCGGGGCGCACCCGAAGGCGCGCGCGCACTACCGGGCCGAATGGGCCAGGACCCCGCTCGACCGCCTCACCGCCCGGGCCGCCGCCGGCCAGACCCTGGCCCGCCACCACGACGGCGCGCTGGAGGTCTACCTGTACGACTACTACGGCGACGTCGCCGAGACCCAGGCCGACCTGCTGATGCTGGCCGGCGCGTCCCGGTACGTGGCCGGGGGAGTGACCGCCCCGGTGCTGTACTGGGGTGGCATGGTCTACCCCGGACTGCCCGCCCCGGGGGACCCGCCGCTGGCCGTGCTGCTGGTCGACGCGCACGGCGCCCGCTTCACGGCCTCGTACCCGATGGCGGCCCTGGTCGGGGAACTGGGCCCGGTCGAGCAGGCCTACTTCGACGCGACCGTGGACGGCGACGGCGAGGAACCCGGCTGGGACCCGTCGGAGGTGCTGGACCCCGGCCTGCGGACCCCGCGCCCCTGACCGGGCCGGGCGGCGGGGGCGCGGGTAACGGCGCGTCACCGTTCGGGCACTGTTGGGTCTCGGGGCGATCCTCCCGGAACGCCGACGACTCGTCATGGACAGTCGTCAATCTCTGGGAGGGCATGTGAGAAGTCTGCCCGTAGCACTGGTCGCCTTCGTCGCGGCCGGCGTCCTTTCCCCCGCTCCGGCGGCGGCCGCGAAGGCCCCAGCCCCGGCGGTGGCCAAGTCCGAGGCCCCCGGGCTGGTCCGGCTCGGAGCGTCCGGTTCGACCGTCCGTTATGGACAAACGCATCGGGGGGTACCGGTCCTCGGCGCGCAACGCCTCCTGCACCCGGACGGCGCGGTGACCGACCGGACGGTCACCGGCCTGACCGTCGGTACCGTGCCCTCGATCACCGCCGGGCAGGCCGCCCGGGTGGCGACGGCGCCGCTGACCGATCCCGCGGTCCGCCGGTCGGCGCGGACCGCCCCGCCGACCCTCGTCGTCCTGCCCGGCGGGACGGGCGCGCTGGCCTGGCAGGTCGAGGTGACCGCCTGGGACGGCGGCCCGGTCCGCACCACGGTGCACGTGGACGCCCACCACGGGGCCGTCCTGTCCCGGTGGGCCGGCCCGACCGGCGTCTCCCGCGCGGGGCACCCCGGCGGGCCCGCGACCGTCACGGGCACACCGACGGCGGGTACGGGCCTCACCCAGCACGGCACCGTCGTCCCCCTGGGCCTGACCGCGAACGCGGGCCGGTACGAGCTGCGCGACACCACCCACCGGGGCGCCCTCAGCACCTACGACGCCGAGGGCCGCTGGTACTTCGACTTCTACGGGGAGCTGCCGCCCGGCACCCCGGTGGCCGGCTCGGACACCCCGGAGGTCACGGGCAGGCCCACGGAGTCCGGGGCGGTGGACGCCCACTACGGCGCCGCCCGGGTCCGCGCCTTCTACGCCGACCGCCTGGGCCGCGACGGCATCGACGGACAGGGCGGCCCGGTGGACTCCGTGGTGGCCGTCGGCGCGCCGGGCGGCGAACCCTTCGTGAACGCCTTCTGGAACGGCCGGTACATGGTCTACGGCGGGCTGTCCGACGAGTACTACTCGCTGGCCGCCGGCCTGGACGTGGTGGGGCACGAGTTGACCCACGGCGTGATCGAGCGGACGGCCGGCCTGGTGTACGCGAACCAGTCCGGCGCGATGAGCGAGGCGATCGCCGACTACTTCGGCAACGCCGTCGAGGTGACGGCCTCGGGGATGTCGATGGGCCACCCCGACGCCGGGCTGCTCGGCGAGCGGACCTGTCGGACCGCCGGGCCCCGGGAGTGCGCCTTCCGGGACCTCGACGACGGGCGGACCACGCGGGACTACCTCGGCGTGCTGGTCATGACCGACGGCGGCGGCGTACACCTCAATTCCACGATCTTCGGCGGGGCGCTGTGGGACCTGCGGGCGAGCGTCGACCCCGCACTCGCCGACCGGATCGTCTACAAGGCACTCACCGAGTACCTGACGCCGCTGGCCACCTTCGTCGACGGTCGCCGGGCCGTGCTGTCCGCCGCCGCCGCGCTCGGCGCCCCGCTGGCCCCGGTGCACGCGGCCTTCGACGCGCACGGCATCCGGCCCGGCTGGGAGGAGCAGCTCGGCGGCGACGGCACACCGGTGCTCACGGACTTCCCCGGCATCCACAGCTGGCACCCGAGTGCGGCCCAGGGCCGGTTCGTGGTCGCCAGGGGCACCTTCGCCGATCCGTACACCCCGGGGGTCTACACCGGGCGGACCAGCGGCGGGGGCGGGCCCGTCCGGCTGACCCCGGAGGGTGAGTACGCCAACGACCCGGCCACCGACGGCCGCACGGTGGTGTGGTCGGCCTCCGGCCCCCAGGGCAACCGCCTTCTCGGCCGGGACCTCGGTGGCGGCCCGGTCCGGGAGATCTGGTCCCGCCCCCTGCACCTGGTCGTCCAGTCGGCCGTCAGCGGCGGGCACCACGCCTGGCTTGCCGTCGAGCTCGTTCCCGGCATCGGTGGCTACGACGTCTGGGCGAGGACCGGCGACGGCCCGGCCGTCAACCTGACCCCGGGGCCGGAGACGGAGGGCTCAGGGATCGTGCTGTGCGGAAACCTCCTCGGATACGTCGAGTACTCCGGGGACGTCGGCCGCCCGGTGGTCTACGACCTGCGTACGGGCCGCAAGACCGTCTTCGACCCGGGGGCGGGCGCCCGGGTGACCGACCTGGCGATCACGGCCGGCTACGTGGTCTTCGGCAGGGACACCGACGGTGACGGCCGGTACGCGATCAGCAGGGCGCCGGTGCGCGGCGGGCCGGTGACCGACATCCTGCCGGAGGGCCCCGCCTCGCCCGGCATCGGGCACCTCGCCGCCACGGACGGCTGGATCACCTTCCAGTCCACCGAGCCGGGTACCGCCGGGAGGTTCAGACTCCGGCAGCTGAACCTGGCCGGCGGCACCCCCGTACTCGTGTCCTGCGGGCGGGGCCAGCAGGGCGGCTTCAGCCCCGACGAGGACCGCCGGGTGCTCTGGTACGACGGCTCCGCCGGGCGCACCGACCTGGTGGGCAGGAACCGGCCGGCGGCCGCCTGCTGAACCACGGGTGCCCCCTCACGCCGCTGTGGGGGCACCCGTCCCCGGCACCCGTCCCCGGCTCACTCACTCCCCGGCCAGCAGCCGCCGCACCAGCGCCGGGACGGCCTCCTCGATCGGTTCGCGGATCACCTCGGCGGCGAGCGCGTCGTACGGGGTCGGTTCCCCGTTCACGACGATCAGCCGGGCGCCTTCCTTCAGGGCGATCAGCGGGAGGGCCGCCGCCGGGTACACCTGGAGGCTGCTGCCGATCGCGAGGAACACGTCGCACGCCCGCGCGATGATCTCGGCCTGCCCGATCACCGTCGGGTCGAGCGGCTCGCCGAACATCACCGTGCAGGGCCGCAGCACGCCCCCGCAGGCCCGGCACGCCGGATCGTCCTCGCCGGCGGTGACCCGGGCGAGCGCCTCGGCCATGCCGCCGCGGTCCCCGCACCCCGCGCACCGCACCTCGGCGGCGGTGCCGTGCAGCTCGAGCACCTTGTGCGCCGGAAGCCCCGAGCGCTGGTGCAGCCCGTCGACGTTCTGGGTGAGCACCCGGACCGGCAGCCCGCCGCGTTCCAGTTCGACGAGGGCCAGGTGTCCGGCGTTGGGCCGGGCGGCGTGCGCCCCGATGTCGAGCCGCATCCGCCAGGCCCGGCGCCGGACCTCCGGCTCGGCCAGGTAGGGGCCGATCGTCACGAGCCGCTCCGCCGTCGGGTCCTGTCGCCAGACGCCCCGCGGGCCACGGTAGTCGGGGATGCCGGAGGCGGTGGAGATGCCGGCACCGGTCAGGACGGCGATCATGGGGCGCTGGGCGGTCATGCCGACGAACGTACGGCGGCCGGCCCGTCGCCGCCACCGGATACCCGCGCCGAGCCGCCCGTGGCCAGCCGCATCAGGTCCGAGTCGAGGGCGATGGACACCTCGGTGCCGCCCGCGCCGCCGAACTCGTGCTGGTAGGAGTGCCAGGACTCGTCGCGTACCGCCCGGGCGAAGCCGCTCTCCATCAGCAGGACCAGTTCGAACGCGGCCCGGTCGAGGCGCCGGCCCAGTTCGGGGGCGTTCTGGTCCTCCGGCGCGGCGAACACCGACGTCGGCACGGTCAGGGCCCGCAGGTACGCGAACAGGGACCGGAGCTGCTCGTCGACGACCAGCGAGTGCCGGGCGGTGCCGGCGGTCGCGGCGACGATCACCGGTTTGGCGATCAGCAGGTCGCTGTCGAGGATCTGGAAGAACGACGTCAGCAGGCCGCTGGCGCCGGCGGCGTAGACCGGGGTGCTGACGACGAGGCCGTCGGTGTCGGCGAGCGCGGCGACGGCCTGCCGCAGTTTCGGGCCCTGGATCCGCGACACCACGGCCGCGGTGATCTCGGTGGCCAGTTCCCGCAGGTCGACGACGGTGACCACCGTGTCGTGGCCGCGCCGTCCGGCGAGCGCGGTGACCCGCTGGGAGATCCGGTCGGCGAGCATCCGGGTCGAGGACGGGTCGCTGGCTCCGGCGGAGACGACGGTCAGGCGGTACGAGGTCATTCCGGGTTCCTCCGGGCGAGTTTGCGGCACAGGGTCTCCAGCTGGCCGAGTTCGGCGGGGCTGAGCCTGCTGGTGACGGCGCGGGCGACGCTGCGGGCGTGCTGGCGGCCGATCGTGCGTTGGGTGTCCCGGCCGAGGGCGGTGAGGGACACCAGGACGACGCGGCCGTCCGACGGGTCGGGGGCGCGCTCGACGAGGCCCTGCTCGGCCAGCCGGTCCACGAGGCGGGACAGGGCCGGCTGGCTGAGCAGGACGTGCCGGTGCAGTTCGGTGACGCTGATCGGCGCCGGGCACTTGGACAGGGTGTACGCGACGTCGTACTCCCGCATGCTCAGCTCCTGCCAGGTCCGCTCGGCGGCGAACTCCTTCATGAGCGTGGCGTGCGCGGCCATCAGCGCCTCCCAGGCGGTGTTGGCCAGCCGGGTCCCGCCGGCCATCAGGACTCCGAATCCTGGTACGGCGACGAGCCCGTCACGTTGTCGCCCCGGTTGGCGCGGGGGCGGTTCTGGCGCGGCTCCCCGTCGCCGTAGGCGGTCCGGACCCGGTCGGCGTGCGTCGGCGCTTCGGCGACCCCGGGAGCGCGGCGGGCGGCGAGCTCCTTGCGCAGGACCGGCACGACCTCCTCGCCGAGCAGGTCGAGCTGGTTCAGCACGGTCTTCAGCGGCAGGCCGGCGTGGTCGAGCAGGAACAGCTGGCGCTGGTAGTCGCCGAAGTGCTCGCGGAACGTCAGCGTCTTGTCGATGACCTCCTGCGGGCTGCCGACGGACAGCGGGGTCTGCGCCATGAAGTCCTCCATCGACGGACCGTGCCCGTAGACCGGGGCCTCGTCGAAGTACGGCCGGAACTCGCGGATCGCGTCCTGGGACCGGCGGGCGATGAACGCGTGCCCGCCGAGGCCGACGACGGCCTGCTGCGGCGTGCCGTGCCCGTGGTGGGCGAAGCGCTGCCGGTAGAACTCGATCAGGCGGACGTAGTGCTCCTTCGGCCAGAAGATGTTGTTGGCGAAGAACCCGTTGCCGTAGTACGCGGCCTGTTCGGCGATCTCGGGCGTGCGGATCGAGCCGTGCCAGACGAACGGCGGCACCCCGTCGAGCGGGCGCGGCGTGGACGTGAAGCCCTGTAACGGCGTGCGGTACTTGCCCTCCCAGTCGACGACGTCCTCGCGCCACAGCCGGTGCAGCAGGTTGTAGTTCTCCAGCGCCAGCGGCAGGCCCTCGCGCAGGTC
The DNA here is from genome assembly GCF_040681875.1 of Longispora sp. NPDC051575. Taxonomy (NCBI): domain Bacteria; kingdom Bacillati; phylum Actinomycetota; class Actinomycetes; order Micromonosporales; family Micromonosporaceae; genus Longispora; species Longispora sp. NPDC051575. The sequence continues at coordinate 585,483 of NZ_JBFAZP010000002.1, read as the reverse complement.
CTGGCCGAACCACGGGTACACCGGCGCGGTGTTGCCCCGGCCCAGCATCAGGTCCATCCGGCCCTTCGCCAGGTGCTGGAGCATCGCGTACTCCTCGGCGAGCCGGACGGGGTCGTTCGTGGTGATCAGGGTCGTCGCCGTCGACAGGATCAGCTTCTCGGTGCTCGCCGCGATGTACGCCAGCAGCGTCGTCGGGGACGAGGAGAAGAACGGGGGATTGTGGTGCTCGCCGATCGCGAACACGTCCAGCCCGACCTCCTCGGTCTTCTTCGCGATCCGCACGACCGCGTCGATCCGCTCCGCCTCGCTCGGGGTCGAACCCGAGACCGGGTCGCGGGTGATGTCGCTCACGGAGAACACGCCGAACTGCACTGTGTACCTGCTTCCCACGTGCCGGTGGCGCCGGCAGCTATATGCGTTTGCATACTCCTCAACACGGGGGCGCGGAGATTATTCCGGGTACCGGCCGGGCCGGGTCGCCAGCCGCCTGAACTACCATCGTCTGCGCAGCCCAGGCACGTTCCGCCCGGGCTGGCGCGCCATTCCACCGAGTACCGGGAGCACGGCATGGGCTTCGAAGACCTCACCAAGAAGGCTACGGACTTCCTCAACACCGACCAGGGCGAGCAGGTCAGCGACAAGGCGCTCGACGGCGCGGCCGACCTGGCCAAGAAGCTCTCCGACGGCAAGTTCGGCGACCAGATCGACGGCGCGCGCAACGCCGCCGACGGCGCCATCGGCAACAACAGCTGAAGCACGCCCGCCGCGCCCGTCCGAGCACCGCCCGGGCGGGCGCGGTCGCGTCCCGGGGCTGCGTGGGCCGTTCCGTGGCGCGGTCGTGTCACGGGGCCGCGCGGGCCGCTTCGGATCCCCGGCCGAGCCGCCTGCCGGGTCGCTGTCGGGCCCTTCTCGGGCGCTGGCGGGGCGGTAGATACTTTGCCCTTGCGCTAAGTGTCGGCCCGGGGTAATACTTAGCCTTGTGGCACAGTATCTGGCGGAACTCGACGGCGTGTTCGTCGCCCTCGCCGACCCGACCCGGCGCGGGGTCATCCGGCGCCTCGGCCGTGGTCCGACGAGTGTCAGTGACCTCGCCCGCGAGTTCCCGATGACCCTTCCCTCCTTCATGAAGCACCTGCGGACCCTCGAGGCCAATGGCCTGATCCGCACGGCCAAGTCCGGCCGGGTGCGCACGTGCGTCCTCAACCGGGAACGCCTCGCGGTCCTCGACGACTGGCTCGCCGAGCAGCGCCGGGTCTGGGAGGAGCGCACCGACCGGCTCGAGGACTTCCTCACCGACACCAGGGAGAACCGACCATGAACCCCGACCTGGACCTGACCGTGGAGCGGATCGTCCGCGCCCCCCGCGCGGCCGTCTGGAACGCCTGGACCGACCCGGCGAGCTTCGCGCGGTGGTGGCTCCCGGCCCCCACCCTGTGCCGCGTCGACCGCCTGGAGGTCCGGCCCGGCGGCGGGCTCGTGACCCGGCTCAGCGAGGACGGGGTGGAGTACCTCCCGCACCTCGACGCGTGCTTCCTCGTCGTGGAGGAGCTGGAGCGGATCGTGTTCACCAACGCGGTCGACGGCGGCTGGCGACCCGCGAGCCCGGCCCCGGTCGCCATGACGGCGGAGATCACCCTGGGCGACCATCCGGACGGCACGGACTACCGGGTCGTCGTCCGGCACGGCGACCCCGCCGCCCGGGCCCTGCACGAGAAGCTCGGCTTCGCCGAGGGCTGGGGCACGGTCACCGGACAGCTCGCCCGGATCGCCGAAGCCCACGGCGGGCGCTGACGGGCGCTCCGGCCCACCGCCGGCTGGACGTCACCGACCGGGCCGGCTCGCTTCCTCGTTGCCTCCGGGGCTGGGCCGCTGTGCGGTCCAGGTGGCCAGGGCGAGCCGCACGAGCTCGGCGTTGCCTGCGACCGGTGCACCATCGGGGTCCGTGGTGGTGTCCTCCAGGCCGATCCGGGTGGCCAGGCCGAGCTGTCCGGCGAGCGCCACCAGGGGCCAGGTGGCCTCGTCCTCGCCGTGCAGGAGGCGTGGTCCCGGGCAGTCGAGCGCTTCGAGTCGGTCGAGCACGGCCGTGGCCGCGGCCGGGGCGGCGTCCCGGGGCGTTCCGATGATCTCGACGAGGACGCGCAGGCACCGCCCGGCCAGCCCCGACCCGGCCAGGGCGTCGGCGTCGGCGGTCGACCACACGCCGGCCTCGACGGCGACGCCGAGGGACCACAGGGTCAGCGCCAGCGGGCCGAAGCCCGGTTCGCTGAGGTTGACCGACGCGAAGTCGGGCCGACGGGACGCGGGCAGCCGCGACCACCCCGCCACCGCGTCCAGGCGCGCGCCGGGGTCGTGTCCGGCGATCCACAGACCCGTGGAGACCCCGACGGGTACGTCCGGGCAGGCCCGGCGGATCGCGCCGACCGCCGCGCCGATGTCGGGCGCCGCCAGCGTTTCGGCGCCGTGCCCGTCCCTCGGGTGCACGTGCACGGCCTCGGCACCGGCCGCCGTCGCGGAGGTGGCGGCCGCCGCCAACTGAGCCGGGGTCACCGGCACCGCCGGGTGCTCGGCGACGCGCCGACCGCCGTTGAGGCAGGCCTTGACCCGTTCGATCCGCATGGCCCCATCGTCGCACTCCGCCCGTGACCGGGCGAAAGGTCGGCCGGGCCACTCGCCCGCCACGTCCCACCCGGGGCGGGCTCCCGTCGCCGGACCGCTCAGGCGCTGATCCGGGCCAGCCGCAGCACCAGCTGCTCCACCCCGTCGTCGGGTGGCCACGGGAAGAAGGGGATGTTGGCCCGCAGGACGACCTGGCCGTGCAGGGCCGTCCAGATCAGCACCGCGTCGGCGAACGGGTCGGTGCTGGCCGAGCGGCCGGCCTCCGCGCACCGGGTCACGCCGTCGACGAGCAGGTCGAACCCGCCGAGGAACTCCGGGCCCTTGCCGTCGTCGTCCGCCAGTTCCGCCTTCTGCCGGGCGAAGCCGAACAGCACCTGGTAGCGGGCGGACTCCCGGGTGCTGTGGTCGACGTAGGCGGCGCAGCCGGCGAGGAGCCGGTCCACGGGGTCGGTGTGCTCGGCGGTCGCGGTGCGCACCGCCTCGGCGAGCTGCTCCAGTGCCTCCTCGACCACTGCGGCGATGATCGCGTCGCGGTCGGCGAAGTGGGAGTAGATCGACGGGGCCGAGATGCCCACCTCGCGGGCCACCGACCGCAGCGTCACGGCCTCGTCGGAGCCCGTCCGCACGATCAGTGCCGTCGCGGCGCTGAGGATCTCGCCGCGCAGCCGCCCGCCCTCGCCGCGCGGGTTGCGGTGCCGGCCGGCCGTCTCGGACGTCTTCACCGTCGTGACTTTACACCTGTTAGTCGAAGAGCTAGCCTAACGACTGTTAGTTAACACTCGTAAGGTTAGGAGCCCCCGATGCCGCTCGACCAGGAATCCGGACACCCCCGCCGTTGGCCAGCGCTGGCCGTACTCTGCGCCTCGCTCGTCATCACCACCATCGACAACACCGTGCTCAACACGGCCCTGCCGGCCCTCGCCCGCGCGCTGAGCGCCTCGACGGCCGACCTGCAGTGGATCAACAACTCCTACACCCTGGTGTTCGCCTCGATGCTGATCGTGGCCGGCGGCCTCGGCGCCCGGTTCGGTCACCGCCGGGCCCTGGTCGGCGGCCTCGTGGTCTTCGCCGCCGGCTCGGTTGCCGCCGCGACCGCGACCGGCACCGGCCAGCTCATCGGGTACCGGGCGGTGATGGGCCTCGGCGCCGCGCTCATCATGCCGGCGACCCTGTCGATGATCGTGGCGCTGTTCGGCCCCCGGGAACGCCCGAAGGCCATCGCGATCTGGTCGGCGACCGCCGGGATCGGCATCGTGGTCGGCCCGGTCCTCGGCGGGGTGCTCCTGGAACACTTCTCCTGGAGCAGCGCGTTCTGGATCAACGTCCCGCTGGTCGGGCTGGCCCTCGTCGCGGCCCTGACCCTGATCCCCGCCCTGCCGGGCCACCGGGGCGGCCGGTTCGACGTGCCGGGCCTGCTGCTGTCGACCGCCGGCCTGGCGGCGCTCGTCGACGCGATCGTGCACGGCCCCGAACGCGGCTGGCTCTCGACCACCTCGCTCGCCGAGGCCGGCGCGGCGGCGGTACTGCTGACCGCGTTCGCCCTGTGGGAACTGCGCGCCGCACACCCCATGGTGGACATCAGGGTCTTCGGCAACCCGGCCTTCAGCGTCGCCAGCCTCACCCTCGCCGTCACGTTCTTCGCGCTGTTCGGCGCGCTGTTCGTCTACACCCAGTACCTGCAGCTCGTGCACGGGTACAGCCCGTTGCAGGCCGGGCTCGGCGCGCTCCCGTTCGCCCTGTCCATGGCGGCGACGGCCGGGACCAGTGCCCTGGTGGCGGCGCGGCTGGGCGTCCGGTACACGATCGGAGCCGGGCTGGTGACGATGGCCGTCGGGCTGGGCGGGGTGTCCCTGACCACGGTGGGTACCCCGTTCTGGGTCCTGGCCCTCACCATGGGCGTCACCGGGGCAGGCATGGGCCTGATCATGGCCCCGGCCAGCGAGGCCACCATCGCGGCGACGCCCCCGGACCGGGCCCACACGGTCAGCTCGATCAACGGCGTGGTCCGCGAGCTCGGCGGCGTCCTGGGCATCGCCGTCGTGGGCAGCGTCGTGTCCGCCGTCTACCGCGCCCGGCTCGCCGGGGACCTGCCCGCCGCCCCCGCCCGGGCCACCGAGGACCTGACCGCCGCGCACGTCCTCGCCGGTCACCTGCCCCCGGCCTCCGGCGCCGAGCTGCTCACCGCCGCCGACCGCGCGTTCACGGCCGCGATGGGGCAGGGCGCGCTGGTGTGCGCCGGCATCGCCCTGGTCGGCGCGCTCGCGACCCTGCGGTGGCTCGGTCGCCCGTCCCGCGCCGCCGTCGTCGAGCCCGCGCCCCGGGCGGAGCACCAGCCCGTGTCCTGACACGTTGCGGGACGCATCGCCGGGTGTCGGCGCGTTCGGGGACCGGAACGCGGGGTCCGGAGGATCCGGTGCGCGGCCACTGTCCACCCCACTGGTCGCCGGTGCGCGAAAGCGCCGGGCCGGTAGTTCCCCAAACAGATGGTGCGCGACCGCGCCGGGCCGGTGGTTCCCCAAGCAGATGGTGCGCGACCGCGCCGGCCCGGCAGTTCCCCGAGAAGGTCAGGTCGTAGGGGCGTGCGCGCCGCCGGCCCGCGATCCCGTCGGGCGCGGGCCGGCCGTGAGCGGCCGGAGGGCGTCCCGGAGCCGGTCGCGGAGCCACCGCGAGGCGGGGTCGTCGTGGACCCGGCGGTGCCAGCGCAGCTCCACGTCGGCGGTGGGCAGGTCGACGGGCACCTCGTGGTACCGGAGGGGGACGCCCCGCCCGACCAGGTGCGCGGCGATCACCCGGGGCACGAGGCAGACGACGTCGTCCTCCAGGGCCATCAGCGCGCCCACGGCGTAGGAGGGCACGACCGCCGCGACGCGCCGGGACCGCCCGACCTGTTCCAGGGCGGCGTCGAGCGGGCCCCGGGCGAGGCCCCGGCGCGAGGCGGAGACGTGCGGATGGCGGCACAGGTCGTCGAGGGTCAGGCGCGGCGCCCGGCCCAGCTCCGAGTCGGCGGCGACGACGGCGACGAAGCGGTCGGTGAACAACGGGGAGCTGTGCACGTCGGGTGGCGGGGGATTGCCGACCGCGACGTCCAGGTCGATCGAGCCGTCGCGCAGCGGGTCGGGTTCCTCGGAGTCCTGGCCGAGGAACCGCAGCCGGACCCCGGGTGCCTCGCCCGCGATCCGGCGGGTGAGGCGCGGGGCGATGACGGGCACGAGGGCGTCGTTGAGGCGGATCGTGAACGTGCGCCGCCAGGATCCCGGGTCGCTGTCGGTGGGGTCGGTGCGCAGCCGGTCCGCCGCGTCGAGCAGTGCCCTGACCGTGGCGGCCGAGCGCAGGGCGAACGGGGTGGGGACCAGGCCGCGGCCCGCCCGTACCAGGATGGGGTCGTTCATCGCCCGCCGCAGGCGGCCCAGCGCCCGGCTGGTCGCCGGCGCGGACAGGTGCAGGCGCGCGGCGGCCTTCGCGACGCTGCCGGTGTCCATCAGCGCGTCGAACACGCGCAACAGGTTGAGGTCCAGCTCCTCCGCCACCCGGTACCCCCATTCATGCGTTCGACGCACTTAATCGCTACCAACAGTGCACTGGGCATTATGCCGGAGCGGTTCGATACTGGTTCCCAGGAGCCCCCGATCGATCGCGGGGCACGCATTCCACCACGTCAGGAGTTCAGCAATGCCCAGAATCGTGCGTCCGACCGCCTACGGCACGCCCGACGTGCTCGCCGTGACCGAGGTGCCGACCCCGCGCGCGGCCGCCGACAGGGTGGTCGTCGAGGTCCGCGCCGCGGGGGTCAACCCGATCGACTGGAAGCTCTACAGCGGGGCCTTCCACCAGGTGGCCGACGACCACCGGGACGCCGCCGGGACCGCCGCCGCGATGCCCTCGCTCGGCCTGGAGTGCGCGGGCGTCGTCACCGAGGTCGGCCCGGACGTGACCGGCGTGCGGGTCGGCGACGAGGTCATCGTGTACCCGGTGACCGCCGCCTACGCCGACTACGTCACCGCCCCGGCCACCTCTGTCCTCCCCAAGCCCGCCGGCCTCGGCTGGGCCGAGGCCGGGTCGCTGATCCTGACCGGCACCACCGCCGTCCACGCGCTGCACGCCGCCGGGGTGGCCGCCGGGGACACCGTGCTCGTGCACGGCGGGTCCGGCGGGGTCGGCCTGATGGCCGTGCAACTGGCCACCGCCACGGGGGCGACGGTGATCGCCACCGCCGCCGACCGCAACCACGCGCTGCTGCGCGAACTCGGCGCCGTCCCCGTCGCCTACGGGCCCGGGTTGGCCGACCGGGTGCGCGCCGCCGCACCCGGGGGTGTCCACGCGGCGGTGGACCTCGCCGGTACCGACGAGGCGCTCGACGTCTCCCTCGCCCTGGTGGCCGACCGCACCCGGATCGCCTCGATCACCGGGTCCTCGCCGCTCCGGGCCACGGCCGGCGTCCGGCTGCTCGGCTACGGCCCCGGGGAGGACCCGGGCGCCGAACTCCGGGACGCCGCCCGGGGTGAGCTCGTCGACCTCGCCGGATCCGGGGCGCTGCGCGTCATCGTCGACCTGACGTTTCCGCTGGCCGAGGCCGCGAAGGCGCACGAGGTCGGCATCGCCGGGCACGCCCCCGGCAAGCTCGTGCTCATTCCCTGAGCGGACCCGGGCGACAGTGCTCGGGCGGTGCGGGCCGGCGTCCGGTGCCGGTCGTCCCGGGAGCAACGGCGCCGGTCGTCCGGGACCTACGGCCGGCTGTCCCCGGGAGCAACGTCGCCGGTCGTCCGGGACCTACGTCGCCGGTCGTCCGGGACCTACGGCTGGTCGTCCCGGGAGCTGGGTGCGGTCGTTCCGGGAGCTAGGCGGGCGCGCCCGGGCGGCCGACCGGTGACGGCGTCCCGGCGGCCGGCGCGGGAGAACCGTCGGGTGTCCTCGGTGGCTCCGTCGGCTCCGGCCCCGTGGTGGGCTCCCCGGTGGGCGGTTGCGCGGTCGGCGACGCCGACGGCCCGGCACTCGCCGACGGCACCGCCGAGGGCACGACCGTCGGGCTGGGGACGGCCGACGGCGACGGGCCGACGCCGGACGACCGGGTGGGGAAGGGCGCGGATCCCGTCCCGCCGCTCACCACCGGCACCGGCACCGGCGAACCGGACGGCGCCACGGACACCGGCGTCCCCGACGGGGCGCCCCCGGTCGGCCCGCCGTCCCGGGACACCGCCAGCAGCAGCGCGCCCACCGCCGCCAGGGCCACGACCCCGGCCCCGACGAGTACCGCGCCGCGCCGCCGACCGCCCTCGACCCGGGTGGCCCCGGACAGTGCCGCGGTGGCCTCCGTTCCGATGGCGAGCAGCGCGGACCGGACCTCCCCGGCGGTCGCGGGCCGCGCGGCCGGGTCCTTGGCCAGCAGCCCCGCGACGAGGTCGTCCAGGGCGGCCGGCACCCCGGGCACGGTCGCCGACAGCGGGGGCGGGACCGTCGTGACGTGCTGGTGCACCACGCCCAGCGGGGTGTCGGCCGTGAACGGCGGGCCCCCGCTGACCATCGCGTAGAGGACGGCGCCCAGCGCGTACAGGTCCGTCAGGCCGTCGACCGGCCGGCCGGTGGCCTGCTCGGGCGCGAGGTAGTCGCTGCTGCCGATGATCATGCCGGCGGCGGTCAGGGCTTCCTCGGTGACGTCGGTCTGCCGGAGGCGGGCGATCCCGAAGTCGCAGATCTTCGCCACGCCGGTCGTGGTGAGCAGGATGTTGGCGGGTTTGATGTCGCGGTGCACCACCCCGGCGGTGTGGGCCGCAGCCAGCCCTTCGCACAGTTGGACGGCGATCCGCACGGCCTCGGGGACGGACAGCGGCCCGTCGGCCAGCCGGGTGGCGAGGCTGTCGCCGTCGACGAGTTCCAGCACCAGGTACGGAACCCCGGCCTCGCTGCCCGTGTCCCAGACCCCGACGATGTTCGGGTGCGACAGCGAGGCCACGGTGCGGGCCTCGCGTTCGAAGCGTTTCAGTGTCGTCGGCCCGAAGACGTCGGCCTTGTCGAGGATCTTCACGGCGACGGACCGCCCGAGCCGCAGGTCCGTCGCGCGCCACACGCAGGCCATGGCGCCCCGGCCGAGCTCTTCCTCGACACGGTAGCGACCGCCCAGCAGCCCGGGGTTCATGTCATAAGGATGCCCCGCCGGAGACCGGGAGAAACGCCCAGCCCCAGATGGGTACCGGCGCGGCCGTCTCCTCCGCCGCCCCGGCCACCCCCAAACCGCCGGATCGAGACGGGTACCGGCCACCCTGGGCCCGTCTCGACACCCGGCCACGGGCAGTCCGGGGGTGGCGCCGATTAACGATACGGTACGTCGTGTAGCGTAAAGCCATGGTGAACGACAGCGCCGCCGCCCAGCCGCCGCCCGCCCACGGCTCCGGGCCGACGGGGCGCGGGCGCCCCCGGGACGGGCGGGTCGACGAGGCCATCGCCGCCGCGACCCGCGCACTCCTCGTGGAGGTCGGCTACCCGGGCACGTCGCTGGAGTCGGTGGCCCGCCGCGCCGGAGTGGCCCGGACCTCCATCTACCGGCGCTGGCCCAGCAAGGCCCACCTGGTCTACGAGACCGTCTTCACCAGCGTCGGCCCGCGGACGGTCCCGGACACCGGCGACCTGGAGGCCGACCTCCGCACCCTGGTGCGCGCCATGATCGCCGAGTTCGGCACCCCGGCGGCGGTCGCGGCCGCCGCCGGGGTGCTGGCCGACTTCGGCGCCGACGAGGGGTTCCGCACCGTCGTCCGGGAACAGTTCCTGGCGCCGGTCAAACAGGCCGTGGAGCTGGTGCTGCGCTCCGCCGCCGCGCGCGGGGAACTGGGGGACTCGGTCCCGGTCGACACGATCAGTGAGGCCCTCGGCGGTGCGGTGTTCTTCCGTTGCGTGGTCCTGGGCGAACCCGCCGACCCGGGTACCGCCGAGGACCTGGTGCGTCTGGTCCTCGACGGCGCCCGCGCCCCGGGGCCGCGACCGTCCCGCTAGCAGCCACCCACACCCACCGGAGGAACTCCATGCCCGTCGCCGTCGCCCCGACCCGTCGCTGGCCGCTGTGGGTGGCCGCCGCGCTCGCCGCCGCCATCACCGCGCTCCACGTGTTCGGGGGTACCCCCGAGTTCGTCGACCCGCTGCTCGCCTCCGGCCTCGACGCGCCGACCCGGCAGCTGTTCCGTGTGCTGTGGCACGTGTCCACCCTGGTCCTCGCGTCCCTGCCCGTGGCCCTGTTCTGGGCCGCCCGCGCCGACCGGACCCTCGCCCGCCCGGTACTCCTCTACACCTGGTTCCTCGCGGCCACCTTCACCGTGGTGTTCCTCACCGTGAACCTGGCCGCCTTCGGCCCGGCGGTGTTCACCCTGCCCCAGTGGACGCTGTTCGTCCCGCTGCTGGTCCTGATCCCCCTGGCCCGGCTCCGGCCCCGCGCCTGAGGCATCGGGGGAGCGGGCGGTCCGCCGTGTCCGCCAGCGGCGGGGACCGGGGCCGGCCTCCGATGAGGAAGGTCACGCGCACCCGCCGGGGTGGCACCGCGCCCGTATCCTCTGCGGGATGACGCAGCCCTTCCCCACCGCCCCGCACCAGCCCGCCCCGAGCCCCGGCCCCGGCCCCCGGCCCGCCTGGCTGCTGATCGGGCCGACGATCGCCGCGTCGCTCGGCGCGTTCCTGGCCCTCGTCACCGTCGGGCCGGAATGGACCGCGATCCAGCGCGACCTGGCCCTGGCGAACTCGGTGCTCGCCCTGGTGCTGGTCGCCTACCTGCTGCCGGCGATCCTGGCCGCCGGGGTCGGCGCCCTGGTCGGCTGGCGGTGGCCGACCTCCGTCGCGGTGCCCGCGAGCGTGCTCCTCATGCTCGGAGCCCTCCTGACCGCCTTCGCCCCCGACAGCGTCCTGCTGCTGGTCGGCCGCGCGGTGACCGGGCTGGGGGCCGGTCTGGCCTGGGGCGTCACGGGCGCGCTGGTCGCGCGGATGGCGCGCCGCGGGGTGCTGGCGGCCGTCGTCGCGGGCGCGGTGCTGGTGGCGCTGGTGCTCGGGCCGGTGGTCGGGGCGGTCACGGAGCAGTTGGCCAGCTGGCGGTTGCCTTTCCTGCTGGCTCTGCCGGTCGGGATCGTGGCGCTGCTGATCGCGGCGGTGGGCGGCATCGTCCTGCTGACGGGCCGCGCGTCCCGGCCGACCCCGCCGCAGACCAGACCGTCGGTCTGACCCGGCACCCGACCACTCTCGACCAGGGCCGGGCCACCCTCGACCAGGGCCGGACCACCCTCGGCCAGGGCCCGACCGCCTTCGACCAGGGCTGGGCCGGCCACTGTCGGCCACCCGGCCGGCCACGGCCAGGGCATGGGCGGCGCGGGAGTCGGCCGGCGCGGCTCAACGGGCCCGGAGCCTGCCCACGATCGCCGCCACCGTCAGTGCCAGCGCGCACTCCACGGCCACCCCGGTCAGCGTGGCGGCCCGCCACCGGCCCGGATCCCCGCCGGTCCCGACGATCGCGAACAGCACCGACCCGAGGACCGACGCGCCCAGGGCCAGGCCGATCTGCAACGCGGTGGACAGCACCCCGCCCGCCAGTCCGGCCCGCTCGGCGGGCAACCCCGCCAGGACCAACCCGACGAGGGGTACGAGCAGAGCCGCCCACCCTGCCCCGGCCACGGCCAACGGCAGCGCGGCCCCGAGCACGGTCACCCGGTCCGACAGCGCGACGACCGCCCCGAAACCGGCGAGCCCCACCGCGAAGGTCACGGCGCCGACGACGAGCAGCCGGGTGCCGTACCGGGCGACCAGGCGGCCGGTGCACACCGCCACCCCGAGGAACGCCAGGGTGCACGGGCCCATGGCCAGCCCGGCCCCGACCGGGGTGAACCCGTGGCCGACCTGCAGGGTGATCGCCGTGGTGAACAGGAAGCCGCCGATACACGACGCGAACAGGGTGACCGCCACCAGGGCCCGGCGGGCGGCCGGCAGGCGCAGCAGCGAGGGCGGCAGGAGCGGCGTACCCCCCGAGGCCTCTGACCTGTGTTGGGAGACGGCGAACGCGATCCCGACCGGGACGGCGCCGGCCAGGCACAGCCACGTCCACAGTGGCCAGCCGTCGGCCCGGCCCAGGGTCGCCGGCACCAGGACGAGGGCGATGGCGACCGCCAGGAACACCGCGCCGCGCACGTCGACCCGGGGCGCCGAGTCCGACCGGGTCTCCGGGACCAGCCGCCGGCAGAGCAGCAGGGCCAGGACGCCGACCGGCACGTTGACCAGGAACAACGGCCGCCAGGACAGCCCGGCGACGTCGGCGGACAGCAACCAGCCGCCGAACACCTGGCCGACCGCGCCCGCCGCGCCGATCACGGCCCCGAACACGCCGACCGCGCGTTGCCGCTCCGCGCCGGAGAAGCCCGCCTGGATCGCGGCCAGGACCTGCGGGAACATCAGCGCCGCCGCCAGGCCCTGCGCCACCCGGAACCCGATCAGCGCGGCCGTGGACGGCGCGAGTCCGCAGCCGGTGGACATCAGGGTGAAGGCCAGCATGCCGACCATGAACAGCCGCCGCCGGCCGAACCGGTCCCCGAGCCGGCCGCCCGCGACGAGCGCGCAGGCGTACGCGACGCCGTAGCCGGACACCGTGAGTTCCAGCTCCGCCGGGCCGGCGCGCAGGGAGCCGCCGATGCTGGGCAGGGCCACGTTGACGATGAAGGCGTCCAGCACCGGCAGGAACGCGCCGGTCAGCAGGACGGGAAGGGCCCGCCACGGGGCGGGACGGGTCGCGGACGGACCCGACAGGACACTCGTGATCGCCATGATCTGGACTCTGGTGCCGGGCGCCACCTGGTACCAAGTGCGTGCCGATGCTGGTACTGACAGCACCTGGCAAGCCGGTCCGCGCCGGGGCAGGATGGCCGGGTGGACGCGGAACAGGCGGCGAAACGGCGGCGGTACCTGGGGGACTTCCTCCGGTCCCGGCGGGAACGGACGACCCCCGAGATGGTGGGCATGCCCCCCGGCCTGCGCCGCCGCACCCCGGGGCTGCGCCGCGAGGAGCTGGCGCTGCTGGCCGGGGTCGGCATCACCTGGTACACGTGGCTGGAGCAGGGCCGGCCGATCAACGTGTCCGCCCAGGTGCTCCGCTCGGTGGCCCGGGTGCTGGGCATGGACCCGACGGAGCGCGCGCACGTGTTCACCCTCGCCGAGGTGCCCGACCCCGACCTGGTCGAGGAGGAGGTCCCGGGGGTCAGCGCGGCGGTCCGGATGATGCTGGACCAGTTCGACCCGTTCCCGGCCGTGGTGATCGGGCCCCGGTGGGAGTTCCTCGCCGGCAACCGGGCGCACCTCGGCCTGTACGGCGACTACCGGGCGGTGCCGCCCCGGTACCGCAACACGCTCTGGATGGTGTTCACCGACCCGGAGTGGCGCCGGCTGCTGCGGGACTGGCCGGACCGGGCCCGCCTGATCGTCGCCAAGGCCCGCGCCGACAGCGCCACCCAGATCGGCGACCCCGGCTGGGCCCGGCTGCTGGCGGACCTGCGGGAGCACTCGCCCGAGTTCCGCGAGCTGTGGGACCGCAACGAGGTGGCGCCGATGGACCCGACCGTGAAGGAGTACCGGCACCCGCGGGCCGGCCGGTTGCGGTGCGAGGCCAGTCACCTGTGGCTGTCGGAGCAGCGCACCGTGCGGATGACCGTGCACCTGCCCCTGGACGAGGAGACCCGGGCCGGGTTCGAGGTACTGGCGTCGATCGTGCCCCGGGTGCTGCCCCAGCCGCCTGCGGCCGCGCCCCGGGCGATGGCGGGCTGACCCTCGAAGCCGGAGCCGGAGCCGGAGCCGGAGCCGGAGCCGGAGCCGGAGCCGGAGCTGGAGCCGGGGCCGGGGCGTCGGCGGCGGTGCCGGGGCGTCAGGTGAGCGCGGCCGCCAGGTGCGCGGCGGTGGCGGCCACCAGGGCGTTGTCCGGCCGCGCGGCGGCGTCGGTGTGCGTGGTGAGGACGGCCAGCGCGATCGGGGTGCCGGTCGACGTCCAGGCGACGCCCACGTCGTTGCGGGTGCCGTACTCGCCGGATCCGGTCTTGTCGGCCAGCACCCAGTCGGCGGGCAGCCCGGCGCGGAAGGTGTCGCCGTTGGTGGTGTTCCGCCGCAGCCAGGTGCCCAGCAGGGTCCGGCCCTCGCCGTCGAGGGCGGTGCCGAGCAGGAGCCGCCGGTAGGTGTCGGTGACGGCCCGGGGGCTGGTGGTGTCCTCCCGCCGCCAGGGCTCGGCGGAGTTGAGTTCGGACTCCCAGCGGTCCAGCCGGGTCACCGGGTCGCCGAGCGCGCGGCACAGCCGGGTCACCGCGGCCGGCCCGTCGACCTCGGCCAGCAGGAGGTTGGCGGCCGTGTTGTCGCTGTGGCTGAGGGCCGCCGCGCACAGTTCACCGATCGTCATGCCGTCCGCGAGGTTCCCGGGGAGGGAGGTGACGGGGGAGTACCCGGCCCGGTCGATGTCTGCCTGGTTGTAGCGGACGGTGCGGGAGAGGGCCCGTTCTCCGGACCCGAAGGCGCGCAGCACCGCGGCGGCGGCGAGGGTCTTGAACACCGAGCACATCGGGAACAGCTCGTCGGCCCGGTACGCCGCGATCGCGCCGGTCCGCAGGTTGTGCCCGTAGGCGCCGATCCGGGCGTCGTGTGCGCGCTCCAGGCGGCGGAGGCGGCCCCGCAGGCCGGCCGTCGCGGAGGGGCTGGCGGCGGCGGTCCCGGCGGTGCCGAGTGCGCCGACCGCCACGGCGGCACCGGCGGTCAGAAACGTGCGGCGAGTGGACATGCTGCTCCTTCGGTGGCCGCTGATCGGGGCCGGCACTCGTTCGCGAGCGCCCGGTCGGCGGCGGGCTTCCGCCCTTTTCGACTGGATCCAGTCATATCACACGGTGGCGACCCGGCCCCTTTTGTCGAAGTCCTCCCGGCCGAGCCCTCCATCCACAATGACGGGTCGCGGCCGGAGACCTGCGACCCCGGGGCGCGGTCGGCCCCGGGGTCGCGACCCGCGGTGGGTCAGGCCTTCTTCGCCCAGCCGTTGGCCGCGTACGTGCCGCTGGGGCACGGGTTCGTGGTCGCCTGGCCGACCATGAAGGCATGCGTGCTCTTCCGCCAGGTCACGTAGTTGCCGTTCACCGCGCTGTAACAGTTGGTCGCCGCGTACACCAGCGTCATGTTGTCGGTGTAGCAGGTGAGCCGGAAGGTGGTCTCCGTCGGATACTCCTTCTTGCCGTTGAGGCACAGCGAGTCCGCCTGCGCGGCGGTGGCGGGCAGGACCGTGCCGAGCACGACCATCCCGACGACGGCGGCGGCACTCAGCAAACGGTGCTTCTTTGTCATGGTGACTCCTTGTCTGCGCTGTGGGCGGCAGTACCGCCCGCAGGGAGCACCATGGTCAAGTCCGGTTGGGTCCCGGTAGAGCTCGGGTATATTGCCTGGTCGGAGCGCTGGGGGCACACCTGGCCGGACCCGGGTCACACCGCCTCGGCGACCACCACCGACTTCGTACCCGTCAGGTCCCGGTGTCCGACGAACCGCCAGCCCGTGCCGGCCAGCCACGCCCGGGCCTCCACGACGCTGTACACGTCGCCGTCGGCGATGTTGACCGCGTACTCGCCGGCCATCAGCGCGGCGACCACCGGCTCCGTGTGGGTCGGGTCGGTCCAGATGTCGGCCAGGAGCAGCAGCGCGCCCCGGCCGACCGCGCGGCGCACGTTGCCCAGCAGCAGCTGGTTGTCCGCCGGCGAGAAGCAGTGCACGACGTTCGCGAGCAGGGCGCAGTCGTGGCCGGTGGGCAGGTCGGCGGTCCTGATGTCCCCGGCCACGACCCCGATCCGCCCCGCCAGCCCGTGCTCGGCGATCCGCCGCCGGGCGAGGTCGACCACCTGGGGCAGCTCGACCACCGTCGCGGTCACCTCCGGGTGGGCCCGCGCGACCCTGATCGACCACGAGCCGGTGCCGCCGCCGACGTCGAGCAGCCGGTGTCGGCCGGCGAGGTCCACGCTCGCGGCGAGCGCCTCGGCCGGGCCGGCGTTGAGGGCCTCGACCCCCTCGGAGAAGACCTTCTGGAGGGTGGGGTCCAGGTCGGTGATCTGGGTGGTCGGGCCGTGCCGGAGCGCGTGCGCGAGGTCCGTCCACGCCGGGTAGCTCATCCGGTCGGAGAACCGGAGGAAAGGGCGAAGATCCGAAGAACCGGTTCCCGTCAGGTACGCGGCCGCCGCCGCGCTGTTGCGGTACGTGTCCCCGGTGCGGTCGAGCAGCCCGAGCGCGACCATGGCGTCCGCGACGATCCGGGCCGCCCGCCGGGTGAGGTCGGTGCGCGCGGCGAGCACCTCGATCGGGGCGGGCGCGTCGGCCAGCGCCTCGAACACGCCGAGGTCACTGGCCGCCATCAGGAACTTCGCCGCCCGGAAGCCGCTGACCAGTTCCAGGATCCGGGCCGGGGAGACGGCCTCCGGGTCGGACCCGGGTGGCCCGTCCGGCCCGGGCCGGTGGTTGTCCACTGTCGTCATCGTGCGTCCTCCACCTCTGTCCGGCCGACCGCGCCGGCCGCTCGCCACCGAACGGTCCGCCGCGCCGACAGATCACCCCGAACGGCCGACCGCGCCGGCCGCCCCACGGTCGCACGGAACCGCCGACGTCCCGGCGGGCGGATGTCGCCGGTCAACGGGTCGCGCGCAGCAGCTCCGCGACCCGTTCGCCGATCATGATCGTGGTCAGGTTGAGGTTGGCCCGCGCCATGCTGGGCATCACCGAGGCGTCGGCGACGAACAGACCCTCGACCCCGATGACCGCGCACCGCTGGTCGACCACGGCCAGCGGATCGTCGGCGGTACCCATCCGGGCCGTTCCGATCGGGTTGTAGGCCGAGTCCACCGTGGACGTGACATAGTCGCGCACGGTGTCCGGGGAGTCGAGGACCTTGTCGTCGAGGATCACCACCCGCTCGGCCAGGTCCCGGATCGCCGGGGTCTGCGCCAGCTCCCAGCCGACCCGCAGCCCGTCGGCGAACAGCCGGTGGTCGTACTCCGTCGTCAGGAAGTTCAGGTTGATGTGCGGCGCGACCCTCGGGTCCGGGGAGTCCAGGGTCACCCGGCCCCGGGAGCTGGGTTCGCGGGCCACGACCAGCACGCAGAACACCCGGTCGGCCCCGGCGGCCTCCCGCAGGTGCGGGAACTGGACGGACAGGTCGAAGTGGTTGACCATCGCGTAGTACATGTCGTTCTCGCGCCCGGAGCCCGTACCCGCCGTGCGCAGCACGATCTGCCCGACCGACGCGCCGAAGTTCTCGGCACCGGGCTTGGGCACCATGAACACCCCGGTCCGGGCCTGGTCGCCCAGCCCCGCGCCGACCCCCGGCCGGTCGAGCCGCACGTCGATCCCGAGCCGGCGCAGGTCCTCGCGCGGCCCGATACCGGAGCGCAGCAGGATCGCCGGCGTGCACACCGCCCCGGCCGCGAGGACCACCCGGCGGGCCCGCAGCTCCCGGGTGGTCGCCCCGGTCAGCACCTCGACGCCGCGCACGACCCCGTCGTCGAGGAGTACCCGGCTCACCGCCGTGCCGGCGAGGATCGTGAGGTTCTCCCGCGACCGCGCCTCCGCCAGGTACGCCGTCGCCGTCGACACCCGGCCGTGGGTGTCCCACCGGTTCGACGGTGCCGGCCCCACCCCGGTGGACGTCGGGTGGTTGTGGTCGTCGACCTGGGGGAACCCGGCCGCCAGGCACCCGTCGTAGAAGACGCGCTGCGCGGTGGTCAGCTCCTCCGGCCGCCACCGCCGGATCGGCACCGGGCCGTCCTTGCCGTGGTACTCGCCGCCGAAGTCCAGGTCGTTCTCCAACGCCAGGTAGTGCGGCAGCACCTTGTCCCAGGACCATTCGGTGTGCCCGGCGGCGGCCCAGCTGTCGAAGTCGTCGGGGACACCCCGGATCGCGATGGTGTTCCCGACCGAGGACGCGCCGCCGGCCACCTTGCCCTGGAAGTACCGCGTCCGGCGGTCCGGCAGCATGTCGGCGGTGAAGCGCCAGTCGTGCTCGACCAGCGACATCTGGTTGCCGTCGAGCAGGTCCGCGGGCGTCCCGGCCGGGGTCGGGTAGTCCGGCCCCGCCTCGATCAGCGCGACCCGCACCGCCGGGTCGGAACTCAGCCGCGCCGCCAGGGGGATCCCCGCGCTGCCGGCGCCGACGATGACGTAGTCGTAGATGTCGAGCGTGCTCATGAACGTCCTCCGGTCGTGGTGGACTCGCGTGCTGCCAACGTGCCGGCGACACAGCGGAGCGTATCGACCTCCGGGGGACCGAACTTCTTCCAGATTGCTCTCGCGGTGGCGGGCCACGGCACTCCGGCGCCCGAGACGCGCCTGCGGGGCGGCATTCCGGCCTCAGGTCAGGAGGAGTCTGGTGACATTGGTCGCGACGGGCGGCTGCCGCCGTAGTTGGCGACCACCGTGTCGCCGTAGGGCTGGATGCCGTCGAGCGTGGCTGCCGAGAGGTTGATCGCCATCGGGTACGCGACCCCAGAGCCCGAGCCGCCGTCCCACGGGTATCAGATCAGGATTCGGTCGTCGGTGCTGCCGCTGTACCCGGCCGTCGTGGCCCAGTGCGCGAGCCAGGTGGAATACCCGGTGACCGCGTCGAGGACCTGGGCCTCGGTCCGGCCCGACCCGGTGGGGCCGGAGCCGACGATGACCAGGTCGGCCCGGCCATCACCGTTGACGTCGGGATCGTTGGCGATATCGGCGATGTGCAGTACTTCTCAGCGCCCACGTAGTTCTCGACGCTGTAGGACCACGGGGTCGCGTTGTACTGCTCGAGGGTGGCCAACCCGTCCCCGTTGACCGCGATGACCACGGCTCGACGCATCCAGACTCCTCGGTCAGGCTGCCACGGCCCCCTATCTCCGAAGCCTAGAGCCGACCACTGACCCAGCGGGGTCGTCGGCAGGTTACCGACAACGTTTGATAGAGATCATCATGTGGAAGCGTGCAGCTGGAGGCCTTTCGACCAACCCGCCGTCCGACCGGCGGGGGTAGCCCCGAACCGGGTGGTCGTCAACGGAGGGTCGCCCGACCCTCGTCCTGGAGTACGGCGTGTGCTGCGCCTAGTTCAGCACGATGATGGGATGGCCTGTGTGGACGGATCCGTCGCCCCACCAGGTTTCGTAGACGGCGTTCTGGTGGACGGTGTAGAGGTTCTGGTAGGGGTTGCCGTCGCCGGATTTGTCGATGTCGGTGACGTCGTTCTGGGTGATGGTGATCAGCGGTGGTCCGGCTTGAGTGCCGTTGCTCGCGCCGCTCCACCAGTATTCGTAGACGTGGCCCTTGGTCGCGAGGTAGATCTGTTCGACCGGCCCGGTGATCCGCTTTTCGAGGGCGATGGCCTCTTCCCCACCCGGCGTGGTGATGATTTTCGCCGGGTTGCTGAAGCCCTGGCTGGCGTTCCACCACGTTTCGTGGACGCCGGTCCTGGTCGCGGTGTAGAGCAGTTCCGTGCCGTCTGGCTTGTTGTGTTTCTGGATGTCGACGCCTTCGGTGAGGGTGTTGACGGTGCGGCGTCGGATGCCGTCGCCGCCGGGCACCGGCCATGTCATCTCGTGGACGAAGCCGGGCGAGGCGACGTACACCTCGTCCTCGCCGGTGGGTGCCGCGCTCTTGACAAGGGCGAATCCGTTGTTGATGTTCCACAGCCGGAAAGGGTTGCTCACGGTGCCGCCGTCTCGCCACCAGATCTCGTAGGGGCCGTCGGCGGCTAGGACATAGAGTCGGTGGGTGATCCCGCCGCCTTCGGCCTTGAGGTCAGCGACGACGCGTCTGACACCGGCAAGGTTCACGATCTTGGCGGGGTTGCTGAATCCGGCGCCGTTCCACCAGCTCTCGTAGACGCCGGTGGCGGTGGCGGTGTAGACGCTCTGGGTGGCGCCGTCCGATTGGGTGATCTTGTCGAAGTCGACGATGACCTCCCCTGCGGGGACGGTGGCCACGACGCTGGTGCGGATGGGGCTGCCGCCGCCCCAGTCGTGTTGACGGATCTGGGTTGCTGTGGCGGTGAACATCTGTTCGGTGCTACCGAAGGTCGTCTTCTTGATCCGCTTGATCGTGTTCGTCGTGCCCGGCGAGCCGCCGCCCGGGGCGGGGGGCATCAGACCGGCGAAGTACACGTACTTCGTGAAGCCCCGGTCGCTGGGCTTGCCGGTCCAGCGGTCGCCGGTGCCCTTGGCGTTGGCGTTGTACTCGGTGACGGTGATGGTGCCGTCGCTGTTGACGGACTCGACGAAGGCGACGTGGCCGTAGGCATCGGAGTCGCTGGTCGGTCTGACGGCGGCGGCTCCCGCCGCCGGGGTGTCACCCCGGTCGAGCCTGCCCGCGGCCTTGTCGTACCACTGCCCGCCGTTGCCGAGTCCAGTGGTCCTGGCCGGGTTGACACCGAGGCTCTGCAGCCGCCATGCGACGTAGTCGGTGCAGTTGCGGTAGCCGTAGCCGCGCCCCGAGTTGAGGGTGGACCTGTCCCAGGCGGGGTCGGAGTCCTTCACCGGTCCCCAGTCATACCCCTGGCACGCCCCGGAGGCCGCGTAGGGGGAGTGCGCGCAGGGTGTGCTCTTGTCCGGATAGCCCAGGTCGGAGTATTCGTAGGTGCCCGCGCTCGCTGGAGCTGGAGCGGCCAGCACCGATGCGAGACAGATTCCCACCGCCAGCAGGATCGCCCTGCCCGTGGGGATGGGGTACCGGGTCCGCTGGGCACCGCCGCACACGTCGGGGGCGGTGGCCGGTCTGGTCGTGCGCGGCGTGCGTCGTTTCACGATGGACATCGTTGGGCTCCTTTGGAGGGTTCGGTCTCCTCCCAGAGAACTCTCATACCTCGGGGGCGTCGGTGCAGCGGACTATTGTCGGTACCGGACTGTCAGGGTTTCTGGTCGAGGCAGTCACCGGAGTCGGTGCTGGTGTCCTGACAGGTGAGCCGCCGGTGGGCACGGTCGTTGTCGGCTGATCCGCCGGTGCGGCCCCACTGTGCCGGGGTCCCGCCGCAGCCGACCCTCGCCTGGTAGGGGCCCGCGAACTGCTGCCGGAAGACGAACCGCGCCAGCCCCGCGGTCGCGGACCCGTCCCGTTCGGCGAACCCGGAACCGCCGGAGCGCGACTCGATCCACACCCCGACCACCGGGTTCCCCGAGGTGCAGGACACGTCGATCGTCAGGTTCCGGGAGCCGGGCGCCGGCAGGGTGACCGCGAGGAGGATCCACACCGCGGGCAGGACGAGCAGGGCGATCCGTGGGATCCAGGTATCACACCAACGGCTCACGGATAGACCTCACGCACCGTATCGTCGAGAAAGAACTCCCAGTTCTGGCTCGCGTAGCGGACCAACTCCGCCGTCGGTGGTCCGTCCCGCGAGCAGCCGGGATCGAAGGCCACCAGCCGGGCCCGCATCTCCTCGACGCCGCGCCGAACGGTACCGCCGGAGATGCCGACCGCGCGGCCGATCCGGGCGTGGTCGTGAATGCCGAGCGCCATCGCCCGCCAGATCGCCCGCCGCGAACTCGAGGCGAAGAACGTCTCTCGCAGGGACGGGGCGGTCCGCGGCGGCAGATGCATCCGCAGCAACGGGTCGATGTACCCACTGCCGGACAGCACGGCCTGGACCGCCGCGGTCAGGCCGCCCCGCAGGTACTTGAGGCACATTGCCCGGCAGTCGAGCCGTTCGTGAGCGAACATGATGTGCAACCGCCGATTGGCCTCGCCGCAGGTCCACAGCACCGTGGGCGTCCCTGCGGACTGGGCCGCCCGGAGCAGTGCCAGCCCGCTCAGGTGCAGCCGCGCGTCCGTCAGTCGGACCTCGCCGTCCCGCCGTCGGCTCTCGAACTCATCCGAGTGCGCCTGGAAGAGCATGTCGACCACGGCGGCGTCGAAGCGTTCCCGCCGCAGGTGGTCCAGCGCCGCGACCGGGTCGGAGATCACCAGCGGCTCGAAGGCCAACGTCTGGGTAAGCTCGGCCCGCGCCATGTCGGCGATCATGCTGTCCTCGACCACCAGGATCCGCACGTCTCACCGCCGGGACCAGATAGGCACGGTGACCCGGACGGCCGCGCCGCCCCCCGGCGGCGGGGGCAGCACCCGCAGGTCACCACCCCGCTCCCGGAGCGTCGTGCGGAGTTGGTGCAGGCTGCTGCCCGAGACATCGAGCCGGCTGGGTTCCAGCCCCGGGCCGAAGTCGCGCACGTCGAGGGTCATGTCCGAGTCCGTCATCGTGAAGCCCACCTCCGCTGAGCCGCTGCCGTGCACCACCACGTTCTTCAACAGGTCGGCCAGCCCCTGCTCCAGCAGGATCGCGTGCTCGCGGGGGACCGTCAGCCCGCCGAGCTGCGGCCCGGACACCAGCCGCAACCGATCGCCGCACGCCCGGATCGCGTTCTTGAACAGATCGGCCGCGCCGACGTTCCCGGCTCGCAGGAGCAGTTGGCCGCGCCGGGCGGCAGTCAGCAACCGGAGCCGGTGGGCGACCTCGCGCGCGTCGTTCCCGGCCTCGATCTCCTCGATGGCGGACTCGACGTGCGTGTGTAGATCGCCCAGAGTCGCCGTATAGCTCGCGGACAGCGCCTCGGTCTCCAACCGGACGGCGATCCGGCACAACCAGGCGATACCCTTACCGACCAGGAACCAGACCACGGCCCACCCCGCGTACATCACGACGCTTCGGACATGCGCGCCGGTGAGCTGCCAGCGGTGGATCAGCGCGAGGATCACGAGTGGGTGCGCCACGACGGCCACGATCAGCCCTACCTCGATCAACCTACGGTGCCGGCCCCACGGGTAGAACGCGAACACTCCCAGCGGGATCAGCGCGTAGTTGCCCATCGGAACCCCTGTGCCATAGGCCGCGAAGTCACCAGGAGCGAGCAGCCGGGCCAGGAGCAGTTGCACCACGAAGATCATGGCGATCCAGGCGGCCGTCCAGGTCCGCCCACGGGTCAGCGGCCCCCGGTGGGGCAACACCAGCCCGGCCAAGGCCAGGTGCAAGACACCGAGCACCACCACTACCCGGACCCCCAACGCGCTGTACCGGTCGTTGACCGCGCTGGAGAACAGGTTCGCGGCCTGCAGGAACAGCGCCATCGCCTCGAACGGCCTGATCAGCTTCTCGGTGGTGGACGCGAGCAGTTCCACGTTCGTGGACCGGCGCACAGGAAGCCTCCAGAAGCTACCTCTCGGAACTCAGGCGCTGAATTCTCAGCATGGCACCGTTCGGGCTGTCCTCGGTGGAGCTGGAACGGTCGGATTTCGGCCTTAGGCGGCGTCACTGGCGCTGCCATCCATGTCCTGAACGTCACCCGACCGGGCGCCTCGCCCGTCCGGGAGCGACATTTGTCCCCTGTACCGCCGCTCCCGGGTGACGAGAATTCGCGGTGGAGGACACGCCCGACGCCACGCCTGGGGCGACGGGCGCCCTCCGACGAAACCCCGGGATCACCGGATTCGACCTCATCAGCTGCCCTCGTGCTCGAAGACCCTCGAAAGGAAGAGAAAATGCCTGGAAGACGGCTCCTCCGAGGCATCACGGCCGTGCTGCTCCTAGCCGCTGTGTGGCTGACGCACCTGGCCGCCGCGACGCCCGCGCAGGCCGGCACCGACGACTACCCGGCGAAGTGGCGTAACGTTCCCCAGGACTCCGTCCTCGACGACTGGGGCATGTACAACCGCGAGTGCACCTCCTTCGTCGCCTGGCGGTTGCACAGCCGCAACGGGTTCGAGATGCCCTTCCACGCCGACGCGAGCAACTGGGGCACCCAGGCCAGCATCCGCGGCTACACGGTCAACAACACTCCCGCCGTTGGTGCGGTCGCGTGGCGGTCATCCGGGCACGTCGCGTGGGTCGAGTCCGTCGGTTCGGGCACCGTCACGATCGAGGACTACAACTCCGCCTACAACGGTACCTACGCTGCACGCACCGTGCCGACCGGCAACTACCAGTACATCCATTTCAAGGACCTGCCCGCGCCGGGCTCCTGCCCCGTCGCGAGGACCGGTGACATCGACCGCGACTGCGTGTCGGATCTGCTGTGGTACGAAGCCTGGAACGGCAACCGGCTGTCGGTCCTCAAGGGCACCGGCGGCGGTTTCCACGCCCAGTCCGCCGCCACCGGCCTGGGCACGCCGACCTGGGCAGGGGAAGGAGATCTCACCGGCGACGGGTACCCGGATGTCGCCTGGTACGAGTCATGGAAGAACACCATCACGGTCCTGGTGAACAACCAGCACGGCGGGTTCGACCTGCAGACCTGGCAGACCGGGATCGGCGGCCCGACCTGGGCCGGCGTCGGCGACTTCGACCGCGACGGTCGGGCCGACATCGCCTGGTACGAGGACTGGAAGAGCACCGTCACCGTGCTGCGCAGCACCGGCGTCGGCTTCACCCTGCAGTCCTGGCAGACCGGCATAGGCGGTCCCGGCTGGGCCGGCGTCGGCGACTTCAACGGCGACGGGTACGCCGACATCGCCTGGTACGAATCCTGGAAGAACGGCATCACGATGCTGCGCAACACCCGCGCCGGCGGCTTCGCACTCGAGACCTGGCAATCCGGGATCGGCGGCCCGACCTGGGCTGGCGTCGGGGACTTCAACGGTGACGGACGCGCCGACATCGCCTGGCACGAGTCCTGGAAGAACACCGTCACCGTTCTGGCAAGCACCGGCAGCGGCTTCGTCCCCGGCACCGGCCTGACCGGGGTGGGCGGGCCTACCTGGGCCGGCGTCGGGGACTTCAACGGCGACGGCACCACCGACCTGGCCTGGTACGAGCGATGGAACAACAACACCATCACCCTGCTGCGCGGCACCGGCGGAGGTACCTTCACCCCCGCCAGTTGGCACACCGGCATCGGCGCCCCTGACTGGGCCGGCGTCGGCGCCTACCCGGACAGCGACGGCGGGTAGTACCGCCGGTCAGCCCACAGGGCCGGTGAAGGGACGCCATCAGGTATCGGTCTCCTCGGTGTCGCCAACGCGGCGCCGAGGTACCGACCACTCCGTGTCGGGGCTCGCGGACCTCGGTCCGCCATCGGCTAGCCGGTCACCGCCGCCGGGGAGTTCGCCCCGGGCACCACCAGACGCGGCTGCCCGCTCCCGTCGGCGGCCACCGCCCACACGTCGTTGCCGCCGTCGGGGCGCTGGAGGGCGTACCCGACCGTGGCGGCGTCCAGCCACGCCGGCTGGTCGTCCACGCTGCGGGTCTCCGCCAGCAGGGTGACCGCGCCGTCGGCGAGCCGGAGCACGGCCGGCCGCCAGCCCTTCCTCGGGTCCCCGTCCACGGCGGACTTGAACGCGATCCGGGTACCGTCCGCCGACAGCGACGGGCACTCCACGTTGTCGGCGACGGTGCGCAGGGTCCGGGCGGCGAGGTCGCCCTCGACGAGGTAGCGGTGCCCGCCGGTCGCCATCGTGGCGTGGAACCGGTTGTCGTCGGCCCCGAAGGTCACGCCCCAGACGTTGATGTCCGCCGCCCGGTACGGCCGGCCGTCGACCGTGACCGCGAACTCCTCCAGGTTGTCGGCCAGCGCGCCGGTCCGGGTGTCGAGGATCCCGGCCCGGGTGGCGAACCCGAGGGTGGCGTAGGAGTGCCCGCTGACGAACAGCGTCCAGCCGACCATCCGGCCGGAGGCGGACACCCGGACCCGGTTCGGGAAGCCGGCCAGCGGCACGGACCGGAGTTCGCGCAGGTCGGGGTCGAGGACCACGAGGCTGGTGGTGGCCAGGGCGTTGACCGGCCGCAGGCAGGCGATCGTGTCGGCCGCCCGGTAGGCCCGGTCGCACAGCTGGGACGTGACGGTGCGCGGCCCGTCCGGGTGCGCCGTATCCACGGTGGACAGCGCGCCGTTGCTGAGCACCTGGAGCCGGGGGCCGGCCCCGCGCAGGGACTCCGCCCGGGTGGCGTCCGGCGCGCCCGGGGTGGCCTGGCCCGCCCGGACGCGCAGCGTGTAGCCGACGGCCACGGCGCACAGGACCAGGGCACAGAACACGGCGATGGGGGTACGGTGGCGCACTGCTGCCTCCATGGTGCGGGTCGACCCGGCGTGGCCCCGGGCGGGAGTCGGGGATCGCCCGGTGTGGCTTCGGGCGGGAGCTGGGGTGGGCCCGGCGTGGCCTCGGGCGGAGCGTGGGGGCCGCGCCCGGCGTACCGGGCGCGGCCGTGGACCTCAGTGGCAGTTGGTCGTGCCGCTGTCGGTGTAGGACTTGCCGGCGACCGGCACGAACTCCCAGGTGTAGCTGTTGGCGTGCAGGGTGAACTTCAGGACCCCCTGGGTGCCGGTGTTGCGGGCCTCGCTGTTCGGCTGGATCGTGCCGAAGCTGTACGCGCCGGCCCCGCCCATGCCGGCGACGAAGTGCCGGGCGCCCCGGGCGGTGTCCAGCCCGCCGGTCGGGTTCATCGGCGCGAACCGCTCGTACTGGTGGTTGTGGCCGGTGACGACGACGTCGGCGTCGAAGTCGTACAGCGCCTGGGCCAGGGGCCGCACGGCGGTCGTCGGCGCGTGGTTGGAGCCGGACGTGTACAGCGGCTTGTGCCAGTACGCGAGGGTGCACGGCTTGGAGCTGGCGGCCAGGTCGGCGCGCAGCCACTGCTCCTGCGCGGAACCGGCGGACGTGGCGACCTCCGAGTTCAGCGACACGATGTGCCAGTTGCCCAGGTCGTAGGAGTAGTAGCCCCGGTTGGACGGGCCGGCCGCCGCGCCGAAGTACCCGTAGTAGCCGGTGGCGCCCGAGGTGTTGTAGTCGTGGTTGCCGGGCGCCGGCTTCGTGCGGGCCTTGTGCCGGCCCCAGGTCGGGTCGTAGTAGGTGCTGAACTCCGACGCGGTGCCGTTGGTGTAGACGTTGTCCCCGGCGGTGAACACCGTGCCGGGGATGCCGTCGAGCAGGTTGGCCGTGGCCGTGTCGCCGGAGCCGGAGTCGGCGATGTCCCCCGCGCCGACCAGCACCGGGTCGCCCGGCTGACCGGTCGGGGTCGGCGACGGCGTCGGGGTCGTACCCGTCGTGACCACCAGCTGCGGGGCGGTGGCGCCGCTCTCCCGCGAGTCGTAGTCCGCGCCGTCGCTGTTGCCGGACGTGACCCCGATGCTGAACGTGCCGTTGCCCGCGACGTACGAGGTCACGTCGACCTCGTACCACGCGTTCCGCGACACCGCGCCCAGCGAGCCCAGCGTCGCACCGTCGATCGCCGGCTGGTTGCTCCACGTGACCGCGGTCTCCGACCAGGTGGTGGTGCCCATGGCCTTGAACGTGCCCCCGTTGGGGGACTGCGAACCCGACACGTCGTCGGTGTGCACCCGCAGCCTGGCGCTGGTCACGGGCGAGGTCAGGCCCGTGACGGCGAACTTCAGGAACGCCCGCTTGACCGGCGAGTTGTCCACACCGAGCTGGCCGGCGGTGCCGTAGTTGGTGCTCGTGGCGCCGTTGTCGACGTACGTGTCGGCGACGGGGGTGAACGTGGTGGTGGCCGCTGAGGCGGCCGTGGCCCCGCCGAGCACCGCGAACGCGGTGACGGTGGCGGTGACGGCGGCCGCGCAGGCCGCCGCGACCGTGACCTTGCGTGAGGACATCGATGGAGCCCTTCCGATCGGGGGGAGGAAACCGGGATTTCGAACCTACGGACGCCGGCACACGGCAGCGGGAAGGAATCCACGTCACTGGATGGCCACCCGGTGAACACGGCGTACGGGGCCGGGCGGTGCGGTCCGAGTCGCGTGTCCGGCACCGGGTTCCGTGGCGTGACGATGCCCACTCGGGGCCGTAATCCGGACGACACGCGCCCCGGTCCTTGGCTACCGTCCGTGCACGGTGCGGGCATCACACCCCGCCGCGCCGTACACGGAGGGAACCGCTGTGAAGATCCGTATCACCCTGGTCGCACTGACCCTGGCCGCCGCCGTACCGCTGGCCGCCGGCTGCGCGACCAAGGACACCCCCGCGTCCAAGGGCGCCACCCCGTCCGCCTCCGCCACGCCGGAGGTATCGGCGAAGGACGCCCTGACCGCGAGCACGAAGAAGCTGGAGGGCCAGCCGCTGGTGTTCGGCATGGACACCACGCTGGCGGCCGGCCAGACGGTCGTCGGCACCGGCCAGGTCGACCCGGCGGGCAAGAAGATCGCGGTCGACACGACGGTCACCGTGTCGGGCCAGAAGATCGCCACCAAGCTCATCATGATCGACAAGGACCTGTGGTTCCGGTTCGACGGCGTGCCGGCCCTGGGCGACAAGTGGCAGCACGTCAACCTCGACAAGCTCCCCGAGACCAGCAAGACCCGCAAGCAGCTCGCGGACCCGGCCAACGCCAACGCCCTGCTGGGCGCGATCGCGACCGCCGAGCGGATGGACGCCACGAACTACTACGGCACGGTCGACCTGAAGAAGCTCGGCGGGGTCTCCGGCCTCGACCAGCTCAAGATCGGCGACGTCACCACGACCGGCTTCACCGCCAAGCTCGACCCGCAGGGCCGGCTCACCAAGCTGACCGTGTCGCTGGGCACCGCCGGCGAGATCACCGCGACGTACACCGAGATCGGCAAGCCGGTCACGGTGACCGCGCCGCCGGCCGCCGACGTGGTCGAGGCCCCCGAGGCGGCGCTCGCCGCCCTGTAGGTCCGGCACCGGTGGGCCGCCGTCGCGCTGACGGCCGCTCCCGGGCGGGACAGTCCGTCGCCGCAACCCGGAGCGGACGCCCGCCCGTCTGACGGCCGCTCCCGCGCGGGACAGTCTCCGCCACTCCGTAGTTCCGCCCGTGGGCGGCCCGCACTGTCGGGCCGTCCACGGGCGTTTTCGGGTTCTGACGTGGTCGGGCGGCGCGGCCACGACGGAACCACCGCGCGCCCGGCCGACGGGGGGCACCGGACCGTGCTCCGATCCCCGGAAGCGGTACTCCCGCCGCCTGCTCGATCCCCGCGAAGCGGCACACCTGGCGCCCGGCCGCCGCCGGAGAGCAGCCGTCCCGTTGTGCCGCTCGATTGCCGCGAAGCGGCGCGCCCGCCGCCCGTCCGCCGCTGAGGAACGGCTATCCGTTGTGCCGTCCGAGCCCCGCCAAGTGGCACACCTGGCGCTGCCCGCCGCCGGAGAGCGGCCATCCTGTCGTGCCGCTCGATTGCCGCGAAGTGGCACACCCGCCGCCCGTCCGCCGCTGAGGAACGGCTATCCGTTGTGCCGTCCGAGCCCCGCCAAGTGGCACACCTGGCGCCGTCCGCCGCCGAAGAGCGGCCGTCCCGTTGTGCCGCTCGATTCCCGCGAGGCGGCACACCCAGCGCTGTCCGCTGCCGAGGAACGGCTGTCCCGTCGTGCCCGCGACCCGGCTGACCAGCCGTGACGTCGCGGTGAAGGCGAGGTGAAGGCGGTGTGCGACAAGCTGCTCGTGCCGGCCGGACGCGGCCCGCCGGCACACGGGAAACCAGCCGCAAGGGGGAGGATCAACATGAAACCCAAGCTGTCCATGGTGGTACGGACGCTGCTGGCGAGTGTCGCCCTGGCCGGCGGCATGACGGTCGCC
Source organism: Longispora sp. NPDC051575 (assembly GCF_040681875.1). Taxonomy (NCBI): domain Bacteria; kingdom Bacillati; phylum Actinomycetota; class Actinomycetes; order Micromonosporales; family Micromonosporaceae; genus Longispora; species Longispora sp. NPDC051575. Next base: position 556,379 of record NZ_JBFAZP010000002.1, on the reverse strand, counting down.
GTCGCCAGCCCCGCGCAGGCCGCGATCTCGTGCAGCGGCTCCATCTGCATCGACGTCGAGGACTGGGGATCCTGGTACAACGCGAAGGTCTGGTTCCGGCACACCCCGGGCCGCCCGACGCTGTACGGGCACCTCGACCTCTGGGGGCCGGCGCTGAACACGAAGTACCCCAGCAGCGGGAACACGTTCATCGACCCGAACGAGGGCACCGCCTGGATCTCCAACATCAACGGCACCGGCGGCCAGGTGTGCGGAGAGGCGTGGTACTGGAACGGGCTCGACAAGCGCTACGAGAGCTGGGGACGGGTCTGCCGCTCGGTCTGAGCCCAGACCCGCTCGGGGGGTGACCGCGCCGCGGAAACGGCGCGGTCACGCGTCTGTGGCAGCTGCCCCGCCCCGCCCCGCCCCGCCCCGCCCCGCCCCCGCCCCGCCCCGCCCCCGCCCCGGCCCCGCCCCGCCCCGCCCCGCCCCGCCCCCGCCCCGGCCCCGCCCCGGCCCCGCCCGGCCCGCCCCCGCCCCGCCCCGGCCCGGCTCGGCCCGGCTCGGCCCGGCTCGGCCCGGCTCGGCCCGGCCCGGCCCGGCTCGGCCCGGCCCGGCTCGGCCCGGCCCGGCCCGGGCTCGGGCCCGGGCCCGGGCCCGGAAAGCTGACCACAGTCGTCAGCAGCGAGTTCGCCCCCTCACCGCCCCCTTGCTGCCCCCAACCTCGGCCCCAGCTTTCGCCCCTGGCCCAGGCTTCCGCCCCGCCCTCGCCCCGGCCCTGCCCTCGGCCCCAGCCCCGGCCCCGGCCCCGGCTTCCGCCTGGAAGGTGAACTCGCGGTCCTCGCCCGTCCGCGAGAACGTGCACCAGGTCGGATCTGCCGGCCATCGACAGCACCTCGCCGGGCAGCCCACCGCGGCCCGGACAGCGGCCCGGACGATGGCCCGGACGGCGGCCCGGCGGCGGAGGACCCTCGCGCACTGGCCCGCCCAGCGGTCAAGAAGGGGCCTGGCGGACCTGCCCCGCACCTGGAACGACACCCGCCGACCCGACCCATCAGAAATTTCCCCGCGGAACGTGTCGGATTGCGGCGACGGCGTTCGTGGTACGGGTGAGAGGCTGTCCGAAGGGCGGCCACCCGACCACAGGAGTTGATCCAAGATGGCGCAGTACCTGATCTCCGTGCTCCACGACGACCCGGCCACCGTGAACGCCGACCCGGAGGAGCGGGCCGCGATCAGCGCCTTCAACCGCCAGATGCAGGCCGACGGCCAGTGGGTCTTCGCCGGCGGCCTCGCGTCCCCGGAATCGGCCACCGTCGTCGACGGCCGGGACGGGACGCCGGTGTTCACCGACGGGCCCTACGTGGAGACGAAGGAGTACCTCGTCGGCCTGTGGATCGTCGAGGCGCCCGACCTCGACGTGGCGCTCCGGCTCGCCGGTGAGGGGTCGAAGGTCTGCAACCGCAGGATCGAGGTCCGGCCGTTCCTGTGACCGACGTCGGGGAGGTGATCGCCCGGGTGCACCGCGAGGAGTGGGCCCGGGTGGTCGCCACCCTCACCCGGCGGGTCGGGGACCTCGACCTCGCCGAGGAGATGGCCGCCGAGGCGTTCGCGACGGCGGTCGAGCGCTGGCCGGTCGACGGCGTCCCGCCGAATCCCGGCGGGTGGCTGACCACCACGGCCCACCGCCGGGCCATCGACCGGCTTCGGCGCGAGGCCCGGCGGGAGGACAAGCACCGGGAGGCGCTGATGCTGTCCGACACCCCCGAACCGACCGGCGTCGTCGAGGACGACCGGCTCCGGCTCCTGTTCACCTGCTGCCATCCGGCCCTCGCGATGGAGGCGCGGGTCGCGCTGACCCTGCGGATGGTCGGCGGGCTGACGGTGCCCGAGATCGCCGCCGCGTTCCTGGTCGCCGAGCCCGCGATGGGCCGGCGGATCACCCGCGCGAAGGACAAGATCAGAACAGCGGGGATCCCTTACCGGGTACCGGACCGGGAGGACCTCCCCACCCGGGTCACCGGGGTGCTCGCCGTCCTCTACCTGGTCTTCAACGAGGGCTACCTGTCCTCGGCTCCGGGGAAGGAGCCGGTCCGCGCCGACCTGACCGCCGAGGCGATCCGGCTGACCCGGCTGGTCCGCGCCCTGCTGCCGGCCGACGGAGAGGTCGCCGGGCTGCTGGCGCTGATGCTGCTCACGGAGTCCCGCCGGGCCGCCCGGGTGTCCGCGACGGGCGAGCTCGTCACCCTCGCCGAGCAGGACCGCGGCGCCTGGGACCGGGCCCTGATCGCCGAGGGCCACGCCCTGGTCCGCGAGCGGCTCGCCTCCGGCCGGCGACCGGGGCGCTACCAGATCCTGGCGGCGATCAACGCGGTGCACACCGACGCCGCCGACGTCCGCGACACCGACTGGGCGCAGGTCGTCGCACTCTACGACCAGCTGGTCCGCCTCGATCCCTCGCCGATCGTGCGGCTCAACCGGGCGGTCGCGGTCGCCGAACTCGACGGCCCGCAGGTGGCGCTGGCGGAGGTGGACGGCCTGCCGCTGGAGGAGTACCACGCCTTCCACGCCACCCGCGCCGACCTGCTGCGCCGCCTCGGCCGGAGCGGGGACGCGCGGGCGGCGTACGACCGGGCGATCGGGTTGGCCGGCAACACCGCGGAGTCGGCGTACCTGGCCCGGCGGCGCGACCAACTGGCCGGCCAGTGAACCCGGGGGAGCCGGTGGCCTGGCCGCGCGCTGACGGCGCCCGGACCCCGGTCCGGGTCACACGGTCGAGACCACCCCGGCGAGCACCCCGCTGATCATCACCGCGTACGCGGCGGCAGTCACCACCACGGTCGCCAGCACCGTCGCCGCCGGCGGCTGGCGGACCAGCTGGTACGCGATCAGCCCGGGGGCGACGAAGCCGAGGGTCTGGTGCACGAACAGCAGCGGGAACTTGTTCTGTACCACCAGGAACAACGCCAGCTGCAACACGACGCCGAGCAGGACGACGGCGGCGAACAGGCGCTTGCCGTACAGGATGACGACGCGTTGCAGGAGCCGGGTGCCCGCGTAGGTCACCCCGGTCATCGCCACCACGATCGCGGCCTGCCGGTAGTCCTGGAGCAGGGCCAGCGCGAGCCACCCCGGGGTGATCATGCCGCCGGGGGACAGGTTCGTGGTCAGGTAGCACAACAGCGAGAACACCAGGCCGGCGCCCAGGGCGAGGGTGGCGGTCTCGGGGGCGAGCTCGACGCTGATCACGGTGTCCTCCGGTGCGGGGTCGCGGGGACGGCCCGGGGCAGCGTGGCCAGCTCCGCGAGGAGCAGTTCGCCCTGGCCGTGGATGTTGCCGACGGTCACCAGCGACGTGTCGCCGGCCATCCCGGCGACGATCTCGTCCAGCAGCTGCCGGGCCGGGCGGCGGCCGCCGAGGTCGAGGACCCGGTCCTGCCACGGGTCGGGGACGGTGGCCCGCGCGCTGCGGGTCGGCTCGCCGATCAGGATCACCCGGTCCGGGGCGACCTGGCCGACGAGCGTACCCATCTGGGCGTTGCGTTCCACCCGGTCCGGCCGGCAGTTGATCACCATCTGGAGCGGTCGGCCGATCAGTTCCTGGTCGTGCAGCCGGTGGATGTTCTGCAGCGTGGAGGCCGGGTCGTTGGCGGCGAACACGTTGGCCACCGCCAGGGTCCCGCCGGCCAGCCGGAACCGGTCGACGGTCAGTACCCCCGGATCGGGCGGCGCGGCCCACATGCCCGTCAGCGCCGCGTCCCGCCGCACCCCGCACAGCCGGGCGACCGCCAGCGCGATGGCCACGTTGTCCTTGAACGTGATCCAGCTGAACGCCGCCATCTCCTCGTCGGTGACCTCCTCCGGGTCGACCACCACCAGCCGGCACCGCCGCCGCCGGGCCTCGACCCGCAGGATCGCCAACCGGTCGCGCTCGGCGGTGACGCACACCCCGCCCACCGGCATGGACCGCGACAGGGACCGGGCCACGTCGTCGAGGGGGGCCCATCTCGGCGAGGTGGTCCTCCCGGACGTTGCACAGCACCCCGATCGTGGACTCGATCAGCTTCGACTGGTTGATCTCCTGCAACGCCGGCATCACCGCCATGCACTCGATGACCAGCGCGTCGGGCCGGAACACCGCCGCCCGGCGGACGATGCCGATCTGCTCGACCACGTTGGCGATCCCGAACCTGCGGTACACCGGCTCCTCGGACCCGTCGGGGTAGAGGAACCGGGCCGCCGTGCCGGTGGTCTTCGCGACGACGGTCTGACCGCCGCCCCGCAGCGCCCCGGCGCACAGCCGGGTGATCGAACTCTTGCCCCGGATGCCGTTGACCAGCACCCGCACCGGGATGCTCCGCAGGTGCCGGTGGTGGCGGACCTGCTCGACGACCCCGGCGACGAGCAGCGCGAGGCAGAAGCCGAAGAACACGAGGATGAGCAGCACGCCGGCCTCAGCTTCCGACGGGCAGCGACGCGCCCGCTCCGGCCCGCCGGGGCCCCGGGATCGTGACCCCGTCCGTCGTGGGAAGGGCCGCGCCGTCTCCCGGGGTGACGCCCCGCATCCGGGCCGCGCCCCCGAGCCGCCAGGGCCCCTGGGTCGCGACCTGCCGGCAGATGTCCAGGCACATCGCGACCGCGCCGACCTCGTCCTGGCGGGCCACGGCGATGGGGGTACCGGTGTCGCCCGCCGCGAGTCGTTCGGCCGCCGCCGCCACCCGGCGCAGCGGCAGCGCGACGAGGAACAGCTGCCAGCCGAACCCGACCAGCGCGACCGCGACCGCCACGACGGCCAGCAGTTCCCGGCGGCGGTGCTCGCGGTGCTCCCACACGTCCAGGTCGGAGGCCCGGCGCTCGGCGATCACCGCCAGCCCCAGATGTTCGGTGGGGCTCTCCCGGTCGAGGGCCACCGCCGTGACCAGGGACCGCGCGCCGGCACCCGGTTCCCGGGGCGGCCGGCCGGTGAAGGCCCCGTCCCCGGCCTCCCGCAGGTCGCGGCCGCGCACGGTGGCGAACGCCTGGTAGCCCTCGGTGTCCACCCAGGTGCGCAGCCGCCGGTCGACGAGGCGGAGCCGGCCGTCCGCGCGGGCCAGCAGCCCCGACAGGTGCCGGATGTCGAACTCGGCCACCAGGCCGCGCCCGCCGGGCAGGGCGGCGTGCGCGTAGAGGGCCGGTACCCGGCGGACCCGGTCGTCCACCCGCACCCCCGCCCCGGCGGTCACCGGGCCGTCGGGGCGCAGGGGCGGCCGTCCCGCCCGGTTCGTGGGCCGGCCCGCGGCGTCCACCACGTAGACGCTGCGGAACCGGCCGTCGGCGGCGAGCGCGTCGATCCGGGCCGTGATGCCCTCCGGTCCGGCCCCGGCCGCCGCCGTCACCTGGCCGAGCCCGCCGTCGAGGGCCAACTGCACCGACCGCCCGACGATGTCCGCCTGGTTGCGCAGGTCGGCGGCCACCTGCGGGGGGACCGGGGTGGCGTCGGAGGCGGGGGCGACGGCCACGGCGGCCCACCCGATCGGCGCGGCCGCGCAGGCCACCGTGACCCACCAGACCGGGGGCGCGAGCCTGCGCCGTGCCCGTCGGGGCTCCCGGTCCGGCCACCGCAGCCGGCGGACCCCGGCGGCGATCCGGGCCACCTCGCCGACCCGCCACCGGGGCGCGTGCGTGCCCGCCCCGCCGACGGCCGCCGCCGAGCAGTCCGCGACCAGGCGGCGCACGGGCCGCACGACCAGCGCGTGGGTGAGGAGCAGGACCGCGACGGCCACACCGAGCAGCCCGAGGCCGAGGGGCAGGCCCCGCCACGCCGAACCCGCCGGCTGCCAGGGCTGCCGCACCACCGACACCACCGTGACTCCGGACTCCCCGGCGGACACGGCGGTGACGACCGTGGCCGGCGCGGTCCCGGCCCCCTCCGACACGGCAGTGCCGCCCCGGGTGCCGGCCGTGGCGACGGCCTTCGCGACCAGCGGCGCCAGCACCGGGTCCTGCGCGCCGACCGGGGCTCCCTGGCCGACCGCCCAGCCGCCGAGCCGGGGGGCGAGCACGAGGCTCTGCCCGTGGTCGGCGTCGACCCGCGCCAGCCGGGCCCGCAGCGGCATGGTGGCGACGAGTGTCCGGCCGCCGCCCAAGGGCACGAACCCGACGAGGTGTACGCCGACCGCGTCCCGCACCGTCGTCAGCCCGGGACCCGTCGGGCGCTGCGCGAGCACCTCCGCCGGGACGGCCCGGCCGTGCGCCGCGACCACCGCGCCCTTGTCCAGGACCGCCCCGCCCCGCCAGCCGGCCCCGCCGCCCACGACGGACCGCGCCAGGCCGGCCGGCTCCGGGGCCGGGCCGGCGTCGGCGGCCGCCGTCACGAGCGCCTGCAGGCCGGTGGTGGCGGTGGTCCGGACGCCGGCCGCGACGAGCCGGGTGGTCCGCAGTTGGGAGTCGACGACCGCCGCCGGCACCGAGGGCCGGGCCGGGCCGGCCAGCAGGACGACGCTGGCGACGGCGACCAGCACCAGCAGCAGCGCGCACACCCGGGACGGCACGGCCGCGCCGGCCGGGAAGCGCGGCCGGGGGATCTGCCGGTCCAGACAGGTCCTCAACCACTCGCCTGCGCCCACGGTCCGCCTCCGATTCGCCCGGCTTCCTCGGTCCGGGCCTTACGGAGCGTAGCCATCGATATGGTTAAGAGGTCTCTAAATGTTGACTATCGCGGTCCTAAGGGCGACTTGACCGGTGGGTCCTGTGCGGACGGCCCGGCGGGTGTCAGGGCGCGGCGAGTCCGGCCGCGACCAGGGCGCGGGCCAGTGTGGACCGTCGCGCCGGGTCGGACCGCACCGACCAGCTCGCCTCCAGGTGCACGAACACCGCGCCGTACCCGGCGGCCGCCGCGCCCTGGACGTTCGACGTGCCCTCCAGCCTGCCGCACTGTTCCCGCCAGGCCCGGCAGACCGCGAGCCCGGCCCCGTCGAGCTGGTCGGCGACCCGCAGCGGACCGGGGCCGGGCACGGCCTGACCGGTCGAGACCACCGCGTCGGTCCCGGGCAGGTTCCGGTCGGCGAACCCGTGCAGTTGCAGCTGGGCCAGGCCGTGCCGGGCGTACGCGTCGGCGAGGGCGTGGAACACGGAGTCCTCGTGGTGCGCGACGTCCGCCGCGCCGCCGCCGGCCTTCCGGTGCGCCCCGGCGACCAGCAGCACCGTGCCCGGCACCGCCCGGAACAGGTCGAGCCCGAGGTCCTCGGTGCGCAGGTCGTACGCCGGATGGGGCACCTCGACCACCCACCGGGCGGGGGCGGAGCCGTCCACCAGCACCAGGCCCCAGGACCGTTCGGTCCGCGCGTCGCTGGCGTACACCGTGAACGGGCGGCCGGTGACCGGGTCGGTGCCGCGGGTGGCGGGCATGCCCAGCGAGGCCAGCTGGTCGGCGCCCCGCTCGGTGCCGCCGGCGAGCAGCAGCTCCACGGCGGCCCCGGCGGCGCGGCTCTCCTCGGCGCGGGGCGGCCGGTAGCGACCGTCCGGCGCGAGGCCGGCGACGTGGGCGGCGAGCAGCCGGGCCGGATCGGGGGCGGGCGCGGGCGCGGATTCGCCTCCGCAGCCGGAGAGCAGGGTGGCGACGAGCAGCAGAACGAGAGCCCCCAGCCGGGTACTCACCACACCTCGTCCCCGTACCCGTCGTCCTCGAACACGTCCGCCCTGGTCACGCCGGGCTTCTCCCAGTAGGCCTCGACGGTGCTGACGTGCCCCATCCACTCCAGGCGCACGGTGAGCCGGGCGTGCCGGTCCCCGTCGACCGTCACCCGCACCTCCCGGTCGTAGGGCTCCACGCTGGTCACGGTGACCTTGCCGTGGTCGTAGGTGAGGGTCACGACGCCGCCGTCGGTGTACACGACCCGCACCACACTGTCGGGGCCCTCGGTCCGCACCACCGGGCTCGGCGTGGGCCGGGGCGTGGGGCTGGCCGACTCCCGGGGGCGCACCTGGGCCAGCGGCGCGGCACTGGGCGACGGGGTGGCCGGCCGGGTCCGGGCCGGCGGCAGCGGTCGGCTCTGTTCGGTGTCCGCCACGAACGCGGGGGACACCAGGAACCACACGGCCCCGCCCACGAGCGCGGCGGCGGCCGGCCAGACGGCCGCGGTGACAGTCCATCGACGCATGGGCCGCATTATCCATCAATCCGTCCACGATGGTCCGCTCCGAGGCTTCCGAGGGTATGGTGCCCACCATGCCCCGTGTACTGGTGATCGAGGACGAGCCGGGCATCCGCCACACCCTGCTCCAGGAGCTGGTCGCCTACGGTCACAGCGTGCAGGCGGTGGGTAGCGCGATGGCGGGGTTGCGGGCCGTCACCGGGAACGAACCCGACGTCGTCCTGCTCGATCTCGGGCTGCCCGACCTCGACGGGGCGGTGCTGCTCACCATGATCCGGGCCGCGACCCAGGTGCCCGTGATCGTGGCCACCGCCCGCGACGACGAGTGCGACATGATCCGCCTGCTCGACAAGGGCGCCGACGACTACGTGGTCAAACCGTACTCCGTGGAACAGATCGCCGCCCGGGTGCGCGCCGTCCTGCGCCGCACCCTGCGGGAGGGCCCCGTGCCGCCCCTGGTGCTCGGCGGCCTCACCGTGGACCGGACGGCCCGGGAGGCCCGGCTCGACGGGGCCGCGCTCCGGCTGAGCCGGCGCGAGTTCGACCTGCTCGCCTACCTCGCGGCCCGGCCGGGCCAGGTGATCACCCGCAAGCAGCTCCTGGCGGAGGTGTGGCAGCTGTCCTTCGGCGACGACGACAGCACCGTGGACGTGCACCTGTCCTGGCTGCGCCGCAAGCTCGGCGAGACGGCCGCCGCGCCCCGGTTCCTGCACACGGTGCGCGGCGTCGGCATCAAACTGGTCGCCCCGCCCCAGGACTGACGGTCGGCAGCCGCAGCGCCACCCGGGCCCCGCCGAGCGGGGAGGCCGTGACCGACAGGCTCCCGCCGTGCTCGGCGGCGACCCGGCGCGCGATGTCGAGCCCCAGCCCGGTGGACCGGCCCCCGCTCACCCCGCGGCGCACCGCGAGCGCGGGCTCGGCGATGCCCGGCCCGGCGTCGTCGACGGCGAGGATGACGCCGCCCTGGTCCGGGCGCAGCCCTACGTGGCAGGCCGCCCCGTGCGGGGTGTGGTGGAAGACGTTGGCGAGCAGCGCGTCCAGCACCTCCTGCACGGTCCCGGCCGGTACGGGGACCCGCACGGGCGCGTCGAGGCCGTACCGCCGCCACGGCCGGTCCTGGTCCTCGGCGAGCACCTCCCAGAACGCGACCCGCCCGGCCACCACCTCGGCGAGGTCGCAGGAACCGGCCTCCCGGACGACCAGCGGCCGGCGGGCCCGGGCGACGATGTCGTCCACCTCGGCGCTGAGCCCCAGGCTGGCCTCGACCACCCGGTCCCGGGCCGGGCAGTCCGGCAGCGAGGCCGCGTTGAGCCGCAGCACGGTGAGCGGGGTCCGCAGCCGGTGCGACAGGTCGGCGACCAGTTCGCGTTCCATCGCCAGCAGTGCCGCGATCCGGGCGGCCATCGCGTTGAACGCCACCCCGGCGGTATGCGTCTCCGCTGGTCCCGCGGGCCTGACCCGGACGTCCAGGTCGCCGGAGCCGAGCCGCTCGGCGGCCAGGGCCAGGGCCGTACTCGACCGGACCACCTGCCGGGCCAGCCGGTCGGCGAGCAGCGCGGCGGCCACCAGCAGGACCGCGCCCAGCCCGAGCAGGCCCAGCCACGCCGTCCGGACCCGCCGGTCCGTGTCGGCCTCCGGCACGTACACCTCGGCGACGGCCACCTCGCCGTCGGCGACCGCGACCGGGCGCACGTGCGTGTAGCCGCCGGCCACCGGGAAGTCGGCGGCCCGCCCGCCGGTCACGGTCGCCGTCCACTGTGCCGGGGTCGCGCGCGGACCGCGCGCCGGGCCGACGAACCGGCCGTCGGGCAGCCGCACGACGACCAGCCCCCGGTTGGCCGCCGGCAGCGCGGCGAGCGCGTCGGAGACCTCCCGGGGCTCGGTCGTGACCCGCAGCACGGCCGCGATCGCGTCGGCGTCGCGGTGCGCGTTGCTCTGGTCCCGTTCGGCCGCCGTGTGCCGCGCGAACCACGCGAGCGGCACGGCGAACCCCACGATGACCAGGGCGGTGACCGCGAGGGCCACGCCCACGAACGTGCGTCTCATCCGGTCCGCCCGCGCCGGGCCGGCACTACTCCCAGTCCCAGCGGACGCCGACGATCCCGGGCCGGACATGGGTGGCCAGCACGTGGACGGAGTCCCGGCCCGCCAGCGCGAGTTCGGCCCGTTCCCGGTCGGGGCCGTCCGGCCGGTCCTGGGTGTAGCGGAAGCAGCGCACCGGGACGGCTCCGGGCGCGAACCGGACCTGGATCGCCACCCGCGCCCCCGCGTACCGGGCACTGTGTTGGAACTGCCCGCACGGCACCCCGCTGCCGTCGCGGTGCTCGAACTCCAGGATGTGGGTCTCGTCCACCCGCAGGACCCGGTCGAAGAGCAGCTCGGTGACGACCATGCCCGCGGACCGGTCCCGCCGGACCCGGCCCACCCGGCAGTTGCCCAGGGGCACGACCTGGACCAGGTCCGTGTCGCAGCCGTCGTCGCCCTGGAAGATCGTGACGAAGCGGTCGACCTCCTCGTGGGCCCGCACGACCTGGAGGCTGCGGCGGCGCACGGCCGCGTGGTCCGCCTCGACGTGGACGTCCTCGAACAGGCTCACGGTGTGCACCCGGCCGACGGCCGAGGTCTCCAGTTCGCCGAGCATCCGGTCCAGTGTCCGGGCGGGGGCGAACAGTTCCGAGTACCGCTGGACCGTGGCCGGCCGCCCCGGGCGCGGACCGCGCGGGCGGGGCGGGCCCAGCAGCATCGTCAGCGCCGCCGGGGACAGCCCCAGGATCTGCTCCAACGCCGTGACCGCCGACAGCGACTCGCGCCGCTCGGGCCGGCGGGTGCCCTGCTGCCAGTAGCTCAGGGTCGCCAGGCTGACGTGCAGCCCGCACTCCGCCAGGCGGGCCCGGATCCGCTGCAGCCCCAACCCCCTGGCCTCGATGCCGGCGCGCAGCGCCCGGTGGAAAGGGCCGCTACGCAGCGCTTCCGTCAGCTCGTCACGTCCCACCCACAACCTCCCGGAGTCGGAGCTCGACAGCAGTCTATGTCAGATGTCACCCGACGGGCGGGTGGCACGCGGTCACTGCGAGCTACGGGAGCGTGGGCACCGGCACCCGGTCCCGGGACCCCGAGATCCGCCCCGCGACCTTGCGGGCGGTCCGGAGCACGGCGCGGCCGGCCGTGAGGGCCACCTCCGAGGCCAGTTTGCCGCCCAGCAGACTCTGCCCCGCGCCCTCGGCGCCCGCCCAGGCAAGATCCGACCAGGAGAACTCCCCGGTCTGCACGGCGCCGACGAGATAGTCGGCGATCCCGCCGGCGGCGCCGCCGAGGAGCTGGCAGCCCACGATGCCCACGGCGAGGCTGGTCCCCGCGGTGGGTGCCGCGAGTGCGACGGCCGCCGCGATACACCCGACGGTCACGAGTTTCGAGACGGCCTCGGCGACCAGGTGGTGGACCACGAAGTCGGCGGCCTTCCGCAACCAGCGGCCGAGGGTACGCCACGGGCTCAGGCCGGACGGGTCGGACGCGTTGACCGGGTCGCCGCCCGCGTAGGAGTACGGCGCGCCGGTCTCGGCGACCAGCGGGTCGCGGGTGAGGAACTGGCCGGTGGCCGGATCGTAGTAGCGGTGCCGCAGGTACTGGAACCCGGTGACCGGGTCGGTGTACTGCCCGGCGTAGCCCAGCGCCGAGACCGGGTCGGGCCCGGCCGGCCGGCCGTACGCGTCGTAGCTGGCGCGGCCGGTCACCTCCCCCCGGATGTCGGTGCCGAGCCGCACGCTGCCCTGGTGGTCGGTGACGAGGTAGCGGGGCTGGTCGCCGGTGACCTGTTCGATGGGCTCGCCGTCCACGCCGTACAGGTACGCGTTCGCGCCGTCGGACAGCACCAGCGGGGTGGCGCCGGTCCGGTCCCAGGCGAACCGGCTGGTGGCGCCGTGGACGGTCGCGGCGACCCGCTGTCCGTCGCCGTCGTAGGCGTAGCTGGTGTCCGTGCCGTACCCGACGAGGCGGTTGGCCTGGTCGTAGCGCAGCGCGGTCGTGGACCCGGCGGCGCTGACGGTGCTCCGGTTGCCCTGCCGGTCGTAGCCGAACGTGCGGGTGCCGGCCCCGGTGGCGCTGGTCCGCAGCTGGCCGGCCGGGTCGAATGTCTGCCGGGTGCCGTCGGGCATCGTCAGCAGGCCGCCCGCCGGGTCCTGTTCGACCGCGCGCCCGTCGACGCCGCCGAGCCGGTGCAGCCGGTCGTAGCTGTAGCTGTGCCCGACGCCGGAGATGGTGTCCGTCGTGGACCTGACCTGTCCCGTGGTGTCGTCGCCGGTGGCGGTCAGGGTGGCCAGGACCTTGCCGGTGGCGGTGTTGCGGACCGTCCTGGACGCCCCGTGGGTGATCTCCACGGCGTTGGGGGAGCGCCGCCGGAGCAGCGCGCCGGTCGCGTCGTCGTAGTCGTAGGAGGTCGTGGCGTTCAGCCAGTCGGTGACGGCGGTGAGCTGTCCGGCGCCGTCGTAGGTCCGCCGCGCCACCCGGCCGCCGGGGTAGGTGAGCGCGGTCAGCCGGCCGTCGTCGTCGTAGCCGTACCCGACCGTGGTGCCGGCGCCGTCGACCACCGCGGTGAGCCGGCCGGCGTCGTCGTAGGAGTAGCGGGTGGTGCCGGTGCCGTCGGTCATGGTGGTCCGGCGGCCGGCCTCGTCGTAGCCGTAGGCCACGTCCGGGGTGCCGGGGTCGGAGTAGGAGACCGAGACGAGCCGGTCGGCCGGGTCGTACCCGTAGCCGGTGCGGCGCCCCGACGGGTCGGTGACGGAGGTCAGGTTGTCGGCCCGGTCGTAGCCGTAGCCGGTGACCCGGCCGAGCGGGTCCGTGCCGGTGGCCAGCCGGCCGAGCGCGTCGTAGGTGTAGCGGGTGACACCCCTGAGGCCGTCGACCTGCTCCACCGGCCGGCCGAGGCCGTCGTGCACCGTGCCCGTGGTGCTGCCGTCCGCCCGGGTCACGAGTTCGGGCAGGCCGTCCGGGTCCGGCCGGTATTCGGTGCGGTGGCCGTCGCGGTCGGTGGTGCCGACCGGGTTGTCGTCGGGGTCGTAGGACACGGTGGTCACGTGCCGGGCCGGGTCGGTCACCTGGTCCGGCCGGCCGGCGGGATCGTGCCGGGTGCCGGTGACCGCCCCGCCGGGGGCGATGACCTGGGTACGGCGCCCGGCCTCGTCGTAGGCGTACCGGGTGGCGCGGGCGACCCCCGGCCGGGGCGACACGGTGCTGGACGCGACCCCGCCCCACCGGTCGTAGCCCAGGACGGTCACCCGGCCGGCGGCGCTGACCACGCCGGTGCGGTCGCCGGGGTGCGCGGGGTCCTCGTAGCGGTACCCGACCCGTTCCCGCTCGGCGTTGACCTCGGCGGTGACGTCGCCGAAGGTGTTGTACTCCAGGGTGCTGACCCGCTGCCGGGGATCGGTGACCCGGACGAGCAGCCCGTCGGCGTACGCGTACCCGGTGACGCGCAGGTTGGCGTCGGTCACGCCCGTCACGGCGCCGTACCCGTCGTAGGTGTAGCGGGTCCGGTGCCCCTCGCCGTCGGTCACCGAGGACACCAGCGCCGCCGCCGTGTAGGTGTACCGGACGGTGGCCGCCGACGGGGTGCCCGCGCCCCGGGTGACGGCGGTCAGGTGCAGGCCGGCGTACTGGTAGACGGTGACCGCCCGCTCCGGGTCCGTCATCGTGGTCGTGCCGCCGGCCGGGGAGGCCCCGTCGCCCGTGTACGCCCACGTCGTCCGCGCCCCGGTGCCGCCCACCTCCTCGGTCACCCGGCCGCGCTCGTCGTAGGCCACGGTGCGGGTGACCCCGCCCGGGCTGCGGGTGGTGGTGAGCCGGCGCGCCGCGTCGTAGCCCAGCTCCCACACCCGGTCGAGCGGCTCGGTGACCCGGGACAGGGCGCCGTCCTGGTACTGGTACCCGACGGTCAGCCCGGCCGGCCCGTCCACCCGGGTGACCCGGTCCCCGGTGTACCGCAGCCGCAGCGTCCGCCCGGCCGGGTCGGTCACCCGCTCCAACCGGTTGTCGCCGGTGTAGCCCAGCAGCGTGGCGTAGCCGTGCGGGTCGGTCTGGCGCACGAGGCGGCCGGAGTCGGTGAACGAGTGCCGGATCCGGTCGGCGTGCCGGCGGAACACGAACCCGCCGTCCTCGCGGGCCAGCGTGGCCAGCACCCGGGGCGCCGCCGCGTACCCGGCGCCGTCGGGGTGGAACACGACGACCGAGCCGTCCTCCTGGCGCACCTCGACGTCGCCGCCGGCCGCGAAGGTCAGGCCCAGGTCGTAGCTGTCGGTCCAGCCGAAGCCGAACCGCGACTCCCGGTCGGCGCGCAGCGAACTGTACGTCCGGGTCAGCGCGAGGGGCACGCCGCGACCGGGTACCGACAGGTCGGTGACCTGGTCCCAGTACGCGCCGGTCGCGCAGTTGACGGCCGGGGCCTCGCCGCACGGCACCGGCCGCTCGCTCGGGTTGGGCGCGCCGCCCTGCTCGGCGACGTCGGGGCCGCCCACCGGGGCGACGGTCGCGGCCGGCGCCTGGGCGAGCGCGAGGTAGGCGGTGGCCCCGGGCCGCAGCGGGCGGGCGAACGTGACGGTGCCGGAGCGGCCCTCGCCCGCGAGGCGCACCCCGGGGCCCGCGTGGGACGCCGGGCCGAGCGGGCAGCCGCGCGGCGCGGGGTCGACGCACAGCCCCGGTCCGGTGAGTGCGAACAGGGCGGTGTCGGCGGTGACGGCCAGTGCGCGCAGTTCGGCGGGGCTGTCGTTGCGCACCCCGACCAGGGTCGCGCCGGTCCGCCCGTCGTAGGGGCCCTGCCCGGGGTCGGTCAGGACGGCGACCGCGCCCGAGGCGGTCACGTCGATCAGCACCGCGCACCCGGTGTCGGCGCCCAGGGCCGGGCACTGCGCGAACGGCGCGGTCGCGGTGCTGGCCCCGACCATGCCGGTGGCCGGCCGCCACCCCTTCGGCGCGGGGCCGAACCGGGGGGTGACGGTGGTGGACCGCGCGGGATCCGCCGGGACCGGGTAGGTCACCGGCACCGGGTCGGTCCGCGTCACCGCCAGGTACGTGACCGTGGCGACGACTCCCGTGCCGAGCAGCAGCGCGGCCACGAGGGTGAGGGCCACCGGGGAAGGAGGGAACGGGCTCCGCATGGGTCGACCTCCGGCGGGGGACGGGCGGGGCCGCGAACACGGACGCCGACCCTCCCATTGTCCCCAGTGGAGGGTCGGCGTCGGTCGGGTTTCCGCCCGGTCCGTGTCGGCTCGCCGACTCCGTTAGGCGCCCAGTTCGTCCCGTACCTGTGCGAACGCCGCGACGGCCCGGCGGACGTCCTCGGTGGAGTGCGCGGCCGACAGCTGGACCCGGATCCGCGCCTTCCCCTGCGGCACGACCGGGTACGAGAACGCGATCACGTAGATGCCCAGCTCCAGCAGCGCCGCCGCCATCCGGCTCGCCAGCGCCGCGTCGCCGACCATGACGGGCACGATCGGGTGCTCCCCGGCCAGCACGTCGAAACCGGCCGCCGTCATCTCAGACCGGAACAGCGCCGTGTTCTCGTGCAGCCGGGCCCGGCGCTCGTCGGACTCCGCGAGCAGGTCGAGGATGCGCAGGGACGCCCCGACGATCGCGGGCGCGAGGGAGTTGGAGAACAGGTACGGGCGCGAGCGCTGGCGCAGCAGCTCGACGATCTCGGCGCGGCCGGCCACGTAGCCGCCGCTGGCTCCGCCGAGGGCCTTGCCGAGGGTGCCGGTGACGATGTCGACCCGGTCGGAGACGCCGAAGTGCGCGGGCGTGCCCCGGCCGCCGGGGCCCATGAAGCCCACCGCGTGCGAGTCGTCGACCATGACCAGCGCGTCGTACCGCTCGGCCAGGTCGCAGATCTCGTCCAGCGGCGCGATGTACCCGTCCATGGAGAAGACGCCGTCGGTGACGATCAGCCGGTGCCGCGCCTCGGCGGACTCCTTGAGGCAGCGCTCCAGGTCGGCCATGTCCCGGTTGCGGTACCGGAACCGGGCGGCCTTGGACAGCCGGATGCCGTCGATGATGCTGGCGTGGTTGAGCTCGTCGGAGATGACGGCATCGGCCTCGCCCAGCAGGGTCTCGAAGACGCCGCCGTTCGCGTCGAAGCAGGAGCTGTACAGGATCGTGTCGTCGGTGCCGAGGAACTCCGACAGCCGCGCCTCGAGCTGCTTGTGCGGCTCCTGGGTGCCGCAGATGAACCGCACCGAGGCCATGCCGAAGCCCCAGTCGTCGAGGGCCCGCTTGGCGGCGGCCACGACGTCGGGGTGGTTGGCCAGGTCGAGGTAGTTGTTGGCGCAGAAATTCACCACGGTGCCGCCGCCGACGGTGATGTCGGCGGACTGCGGGCTGGAGATCACGCGCTCGGACTTGTAGAGCCCGGCCTCGCGGATCGCCGCCAACTGCTCCGCGAGGTGCGGGCGCACGGAATCGAACACGGTGCTACTCCTTGTCCTGGATCTGCGGGCGGGTCCAGTCGATGACGACCTTGCCGCATTGCCCGGAGCGGGCCGTCGCGAACGCGTCCGCGTGGTCGGCGTAGCCGTACCGGTGGGTGATGACGGGGCTGATGTCCAGGCCGTTCTGGAGGAGGACGGACATCGCGTACCAGGTGTCGTACATCTCCCGGCCGTAGATGCCGCGCAGGGTGAGCATCCGGGTGACCACGGTCGCCATGTCCACGGGCACGTCGCCGGTCGGCAGCCCGAGGATGGCGATCCGGCCGCCCGGGCTCATGGCCGCGATCATGTCCTGGAGGGCGTCGGCGCGGCCGGACATCTCCATGCCGATGTCGAAGCCCTCGGTCATCCGCAGCTCCGGCATCACGTCGGTGATCCGGCTGGCGCTGACGTCCAGGGCGACGCTCGCGCCGAGCTTGCGGGCGAGGTCGAGCCGGTAGGGGCTGACGTCGGTGATGACCACGTTGCGGGCCCCGGCGTGCTGGGCGATGGCGGCGGCCATCAGTCCGATCGGCCCGGCGCCGGTGATCAGCACGTCCTCGTTGACGACAGGGAAGGACAGGGCCGTGTGCACGGCGTTGCCGAACGGGTCGAAGATGGCGGCGACGTCGAGGTCCACGGGGTGCCGGTGCACCCAGACGTTGGACTCGGGCAGCACGACGTACTCCGCGAAGGCGCCGTCGGTGTGCACGCCGAGCCCGATCGTCCGGAAGCACAGGTGCCGGCGGCCCGCCATACAGTTCCGACATTTGCCGCAGACCAGGTGACCCTCGCCACTGACCGTGTCGCCGACCGCGACCTCCCGGACCCCCGGCCCGACCTCCGCGACCTCGCCGACGAACTCGTGGCCCAGCACGAGCGGGGCCTTGACGGTCCTCGCCGCCCAGTCGTCCCACGAGTCGATGTGCAGGTCGGTGCCGCAGATTCCGGTCCGCAACACCCTGATCAGGACCTGCCCCGGGCCGGCCTCGGGCGTCGCGACCTCAGTCAGCGTCAGTCCCGGACCGGCGGCAGTTTTCACCAGCGCTCTCACGCGGACCATCCTGGCTTCCGACCCGCTCTGAAGTCCATCTCCAAATCATGGTCTATGTTGTGAAGCCGAGCTTCAAAGGAGGGCCACCGTGATCGACCCGCGCAGGCTCCGGGTGCTGCGGGCGCTCGCCGACCACGGCACCGTGACCGCCGCCGCCCAGGCGCTGTACCTGTCGCCCTCCGCCGTGTCCCAGCAGCTCGCCGCGCTGGAGGCCGAGGTCGGCCACGCGCTACTGGAACGCCGGGGCCGCGCCGTCCGGCTCACCGCCACCGGGGTCGTCCTCGCCGAGCACGCCACCCGGGTCGCCGAGCAGCTCGAACGGGCCGAGGCCGACCTCGCCGCGGTGTCGACCGGGGTCGCAGGGGAGGTGGTCATCGCCGCGTTCGCCACCTCGATCATCGAGGTCGTCGCCCCCGCCCTCGCCGGCCTGCGCCTCGGGGCGCCCCAGGTCCGGGTCCGGGTGAAGGACGCCGAGGGCCACACCAGCCTGCGCCTGGTCCTCGACGGCGAGGCCGACGTCGCGGTGGCCGTCGAGCAGCGGTTCACGCTCGGCTCGGGCGGGGACCGCCTGCTGCGCGAACCGCTCTACGTCGAACCGTTCGACGCGGTCCTGCCGCCGGGCCACCCGCTGGCCGACGACGCCGCCGTCGACCTGGCCGCGCTTGCCCCGGGCGCCTGGATCACGCCGTGGCCCGGCAACCCGGTGCACGACATGGTGCTGCGGGGCTGCGAGGACGCCGGGTTCCGGCCCCGGGTGGAGTGCCTGTCCGACGACTTCCGGGCGGTGTGCGCCCTGGTCGCGGCGGGGGTCGGGGTGGCGCTGGTGCCCCGGTCCGCCCTGCACTCGATCGACACGTCCGGCGCCGAGGTGCGGCCGCTGACCGGTCGGCCGCCGACCCGCCGGGTGTTCACGGCGGTCCGCCGGGGCAGCGAGACGCACCCGCTGGTGACCCTGGCCCTGGGCGAGCTCCGCACCCGCGCGGCCCACCTGTCCCACCCCTGAAACCCGGAAAACCACAGACCTCAGCCGGGTACGCGGCTACGCGTGCGCCGCCACCGCCTCGTCGATGACCCCGGGGCTCAGGATGTGCTCGATCACCAGCACCGACGCCCCGATCACCCCGGCCCGGTCGTCGAGCTGGCGGACCCGGATGCTCAGGTGCTGGGTGGCCAGCGGGAGCGACCGGCTGTAGACGACCTCGCGGACCCCGGCCAGCAGGTACTCCCCGGCGTCGGCCATGTCGCCCCCGATGATGATCCCGCCCGGGTTGAAGAAGTTGACCAGGGCGGCCAGCACCTCGCCGATGTCGCGGCCCGCCTGCCGGACCAGCTGGACCGCCCGGGCGTTCCCGGCCCGGACCAGCGCGACCACGTCGCGGCTGTTGGCGGCGTCCTCCCCGGCGGCGCGCAGCAGGGCGGCGAGCGCGGCCCCGCTGGCCACGGCCTCCAGGCAGCCGGTGTTGCCGCACCGGCAGACGATGTCGGAGGTGGTCACCCGGATGTGGCCGATGTCGCCGGCCGCGCCCTGGGCGCCGCGGTGCAGGCGGTGTTCGGTGATGATGCCGCTGCCGATCCCGGTGGCGACCTTGACGAAGAGCAGGTGCTCGATCTCGGGGCTGGCCGCCCAGTGTTCGCCGAGCGCCATGATGTTGACGTCGTTGTCGACCAGGATGGGGACGCCGAGCCGGCGGCCGAGCCAGCCGGGCACGTCGAACCCGTCCCACCCGGGCATGATCGGCGGGTTGACGGGCAGGCCGGTCTGGTGCTCGACGGGGCCGGGCAGCCCGATCCCGGCGCCGCACACCTGGTCGAGGGTGTGGCCGGACTCGTCCAGCAGCCGGTGGAACGCGTCGACCAGCCAGCCGAGCACCTTCTCGGGGCCGTCGGTGATCGGCACGTCCGCGCTGTGCTCGGCGAGCACCTGGGTGGCCAGGTCGGTGACGGCGAGCCGCGCATGGGTGGCGCCGAGGTCGGCGGCGAGCACGATCCGCGCGCCGGCGTTGAACGCGAACGCCACCGCCGGTCGGCCGCCGGAGGAGATCGCGTCGTTGGACGGGATGATCCACCGCTGGTCGGACAGCGCGTCGAGCCGCTGCGACACTGTGGACCTCGCCAGGCCCGTGAGCTGCATCAACTCGGCTCGGGTCCGGGCGCGTCCGTCGCGGAGGATCGTCAGAAGTGCTCCTGCGCCCGCTGCCTCGGTGGTCAATTCCCTGCCTCCCGTTGATCTTTCCCGGCTTAGTAATGACATCTTACATCAAGGTTTTGCTTGACCGTCGACGTAAGTGACTCCTAGTCTCCTTTAACATGTTGGAAATACGACGGTGGCCGACGGAACTCCGCGCAGGCATAGTCGGGACGGGCTTCATGGGCCGGATCCACGCCCGGGCCGCCCGGTTGACCGGTGCGCGGCTCGCGGGCGTGGCCGGCTCCACAGCGGAGCGGGCGCGCCAGGCCGGCCAGCTCCTGGGCGCGGACCGGGTCTTCGACACGGCCGAGGATCTGATCGAGTCCGGCCTGATCGACGTGGTGCACATCTGCACCCCCAACCACCTGCACGCCCCCCTCACCCTGAAGGCCCTCGACGCGGGGCTGGCCGTGATCTGCGAGAAGCCGCTGGCCACCGACGCCCGGACGGCCGCGCTGATGGCCGGCCGGGCGGAGGAGGCCGGGCTCCTCGGCGCCGTCCCGTTCGTCTACCGGTTCCACCCGATGGTCCGCGAGGCCCGGGCCCGGATGGCCGACATCGGCCGGGCCAGCCTGATCCAGGGCAGCTACCTCCAGGACTGGCTGCTGGAGCCGACGGACGACAACTGGCGGGTCGACCCCGAACTGGGCGGGCCGGGCCGGGCGATCGGCGACATCGGTACCCACTGGTGCGACCTGGCCGAGTTCGTGACCGGGGACCGGATCGCCCGGGTCAGCGCCCAGACCGCCGTGGTCGTCACCGACCGGGCGACCAACTCCCCGGTCCTCACCGAGGACGTCGCCACCGTCCAGTTCACCACCGCGTCCGGGGCGCTGGGCTCGGTCAACGTCAGCCAGGTCGCGCCCGGCCGGAAGAACCGCCTGGTCCTGGAGGTGTCCGGCACCTCCGGCAGCCTCGCGTTCGACCAGGAGGACCCCGAACGCCTCTGGCTGGGCGACCGCGCCGGCTCCCACACCCTCGTCCGCGACCCGGTCACCCTCTCCGAGGCGGCCCGCCGGTACTCGCCGCTGCCCGCCGGGCACGCCCAGGGCTACCACGACTGCTTCGACGCGTTCGTCGCCGACAGCTACGCCGCGATCCGGGGCGAGTACCGCGACGGCCTGCCGACCTTCGAGGACGGGGCCCGCGCCGCCGTCATCACCGACGCGATCCTCGACTCGGCGCGCACGGGGGAGTGGGTCCCGTGTTGAGGATGCGCGGGATCGGCAAGAGCTTCCCCGGCGCGCGGGTCCTCACCGGCGTCGACCTCGACGTGGCCCCCGGCGAGGTGCACGCCCTCGTGGGGGAGAACGGCGCCGGCAAGTCCACCCTGATGAAGATCCTCGCGGGGGTGCACGCGCCCGACGAGGGCACGGTGGAGATCGACGGCCGGGCCGTGACGTTCGGGCACCCGTTGGACGCCCAGCGCGCCGGCGTGGCGATCATCTACCAGGAGTTCACCCTCCTGCCGGAACGCACCGTCGCGGAGAACGTGTTCCTCGGCCGCGAACCCGTCCGGCGCGGCCTGGTCGACCGGGGCGCGATGGACGCGACCACCGCCCGGCTGCTGGCGTCGCTCGGCGAGGACTCGTTCGGGCCCCGGGACCTGGTGCGCCGGCTGTCGGTGGCGCAGCAGCAGGTGGTCGAGATCGTCAAGGCGCTGTCGGTGGACGCCCGGATCGTGGTCATGGACGAGCCGACCGCCGCCCTCGCCGAGCACGAGGTGGAACTCCTCTACGGGCTGGTCCGCCGGCTGCGCGACCGGGGCATCGCCGTGCTGTACATCTCGCACCGGCTCCGGGAGATCTTCGAACTCGCCGACCGGGTCACGGTGCTCAAGGACGGCGCGCGGGTCACCACCGCCCCGACGGCGGAGCTCACCACGACCGAACTGGTCCGGCTGATGGTCGGCCGCGACCTGGCGGACTACTTCCCGCCGCGCGCCTCCCGCCCGCCCGGCGACGTGCTGCTGTCGGTGCGGGGCGGCGGCAACGACCGGCTCGACGGCATCGACCTGGAGCTGCGGGCCGGGGAGATCGTCGGCCTGGCCGGCCTGCAGGGCTCCGGCCGCACCGAACTGGTCAAGGCGCTGTTCGGCGCGGAACCGTTCACCCGGGGCGAGATGACCCCGCGGCGGCCCCGGTCCGTCCGGGAGGGCATCGCCGCCGGGTTCGGCCTGGTGACCGAGGACCGCAAGTCCGAAGGGCTCGTCCTGCATCAGTCGGTCCGCGACAACGCCCTGCTGGTCGCCCGTACCCGGCGGGGCCGGCCGAAGGGCGCGGTCCTGGAACTGCTGGAACGGGTCCGGCTCACCCCGCCCCGCCCCCAGCAGGAGGTGCGCTACCTGTCCGGCGGCAACCAGCAGAAGGTCGTCCTGGCCAAGTGGCTGACGATCGCCCCGAAGGTGCTGCTGTTCGACGAGCCGACCCGCGGCGTCGACGTCGGCGCGAAGGCGGCGATCCACGAACTCGTGCGCGAACTCGCCGAGGAGGGCCTGGCCGTCCTGATGATCTCGTCCGAGCTACCCGAACTCATCGGCATGAGCGACCGCGTCCTCGTCCTGCGGGACGGCCGGATCGCCGGTCACCTGCCCGCGGACTCCTCGGAGGAAGCTGTGATGCACCTGGCGGCGGGCTCATGACCCCGGACACGCGGGACCTGGCCCCGAGGCTGAGAGCGCTGGCCCCGAGGCGGCTCGGACGCCTGGGAGGCGCGGACAACCCGGCCCGCCCCGTCTTCCTGGCCCTGGCGGCCCTGGCCGTCGTCGGCTGGCTGGTCGTCGCGGTCGACGGCGGACAGTTCCTCGGCCAGGAGAACATCGTCGGCATCCAGCAGCGTTCCGCCGCGCTCGGCATCGTCGCCGTCGGACAGACCCTGGCGATCCTCGCCGGTTCGCTGGACCTGTCGGTCGCCGTGGTGATCAGCCTGTCGTCCCTGGTGGCGGCGGAGACCATGGCCGACTACGGGGTGCTGCCGGCGATCGGCGCGGTGCTCGCGGTCAGCGCCCTGACCGGGCTGCTCAACGGGCTGGTCATCACCCGGCTGAAGGTGCACGCGTTCATCGCCACCCTCGGCGTCACCCTGATCGTCAAGGGGGTGCTGGACCACCGGTACGACGGGCCGGCGGGCAGCGTGCCGCCCTCGTTCCAGCGGCTGGGCTACGACCGGATCGGGCCGGTACCCGTCTCGGCGTTGCTCTGGGCCGCGATCGCCGTGGCGGCCTGGTTCCTGTTGCGCCGCACCACCCTCGGCTACCGGATCTACGCCGTCGGCGGGGACCCCGAGGTCGCCCGGCTGTCGGGGGTGCGCACCGACCGGGTCCTCGTCGTCACGCACGTGCTCTGCTCGCTGTGCGCCGGGATCGCCGGCCTGCTGCTGGCGTCCCGGCTCGGCGCGGGCGCCCCGACCGTCGGCACGGACGGCGGCTACGACCTGGAGTCCATCGCGGCGGTCGTGCTCGGCGGGACCGCCCTGGCCGGCGGGCGCGGCGGGGTCGCGGGCACCGTCGGGGGCGTCCTGGTGCTGGCCGTCCTCGACAGCGTCTTCAACCAGCTCGAAGTGAACTCCTTCGCCAAGGACGTGGTGCGCGGACTCGTCATCGTGGCCGCCCTGGCGATCTACGCCCGTCGGAGGCGGTCGGCATGAGACGCACCCTGCCCATCTTCTGCGTGCTGGCCGTCCTGCTCGTGGCCATCGGGACCGCCAACCCGCACTTCCTGGAGCCGGCCGGTTTCCTGTCGTTCGTCAGGCGGGCCGGCCCGTTGGCGATCCTGGCGGCCGGGCAGTACTTCGTCGTCGTGTCCGGCGAGTTCGACCTGTCGGTCGGCTCGCTGGTCACCGCCGAGGTGGTGATCGCCGCCCGGCTGATCGACGGGGAGCCCGCCGCGACCTGGCCGGTGCTCGCGCTGCTGCTGGCCGCCGGCGCGCTGGTCGGGCTCCTCAACGGGCTGGTCACGACCCTGCTGCGGGTGCCGTCGTTCATCGCCACCCTCGGCATGATGCTGATCCTGTCCGGCGCGGTGTTCCTGTGGACGGGCGGTGCCCCGCGCGGGGCGCTGACCGAGCAGTTCCGCGCGTTCGGCCGGGCCGGCCTCGGCGGGGTGCCGTGGTCGGCGCTCATCCTGGCCGCCGTCACGGTCGCGGTCGTGCTGCTGATGCGCGCCGACTTCGGCCGGACGCTCGTCGCCACCGGGGACAACCAGAAGGCGGCGGACCTCTCGGGGGTACGGACCCACCGGGCCAAGACCGTCGCCTTCGTCCTGTCCGGGCTCTCGGCGGCCGTGTGCGCGATCCTGCTCGGCGGCTACGCGGGCGTGTCCGCCCAGGTCGGCCAGGGGCTGGAGTTCCAGGCCATCACCGCCGTCGTCCTCGGTGGCGTCGTGCTCGGCGGCGGTCGCGGCTCGGTCGTGGCCGCGATCGCCGGGGCCTTCACCCTGGAGGCCCTGTTCACCCTCCTCAACCTGTACGGCGTCTCCGGCGCGCTGGAGGTCACCGTGCAGGGCGTCATCCTCGTCGCCGCGGTCGCCCTGGGAGCAGTGCGGCTCCCACAGTGGACCGCCCTACCCCGCCGCCCCCTGAAAGGACAGTCATAGCCATGCCCCTCTCCCCGAGACAGGTACTCACCGCGGTGGCGCTGACCACGCTGCTGGTTCTCTCCGCCTGCACCACCGACACCCCCTCCGCGTCGCCCACCACCAAGGGCGACACGGGGGCGCAGTCCAAGTTCTTCGTCCAGGCCGACTACGACGCCCAGCTCGCGATGCGCGGCCAGGCGGCGACCGGGCCGGCCGACAGGCCGTGGGAGCAGAGCATCGCCCCGCAGCTGGTCGACACGGCCAGGTACAAGAAGGCGGGCCCCTACCACCTGTGCTTCTCCAACGCGGCGGTCAACAACCCGTGGCGGCAGGTCGGCTGGAAGACCATGCAGGCCGAGGTCGCCCTGCACCCCGAGATCAGGGACTTCACCGTCCTGGACGCCGAGGGCAAGGACGACAAGCAGATCTCCGACATCAGCGAACTCACGGCCAAGGGCTGCGACGCGCTGATCGTGTCGCCGAACACGACCGCGACGCTGACCCCGGCGGTGGCGGGCGCGTGCCCGAAGGTACCCGTCATCGTCTTCGACCGGGGGGTGCAGACGGACTGCCCGGTGACCTTCATCAAACCCATCGGCGGGTACGCGTTCGGCGCGGACGCCGCCGAGTTCCTCATCGAGAAGGTCAAGCCCGGCGGGAAGATCCTCGCGCTGCGCATCCTGCCCGGCGTGGACGTGCTGGAGACGCGCTGGTCGGCGGCGAAGGTGGCCTTCGACAAGAGCAAGCTGAACGTCGTCGGCGTCGAGTTCACCGACGGCGACGCGGCCAAGACCAAGAGCATCGTCGGCGACTACATCCAGCGGCACGGCAAGCTCGACGGCATCTGGATGGACGCCGGCGCCACCTCGGTCGCCGCGATCGAGGCGTTCGAGGACGCGGGGCTGCCGGTGCCGCCGATCAACGGCGAGGACCAGCAGGACTTCCTCCAGAAGTGGAGCGACAAGAAGCTCACGGCGGTCGCCCCGACGTACCCGACCTACCAGTGGCGGACCCCCATCCTCGCCGCCCTGAGGATCCTCAACGGCGAGCAGGTGCCGAAGGTGTGGAACCTGCCCCAGCCGAAGATCACCGAGGCGAATCTCGGCACGTACCGCAAGCCCGGCATGCCGCCGCTGCACTACGCGCTGTGCGGCTGCGAGGCCATGCCCGGCTTCCCGCAGAAGTGGGGAGGCAAGTAGCCGTGTACCCGCTCGGAGTCAACACCTGGGTGTGGACGTCCCCGCTGACGAACGCGGACCTGGCGGTGTTGGCCCCACGGATCGCCCACTGGGGGTTCGACGTGATCGAACTCCCGGTGGAGCGGCCCGGCGACTGGGACCCCGACCGCGCCGCCGAACTGCTGGCGTCCCTGGGCCTGGCCGCCTCGGTCGTGCTGGTCATGCCGCCCGGCCGCGAACTGGTGGCCGCCGCCTCCGTCGCCGAGACCCAGGACTACCTGCGGCACTGCGTGGACGTGGCCGTGACCCTCGGCGCGCCGACCGTCAGCGGCCCGGCGTACGCGTCCGTCGGCCGGACCTGGCGGATGTCCCCGGACGAACGCCGGTCCGTGTACGCGGAACTCAGGGAGAACCTGAAGCCGGTCGTCGACCACGCGGCCGACCGCGGGGTACGGATCGGCGTCGAACCGCTCAACCGGTACGAGACCAGCGTGATCAATACCGTCGAACAGGCCCTCGACGCGCTCCCAGAGAACTGCGGCCTTGCATTGGACACCTACCACCTCAACATCGAGGAGAAGAAGCCCTCCGACGCCGTCCGGCTGGCCGGTTCCCGGCTCGCGCACCTCCAGGTGTGCGGCACCGACCGGGGCACGCCGGGCGACGACCACTTCGACTGGCCCGACTTCGCCGCCGCCGTCGGGGAGACGGGCTACGACGGCCCGCTCGTCATCGAGTCCTTCACCGCCGGCAACGCGACCATCGCGACCGCCGCCTCCATCTGGCGACCGCTCGCCCCGAGCCAGGACGCCCTGGCCACCGACGGGCTCGCCTTCCTCCGCACCCTCACCCGTTAGCGACGGCACCTCCCCCCTCAGGAGCTTCCCCATGCGAACATCCAGAACGGTCCGCGCCCTCGCGGTCCTCACCACGACGTTGTTGGCCCTGCTGCTCACCCAGGTACTGCCCGTCCAGGCGGCCGCCCCGGCCTTCAAGGCGCTGCTGTTCACCAAGACGGCGGCCGGCGCCTACCGGCACGACTCCATCCCCGCCGGCATCACGATGCTCCAGCAGCAGGCGACCGCGAACAACTTCCAGCTCGACCTGTCCGAGGACTCGGCGATCTTCACCTCGGCGACCCTGAACACCTACGACGTCGTCATCATGTTCCAGAACTCGGGCATGGTCTGGGACACCGACGCCCAAC
Source organism: Longispora sp. NPDC051575 (assembly GCF_040681875.1). Taxonomy (NCBI): domain Bacteria; kingdom Bacillati; phylum Actinomycetota; class Actinomycetes; order Micromonosporales; family Micromonosporaceae; genus Longispora; species Longispora sp. NPDC051575. The sequence continues at coordinate 529,618 of NZ_JBFAZP010000002.1, read as the reverse complement.
GGCAGGGCATCCAGGCGTACGCGGCCAGCGGCAAGGGCATCGTCGCGATCCACAACACCACGGACATGAACATCGACGCCGCGTTCCCGTGGTGGGACCAGCTGGTGATGGGCGGCGCGCACATGACCGCGCACTCGGCCATCCTGCAGGGCACGGCCAAGGTGGCCGACAAGACGCACCCGTCCACCCAGGGCCTGCCGGACCGGTGGGCGCGCAGCGAGGAGTGGTACAACTTCGACAAGGACCAGCGCGGGGACGTGCACGTGCTGGTGACCGCCGACGAGACCACGTACAACCCGGGGCCGTCGAAGATGGGGCACGACCACCCGATCTCATGGTGCCGGGAGGGCCAGCCCGCGAAGGTGTGGGCCACGGCGATGGGCCACAACACGTCCTCGTACTCCGAACCGCTGTTCCAGCAGCACGTCCTCGGCGGCGTGAAGTGGGCGGCGGGCGCGGCCCCGGGCAGTTGCGGCGGCACGGTCACCAACCGCTACCAGAAGGTCACCCTCGACGGCGCCCCCGACGAGCCGATGGCCCTGGACGTGGCCGCCGACGGCCGGGTGTTCTACGTCGAACGCTCCGGCGCGGTCAAGGCGATCGCCACCAACGGCGCGGTGTCCACACTGGCCACGCTCAACGCCTACACCGGCGGTGAGGACGGCGTCGTCGGCGTGGCGCTCGACCCGAACTTCACCACCAACAACCGGATCTACGTGTACTGGTCGCCCGCGACGGCCGCCAACAAGAACAGGGTCTCCCGGTTCACGCTCACCGGCGCGACCCTGGACCTGGCCAGCGAGAAGGTCGTCCTGGAGGTGCCGGCGGGGCGCGCGCCCGGGGACCCGGAGCCCGGGCACACCGGCGGGAACATGGAGTTCGGGCCGGGCGGCAACCTGTACATCGGGGTCGGCGACGACGTCATCCCGGGCGCGTCCAACGGGTACACCCCGATCGACGAGCGGCCCGGGCGCGAGGACTACGACGCGCAGGGCACCGCCGCCAACACCAACGACCTGCGCGGCAAGATCCTGCGCGTGCACCCGGAGGACAACGGGACGTACACGATCCCGGCCGGGAACATGTTCGCCCCCGGGACGGCGAAGACCCGGCCCGAGATCTACGTGATGGGCTTCCGCAACCCGTTCCGGTTCGGCGTGGACCCGGTGACCGGCTGGATCTCGGCCGCCGACTACGGGCCCGACGCGGGTTCCGCCGATCCCAACCGGGGTCCCGAGGGCATCGTCGAGTGGAACCTGATCAAGTCCACGGGCAACTACGGCTGGCCGTACTGCGTCGGCGCCAACACCCCGTTCAACGACTACAACTTCGCCACCGGCCAGTCCGGGGCCAAGTTCGACTGCGCGGCCCCGGTCAACACCTCGCCGAACAACACCGGGCTGACGAACCTGCCCGCCGTCAAACCGGCCACCGTCTGGTACGACTACCACGCCGGTTCGCCGTTCCCGGAGATGGGGACGAGCGGCGGCGCGGGCCCGATGGCCGGCCCGATCTACCGGTACGACCCGGCCAGCACGTCCGAGCGCAAGTTCCCGCAGTACTTCGACAGGACGCCGTTCTTCTTCGAGTGGAGCCGCAACTACATCCGCGAGATGCGGCTCGACGGCAACGGCGACCTGCTGAAGATCAACAACTTCGCCGCGCAGCTCAACACGCACGCGCCGATCGACATGGACTTCGGCCCCGACGGTGCGATGTACCTGCTCGAATGGGGCAACGGCTACGGCCACGAGAACCTCGACGACGGCGTCTACCGGATCGACTACGTCGCGGGCAACCGCGCGCCGCTCGCCAAGGCGAAGGCCACCCCCGACAGCGGGCCGTCGCCGCTGACCGTCGCGTTCTCCTCGGCCGGCTCGTCCGACCCGGACGGCGACGCCCTCACCTACGCGTGGGACTTCGACGGCAACGGCAGCACCGACTCCACGGCCGCCAACCCGTCCTACACCTACCCGACGAAGGCGACCTACAACGCGCGCCTGACCGTGCGGGACCCCGCCGGCAAGACCGGCACCGTCACCGTCCCGGTCTACGTCGGCAACACCCGTCCGAAGCTGGTCTTCGCGGCCCCGGTCAACGGCGGCTTCCTGACCAAGGGCGACTCGATCCCGTACCAGCTCACCGTCACCGACGCCGAGGACGGCACGGTGGACTGCTCCCGGGTGAAGGTGATCAGCTCCATCGGCCACGACAGTCACAGCCACGACGAGAGCACCACCTACGGCTGCTCGGGCACCATCCCGACCGGGGACGACGGGCACGAGGCCACCGCGAACATCTTCCGGGTACTGACGGCCAGCTACGTCGACAACCAGGGCCTGGAGGGCACCCGGGAGAACGTGCTGCAACCCCGGAGCAAGCAGGCCGAGTACTTCACCGGCTCGTCCGGGATCCGGGTCGTCAGCCAGGCGGGCGCGGAGAACGGCCGGCGGATCGGCGACATCGACAACAACGACTGGATCGCCTTCGACCCGGTCAGCATGAGGAACATGACCTCGGTGTCGTTCCGGGTCTCCTCGCCGGCCACCAGCGGCGGTTCGATCGAACTGCGCGCCGGCTCGCCGACGGGCACCCTGATCGCGTCCCAGCAGATCCCTGGCACCGGAGGGTGGGACACCTACGTGACCCTGCCCCCGGTGGCCGTCACCGATCCCGGCGGCTCCTACACCCTCTACGCCGTGTTCAAGTCCCCGATCGCCGGGCCGTTCGACCTCGACGCGATCACCTTCACGGGTACCGGCGTCGGCGTCCCCGGCACCGGCGGCGGCGGCCCGCAGACCGGGCGCGCCTACACGCTGACCGCCGCGCACAGCAACAAGCTCGTCGACGTGCGGGGCGTGTCCACCGCCAACGACGCGGCCGTCGTCCAGTGGCCGGCCACCGGCGGCACCAACCAGCAGTGGCGGGCCACCGACGCCGGCAACGGCACGTTCACGCTCACCGCCGTGCACAGCGGCAAGTGCATGGACGTCGCCGGCGCCTCCCAGGCGGAGGCCGCGCTCGTCCTGCAGTGGACGTGCCACACCGGCGCCAACCAGAAGTGGCGGTTCGAGCCGGCCGGGACGGGCGTCTTCCGGATCGTGTCCGTGCACAGCGGCCGGTGCCTGACGGTGCCCGGGGCGGTACAGACCGACGACACCCAGCTCCAGCAGGTGACCTGCGGGACGGGTACCCATCAGCAGTGGAAGGTGACCCAGGTGGGCTGACGCCGGTCAGGCCGGGTGTCCGAGTGCTCGGGCGCCCGGCCTGCGCCGACCTGGTGATATGCACGCTTCTGTGCAGTTTCGGTACCCCGCATCTGGGGTGTTTCCGTGCTCTCCCGGGTGGGCGGTGTCCGGGGGGCGATGACCGGTAAGGGGCGGCCGGTCCACTTTGGTAGCCCGATGCCTGGTTACGCTTTCCAAACGCTTGCCGTGCAGGTCAGAGGGGGTGGCGGGCGGCCGGAGGGTCCGATAGCTTACGTGCACGTCGTGATCGGTACCGGCACCGACGGGTCATGCGGCAAGTGCCACGGGGGCAGCGTGACCTGGTCGGGGCTGGCTGCTGCCCGCTCCCGTTGTGCTGTGCCCGCCCCTGTGCCACCCCCTTGCACAAGGAGCACGAGTTGCAGCCCTCATCCCCTCGGGCGTCGATCGTCCGGTTAGCGCTGGCCGCGCTACTGGTGTCCACCCTCCCCGTCCTGGCCGCCCCCGCCGCGGCCGCCCCGCCCGCCCCACCGGTGCCGCCCACCGAACTGGCGGACCCGTCGGCCGCGTCCACGGCGGCCCGCAGGTTCCAGACCCGGGTCGGGGTCGCCGACGAGCGCACCGCGACGACGGAGGTCTTCGCCAATCCCGACGGCACGTTCACCGCGGACATCGCCAGCCAGGCCGTCCGGGTCCGCCGGAACGGCGGCTGGGTACCGGCCGACCCGACCCTGCGGCGGGACGTCGACGGCTCGGTGACCACGAAGGCCTCGGCGACCGCGCTGCGGTTCTCCGGCGGCGGCACCGGCCCGCTGGTCGTGCTCGAACGCGACGGCAGGCAACTGGCGCTGACCTGGCCGGGCACCCTGCCGGCCCCGACCCTCGACGGCCGGACCGCCACCTACGCCGAGGTGCTGCCGGGCGTGGACCTCAAGGTCCGGGCCGAGGTGGAGGGCTTCTCCGACGTCCTGGTGGTCAAGAACCGCGAGGCGGCCCGGAACCCGGCCCTGCGCGAGATCCGGTTCGGCACCCGGACGACCGGCCTGCGGCTGGAGCTCGGCGAGGCCGGCTCGCTGCGTGCCGTCGACGACCGGGGCGCCGGGGTGTTCGCGGCCTCGGCCCCGGTCATGTGGGACTCGCCCGCCCCGCCGCTCCGGGAGCGCGGCCGGGGCCAGCAGAGCGCGACCGCGGAGCCCGGCGGCGGCGAGAAGGAGAGCCGGCGCGCGACCATGCCGATGGAGCTGGGCGCCGACTCGCTGACCCTGGTCCCCGACCAGGCGCTGCTGAACGGCCCCGACACGGTCTACCCGGTCCACATCGACCCGACGGTCGGCGCGGCCGGCGCGGGCTGGTGCCTGCTGGGCGGGTACAACGCCAGCTGGCAGGACACGGAGTACTGGGGCGGGGACGGCGACAACCTGGCGAAGGTCGGCTACGCCACCGGCTCCTACCCCGCCAAGTACCGCTCGGTGTTCCAGTACGACCTGTCCGGCTACGGCGGCTGGAAGATGATCAAGAACGCGAAGTTCGCGGTCAACTCCGTCGACTACGTCTGGGACAACCCGACCGCCGTGACCCTGCACAAGACGGGCACGATCAACGGCGCCACCAACTGGAACAACCACGCGGGCACCTGGTCCGGCAGCCTCGGCCAGCGCGACGCGCGCACCGGCCAGGGCCTGGAGTGGTCGGTCGACCAGCAGGCCAAGGACTCCTCCCTCGGCTACCTCGCGCTCGGCATGCGCACGGCCACCGAGTGGACCGCCAGCAAATGGCTCCGGTTCAACCCCGCCAACGCCTACCTGAGCGTCACGTACAACACCAGGCCCGGCGTGCCGCACACCCGGCGCACCGAGGGCAAGGACTGCGCCACCCCCGCGTACGTGGGCACCCGCACGCCGAAGCTGACCGCCATCGCGTCGGACGGCGACCCGGGCGCCAGCGTCCGGCTGGACTTCGAATGGTGGCAGGGCGGTGCCAAGGTCGGCGGGGCGAGCGCCCACAACCTGGCCGACGGCTGGACCGGGACCGTCACCACCGGACAGCTGACCGAGGGCGGCACCTACACCTGGCGGGTCGGAGCCAACGACACCCAGGACGACAGCGGCTGGTCGGACTGGTGCACGTTCACCGTCGACACGATCCGGCCGGGACTGCCGACCATCGCGTCCGACGGCGTCTTCAAGGAGGACCACGACCTGAGTACGGGCGGCGTGGGCGACACCGGGACGTTCACCCTCGGCGACGCGGGCTCCCTCGACGTCGTCGGCTTCCAGTGGGGCTGGGGCTCCCCGGTCACCTTCGTGGCCGCCGACAACCACCAGGCCGTGCTCAGACTGACCCCGATGGACGCGAGGCTGCAGGAGCTGGCGGTCCGCAGTGTGGACGCGGCGGGCAACCTGAGTGACATCAAGCTGTTCACGTTCGACGTGCTGCCCGGGGCGCTCGAGGTCGGCAACTGGCCGCTCGCCGAGGGCACCGGGAGCGTCGGCGCCGACACCGTGCCAAGCAACCCGCACGACCTGGCCCTGTCCGGCAGCACCACCTGGGCCCCGGCCGCCGGCCCCGACAGCCGCTCGGTGGGCGGGCCCGCAGCCCTCCGCTTCAACGGGTCCACCCTCGGCACGGCGAAGACCAGCACGACCGTCATCGACACCTCGAAGAGCTTCAGCGTCTCCGCCTGGGCCCGGCCGACCGTGTCCACCAGTTCCGATTCCGTGCCGCGCACCGTGCTCAGCACCGACTCGGCCAGCTCCAACTCCTTCGCGATCTCCACGACCGCCGACGGCAGGTGGCGGCTGTGGACCCGGCCCGACGAGTCCTCGGCCGCGAACACGGAGATCCGGGGCGGCGCCGCACTCATCGGGGTGTGGTCGCACGTGGCCGCGAGCTACGACGCCGCGACCAGGTCGCTGACCCTGCACGTGAACGGCGAGTTGGCCGGCACGGTCACGCTGCCCGCCCCGCTGTACAAGGCGACCGGGCCGCTCGCCCTGGGCCGCTACCAGTTCACGGGGAACTACAGCGGCTTCTTCGGCGGGGACATCGCCGAGGTGCGCGCCTGGCAGCGGCAGCTCGCGCCCGACGAGATCGACTACATGGCGCGCCACGCCGAGCGCCAGGGCGAGTGGCAGCTGACCACGAACACCAACGACCTGTCGGGCAAGCAGCGCCACCTGACCGCCGTGAGCGCGAGCGTCGTCGGCAGCGCGCTGGTCCTCAACGGTGTCGACGCGCACGCCAAGACCACCGGACCGGTACTGCGCACCGACCAGTCCTACTCGGTCGCGGCCTGGGTCAACCTGGACCGCAAGGACTCCAACGACCTGACCGCGGTCTCCCAGTTCGGCAATCGGGCGAGCGCGTTCTGGCTCCAGTACCGGGCCGGGGTGGACCGCTGGGCGATCGGGGCGGGCGTCAACGACGCGGACAACACGGCGGTGACCTACGCGCTGTCGGACCAGTCGCCGAGACTGCGGACGTGGACGCACCTGGTCGGCGAGTACGACGCGGGCGCCCGCAAGCTCCGGCTCTACGTGGACGGCGTGCTCCAGGCCCAGGTGACCGACTTCACCGCCACCTGGAACGCCACGAACCCGCTGTACGTGGGCCGGGGCCAGTACAACGCCGCCTATCCGGGCTACTTCCCCGGTGCTGTCGACGACGTGCGGGTGTTCTCCGGGGTGCTCCCGGCGACCGCCGCCGCCGGGACGGCCAGCGTCCAGGTGCTGCTCAACCGCTCGCGGACCGCGACCACGCGCCAGGCGAGCGTCGGCGAGCGGGCGGACGTCCTCGCCTACCACGACAAGGCGGGCGCCTCGGCGGTCTTGCGGATGGCGCGCACGTCGAACACGCAGCACGGCGCCGCCGCCGAGCTGTGGACGTCGGCGGCCTACCCGGTCGCGACGACCCGCGCGGCCTCCGGCGACTTCAACGGCGACGGAAAGCGCGATGTCGCCCTGCTCCGCGAGACCGGCGGGAACCTGAAGGCGACGGTGCTCACCGGCCAGCAGGACGGCGGTGTCGTCCAGGCCGCCGAGGGCGTGGCGCTGATCGGCGTGGCCGCGATGGACCACGTCCAGCTGTTCGCCGGGGACGCCAACGCCGATGGCAGGGACGACCTCTACGTCGTCTACCGGGGTGATGACCTGTCCTTCCGGATCTGGACCGCGCTGGCCCAGCCGGACGGCGTCAGCTTCGCGGTCGCGGCCGCGTGGCACACCCAGCCGCCGAACTCGTTCAACATGGCCTTCTCCAAGTGGGTGTCCGGCGACTTCAACGGCGACGGCGCGGCGGACCTGGCCACGTTCTACGACTACGGCAACGGCCTCACCCGGATGTTCGTGTACCGGTCCACCGGCATCGGCCTGATCCAGGAGATCTGGTGGGTCTCCAACACGGGCACCTGGGACTCGGCCCGCGCGCAGTACACCGTCGGTGACCTCAACGGCGACGGGATCGACGACGTGGCCGCGATGTACGACTATCCGGGCCTGACGACGGGGTTCTACGCCTTCCTCGGCAACGGAGCCAACGGCCTGTCGAGCCTGTCCCGATGGTTCATGAGTCCCGCCGGCACCTTCGACGCCACCAAGGTGAAGCTGGTCACCGGGGACTACAACCTGGACGGTCGGGCGGACCTGACGCCGATGTACAACTTCGGTACCGGTCCCTGCCTGATGGGCATCGACTCGACAGGCGACGCGTTCTCGCCCACCTGGCACAACCGACGCGATATCGATCCCAGCTACGCCTGGAACAAGCTCACCCTGCTCTGACCCCCCTCGGGCGGGGCGCCCCACGGCGCCCCGCCCTCTCACCCCCCTGGAGGTTCTGTGCGAAGTAGAACGCTGTCCAGATCCGGCCCGCTCGTCGTGGCCGGCCTGACCGGGGCGCTGCTGGCGTCCCTGGCGGGCGCCGCCCCGGCGCTGGCCGCCCCCCTCGTCCATCTCAAGCCGCAGCAGGAACGGGTGGTGCCCGGCAAGGCTGTGCCACCGGTCAGGGCGAAGTCCGACCCGATGGGGGAGGACACCGAGCGGGAGCGGCGCCGCCTCGCCCACCCGGCGGTCGCGGTACCCGGCAAGGGCAAGGCCACCGTCGACCTCTCCGACTCGGTCCGGCAGGGCGCGGGCGCGGCGATGGCCGCACCGGTGCCGGTCCGGGCCCAGGGCCTGCCGGTCACCGTCGAGCCGCTGGTCGGCCGCGCGGCACTGCGCGCGCCCGAGGGCAAGGTCACGGTCGAACTCGTCGACGGGAAGAACCGGCGCCCCGGTGAGCTGCTGCTGAGGGTGACCGGCCAGTCCGGCGCGGCCCGGGTCGGGATCGACTACTCGGCCTTCCGGGACCTCTACGGCGGCGACTGGTCGAGCCGGCTGACCCTCAAGGAGGTCCCCGACTGCGCGCTGTCCACCCCGGACAACGCCGAGTGCGGGGGCACGCCGCTGCCGTCGGCGAACAACGGGTCCAAGGTCACCACGGACCTGGCCGCCACGTCCGCGCCCCGACTGCTCTCGCTCACCGCGGGCGCGTCGGGCGGGGCGGGCAGCTACGCGGCGAGCAAGCTGTCGCCGTCGGCGACCTGGAACGCCGGGGGCTCCTCGGGCGACTTCACCTGGTCGTACGCGATGCGCACCCCGCCGACGGGTGCCGGACCGCAGCCGTCGGTGAGCCTCGGCTACTCGGCACAGGCCGTGGACGGCAAGAACGCCGCCACCAACAACCAGCCCTCCTGGGTGGGGGCCGGGTTCGACTACGCGCCGGGCTCGATCGAGCGTCGGTACAAGGGCTGCGCGGACGACATGGACCCGAAGGGGAGCCTGCCCGCCGCGAACCAGACGAAGACCGGCGACCTGTGCTGGGCGACCGACAACGCCGTCATGTCGCTGGGCGGTCGTGCCGCCGAGCTGATCTACGACGCGCAGACCGGCTGGCACATGAAGTCCGACGACGGCACGAAGGTCGAGCGGGTCACGGGCGAGGCCAACAACAACGGCGACAACGACACCGAGTACTGGAAGGCCACCACGACCGACGGCACCCAGTACTTCTTCGGCCGCAACCGGCTGCCCGGCTGGACCTCCGACAAGAACGACACGAACTCCACGTGGACCGTCCCGGTCTACGGCAACCACTCCGACGAGCCCTGCCACACCGGCGCGGGCTGGTGCCAGCAGGCGTGGAAGTGGAACCTCGACCACGTCGTCGACATCTACGGCAACACCATGACCTACTGGTACGACAAGGAGACCAACTACTACGCCCGCAACATGACGGCCACCGCCGCCACCCAGTACGTCCGGGGCGGCTCCCTGCGCCGGATCGACTACGGCACCCGGCTCGGCGGCGAGTACGGTACCGCCGCGGCGCAGGTGCACTTCGACATCGCCGACCGGTGCGACACGAACTGCGGCGACAACGCCAGCTGGGTCGACACCCCGAAGGACCAGCACTGCGCGGGTACGAACTGCGCCGGCCGGTACAGCCCGACGTTCTGGACCACCCAGCGGCTGGCCAAGGTCCGCACCCAGTACTGGACGGGCACCGCCTACCAGAAGGTCGACTCGTGGACGCTGCGGCACACCTACCCGGATCCCGACGCGGACCCGAAGATGACCGGCGCGCTCTGGCTCTCCGGGATCACCCACACCGGTGAGGTCGGCACGGCGAAGGACCTGCCGGAGGTCGTCCTCACCGGCCAGGCCCTCGACAACCGGGTCGACCGGGGCGACGACGACCGGCTGCCGCCGATCAAGTGGTACCGGATGTACAAGATCAAGTCCGAGAGCGGCGCGGAGACCGTCGTCTGGTTCAAGCCCGAGGACTGCACGCTCGGCAGCCGGATGCCCGGCGCGCCGGAGACGAACAACCTGCGCTGCTACCCGGTGAAGTGGCGGCCCCAGGGCCACACCGACGACATCACCGACTACTTCCACAAGTACGTCGTCGACCGGGTGACCACCGACGACACCACCGCGGCCGGCGGTCAGCTGACCACCGAGTACGAGTACGTCGGCGCCCCGGCCTGGCACTACACCGACGACGACGGCCTGATCGACCCGGACAAGAAGACCTGGTCCCAGTGGCGCGGCTACGGCGAGGTCAAGACCCGGGCCGGCACCGGCGCCGAGCAGACCCTGTCCGGTTCCCGGTACTTCCGGGGCATGCACGGCGACAAGCTGCCGTCGGGTACCCGCAACGTGCAGGTCGACGGCATCGACGACGAGGCGCCGTACGCCGGCATGGTCCGCGAACAGCTCGCCTACAACACGACCGACGGCTCCGTCGTCACCGCCGTGGTGACCGACCCGTGGAAGTCGGCGCCCACCGCGACCCGGACGCTGAACGGGACCACGGTCACCGCGCAGTTCGTCGGCTCGCAGGGCAGCCACCTGCGCACCGTCCTGGACAACAACCGGGGCTGGCGCAAGGTCGACAGCACCACCTGGCACGACGTCGGCTACGGGCTGGTCAGCAAGGCCGAGCAGCAGGCCTCCCAGGTCGACGCGGCCGGCGTGGTCACCGCGACCGGCGCGAAGAACTGCAACACCAACTACTACGTCGACAACGCTGCGCTCGGTCTGCGCGGCGTGGTGTCCCGGACGGTCGCCCACGCGCTGCCGTGCGGTACCGCGCCGACCGTGGAGGAGGACATCCTCGGCGACACCGAGTTCGGCTACGACGGCCAGGCCCCGGGCACCGCCCCGACCGTCGGCAACCCGACCCTGATCAAGGGGCTGAAGTCCTGGTCCGGCGGCACCACGAGCCGCGCGACCCTCGCCACCAGCCAGTACGACGAGCGCGGCCGGGTCAAGGAGACGGTCGACGCGCTCGGCGTCCGGACCACCATCGCCTACACCCACGCCGCGAACGGCCCGGTCACGCAGGTCACCCGGACCGACCACGCGGCGAACACCACCACCTCGGAGGAGATCAACCCGGCCTGGGGCGCGACGAAGTCCAGCACCGACGCCAACGGGCGCAAGACCCAGCAGGCGTACAACCAGTTCGGTCAGGTGACCGGGGTCTGGATGGCGGGCCGCAGCACCGGGTCCACGCCGGACGCCGCCTACGAGTACAAGATCAACAATGACAAGCCGAGTGTGGTGATCAGCAAGTCGCTCACCCCGAACGGCGGCCAGAACACCACCTACACCCTCTACGACGCGCTGTTCCGCGAACGCCAGACCCAGAAGATCACCACGGGGGGTACCGCGGGCCGCCTGGTCACCGACCAGTACTACGACTCCGTCGGCCGACCGAGCCGCAGCAACGCCGCGTACGTGATGTCGGGGTCGCCCGGCGAGCAGCTCTACGCGACTGCGGACAACGCGGTACCCGGCCAGCACGTGACCGTCTACGACGGCGCGGGCCGCTCCACCGCCTCGGTCTACAAGGCCCTCGGCCAGACCAAGTGGCAGACCACCACCTACGACGCCGGTGACCGCACCGACGTCACCCCGCCGAACGGCGGCGTCCCCACCTCCTCCCTGACGGACGTGGAGGGCCGGGTCACCGAGCTCCGCTACCTCCGGGCGACGGGCGCGGAGACCCTCAAGTACACCTACCACCGCAGTGGGCAGCTCGCGACGGTCACCGACCCGACCGGCCAGAACAAGTGGCTGTACACCTACGACGCCCGCGGTCGGCTGACCTCCAGCACCGACCCGGACACCGGCACGACCAGCTCCACCTACAACGAGGCTGGGCAGCTGCTCACCCGGAAGGACGCCCTGCAACGGGTGCTGTCCTACGAGTACGACACCCAGGGCCGCCCGACATTCGTCCGCGACGAGTCCCTGCCCAACCGGCCGATCCGGACCGAGTACGGCTACGACCAGGCGAAGTTCGCCAACGGCAGCGTCGTCAAGGGCGCGCGGAGCTCCTCGACCCGCTGGCTGAACGGCAAGGCCTACGTCAAGCGGATCGACACGGTCGACGACGGGTACCGGCCGACCAGCTCCAGCGTCGTGATCCCGACCGAGCCGGGCCTGACCGGCACGTACACCACCAAGTTCACCTACAACGCCGACGGCAGCCCCGCGACCACGGAACTGCCCGAGGCCGGCGACATGGGATCGGAGCTCCTCAACCACACCTACGACGTCCACGGCCAGCCCCTCGCGCTGTACTCCAGCGAGAGCGGCTACGTCATGGACAGCACCTACACCTCGTTCGGCGAGCCGGCCGTGCGGGTGCAGAAGACCAGCGCGCTGTCGAGTGCCCCCCGGGTGCAGCAGCAGCAGACCTACGAGGAGGGCACCCGCCGGCTGACCGGCACACTCGTGCTCCGCGACGTCGTGGCACGCGAGGTGACCAACCGGCAGTACACCTACGACAACGCCGGCAAGGTGCAGCGCATCGCCGACGTACCCTCCGGCGGTCAGGCCGACACCCAGTGTTTCCGCTACGACGACCTCCAGCGGCTCACCAAGGCGTGGACCCCGCAGAACGGAGACTGCGCGCCCGACCCGACCCTGGCCGCACTGGCCACCCACCCGGCGTCCTACTGGCAGAGCTGGGCGTACCTGCCCAACGGCAACCGGCAGAGCCAGACCGACCACAAGACGGCCGCCGGCGTGGCGACCACCACCTACGGCTACCCGGCCGACGGCGCCAGCCAGCCGCACACCCTGCGGACGGCGTCCACCACCGACACCAACGGCACCCGGGTGGCCAACTACGAGTACGACGCCCTCGGCAACACCACCAAGCGCCCCAACGGGGCCGCCCAGCAGACCCTCGGCTGGGACATCGAGGGCCACGTCAACAAGGTCGACGGCCGGGCCGACAGCTACGTCTACGACGCCGACGGCAGCCGCCTGATCAAGCACGAGGCCAACAACGACGCCACGTTGTACCTCGGCGGCACCGAGGTGCGCTACACCGCCGCGACCGGCTCGGTCAGCACCACCCGGTACTACGAGCACGCGGGCGCCCTCATCGCCTCCCGGACGAGCGCCGGCCTGACCTGGCTGTTCAACGACTACCAGGGCACCAGCCAGGTGTCCGTGTCGACGAACGCGGCCCAGACCGTCACGACCCGCCGGCAGACCCCGTACGGCACGTCCCGCGGCGCCGCCGTCACCTGGGTCAACAAGCGCGGCTTCCTCGGCGGCGACCAGGACGCCGGCGGCCTGACCCACCTGGGTGCCCGCGAGTACGACCCGAACCTGGGCCGGTTCGTCTCCGTCGACCCGGTCTTCGAGGCCACCAACCCGCAACAGATCAACGGGTACGCCTACGGCGACAACTCCCCGATGGTCAAGTCGGACGCCAGCGGACTGCACGCCCAGGCGATCAGCGACAGCTGCGACATGCAGGGCCAGGGGCTCTGCTGGCCCGCCGGCACCCACAACACCTACAAGGAGGAGTTCGAGGAGGGCCAGGCGGCACTCCAGGAAGCCTGCTCGATGACCCCCTACATCGGCGGGGCGTGCGACGCCGCCGAGGGACTCGGCTACCTGGTCGAGGGCGAGTACGGCAAGGCCGCCGAGGCCGGTGCGTGGATGGCCCTGAGCGCGATCCCGCCCGCCAAGTGGGCGTTCAAGGGGTCCAAGCTCGCCCGGTGGATCGTGAAGAAGGTCGACAACATCGCCGGGAAGATCCCGGACTACGTCGGCAACAAGGCGGCGGAGGACGTCGTCAAGGCCGGCAAGGAGGAACAGAAGGCCCAGCGGGCGGTGTCGAAGGCTGCGGCTGACGAGCGGCGCGCGGCTGAGGCGGCCTCGGCCCAGAAGAAGGCCCAGGAACCCCCGCCAAAGAAGGACCCCGAGTCCGGTCCGGAAAAGTGCGACCACAGCTTCGACCCGAACACGCAGGTCGTGATGGCCGACGGCTCCACCAAACGGATCGAGGACGTGGAGACCGGAGAGGAGGTCGTGTCCACGGACCCGGAGACGGGGGAGACGACCACCAAAACGGTGACCGCTTTGCATCGCAACGACGACATCGACCTGTCCGACCTCACGGTTGTCGACGCCGCTGGAGTGACGTCCACGGTGAAGACGACGCAGCACCATCCGTTCTGGGTGGTCGGCGACGGGAAGTGGGTCGACGCGGGAAGCCTGCGCCCCGGCGACCAACTGCTCGGCCTGACCGGCGGGACGATGCGGGTCGTCGCTGTGGACAACCGCCTCGGCGCGGCGGTGATGCGCGACCTCACAGTCGCCGACATCCACACGTACTACATCGTTGCGGGTAGTACTCCGGTGCTGGTGCACAACTGTGGAACAGGGCCGACCCTTCGCGAAAAGTATGTTTCGGAAGTGAATGGGCTCGGAACCTTGCGGGACACCTTGTTTGCAAACGGCTCCCCGAGTCAAGAAGTAGCTACGATTCTGCACGCCGAGCGAAGAGCATTGGGTGTTAAGTACAAGGATCTCACGCCTACGGATATGCTGGACAAGATCTATGCGCGAAACATTGACAAGTACGGCGACAAACTCGGCCCAACAATCGATTGGCTACGCGGTCGGGGAAAGAGTTGGGATGACATTATTGAAAGCTCAACGCGGACGGGTGGAAAGGATCTTGGGCTGTGATCTATGTTGAATCCCACGATCGTTTCGTCGAAGTTGGCGACTTTGATCCCGAGACAGGAGAACTGCAGCTTTGTGAACGTACGTCAACGGGCGGAGAGCTCCGGGCGCTGAAAGGCCACTTCGCTAGAGTTGGAGGGGCCTACTGGGTGCTCTATCGATGGGGGGCCAGCCTGTGGCTCCGAGTCGGCGGCGAGTCGTGGTGCCTTGATGACCTGTCGGCCGGGTGGCATTCGGCAGACCGGATTTCAACTCTGATTCTCTCTGGGGCAAGCGCCGATGCAGTGCGCCTGGAATACGAATCCTCTAGCCAGGGAAGGGATGAGGCAACGGCTCTCGGGGATCCGGAGGATTGGGACTTCGGACTATTCGTCTCCAATGTGCTGCGTGATCGCGACCGTCGCGATCGGATATATTCCGGGTACTAAGGTTGCGCATATGGGTGGCCTTCCGATTTGCAGAAGGCCACCCATTCGTGCTATCGAAGTTAGGTCTACGGCCCCTAAGTTTGAGCCGCGAGGTGGTGCTATGGGTCGAATGGAAACGCTTCGGGGTGGGCCGAGGCGCGGGTCCCGCGCCTCGGCCCCAAACCGTGATTTCATGAAGGCCGCAGGAGACAGCACAGGACGCCGGACCATCCGTCACACAACGGGGAGCACCTCCGCATGACCATCAGTAAGCGGGCACAGAAGTTTCAGGAGCTGCTTGGGGAACGTGGTCTGGACCTGACAGTCCTGGAGCTTCCCGACTCCACCCGCACCGCCGACGACGCCGCCCGCGCCCTGGGCTGCGAAAAGGCCCAGATCGTCAAGTCGCTGGTGTTCCGCACGCCGACCGACGACCCGGTCATGGTCCTGGCCAGCGGCCCGAACCGCGTCAACGAGCAGACCATCGCCACCCTGCTGGGCACGGAGATCGGCAAGGCCGACGCGGACTACGTCAAGCGCGTGACCGGCTACTCGATCGGTGGCGTCCCGCCACTGGGCCACAAGGAGCCGCTGACGATCCTCGTGGACCAGGATCTGCTGGAGTTTCCGGAGGTGTGGGCGGCGGCCGGTACCCCGAACGCGGTCTTCAGGATTCCGGCCCCGCTCACCGCGATCCTGGCGGAGCACACGGTCGTCTCCGTCCTCTGAGCGGGCCGCCCCGGCGCGGGCGGAACGAACCGCCTCACCGCCGTCCCCGCCGCCGGGGAATCCCGAACGCCACCACCACCCCGACCACGAACACCAGCCCCATCACCAGCCCAGCCCCGAGCACCACGAACCGTCCCCGCACCGGAAACGGCTCCGGCGGCACGGCGGGCCCCCCGAACCGCCCCGCCTCCACCAGATCGAGCGGCACATCGACCGCCTTCACCCCCGCCGGCGGATCGAGCAACGTCTCGGCCCCCCCGCCGGACAACGCCACCAACCGAGCGTGCCCGGCCGTGTAGAAATCGGAGTCGGGCGGACTGTCGGGATACGTCGCCACGTCATCCCCGGCCCGCAGCACCACGGCCACCAGATCCGTCCCGTGCCGCCACCCCAGTCCGCGCACCGCCACCCCGGTGACCGCAGGCAGCGAAGGCCCGACGGTGTCCGCACCGGTCGCACCGTCCAGGTACCCGAACGTCCACCGCCGCGCCCCGAGCTCGGCGGCACCGCACGGCAGCAGACACCCCTCCAGGGTCGCCGTGCCGACCCGCGCCCCGTCCGGCGTGAACGCACCGGGACCGACCAGGTGCCGGCGCGCCCCCAGGTCCCTGGTCCACAGCGTGTTCCCGGAGCGGTCCAGCATCCGGAGTTCCGTGCCGACGGTGACGGCGATCCGCTGGCTGTCGGGGGAGAACGCCGCCACCGACGCCCGCCGCACCCGCGCCAGGTCCGGGTACTCCACCAGCGGCGTCGCCGCCCCCGTCGCCACCTCGAACAGCACCAGGGTCGCCCGCGAGATCCCGTTGCCCTTGGCGTCCAGGTGGTCGGCCATCCGGTGGTGGGCGAGGCCGAGCAGCCACCGGCCGTCGCGGGACCAGCCGACGGACTCCACGCAGCAGTCCGCGCCGTCGGGGCCCGCGAGCCGGCGTACCGTGCCGGTGACGAGGTCGACGATGTTCAGGCCGGGGTCGCCCTCCAGATAGCCCTGGGCGACGTACCGGCCGTCGGGGGACACCTGGGCGCTCTCCCCGGCTGTGGCGGGCGAGCCGTCGAGCAGGGTCCGGTAGGAGCCGTCCCGCCCCACGACCACGAGTTTGCCCTCGTCATCGATCAGCTTGTCGCCGCTGAGTCCGAGGCTGCCGTCGCCGCTGAAAACCACCGAAGCGGGGCCGGCGGGGGCCTGCCGCACGGTCGCCTGCCACATCCAGGGCACAAAGACCTTTCCGGGTACCGCCGCCCCCGCGGCCCCCAGCGGCGCTCGCGGGCTCCGCACCCCCCACGGCACGGCCGCCGCCACCGCCACGAGCAGGAGCGCGAGGCCCACGGCCACCCGTTGCCGGGTCCGCCGCCGCCGCCCCCGCTGCCACAGGTCCCCGGGCAGCCGGGCGGGGGGCATCGTGTCGCCGGCGGCGCGCAGCAGCTCCCGCAGTCGGGTACTCATCCGTCGTGCCTCCCGCCGTTGATCGTCCCCACCAGTTCGGCCAGCTCGGGGGCCATGATGCGCAACCGGGCCAGCGCGTCGCGGGTCGTGCTCTTCACCGTCGACACCGAGCAGCCCAGCGCCTCGGCGGCGGCCACCTCGGTCAGGTCCTCGAAGTACCGCAGCACCAGGACCGCGCGCTGCCGCCGGGCCAGCCGGCCGAGCGCCGCGCGGACCATGAGGGCGGCCTCGATGTCCGGGGCGCTGTCGGCCTGGGTCCGCTCCGGTGGTTCGGCGCGCAGGTCGACGTCGCGCCACCGGCGGCGCCACAGCGACACGTGCTGGCTGTAGAGCACCCGGCGCACGTACGCGTCGGGTTCGCCGCGCGCGACGACCCGTTCCCAGTGCCGGGCGACCCGCACGAGCGTGACCTGCACGAGGTCCTCGGCGTGGTGGTGGTCCCCGGTGAGCAGGAACGCCACCCGGGACCAGGCGGCCAGCCGGCCGGACACGTACTCGCGGAACGACTCCTCCGGACCCACGTCCACCTCCTGCCTCCCTACACGCCCGGCACCCCGCGCCCGGGTGGGTCAACCTACACCTTTCCGACCGGGCGCGGGATCCTCCTGCGCGGAGGCGGGGCGGGACCAACCGCGACGCCACTTCCGATCCTCCTGCGGAGGCGGGGCGGGAGGTGCTCCTGTGGCGGTTCGCCCGCTTCCGGGGCCGCCGTCCGATGCGGGGCGGGATTCCGACGCGGCGCCGACACGAACCGCCCCGCAGGCCGTGTGGGCCTGCGGGGCGGGTGTCGTGCGGAGGTGGGGCCTCAGCAGAGGATGAGCAGCGGCGTCACCACGACGCACCGGGCCACCGCGGAGTCGTTGGCCGGATTCGGGTCGCCGGGGCTGCTGAACGCCCGGACCGCCGTCGCGTTCAGGGTCAGACCCACGGTCAGCGTCGGGTACGTCACGCTGAACCGCCGGTTCGCCGAACCGGACACGGGCAGGGCCCCCAGCGGGCAGGACACCGACCGCCGGCCGGCGTCGAGGCTGCACCCGTCCGGGGAGCTCACCGAGGTGGCCACGGTGGACAGCGTCGTTACCAGCTTGCCCTCGGCCAGCGGCTGCGGTCCGGCGTTGCCGACCGTCGCGGTGTAGTCGATCCGGTTGGTCAGCAGGCCCGCGGACGTCGCGGCGAGCCGGACGCCGACGTCCGCGGCGGACGGCCGGACCGTGAGCGTGATCGTCGGGGTGAGGAGCAGCTCGTGGCCGGCGGACGTGTAGTACTGCACCGCCGGGGTGAAGGTGAAGGTCGTGCCGAGCGGGGTGCCGGGCGCGACCCGGACCCGGATCGTGGCGGTGCCGGCCCCGCTGACGACCGCGTACATGGCGAACGCGTCGAACGAGCAACTGGTGGCGCCCGGGCAGCTCTCCAGCGTCAGGTACGGCGACAGCTCCGTCGACGCGATCACCGCGTCGGCGGCGTAGGAGACGGGCTGGTTGAACGTGCTCTGGAACGTGAACGACACCACCTCGCCGGGGCCGGGGGTCGTGTTGTCGAGGGTGACGGAGGCTTTCGCCACCCCGTCGTCACCGGTGGAGGTGGCCGGTGCCGCGCTCGCGGGTGCCGCGGTGAACACGAGGGCGAGGGCGACCGCGGCGAGGGCGGTCCGGAAGAGTCGGGCCGGGAATGCCGGAGACATCGCGGGGGCTCCTGACGGTGGCGCGGGCTGACACGCTGGCCCGCTGGGCCGGAACGGAACCCATGGAGCGTAGCGGCGACCTCTGCTCCGAACTGGACACTGCCCGATTGGCGACTCGCGGTTATAACCCCGGACAAGGGGGGTACTCGCCATCGGCTCCCGGCCCGGCCCTCTGGCCTTGACCACCAACCAGCCGTGACCGGCGGCGTGAGTCTGGTGTGGATCGGCCACAGCGGAGCGTGTCGTTCGACCAGCGGTCCGCATCCGCCGTTCCTCCACGACAATGCGCATGTTCGTGGGTGCCGTTCTGTCCATCAACTGTTCAGAATGACAGGGGCGCACCGTTGGTCGAGCTAAGGAAGGACTATGCCGAATGTGGAGTGGGATCCTGTCGGGTCTGATCGTCGCGGTTGTGCTGGCAATAGTCTCGGTCGTATGGCGGCACCGAGGCTTCTGGGGGCTGCTGCGCACGACGATCTGGCGGTTCGGCACCGTTCGAGTGTCCGTAGCGGCGCTGTTGCGGATCAAGGATGACGACTGCTATGTCCTGTTCCACTCGCCGTTTCGCCCACAGACCTACGGGCCGCCCGGCGGGGTGTTCAAGTACGGTTCCCAGGCACAGTCTGATCTTGACCGTCTCGGGTTTCTGGACCAGCGCGTCGATGGCCGACAGGCGGAGATGGCGCACGATCTGCGGGGCTACCTCGGTGCGGGGCGATGTCTGGGGTTCATGCGCTGGTTCGTCTCCGGCAAGGGGCGGGAGACGGCGGCAGAGTGCCTGCGGCGGGAGTTGCGAGAGGAACTGGCCGAGGTCGGTCACCCGGAATTGATCGCGTTGGTCGACCGGCTGAACTTCGACCTGGTGCGGTCCGTGTTCGAGAGGCCGCGACCGGCCCGCGGCGAGCACTACAAAGTGATGCGGTACTTCGAGGTGTATGAGATCCGGAAGGAGAACGCTGAGGCGCTCAAGCTGATCGACAGACTGCTCAAGCTCGGCCGAGCGAAGGCAGAGACCCAGGTCATCGCGGTCAACGCCGCCGACACCCGCAGCGGCCGGCACGGGCACTTCATTGTGTCGCCGCAGTCGGCCTTCCTGATCGGAGACAGACGGACCCATGACGACCAACCGGCGCTGCGCTGACGGGTACCCGGCGGTGCGGTGAGTATGGCGGACTATCTTGACGAGATCCGTGACCGGCTCGCCACGATCGGCGTGGACCTGACCGTTGATCTCGTCGATCGGGCGGCTGCCCGCCTAGCGCCCGCCTCCTTCGCCGGTCTCTTCGACCGGACCAGCGCTCCGCTGGTGCTGGGCGCGGTATGGAAGTCCCTGCTCGACAAGAAGCGCTTTGACGCAGAGTGTGATCTTGTCACCGTGGTCGCTGTCCATCACGCGGCGACGCACTCGCCAAGACGTGCCGCCGCCCACCTGCCGGATGGATTGAACTGGCCTGGCACGTGGCTCGAGATCAACATCAGGTTGGCCGGGTCGTGTTACGACCAGCATCGGACGCTGCTGGGCTCTGGAGGCAGTGACGAACTGGTCAGGAACTGTCTGGCCGAGTCCTTCGCTGCCTGGGACGTCATCGAGCCACAGGCGGGCCGGGTGGTAGATCGGCGAGCCAGGATCTGGCGCGGACAGCGCGCGGTCGGGGGACTGGTGCTCGCGCGTAAGAGTGACGAGCCCGTCCCGCTCCTCCTCCGCGCCGTCGCCGACTTTGCCAAGGCTTTTGAGTTCGGGGACAGGTCCGACAGGCATTTCAGCTACCGGATCGAAGCACTGAAGCGCCTTCTGGACCTGGGGTACGACGTCTCGGAGGAGGCCGAGGCGGTCGTCGCCGCAGCACTGAGCCACGGTGCCAAGGGGCGCGAATGGTTCGCGTCCCTCGGGGACCTGCGCACGTCGCAGGGAGTGGCCCTCGGAGCGACGCTGGTTGCCGACGCGGTGACCGACAGCGAATCCGAACGAATCCTGGTCGGCGCGGTAGCCCTGACGTTCGCCACTGACGCCCTGGCCCGCTACGCCGCGGCGGTGGACCTCTACACCGAGGCGCTGCTGTTCCCTGCGGGCGGTGACCTGTCGGACGGCCTGGTCGGGGCGAAGCGCGGTGTCGCCCGTCTACGGATCGCCTGGGTCCATCGACTTCTCGGCCGACCTCAGGTGGGGATTCTCGACGAGGCGATCGCTGCCCTGCGGTACTGCGGCACACCGGGCGCGAAGATGCGAGGCTCGGCCCTGCCGGCGGCGTTGCTGCAACGGGCCCGTGAGCTGCGCCGCGATCGACAGCTCGACGAGGCGTTGGCACTCGCCACCGAGGGCCATCTCTATTGTCTGGCTGAGCCGGAACAGGTGTCGGCGGAGTTGTGCGCGGGCCTCGCGGCGATGCGTCACGGGCTCGCGCTGGGCGTCATGCTCCGGACCGGGACGGAGGTGGACGCGGTCGCGCTCCGGGTCCACCTTGACGGCCTGTCGGCGCTTCCGCCGGACATTCGCGTGATGATGTGGCCTATGGTCGGCGCTGCCGTACGGCTCGTCTACGCCGGTGACCAGTCCGCTGCTGACCGCGACCGGATCGCGGCCGTCGTGGACCGGCTACGGTACGCGGTCGACCACGCCTCCGACGACGCGATCGCCCGCTGGCTGCAGGAACGGATCGGCCGGCTGTGCGCGCATCTCGGAAGCGCGCTGTTGACGCAGGTGCCGGACGAAGGGGCCCAGGACCAGGCGGACGCGACCGGCACCAGGCTCGCTTGGCTGCGCGGGGCGTACACCGCCTTTCGGAGCGCGAGACCGCCCGACGGGGAACCGTCGTCGGAGCTGTGGTGGGCGCTGGGCCTGGCGGCACTCCACTACGCGAAGTCGCTGCGCCACATGGATCCGCCCGGATCGCAACGGTTGCTCGCCGAGTGCATCGACTGCCTGACCCGGTTGTGGGATCGCGAGGATGTGCCACAGGTGAACTCCGCCGCCGACGTCCCGCGCCCGACGGCGAGGGTGACGGGCGACAGTGACCTGGACGCCGAGGCCGAGGCCGAGAGCCAGTACGTTTTGCCGGTGCGGGAAACCGCGAGCTACCTCGGGGAGGCCTTTCTCCGCCTGCATACGTTCACCCGCGCATCGAGTGACCTGGCCGGGTCGATCACGTGGTTGGAGCGTTCGGTGGCTGCGGGCAACGATTCCGAGGCGATGTTCGGTCTGCTCGGTGACGCGCACTACCGCCACGGACGCGAGACGAACTCTCCCGCGTCGTTCCAGATCGCGCTGGCGCACAAGGCGAGAGCGCGGGCGGCCGGCCTGCCCGGCGTAGCCAGCCGGGAGAACTGGAGCGTGAGTGCGGCGAGTCACCGGGCGCTATGGGAGCTCCGGCACGACCCCGCGGACTTCGTGGCCGCCGTCGGGTTCGCCTGGCAGGCCACTGCCACCGACCGGGCCTGGCCGTGGCCGATGGTGCAACTGCTCGACCTGCGCGATGTGGCCGGGCTGGGCGAGATCTCCGCGATCGCCTCGGCCGAACCCGCGCTCGACGACCAGCTGACCCGGATGTTCCTCGAGCCCGAACCGACCACACTGCGCGCCGAGGTGGCGACCCGCGCCGCGCGCAACCGACAGTTCCAGCAACATGTACTCGGCGGCAGGTCCCAGACGTTCGTGCTGAACGACCCGCACCGGCTCCTGTCCGTGTCGCTGGTGATCAAGCCGACCTCCCGGGCACTCGCGACGGCCGAGGCCGCGCGGACAACGTCGCTCGATCACTACCTGCGTTCCTCGGGCGCACCGCACTGGATGCAGGTGCCGGTGGTGATCGACGCGGTCGACATCCCCACGACGATCCTGGACGGCGTGACGGTGAACAGCGCCTACGTGACCCGCCGGGCGCTCGGTCGCAGTCTGGCCGAGTTGACCGCCGCTCGCCGCCGTGGCCCGGCCCTGTTCGAGGCGTCGGAACGCGCGCTCCGCTTCCTGGCACGGATCCACTGCTCGCAGGGCGGCGGGTCGGCGGATCATGACGGCCGGGCGCTCGGGCAGGTCGCGAGGGTCGTGGAGCGGTTCGGCGCGCGCGCCGGTATCGGCGACCCGACCGGCCTGGCGTCCGCGTGGACCCTGCACGCGCCCCCGGTGCCGATCGCCATGCCCGGCAGGGACGGCCACGCCGAGAACTGGCTGGTCACCCCGAGCGGCGGGGTGACGGCCCTGGACTTCGAGGATCACCCGCGCCACCCGCTGCTGTACGAGGCCGTGCAGCTCATCGAGGACCACGCCCTGCTTCCGCCGGAGGACGGGACGCGTGAGCAGCGACTCGGTCTGTGCCGCGCCTACCTGGACGAACTGGCGCTCGTCGGAGAGCCGCACCCGTTCGGCGACGACGACCTGTGGCAGGTGTACCGCGCGTTCGCGTTCGTCAGGGCGGTGTTCCTCGCCGGCTATCTGCCCCGGAAGATGGCCGCGAGCGACGACCCGGGATTCCTCCACGCGGCGGACGCGCGATACCGGCACGCGCGACATCTCATCGTCTACCTCGCGGACACCGAGACCCGCCCGGAACTCCGCGACGTCTACGCGCGGGCGATGCGCGCCGTACCGACCAGGCCGGGCGACGGGGCTGATGCCGCCGGGCGGGATGCTGTACGCTCCCGGCGATGAGCATCTTCTCGAACAGATCGGGGGTCCCGTCCGCGCAAGGTGAGTGCTGATGCACACCTTGACCGTGTACGGGGAGTCCCGACTCCAGTACTGGCGGCGCGTGCGCGAGTTCGCCGTCCCGCCGTCGATGATCGAATCCGCGACCGCCCGCCGCACCGCGGGCGACTGGGCCGGCGCGTGTACGGCCGCCCGCGTCGACGTCGATGTGGACCTGCCGGCCACCACCCGGGCGTACGGCCGGGAGTTCGCCGACCTGGTGCGCGCCGATCTCCGCCTGCTGGCCCCCGACCTGCTGCGCTGGCACCTGCCGAGGATCACCCCCGACGGACTGCTGCGCCCGGGCCTGACCGTGTCCCTCACCCGCTACCCGCCGGACGGCGCGGTGCACCTCGTAGTGCGGACGCCTCCGGCCTGGGCCGACGCGGGGCAGCGCGTCAGCCTCGCCCTCTGGGACGCCTCCCGGCCCACCGCCGGTGCCGGCCTGCACCCGCATCCCCACCCCGACCGCCGGTACCGGCTCGACCTGCACCGCCACCTGTGGGACGCGCACCGGGCGGGCGAGTTCCGGGCCCGGTCCGGCGTGCGACCTTCCGGCGCCCTTGACCCCGCGGGCTTTGATCCCGCGCGCGGTGACCCCGCAGGCCTTGGCATCGCAGGCTGTGACCCTGCGGGCCTGGACTCCGCAGGCTGTGACCCTGCGGGCCCGGACTCCGCAGGCCTCGGGTCTGTGGGCACGGACTCCGCGGGCCCGCTGTCCGCAGGCCTGGTCCCAGCGGGGACAGGCTGTGCCGTGCACCGCTGGGCGGACGAGGCGACGATCCTGCTGCGCTCGCAGGGCCGAGACACCGGCACGGTCGCCGTGCGCCTCTCCCACCATCAGCGGCTCCTTCTGCACGTGGACGACACGCACCCGCCACGGATCACGGCCGCCCCGGCCAGGGGCCAGACCACATCCTGGCCGGTACTGCCGGACGCGGCGACCTGGGTGCCGCCCGACCTGGCGCTGCTGCGCGCCGGACTGATCGGAGCCGACCTCCTGCACCCCCTGGTCGCGGCGGCACTCGTGCCGGGCTCCCGTCCGGCCGGTCCGGGGCGGGCTGCGGCTCCCACCGGTCCGCGCGTCGTCGAGTGTCGCGGAGCCCGGCACCGGATCGGCTTCGTCGACGGCGCGCTCGTCCCGCTCGACCACGATCGGGCCGAGCTGCACCGCGAGGAGCTCCTGGTCGCGCTGGGCGGCCCGCCGGTGCCGTGCCTGCGCGCCATCGACGCGGTGAACCGGCACCCGGAGTGTCTCCCGGACATCCGCGCCCGTCTGGACCACGGCGACGCCACGGGGGCGCTCGCCGTGCTCGAGAACCTGCTGGGCCCCGAGGCGGTACTCCGCGACGGCGCCCTGCGCGACGAACTCGACCTGGCGGCGCGACGACAGGCCACCCACGCGCTCTACCGGGCCGGGCTCGCCGCCGGACCACCCCGGATCGCCCCCGAGCTACGCCGCACGCCGCGGCTGAGGAAGCGCCGCACCTCAACCCGCTGACCCCAGCGCCCGCGCCACCCCGCCACCCCGCCATCGGACGTGGCGACCACGACCCTGCCCTCCGCCGCCGTGCGGCCCCGACCTCCAAGGTGATCACACATGTCTGTTTCCACCCCGCCCACCACTGACGCACCCACCCGGGCCGAGACCCACCCGCCACGGTCCGCACCGACCCGGACCGATTCCCACCCGCTTCGGTCCGCACCAACCTCGGCCGATTCCCACTCACCGCGGTCCGCGTCCGGCCCGGCGGCTTCCGATTCGCTTCGGTCCGCGTCCGGCCCGGCCGATTCCCACCCGTCGCAGACCGCGCCCTCCACCGCCGAGCCCCGCAGGCTGACGGTCGTGTCCGCCGCGCCGGATCCCCGCTCCTCGAAGGCCACGCACCCCGCCCGCCCGATGGACACCGCCGCCGCCCTCCTCGCCCTCCTCCGGGACACCACCACCGAACTGCGCCCCGACACCCAACTGGAGGCGCTGACCCTCGCCGTGGCCGCCGACCTGCCGGTACTGCTGTGGGGCGAGCCCGGCATCGGCAAGACCGCGGCCCTCACCCAGCTCGCCGAGGTACTCGACCTCCCGCTGACCACGGTCATCGCCAGCGTGCACGAGCCGTCCGACTTCTCCGGACTGCCGGTGGTCGGCGACGACCCCGCCGTGCAGGGCGTCCCCATGGCCCCGCCGGACTGGGCGGTGCGCCTGGTGCGGGCCGGCCGGGGGCTGCTCTTCCTGGACGAGCTGTCCACCGCCCCGCCCGCCGTGCAGGCCGCCTTGCTGCGCCTGGTGCTCGAACGCCGGATCGGCGCCCTGACCCTGCCGCCGGGCGTGCGGATCGTGGCCGCCGCCAACCCGCGCTCCTCGGCCGCCGACGGCTGGGAGCTGAGCGCGCCGCTGGCCAACCGGTTCGTACACCTGCAATGGGTCTGTGATCAGGAGGTCGTCGTGCGCGGGCTCGGCGGCGTCTGGCCCCGGGCGGTGCTGCCCACCCTCGACCCCGGGCGGCTGACCGGTGCGGTGGCGTTCGCGCGGCGGGCGGTGTGCGGGATCCTGGCCGCGCGCCCGGCGCTCGTGCACCAGTTGCCGGGCAGCGAGGCCCGCCGGGGCGGACCCTGGCCCTCGCCCCGCAGTTGGGAGATGGCGCTGCGCCTCACCGCGTTCGCCACCGCGGCGGGGGTGGGCAGGGAGGTGCTGTCGATGCTGGTCCGGGGCGTGGTCGGGGACGGTCCGGGGCTGGAACTGCTGGCCAGCCTGGACCGCCTGGACCTCCCGGACCCCGAGGACCTGCTGGCGGACCCGGCGTCGGCGGTGCTGCCCGAGCGGGGCGACCTGCGCCAGGCGGTCCTCGACGGCGTGGTCGAGGCGGTGCGCCGCCGACCCGAACGGTCCCGGTGGGACGCGGCGTGGACCGTGCTCGTGCTGGCGCTGGAGACCGGGGCCCCGGACCTGGTGGTCGTACCGGCCGCCACGCTCGCCTCGTTGCGGCTCGACGACTGGGAACTCCCGGCGTCGATCGAACGGCTAGCGGGCGCGGTGTCCCTGACCCGGCTGGCGGACCACGCCGACGCGCGGTACAAGGTCGGGGCGGGCCGGTGACGACGCTGGACCGCGAGAAGCTCTACGCCGCGCGGCTGTACGCCACCCGGGTCCGGCCGTACCTGGCGACCGCGCTCTTCGCCCTGAAGGTGGTCGAGTCCCGCCGGGTGCCGACGATGGCCGTGGACCGGCACTGGCGCTGCTACGTGTCACCGGGGTTCGTGGACCGCACCCCGGTGGAGGAACTGGCCGGGGTGTGGGTGCACGAGGTGTCGCACCTGCTCCGCGACCACCACGGGCGCGGGGACCGGTTCGCTCTGGAGCACGGGTTGACCGGGCCCGGTGAACGGCTGCGGATGAACATCGCCGCGGACTGCGAGATCAACGACGACGTGTACGGCGACGGGCTGCCCCGCCCCGAGGGCGCCGTCCAGCCGCTGGACCTCCGGCTGGCCGCGGGCGAACTGATGGAGGACTACCTGCGCCAGTTCCGGCTCGGCGCGGTCACCGCGCACCTGGCCTGGCTGGACTGCGGCAGCGGCGCCGACGGGGGCGAGCGCGACTGGGACCTGGGCCCCGACGGCGCGCACGGCCTCAGCGCGCAGGAACGCGACGCGGTCCGCTTCCGGGTGGCCCAGGGCGTGATCGGCCACCCGGGCAGCGTCCCGCGGGGGTGGCGGCGGTGGGCGGAGCAGGCGTTCCATCCGCCGCAGCCGTGGCGGGACCTGCTCGGCGCCGCCGTCCGCTCGGCGGCCACCGGGGCGGGCGTGGGGGAGGACTACACCTACGGCAGGCCCGCGCGCCGGGCCGCCGGCCTGCCCGGGGTCGTCCTGCCGAGCCTGCGCCGCCGGCCGCCCCGGGTCTGCGTGGTCATCGACACGTCCCGTTCGGTGAGCGACGCCGAACTGGGCAGCGCGCTCCTGGAGGTCGCGGCGATCTCCCGGAGCGTGGGCGGCCGGCGCGACCTGGTCAGCGTGGTGTCGTGCGACGCCGCCAGCAATGTCGCGGAACCGCTGTGCCGTGCCGAGGGCATCACGTTGCTGGGTGGTGGCGGCACGGACCTGCGGGAGGGGTTCGCCGCCGCGCTGCGCGCCAACCCCCGCCCCGACGTGGTCGTGGTGCTGACCGACGGGCAGACGCCCTGGCCGGACCGGCGGCCTGCGTGCCGCACCGTGGTGGGGCTGTTCCAGCGGCACGGGAACGTCCGGGAGTGGGACCCGGACTACGTGCCGGACACGCCACCGGACTGGGCGCGGGTGGTCACCATCGGCTGACCGGGTGCCCGGCAAACGCGGCCCCGATGGGGAAGAATAGGGATGAAAGTACCCATCGATCGGGCGAATTTGCATGGTCATGCAGCATGATGCATACTTCTACCATGTCTAAGGTGCTGGGGTCTCTGCCTGTTGGTGAACGTGTCGGAATCGCCTTCTCCGGGGGTCTCGACACCTCCGTCGCCGTCGCGTGGATGCGCGAGAAGGGCGCGATCCCCTGCACCTACACCGCCGACATCGGCCAGTACGACGAGCCGGACATGGACACCATCTCCGGCCGCGCCGAGGCCTACGGCGCGGAGATCGCCCGGCTCGTCGACTGCCGGGCCGCGCTCGTCGAGGAGGGCCTCGCGGCGCTGGCCTGCGGGGCGTTCCACATCCGCTCCGGCGGCCGGACGTACTTCAACACCACCCCGCTCGGCCGGGCCGTGACCGGCACCCTGCTGGTCCGCGCCATGCTCGAGGACGGCGTGCAGATCTGGGGCGACGGCTCCACCTACAAGGGCAACGACATCGAGCGCTTCTACCGGTACGGGCTGCTGGCCAACCCGTCCCTGCGGATCTACAAGCCGTGGCTGGACGCCGACTTCGTCACCGAGCTCGGCGGCCGGACCGAGATGTCGGAGTGGCTGCTCGCCCGCGACCTGCCCTACCGGCACAGCACCGAGAAGGCCTACTCCACCGACGCCAACATCTGGGGCGCCACCCACGAGGCCAAGTCCCTCGAACAGCTCGACGTCGGCATCGAACTCGTCGAGCCCATCATGGGCGTCCGGTTCTGGGACCCGGCCGTCGAGATCGCCACCGAGGACGTGACGGTCAGCTTCGTGCAGGGCCGGCCCGTCGCCATCAACGGCAAGGAGTTCGCCACCGCCGTGGACCTGGTCCTGGAGGCCAACGCGATCGGCGGCCGGCACGGGCTCGGCATGTGCGACCAGATCGAGAACCGGGTGATCGAGGCCAAGAGCCGCGGCATCTACGAGGCCCCCGGCATGGCCCTCCTCTACGCGGCCTACGAGCGGCTCGTCAACGCCATCCACAACGAGGACACCGTCGCCGCGTACCACAACGAGGGCCGCCGCCTCGGCCGCCTGATGTACGAGGGCCGCTGGCTCGACCCCCAGGCCCTCATGCTCCGCGAGTCCCTCCAGCGCTGGGTCGGCTCCGCCATCACCGGCGAGGTGACCCTCCGGCTCCGGCGCGGCGACGACTACTCGATCATCGACACCACCGGCCCCGCCTTCAGCTACCACCCGGACAAGCTGTCGATGGAACGCACCGAGGACTCCGCGTTCGGCCCGCTGGACCGGATCGGCCAGCTCACCATGCGCAACCTCGACATCGCCGACTCCCGCGCCAAGCTGGAGCAGTACGCCCGGCTCGGCATGGTCGGCGGCCAGCCGCACCCGGCCCTGATCGGCGCCGCCGAGCCGGCGTCGACCGGGCTGATCGGCGCGATGCCGGAGGGCGGCGCACGGGCGATCGCCTCCCGGGGCCGGGCCGGCGACAACGACGAACTGCTCGACGCCGCCGCCATGGAGTCCGGCACGGACTAACCCCCCGCACCACGAAGACCGCCGCCCGGCCAGCCGCCGGGCGGCGGTTCCGCGTCTCCGGCCGCCGGCGGAGTTCGGGCGCGACAGATCCTTTCCGTGCCAACGCATTCGGTGCCGAAACCTCGCGTGAAGGACGTCACCGGAAGCGCGGCGCGGAAAAGCATTGCGACGCCCACGGGCGTGACCTATGGTTGTCACAGCACTGAGAGAGACAAGAACCGAAGGAGGGGAAGACAATGTTGCAGGCCACCACCAACTGGCAGTACTCCGCACTACGCGGCGGTATTACCGTGCGAGTGGGCGCGGTCGCCATGCACGCGGGCAATGCCGCCGTGCACACCGGCAAGGCCGTCACGCACATGTCCAACCGACCCCTCGGGCACCTCCACCCGAAGCCGTACCTGGAAACGGGCAGGTGGCAGGCGTAGCGCATCCAGTGCTACCGCCACCGCCCGTCCACCAGGACCGGGCGGTTTTCTCTTTCTCCACCTCCGCGTTCCAGCGGACGGGTGTAGCTCAATCGGTAGAGCACCAGCCTCCAAAACTGGCGGTCGCAGGTTCGATTCCTGCCGCCCGTGCTATTGCCGTACCCCACGGCGAATTGTTTCTTGAGAATTCCACAGCGGATGGCATGAATAACCGGCGCGCATTGCGTGCGCCGGAAAGTCCCGCACGCCGTGGAACAGTAATTTTCGACAGTGTGCGGGCATCATTTCTGGGACGAGGAAGACGGAAATCCGCCCGCTTTGGAAGCGGGAGACACGCGGTTCGACTCCGTGGTCCCAGACGAGGTGGTGGAGCGCCGGGGGGTACTCCACCACTCCAGGGCCTGTGGCGCAACTGGTGGCGCTCCCGTCTGGCTGGCGGGTGGTTTCGGGTTCGAATCCCGACGGGTCCACGCACGAGGTACCAGGCCGATTCGACCATGGGTAGCGTCACCGCTCTCTCACAGCGGAGGACCGGGTTCGAGTCCCGGATCGGCTACCGACGCCGGAGCTCCGCGCGAGCGGGTCGCCGGCGGCCCGCCCCGGTGGCCCAATCGGCAGAGGCACCCGGCTCAAACCCGGGTTCTGCGGGTTCGAGTCCCGCCCGGGGCACGCGACGCCTTCGCCACCGGGTGGCGGCCGTCCTGGTATGACGGCCCGGGCCGGTTCGACTCCGACCGAAGGCTCATGCCGCTGTAGCACAGGGGGAGTGTGCCGCGTTGCCAACGCGGAGACCCGGGTTCGAATCCCGGCAGCAGCTCTACGGATCCGCCCCGGCCCGGGGCGGCGCCAACTCCAGGGAGAACTCCGGGTCCGACCGGGCTCCCTCCGAAGCGCGGATGATCCCGCCCGGGACGCCTCAGGCGCCGGGTGGGGCTCGCTCATCGCGCGCTGGGCACCCGGCGGGACCATCACGCCCGCCGGGTGTCTTTCCTGCGTCGTCTAACCAGGTAGCGACGCCCGGCTCTGAACCGGGAAGTGGGGGTTCGAATCCTTCCGCAGGAGCCAGCCCGACACCCGGCCAGCCGCCGGGCGCGGCCCTCGGGCGGGAGTCGAGCTGTCGGCTCTGACCACCCGAGCTATCCGGGCATGCTGCCCGGCTGGCGCCGAGCACGTGACTTCCGCTGCCGGGCTGGCGGCGGGGCTTGGACTCGTTCGTCTAGGTGGGACAGCCGGTAGCTCTCGTACTTCTGCAGGTTGAGAGTCATCTGACCCTGCACGGCTTCCAGTGGGATCAGATAGCTCCTGCGGTCCCAGGTGTAGATGAAGAAGAGGTCGATCTCCCCTGGCGCGTAGACTCCTCTGCCGTATCTCCCGGTAGAGGGGCTTGTCCCGGTTCCGTATACCGTCCTGCCGATTCCCACGGTGTGGGCTCGCGTGGTCTTGACCTGGATCCTCTTGAGGCCTTCGTCAGATTCTGCGATCAGGTCGTACCTGGCGGGCTCCAACGGAACAGAGACCATGTATCCGCGTTCCATGAACCACGTGGTCGCCATTGCCGCGCCCGCCTTGGACAGGTTCTCTGGAGCCGGAGGTCGAAAGAACGGCACCGGGAGCGCCTGAACCGGAGCGCCGTTCCAGTCCTGACGAAATATTCCGGAGGTGTCGATCCCGAACCTTTCGGCAGCCTCCTGGGTCCTCCTCTGTGGCCGGTGGTGTTGAGAGAGCCCTAGCTTTCCCTGCACCTCGGGCCAGGTCCTGGATTCCTGGATCGCCTGTCGTAGCACCTGCTCCTCGATGTCCAGAGGAGATCCCGGCTGCGGCGACGTGATGGGAACGGCTCCTACTCTGCTCTTCAGATGAGAAACATCGAGATTCAAGCGCAGAGCATGGCCTCTGAGGCGGGCGATGGTCTTTCCGTACGGGTTCAACCCGAGCCGACGGGTGGCCTCTGTCCAGGAGGCTGCTCCCGCCAGAGCGTGTGCCAGTTGCTCGTCGCTCCAGGTTCGAGGTCTTGCCATACTCCAACGATAGAGTAGGGAGTCAACCTCATGCTCATTAGGCTATGAGGGATCCGGCTCGTCGCTGGTAGGAACGGTAAGAACGCCAGCGCAGCACGAAGGCCGCGCACCCATCTCGTACATGGGAGGCTCCGGTTCGATTCCGGACGCTGGCTCCGCCCGACTGGCCCAGTGGAAGAGGCGCTCGGTTCAGGTCCGAGAGGTGCGGGGTTCGAGTCCCCGGTCGGGTACGCAGGAAAGAATGGGCTGGGCGCCGGTGCGCAGTGCTCCCTTGCAAGGAGCGCCCCCTCGGTTCGACACCGAGTCGGTCCACGCAAGACACCACCATCCCGCCTGAGCCAGCTGGTGACGGCACCGCTCTGATGAAGCGGCTCTGCCAGGTTCGACTCCTGGAGGCGGGACCCATGCCCTGATAGCTCAGCGGACGGAGCGCCGGTCTACGAAGCCGGAGGCCCAGGTTCGATTCCTGGTCGGGGTGCGTTGTGGGAAGTTGGCGCCCAGCGGTGGGCGACCGGTCTCGAAAGCCGGGCCGGGGCCGTGGGGTCCCGAGGGTTCGACTCCTTCAGCTTCCGCTCGCGGGCCGCGAGCATGGATGGTCATGCTCCGGACTCTTACTCCGGAGAGCGGGGTTCGAGTCCCTGGCGGCCCACGTTCTCCCCTGGCAGCTCGACGGACCGAGCGGCGGCCTTCTAAGCCGAGGTGTGCGGGTTCGAATCCCGCCCGGGGGACCATTGCCGCTCGCGCCCGATGGCCGGGCTCCGGACTTCTACTCCGGACTGCGTGGGTTCGATTCCTACGGGCGGCACCAGCAGGGTGGAGCAGCTCGGAGTGCTCGCGGGTCTCATAAACCCGAGGTCGTCGGTTCGAATCCGGCCCCTGCAACCATGTCCCGCCCTCGGCGGGTACCCGCTCCGGTAGCTCAGCTGGTAGAGCGCCGTCCCGACATGGCGGTGGTCCCCGGTTCGATTCCGGGCTGGAGCACGGCCCTGCGGGGCGCTGGGCGTAGTGGCCGGACAGGAACACGGGCACGACCCTGGAGGAGCCGGCCCGGCTTCGGAACCGCCCCTGGAAAGGGCGGACGCGTTCGCGCGCGTCGTGGGTTCGAATCCCACCTCCTCCGCGCAAGGCACGCCCGCGTAGCTCAACGGAAGAGCACCTCGCTTACAACGAGGGGGCCGGGGGTTCGACACCCTCCGCGGGTACGTCGCCGGGACCGGACTCCGGGCCCGGCACGCCATGGTGTCCGTGGTGTAAGGGAAGCACGCCGGTCTGTGACTCCGGCGGACGTGGGTTCGACTCCCCGTGGACACCCTGAGCGCGTCCTGGACGGCGGCACGTCCAGCGGGCTGTAACCCCGCCGCCTTCGGGCAGACCTGGGTCGGCACCAGGGGCGCGCACCACACCCTCGTAGCTCAGCGGAGGAGAGCATCCGGTTCCGAGCCGGAAGGTCGCAGGTTCGAATCCTGCCGGGGGTACGTCGCCATCCGCTGTGGGGGACTCGACCGCGGGGGAGCGCTGGGACTCAGCCGGTCCTCATAAGACTGGAGCGCCCGGATCGTCACCGGGACCCGCGACCCACACAATCCAGGACCAGACCTCGACGGGTACGCGTCAGCGCGCGGCCGGTCGGGTGCCGGGCTGGAACCTGAAGGACACCGCCTCCATCAGCGGCTTGTGCTGCGTCTTCTGCACGGCCGCGATCCGCCACCGGCCGTCGGTGTCCCGGACGACCGTGTAGGTCGCGAGCTTGCCGAGCTTCCTCGGCTGGCCCTTGGCGGATTCGCCGCGGGTCACGACGACGGCCGTGTCGGCGCCGTAGTGCCGGATCTCGAGGATGTCGACGGTGAGCCGGGTGCCCTTGAGGAAGCTGTCGAACAGCGTCTGGTGGGCCCGGCCGATCTCCTCGCCGCCGTGGTAGACGGTGCCGGCGTAGGTCACGTCGGTGGCGTCGGCGGTGAAGCAGGCCCCGTAGGCGGCCCCGTCGCCACTGTTCCAGGCGTCCTGGCTGCGCGCGAGGAGAGTACGGATCTCGGCGGTGTCCATGGTGGATTCCTTCCGGTGGTCGGTTGCCAGTACCCTCAGCGTTCCGCTCGGGGTCTGGTCTGCGGGTCGAAGAGGTAGGAGATCCGTTCCATCACCGGCTGGCGCTGGGTGTTGTGGAAGCTGGCGATCCGCCACTGCCCGTCGGGTTCGCGGACCAGCGTGTAGGTCTGGGTCTTGGACAGCTCGACGGGACGGTCGCCGTCGTACCGGTCGCCGCGGGTTGTCACGACGGCCACGTCGGTGGCGTAGAAGCGCATCCCGAGGTAGGAGTCGGCGAGCTTGGAGCCCTTCAGGAAGCCGCCGAACAGGGCGCGGTGTGCCGCAGTCAGGTCCTCGCGGCCCCGGTAGTGGGTTCCGATGAAGGTCGTGTACGTGGCGTTGGCGGTGAAGACCGCGCCGAACGCGTCGGCGTCGTTGCGGTCCCATGCGGCGGTCATGGCGCTCAGGGTGGAGCACACCCCGCGCAGGTCGGCGTCGGTGCCGCCGTCGGTGGTGACGGTCACGCACTCGGTGACGCCGGTGTCGCGGACGTCGGACGTCTGGTCCAGCCACAGGTAGCCGCCGGTCGCGGTGACCGCGAGCCCGAGGGCGGTGGCGCCGAGCGCCCGGACCAGGGTGCGGCGGCGGGAGGTGCGCGGAGGCCGGGTATCGGCTGAGGTCATGGCGGGTACCCCTCGTGTTAGTCTCTGCTTGAAAGATTTAACTGCTCTGAAGATTTCTCTTCTCTGAGGAAGAGATTATGGGAGAGGGGTGCCGGTGTCAACACCTCCGGATCCGAGCGCGGTGTTCCGGCAGTACCTGAGTTCCGTCGTGCTGCACGCCCAGGCGGGCGCCAAGGCCGTCGACCTGGGCGCGACCGACCTGTACGCGCTGAACGTCCTCGAACTGCGCGGCGCCATGACGCCCGGCGAACTCGGCGCGCGCACCGGCCTGACCACCGGCCCCACCACCCGGCTCGTCGACCGCCTCGAACAGGCCGGCTACGTGCGCCGCGCGGCCGACCCCGACGACCGGCGCAAGGTCATCGTCGAGCCGGTCGACCAGCCCGCCGACCTCGACCGGGTGCTGGCCCCCGCCCGCCGCAGGATCGGCGACCTGCTGGCCAGCTACACCCCGCAGGAGCGGGAGCTGCTCTTCGACTACTTCGCGCGCGCGGCCGAGGCGTTCCAGCAGTCGGTCGAGGACCTCGCCGACCACGACCGGGGCGCCTGACCCCGCCCCGGGGCCGCCGGTGGTCGCGTGTGGAGCGTCCACCGGCCGGCCCGCGCCGCCCGGTGCGGCATACTTGTGCCCGTCGATGATGTCGTGGAGCGGGGAGGTCTCATGGACGTGTCGCTGTCGGTGCGGTCCGAGGGGGACGGCGGGGCGCTGGCCGAACTCCACGACTGGCTGCGCCAGGAGCCCGAGCTGCGCGGCCTGGTCACCGCGGTCGCGGGCCGGCCGGAGCCGGGCGAGCTGGGCGCGGTCACCGACGTCCTGTCGATCGCGCTCGGCGGAGGGGGAGCCCTCACGGTGCTGGCGACGTCGCTGCGGACGTTCTTCGCCCAGCCCCGCCGCTCGGACATCACGATCACGATCACGGACCCGGACGGGAGTTCCGTGGAGATCGACGCCCACCGGGTGCGCGACGTCGAGGCGTTGGCGCGGGCGGCGTTCGACCGGCCCCGGTGAGTGTGCGCGCGGCCGACGCGGCCCGTTCCCGGATCGTCCTGATCGGCACCCCCGGCTACGAGGATCCGGAGCTGCCGGACGTGCCGGTCATCACCAACAACCTCCGCGACCTGGCGGCCGTGCTCACCGACCCGGGTCTGGGCGGGTTCAGTCCGGCCCACTGCGCGGTCGCCCCGCCGGACGCCGGCGCGGCCCAGGTCGGCCGGCTCCTGATCGACGCGGCGGCCCAGGCCGAGGACCTGCTGCTGATCTACTACAGCGGACACGGGCTGCTGGGCCCGCTGCGCCGGGACCTGTACCTGAGCCTGGCCGCGACCCGGCAGGACATGCTCGCGTTCACGGCCCTGCCGTTCGAGGCCGTCCGCGACGTGTGCCTGGCCAGCCGCGCCCGGAACCGGGTCGTGATCCTGGACAGCTGCTTCAGCGGCAGGGCCATCGGCGACACCCTGGCGAGCTCCGCGGCGGAGGTCCTCGGCCAGCTCCAGGTCGCCGGCACGTACACCCTGACCTCCTCGCCCGCGAACCGGACCTCGGTGGGCCTGCCCGGGGAGCCGCACACGGCGTTCACCGGCCGGATGCTCACGTTGCTGCGCGCCGGCAGCGCCGCCGCCGGGCAGGTGCTCAGCCTGGGGGACATCTACCGCCACCTGTTCGCGCAACTGCGCGCCGAGGGTCTGCCGGTGCCCCAGCAGTGCGGTACCGCGACCGCGGACCAGCTCGGGCTCGTGCGCAACGTGCGGTTCGGGGCGCCGGGCGCGGTGCCCCAGCTTCCGAGCGCCCCGGCGCCCTGGACGCCGCCGGCCCGGACCCCCGCGCCCCCACCCGGCCCGGACGAGTTCGACGTCGTCCTCGACCGCGACGGCGGCCGGAAGATCCAGGTCATCAAGGTCGTCCGCGAACTGACCTGGCTCGGCCTGAAGGAGGCGAAGGACCTCGTCGAGAGCGCCCCGGCGGTGATCCTGCGCAAGGTCGACCGGGTGACGGCGGACCGGGCCAGGATGGTGCTGGAGGTCGCCGGGGCCGCCGTGAGCGTCAGGTCGCCCGGCGACGGGGCGCGCGCCGCCGCCGTGGTCCGGGCGGAGCTGTTCGACGTCGTCCTGGCCGAGGTCGGGAGCAGGAAGATCCAGGTCATCAAGGTGGTCCGGGAGATCACGGGGTTGGATCTGGCGGCGGCCAAGAAGCTCGTGGAGCGGGCTCCGACGCCGCTGTTGCACAGGGCGGACCGGGGGACGGCGGAGCGGGTCCGGGTCGCGTTGGGGCAGGCCGGGGCACGGGTCGGGATCACGCCACTGGGCTGAGCGGGCGTTCCGACCGTTGACCGCCGGTGCGGAGACAACCGGGTTGCGGTGCCCCGGCGGGCCGTGTGACCATCGTCGGCATGTCGAACCGAAAGGGCGCGTCCGCCCTGGCGCTGTGAGCGCCCGTCGCCGGCGACCCTGTCGCCGTGCCGCTGTTCTGCGTGACCCCGGCCCCGTTCTCGCCCAGTGGCACGAGGCCGTCCAGCTCCGGGCGGAGTGGACGGGGCACGCACTGTCCACCGCGCCGGCCGACCGGGCCGCCGCCGAGCACGCCGTCACCGGTCTCTACGCCCTGCTCGGGGAGCCGCCGCCCGCGTTCGTCTGGGTGCCGTCCCCCGCCGCCGCGTCCGTGGTCGTGCCGCCGGTGGACACCGGGGCCGCCAGCGGGCCGGAGCCGGTGGAGAACAGGCTCGCCACCCTGGTGTTCGGGCTGCGGGAACGCCTAGCACGCAGTGCCCGGGTCGAACCCGTGGAGTTCGGCTGGAACCGACCACCGCGCGTCGACCCCGAGGCGGCGCTCCGGGAGGGCGTGCCGCTGCGGTCCGTCCTGGAGCGGGTGGCGGCCCCGGCGCTGCGGCGGGCGGTCCGGGAGTCCCTCGTGGCGCTCATCCGCGCGGGGACACCCAACCTTCCCGACTTCACCTGGTACGGCCAGCACGACGCCGACTGGGTCGGCTTCTACGACATCCACCGCCGCGTCCTGGGTACCCGCTTCGGGGTCGCCGACACGGCACACTTCGAGCTGTGGGCGTCGCTGGCCCGGTCCACCGGCTGGTGGTGGCCGCGCGCCGGCGTGTGCGTACTGGCCGACCGGCCGGCCGCGACCCACGCCGAACCCGTGCCGGACGGTTCCGGTGAGCGGCGGCCGCACGGCCCGGCGGTGCGCTGGCGCGACGGCGCGACCGCGTACGCCTGGCACGGGCTGCCCGTGCCGTCCTGGGTGTTCGAGGACCTCACGGTCGCCCGGATCGCCGGCGAGCGCAACGTCGAGATCCGGCGGTGCGCGATCGAACGCCTCGGCTGGACCGCGTTCATCGACCAGGCCGGCCTGAGGCTCGTCTCCCGGGCCGCCGACCCGGGCAACCCCGGCGCGGAACTCCAGCTCTACGACCTGCCCTACCTGCACTGGGGCGCCCGGACCAGGCTGCTGCTCGCCGTCAACGGATCGGTGGAGCGGGACGGCACCCGCCGTCGGTACGGGCTGCGGGTGCCGCCCTGGTTCGACCATCCCGTAGACGCGGCCGGCTGGTCCTACGGGCTGACCGGCGCGCAGTACGCACAGCTCCAGCGACGTACCTGACCCTCGAACCCCACGGTGACCATCATGAGACTCGCAGACATCCTCGACCGCTCCGGCCTCGACGTCCTCGGCCATCTCGAACGCGCACTGACCGTACCGGTGATCGACGGGCTCCAGGCCCAGGGCGACCTGATCGTCGTACCGGCCCCGATGCTCGGCACGGTCGGGGTGCACTCCTTCGCCTCCTGGGAGCCGGTACCCCGCTCCGGGGTCGAACTCGTGCGCGGCGAAGCCGGCAACAACCCGCACACCCTCGTCGCCGACCCCGGCACCTGCCACTGGACCACCGGGGTCCGGGACCCCCTCTGGTTGGCGATCGGCATGTTCTCCAACACCAGCCCGGTGTACCTCGTCCACCCCGAACACGGCGGCAGCGGCGTCGCGCCCGGCAGGTGGGTCGTGCGCCGGCAGCAGGAACGCTCCGGGGGCTTCCGCAGGAACGTCCTCGTCGCGGACTAGGTGACGACCACTCTCCGGGGCCGGTCGGGTATCGGACTCTGTCCGGCGGTGGTGTCGGCTACGTTGCCAGGATGAGCGCAACCCTTCTCGTCCGACTGGCGGTGCGCGGCGTCGACGAGGGGGACACCGACGACGCCGTCACCGGTGTGCTCGACGAGTTGACCCTGCACCCGGTCGAGGCCGTCGACCGGCCGGCCGCCGGGGACGCCCCGGACGGGACCCGCGCGGGCGAACTCGTCGCGCTCGGCGGGGTCCTGGTGACCCTCGCGAGCAGTCCCGAGGTGGTCACGTCGGTCCTGTCCGGACTGTGGGGCTGGCTGGACCGCCGGGGACGGGGCCGGATCGAGATCCGGATCGGCGAGGACCAGCTGATCATCGACGGCACCACCCGGGCGGAACGCGCCCAGCTCATCGACGCCTACGTGCACAAGGTTCTGGGGCGCTAGCGGGTGGCCAGGCGCGCGCTGATCATCGCCAACGGCCGGTACGAGGATCCCCGTTTCCGGCCGCTGCCCGGCGCGGAGGCGGACCTGTACGGGCTGCGCGCGGTGCTGACCGATCCGGCGGTCTGCGGCTTCGAGGTCGAGGTGGTGCGCAACGGCCGCACCGACGACATCCGGATCGCCATCCAGCAGTTCTTCGCCTCCGCCCGCCGCGACGACATCCTGCTGCTGCACGTGTCCGCGCACGGCCGGCGGGACGAGAGCCGCTGGTACTTCGCCGCGACGAACACCCGGCACGAGTTCCTCGACGCGACCGGGGTGTCGTTCGAATACATCGACCAGCGGATCGACCGGGGGCTGTCCCGGCGGGTCGTCGTCCTGCTCGACTGCTGCTACAGCGGGGCCGCCACGCTGCGCCGGACCCGGGGCGAGCCGGTGGCCGACCTGAGCGACCAGTTCAACGGGCGGGGCCGGGTGGTGATCACGTCGTCCACGGCGTTGCAGTACGCGCACGAGCAGGACGTCACCAGTGTCACGCCCGCCCGGCCCAGCGTCTTCACCCAGGCGGTGATCACGGGGCTGGCCACGGGGGCCGCCGACCTGGACGGCGACGGGTTCGTCAGCGTGGACGAGCTGTACGACTACGTGCACGCCGAGGTGACCAGCCGGGTACCGGAGCAGACCCCGACCCCGGACCGCCGACCAGGTCGAGGGGCGCCTGCTCCTGGCCCGCGCCCCGGCCGGTGGGGGTTCCCACCCCGGGGCCGGGGACCGCGCGCACGACGCCGAGGGGAAACTCGCCCGGATCCGGGACGGGAACGGCCCGGCCGTCCGGGAGACGTCCACGCCGGTCGCGTCCGTCGTGCGCCCGCCCAACGAACGCGCCGGTCCGGCGCCGGACCATGGAGCCGCCTTCCCTCCCGTGGAGCACTCCGCCGCCGGCATGTCATCGGGGGAAGGTCGATCCCCGGAAGTACCGGCATCCGACGACCCGACCCACCCTGCGACATCGGCGGCATCGACCCGCCCGGAGTCCTCAGCGTCGACCGGCTCGGTGTCCAAGGCGTCGGTCGGTCCGGCGCTCGGCACGGGGTCTGTCCGGCATCCGGGCACCGTGTCCGCCCCGGCCCGGAGTTCGCCGCTGCTCCGGGGGCCGGTGACGCCCGGCGAGTACGGCAGGGCCGTGGCTGTCGAGCTGCTGGCCGGCCTGGCCTGCGGTACCCTGCTGATCGCCGTTCCGATGTTCCTGATCAGTTTCTACGGCTACAGCACGGGGCCCGTGTTCCTGGCCACCATCCTGGCGAGCGTCGCGGCGCACCTGGCGATCCGTGGACCGCTGCTGTCCCGCGTGACCGCGTACCGGGGCCCGGTTCTCCTGACGACGGCGTTCGCGGTGGCGGCGCTTCTCGTCGTCGGCCCCTCGGACTCCTGGTCGGGCTTCTCGCTCCTGTTCCTGGTCGGCCTGCTGTCCGCCCTCCGGCAACCCGTCACCGCCGGCACGTTCCCGGTGGTCGGCCCGGCGGTCCACTCGCTGTCGCTGCTCGGCCAGGTGCTGGGCGCCGTCGTCGTCCTCGCGGTGTTCAGCGCCAGCGCACTGCTCGTCCCGTCGCTGGTCGCCCTCCTGTCGTACGTGGTCGCCGCCGGCCTCGCGTACCCGTTGGAAGGTGCGCCGGAGGTCCGTGGGGAGCGACTCACCCGCCGGAGCCGGCTGCTGATCCTGGCCGCCGCGACCGCCGAGTTCGCCTGGGGCGCCACGTTGGTGACCATGGTCTACTACCAGGGCGTGCGGTTCGGGGTACAGGCCCCTGAGCGCTTCGACAACTACCTCACCCTGATGTGGGCGGCCATGGCCGCGGTGGTGCCGTCGTTGCTGGTCGGCTGGCTCGGCAGCCAGGGCCGCACCAGGGGTCTCCCGCTGGGACCGGCGGGACCGGGCCGGCAGGTGCTCGTCGCGGCGGTGGCCGTGGCCGGCCTGCTCGGACAGGCGATCCTCCTGATCGCGGTGGCGGGGAAGAACGAGTTCGCCACGGACGCGGTCCTGGTGCCCGGCCTCACCCTGTTCACGACCCTCACGGTCCGGGCGGTGAGCCAGGCCCTCGCCGAGGGGGACGGCTCCGCGCGCGAACAGTCCGTTCTCACCCGGGCGCGTGGCCTCGCCGGCGGGCTCACCTTCCTGCTGGCGCTGTACCCGATGATCGTCTCGAGCGTCCCTCGGGAACAGCTCGCCCAGGCCGGGGTCGCGATCTCGGTCGAGGCCGCGTTCGTGGCCCTCGTGGCGGCCCCGTTGGCCGCCGTGCTGTTGCTCGATCGGCGGCGGCGCGCGGATCGTGGACGCGCCCTGATCTCCTGACGGCCCCGATCCACGGCAGCGGTCCGCGCCCGACGCACAGCGGCGGCGCGTGTTTCCGCACGTGACACCCTGTCCAGGGGAGACCAACGAGATGGACGAACCTGGCGCCCACACGTGGAGCCCGCACGCATCCCCACCACGCGGAGCCCGTGCGCGTCCCCACTACACGGAGCCCGCGCGCGTCCCCACCACGTGGAGCCCGTGCGCGCCTACCACGTGGAGCCCGCGCGCATCCCCACCACGTGGAGCCCGCATGCGCGCCCACACGCGGAACCTGCGTGCGCCCCCACACATGGCGCCCGCGTGCGCCCCCAGCACTCGGGGCCTACGCGCCCCCACATGCGGTGCACGCGTGTGACGTCTGCACCCGGGGCACGAAGCGGTGCACGCTCGTCGCGGCAGGACGTGGCGCCCAGCCCCGGTGCACGGACACGACACCTCGTGCTCCAGGCCCACGGGCGCGCCTCCCGCGCCGGTACCCATCGGGTGTTTCGTGGTTGAATCGTGGGTATGCGCAGCTCGCCTCCCTCACCGTTGGACCCGCCCGCCGCCGAACTGTCCTGGCTGGACCGCGCGGAGGCCCTGGCGGCGGACTTCGCCGACCGCGCCGCCGAACTGGACGAGTCCGCCGAACTACCGGTCGACAACCTGCGCCGGCTGCACGAGGCCGGCTTCGACACCGCCTGGCTGCCGGCCGAGCACGGTGGAGAGGGCCTGTCCTGGGTGACGTTCGGCGCGGTGCTGACCACGGTGGCGCGGGCCTGTCCGTCCACGGCGACGATCTGGCTGATGCACCTGGGGGCCGCCTACGGCCTGGTGCACATGAGCGACGACGCGAACGCCCGGTTCTTCGCGGGGGAACTGGCCCGGGGGAAGCGGTTCGCCAACGCGCTGTCGGAGCCGACGGGCGGGAATCTGTTCCTGATGCCGCTCCAGGCGGCCCGGCCGGTGCCGGACGGCTTCGTCCTGGACGGGGCGAAGAGGTTCGTCTCCGGCTGCGAGGCGGCCGACTACCTGCTGGTCAACGCGCTCGTCGACGGGGTGCCGGCGTTCTTCGGGATCACGCCGGACGCGACGCTCAAGCTCGTACCCATCTGGGACAGCATGGGGTTGCGGGCGACCCGCAGCCAGCTGATCACGTTCGACGGCACGGTGCTGCCGGCCGACCGGCGGTGTACCCGGCGGACCGACGAGCCGAACCCGATCCCGGTCGGGCTGCCGTTCCTGTCGATCGGGGTGGCCGAGGCGGCGCTGGAGACCCTGCGCGCGCACGCCCGCGACCGGGTCATCCCGACCACGGGGCAGCCGCTGGCAGAGATGCAGTGGGTCCGGTTCGCGGTCGCGGCGGAGTACGTGCGGCTGCGGGCGGCCACGCTGCTGGCGGCGCAGACGGCCTGGCTGGCCGACCAGCGCTCGCCGCTGACCAATCCGACGTCGCTGGAGGCCAAGCTGCTGGCCAACGAGGTGGCCAAGGACGTGGCGGCGCTCGGCGTGAAGGTCGGCGGCGGTTCGGGCTATCTGCGGACGTCCCCGATCCAGCGGCACTTCCGGGACGCGCAGGCCGGGGCGCTGATGGCGTACTCGGTGGAGGTGTGCCAGGACGAGGTGGGCACGGCGTTCCTCGCGGGGCCGGCGGCGGCGACCGGATCCGGGGAGGCGGCCGGGCCGGCAGCGGCCGGCGCGAAGGCGGCGACGGACGCGTAGGCGGATGCCGAGACGGCGTTCCTGAGGCCCCGGCGCCGCGGCCGCGGGCCAGAGTCAGCCGAGGCCGGGTCGCACTCGCGTCAATCCCGGCTGACAACGGCCCCCGACGAATAGGCTCTCGCTCATGACCGACGGCGACTGGAGGGATGGCGGGTTCCGGCAGCGTCGGCCCTCCGTGGAGACTCTCGCCTGGGTTGCGGCGTCGATGGGTCGGGGCAGTCGCGTCGTTGGCCATCGCCGATTGACCGGTGGCGTCTGCTCCGCCGTGCATCGGCTGACTGTCGAGCGACGTGGAATACGAACGTTCGTCGTACTGCGGCAGTACCCGGGCGGGCTCGGCCTGCGGGAGAGCTTGGCGAAGGAGATCGCCAACCTTGGCGTGGTGGCGGGAAGCGGGCTCCCGGTTCCGGGCATCCTGGCTACCGATGTTGCTGGTGCTTCGACGGGGGGCGCGCCATCGCTGCTGATGACACGGTTGCAGGGCCATGTTGACCTCCATCCGGCGGAACCCCGGTCGTGGCTGACGAGGATCGCGGAGACTGCCGTGTTCCTGCACTCCCTCGATCTCCCCGCGAAGACGTTCAGAC
The DNA here is from genome assembly GCF_040681875.1 of Longispora sp. NPDC051575. NCBI lineage: Bacteria > Bacillati > Actinomycetota > Actinomycetes > Micromonosporales > Micromonosporaceae > Longispora > Longispora sp. NPDC051575. The sequence goes on along the minus strand of NZ_JBFAZP010000002.1, from coordinate 485,774 downwards.
CGTGGACGGACTCTTGGATCGCTCCTCTGGACGGGCTTCAGGTGCCGGCCGGCGCGCGGAAGTCGGCTGTGTGGAAGACGGCGTTCGGTGTCATGGCGGCGCCGCCGCCACAGGACACTGCCGTCTTTCTGCATTGTGATCTCCTGCCTGTCAACGTGCTGTGGTCGCGCGGGAGGATCACTGGACTGACCGACTGGAACTCCATCCATCGGGGGGCTCGCGCGATGGACGTCGGGCACTGCCGGCGATACCTGGCGGCGCTCTACTCGCCCGAATGGTCGGAGCAGCTACGGTCGCTCTATGAGTCGATCGCCGGGGTGACCCTCGATCCGTGGTGGGACCTGTATGCCCTGCTGCACCATGACGACAGCCAGCCGAAGTGGATCCGTGGTCAGGTCGCTGGGCGCCATCCTGTCGATGTGCCCGGCATGACTTCCCGGATCGAGGTCGCAATCGAGACAGCGCTACGGCGCCTCGGATAGCTGCGGGTTCCCTGCTGATCGCCGATCCGGTTCGGGCATACCGCACAGACCCCTACACGAAGGCCGGGCGCATCCGCGTCAACCACCGGCTAACAACGAGACACCACACGAGAGCTCGGCCCGCCTCACCGGTACCTGAACGGTGGGATGCCGTCGTTGGTGACGGGGAGCCGTTCGGTCACGATCCTGGAGTTCGTCGACGGTTTCAGGTAGAGCTCCAGTTTCGGGTCGAACTGGTCGTGCGCTTCGCGGCCGAACAGGATGATCGCGGCCACCAGGTCCCGGCGGGGGACGGCCCCCACCGCCGCGAGCCCCGTCCGGGCGTCCCCGGCCTGTTGGCGGTCCCGTTCGTCGCCGGTGGCTTCCTGTACCCCGGAGGGACGCAGTCCGGCGTCGAGTGCCTGCCGACGGGCCTCCTCGAACACGGCGGCTCCCCGGCCGGTGGTCTCCGGCATGTAGAGGTAGACCCTGCGCTCCCGCGCGGCGTAGACGACGATCCACGTCCCCCCGAAGGCCATGAGCAGCACGAGCACGGGTCGGGCGTACGTGTCCAGCGACAGCAGCCATACCGCCACCGGCAGCGCCAGGGCGCACATCCCGCCCAGCCAGCCCAGGCGGGTGATCGGCAGGTCGAAGAACTCGCCCACCCACTTCCGCACGTAGCCGCGCTCCTCCAGCGGACCCCGCAGATCCTTCAGGGACTCCCTCATCGACATGTACCGGTCGGAGCGGCGCACGGTCGGGTCGTTGGCGACCTCCCACACCTCGCGCTCGGGCGCGGTGGCGTCCGCCGGCAGCGGCAGCACCGCGACCAACGGCAGCCGGCCGTCGTACCCCGACCCGAAGAACTGGACGTACCCCCCTGCCAGCAGCCCCGCTACGACCGCCTCCCGGATCCACCCCGACAGCACGCCCAGCGACAGGATGTCCAGCGACCCGGCCTCCCCGGGTTCGAGCACCGCCTCCTCGATCTCGCGGGCGTAGGCCCGCGCGACCAGTCCCGCGCGGAGCCTGCTGCGCCGGACCGCCGCGGCGCGGAACACCGGCACGAACAGCGTCACGTAGCCCAGGAACAACAACCAGGTCACCGACGAACCCCTCTCCACACCGGTCCACCGTGTACCGACCGTCCGAGCGCGCGTCTCCCCGTGGGCGGCCTGCGGCCGTGACCTGTCCTCCGGTGTCGAGCCTCGCACCGATCGGCCCCGGCCACCTGTCGGGCGTTTGCCGGACAGGTGGCCGGGGCCGCTGATCGCACGGCCCGGAGTCCGACCGTGGGAAGGAACGCCGGTTCAGCGGTACCCGTCGCGGGTGCGGGCGAGGCTGAAGACGCCCTCGCCGCCGAAGGAGGCCACCGCCAGCCGCGCCGGGTCGGTGGCCAGCAGCCCGCGCGGCAGGTCGGCGCCGTCGTTCCCGGGGGTTGTCTCCGGCCTGGACGGGCTCGGCCCGACCAATGACGAGATCGGCAGGACGCTACCTAGACCCGCCTGGCCCGGATCACCTCGTCGTCCTGGCTGATCGTCAACCCGGTCGCCCGACCGCCCGAGCCGAGCTGGAACTCGATGTCCACGCCCCAGAACGTCGGCGGCGACACCGACGTGTACGACTTCGGCTCCAGCGGCAGCGGCGGCTGGCCGGGCAGGGTGATCGACCAGCGCCAGCCGGTACCCGTCAAGGTGATCTTCTCGCCCTTGGGGGTCTCGTAGTCGCCGCCGTACAGCTTCGTCAGCTGCTCCATGTCCGCGCCGGAGGGCCGGTATGCGGTGGCCGTCGGCGTCTTGGGCGGGTCGGGCCAGCTCAGCTGGGTACGGATCTCCGGCACCAACCGGTCGATCAGCTGGCTGCCCTTGTCCGTGGCGGTCATCACCGCGATCGTCGGACCGGGCGCGACGGTGGCGGTGACCTCGCACCGGTAGCCCTCGTTGCTGCCGGTGTGGCCGAACCGCCGGCCGGCCCCGGTGCCGGCGAGCTCGACGCCGAGCCCCCAGCCGGGCAGCTGCTCGGCGAACAGCTCCTTGGCGATCTTGACGGGCAGCAGCGGGGGCTGGTTCGGGACCGGGCCGGTGCCGGCCAGCGCGCTCTGGAGCGCCGCCGCGAACCGGACCAGGTCCGTCGGGGTGCACCACAGCCCGGCGGCGGCCAGCTCCGGGTGCACGTTCCAGCCGTTGGGCACGGGAAGGCCCCCGGCGATGGCGGGCGCGGCGACGGCCGGTTCGGGCTGGGCGTACTGGGCGGAGAACATGCCGGCCGGCTTGAGGACCAGGTCGGTCACGAGCTTGCCGAACTCCGTGCCGGTGGCGTCCTGGAGCAGCAGCTGGAGGGCGGTGTAGCCCCCGCCGGAGTACCGGGGGACGAGGCCCGGCAGCCCGGTGACCCGCACGGCGGAGCTGTTCGCCGGCGCGAGCCCGCCGAGGATCTGGGGCAGGCTCGGCAGCGGGGTGTTGTGCCGGTAGCCGGGGAACGCGCGCACGGTCAGCGCCCCGCCGTGGCTGAGCAGGTGCCGCAGGGTGACGCGGACCGGCCAGTCGGCGGGCGCGGGCAGCTTCCAGGACCGCAGCTTGGCGTTGACGTCCTCGTCGAGGTCGAGTTTGCCCTGCCCGACCAGGACGAGGGCCGCGACGGCCGCGACCGGCTTGCTGATCGAGGCGGCCTGGAACAGCAGCGACGGGCGGCAGCTCTGGGTGGCGGTCTCGACCTGCCCGTTGACGAGGGTGGCCACGGAGTAGACGGGGACGGCGGGGTCGGTGGTTCTGGCGACGAGACTGGCGAGCAGGGTCATACGACCGACCCTAGAGCCAATGCTCCATTGTGGAATGTCGGATGGGGGACCGCGCGGTGGCCGGGCCCCCGGAGGGTGCCCGGCCACCGGTCCGGTCAGGTCGTGGTGACCGTCAGGGAGTCGACGAGGAAGTCCGTGCGCAGCGACGCGTCCTCCACGCTGACGAACTTCAGGGTCACCGTGCGGCCCCGGTAGCCGCCGAGGTCGACCGTGCGGGCCACGTACCCGCCGCTGGGGTTGGTGTTCGACCACGTGGCCAGGGTCGTGGTGGTCGTGCCGTCGACCACCTGCACCTTGAGCGTGTCGTACACGGTCGGCTCGGTCTCCAGCGTGACGACGCGCAGGTAGTAGGTGAGCGTGGCGGTCGCCCCGTTCGGGACGGCGAACGACTGGGACAGCGTGTCGGTGTTGGTGCTGCCGTTGCCGCCCATCCGCGCGTACCAGGAACCCGCCTGGGCCGGGTAGGTCGTGGCGTTCGTGACCACGCCGCCGGTGATCGTCCAGCTCGCCGTGCCGCTCTCGAAGCCGCCGTTGGCCGGGGCGCCGCCGGGCGGGGCGGTGCGGTAGTCGATCGTGTGCGTGTACACCAGGTCGCGGGCCGCCGCCGAGGTGCTCAGCCCGGTCAGCGGCCGGTCGTCGTTGAACTCCTCGCGGAACGAACTCGACCGGTACTGCCGCATGTTGCTGAACGTGCCCGCGGGCCCGCCGTCCACCTGCCGCCACAGGTCGATCAGGGCACCGGCCACCCGGCACTCGACCTGGTCGCCGTCCTCGATGTTCGTCCGGCTCGCCGGCTGCGAGGAGTCGAACGGCGTCGTGGACATCAGGTCGATGAACGCGCCGTTGGGCCAGTAGAACATGCCGTCACCCTTGGCGAAGCCGGCGACCGCGTTGGCGAACCCCTCGGTCCAGGCGCAGCTCGCGCCGCTGCGCTTGTGCAGGTAGTGCGGCGACGGGCAGTCCGACGGCGGCCACCAGCCGGCGTAGAGCAGGTCCATGAAGTGGTGCCCGGTCTCGTGCAGCACCAGGTGCTCGGAGTCCGGGTCGGCGTCCATCAGCGCCACGTACTTGCCGCTCGGGCTGAAGTACGTGCCGTCGGTGCTGCCCGGCTGCCAGTGCACCGTGACCCGCGAACAGTTGCTGGTCTCCCGCGCGGTCCAGCAGTTCGTGCCCGACGCGCGGATCCCCCACAGCAGGTTCACCGTGTCGAAGGCGTGCCAACCCCGCATCTGGGTACTGGCCGGCGAGGTCGTCCCGAAGTCCTGGTCCCCGGCCGGCACGTTGCTCTTCGTCGCCGTGGTCACCGTGTACGCGGTCGAGCCGGCGTTGTTGGTGACCCGCCACAGGGCCGAGTCGGAGGTGAACTTCACCTGCACCGCGTACATCTGGGTGACCGGCGAGGTGAAGCACAGGTTGTACTTCCCGTCCGTCCCGGTCAGCCCCGACGCGTACGTCACGGTGGACGCCGACGACGTCGACTTCCCGGTCACGGCCACCGGGACGTTGCGCCCGGCGAGCCAGGTACCCGCCGGGTTGGAGAACGTGAACGTGCCCTTCGCGCAGATCTGGCCGGCCAGCGCGGCGGAGGTCGACGCCGGGGCCAGGGCGAGGGCGGTGCCGTTGCCGACCGGGCGCGCGGAATCCACGGCCACGGCCGCCCCGTCGGTGCCGACGATGCCGGCGTGCGAGCCGCCCGCCCGGTCGCCGACGGTGAACACCGTCGTCGCGTGCGCCGCGCGCTCCGCGTCGGGCCGCGCGGCGTCGGTCAGGTCGGCCTGGATCTGGGCCGGCCCGGCGGCGACGGCGGTGACCCGCAGCGACAGGGTCCGGCCGCGGGTCGACAGCGCGAACGTCTGCTCGGCGACCTGGTCGAGGCCGACGGTGCGCGGGGCGGACAGGCCCGCGCCGGTGGTCAGCCGCAGGTTCGGGGACAGCCGGACGGCCAGCCTGGCGGCGTCGACCGGCAGCTGGGACCGCAGCCGGATCCGCAGGGTCGCGGACCCGCCCACGGCGGGCAGCCGGTCGAGGGTCACGTCGGCGGCGACGCAGCTGGGCGCGACCTCGCTGCGGTGGTCGGGGGAGGGGGTGGCGGTGCATACGGTGGGGGACGCCGGATCGGCCTGCGCCAGGGAGGCGGGGGCCAGGACGACCGCGAGGGCGAGTGCGACGCCCACGGGTAGCCAGCGGGAGGGTTGCATGAGGGGGCCTCTCTGCACGGTCCGGGCACGCCTGGACCGGTGAACCGTCAAGGAGGGGCCAGCTTCCACGAATCATCGATCAGACGCAATATCACACCTCAGTCGCCGGCCCGCCCGGACTGGGCGCGGGGCCGGGTCCGTCCTGCGGGGACCCGGCCGGGCACGCTGCTGAACTGCGCGTTCGCCCAGGATGTCCGGCGGCGGCGACTGTGGATGGTTGTGAAAAACTTGGCCGGCCCACCCGCCGGCACGGGGCGCCGGTGGTCGGCGTCAGACGCGCCGGAGCCGGACCAGCGCGCTGGAGTAGTCCCCCGGCGGCAGCGGCGGCACGAGGCCGTGCGTGCGGAGCGTGTGCCCGTGGTGCACCCGCCCGGTGTCCTCGTCCCGGTAGCGCGCGCCGGGTTCGAGCCCCGCGAGCCGCACCGCCACGGGCTGGTGCGGGGGCCGCGACGTCAACCGCCAGACCAGAACCACGACCCGGTCCCCACGCTGGTACTGCACCGCGTCGTCCCCGAGCCGGTACAGCTCCCCGTGCTGCACGACCGGCCGGATGTCCTTGTACGTGGCGATCATGGCCCGGGACGCGGAGAGGTCCGGCTCCGACCAGCGCAGCAGGTCGCCGCCGAGCCCGAGCACCCCGCTCATGGCGACGTGGAAGCGGAACGCCAGCGGTACCTCCCGGCCGGTGTGCGGGTTGGGGCTGTCGGTCACCCAGGCGGCCATGGTGCGCGCGGGGTAGAGCTGGCCGTAGCCGCGCTGGATGGCGATCCGGTCGACGGCGTCGGTGTTGTCGGAGATCCAGGCCTGGTCGGTGCGGGCGAGGATGCCGAGGTCGACGCGCCCGCCGCCCCCGGCGCAGGTCTCGATCCGCAGGCCGGCGTGCGAGGCGCGGAGCCGGTCGATGATGGCGTACACGTTGGTGATGTGGTCGATCCACAGCCGCTCGCCGTCCGCGCCCCGCTGCGGCCAGCCGGGTTCGGTGAACGCCCGGTTCATGTCCCACTTGAGCATCTCGATGTCGTGCTGGCCGACGAGCTCGTCGAGCCACTTGTACGCCCAGTCGGCCACGTCGTCGCGGGCGAAGTTGAGCACGAGCTGGTGGCGCATCGTGGTCCGGGTGCGGTGCGGCATGTGCAGCACCCAGTCGGGGTGCGCGCGGTACAGGTCGCTGTCGGGGTTGACCATCTCCGGTTCGACCCACAGCCCGAACCGCATGCCCAGCCGGCGGACCTCGGCGGCCAGCGGGCCCAGGCCGCGCGGGAACCGGGCGGCGTTGGGGGTCCAGTCGCCGAGTCCGGCGGACGCGTCGCGCCGGCCGCCGAACCAGCCGTCGTCCATGACGAACAGTTCGACGCCCAGGTCGGCGGCCACGGCGGCGAGCCGGCGCTGGTTGTCCTCGTCCACGTCGAAGCCGGTGGCCTCCCACGAGTTGTAGGTGACCGGCCGCAGCTCCCCGGCCTGGGGGAGGACGTGTCCGGCCTGGTAGGCGTGCCACTGCCGGCTGGCGGCGCCGAAGCCCCCGTCGGTGTAGAGGCCGGCGAACACCGGGGTGTGGTGCCGCTGGCCGGGGCGCAGGGTCCAGCTGATGCCCTCGTGCCCGGCCCCGCCGGTCCAGCTGGCCCGGCCGTCGGGGTCGTGGTGCACGGCGATCCGCCAGCTCCCGCTCCACGCCAGCGCGGCGCCCCAGACCTCGCCGTGCTCCTCCGTGGCGTCGCCGGCGTCGAGCATGACCCAGGGGTTGGCCTGGTGGCTGGTGTGCCCGCGCCGGCTGGTCAGCACGGTCTCCGCGCGGGCCAGCGGGACCCGTTCCAGCTGGCTCTCGGCGGACCAGCCGCCGGTGACGTGGCTGAGCCGGTAGCCGTCGCGGGGCGGTGCGGTCCAGGCCGCCGCGTCGCAGCGCAGCACCTCGATCGGGTGGTCGGCGCCGGTGTTGTGCAGGGTGGCCCAGCGTTCGATCACGTCGCTGTCGTCGTGCACCCGGTAGTGCAGGGTGATCTCCAGCGGGTAGTGGTCGTCGCGGAACCGCAGGGACAGCCGGCCGCCGTCGGACTCCTGGCCGAGATAGTGCCACTGCACGCCCCGGGCCCCGCCGTCGAACCGGACCTGCAGCGACGGCGGGCCGAACCGCGCGGGCCCCTCCGCCGGGTACTCCTCGTCGATGACGCCGTCGAAGCTGCTGTCCCCGCCCGACGGCACCGAAACGGACAGAGCCTGCTCGAGGGTGAGGCGCGGGCCCCAGGCGACGTGCCGGGGGCTGTCGTCGGGGGCGAGCCGGAGCACGTACCCGCTGGACGGGGTGCTCAGCAGCCACAGCCGGTTGTCGGGGTCGTGGACCAGGGGTTTCATGCTGCTCCTCACGGGGCGACGGGTTCGAAATCAGCCTATGTTTCGGGCTCGTGAAATTCAATTCTTGACGAAGTTAATTTATGTGCCTAGTGTTCGGCCTATGAGCCCCAGACGCCCGCCGATCACCACCCAGGCATCCACCGCCGTCTTCACCCAGGTCCTCACCCAGGGCCCCGTGTCCCGGGTCGACCTCGCCCGGCGCACCGGACTGTCCTCCGCCGCGATCACCAAGGCCGCCCGGCCCTTCCTGGACGCGGGCTACCTGGAGGAGCTGGTCGCCGGCGAGCGCACCGCCCCCGGTGCCGGCCGCCCCGCCAGCCCCCTGGTCGTCCGGGCGGACCGCGAGTTCTTCGTCGGCGTGAAGATCACCACCGAGGACCTGATCGGCGTCGTCGGGGACCTGCGGACCCAGATCCGCACCTCCGCCCACCACCAGCTCGCGGCCGGGGACGTCGAACACGTCGTCGGCGCCCTCGCCGAGCTGGTCCGGGACCTGCTGGCCCGCTCGCCCGAGTACCGCGAGCGCACCCACGTCATGGGCGTCGCGGTCTCCGGCGACGTGGACCGCGCGACCGGCATGGTCCGGTACTCGCCGTTCCTCGGCTGGCGCGACGTGCCCCTGGCGGACCTGCTCGCCGAGGCCACCGGCCTGACAGTGGTGCTGGAGAACGACGTCAAGGCGCTGACCGTCGCCGAGCAGTGGTTCGGCGAGGGCGTCGGCCTGTCCTCGTTCGCCCTGGTCACCGTCGGCACCGGCATCGGCTGCGGGCTCGTGATCGGCGGGAACCTGGTCGCCGGCGCGCACGGCGTGGCCGGCGAACTCGGCCACCTGGCCGTCGCGGCGGAGCCCGCCTGCCACTGCGGGGGCGCCGGATGCGTGGAGGCCATCGCGAGCACCGACGCGATCGTGGCCCGCGCCCGGCTCGTCACGGGCACGCCGTCGCTGAGCATGGAGCAGGCGGTGACGGGCGCGCGCGGGGGCGACCCGCTACTGCGGGGCGTCTTCGACCGGGCCGGGCACGCGATCGGACTCGGCCTGACCGCCGTGGCCAACCTCGTGGGCCCGGAACGCATCGTGGTCTCCGGGGAGGGCCTGGCGGCCTACGACCTGTTCGAACCCCAGATCCGCGAGACGTTCGCCCGGCAGGCGTTCGGGGCGGCCGCCGAGTGCGCGCTGATCATCCGGCCGCTGCCGTTCGAGGAATGGGCACGCGGTGCCGCCTCGGTGGCCGTCCAGAGCCTGTTCTCGGGCCACGACAACTAGCGGGCCGGTGATCCCCGACAACTGAATTGGGATCGCATCCTCCCAAAGCGGAGGTGTGACCGGCGGAAACGTCCATATCATTGCGGATGCCCCTGACCTGGGTGATCCGTAGAACAGACTCGCCCATTCTGGGTCACCTGAACGGAGAACCCCCCGTGAGTAGCACCTTTTCCCGTCGTCGTTTCCTCAGTACGTCGCTCCTGTTCGCCGGCGGCGTGGTCGTGGCCGGCTGCGGCTCGGACCCCAAGAAGGCTCCCGGGGTGAAAGTCACCCTGAACCAGTGGTACCACGCGTACGGGGAGAAAGGCACCCAGGAGGCCGTCAAGCGGTACGCGGCCGAGTACACCAAGGCCAACCCGGAAGTCGCGATCAATGTGTCGTGGGTGGCCGGCGAGTACGAGACCAAGCTGAACTCCGCGCTGCTCACCGACGCCGCCCCGGACGTCTTCGAGATCGGCGACTTCCGCCACCAGATGGTCAAGAACGGCCACCTGGCGCCGCTGGACGACGTCCTCGGTTCCGCCAAGGGCGAGTTCAGCAGGACGGCCCTGGACCTCGTCACCGTCGACAACAAGATCTACGGCATCAAGATGATCGACGACATCATGATGCTGTACTACCGCAAGTCCGTCCTCGCCGCCGCCGGGGTCACCCCGCCGCGGACGTTCGCCGAACTGCTCGCCGCCGCGAAGAAGCTGACCACGCCCAAGCAGAAGGGCCTGTTCGTCGGCAACGACGGCATCGGCGACGTGCCCTACCTGCTGCTGTGGTCGGCCGGGGGAGACCTGCTCGACGGGAACAAGGTCGCCTTCAACTCGCCCGCCGTCCGCGAGGCCATCGGCGGACTGCGGCAACTGCACGACGCCGGGGTCCTCCTGGAGGGCTTCAGCACCGACTGGTACGACCCGGGCGCGATCACCCAGAACGCCGCCGCGATGCACTGGTGCGGACTCTGGGCGCTGCCGGCCATCAGCAAGGAACTCGGCGACGACTTCGGGGTCGTGCCCTGGCCGGCCTTCACCTCCTCCGGCACCCCGGCCGCGCGGCTCGGCGGCTGGTACGAGCTGGTCAACGCCAAGGGCAAGCACATCGACGAGGCCAAGAAGTACGTGCAGTGGCTGTGGGTGCGGCAGGAGGAACTCCAGAAGGACTGGTGCGTGAAGTACGGGTTCCACGTGCCCCCGAAGTCCGGCGTCGCGGCGAAGACCACCGAGTTCTCCGCCGGTGCCGCCAGGGACGCGGTGGAGATCTCCCAGAAGTACAGCCACTCCTTCCCGTCCCTGTGGAACACCGCGACGGGTACGGCGTTCGGCGAGGCGGCCGCGAAGATCGCCAAGCAGAAGGCCGACCCGGCCGCCGCGTTGGCCGACGCCGCCACCCGGGTGCAGGCCGAGATCGACAAGCAGCTCGGCTGAACGACATGACGACAACGACCCGTCCTCCCCAGGTCCGGACCGTGGCCACCGCCACCCGGACCCGGCGGCGGACCGACAGATCCGCGATCCTGGCCTTCGTGGTCCTGACCGCGCCCATGGTCCTCGGGCTCGGGTTGTTCAAGTACGTGGCGATCGGCTGGAGCTTCCTGCTCAGCCTGAGCGAGGCCCGGGGCACCATCGACGTCGGGTCGTGGGTGGGGCTGGACAACTACGAGTTCCTGCTCCGCGACCCGGGGTTCCGGTCCTCGCTGGTCACCATCCTGCTGTTCACCGTGTTCATCGTGCCCGTGACCTTCGCGGGCGCCCTGGGGCTCGCCGTCCTCGTGCACCGGGTACGGCGGGGCCGGGCCTTCTTCCGCACCACCTTCCTGATCCCCGCGGCCGTGTCCTACGTCGCCGCCGCGCTGGTCTGGAAGATGGCCCTGTTCAACGGCCTGCCCGCGGGGATCGCCAACACGGTCCTCGGCCTGTTCGGGCTGGACACGGTCGCCTGGGTGTCCACCCAGGACCCGCCGCTGTACTGGGTCGTCCTGGTGACCCTGCGCCTGTGGCTCCAGGTCGGCTTCTACATGGTCCTGTTCCTGGCCGGCCTGCAGTCCATCCCGCCGCACCTGTACGAGGCGGCGGCGCTGGACGGGGCCGCCGGCTGGTCGATGTTCCGGCACATCACCCTGCCCATGCTGCGCAACACGTCCGTGGCGGTGCTCATGCTGCTGCTGATCAACGCGCTGCAGGCGTTCGACGAGTTCTACAACATCTTCAGCAGCGGACTGGGCGCCAGCGCCACGGCCCCCGTCCGCCCCCCTCTGGTCTACCTGTACGGCGTCGCGCTCGGCGACCAGAACTACGGCGTCGGATCGGCCGGTGCGTTCCTGCTCACCCTGATCATCGTCGTCGTCACCCTGGTCCAGGGCCGCGTGGTCGGCTTCGGGCGAAAGGACTGACCATGGCACGCGTCCTTGTCCGCTACCTCGGCCTCGGCGCGCTGAGCGCCCTGTTCCTGCTGCCGTTCTACGTCATGCTGCGCAACTCGCTCATGACCACCCGCCAGGTCACGTCCCCCGACTGGCAGTGGCTGCCCCTCCCGTTCACCTTCGACAACTTCACGGAACTGTTCACCGACCCGTCGGTACCCATGGGCAGTGCCCTGGCGAACTCACTGCTGATCGCCGTCGTCACCGCCCCCGTCTCCACCCTGCTGGCGGCCATGGCCGGCTACGCGCTGGCCCGGATCCAGGTCCCGGGGCGCGGCTTCATCACCGCGTTCGTCGTCGCCACCCTGATGATCCCGGGCTCGGTCACGTTCGTGCCGACCTTCGTGGTCGTCGACGCGCTCGGCGGAGTGAACACCCGGTGGGGGATCATCGCCCCGGGCCTGTTCAACGCCTTCGCCGTCCTGTTGTTCCGCAGCTTCTACCTGCGGTTCCCCACCGAGATCGAAGAAGCCGGCCGGCTCGACGGGCTGGGCCACCTGGGTGTCTTCCGGCGCCTGGCCCTGCCCAACTCCACGACCATGATCGCCTCCATGGGAGCGCTGTCGTTCATCGACAGCTGGAACGCGTTCCTGTGGCCCCTGGTCATCGGCCAGGACCCCTCCACCTGGACCGTGCAGATCGCGCTGTCGACGTTCCTCACCGCGCAGACCATCAATCTGCCCGGGCTGTTCGCCGGCGCGGTCATCACCGTCCTGCCCCTGGTGGTCATGTTCGTGGTGGCCCAGCGCTACATCGTGCAGGGCATCACCATGAGCGGCCTGAAGGACTGACCGCCCGCGCGGCCGTGAGCCGCGACCGCACCTCCCCCCTCATCGCACGGAAGGACTTCCCGGACATGAAACCGTTCCCCTTACGGCGCCGTCTCCTCGCAGGAGCGCTGACCGCCGGCCTGGTACCCCTCGCCGTCGTGCTCGTCAGCAGTCCCGCCAGCGCGGCCAGCTACGAGGCCGAATCCACGGCCAACACCCTGATCGGCCGCGCCGGGGTGCGCGACTGCGCGGGCTGCTCCGGCGCCAAGAAGGTCGGTGACGTCTACGGCGGCGGCGCACTGGAGTTCCGGGGCGTCTCGGCCGCCGCCGCCGGCGGCTTCCGGCTCCGGATCCACTACACGGCCGGGGACGCCCGGTCCGCGCAGGTCAGCGTGAACGGCGGCACCGCCGGCACGGTCTCCTTCGCGTCCACCGGCGGCTGGAACACCGTCGGGATCCAGGAACTCACCGTCCCCCTCGCGGCGGGTTCCAACGTGATCAGGATCGACAGCGGCACCGGGTACGGGCCCGACCTCGACAGCATCGAGATCGACCCGCTGCCGTCCGCGACGTCGTACGAGGCCGAGTCCGCCGCCAACACCCTCGCCGGCGGCGCGGCCACGGCCAGCTGCGGCGCCTGTTCCGGCGGCGCCAAGGTCGGCTACATCGGCGGCACCGGCACGCTGCGGTTCAACACCGTGACCGCGCCGGCCACCGCCGACTACCGGCTGAGGATCTCCTACGCGACCGCCGACCAGCGCCAGGCCACCGTCACGGTGAACAGCGCGGCGGGCGTACCGGTCACCTTCGCCCCCAGCGGCGGCTGGGACAAGGTCGCCACCACGGAGCTGACCGTCCGGCTCACCGCCGGCGGCAACACGGTCACCCTGGCCAACCCGTCGGGATACGCCCCCGACATCGACCGGATCGAGCTGACCGCGAGTGGCTCGACCCCCAGCCCGACGCCGACCCCGACCCCGACCGCCACTCCCACCCCCGGCGGTGGCGTCGACATCGCGGCGGGCAACATCCGGATCAACTACAGCCTGACCACGGGCCGCGCCGACGTCTACTACTCGGGGGTCCGCCGGATCACCGGCATGTACAGCGGCGCCGACGTCGGCTCGGCGTTCGTGTCCACGAAGGACGCGGGGGCCTCCTGCTCCTACGCCAGCCTGACCGTGACGTGCACCCGCCCGGGACAGCCGACGCTGAGGCAGCGGTTCACGTTCGACGGACCCGACCACTTCCTGATCCAGCTCGAGGCCTCGTCCTCGTCGGCCGTCAGCACCAACAGGATGATCCCGATGCTGGTGGACACGGCCGGCGGCGTCGACCTCGGCGTGACCGGCGACAACCGCGTCCTGCTGGTACCGGTCGACAACGACGCCTGGGTCCGGTACGAGGCGAAGCCGGTGGACACCGTCACCACCGCGCACCGCAGCTTCGAGGTCACCTCGTTCTACGACGACGCCAGCCGCGCCGGTTTCGTGTTCGGTTCCGTCGACCACGACACCTGGAAGTCGGCGACCGTGGCCGCCGGGGGTTCGGGGAAGCTCAACCGCCTGGAGGTCACCGCCGGCCTCACCGACTACCAGTACGACTACGGTTCGGCGGACAACCGGTACCAGTTCAACCGGGAGGAGCGGGCGCACCGCGCGCTGTCGGGTACCACCGTGTCCTCGCCCCGGATGCTGATCGGGTACTACTCCGACTGGCGCGCCGGCATGGAGACCTTCGCGCGGACCAACGCCAGGGTCGTGCCCTCGCGGACCTGGAACAAGGGTGTGCCGTTCGGTTTCAACTCGTGGGGCGGGCTGGGCGCGCGGGTCGCCGACCCGAACCTGATGACCCAGACGAGTGACTTCCTCGCCGACCAGGTGCCCGCGTGGCGCAACACCGCCCCCGGCGCGGCGGCGCCCTACGTCGGCATCGACTCCTACTGGGACGCGCTGCTGGAGCCGCAGTGGTCCTACGAGGACCCGAACACGAGCTGGGCGAAGCTGGAGAACTACGTCAGCACGGTGCGCGCCAACGGCCAGGAGCCGGCGCTGTACTTCCAGCCCTTCGCGCACTTCTGGCTCGAAGGTCTCAACGAGCAGATCGGCGGCACGAAGCTGTGCCCCACCTGCCCGAACCAGACCCTCAAGCAGATGGCGCTGAAGGTGAACGGCGTGCCGATCCAGCGGGACGGCGCCTGGGCCCTGGACCCGACCAACCCGGGGGTGCTCAACCGGGCGCGGCTGGCCCTGACCAAGTTCCGTGAGCTGGGCGTGCGCTACGTGAAGATCGACTTCATGACGCACGGCACGCTGGAGGCCGACGGCTGGTACGACACCACCGCGAGGACCGGGCTGCAGGCCTTCCACAAGGGCATGGGCCAGTTCATGGGCTACGCCGGCCCGGACATGTTCGTCGACGCGGCGATCTCCCCGCTGTTCATGGCGCAGTACGCACAGGCCCGCCGGATCTCCTGCGACGCGCACGGCAGCATGAACAACTGGCACGAGAGCGAGCCCGACCGGTACCAGAAGAGCACCGAGTACATGCTCAACTCGCTCACCTACGGCTGGTGGCTCGACGAGCTCTACGCCTACAACGACGCCGACCACATCCAGTTCGGCAACTACGTCTACCAGAACAACAACGCCCAGCTGATCGGCGTCTGGCCGGAGAGCTACAACCGGGCGCGGGTCACCTCCGCCGTCATCACCGGCGTGTACCTGATCAGCGACGACTTCTCGGCCGGCGGTAACGCCGAACTGAAGGTCCGGGCGAAGAAGTTCCTGCAGAACCCGCAGGTCAACGGCATCGCCCAGCTCGGCCGGTCCTTCCGGCCGGTGGAGGCCGACACCGGCTTCAAGGCCAACAACATGTACGTGCTCCAGGACGGCGGCACCACCTACCTGGCCGTCTTCAACTTCGACAAGACCGGGGCGCGCACGTTCACGGTCGACGCGGCCCGGCTGGGTCTCAACCCGGCCACGACGTACACCATGACCGAACTGTGGTCGGGAACGTCGGGCACCTTGAGGACCTCCACCCCGGTCAGTGTGCCGACCGAGGACGCGAAGATCTTCAAGATCACAGGCTGAGGGGGGTACTCCGCGCGGAGGCCCGCCTCTCGGACGGCCCGGCCGGTCACCCCCTGGGACGAGGGTGGCCGGCCGGTGCTCCAGCGGTGCTCCGACCGTCAGAGCCGGACGGGTACTCCGGCCCGCTGGACAGAGGTCGGGGAGGTCACCTCCTCCCTCCCCGACCTCGCCGGTCCCGCCCGGGCCGCCCGGGCCCGCGACCGGATCGGAGCCACTTCCCGGAGCGCTACCGCGCCACCGTCCCGCCCACCGCCCACACCGCACCCGTCGTCCACCTCGCCCGTGCCACCGGCGCGGGCCTGGTTCGCGTCCGGGTCAGCCCGACCGTCCGTGCCGGCGGACCCGCCCGCCCCGGATCTGGGGGCGGCCCGGGCCCGGCCGTGGTCCGCGACGTCGACGGGGATCCACCCGGTGGGTCGGGGCGCCGTGCGCCGTCGGGAGCCGGATCGCCGCGCCGCGCCGCGTCGCCCGGTCGGGCGGTTCGGCCATGAGGTGCCCCGGGCCGCCGGGCCCGCCGCGCTGCACCCGGGCCGCGTACAACAGCACGGAGGCGCTGACCGCGACGTTGAGCGAGTCGGCCCGGCCGTGCATCGGGATGGTGACCCGTGGCAGCCCGAGGTCCCGCCACCCGGAGCCGACGCCCACCCGCTCGTTGCCGACCACGAGAGCGGTCCGGCCGCCGAACCGGACCTCCGGGAACGGCACGGCGTCCCCGGGGACCGTCGCCAGGAACGTGGTGAAACCGTTGCCGCGCAACCAGTCCTGGGCGGCGGCCGGCGCGCCGAACTCGAGGACGGGCACCCGCAGGTTCATGCCCCGGCTGCCCCGGAACACCATCGGGTGCGCCAGCCGGGTCCGGCGGTTGGTCACGATCAGGCAGTCGGCACCGCACGCGTCGGCGGTGCGCAGCAGCGTACCCAGATTGCCGGGGATCTCGATCGCGTCGGCGACCAGGACGAGGGCCTCCCCGGCCAGCGGGACGTCGGCGGGCCCCCAGGTCGGCACCGTGACCAGGGAGATCATCCCGTCGGGCTGTTCGCGGTCCCGGAGCCGGTCGAGGGTCCGCTCCGAGATCCGCACCGCCGTCCCCGCGTGGGCCGCGACCCGGGCGGCGAGCGCGCGGGCCTCGGTGGACGTGCCGGACTCGGGGCACCACAGGAAGGTGTCGACGCGCGCGCCCAGCTCGACGAGCATCCGGTGGGCCCACAGGCCCTCGGCGACGAAGCGCTGGTGGCGCCCCGGACCCAGGTTGCCGGCGATCTGCCGGACCTGGCGGACGAGCGGATGCCGCGCGCCGACGCGCGGCAGGTCGGAAACGTTCATGACGAGCCTTTCGGGGAAGCCGGAAGCCGCCCTCGGCCGTCGCGGCCGGGCGGATGGGGGAGCGCGACCGGCGGTCGGGCCGGCGGCGGGAAGGGGCGAGGCTCGTCACAGCACCATGGGGGTGACGGTACGGCCGCCGTCGAAGGCGCCTCAACCGAATTACCGCCGGCCCTCGCGGTGGTGCCGGCGCGCACCCCAGTACCCCCTAAAAGGGCTCTTAATATGCCACAGCGGGCGTAAACTTCAACCGTGGTGGAAGGGGCTGGCTGATGGCGGTGCCCGTCGCGGATCCCGGCCGGCGGTGGACGTCGGGCTGGTGGGGCGACTGGCGGCTCGCCGCGCTCGCCCTCGGCGTCCTCGCCCTGACCGGGTGGTACGTGACCGACAGCGCCGGCCTGCCCGCGCAGAACCGGGTGTGCTGGCTGGCCCTGCTCGTCCTGCACGGCTGGGCGCTGGCCCTCGCCCCGCGGATCGCCCGCCGGGCCGTGCCGCCCGGCCACCGCCGGCTGTGGTGGGTGGCGACGGCGGCGCTGGCCTGCTTCCTGCTCGGCGACGTGGTCCAGCTGGCCGCGATCCTGACCGGGCCGACGACGATCGCCACCGTGACCGGCGTGCCCGGCCAGGCCGTCCTCGTGACCGCCGGGGTCGTGATCTTCCTGCTCGGGATGCTGGCCACCCCGCTCGGCCTCGCCACGCCCGGGGAGCGGCTGCGCCACTGGTTCGACCTGGCCACGGTGATGGCCGCCGGGCTGGCCTGGGGGTTCTACCTCGTCGCCCGGCCCACCCTGGACATGCGCTCGGCGACCGGGCTCGTCGGGACCCCGGTGCTGTTCCTGGTCGAACTGTTCGCCACCACGAGGCTCGTCTTCAGCCGGGTACCGCCGTTCACCCGGGCGGCGGGGACGCTGTCGGTGGGCGCGGCCGTGCTGGAGACGTCGATCCAGGCGACCGGCGGGCTGGCCTGGGTGGAGAACGACCGGCTGAACCTGCTGCTCGCCGCCACCGTGGTCGCCAACGCGCTGGTCACCGCCGCCGTCGTGGTCCAGTTCCACCAGCTGCCGTCCGTCGTCGACCGGCGGGGCCAGTCGCACCGGCGCCGGTTCAGCCTGCTGCCCTACGCCGCCATCGCCAGCGTGTACGTCGTCCTCGTGCTCACCCTCGTGCGCAACGGCCTGGACCTGCGCGCCTGGGCGGCCGTCGCGGGCGCGTTCCTCTGCACCCTGCTGGTCGTCGTCCGGCAGGTCCTCGCGTTCCGGGACAACGAGCGCCTGGTCCACGAACTCAGCGCCGAGGTCGGCCGGCGGCAACGGCTGGCGGCGGCGCTGCGCCACCAGGCCTACCACGACAGGTTGACGGGGCTGGGCAACCGGGCGTTGTTCACCGAGTTCCTGACCGAGGCCGTCGCGCGCGGCGGCACCGCCGTGGTCATCGTCGACCTGGACGACTTCAAGCCGGTCAACGACCGGTTCGGTCACCGGGCCGGCGACGAGCTGCTGGTCACGATCGCCGCGCGGCTGCGGCGGTGCGTCCGGGACACCGACGTGCTGGCGCGGCTCGGCGGGGACGAGTTCGGCGTCGTGGTCACCGACCCGGACCCGGTGGTGGTCGCGGCCATCGCCGAGCGGATCGTGGCGGCGGTCGCCGTCCCGTGCCCGGTCGCCGGAGCGCGGGTGGTGGTGGGCGCGAGCGTCGGCGCCGCGATCGACCGCGCCGGGCGGCAGGACGCCGACGCGCTGCTGCACGCGGCGGACTCGGCGATGTACGCGGCGAAGAAGGAGGGCAAGAACTCCGCCCGGGTCGTCACCCTGGACGAGCCGGGCACGCCGGCGGGATTGCGGGCCCGCGATACCTAGAACTACTATGCATAGTAGTTCTAGGGTCAGGGAGTCGCATGCGCATCACCAAGGACCTCGTCGCCGCCTCGGCCACCCCCCTCGTGCTGGGCATCCTCGCCGAGGGGGAGAGCTACGGCTACGCGATCCTCAAGCAGGTCAACGAGCTGTCCGGCGGCCAACTGGAGTGGACCGACGGCCTGCTCTACCCACTGCTGCACCGCCTGGAGCGCCTCGGGCACGTCGACGCCACCTGGGACACACCACCCGGTGGCCGCCGCCGCAAGTACTACCGGATCACCGACCAGGGCCGGGCGGAGCTCGCCGAACAGCGCCGCCAGTGGGCCGCGGTCATCGACACCCTGCGGGGCGTCTGGAACTCGGCACAGTCCATCGGGCCCCTCGCGGCACCGGCATGGGAGGCGGGACGATGACCGTCGACAACGACCTCGAAGGCCAGATCGCCGAGTGGCGGGCGTACATGCACCGCCGGCGGGAGCTGGACCACGCCGACGCCGAGGAGCTGGAGGACCACCTGCGGAGCCGGATCGCCGAGCTGACGGAGGCGGGCCTGACGTCCGACGAGGCGTTCCTGATCGCCGTCAAGCGGATGGGCGGCCTCGACGAGCTGTCCCGGGAGTTCGCGCGAGAGCACTCCGAGCGGCTGTGGAAGCAGCTCGTGCTGCCCGGGGAGCCGGACGCGCCCGCCGCCGCCCGTACCCGTCGCGAACTGCCCGTGATGGTGCTCTGCGCGGCCCTCGCGGCCCTCGCGGTCAAGCTGCCGGGCTGGTTCGGGGTCGACATGGACGACGACGCCGGCTTCTACGCGCGCAACGCCAGCCTCTTCGCCCTCCCGGCGCTGGCCGGCTACTTCGCCTGGCGGCGCCAGGTCGGGGCGCGCGTCGTCGCGGTCCTGGCGGCCCTGTTCGTCGTCGGCGCGTTCGGCGCGAACGCCTACCGGCTGGCCGACGACTCGCAGTCCGTCGCGCTCACCGCGATCCACCTGCCGCTCGCGCTCTGGCTGGTCGTCGGTCTCGGCTACGTGGGCGGGGACTGGCGTTCGGGCCGGCGCCGGATGGACTTCATCCGGTTCACGGGCGAGTGGTTGATCTACTTCGTCCTGATCGCCCTGGGCGGCGGCGTGCTCACCGCGTTCACCGCGGGCACCTTCCACGCGATCGGCCTGGACGTCGAGAGTTTTATCTCCTCCTGGCTGGTGCCGTGCGGGGCCTCGGCCGCGGTCGTCGTGGCGGCCTGGCTCGTGGAGGCCAAGCAGAGCGTCATCGAGAACATGGCGCCGGTGCTGACCCGGGTGTTCACGCCGCTGTTCGCGGCCGCCCTGCTGGCGTTCCTCGTCGCCATCGTGTGGACCAACAACGGGATCGACGTGGAGCGCGAGGCGCTCATCCTGTTCGACCTGCTGCTCGTCGTCGTCCTCGGCCTGCTGCTGTACTCCCTCTCGGCCCGAGACCTCACCGCCCGGCCGGGTGTCTTCGACCGGCTGCAGCTCGCCCTCGTCGTCAGCGCCCTGGTCATCGACATCCTGGTGCTGCTCGCGATCACGGGCCGGATCACCGAGTTCGGTTTCACACCCAACAAGTCCGCGGCGCTGGGCGAGAACGTCATCCTGCTCACCAACCTGGCGTGGTCGGCGTGGCTGTTCCTCGGCTTCGTGCGCGGCCGGATGCCGTTCGCCCGCCTGGAGAACTGGCAGACCCGCTACGTGTTCGTGTACGCGGCCTGGGCCTGGACGGTCGTCCTCGTCTTCCCGCTGGTGTTCCGCTTCGCCTGAGCCGCCCGACCGCGCGGGTGGTGCCGCCCGCCCCCCGCGCGGGCCGGGCCGCCGGACGGGCGCCGCCCGGGGATCGACCGTGCCCAATAGTTCACGTTGTCTTGACTCATGGAAGTGTGAACGGACAACGTAGCCGTCACCCCTTTCATTCACGTCTGTGGATTTTCTGGAGGACGGCGATGAGAACAACCCCTGCTCGACGCCTGCTCTGCGCCCTCGCCCTGGTCGTACCCGTGCTCGCCGCGATCGGCCCCTCGGTCGCGCCGGCCGCCGCGCCACCCGCCGGGGCGGTACCCCAGGCCTCGACGGTCGGCGAGGAACTACCCCTGTCCGCGCGGATCGACTACACAGCCGGCGTCCGGGCCGGCACCCAGGAGGTCCGCCATCCCGGCGCGGCCTACGTGAAGGTGCACTTCTCGGCCCTCAAGCTCGCCCGGGGCGACTACATCACGGTGGCCAACCCGGCCGGCACCGAGGTGCACACCTACCACGGCACCCGCACCGACGGGGACGCCGACGTCACCCTGCACGGCCGCGCCGGCTTCGCGGCCATGTCGGTCGACGGGGACACGGCCGTCGTGACCCTGCACTCCACCCGGCGCGGCGCGGACGCGGCGGACCTGGCCCGGCGCGACTACGGTGCCCGGATCGACGGCTACTGGCGGGGCCTGACCCCCGCCGAGGTCGTCGCCGCGAACCCGAGCCTGTCCAGCGTGTGCAGCACCGACGCGCGCCGCGACGCGGTGTGCTACCAGACCAGCCACCCGACCGAGTCGACCCGGTCGAAGGCGGTCGCGCGGCTCCTGATCGGCGGCGGCGGCCTGTGCACCACGTGGCGGGTCGGCTCCACCAACCGGCTGCTCACCAACAAGCACTGCTTCTCCACCCAGTCCGAGGTGTCGAGCAGTGAGGTGCAGTTCAACTACCAGTGCGCCACGTGCGGCGGGAACAACCCCGGCGCGGGCACGAAGGTCAGCGGCGCGACCCTGATCAGGGTCAGCCCGGGCAGCTCCAGCCAGCTCGACTACACGCTGTACTCCGTGAACAACTTCGCCAACATCACGAGCTTCGGCTACCTGGTGCTGGAGACCACGGCCTCGACGACCGGCACCCGGATCTACATCCCCGGCCACGGTGACGGCACGGCCAAGCGGGTGTCCATCTACGAGGACACCCAGGGCGGGGCGAACTGCACGATCAAGAACGGCAACTTCAACACCTACAACATCTCGTACTCGTGCGACACGTCCGGCGGCAACTCCGGCTCGCCGGTGCTGAACGCGAACCACAAGGTGGTCGCGCTGCACCACCTGGGCGGCTGCCCGAGCAACCAGGGCGCGAAGATCCACCTGATCTACAACGAGATCCGCAACGACATCGTCAACAGCTGACCGCGACGCCCTCCTCCCGGGCCGCGAGTCCGGGGGGAGGGCCCGGGTCCCCGGTGGGCGCGGCCGGGCGGATCGCCCCCGCCGCCGGCTCGCGCAGTACCCATAAGCGCAGGTTAAAGGCAGTTCGGAATGCGGGAACGGGTGGACAGCGGGACCCGATCCGACGATATTGGGGGAGCGCGACCGCCCCCGGCGGCGGTCACCACGGGGCGCGACCGTTGCCGATCCCAGGGGGCCGCGATGCCGCCGATTCCGCCGACCGGACGCCACCTGGCCAGGGTGCTGCGCACCGGGACGTTCGCCGAGGCCCTCGACGCCGCGATCACCGCGCGCGGCCTGACCCTCGACCGGCTGCGGTACCACCTCGCCGAGCGCGGGGTCGCGGTCAGCCAGACCACACTGAGCTACTGGCGGCGCAACCGCTCCCGCCCCGAACGCGGCGCGTCACTGCGGGCCGTGGGCGAACTGGAGTCCCTGCTGGGCCTGCCGGCGGCCTCGCTGGTGGCGCTGCTCGGCCCGCCCCGGCCCCGGGGCAGGTGGCTCAACGGCAGCGACCGCGACTACCTGTGGCCCAGCGGCGCGCCCGTCATGGCCCAGCTGGACGCCGAACCGCGCGGGCGCTTCGACCTGGTGTCCACCCACGAGGTGCTGACGGTGGCCGCCGACCGTTCGGAGCACAGCGTGCGGTGCCGGCCGGTGCTGCGTTCCCTGCGGGACCGGGCGGACCGGTGCCTGGTGTTCCACCAGGCGGAAGACCCCGACCAGGCGCCACCGGACATCGTGGACACCCGGTCCTGCGCCGTGGGCCGGACCCGCTACGACCCCGAACTCCGGCTGCTGGCCGTGGAGCTGCTGTTCGACCGGACCCTGGCGGAGGGGGAGGACACCGTCATCGAGTACGAGTACCGGTTCGCGCCCGGCAAGCCGATGGACTACTTCCACACCCGGCTGCACAGCGCGACCCGGGAGTACGTGCTGCAGACCCGGTTCCTCGGCGACGCGCCCGCCCGGTGCCGCAGCTACCGCCGGTCCAGCCTCGCGGGGCCCGACCAGGACTCCCGGCCGCTGTCGATCGGTACGTCCAACACGGCCGTCCTGGTCGAGCGGGACGTCTCCCCGGGCCTGTGCGGGATGCGTTGGGAGTGGTGAGGGCCCGACCAAACTTTCCATGTCCGACGTCCCGCCCCCGACGCGGTACCCAATCTGTGGAATTGCGAGTCCTTGACCTGCTTGAACACCACAGAACTGTGAACATCGCCGGGGTTTGGGTGCGCCGGGATCACAGTATTGACCGGACCGCAAGTTGGGCGAGGTGTGATATTGCACTGAGCTGAGCGCGGTGCGCATCATGATGCGTCCACCCCTCAGTCGGACGGCGGTGCTCGGACCGCCGTCAGGAAAGGCACCCCTCATGTCTTCCAGACACCTCCGGCGCGTCGTCGCCACGGCGGTCGCGGCGGCGTTCTGCGCCGTCCTGGCCCCGCTGGCCCCGGCCTCCGCCGAAACCCCCCGGTCCTGCGCGGCGCCGGACGGCGCCCACCCCCGTTCGGAGGCCCCGCGCCCCTGCGTGACCGCCGACGTCACCCTCGACCGGCTGCCCGCCGTCGGCGAGTCCGCGACCGTGCGGGTCCGGCTCGGCTCCCAGATCGACATCTCCCGGGCCCGACTGTCCGTCCAGCTGCCCGCCAGCCTCCGGCTGAGCAACGGCGGATCCGGCCTGTCCGCCCCCCGGACCATCGGCCTGAACCAGGTGGCGGAGCGGACGTTCGCCCTGTCGAAGGCCGGCCGGACCGTCACGTTCCAGGTCACGGCGCTGGCCGCCGGTCCGGCGCAGGTCGAGGCGGCGGTGACCGACCTCGACGCCGTGACCCCCGACCGGTCCGGACGCGGCTCCGCCCTCCTCACCGTCGGCGACCGCCCCGGCACCTCGCGGGCCGGCGTGACCGGCGAGGACTCCGCGGCCGTCACCCTCGCGCCCGGCACCGGCCCGGCCGCCAGGGTCGCGCCGTCGCTGGCGCCCTCGGCCGTCCCGGGCCAGATCTGCGCGAAGGGCGCCTTCTCGGTGTCCGACAAGGCCGGTACGTGGCTGGCCGGGCGCAACCTCCCGGTCACCGTCCTGGGCAAGGCCACCTCGTCCTCGGCCACCCAGACGTACGGCACGGGCCTGACGTCGAGCACCGACGGCTCGTACTCCGTCTGCTTCAACGCCTCCTCGACCCTGTATCAGCTGTGGGTGCAGTTCAGCACCAACGGTTCCCTGTGGCGGGTCACCAACAACGCCGGCAGCAGCACGTACACGGTGACCACCGCGGCGAAGTCCAACGTGCCCTCCGGCACCGACGCGGCCTTCGGGACGACCACCCCCAGCGCGACCCACATGCGCGGCTGGCACGCGTTCGACACCCTGAACCTGCTGTGGTTCGCCCGGGGTTCGAGCACCAACTGCTGGACGGCGCGGGAGTCCAGCGCCTGCACGAAGATCACCCTGCACTGGCAGCCGGGCAGCACCGACGGCACGTACTTCGACAACTCCAAGCCGGTCGGGCAGCGCCACGTGGCGTTCGCCGACGCGGACCCCGACTCCGAGCACCTGGTGCTGCACGAGTCCGGGCACGCGTTCATGGACCTGCTCTACGGCGGCTGGTGGCCGGCGAGCGACTGCCCGAGCCCGCACTACCTGCACGCGGTCACCGGTTCGATGTGCGCGTGGACCGAGGGTTTCGCCAACGCGATCACCGGCTACCTCAAGGGTGACGGCCGGTTCTACTGGCCCGACGGTCAGTGGGCCGACCTGATGCAGACCGCGTGGAACAACCCGAACCAGGCCGCCAGCCGCACCAACCCGCAGAACGGGGACAAGGTGGAGCTCCGGGTCGCCGGCGCCCTGATCGACCTGTGGCGCAACGTCGACGGCGGGCCGTCGGGCACGTTCGACAACATGCGGCAGTACGCGTCGAGCTCGTTCAACGAGTGGTTCACCGTCGACCGGCCGCAGTCGGGGCTGAGCACGACCGCCGCCACCCGCGACCTCGTGTACACCCACACGATCGACTACCGCACCACCACCCCCGGCGGCGGCCTGGTCAACGGCGGCTTCGAGAGCGGCACCGCGAACTGGACCATCACCGGCGGCGTCGTCGGCAACTGGACCACCTACCCGGCCCAGGCCGGCTCCTGGTACGCGTGGATGGGCGGCAACGGCTCGGCCAACACCGACACCCTGAGCCAGCAGGTCACGGTCCCGTCCACGGGGACCACGGCGACCCTCGGGTACCAGTTGCGGATCGTGACGGAGGAGACCGGCAGCACCGTGTACGACACGTTCAAGGTGCAGGTCGTCGACGGCTCGACCACGACCACCCTCGCGACGTTCTCCAACGCCAACCCCAGCGCCGGGTACGTCGCCCGCACCGTCAACCTCAGCAGCTACCGGGGGAAGACGGTGACCCTGAAGTTCGTCAGCGTCGAGGACACCAACCTGCGGACCGACTTCCTGCTCGACAGCCTCACCCTCACCACCGCGTGACCGGGAGCGGGCGGGCCACCCGGTCCGCCCGCTCCCGCGACGGACCCGGGAACCTCCGCCCGGTCCGCCCGGACACGACCGGCCCGGCTCCGTTTCGACGGGGCCGGGCCGGCCGTGCTAGGACGGGACCGGTCGGGCCGGCGTGCTACGACGGGTTCGGTCGGGCCGGTGGGCTACGACGGGGTCGGGCCGGCCGCGATGAACGTCGCCACGACCGCCGCCACCGCCGCCAGGATCCCGGCCGCGGGGACCAGCGGGGACGGGGCGGACCGCCCGCCCGACAGGCTCCGGACCCCGAAGAACACCGCCAGGGCCACGGGCACGGCGATCCCGTACGCCAGGACCGTGACCGCGACCGGGCGCGTCCCCGGACCGGCCGTGCCGACGACGGCGACGAGCACGGCGGCCACCAGCCACGCGAACAGGCCGAAGCCGAGGGCCAGCCAGTCGCCGCCGGCCCGGCGCGCCGGCGCGGGCCGGGGCGCGGTCCCCTCCGTCGGGGGCCGGCGCAGGGCGTTGACGAGCCCGGCGGCGGCGGCCAGCACCCCGCTCAGCGCGGTGGCGAGCGCGGCGACCCCGTCTACCGTGAACATGGGCCCATGATCCCAGGCGGACGGGCCGGTGTGGTCCGTCGGCAATCCGACCCGTCGCCAGGCACGGTTCCGGCGACGGAATCCACTATAGACAGCCGGCTCGGATTAGACTGTGTCGATGGCGGTACGCAATGCCAGGCCCCGGCAACCTGCCCCTCCTCTCCCCCCACCCCCTCCCGTCGCACCGTCCGGCCCCCGGCACGTCGGCCTGATCTTCCTCGCCGTGCTGGTCCTCGCGGCCACCGTCATCGTCGGGGCCGTCCTGGTCAGCCGCCCGGAACCGGCCACGGTCCGCATCGCCGGCAGCCTGGGCATGTTCAACGACCCCGAGGTGCGCCGCGTGCTCGCGGGGCACGGGCTGCGGGTCGAGCAGACCGAGTTCGGCACCCGGCAGATCGCGGAGAACGTGGACCTGTCGCAGTACGACATCGTGGTGTCCGCCAGCACCGTGGCCGCCGAGCACCTGGAGAGCAGGCTCGGTCGCCGGACCGCCCGGTACTCGCCGTTCGCCTCCCCGATGGCCGTGGCCAGCTACACCCGGATCGTGGAGCTGCTCCGCAGGGTCGGGGTCGCCGAACTCCAACCGGACGGCACCTGGGTCTTCGACGTGTCCGCCTATCTGCGACTGGTGGCCGCGAAGACCCGGTGGTCGCAGATCTCCGGCAACACGACCTACCCGAACCCGAACCGGGTGCTGCTGGCGACGACGAACCCGGCGTACTCCAACTCGGCCGAGATGTTCGTCGCGATCGCCAGCCACGTCCTCAACGGCGGCGAGGTGATCGCCGACGAGGCCGCCGCGGACCGGGTCCTACCCCAGATCGCCCCGTGCTTCGCGGCCCAGGGCAATCTGCCGGTCAAGACCGCCGACCTGTTCCGCGAGTTCCTGGTCGGGCGCGACCTGGGGCCGGCGGTCCCGATGGCGCTGGTCTACGAGAACGACTTCACGGCCGGCCGGATCACCGACCCCGGCGCCATGACCAACGACATGGTGCTGCTCTACCCCCGGCCGAACATCCTGCCGGCCCACGTCTTCACCCCGCTCACCCCGGTCGGCGAGAAGCTGGGCCGGCTCCTGAACTCCGACCCCGACCTCCAGCGCATGGCCCGCAACCGGTGGGGCTACCGCACGAACACCGGCGACTACCCGGCCGACATGGCCCAGCACGGGCTGACCGTCGCCCGCACCCTGACCACGGTCAACCCGCCCAAGGGCCACCTCCTCGAACGGCTCGTCGATGCGATCGTCCCGAGGTAGCCGCGCCTGGTGGCGGGCCGGACTGGCCGCGCTGCTGCTCGTCGGGGTGTGCGCGGTCCGCGGCGACGGGGCCGTCGAAGGACCGGCCGGCGAACCCTGGACGCTGCGGGTGCTGGCCGGCGACGAACTGGCCGACCTGGCACCGGTGCTGGACCGGGCGGCCGCCGCCACCGGGGTCACGGTCCGGTTCGGGCACGCGGGGAGCCGGGAGATCGCCCGCCGGGTGGTGACGGGCCGCGACCTCGACGGGTACGACGCCGTGTGGCCGGCCTCCGACGACTACCTGACCGTGTCGCCGGGCGCGATGGGGCGGCTCGGCGCGCGTACCCAGATCACGTCCTCGCCCGTGATCCTCGGTCTGCGGACCTCCGTCGCCCGCCAGCTCGGCTGGGACACCCGGCCGGTGAGCTGGTCGGACATCGCCGCCGCCGGGGGAGCGCACCGGTTCGGCTTCGCGATGAGCGACCCGCACGACTCGCACTCGGCGGTCTCCGCCCTGCTCGGCGCGGCCACCGCGCTGGCCGGTGAGGGGGCGGCGCTGCGGCGCGACGACGTGGTCCGGGCCAGCCGGCCGGTGCGGGACCTGTTCGGCGCGCAGACCCTGCGGGTCGCCGGGTCGGGGGAGCTGTCGGACGCGTTCGCCCGGCACCAGGGTCAGGTGCCCGCCGTCGACGGCCTGTTCGACTACGAGTCGGAGCTGCTGGCCCTCAACGCCTCGGGGGCGCTGCGCGAACCCCTGACCCTGGTCTACCCGACCGACGGGGTCGTCACCGCCCACTACCCGCTGAGCCTGCTGGCCTCCGCGTCGCCCGGCGCGAGGAACGCCTACGTCCGGCTGGTGCGGTACCTGCGCTCCCCGGCCGTGCAGCGCGAGATCATGGCGGAGACCCGGCGGCGGCCCGCGGTGCCGGCGGTCCGCCCGGACGCGGGGTTCGGCGACCGCCGGATCTTCGAGCTGCCGTTCCCGTCCACCGCCGCCGTCATCGACGACCTCGTCGACGCGTACGAGGGCACCCTGCGCCGGCCCGCCCGCACGGTGTACGTGCTCGACACCTCCGGCTCGATGGCCGGCCCCCGGCTGGCCGACCTGCAGGCCGCCCTGAACGTCCTGACCGGCGCGGGGCAGGGGGTGGGCCCGGTCCCGGGCTCCGGTCCGGGGGTGGGGCCCGGGGCACGGTTCCGGGAACGCGAGCAGACCACCCTGCTGCCGTTCGGTGCCCAGCCCTCCCCGGCGACGACTTTCGACCTGCCGCCGGAGAACCCGGGGCCGGTGCTGGACCGGATCCGGGCGTTCGGCGCGGGGCTGGCCGCCGCCGGGGGCACGGCCATCTACGACGCGCTGGTCGAGGCGTACCGGGTGCTGGCCGGCCAGGCGGCGGCGGACCCGGACCGGATCACCTCGATCGTGCTGCTCACCGACGGGGAGAACAACACGGGCCGGGATCGGGCCGCGTTCGTGGCGTTCCACGGCGGGCTGCCGGCGGGGCTGCGGTCGGTGCCGGTCTTTCCGGTGCTGTTCGCCGACAGCGACGCCGCCCGGATGCGGGACCTCGCCGCGCTGACCGGGGGGCGGACGTTCGACGCCCGGACGGAGCCGCTGGGCGCGGTGTTCGCGGCGATCCGGGGTCACCAGTAGCCGCCGCTGTCGACGGACCCGCGGCGAGCCGGATCGGCGACCCGGATCACATTGAACGCGTTCAACTGCCGATGGTAACTTGAACGCGTTCAAGAAAAGGGGACGCCATGACCATTCTCGTCAACCTGATCGTCACCCTCGGCATGCTCGTCATCCTGCCCCTCGGCCTCCGGCTCCTCGACCTGCCGCCGGCCCTGCGCACCTTCTGGCCGCTGGCGGCGGTGCCCGGCGCGATCAGCCTGTGGCTCCCGCGCGGGGAGACGGCGGCGGCGCTGGCGGCGGCGTACCTGGCGATGACCGTGGTCGTCGCCTTCCAGGCCGCGCGGCGGGTCGGCTGGGGCCCCCGGGAACTCGCGATCCGCACCGCCCTGGTCAGCCCCGTGATCGCGGCCACCGCGCTGCTCGCCGAACGCGCCGGGGTCGCGCTGTTCGGCTTCGACCTGGAGATCCTCGCGCTCACGGTGCCGCACTTCCACTACGCCGGGTTCACCGCAGCCCTCGTCGCCGGACTGGTCTGCCGGGCCGAACGGGACTCGACGGTCGCCCGGATCGCCGCCCTCACCGTCCCGGTCGGCACCGAGATCGTCCTCATCGGGTACTTCGTCAACGACTACGTCGAGCTCCTCGGCGCGCTCGTCCTCACCGCCGGCATGTGGCTCGTCGGCTGGATGCTGTGGCGGGACGGGATCCTGTTCCGGATCAGCTCGGCCGTGCTCGTGGTCACCATGGCGCTCGCGGTGCTCTGGGCGGCCGGCGAGGCGTTCGGCACCCCGCACCTCGGACTGACCTGGATGGCCGCCACCCACGGGCTCGGCAACGCGCTCGGCTTCGCCCTCTGCGGACTGCTCGCCTGGAAGAAGGAACTGGCATGACCGGCTACAGCTACGCCGAGGTCGGCGCGACGGAACACTGGCCGCTCCCCGAGGGGTACGGGCACCTGCGGGTCCGCACCGCCCTCGGCCGGATCGACCTCGACGCCGCCACCGAGGACCTGTTCGGCTGGCGGATGCACCGGGCCGTCCCGGTGGGGATCGCGACCACCGGGCGGGCCGCCCCCGGGGTGGCCGTCACCGTCCGGCTGGGGTTCGTGCTCGCGCCGTGCCGGGTGGTGTGGACCGTGGAGGAGCCCGACCGCCGGGGCTGGGCGTACGGGACCCTGGCGGGGCATCCGGAGCACGGCGAGGAGTCGTTCGTGCTGGAGCGCGACGGCGACGGGCAGGTGTGGCTCACGGTGACGGTGTTCAGCCGGCCGGCCGTCTGGTGGGCCCTGCTCGGCGGGCCGCTGGTGCCGGTGGCGCAGCGGATCTACGCGCGGCGGTGCGCGGCGGCGTTGCGGGGGCTGGCGCGGCGCCGGGTGGCCCCGGCTTCCTGACTCCACAGTCGACAGTGAGAGATCATCACCCTACGCTGAGGGTTCGCTCACTGACAGGAGTGGTCCGATGCCCTCAGGTACCCCCGAATCGGTGTTGTCCTTCCCGCCGCCCGCGTCGCTGGACCCGTTCGACCACCCCGACGCGCTCTACGACGAACTGCGCCGGACCAGCCCGGTGCGCCGGATCGTGCTGCCCGACCTGACGCCCGCCTTCCTCGTCACCGGCTACGAGGAGGTCCGCAGGGTCCTGGTCGACCCCCGGTTCTCCCGGGCCGCCGCTGCCGCCCCCGACACGGGCAAACTCGTGCCGGGCCGGATCGTCGACGAGTCCCTGCTCGGGCTCGACCCGCCCGACCACACCCGGATCCGCCGGCTCGTCGCGCGCGCGTTCACCCACCACCAGGTCGAACGGCTGCGGCCCGGCATCCGCGCCATCATCGCCGAACTGCTCGACACCGTCGCCGGCCGGACGTCGGCGGACCTGATGGCCGTCCTCGCTGTGCCGCTGCCGGTGCGGGTGATCTGCCTGATGCTGGGCGTGCCGCCGGAGGACGACGAGCGGTTCCGGGCCTGGTCCAACGCCCTGGTCAGCAGCATGGACGGCGACATGGACCTGGTCGCGAGGGCGGGAGCGGAACTCGACGGGTACCTGCACGGGCTGCTCGCCGCCAAACGGGCCGCCCCCGGCGCCGACCTGATGTCCGCGCTGCACCTGGCCCAGGAGGGCGACGACCAGCTCACCGACAAGGAGATCGTCAACCTGGCCTCGATCCTGCTCGTCGCCGGCAACGAGACCACCACCTCCCAACTCGGCCTGTACATCCTCGAACTGACCCGGCGCCCCGACCTCGCCGACCGGCTCCGCGCCGACCCGGCCCTGCTGCCGGCCGCCGTGGAGGAACTGCTCCGGCTCCAGCCGCTGAGCACCATCGGCGGCGCGCTGCCCCGGATCGCCCTGGAGGACATCGAACTGGCCGGCACCGTGATCCCGGCCGGTTCCGTCGTCCTCCCCGCCACCGAGTCCGCCAACCACGACCCGGCCGTGTTCACCGACCCGCACACCCTCGACATCGGGCGCGCCGACAACCGGCACCTGTCGTTCGGCAACGGCGCGCACCACTGCCTCGGCGCGCAGCTGGCCCGGCTGGAGCTGCGGGAGGCGCTGGGGGCGGTGCTGGACCGGCTGCCCGGGTTCCGGCTGGCCGTGCCGGTGGGGGAGGTCCGGCTGCGGGCGAACAGCCTGATCCGGTGCCCGGACGCGCTGCCGCTGGAGTGGGACGCCTAGGGCGCGTCCAGAGCTATCCAGTTGCCACGCGGGACTTCGTTGGCCGACACCCGAACGTGCGGGTTAATCAACGTGTCACGCCGGCGCGGCCGATCCGCGCCACGGGCGGCAGCGGAGTCGGGAGCGCGCGATGGCGATCGTGGTGGAAGGTCGGGCACCGGCCGTGGACTTCGGGTCCGCGCCGGCGCTCGCGCTACTCCTGGCCGGTGCGCACCGGCCGGACCGGCCGCCGTGGCGGTGGGCGTGGCACGTGCCGGTACCGCAGCGGCAGACCTGCGACGGCTGCGCCCGCCCCTGGCCCTGTCCGGCCGGCCGGTGGGCGCGCCGGGCCCTGGCCCTGCACGCCCTGGAGTCCTGGCGGCGCGGGGACGGGATGTCCCGGTGATCAGTGTCTTCGACCTGTTCACGGTCGGCATCGGCCCGTCGAGTTCGCACACGGTGGGCCCGATGAGGGCCGCCCGCACGTTCGTGGGCGGCCTGAAGGCCGACGCGCTGCTGGCCGATGTCGCCACGGTCGACGCGCAGCTGTTCGGCTCCCTCGGCGCGACCGGTCGGGGCCACGGCAGCGACAAGGCCGTGCTCCTGGGCCTGACCGGCGAGGCACCCGAGACCGTGGACACGACGACGGCGGACGCCCGGGTGGCCGGGATCCGGGCCGCCGGGGTCGTCGACCTCCTCGGGGTGCACCCGGCGAGATTCGAGCTGACCCTGCACCGGCGCAAGTCGCTGCCGCTGCACCCGAACGGGATGCGGTTCACGGCGATCGACGCCGAGGGCCACGTGCTGCGCGCCCGGACGTACTACTCCGTCGGTGGTGGGTTCGTCGTCGACGAGCAGCGGGCCCGGTCCCGGTACACGGTCGGCGGCGGGTTCGTCGACGGTTCCCCGGTCGCCCACCCGTTCCGGACCGGCGACGAGCTGCTGCGGATGACCCGGGAGACGGGGAGGTCGATCTCGGAGATCGTGCTGGCCAACGAGCTGTCCTGGCGCTCCGAGGCCGACGTCCGGGCGGGCCTGCTGCACATCTGGCAGGTGATGCGCGACTGCGTGCGGGCCGGCTGCTCCACCGAGGGTGTGCTCCCCGGCGGGCTCAAGGTCCGCCGCCGCGCCGTGGAACTGGCCCGGGAACTCGGCCGCGAACACGACGCGGAGGGCGGCGGCTGGCACAGCGTGGCCGACCCGCTGCGGGCGATGGACTGGGTGACCCTGTTCGCGCTGGCCGTCAACGAGGAGAACGCCGCCGGCGGCCGGGTCGTCACCGCGCCGACGAACGGGGCCGCCGGGATCATTCCGGCCGTCCTGCACTTCTACTGGCGCTTCGTGCCCGGCGCGGACGAGGACGGGATCGTCCGGTTCCTGCTCGCAGCCGGGGCCGTGGGGGTGCTGTTCAAGGAGAACGCGTCGATCTCCGGTGCCGAGGTGGGTTGTCAGGGTGAGGTCGGGTCGGCGTGCTCGATGGCCGCCGCCGGGCTCGCCGAGGTCCTCGGCGGCACCCCTGACCAGGTCGAGAACGCCGCCGAGATCGCCATGGAGCACAACCTCGGCCTCACCTGCGACCCGATCGGCGGGCTCGTGCAGATCCCCTGCATCGAACGCAACGCCGTCGCCTCGATCAAGGCCATCACCGCCGCCCGACTCGCCCTGCGCGGCGACGGCGACCATTTCGTCTCCCTCGACAAGGTCATCAAGACCATGCGGGAAACGGGCGCCGACATGAAGGACAAGTACAAAGAGACCGCCCGCGGCGGCCTCGCCGTCAACGTCATCGAATGTTAGGCAGATCAATGACATCCGGTGGGTACGGCGGCCCCGGCGGCGACACGCAGGACGTCCCGCGCGGGGACGAGCCGTGACGCGCCCCGGGCGCCCGGGCGGGTCCGCGTCGGGGGCCGTGGATCGCCCGGTCGGGTCGGTGTCCGGCACGGCCCCGGACGGCGCGGGGCCGGCGGTCGGGCGGTGGCGGCCCGGGTCCGTCGAGGTGCTCGTCGTCGTACTCCTCCTCGTCGTGCTGTCCCGGGGCTGGCTCGCGGACCTGCTCGACGCGCCCCGGCTCCGGACCTGGTCGACCGTCTTCGTGTCCATCGTCGTGCAGGCCGTGCCGTTCCTCGTGTTCGGCGTCGCGCTGTCCGCCGTGATCGCGGTGTTCGTCCCCGCCGGCTTCCTCGCCCGGGCGCTGCCGTCCCGCCCCGTGCTCGCCGTGCCCGTCGCCGCGGCGGCCGGGGTGGTGCTGCCCGGCTGCGAGTGCGGGTCCGTGCCGGTGGCGGGGGCGCTCGTCCGCCGGGGGGTCACGCCCGCCGCCGCGTTCGCGTTCCTGCTGTCCGCGCCGGCCATCAACCCGATCGTGCTCACCTCCACGGCCGTCGCGTTCCCGGGCGCGCCCCGGATGGTCGTCGCCCGGGGACTCGCCGGCCTGATCACCTCGGTACTCGTCGGCTGGTTGTGGCTCCGGCTCGGCCGCGCCGACTGGATCCGGCTCCCGGGTCGGCCAGACCTGGCGGGGCTCGCCCGGTGGCCGGCGTTCTGGGCGTCCTGCCGGCACGACGTGGTGCATGCCGGCGGGTACCTGGTGATCGGCGGCCTCGCGGCGGCCACCCTGAACGTGACCGTCCCGCCCCGGTGGCTGACCGCGCTGGCCGACAACCCGTGGCTGTCGATCCTGGTGCTCGCCGCCCTGGCCGTCGTGCTGTCGATCTGCTCGGAGGCCGACGCGTTCGTGGCAGCGTCGCTGAGCCAGTTCTCGCTGACCGCCCGGCTGGCGTTCCTCGTCGTCGGGCCGATGATCGACCTGAAACTGTTCGCGTTGCAGGCCGGCACGTTCGGCCGGGGATTCGCGCTCCGGTTCGCGCCGGCCACGTTCGTGACGGCGGTCGCGGTGGCCGTGGCCGTCGGGGCGGTGCTGCTGTGAACCGGGCGGCGGAGTCGGTGGTCGTCGCGCTGGTCGGGGGCGCGGTGCTGCGGATCAGCCTGACGGACCAGTACCTGAGCTACGTCCGGGAGGGGCTGCGGCCGTTCCTGGTCGCGGCCGGGGTGCTGTTGCTGGCCACCGCCGGGGCGACGCTGCGGTCCGAGGTGTTCGGCCGCCGCCGCCCGGCCGATCCGCACGGGACCGATCCGGGTCAGGTCGAGCCGGTGCGTGCCGGCGCGGCCCGGGGTGGCCACGGGCACGCGCACGGTCGTACCCCCGTGGCGTGGCTCCTGGTTCTTCCGGTCGTCGCCCTGGTCCTGGTCGGGCCGCGACCGCTCGGCGCCGACGCCGCCGGCCGGGCCGGGACCGCGCTCGGCAGCCGCGCCGACGCCGACTTCCCGCCGCTGACCGCCGACGACCCGGCCCGGGTGGGCCTGCTCGACTACGCCTCCCGGGCGGTCTTCGACCAGGGCCGCACCCTCGACGGCCGGCGGGTGCTCCTGACCGGCTTCACCACCGACGGGCCGGGCGGCGAGGTGCAGCTCACCCGGATGATCCTGACCTGCTGCGCCGCCGACGCCCGACCGGTCAAGGTGGGGCTGGCCGGGGACGTGCCCGGCGGGCTGGCGCCCGACACGTGGATCGAGGTCGTCGGACGGTACTCGTCGAGGACCGCCCGCGACCCGGTCAACGGGGAAACGGTGCCCTACCTGCTGGTGGAGTCGTTCCGCGAGGTACCCGCGCCGGCCCGGGCCTACGAATAGCTACAAGCGCCGACGCAGCCGGGTCGGATCCAGCGGAGTGCCGCCCGGGGCCGCCCGGTGGGTCGGGACGCCGGCCACGGTCGCCAGCAGGCCCGTGGTGTCCGCGCGCAGGAAGGCCGGCACGAGCTCGTCGTTGAAGACCATGCCGGACGCGCTGTGGCCCAGCGTGTGCGCGGCCAGGTGCAGCCGCCCCTTCACGATGCCCGCCTCCACGTTCGCGGCCCGGTAGCCGCGCTCACCCAACCGGTCCACGGTGGCGGCGAGGTCCGCGCAGTGCACCACCAGGTACGCGGCGTCGCGGGCCAGGTCCGAGCCCAGACAGAACCGGTGCGCGGCCTCGCGCTGGTCGCCGTCCGTGCCGGGCAGCAGGTCGCCGTCCCAGCGGTACACCCCCGGGTCGACGGGCTCGACCGCGTGCGCGACCACGTGATGGGTCAACAGGCCCGGGCCGGCGTCCCACGGCACCGGCCGGGTGGCCACCGCCATCGCCCAGCGCAGCTGCGACGCCGGCAGCGACGCGTCGGGGTCGAACCGGCGGGCGGAACCCCGCCGCGCGATGACCTCGTCCAGGGAGTCCCACGAGGCCCACGGCGGCCCGGGAGCCACCTCCGCCCGGCCCGTGAGCCACAGGCCCGACGCGGCCTCCGTCGCCCGGTGCGTCGCCCCGATCAGCGGGAACTCCGCCGGCGCGGCGGGCAGCCGACCCGGCACCGCCGGCCGCGCCGGGCGCAGCGCGGGCTCACCCGCGCCCAGGACGAGCAGCACCAGGGGGTACTCCCGGTCCTCGGCCGCCCCCACCAGCTCCCCGACCAGCCGGTCGGGGAACCGCAGCCGCACCCGCGCGGGGATGCCCGCGTCCGCGGCGAGCGCGAGCAGATGCGACAACACGGTGCCGCTGTCCCACCACAGGTGCCGCCAGGACCGCTCGGCGTACCGCCACGCGGACCGCCACGGCACGCCCGTGAGGACGAGGAACGTGGGCCCGTCGCCGGGGGCCGGACCCACCCGGCGCAGGCGGTGCCCCAGGGGGTCGTGGTGCCAGACGCCGCCGGGGAGGCCGGGCAGGCCGGCGGTGACGACGTACACCTCGAGGGGGTGGCGGTTGCCCGCCGAACCGACCGCCCGGTAGCGCACCGGGCCGTCGGGGGTGTCGCGGTAGCGCACGACGCCCGCCGAGCGGAACAGCAGCCGGGCGAGGTGGCCGAGATCGGGGACCCGGGCCGGCCCGGAGCCGCCGGACAGCACCGCCGCCGCCGAGCCGCCCGGCCGGGGCAACGTGACGGGAAGCTCCACAGTGGGCAGTTCCTCGTCGTACTCCTTGAACGCCGCCGGCCGCAGCGCCGGATCGCTGGCCACGAAGCCGCCCGTGATCCGGGGATCGTCGATCGGCTCGTACCAGGGCCGCTCCGGGGAGTAGCTGGTCAGCTGGTGGAAGGTGCGGCTGTCGGACATGCGCGAGTGCCTCCCGGCGGCCGGACGGACCCCGGATCCGTCGCTGGCACCGACCCTGCGGCACGCGGGCCCACCGGTCAACGGGACCGGGCGGCCTACTGAATAACTCTGGATAACCCGGGCGGGTCAGGTCCACTGCCAGGCGATGCCGTACTGGCCCGGCGCCGGATCCAGGTTGATGAACTGGAACGACCGCGCCTCGCAGTCCAGCGCCCGCTCCTCGCGCTTCTCGGCCGGCTGGCTGACATGCCCCTGCCAGTACGCGTAGCAGCGGGTCGGCAACCGGCGCGGGTCGAACGTCACCTGGAGAACGAGGTCGCGGACGGGCCGGTAGATCGCGATCTCGGCGTGCCGGTCGGTCTGCCCGGGCGGGTACCGCAGGCCGAACTCGACGGCCGCCATCTCGCCCGCCCGCAACGGCCGGGGCAGGAGGAACTCGAACACGCAGGTGTTGGTGGGCACGTCGGCCCGGAACCGGCCGGGCTGGCAGCCGTCGGCGAACGTCACCATGGGCGGCTGGGGCAGGGTGCTGCACCGGGACACGAAGATGACCCGGGTGGTGTTGTCCCGGTCGGCGCGGATCAGGCGGCGGACCCGGACGGACTCCTCGTGGCCGCTCGCGTCGACCCGGTAGGACAGATGCTGGGACACCTTCAGGGGGTGGTTGAGGTCGTCGGGGGTCGCGTCGACCTTCGCCAGGGCGCGGACCACGGCGTCGGGGAGCCGCCACAGTTTCTCGAAGCCCATGCCGCTGGTGCGCGGCACCCAGCGGCCCCGGGGGCGGCGGGGGCCGATCAGCTCGCTGAGGGCGCCGGCGGGCAGGTCCAGGAGGTCCTCCAGGACCGTGACGGCGGCCAGGGAGCGGGCGCGTTCGGGCTGGTTGTCGCCGTTCTGCCAGTAGCTCAGGGCGCTGGCGCTGACCGGGGTGCGACGGTCCCGCAGCCGCTGGGACAACTCCTCCAGGCTGAGCCCGCTGTGTTGGATGGCCCGGCGCAGGGCGGCGCCGAAGGCGCTGGTGCCGGCGAGCAGCGTACCCGTCGCGGTGGTTGTGGTTTGTGAGGTTATGTCCATGTGGGGGACCTCGTTCAGCCATGGACGCCGGGACGGTGGAGGGGAGGTGCGGGCGTCCGGTACCTCGGCACTGCGGGCTCCATTCTAAGACCAGGATCGATCATCGCGGGTGGGTACCGCCGCATCGTGGGAACCGAGACTGGACACTCTGGCGGCCGTTGACCTGCGGTGGAGCGCTTCGTATAGTGGCGCCTTACCTGGCCGACCGCACGGCGGACCGGCCAGGGATCGAGGGGCGGAATCCACGGTCACGAGACGTGCCGTGTCGATCCCCCCTGAGGAGACATCCGTGAACACCCGCCGCTCCCTCGCGGTCCCCGTGGCGCTGCTGGCCGCCCTCGTGGTCGCAGCCCCACCCGCCGTCGCGCAGACCCCGACCCCCACCGGACCGGTACTCGTCCCGGCCGGCGCCGAACTCGTCCCCGACAGCTACATCGTCACCCTCAACGACACCGCGGCGAAGCTCAGCCGGTCGCCGGCCCGGGCGGTGGTCGGCTCCGTCGCCGGTGACCTCGCCGGCCGGCACGGCGGGACCGTCCGCCGGGTGTACTCCGCGGCCCTGCACGGGTACTCCGCCCGGATGACGGCCGCCCAGGCCCGGGCGCTCGCCGCCGACCCCCGGGTGGCCGGCGTCCGGCAGGACACCGTCGGGCACTCCGCCGCCGCGCCCTGGAACCTCGACCGGATCGACCAGCGGTCGCTGCCCCTGTCGACGACCTACACCGCCCCCAACGCCGGGGCGGGCGTGAACGTGTACGTCATCGACTCCGGCGTCCGCATGTCCCACCAGGACTTCGGCGGCCGGGCGGTCAGCGGCTACGACTTCGTCGACGACGACACCGACGCCAGCGACTGCCTGGGCCACGGCACCCACGTGGCCGGCACCGTCGCCGGCGCGACCTGGGGCGCGGCGAAGGGCGCGAAGGTGTACTCCGTCCGGGTCATCGACTGCGACGACAACGCCTCCGACTCCAACACGCTCGGGGCCATCGACTGGGTGACCGAACACGCCGTCAAGCCCGCGATCGTGAACATGAGCATGCACAGCTCCGCCGGCGGGCTGGACCAGGCGGTGAAGAACTCGATCGCCACCGGCATCACGTACACGCTCGCGGCCGGCAACCAGGGGGCGTCCGCCTGCGGGCAGTCGCCGGCCAAGGTGGCGGAGGCGATCACGGTGGGCAACACCACGAAGACCGACGCGCGCCGGTCGGACTCCAACTACGGCACCTGCCTGGACCTGTTCGCCCCGGGGTCCGACATCACGTCGACGAGCTCGGGGTCGGACACCGGGACCTCCGTCAAGACGGGTACCTCGATGTCCGCGCCGCTCGTCGCCGGGGCCGCGGCGATGTACCTGGCCACGAACCCGACGGCCAGCCCGCAGCAGGTCCGCGACGCGCTGGTCGGCTGCGCCACCCCGGGCAAGGTGACCGGCGCCGGAACGGGTTCGCCGAACCTGCTGCTGTACGTGCCGTGCGGGGCACCCGTCCCGGTGAGTTTCGAGAACGCGACCGACGTGCCCGTACCCGACTGGTCCACCGCCACCGGGGCGATCACGGTGACCGGTCGGTCGGGCCCCGCGCCGGCCGCGTTGAAGGTTTCCGTGGAGGTGCGGCATCCCTACCGGGGCGACGTGGCCCTGACCCTCGTCGCGCCGGACGGCAGCACCTACGCCCTGAAGGCCGCCCTGGTGTCCGACCTCGCCGACGACGTGGTCGCGACCTA
The DNA here is from genome assembly GCF_040681875.1 of Longispora sp. NPDC051575. Taxonomy (NCBI): domain Bacteria; kingdom Bacillati; phylum Actinomycetota; class Actinomycetes; order Micromonosporales; family Micromonosporaceae; genus Longispora; species Longispora sp. NPDC051575. The sequence goes on along the minus strand of NZ_JBFAZP010000002.1, from coordinate 446,502 downwards.
CACCGTGGACGCGTCCTCGGAGGCGGCCGACGGGGTCTGGCAGTTGCGGGTCCAGGACACCGTCGGGTTCGACACCGGCTATCTGGACCGGTGGGTCCTGACGTTCTGACGCGTCGTGGGCGGCGTTCCGATCCGACGCGAGGCGGCCGGCCGACCCCCTGTGGGACGGCCGGCCGGCCCGGCGTGCGGACGCGTCCGGCCGGTCAGCGGACGTGATCGGCGGCCCGACCAGACTTATCCAGTACCGGTGCGGAAGTCACGGACACCTCGCATCGACGCTGGTTATGGTCACGGCACCGGTGATCCCGGGACTTCTCCCGAGGAGGTGACCGACACCCCCACAGAGTTTCCCAGGCGTCCGACCGGTCCGTGGGGGCCGCCCCTCGGCGGGCCGCGGACGCACCGATCGCACCACCCGACAAGCGTTCCCGCCGCGGCAACCCGCGGCGCCCTCTCCGGTGGCCGGGCCACTCCTCCGGCCCGGCCACCGTCATTCCCCCCTCACCGAAGAGGACCCATGCGAACCACGAGAACAACCAGAAGGACGACGCTGGCGGCAGCCCTCGGCTGCGCGCTCGCGCTGGCCACGGTGCTCACCGTCGCCAGCACGTCGGCGGCCACCGGCCCGCGACCCGACCTGGCGGCCATGGCCGCCCCCGAACCCGCCGACCAGACCCCCCAGCTGGCGGAACCCAACACCGTGACCGGCCGGGCGGCGGTCACCGGTGCCCCCGGGGCCGCGCCCCGCACCGTGTGCCACCAGGGCGCGCGCTGGCTGCGGCTGCGGTTCACCGAGCTGTCCCTGCGGGGCGCCGACTCCGTCACCGTCACCGGCACCGCCGGCGGCGGGCACACGTTCACGGCCGCGAACTGGCCCGGCCGGGCGTTCACCACCCAGGCGTTCGGTGGGGACTGCGTCCAGGTCAGTCCACAGTTGACGGACCCGGGCAGCCGGTTCGCCGTCGACTCCTACCAGGCCGGCGCGACCTCCCTGACGGACGCCTCGGTGACCGTCGCGGCCGTCGGCGACCTGTGCGGCAGTTCGTGCAACCAGACGGCCGCCCTGGTGACCGCGATGAACCCGGCGGCGCTGATCCTGGCCGGGGACATCGCCTACGACAGCGGCAGCACCTCGGACTTCAACAACAAGTACGACCCGTACTACGGCAAGTTCAAGTCGATCACCTACCCGTCGCCGGGCAACCACGAGTACAAGACCTCGGGGGCCAGCGGCTACTTCGGCTACTTCGGCACCCGGGCCAAGCCCGCAGGCTTGAGCTACTACAGCTTCGACGTGGGCGACTGGCACTTCGTGTCGCTCAACTCCAACATCGACATGGGTACCAGCTCCGCGCAGACGACCTGGCTGAAGAACGACCTGGCCGCCAACACCAAGCCGTGCACCGCCGCCTACTGGCACCACCCCCGGTTCAGCGGCAGCAGCCACGGCGACCAGACGGCCGTGAACCCGCTGTACACGGCGTTGTACAACGCGCGCGCCGACCTCGTCGTCGTCGGGCACGACCACAACTACCAGCGGTTCGCGCCGTCGAAGCCGGACGGCACCCGCGACGACGTCAACGGCATCCGCCAGCTGCTGATCGGCACCGGCGGCACCGGCACCTACTCGCTGGACTCCAACACGGCCGCCGTCCGGGAGAAGGGCGACGCCAACACCTTCGGCGTGGGCAAGCTGACCCTGTCGGCGACCGGGTACAAGGCCGACTTCGTGCCGGTGGCGGGGCGGACCTTCACCGACACCGTCTCCGGCACCTGCCACAAGGCGACCACGACCGCGGACTTCGGCGTCACGGTCAACCCGACCTCGCTGTCGGTGCCCCAGGCCGCCAGCGGGTCCGCGACAGTCTCGGTGGCCAGCCTCAACGGGTTCGCCGGCGCGACCACCCTCACGGCGTCCGGGCTGCCGGCCGGCGTGCAGGCGTCCTTCTCGCCGAACCCGGTCACCCCGGCCGCGAACGGCACCGCCACGGCCACCCTGTCGCTGACCGCCTCGGCGTCGGCGGCCACCGGGACCAGCACCGTCACGGTCACCGGCACCTCCGGGGCGCTCACCCACACCGCGACCCTGCAACTCACGGTCACCCCGGCCGGGGGCGGCGGCGGCACGGTGTTCGCCGACGACTTCGAGTCCGACAAGGGCTGGACCGTGAACGCGGCCGGCACCGACACCGCCACGTCCGGCCGGTACGAGCGCGGCGACCCGGAACAGACCACCGACCCGACCTCCGGCATCGTCGAACAGCGCGGCGACACCACCAGCGGATCGAACTGCCTGGTCACCGGCCGGCTCGCCGGAAGCGGCGACGGCGCGAACGACGTGGACGGCGGGGTCACCTCGATCCGGTCGCCGCAGATCACCGTACCGGCGACGGGTAGTTCCGCCCTGTCCTTCTCCTACACCTACTCGTTCGGGGACAACACCACCTCCGCCGACTACCTGCGGGTGAAGGTCGTCGACGGCACCACCGGCAGCACCGTGCTGGAGAAGCTGGGCGCGGGCGCCAAGGTCGCCGGGGTCTGGCAGCAGGCCACCGTCAACCTGTCCTCCTACGCCGGCCGCACCGTGCACCTGCTCGTGGAGACCGCGGACGCCTCCGGCGGCAGCCTCGTCGAGGCCGCGGTCGACGACGTGCGGGTCACCACCACCGGCACCGGGGCGGCGGACTTCACGGTCACGGCGGCCCCGACGACCCTGAGCATCCCGCAGGGCCAGAAGAACGTCAGCACGGTGAGCGTGACCAGCCTCAACGGGTACTCGGAGTCCACGGCCCTGACCGTGTCCGGCGCCCCGGCGGGCGTGTCGACCCTGTTGCAGAACAACCCGGTCACGCCCGCCGCCAACGGCACCGCCACCGCACAGCTGGCGATCGCCACCACGGCCACGGCCGCCGCCGGCACCTACGACCTGACCGTGACGGCGGCCGGCGGCACCCTGTCGCGCACGGCCACCGTCCGGGTCACCGTCACCGGGGCCACCAGCGCCGGGTTCGCCGACGACTTCGAGACCGACAAGGGCTGGACCGTGAACGCGGCCGGCACCGACACCGCCACCTCCGGCAAGTGGGAACGCGGCGACCCGGAGCAGACCATCGCCACGAACGTCAACCAGGTCAAGCAGCTGGGCGACACCACCAGCGGGTCGAACTGCCTGGTCACCGGCAGGCTCGCCGGGGCCACCGACGGCGCGAACGACGTGGACGGCGGGGTCACCTCGGTCCGGTCACCGCAGATCCTGGTGCCGGGCGCGGCGAACCTGACGTTCCAGTACAACCTCGCGCACGGCGGCAACGCCACCGCCGACGACTACCTGCGGATCACGGTGATCGACGGCGGCACGGCGACCACGGTGTTCGAGAAACTCGGCACCGCCAGCACCGAGGTCAACGGCGCCTGGCGCGCCCAGACGGTGAACCTGTCGGCCTACGCCGGCCGGACGGTCCAGATCCAGATCGAGACCGCCGACGGCGGCACCACCAGCCTCTGGGAGGCGGCGGTCGACGACCTCGCGGTCACGGCCGGCTGACAGCGGCCCCGGGTCCGTGGCGTGCCCACGGACCCGGGGCCACCCCGACGAAAGGAGCTTCCGGGTGTACCTGTCCAGCGCGCGCGCCACTCCCGTTCCACCCACCGAACCCGCTCCGGGCGCCGATGCCTCACGGGTCGGCGCCGACGGTCCACGTGCTTCCGGCGGCCAGCCTGCCAGCGCCTCGCCCGCTGGCGCGTCGCCCGCCCACGGCGGCGGTCCACTCGCGACCGGTGACCTGGCCGTCGAGGGCTTGACCGCCACCGACGGCCGTCCCGGCACCGACGGCCGCCCCGCCGCTGACGGCCGCCCCGCCGCTGACGGCCGCCCCGCCGCTGACGGCCGTCCCGCCGCCGGGAGCGGGCCCGGTGCGCGCGCCGCGACCCGGGTCTCCGGCACCGTCGTCGGACTCGGCCTGGTCAGCATGGTCACCGACATGTCCGCCGAGATGGTCACCGCGATCCTGCCCCTGTACCTCGTCTACCGGGTCGGCGTCGGCTACGCCCAGCTCGGCGCGATCGACGGCCTCTACACCGGGGCGACCGCCGCGCTCCGCCTCGTCGGCGGCCACCTCGCCGACCGGCTCCGGCGGCCCCGCCTGGTCGCGGCCTTCGGCTACGCGCTGTCCGCGCTCACCAAACTCGGCTTCCCCCTCGTCGGCGGATCCCTGGCCGGCATCTCCCTGGTACTGGCCGCCGACCGGGCCGGCAAGGGCATCCGCACCGCGCCCCGCGACGCCCTGATCACCCTCGCCACCCCGCCCGCCGCCCTGGGCCGGGCGTTCGGCGTGCACCGGGCACTGGACACCGCCGGGGCGCTCCTCGGGCCGGTGCTCGCGTTCGGCCTGGTGGCGGGCCTGGCCACCGGGTACGACTCCGTGTTCGCCGTCAGCTTCTGCCTCGGCCTCGTCGGCGTCCTGCTCCTGTTGTTCCTCGTCCCCATGCCCGCCACCGGCCGGCGTCCCGACGGCGCCACCCCGGTCACGCGTGGCGGGCCCGGTCTGCGGGCCGGGCTCGCCGTCCTCGGCCGCTCGGGCCCGCGCCGGATCGCGGTCGCCGCCGGGCTGCTGGGACTGTGCACGGTCGGCGACATGTTCCTCTACCTGGCCCTCCAGCAGCGCGCCGGACTCGACCCGGCCGTCCTCCCGCTGCTCCCGCTGGGTACCGCGCTGACGTTCATGCTCGCCGCCGCCCCGGTCGGGCGGATCGCGGACCGGCTCGGCCGGTGGCGGGTGTTCCTGGCCGGCCACGTGCTGCTGCTCGCCGGGTACCTGCTCGTCGCGGGCGTGCCCGGCTGGCCGGTCGCCGCCGCCGTACTCGCCTGCCACGGTCTCTTCTACGCCGCCACCGACGGGGTCCTGATGGCCTGCGCGGCGCCCCTGATCCCCGAGCCGGTCCGCGCCACGGGCCTGGCCGTGGTCCAGACCGCCCAGGCGCTCACCCGGGCCGGCGGCGCGGTCGCGTTCGGACTCCTCGCCCAGAGTCTCACCCTGCGCCCCGCGTTCCTCGTGTTCGCCGCGGCCCTCGGCGTCGCCCTCGTCGCCAGCGCCCGCATCGGCCGCCAGGGCACTACCCGCCAGGGAGGCGCCCACACCGGCCACCAGGACATCGGCCGCCCCGGGACCGCGCTATGACCGCCACATGCAGCACGGCGACCGCCACGTGCCGCACCGCGCGGCGGGGCCCGGATCCCTGCTCCTCTCCTGAGGTCACCGGCGACCGCCACCCTCGTTCCACCGACCGCCCGGAGGCACCCCGGTGACCGCAACCCTCGCCCCGCCCGCCCGAGCCACCCGCCCCGACCGCCGCCGCCCCCTCCTCGGGATCGCCCTGATCGTCACGACCCTGCTGGCCGGCGGCGCGTACGTCGCCCTCCGCCCCGGCCACGACACGTCCGGCGGCCCCCCGGTGGACCTGACCCGGCCGGGCACGATGCTGTACGTGGCCGGATCCCCGGGCAGGGTCACGCAGGCGGCACTCGCCGAACCGGGCCGCGTCCTGGGCTCGGGCCCGGCGTGCGAGCGCGCGTACGCCGCCGCCGGCATCCTCGTCTGCCTGCGGACGGACGCCGCCCCGGGCTCGACCCGCATCGTCGTGTACGACGCCCACCTGGCCGAGCGCCGCACCCTTTCCGCGTGGGGCACCCCGAGCCGGGCCCGGGTCTCCCCGTCGGGCCGGTTCGTCGCGTGGACCGTGTTCCGCGACGGCGACTCGTACCTGAACGAGGGGCGGTTCTCCACCACCGCCGGCCTCTACGACCTGGAGACCGGCACCCACCACGGCTCCCTGGAGGACTACGCGGTCACCGTCGACGGCCGCCCGTACTCCGCGCCCGACATGAACTTCTGGGGTGTCACCTTCGCCCGCGACGACCGCACCTTCTACGCCACGATGTCCTCGGCCGGCCGGACCTGGCTGATGCGCGGCGACATCGGCACCCGCCGGATGACGGCCGAACGCGGCAACGTCGAGTGCCCGTCGCTGTCCCCGGACGGCACCCGGATCGCCTACAAGTTCCGGACCGGCGACCGGTGGCGGCTGCACGTGCTCACCCTGGCCACCGGGGCCGACGTGCCGCTCGCGGAGCCCGCGCACGTCGACGACCAGCCCACCTGGCTCGACCCGGCCACCATCGCCTACAGCCGTCCCGAGGCCGGCCGGCCGACCCTGTTCGCGGTGCCCGCCGACGGCACCGGCACCCCGCGCCTCCTGCGCGCCGACGCGACGTCCCCGGCCCCACTGCCATGACACCCCGCACCCACGAAGCGGATCCGGCCGAGGTCCCCGGCTCCGTGCCGTCCGGCGCTCCAGGAGCGGATCCAGCCGAGATCCCCACCGCTGTGCCATCCAGCGCCCACGAAGCCGTCCCAGCCGAGGAACCTGCCGCCGTGCCTCCCGGCATCCACGAAGCCGGCCCGGTCGAGGTCCCCGCCGCCGTGCCGCCCCGCACCGTCACCCCGGCCCGGCTCCGGAAGGCCGCGCTGACCGTCGCGCTCGTCCTCGGCGCGGTCGTGGTCGCGCTGCCGTCCCCGGTGCGCCCGGGACCCGCGCCGCGCGGGGGAGAGCCGGCCGGCCTCGGCGACGTGTGGCCGCACGCGAGGCCCGTCGAGCTGCGGGGGAACCTGGACGGCGGGGCGCCGTACACCCCGATGGTCGTCGGTTCCGGCACTTCCGTGGGCGTGTCCCCCTCGGCCGACGGCACCCAGGTGCGCCTGATGTTCCTGCCCGAGGGGGGCCCGCCGCGCGTGGTCCGGGCGCTGCCCGCCGACCGGTCCCCGCGCTTCGTCGGCGTGACCGCCACGGCGGCCGGCCTGGTCTGGGCGGAGACCTTCGAAACCGAGACGACGGGTACCGGCGAGATCTGGCGCGCCGGACCCGACGGCACCGGACCGGCCCCGGTGACCGCCGACACCGGGCGCATGGTCGTGTTCGGCGCCCAGGGCGACCTGGTCGTCCACGACGCCACCGTGAGCTGGGCCGCCAGCGTCCCGGGCCCGGCCACCGAGATCCGTTCCGTGGCGCTGGCCGGGGGAGCGGTGCACCGCACGACCCTCCCCGGCCGGTACTCGCTCGCCGCCTGGCCCTGGGCCGTCAGCGCCGCCGTCGAACAACCGGGTTCCACGGACCTGGTCGACGTCACCACCCTGCGGAGCACCCCGGTGCGGGGCGAGGCCACCGAGATCCTCGACTGCGGCCCGGTCTGGTGCCGGGTCCGGGTGCTCCGCCAGGACGGCGTCGCCCGGCACGAACTCATGCGCCCCGACGGCGGGGACCGGCGCCGGCTCGCCGCCGGGGACCTGCGCCCGGCCCTGCGGGACGTCGCGCTCCTCGACCGTTTCGAGATCCTGCTGGGGACGACCGACGTGTACGTCTACGACACCACCCGCCGCCGCCTGGTCCGGGTGGCCGGACCGGTGGGCACCGTACTCGGCCACGGCGCGGCCCTGTGGTGGTCCACCGGCGACAACGACCGGCTGACCTGGCACGTCCTCGACCTCGGCGCCCTGGACTGACCCGGCGGCGCGCACAGCGGAAACGACGCGGCCGTGCCGGTTCACGGCGGGCGAGGTGCCGCCGGTCCTCGCGGAGGGGAGCGGCCCGGAGCGGAGGCGGCGGGACTGCGGCCGGACCCCGACCCCGGGTAGGTTGGCCGGCATGGAACCCCGCCTCCGACCCGCCGCCCGCGCGCTCGTCGTCGACGACTCCGGCCGGGTCCTGCTGTGCCGGTTCACGTTCGACAAGCCGGAGGGTCCCCTCGAGGTGTGGGCCACCCCGGGCGGCGGCGTCGAACCCGACGAGTCGCCCCTGGAGGCGCTGCGCCGCGAGCTCGACGAGGAGATCGGCCTGCGGATCACCGGGGACGACCCGCCGCACGTCTGGCACCAGGTCGTCGTGGCCGAGGGCCACGCGAAGGGCTACGACGGGGTGATCAACGACTTCTTCCTGGTCCGGACCGGCCCGTTCGAGCCCCGGGGTTCGATGACGGACGCGGAACTCGCCGCCGAGAACGTCACCGGCTTCCGGTGGTGGACCCCCGAAGAACTCGACGGGTACGAGGGGCCCGCGGTGTTCGCCCCGCGCGCCCTGTCGGCCGGGCTGGCCGCCCTGCTCGCGGGTGGCGCACCCCGGCAGCCGATCCCGATGGGCCTCTAGGGCCGGAGGTACGCCAGTGATCGACGCGGTCTTCTTCGACGTCGGCGGGACGATCGTCGACGAGTCCTACGAGTTCGAGGGCTGGGCGGACTGGTTCGGCGTACCCCGGCACACGATGTCGGCGGTCCTCGGAGCGGTGATCGCCCGGGGGCAGGACTGGCGGGAGACGTTCCGGACCTTCCGGCCCGGGGTGGATCTCGCGGTCGAGCGCGAGCGCCGGGCGGCCGCCGGCAGGTCGGAGTCGTTCGGCGAGGCCGATCTCTACCCCGACGCGCGGGGGTGCCTGTCCGCCCTGAGGGACCAGGGCCTGCTCGTGGGCCTGGCCGGCAACCAGCCCGCCCACGCGGAGACGATCCTCCGCGGCCTCGACCTCCCCGTGGACGTGATCGGCACGTCGGACGGCTGGGGCGTGGCCAAGCCGGAACCGGCCTTCTTCGAGCGGGTGGTCCGCGAGGGCGGCGGCGACGCGTCCTCGATCCTGTACGTCGGCGACCGGCCCGACAACGACGCGCGCCCGGCGATGGCGGCCGGTCTGGCGGCGTGCCTGATCCGGCGCGGCCCGTGGGGGCACATCCTCGACCTGCCGGACGTGGCCGGGCGGTGCCTGTTCCGCGTGGACTCGCTGGCCGAACTCCCGGGCCTGGTCGCGCGGCACAACGCCCGGGCCCGCGACGACTACTGAGTGCCGAACATCTGCGTCCAGTAGATCCGGCCGGCGCCGGACGCCTTGCCCACGCCCATCGCCTTCGACGCGCAGTTGAGGATGTTGGCCCGGTGCCCGGCCGAGTTCATCCACATGTCCATGGTGCTCTGGGCCGTGGTGCTGCCGGACGCGATGTTCTCGGCCGACGGCGTCAGGTACCCGGCCCGCTTGGCGCGGTCCCACGGGCTGACCCCCTCGGGGGTGGTGTGCGAGAAGTAGTCGCGGGCGACCATGTCGGCGCTGTGGTCGTAGGAGGCCTGGGCGAGCTTCACCTCGTAGCGGACCGCCGAACAGCCCGCTTCGGCGCGGCGCTGGTTGACGAGCGCGAGGACCTCGGCCTCCACGTCGCTGATGCCGGACGGCCTCGGCGGCACCGGAACCGGCTTCGCCGACGTGGGCTTCGCCTTCGTGGGCGACGGCTTGGCCGGCGTGGGGCTGGGCGCCACGGTCGGCGTCGGCGAGGGGGACGGCGTGGGCGACAGCGACGGCGTGGGCACCGGGTTCGTGCTGGTCTCCGCCGCGGGTTCCGGGACGGACAGCGACGGCGGCGGCCCGGACAGCGCGTCGGTGGGCCGCAGCTTGTACGCCGCCGTGCCGCCGAGGACCACGAGGACGGCGGCCGCCGCCAACCCGCCGACCAGCAGGGTCCGGGTGGCCCTGCCGCCGGCGGGGAGCGGTCCCAGGTCGACGGACGCGTGGTCGTGGCGGTCGGCCTCGGCGAACCGCGCGGCGAGCAGTTCGGGGGAACCGGTGAACACCCGGCCGGTCCGGAGCACGAGGAGCGCCGCGCTGACCCGGCTGATGTCGAGTACCCGGCTGATCTCCGGGGTGGTGAGGTTCCAGTACACCGAGAGTTCGAGGACCGTGCTCCGCCGGGGGCTGAGGTTCTCGGAGCGGGCGGTGGCCCGGCGGCGGGCGGTGCCCAGGAACCAGGGCAGCAGCGGGTAGGTCAGCGGCCGGTCGGTGGTCTGGTGCCACGCGTCGCGGAAGGACTCCCGGGTCGCTTCCTCGGCGAGGCGGCGGTCGCCGGTCAGTCGGTGCAGGAAGCCCACCACCCCGTGGTAGTGCCGGGCGTGCAGGGCGTCGATCGCGGAACGGTCCCCGAAGGACGCGTCGGTCGGCATCGTTACCTCACTCGGGTTGTCTGCCCCGCGAAGCTATGTGCCCGGAGGGCCGACCGGAAGGAATCCGCCGAATATTTAGGGAACTTTTGAGGTACGGGGACGCCGACTGCGACGTCACAGCTCCGCGCCCCCCGCCGGACAGCCGGCCCTACACGTCGTCCCACGCCATCGAGCACATCCGCCACCCGGCCGGCGTCCGCACGAACTGGGTGCTCTTGTGGCCGGCGCCCTCGAACCACGCGCCGTGCAGAAACCCCTTCTTGTGGTACTCGCTGAACCGGTGCGCGACGCCCCCGAAGATCTCGGTCCGCTCGGCGACCTCCCATTCGGAGAACTCCGTCAGCGTCCCGTCGGTGAGGATCTTCCGCCGGGGCGCGATGAAGCCGTCGAGGTCGTAGAGCACCGGCTCGGGTCCGACGTTGCTGATGATCCGGCCCTCCGGGATGAACACGTCGCGGATGACGTCGACGTTCGGGAGGGTGCCGCCGGTGTTGGTGAACGCGCCGAGGAAGGTGTGGGTCAGCCGGTCGAGCTCGGCCTTGACCCCGGGGTCCGGCGCGGCCCCGGGCCACTCGTCGGCGTTCTCGCGCGGTGGGATGACGACCATCGGCCCTCCATTTACATAACAGGTGTTTCGCGAATGTATCCTGGCCGCATGCCACGCCACAAGGGAGATCACGACGCCCGGCGCCGCGACGTGTCGGCGGCCGTGTGGCGGGTGCTGGCCGCGCACGGGTTCGGCGGGCTGACGATGCGCGCGGTCGCCGCCGAGATGGGCGCCACGACCGGCCTGCTCACGCACTACTTCCCCAGCAAGAAGGACCTGCTCGGCCACGCGTTGGCGCTGCTGGAGGAGCGCCGGGCGACCCGGCCGCGGCGTACCCCTCAGGAAGGGCTCGAAGGGTTTTCCGCGCTGCGCGCCGCGCTGGTGGACATCCTCCCGCTGACGCCCGAGGCCGCCGCCGACAACCGGATCTGGGTCAGCTCCTGGGACGCCGCGCTGGCCGACCCGGAGCTCGCGGCCGGGCACGCGGCCCGCTACGCCCGGTCCCGCGAGCGCCTCGGTCTGCTGGTCCGGGCGGCGCAGGCTCGCGGGGAGCTGGCGCCGGCCGACCCGGACGAGCTCGCGGCGGACATCCAGTCGTTCAGCCTCGGGCTCATCGTCCAGGTGCTGCTCGGCGGCGCGGACGCCTACCCGCCGGAGCGCCAGATCCGACTCCTCGACGGGTACCTGGCGCGCCTGACCCCCGCGCGCGCCATCGAATAGGCAAGGCTACCCTAAGTCGGCGTCGTCGGGTCGGGGTACGCTGCCGGTCGGGGCGCCCCGCGCCACCCCGCCCAAGGAGCACCGGATGCCTGGCCGCAGTCCCCGTACCCTCGTCACGTTCCCCATCGTCCTGCGCGAACTGACCGTCCTGCGGGTCACCGACGTGCACCCCGGGCTGCGGCGGATCACCCTCGGCGGCGCCCAGCTCCGGGCCTTCCACCGCGACGGCCTCGACCTGCCCGCCCTGCGCACCGAGGGCTTCGACGACCACGTGAAGTTCTTCTTCACCGCCCCCGGCGAGGACCACCCCGTGCTGCCCACCCAGAACGTCAGCCACCTCGACTGGCCCGCCGACGCCCGGCCGATCGGCAAGGACTACACCCCGCGCCGGTACGACCCGGAGGCCGGAGAGATCGACTTCGAGTTCGTCCGGCACGGCTGGGGCCACGCCGCCACCTGGGCCGAGCGGGCCGCCCCCGGCCAGACCGCGTGGATCGCCGGCCCGAAGATGTCGCACAGCCACCCGGCGGGCGTGGACTGGATCCTGGCCCTCGGCGACGAGACCGCCCTCCCGGCGATCGCCCGCTGGCTGGAGGAGATGCCCGCCGACACCGTGGCCCGGGTGTTCGTCGAGGTCGCGGACGCCTCGCACCGCCAGGACCTGCCGACCCGGGCCGCCGCCGAGATCACCTGGCTGTACCGGGACGGCGCGCCCGCCGGCACCACCGACCTGCTCGAACGCGCCGTCCGCGGCATGGACTGGCTGCCGGGTGCCGTGTTCGTCTGGGCCGCCGGGGAGGCCGGCACCCTCAAGGGCGTCCGCCGGCACCTGAAGGTCGACCGCGAGGTGCCCCGCGACCACACCGACATCACCGGGTACTGGCGGCGCACGGAGGCGGCCCGGGACGACGCCACCCACGAGCGGCTGCACGCCCTCACCGACCTGGCCCCCGGGTTCGCGATCCGGGCCGCCGTGACCCTCGGCCTGGTCGACCTCGTGCACGCCGGGGTCGCCGACGTGGCCGCGCTGGCCGACAGGACCGGCTCCGATCCCGCCGGCCTGGAAGCCCTGCTCGCGTACCTGGTCGCGATCGACGTGTTCGCCGTGGACGGTTCCGGTCGGCACCGGCTGACCCCGCTCGGCGAGGAGCTGGCCGAGGACGACCACTCCCATGAGGAGTACCACCTCGACGGCGCCCGGGCCGCCCTCGACCTGTCCCTCGCCGGCCTGGTGGACACCGTGCGCACCGGCCGCGCCGGCTACCGCACCTCCGCCGGGGTCCCGCTGGCCACCGCGATCGGGACCACCCCGGCCCTGGCCGTCTCGGCCCGCTCGGCGGTCGAGGAGACCGCCCTGTGGGTCGCCCCGGCCGTGGTCACCGGGTACGACTGGTCGACCGTGCCCGATCTCACCGGCGTCGGCAACGGGGCCGGCGCCGTCGTCAACGCGCTCGTCGGCGCCCACCCGGGCCTGCGCGCGACGATCGCCGGCCTGCCCTCCGCCCTGGACGCGGTCCGGATCCACGCCCTGGACCCGGGTTCGGCCGACCGGATCGAACTGACCCCGCGGAGCGGGCTGACCCCGCCGGCCGGCGCGGGGCTGTACCTGTTCGTCCGCGCCCTGGACTGGCTGACCGACGCCGACGCCGTCCTGGTGCTCGCCGAGACGGCCGGCCTGCTCGACGCCGCCGGCCGGGTGCTCCTCGTCGAGGAGTGCCGCCCCGAGGCCGTCGACGACGTGGACGTGCTGCTGCACGACCTGCGGCTGCGGTGCGCGTTCGGCTCCGGGCTGCGCGCGCCGGGGCAGGTGGAGGCGTTGGCCGGGCGGGCCGGGCTGACGGTGCTGTCCAGCCGGGACCTGGGCTGGGACCACCGGCTGTGGGTACTGGCCCGGGCGGCGGCCTAGCCGGGGCGTGGCTGGGCGGCTTCGACAGTGGCGGGCCGCTACCGGATGAGGTCGACGGCTTCCCGCGCCATTTTCTCGTCGTACGGCCGCCCCAGCTCCCGGGCCAGCTCGATCGTCCGGTCCAGCAGCCGCAACGCCTCGTCGCGGCGGCCGGCCACCCGGCACGTCTCGGCGTAGCTGTGCAGGACGTTCAGCTCCAGCTGCACCTCGGCCAGCGGCTCCAGCAGCTCGAAGGCGCGCCGGTGCTGGTCGAGCGCCTCCTCGTACGCGCCCGTGATCCGCAGCGCGACGCCGAGGTAGTTGCGGCACCACGCCTGGTTGTGCGCGAGGTTGTTCCGCTCGGCCAGCTCCACGGCGTCCCGGAGCAGGCGCAGGGCCTCCGCCGGTTCGTCCGGGGCCAGGGCGAGGCCGAGGGTGACGAGCCCGGGGATCCGGGCGGGCCCGTCGGCGAGGGCCAGCGACGCGCGGGCGAGGTCGACGGCCTCGCCGGGCCGCCCGAGGCCCAGGGTCACCCAGCCCTCGAACGCCAGCGCCTGGGCCCGCCCGGCGGGCCGGCCGAGCCGTTCGAACAGCGCGCCCGCCCACCGGAACCGTTCCCGGGCCGCCTCCAGGTCGCCGAGGTCCCGGAGCGCGAAGCCGGTCCGTAGCGCGAGACCCGCCGCGAGCTCGTCGTCGTCCGGGCCGGACCGCGCGGCCCGTCCGTAGGCGGCGAGGGCCTCGGTGAGGCGGCCGGCGGCGGCGCGGGCGAAGCCGAGGTCCGCGAGCAGCGCCGCCCGTTCCCGGTCGCGGCCGAGCCGCTCCGCCGCGGCCGCCGCGCCCTCCAGGAGGCGGGCCTGGTCGTCGGTGCCCCGGTGCCGGAAGAACCAGACCCGCATGGCCTGCGGCAGGGCGGCCACCACCTCGTCCGCGCCGAGGCGCACGGCGGCGTCGAAGCAGGCGACCAGGTTCACGTACTCCAGGTCGAACCAGGCCATCGCCTCCGCCGGATCGCCCGGCGTGGGCCGGGGGCGGTGCGGGGCGGGCAGGGTCGCGTCGTGGGCGACGGCTCGGGCCAGGTAGTGGTCCAGGACCCGGCGCAGGGCCGCGTCGGACTCCGGTCCCCGCTCGGCGGCGAGGTCGGCCGCGTACCGCCGGATCAGGTCGTGCGTCCGGTACCGGCCGGGGGACAGCTCCTGCACCAGGTGCGCGTCGACGAGTTCCTCCAGCACCTGGTCGGGCGCGGTGTCGGCGAGCGCGCCCGCCGCCGCCGCGTCGAAGTCGGTGCCGGGCAGCACGCCCAGGAGCCGGAACATCCGGCGCTGTTCGGTGTCGAGCTGCTGGTAGGACATGCCGAACACGGCGTCGAACCGGCCGGCGTTGTCCCGCAGCCGCTCGGCCAGCACCGCCACCGTCCAGCCGGGGCGGTGCCGGAGCCGGGCGCCGGCCATCCGCAGCGCGAGGGGGAGCCCGCCGCACTGCCGCAGTACCTGGCCGACCGCGTCCTGCCCGGTGAGGGTGAGCCCGGCGGCCCGGCCGAACAGGTGCGCGGCGTCCGCGTCGGCGAGCGGCTCCAGGGACACCGGGGGCACGCCGTCGAGGCTGACGAGCCGGTGCCGGCTGGTGACGAGGACCGCGGACCGCCCCGCGCCGGGCAGGAGCGGGCGCACGTGTCCGGCGTCGGCGGCGTTGTCGAGCACGACGAGGGCCCGGCGGCGGGACAGCTCGGACCGCCAGAGCGCCGCGCGTTCGGCGGCGCCGGCCGGCGGGTGCGTGATGTCCAGCGCGGCCAGCAGCCGGCCCAGCGCGGCCTGCGGCTCCAGGGGCTCCTGGCCGGGGGTGAAGCCGTTCAGGTCGATGTAGAGCCCGCCGTCCGGGTAGGCCGGGGCGAGCCGGTGGGCCACGTGCACCGCGAGGCTGGTCTTGCCGACGCCGCCCATCCCGTCGACCGCGACCGCGCCGGCCGTGCGCAGCAGCTCCTCGACCAGCGCGGCCTCGGTCTCCCGGCCGGTGAAGTCGAACAGGTCGGCCGGCAGGTCGTTGCGGCGCGGGGCGGGGGCCGCACCGGCCCTGGTCGCCTCGGCCCACCCGGCGCGCAGTGGCCGGGGGTCGCGGCCCACGACCCGGCACAGCGCCACGACGGCCTCCCACGGCGGCACGAGCCGACCGGCCAGGTACCGCGACAGCGACGAGCTGCTCAGGCCCGCCTGGAGGGCGAGGGCGCGCAGACTGAGACCGCTCAGCTCCTTGATCCGGGAGAGCTGGCCGACCAGGTGGTCGTGGGGGCTGGACACGTGCAACACCGTACCCGTCCCGCCCGGCGATTTCGGTTCAGCGCGGAGTCTGCCCTGGTGGAGGGGGTCGCGGGTGTCCCACGGTGTCCCACGGGCGGCGCGGGGACGGCGGCGTCGATGGTGGGATGACTCCTGTCAGCGACGCACGGAGGAGGACACGATGTCGACGGAGCGGATGCCGGACCCCGCGATTCTGGTCCCCGGGGCGAGGGAGGCCCTGCTGGGCGTCAACAAGGTCATCGCCGGTACCGGGATGGACGGCGGGCTGTTGGCGCTGTGCCGTCTGCGGGTCAGCCAGATCAACGGCTGCGGGCCGGGGGTGGCCGGGGGCGTCGGCGAGGCGGTCCGGCACGGCGCGACCGCCGGGCAGGTGCACGCCGTCGCCGCGTGGCGGGACACGCCCTGGTTCAGTGGACCCGAGCGGGCCGCGCTGGCCCTGACCGAGGCCGTGACCCGGCTCGCCGACCGCGCGGACCCGGTGCCGGACCCCGTGTGGGACCTGGCCGCCCAGCACTTCGACCAGCGGGAACTGGCCGCGTTGCTGCTCACCGTCGCGCTCGCCAACGCCTGCGACCGGCTCGACGCGCCGACCCGCCGGCAGGCCGGCTGTTCCTGAACCAGACCAACCGCAAGATCAACAATGCCACAATCGGTGGGTACGCCCGCCGGGCAGTCCGTCCGCACCTCTGAGAGGAACGTAGTCATGGCGACCACCAAGAAGACCCCCGACGCGACCGGCGAGAAGTACGACGGCTTCACCGAGGAGGAGCGCGCCGCCATGAAGGAGCGCGCCAAGGAACTGAAGGCGGGCGCCAAGCGCGTCAAGGTCGACCCGGAGGTCGAGGTGCTCGCGAAGATCGCCGAGATGTCGGACGCCGACCGCGCGATCGCCGAGGGCCTGCACGCCCTGATCAAGGCCCACGCCCCGGTCCTCACGGCGAAGCTGTGGTACGGCATGCCCGCCTACGCCCGCGACGGCAAGATCGTGTGCCACTTCGTGGCCGCGGGCAAGTTCAAGACCCGGTACGCGACGTTCGCCTTCAGCGACGAGGCCAACCTCGACCACGGCACCCTGTGGCCGAACTCGTTCGCGCTGACCGAGCTGACCCCCGCCGCCGGGAAGCGGATCGCCGCGCTCCTGAAGCAGGCCGTGAGCTGAACTCCCGGAGTGGCCCTCAGCGGGATGCCGGAACCTCCCGCTGGGGGCCGCTGTCCTTCGCCGGGGCTCTCCGCCAGCCACGGGCCCGGTGCCCGGCAGCGAGCGGGAGTACGCACCTGATCGTGCCAGCCGCAGGCCCGGTGCCCGGCGGCGAGCGGGAGCACGGCACCTGACCGTGTCACCGCGCGGACCCGGTGCCCGGTGGCGAGCGGGAGTACGCACCTGATCGTGCCATCGCGCGGACCCGGTGCCCTGCGGCATCGTCGAGGAAGTCACCGGCCCAGCGGCTCAAGCTGTCCTCGGCGGAGCCGCGAGTGTCCCGGGGAAGTCACCCGCCGGAGCCCGACCGTGCCTTCGGGCGGCCTTTCCGGAGAGTCCGACACCCGACTGTGTCCTCGGGCGGCGCGGGGGACCCGCGTGGGAGACTGGTGTCCCACGTCGCGAAGGCCACCTCCAGACGATGTCACCGATTCCCCCCACCCTCGCCGACCGGCTGTACGCCCTGCGCCGGCAACGCGGTTGGAGCCAACGGAAACTGGCGGCCCGGGCCCAGATCAGCAACGCCACCGTGTCGCGGATCGAGTCCGGCACCGGGCACGGCGTCAGCCTCACCATCGTGACGATGCTCGCCGACGCCCTGGGGTGCGAGGTCTCCGCCCTCCTCCTCGGCGGCCCGCCCACCCGCCAGGCGATCGACGACCTGGCCCACCGGGTGTACCGGTCCCTGCTCCCCCTGACCGCCCCCCACCGCGCCGCCGCCCCGTACCCGCAGCTCGCCGCCGACCTGGCCGCGCTCCGCACCGCCCGGGTGGCCTGCGACTTCGTCCAGGTCCTGGCCGTCGCGCCGCCGGTCCTGCGCGCGCTGTCCGTCCAGGACCGACCCGACGACACCACGCACGCGTGCTACGACGTCGCCCTGGCCCTGCGGATGCTCGGCCACCTCAGCACCGCGTTCATCGCCCTGAACATCGCCCAACAGGCCGCCGACCTGGCCGTGGCCACCGCCGCGCTGTCGCCGGTCGTCACCGCCCTGCGGGGTATCTTCGCCATCGAGGACGAGGAACCCGCCACCGCCCTGGCCCTGGTCGAACACGCCCGCCCGGCCCCCGTCGACGGTCCGGCGGCGGCGGCCGGCCACGCCACCCTCGCGATCGTCGAGGGACTCACCCACGCCCACACCCGCCGGTCCGACGGCAGCGACCAGGTGCACCGGGCCCGGCGGCTCCTGGCGCGGTCCGACGGCACGGCCGACCTCCTCGGTACCGGTATCTTCCGCCCTTCCGATCTGGACCTGTGGCACATGAAGATCGCGGTCGCCCGGCGCGACTTCCACGGCGCGCGCGCCCTCGCCGGCACCCCGCCGCCGGAACCGTTCACGGCACTGCTCTGGCAGCTCAACATGTGCACGGTCAGCCTCCGGCTCAACGAGGTCGACCAGGCCGCCGGCGCCCTCCTCGCGGCCCGCGACCTCGCGCCGCAGCTGCTCCCGGGCCGCCCGGAGACGGCGGGCTCCGCCGACACCCTGCTCACGAAACGCCTCAAGCCGCGGGTACTGCTCCAGCTGCGCGCCATCCGCGAGGACGCCTCAGCGTTCGCGGCCCGCTGAGCGGGCACACACCGCCCGCTGAGGCAGGCACACGCCGCCCGCCGAGCCGGCACCAACCGTCCGCTGAGTCGGCGTCGGCGGCCTGCCGGGCGCGCAGAGCCGCCCGTTGCGTCGAGCCGGCGGCGGCGGACCTGCGAGCGGGCACGAGCCGCCCGTTGCGTTGAGCCGGCGGCGGCCCTATGAGCGGACACAAATCGCCCGTTGGACCGGCGTCGCTGGCCCGGTGGCCGGGCACAAGTCGCCCGTTGGGCCGGCGTCGCTGGCTCGGTGGGCGGGCACGAACCGCCCGTTGGGCCGGCGTCGCTGGCTCGGTGGGCGGGCACAAG